>CAWAWR010000027.1:0-150000 GCA_963785745.1 uncultured Alphaproteobacteria bacterium
CTTGGCGAAATCGGCGATCAGCGGGACATCAGGCAATTCCGGATGCCGGGTGAGCGCGAACTGGACGATGGGCTTCGCTTTCTTGTCGCGCGGATCCAGTCGGGGATCGCCGACTTGATCGCCTCCCAGCTATACGAGCAGCGGCCGCCGACTTCGCCGCGTTCCATCGCCAGGTTCATGGGGGCGCCGCCGGGATAGCCGATCACGCTGCGGACTTTGGCGCCGATCAGCCGTTGCAGCAGGTGAAGCTGCGGCGCTTCGTTGCCGGAACCGGCGACCACCAGCTCATGGGTCATGAGGTCTTCGACGCTTTGCACGCGTGCGGTGTGCCAGACGATGCAGGTGTCGGTGGTGGTGGTCGGGCTGCCGAGCCAGGTCAGGTCCGCAAGCTTGAACGGCAGCGTGACCTCGCCCATGAGCTGTTCGATCACCAGCCCGCGATGCAACTGCGCAAGCTCGGTGCCGTCGCGCGGCGCGGTGTTGGCCATGAGGCCCGCGAGCCGCCGGCCGCCGGCGCCCGGCGTGTTTTTCGCAACGACGTTGGGATTGCCGGGCAGGTACTTGCCGATGTGGCGGGCGACCAGCCGCATGACGTTGTCGTTGCCGCCGCCCGGCGTGGTGCCGACATGGATCGCCATCGGCTTGCCGGCGGGGAAGGGCGCCGCGGCCGGCTGCGCCGCGGCGGAGTCCGTCACGCCCGCGGCGAGCACCGCGACCAGCAACACACGCGGCAGCAGCCGTCCTTTCATCGCGGCGCCGGCTCCATGCCGTTCTTGCGGATCGCGGCCACCGAAGTTTCGAGCTGCAGGAAGTTCGACAGCGCCCAGGCGGCCTCCGGCTCCAGCGTGTTGGCGTGGATGCCGGTGGCATAGATCAGCGTCGTCTGGATTTCGGCCGGCAGCTCGCCGACGATGTCGATGCCTTTGATCGGCATGAGCTCGGCGATCTGGTGGATGCCGATTTCGGCCTCGCCCTTCGCCACCAGCACGCCGACCGGGAAGCCTTTGCTGATCCTGATCTTGTCCTTGATCTGGTCGGCGATGCCGAGAGACGGGATCACATTGGTCGAGAAGTGAACGCCGCTGACGCCGAGGCTGTGGCCGATCGTCTTCGCCTTGAGCAGCGCCTGCTTGAACGCCTCGAGCGTGCTGATGTCAGGCTTCGGAGCGCCCGCTTTCACCGCGACACCGGCGCGCGAATGGAAAACATGGACGATGGTGCCGGGCACGACCTTCTTCGCCTTGATGAGATCGCCGAGGACGTCGGGATTGAGCAGGATCAGATCGGCCGGCGTGCCCTCCTTGATCCTGTCGACCGCGATAACGGTCCCGAGCACCGTCATCTTGACCTTGTGACCGGTCGCGCGCTCGAACGGCGGAATCAGATCGCGCAGGATGAATTCCACCGCGCCTGTCGTCATGAGATTGATGTCGGCGGCCTGGACGGCGGTCCCTGTCATCAGCGCGCCCAAACCGGCGGCGATGGCGGCAAGTCTTTGCACGATGCCCATGACGTCCTCCCGAATGCATTTATTGTTGTGCCGGCGATTACACTCTTGTCCCGCGCCGCCTTCAATCCCTGAAACCGGCATCATCGCCGGTATACGGATCGGCGCAGCATGCTATGTTTGCGGCCTCGACCTGCGATCGAGGAGACCCGACATGCGCTCGCATGCTGCTTTGTTCGGGCTAGGTATTTGTGCGGCGTTGGCCGCCGCGCCCGCACATGCGCAATCCGATCCGTTCTACAAGGGCAAGCGCCTCACGCTGCTGATCAACTTCGCCGCCGGCGGCCCCGCCGACATCGAGGGCCGGCTGTTCGCCAAGCATTTCGGCAAGCATGTCGACGGCAATCCCAACATCATCGTGCAGAACCGCGACGGCGCCGGCGGTCTCGTCGGCACCAACTACCTCGGCGAGCTTGGGCCGCGCGACGGCACCATGGCGGGCTATCTCACCGCCGCGGCATGGAACTACGTGATCGATCCCGGCTCCTATCGGGTCGATTTCTCGACCTATGAGTTCGTCGCCTACCAGCCGGTGAACGTCGTCTACTACATGCGCGCCGACACGCCGCCCGGCATGAAGAACGGCACTGGCATCATGAAGGCGACCGACCTGGTTGCCGGCGGTCTCGCAGCCGATTCCTCGAAGGACCTGCTGATCCGTCTCACGCTCGACATGCTCGGCGTGCCGTACAAATACGTCACCGGCTTCCGTTCGAGCGCGCCGGCGCGGCTCGCTCTGCAGCGCGGCGAGATCAACTTCTTCTCGGAATCCTCGCCGAGCTATTTCGGCGTGGTCGAGCCGACGATCATCAAGAGCAGAGAAGCGATCGCGGTCTGGTACGACCCGATCTACGACGGCATGAACTTCCTGCCCTTCAAGCAGGTGGAGAGCCAGGGCGTGCCGGGCTTTCCCGAGTTCTATCGCAAGGCCAAGGGCGCGGCGCCATCGGGGCGCCTCTGGGACATCTACCGCACCAATCTGGCGGTCGATTCCGCCATGCTTCGCACGGTGGTCCTCCCGCCGGGCAGTCCGCCGGCTGCGGTCGACGCATTGCGGCGCGCGATCGAGCGGCTCAATGGCGATCAGGAGTTCGCCCAGGAGGCGCAGAAGTCGCTGCAGTTCGTGCCGCAATACGTCAGCGGTGGCGACCTCAACGCGCGGGTGCGCCGGACGCTGGTGGTGCGCCCCGAGATCCGGGCGTTCGTGACCGAATACATCAAGAACCCGCCGAAATAGAGCGGGGCAAATCGGGGAGGCGGGTTCGCCGTGCTGACGAGAACCGCAATTGCTGCGCTCGCGCTCGCGATGCTGGCGAACGGCGCCGAGGCGAACGAGCCGTTCTACAAGGGCAAGCGGCTCAACCTGATGATTAACTTCGCGGCCGGCGGCCCGGCCGATATCGAAGGCCGCATCTTCGCGCGGCATTTTGCGCGGCATATCGACGGGACGCCCACCATCGTCATCCAGAATCGCGACGGCGCCGGCGGTCTTGTGGGCACCAACTATCTCGGCGAAGTCGCGCCGCGCGACGGCACCGTGGCGGGCTATCTCACCGCCGCCGCCTGGAACTACGTCGTCGATCCAGCCGCCTATCGCATCGACTTCGGCACGTTCGAGTTCGTGGCTTACCAGCCCGCCAACATCGTCTATTTCGTGCGTACCGACACGCCGCCCGGCGTGAAGGACGGTGCCAGCCTGTTGCAGAGCACCGGCCTTGTCGCGGGCGGACTTGCCGCCGAACTCCTCGAAAGACCTCAAAATCCGGCTCTCGCTCGATATCCTCGGCGTGCCGTACAAATACGTCACCGGATTCCGCAGCGCCGCGCCGGCGCGTCTTGCCCTCCAGCGCGGCGAGATCAACTTCTTTTCCGAGTCGTCGCCGAGCTATTTCGGCTCGATCGAGCCCGCGCTGGTGAAGACCGGCGAGGCGATCCCGGTCTGGTACGATCCGGTCTACGACGGCACGACATTCGCGCCGTTCAAGCCGATGGACGACCAGCGGGTCCCGAGCTTTTTCGATTTCTATCGCAAGATGAAAGGCACGCCGCCGTCCGGGCTGAAGTGGGACGTCTATCGCACCAACCTCGCCGTCGATGCGGCGATGCTGCGCACGATTGTTTTGCCGCCGGGCGCGCCGGCTGGCGCCGTCAATGCGCTGCGCGCCGCGATCGAACGGCTCAACGGCGACGCCGAGTTCGCGAAAGAGGCGCTCAAGGCGCTGCAATTCGTGCCGCAATACGTCACCAACGGCAATCTCAATGCGCAGGTCCGAAGCAATCTCGTGGTGAAGCCGGAGATCAGGTCGTTCGTGGCCGACTACATCAAGCAGAAATAGGGCCGCCGGGCATGCCGACCATTCGCACCAGGACTGCGATTGCCGCGCTCGCGCTCGCAATGCTGGCGGGCGGCGCCGAAGCGAATGAGCCGTTCTACAAGGGCAAGCGGCTCTCGGTGCTGATCAATTACGGCAGCGGCGGCCCCGCCGACATCGAGGGCCGGCTGTTTGCGCGCCACATCGGCCGGCACATCGACGGCAGTCCGGGCGTCATCGTGCAGAACGTCGACGGCGCCGGCGGCCTGGTCGGCACGACCTATCTCGGTGAGCTCGCGCCCAAGGACGGCACCATGATGGGCCATCTCACCGGCGCGGCGTGGCGCTGGGCCTTCGACCCCGAACGCTTCCGCGTCGACTTCAACAGCTATGAGTTCCTCGGCTACCAGACCAGCACCACGGTCGCCTTTGTCCGCACCGATGTTGCGCCCGGGATCAAGGTCGCGACCGACATCGTCAAGGTGAAGGGGCTGATCTCCGGCGGGCTCGGTCCGGACAATGCCAAGGACCTGGCGATCCGGCTCTCCCTCGATCTGCTCGGCATTCCGTACCGGCACGTCACCAGCTATCGCAGCAGCGCGCATGCGCGGCTCGCTTTGCAGCAGGGCGAGATCAATTTCTATTCGGAGTCGCCGCCGAGCTATCGCGCCGTGGTGCATCCCGGCATCGTCAAGGAAGGTCTGGCGCTGCCGGTCTGGCATGAGGCGGACCGCGGCGGGATCGCCGCGAAGCCGGTCGCCGATCTCGCCATCGCCTCGTTCCAGGAAGTGTTCCAGGCCGTGAAGGGGAAGCCGCCGGCCGGTCCGCTGTGGGACGCCTTTAAGACCGTCCGGACCATCAGCGGCACCATGATCCGCATTCTCGCACTGCCGCCGGGCGCGCCGAAACCGGCGGTCGAGGCCTTGCAGGCGGCGCTGGTGCGGCTCAACAACGACAAGGACTATGCCGTCGACGCGATGAAGACGATCGGTTTCGTGCCGGAATACACGACCGGGCCCAACACCAATCACGAGGTCCGCACCGCGCTCATGGTGTCGCCGCAGATGCGGGCGTTCATCGCCGACTATGTGAAGAAGGCGAACCGCTGAGGCGCGTCAGAACACGTAGGGGATCCAGCGTCTCACGCGCGCCCGGTAGGCGTCGTAGTCCGCGCCGAAGGCGGTGTGCAACCGCTTCTCGTCATGCAGCACGCGGCAATGGAACCACACCGCGCGCGCCGCCAGCAGGATCAGCGCGAACCACGACCAGAACGTGATCGCGAGCCCCGTGAGGAAGATGAGATGCCCGAGATACATCGGGTTGCGCGTGAAATGGTAGGGACCGACGTCGAGGATGCGATCGGGCATGGTCTCCATGCCGGGACCGCCGCCGGCGCGCGGACCGCGATAGCCCCCGATCAGCTTGTATTGTGCGTAGCCCCAGAGCAGCAGCGGCACGCCCCACCACACGAATGCCGGCCGTCCGCCCCGCCACGCGAACTCGAAGGCGATCACCGCCAGCGGACACAGGATGAAGGTCTGCACCGGCGTGCGGGTGAGCCATCGCAGCAATTGATCCATGGCCCGGCTCCCGCGCGCTTCCGCCGCCTGTTCCTGTGCCCGTATGACGGCTATCGTCGCGGCAGGCAAGGGAGGACACGCCCATGAAGCCGATCCGCGCGCACGTCACGTTCGCCGCCATTTGCGCTTCCGTCAGCCTTTGCGTGACCGCAGCCGCTGCGCAGCAGCCCTACTACAAAGGCAAGCGGGTTTCGGTGCTGATCAACTTCGCCGCCGGCGGGCCGGCCGATATCGAGAGCCGGATCTTCGCCAAGCATCTCGTCAAGCACATCGACGGCGCACCGAACCTCGTCATCCAGAACATGGACGGCGCCGGCGGCCTGATCGGCGCGCAATATCTGGGTGAGGTCGCGGCCAAGGACGGCACCGTGATCGGCGCGCTCACCGGTGCCGCCTGGATCTATGCCAGCGATCCTGCCCGCTGGCGCGTGGACTTCCGGCAATACGAGTTCATCTCACGCAGTCCGTCGACGACGATCCATTTCGTGCGCACCGACGTCGCACCCGGCATAAGGACGCCGGAAGACATCGTGAAGGCGCAGGGCCTGATCGGCGGCGGGCTCTCCGCCGACACCTCGAAGGACCTGCGCATGCGGCTCGGGCTCGACATGCTCGGCGTGCCGCACCAATACGTCACCGGCTATCGTTCGTCGCCGCCGGCACGGCTCGCGCTGCAGCGCGGCGAGATCCACATGTTCGCGGAATCGCCGCCGAGCTATCGCTCGGTCGTCGTGCCGCAACTGATCACCAGCGGCATTGCGATCCCGGTCTGGTATGACGAGGTCGCCGATCCGCCGGTGCCGTCCGGGCAACTGGAAGGGCTGACGATCCCGTCGTTCCCGCAGCTCTACAAGAAGATCAAGGGCAAGATGCCGTCGGGCGAATATTGGGAGGCCTATCGCACGCTCTACGAAATGAACAACGCGCTGCTGCGGCTCGTCGCGCTGCCGCCGGGCGCGCCGAAAGAGGCGATCGAGGCCTTGCGCCGCGCGGTCGAGCGCCTGGCGCACGACAAGGAGTTCGCCGCCGAGTCGAAGAAGATCGTCGAATACGTGCCGGAATACGAGACCGCACCCGACCTGAGCGATCAGGTGCGTAAGGTCATGGTGGTCACGCCGCAGATGCGCGACTACATCAACGCTTATACGCGCAACGTTCCGAAGAAGTGAAAACGCGACGGAGGACGCCGATGAAATGCGCTATCACACGCTCTGCGCTGGTTGCGCTCTGCACGGCCGCTTCGCTTGCGTTCGGTATCTTCGGCGTTGCCGCGCAGGAGCCATATTACAAGGGCAAGCGGCTGACCGTGCTGATCAACTTCGCCGCCGGCGGCCCGACCGACCTCGAAGGCCGCCTGTTCGCCAAGTATATAGCCCGGCACATCGACGGCCAGCCGAATGTGATCGTGCAGAACATGGATGGCGCCGGCGGCGTAATCGGTGCGCAATACGTCGGCGAGGTGGCGCCCAAGGACGGCACCGTGATGGGCTATTTCGCCGGCACGTCCTGGGTCTATGTCAGCGATCCCGAGCGCTGGCGCGTCGACTTCAAGGCTTACGAGTTTCTCGCCTATCAGCCCGGCACCACCGTGCACTTCGCGCGCACCGATGTTGCGCCGGGTCTGAAGACTCCGGTCGACATCGTGAAGGCGCAGGGTCTCATCGCCGGCGGGCTAAGCATCGACACGTCGAAGGACCTGCGGCTGCGGATGGGCCTCGACATGCTGGGCGTGCCGTTCAAATACGTCACCGGCTATCGGTCGTCGGCGCCGGCGCGCGTCGCGCTCCAGCGCGGCGAGATCAACATGTTCTCGGAATCGCCGCCGAGTTATCGTGCGCTGGTCGTGCCGGCGCTGGTCGAGAAGGGAGAGGTGATTCCGATCTGGTGGGACGACGTGCAGGAGGACGGCAATCCGCCGCCGCAGAAGCAGATGGAAGGCCTGTCGGTGCCGACGTTCGCGCAGCTCCACCGGCAGGTCAAAGGCACCAAGCCGTCCGGACAACTGTGGGAGGCCTACAAGACGATTTTCGAAATCAATTCGACGCTGCAGCGGCTGCTCGCGCTGCCGCCGGGCGCGCCGCGCGCCGCCTACGATGCACTCAGCCGGGCGATCGAGCGGCTCAACAACGACAAGGATTTTGCCGCCGAGGCGATGAAGGTCATCCAGTTCGTACCGGAGTATCCGACCGCGCCCGACATGAGCCACAAGATCCGATCGATGCTGGTGGCCTCGCCGGAGATGCGCACGTTCGTCAACGAGTATATGCGCAACGTTCCGAAGAGGTAGTTCATCGTAGGCAGCAATTTGTTACAGTGATTTCTTGTCCTCCCCGACAAGCAAATCACGAATATTGTTGGGTACCGGGAAGCCATAGCCTTCTCCAGGTGCTTCCCATATCAGGTTGCCCGACGCGTGGTGATCGCTCGCATAGACGAATGCACCGATCATTCTCAGCGCGAGTTCGAGGGCCTGCACAGAGTCAACGCCGCCGGCATCCAGAGCCACCATTTCATCTGGCCAGTCGATTTCGAAGTGGCACATCCAACTGTCCCCCCGTCGTTGGGGCGCGAAAATCCGGATCGAAATGTCAATGTGACCGGTCGGCCGGCGTAGCTTCAACACGCGATACGCTATCAGCATGACAATGGCCTCAAAAATTCAGTGGAGGGATTTGCCGGCCATTCAAGCGGACCACCGCTCGTTCGCTTGCGCCCAACAAGCCCGAGTCCTTTCTGGCTCAACAGAGAGGCACATCAAACGATCAATGGCATATTGAGCCGCACAATATCTCGCGGACTTCTTCCGACCGCGAGCAGCAGCGTAGCTCTCTAGAGCTTGAGGCGTTGCGCTCGCTCCGCCGCCTCCACGTGTCCACTGTCCTCCGTCAGGGTTGCCTGACGGCACGCGTGGCTGATTTGGGTCGTACTTTTCGCCATCATGCCCGCGGTGTGGGGATTCCCCTCGCATGAGTTGCGAGATAGATAGACCTTCTAGCTCCTGTGCCCGCAATTTCCATTGTTCGGGCGTCAGAGCTTGGCTCCTGCTAGTCCAGTGCATTGGTTGGCAACCTCTAGGTGAACAATGGCGCCATTCTACGCTAAACCGGCAGAGCGGTCACGAATATATTCCTAATACATCGATAATTGATTTGCAAGCTGAGATAATTGATTTGCAAGCTGGTAAGTGAGCGAAGAGGCTCCATCGTGACGGCGGGGGGAGGTTTGGTGTCATCCTGCGAAAGTCAAAATTGCAAACCTCTGATTAGGCCCCATTACGCTGCTCGTTTCAGAGGCGTGACGTCAGCGATCGCTGGTTTGCTTGCGTTGATCGCCTGCGGCGCCTGGTCGGCCGCCTGGGGCCAGGCTGCAGCTGCTTCGCGTAGCGCGACTCAAACAACCTGTGATCGCGCGAGCTTTCATCTCGTGGTCGATGTCGGCCATTCGCAGAAGTCCGGTGGCGCGCGCAGCGCGCGCGGCGCAACCGAATACGAGTTCAATCTACGGCTCGCCACGCAGATCGTGCAGGCGTTGCTGGATCAAGGCTTCGCCAAGACCACGTTGTTGATCACGGAAGATCCTAAACGAAGCGGGTTGCTCAAGCGCGTCGAGCGCGCCAACAAGATGGCGGCCGACCTCTTCCTGTCGATCCACCACGATTCGGTGCCGAAGCAGTTCATCGAGAAGTGGGAATACGAGGGGGGGAAGCACATCTTCAGCGACCGCTTCCCGGGGCATTCCATCTTCATCTCAAACGACAACCCCGATCGCGCGGGCAGCCTGTTGTTCGGCCAGCTTATCGGCCGCGAAATGAAGACACGCGGCCTGCAATACACGCCGCACTATGTCGAACCGTTCATGGGCAACCGGCGGCGCGTGCTCGTGGACGCCGACGCCGGCGTCTACCGCTTCGACCAGCTCGTGGTGCTCAGGATGACGCGCATCCCGGCCGTCCTGCTCGAGGCCGGCTCGATCATCCATCGCGACGAGGAATTGAAGATGCTCGCGCCCGAGCGCCGCGGGCTGATCACGGAAGCCGTCGCCGAGGCGGTCGTTGCGTTCTGCACGCAGCGGTCCAAGACGAACGCCACCGTCGCGCGGACGTCAAAGACGAACGCGGCTGCTGCACGGACGTCAAAGACGAACGCGGCTGCTGCACGGACGTCAAAGACGAACGCAACCACCTCGACGACGCCGCGCGCCAAGCAGGCCGTGTCGAAGGCGGCGAAACCTCGCTAGTGGCGCGGGCGCGTCATCACGTTGAGCGTCGCCGGCGTGCCGGAGCGCACCTTGTCGAGCGCGCGTTCGAGCGCCGGCAGCACGGCATCCGCGGTTTCCACCTTCTCGCCGTAGCCGCCGCAGGTCTCCACCACCTTCTCGAAGTCGGGCGAGGGGCGCAGCTCGGTGAGCGGCATGATGTTGGCCTTCGCCGCCTTGCCCTCGGGATAGACGTCGAGCGTTGACTGCCGCACCGCGCCCCACATCGAATTGTTGGTGACGATGGTGAGCGTCGGCAGGCTCTCGGCGCGTCCGACATAGTGATAGGGCAGCGGATTGCCGAACATGTAGGAGCCGTCGCCGACGGTGGTGATGACCTCGCGGTCCGGCGCCGCAAGCTTGGCGCCGAGCGCGGCGCCGAGGCCGAAGCCGAGGCCGCCCGAGAGCAGATTGCCCATGTACGAGCGCGGCTCCGTCATATCGAGCGCCGGCAGCGGAACGCCGAGCTCGGAAATCACGATCGCGTTCTTGCTCTTCACCTGGTTGAGGCAATGCGCGAGATAGGCGAGGTGGACCGGCGACTGGTCCTTGACGCTCTCGATCAGTTTCTTGCGCTTCGCGACGTTTTCCTCGCGTGCGGCGGCGACGGTCTGGCGGCGCGAATCGGCGGCGCCGTTCTTGGCTTTGCCGGTCGCGCCGAGCGCCTCGCGCAGCAGCCGCAGCGCGGCGCAGGGATCGCCCTGCACCAGGAGGTCGGCCTCGATCTCCTTGAACGGATAGCGCGTGGTGAGCGGATCGTTCGAGATGTTGATGATCTTGGCGTCGCGTCGCGGACCGCCGGTCGCCGGAATCCACGGGATCACGCAGTCGAGCACGATCACGACGTCGGCTTTCTTGACCCACGGGCCGGCCTCGAAGCCGAGATGCATAGGATGGTCGGTCGGCAGGTTGAAGTCGCGGGCCTCGGTCTGCACCACCGGGATCGCGAATTCGGCGGCGAGCTTGCCGAGCTCGATCACCGCCTCCGGGTCGCGTCCGATGGTCGAGGTGACGATCAGGGGGAATTCGGCCTTGGCGATCATCGCGGCGGCTTCGTCGATGACGCGGCGCGCGGGCTCCGGCGCGGCGGTGCCGAGCGGGCGGATATTGTCGCGCCGTGAATGCGTCGCCGGGTTGGCGAGGACTTCGCGCGGCAGCGTCAGATAGACCGGGCCGCGCGGCTCGCTCATCATGATGTCGAGCGCGCGGTCCACGACCGCATCGGCCGGCTGGCCGTCGCGCAATTCGTAATCCCACTTCACGAATTCGCGCACCATGCCGCCCTGGTCGAACGACTCCTGGCCCCAATGGATGGAGCGGTTGCGCGAGGCGATGTGGCCGGTCTCGGTGATCGGCGTGCGCCCGGCGGCGAGCAGCAGCGGCACGTTGTCACGCGCGGCGTTCATCAGGCCGCAGATCGTGTTTGCGGTGCCGACCGTGACGTGAACCATCACCGCCGCCGGCTTGCCGCAGGTGCGGTAGTAGCCGTGCGCCATCGCCATCGCGACGTTCTCGTGCGGCACGGTGATGAACTTCGGAAACTTAGAATTGCCGGTGTTGCGGGAAATGCCTTCCACGATCGGCGCGAAATCGGTGCCCGCATTGGCGAACACATACTCGATGCCGCGCTCGCCGAGACGCGTCAGATAGGCTTCGGCGGTCATTTCCTTGGACGTGTCGGTACTGCTCACGGTGTTGTCCAATCCTGTTGGGGTTTGGCCATGACCCTACCGGCCGCCACACCCCTGTCAATCCGCGCCAATGGCTTGGCTGCGCCGCCGGTTTGCGGCCCTGCGGCGGCTCCCCTATAGAAGAGGCCGAAACCCCATAAGCGACCGGACCAGCCTGCCGTTCCCGGCGGCGTCGCGTTAGCCGGGCTTGGTGTCAGAAGGAGTGGATGTTCGATGGCCGACGGTGACGACAAAAAGAACCCGCACGCTCTGGGCGACCATATCCTCGGCACCAATGTCATCCACAAGCACGAGCCCGGCGCCGATTACGACCACGACCACGATCACTTCGAGTTCGACGAAGACGGGCCGTTGGAAGAAAATCCCATCTGGCTGCAGGATCACGTCACGCTGGTGAGCGTCGGCATCGACATCGGGTCGTCCGGTACGCAAGTGATCTTCTCGCGCATCAACCTGCGCCGCTACGGCGAAGACCTCACCAGCCGCTACTACGTTGTCTCGCGCGAGACGCTCTATCAGTCGCCGGTCGCGTTGACGCCCTATTCCAGCGAGGAGCGAATCGACGACGACGGTCTCAAGCGCATCATCGACGACGCCTACCAGGCGGCCGGGCTCGATCCCGCCAAGATCGACACCGGCGCGGTGATCCTCACCGGCGAGGCGTTGCGCCGCGAGAACGCCGAAGGCATCGCGAAGCTTCTCTCGGAGCAGGGCGGCGATTTCGTCTGCGCCACCGCCGGCCATCACATGGAGTCGATGCTCGCCGCCTACGGCTCCGGCGCCTCGAAGGCGTCGCACGAAGGCGGCAAGCGCATCCTCAACATCGACATCGGCGGCGGCACCACCAAGCTCGCCGTGGTCGAGAAGGGGTTCGTCACCGCAGACCGCGGCGGTGCATATCGGCGGCCGTCTGCAGGTGGTCGACGAGAAGGGCAACATCGTGCGGCTCGATCCGGCCGGCCGCTATCATGCGCGGCAGGCGGGCTTCGACTGGCACAAGGGCGACGTGATCGATCCGAAGCTCCTCGACACCGTGGCCGAGGTCATGGCCGACGAGCTCGTCGCCGCGCTGACGCAGCGGCCGATGCCGCACGCGGTCGAGCACCTCTATCTCACCGATGCGATCCTCGATTTCGGCAAGATCGACGGCATGCTGTTCTCCGGCGGCGTCGGCGAATATGTCTACGGCCGCGAGAGCCGCGACTTCGGCGACATGGGCCGCCGCCTCGGGCAGGCGATCCGCCGCCGCGTCGATGCCGGCAAAATTCCGTGGCCGTTGCTGCCCGCGGTCGAATGCATCCGCGCCACCGCGCTGGGCGCGTCGGAATACAGCGTCCAGCTCTCCGGCAACACCAGCTACATCTCCAAGCCGGGCGAGCTTCTGCCGCGGCGGAATCTGCAGGTGATACAGCCGCCATTCGAATGCGAAGAGACGATCGACGCCGCCAAGCTCGCGAAGGCGATCAGCGCCCACTTCACATCGTTCGACCTGATCGAAGGCGAGGGCGAGGTGGCGCTGGCGCTGAAGTGGCAGGGCCTGCCGGCCTATGAGCGCATCGCGGCCTTTGCCGAAGGCATCCGCCACGGGCTCAAGAACACCATCGAGCATCGCAAGCCGGTCTACATCATGCTCGACGGCGACATCGCCCAGACGCTGGGCGCGATCCTGCGTGAAGAATTCCTGGTCGAGAGCGAGATCCTGTGCATCGACGGCGTGATGCTGCGCGACTTCGACTACATCGACCTCGGCCGCATCCGCATGCCGTCCTACACCGTGCCGGTCACGATCAAGTCGCTGGTGTTCAGCGAGGACGTGCAGGGCGGCCGGCCGGCGCAGCGCATCCATCACCACGACGATCACGATCATGGCCACAGCCACGCGCACGGGCATCATCATCACGGCCACAGCCATGATCATCACCATGACCACGATCACAGTCACGGCCACGGTGCCAAGCATTCGCACTGACTAAAAGAAGCCGGGACTGAGACGGGGCCGGAGGACCCCGCGCGCATGACCGAAGCCGTCGGCCGACTGGGCACGTTGCCGCACGCCGAGCGCGCGCGCTGGCGATTTGATTCCCGTTGGATCCTGATCGGCGTTCCGGTCGCGCTGGTGGTCTGGCTCGCGATCGTGCCGCTGACCTTCCTGGTCTGGCAGAGCTTCCTCACGCCGCACACCGCGGCGCGTCCGGCGGAGTTCACGCTCGACAACTTCCGCACCGCCTATTCCGGCGCCGAGACCTTCGGGCTGTTCGTCAATTCGGTGATCTTCGCGGTCGGCACCGCGGTGTTCGCGCTGGTGGTCGGCACCGCGCTCGCCTGGATGAACGAGCGCACCAACACGCCGTTCAAGAAGCTGTTCTTCGCGCTCTCGATCATCCCGCTGGTGATCCCCGGCATCCTGTTCACGGTGGCGTGGATGCTGCTGGCGAGCCCGAAGATCGGACTCCTCAACGTGGCGCTGCAGGGCCTGTTCGGCACCGACTATGTGTTCTTCAACATCTACACCATGGCTGGGATGATCTGGGTCGACGGGCTGCACTATTCCCCGATCGCGTTTCTCTTGATGACCGCGGCGTTCCGCTCGATGGACCCGTCGCTCGAGGAATCCGCGCAGATGAGCGGCGCCTCGATCCTGCAGATCGCCTATCGCATCACCTTCAAGCTCGCCTGGCCGGCGGTGCTCGGCTCGCTGCTGATCCTGTTCGTGCGCGCGATCGAATCCTTCGAGGTGCCGGCGCTGCTCGGGCTGCCGGTCGGCATCCACGTCTATACCTCGGCGATCTTCCAGGCGATCCATCAGTATCCGAGCCAGATCGGACTCGCGTCGTCCTACGCGATCACGCTTCTGGTGCTGTGCTGCTTCGGCATCTATCTGCAGTCGCGGCTCTCCTATCAGAGCTCGCGCTTCTCGACCGTCACCGGCAAGGGCTTCCGCCCGCGCACCATCGACCTCGGCCGCTGGCGCTGGTTCGCGGCGTCGCTGTTCGTGCTCTACTTCCTCGTCATCGTGCTGCTGCCGTTCCTGGTGCTGGTCTGGACGTCGCTGCAGAAATACTACAGCGCGCCGTCCTGGGACGCGCTCTCCCGGCTGTCGTTCGACAACTACCGCTCCGTGCTCGACTACCCCGGGTTCTGGACCACGGTGCGCAACAGCCTGTTCCTGTCGTTGACCTGCGCCACCGTGATCATCCTGATCACCGCGGTGATTTCCTGGGTGGTGGTGCGCACCAAGATTCCCGGGCGCTGGCTGCTCGACAGCCTGGCATCGATGCCGCTGGTGTTCCCCGGCATCGTGCTCGGGCTCTCGATCATGATCTGCTACCTCTATATCGACATCGGCATCTACAACACGATCTGGATCATGCTGGTGGCCTATGTGACGCGCTTCCTGCCGTACGGCATGCGCTACGTCTCGACCTCGATGATGCAGATCCACAAGGAGCTCGAGGAATCCGCCGCAATGAGCGGCGCCTCCTGGAGCATGAATTTCCGCCGCATCGTGCTGCCGCTGCTCAAGCCCGGCCTGCTCGCGGGCTTCATCTATATCGTGATCGTATCGATCCGCGAGCTGTCGAGCTCGATCCTGCTCTACAGCCCCGGCAACGAGGTCGTGTCGATCATGATCTGGGAGCTGTGGCAGAACGGGCAATATGTGGAGCTGTCCGCGCTCGGCGTGATGTTGATCCTGCTCCTGTTCGTGCTGGTGATGGTCGCGCAGATCGTCGGCCGGCGCTTCGGGATCGCGGAAAAGTAGGGGAACCGCCGTGCTCAGCGTGAAGGCGCTCTTTACCGAATATGCCAGCGACCATGGCGCCGTGGTGAAGGCCGCGCAGAACGTCAGCTTCGAGGTGCCGGAGGGCAAGCTGTTCACGCTGCTCGGGCCCTCGGGCTGCGGCAAGACCACGACGCTGCGCTCGATCGCCGGCCTCGAAAAGCCGACCTCGGGCGAGATCGAGGTCGCGGGCCGCGCGGTCTATTCGTCGAGCCGCGGCATTTTCGTTGCGCCGAACAAGCGCAATTTCGGCATGGTGTTCCAGTCCTACGCGATCTGGCCGCACATGAACGTGTTCCAGAACGTCGCGTTCCCGCTGGAGGTGCGCAAGCTCGGCAAGCGCGAGATCCAGGACAAGGTGATGCGCGTGCTCGCCGCCGTGCAGCTCGACCATCTGGTCGACCGCGAAGCCACCAAGCTCTCGGGCGGCCAGCAGCAGCGGCTCGCGCTGGCGCGCGCGCTGGTGATGGAGCCGCAGCTCCTGCTGCTCGACGAACCCTTGTCCAATCTCGACGCCAAGTTGCGCGACGCCATGCGCACCGAGCTCAAGCGGCTGCAGCGCGAGTTCAATCTGACGACGGTCTATGTCACCCACGACCAGACCGAGGCGCTGTCGCTGTCGCACGAGATCGCGGTGATGAGCGATGGCTTCATCGTGCAGATCGGCACGCCGCGGCAAATCTACGAGCAGCCCACCAACCAGTTCGTCGCCGATTTCGTCGGCCAGACCAATTTCGTGGGCGGCACCGTGACCGCGGTCGAGGGCGCCGGCCGTTGCCGGGTGAAGACCGCGTTCGGCGAGCTGAAGGTGCTGGCCACCGACGGCGTCGCCCGGGATGCCGCGGTGGTGGTTTCGGTGCGTCCGGAGGACCTGGAGCTGTCGGAGCAGGAGCTCAAGGGCGATGCCGACGACAACGTCATCCGGGCCACCGTGCATGCCAAGGATTTCCTCGGGGAATATCTGGATTTTTACGTCAAGGTGGGCGATGTTGTGCTGCAGGCGCGGGCGCACCCCTCGCTGCGCACCCCGACCGGAGATCCGATCTTTGTGCGCATGCGCGCGGAAAAATGCGTTGCTATAAGGACCGATGCCGCCCCGCGTGGCGCGGTCTAGCGCAGGAATGAAATGTTAAAGAGCTGAGACGATAAAGAGCAAAAGAGACTGCAAGGAGCATCGCATGGCCAAGAACGCTATCGTTTCCGAGGAACTTGCGAAGAAATTCGCGACCGAGAAGGAAACGCCCTACACCCGCTGGATCAAGGCCGAAGGCCTCGACATCATCCCGGCGCTCTATGTGCGGAACCTCCGCACGGTCGACCTGAAGCCCTGGGCGCGGCGCGGCGGCAATGCGGTGTTCGTCAACCACGACGCCTCGCGCGTCTCCAATGACAGCTATGTCATGGAGATTCCCCCCGGCAAGAAGCTCGAGCCGCACCGGCAGCTGTTCGAGGAGATGATCCTGATCCTCGAAGGCCGCGGCTCCACCACGGTCTGGAATAACGAAGGCAAGCGCATCACCTTCGAGTGGAAGGCGGGCTCGCTGTTCTCGATCCCGCTCAACTGCTGGCACCAGCACTTCAACGGCTCCGGCAAGGACGCGGCGCGCTATGTCGGCGTCACCAATGCGCCGCCGGTGATCAATCTCTACGAGGATCTCGATTTCATCTTCGGCTGCGACCACGACTTCAAGAACCGCTTCAACGGCGAGCCCGATTATTTCGCCGCCAAGAATGAGCAGGACGGCTTCCTGCTCAAGACCAACTTCGTGGCGGACGCGGTCAATCTGCCGCTGATCACCGCCAAGGAGCGCGGCGCGGGCGGCGGGCACATCCGCTTCACCATGGCCAAGGGCTCGATGAACTCGCACATCTCGCAGTTCCCGATCGGCACCTACAAGAAGGGCCATGCGCACGGGCCGGGCGCCTACGTCATCATCCTGTCCGGCGAGGGCTATTCGCTGATGTGGCCGGAAGGCGAGGAGCCCAAGCGCTACGACTGGGAGGTCGGCACGCTGATCGTGCCGCCGAACATGTGGTTCCACCAGCACTTCAACTCCGGCACCACGCCGGCGCGCTATCTCGCGCTCAAGCATGAGACGGTGTCGATCCGCAACGCGCAGGGCGTGCCCAAGGCGTGGATCAGCCGGCGCGTCGGCGGCGACCAGATCGACTACGCCGACGAGAAGCCGGAAGTCCGCAAGATCTTCGCGGACGAGATGGCCAAGCACGGCATGCAGCCGAAGATGGACCAGGCCTATCAGCAGGAGCTTGCCGACCTGCCGCCGAAGCAGGACGCGGCGGCGTAGCGACGGTTTTCTGACACGAGTTTTGCGGCGCCGGTCATCGACCGGCGCCGTTTTCTTTTGTGAGATGATAAGTGCTAGTCGCGTCGCGGCGCCGTGAGGCGGCGTGAGTTCGCTCTGACGTGCGTTCGATATCGCCGCATGACGGTTTGCGGCGACTTTCCGAGCGCCAGCATGGCCGATGCCTCCGCGTAGGCAAAGACCTTCTCGCTCATCATCCGCACCGCCTCGGTCTGGGCCGCGGTTCCTCCCGCGGCCAGCTTGGCGGCTCTAAGGGCCATGACCTGCTGCGCCTCCACGGCGAGCGTGGCTGTCTCCATCATCAGGGAAAACCACGTCTGCCGTTGTTTGGTTCGCATGTTTTGGCTGACTTCCAAATGGCTGGAGGCGCGGCACGTCGCTGCCGGGCGGTTGCGGATCGCTGAGCGGCCGATCCTCCTGCGGGTCCGCAGGGGGTGGAGTGACCGGATCTTGATAGGGCTGTGGGTCTTTGATTGGTGGCTTGCTCGGCTCGGCGGGCGATGGCGTTGGAGGCTTGATCGGCTCTTTTGGCATATGGAGGAAAGTATTGGCAGCGAATTCCGTTCCTTCCAGTCCATAGAGGCCGGATTCGAGAGCGCTAGGAGGAGCTGCCTTGCCAACCTTTCCGCGCAAGCCCATCCTCCCCGCTAACGACGCAGGGCAAAAAAACCTGCCGCATGTCCTCGGGGAGGACGCCATGCCTGTCGTGGTCGCGCTTCTGTTGCTTGTAGCGCTGTGGGTTCCGGCCGCCGCGCAATCCGCAACGCTTGCCGAGCTTGCAACCTATTCCGGTCCCGACCGCACCGAGCGGCTGATCGCCGGCGCCAAGAAAGAGGGCGTGCTGACCATCTATTCGTCGGTGACGACCGACGACATGCGGGTGCTGATCGCCGCCTTCGAAAAGAAATACGGCGTGAAGATGCAGTTCTGGCGCGCCAGCTCCGAAAGCATCCTGCGCCGCGCGCTGATCGAGCAGCGCGCCGGCCGCTACGAGGTCGACGCCGTCGAGACCAGCGCCGCCGAGATGGAATCGCTGCATCGCGAAGGCATGCTGCAGGAGGTGCGCTCGCCGCACCTCGCCGACATCGTGCCGGCGGCGCTGCGCCCGCACCGCGAATGGGTCGGCGACCGGCTGAACATCATCTCGGCCGGCTACAACACCAAGCTGGTCCGCAAGGACGAGCTGCCGAAAACCTACGAGGATTTCGCCGATCCGCGCTGGAAGGGGCGGCTCGGTATCGAATCCGACGACGCCGTCTGGTTCGGCGCGCTCGCCAATGCGCTGGGCGAGGAGAAGATCGTCAAGCTGTTCCGCGACATGGTGCGCGTGAACGGCGTGTCGGTGCGCAAGGGCCACACGCTGCTCGCCAATCTCGTCGTCAGCGGCGAGGTGCAGTTCGCGCTCACGCTCTATCACTACAAGGCGGAGCAGTTGAAGAACGCCGGCGCGCCGCTCGACTGGTATGTGATCCCGCCCGGCTTCGCGCGGTTCCTCGGCACCGGCGTGATGCGCCGCGCGCCGCATCCGCACGCCGCGGTGCTGTTCCTCGACTTCATGCTGTACGAGGCGCAGCAGCTTCTGGTCACCCGCGACTTCACGCCGACCAATGTGAAAGTGCGGCCGCTCGACGTGCCGTTCAGCGTCATCGATCCCGCGCAGATCCTCGACCAGGGCGACCGCTGGACCAAGCTTTACGACGAGATCGTGGTGAAGCAGGGCAAGAAGCGGTAACTACGGCTTCAGCATCCGCGCCGCGGCGCGCAGGCCCTGACCAGGCTCGCGGTGCACCCGCGCGCCCCACAGCCGCCGGTGCAGGCGGTCGAGCAAGAGATAGATCACCGGCGTCGTGTAAAGCGTGAGCATCTGCGACACGATCAGCCCGCCGACGATGGTGATGCCGAGCGGACGGCGCATCTCCGAGCCGGGCCCGCTCCCGAACACCAGCGGCAGCGCGCCGAGCAGCGCCGCCAAGGTGGTCATCAGGATCGGCCGGAAGCGCTCCAGGCAGGCCTCGAACACGGCCTGCTCCGGTTCGAGCCCACGATTGCGCTCGGCGTCCAGTGCGAAGTCGACCAGGATGATGCCGTTCTTCTTGACGATGCCGATCAGCAGGATGATGCCGATCAACGCAATGAGCGACAGCTCGGTCTGGAAGATCTGCAACGCCAGCAACGCGCCGAGGCCGGCGGACGGCAACGTCGAGATGATGGTGAGCGGGTGCGCGAGGCTCTCGTAGAGCACGCCGAGCACGATATAGACCGCCAGCAGCGCCGCCAGGATCAGCAGCGGCTGCGTCCCGATCGATGAGCGGTAGGCGCGGGCGTCGCCCTGGAATTCGGCGCGCACGGTGTCGGGCATATGCAATTCGGCGACCGCGCGGTCGACCGCCTGCGTCGCCTGCTCGATGGTCACGTTCGGCGCCAGGCTGAAGCTGATGGTGACCGCCGGGAACTGGCCCTGGTGGTTGATGACCAGCGGCTGCAAGCCGCGCTCGATCGTCGTCACCGCCGAGAGCGGCACCTGCACGCCGTTGGCGCCGGGCACGTAGATGCGGTCGAGATCGGTCGGGTCGCGCTGGTATTGCGGGTCGATTTCGAGGATCACCCGATACTGGTTGCGCTGGGTGTAGAGTGTCGACACCTGCCGTTGTGCGAACGCGTTGTTGAGCGCGCTCTGGATGTCCTGCGCGCGCACGCCCAGCCGCGACGCCGCAACGCGGTCGACGTGGACGTTGACCTGCAAGCCGCCCTGCTGGCGGTCGCTGGAGACGTCGGTCAGCTCCGGCACCTTCTGAAGCCGGTCGTTGATGATCGGCGCCCAGCGGATCACCTCCTGATAGTCCGGGCTCCAGATCGTGTACTGGTAACTTGAATCCGAAGAACGCCCGCCGGTGCGCACGTCCTGCGCCGGAAACATGAACACGCGCAGCCCGGGAATGGCGTTGAGCTGCGGCCGCAGGCGGTTGATGACGTCCCATGCGCTTTCGCGCCGCTCCGATAGCGGCTTCAGGCTGATGAAGAGCTGCCCGCGATTGACCGAGGAATTGAACGACGACGTCCCGATCGACGAGCCCACGCCGGCAATCGCCGGATCGGCCAGCACGATGTCGTTGGCCTGCTGCTGGAGGTCGTACATGGCCTGGAACGAGATTTCCGGCGAGGCCTGGGTCGAACCCCAGATCAGTCCGGTGTCGTCAGGCGGGAACCAGCCCTTCGGCGTCTTGACGTAGAGGCCGACGGTCAGCGCGATGGTGCCCACGAACACCAGCAAGGTCAGCGCGACGTGCTTGAGCACGACGCGCAGGCTCCGCGCGTAGAGCCCGACCATCCACGCCATGGTCCGCTCGACGGCGCGGTCCAGCCAGGTCGCATTGGGGCTCGGCGGCTTGCGCACGAAATGCGCACAGATCATCGGCGTAAGCGTCAGCGACACCACCATGGAAATGGCGATGGCGAAAACCAGCGTCACCGAGAATTCGCGGAACACGCGCCCGATCACACCGGTCATGAACAGCAAGGGAATGAAGGCGGCGATCAGCGAGATGCTGATCGAGACCACGGTGAAGCCGATCTGGCGCGCGCCCTCCATCGCGGCCTGCACCGGGTTCATGCCCTTCTCGAGATTGCGGAAGCAGTTCTCGATCATCACGATGGCGTCGTCGACCACGAAGCCGACGGAGATCACCAGCGCCATCAGCGACAGATTGTTGATCGAGAATCCCGCGACCCACATCAGCGCACAGGTTCCCGCCAGCGCCAGCGGAACGGTGACGCCGGCGGCGATGGTCGCCGCGCCGCGCCGCAGGAACAGGAACACCACCATCATCACCAGCGCGATCGCGATCACCAGCGTGAGCTGCATGTCGAACACGCTGGCACGGATCGTCTGGGTGCGGTCGGACAGGATATGGATTTCGACCCCCGCGGGAATCCACTTCCTGATTTCGGGCAGCATCTCGCGCACGCGATCGACGGTCTCGATCACGTTGGCATCGACCGATTTGGTGAGCACCAAGAGGATCGACGGCTGCCGGTTGTACCAGCCGAACGAACGGCTGTTGCGCACGCCCGGCTCGATCGAGGCGATGGCGGACAACCGCACCACCGTGCCGTTGGCGGCGCGGATCACCAGCGAGTCGTATTGCGACGCCGCCCGCATCTGGTCGTTGGTGGCGATGGTGACGGCGCGCTCGCCGCCATCGAAGGTGCCGATCGGCCCGGCGGCGTTGGCGTTGGCGACGGCGGTGCGCACGTCCTCCATCGACAGGCCCATCGAGGCCAGCGCGACCGGATTGACCCGGATGCGGATCGCGGGCTGCTCGGCGCCGTTGACGCTCACTTCGGCGACGCCGTCGACCTGGGAGAGGCGCTGCGCGACCACGGTGTCGGCGGCGTCGTACATCACGCTCGGCTGCACCGTGGTTGAGGTCAGCGCCAGGATCATGATCGGCGTGGCCGACGGGTTGGCTTTGCGGAACGACGGCCGCGACTGGAGGTCGCCGGGCAGATCGGTGAGTGCGGCATTGATCGCCGCCTGCACGTCGCGCGCGGCGCCGTCGATGTCGCGGTTGAGGTCGAACTGCACGGTGATGCGGGTGAGGCCGAGCGACGAGCGCGACGTCATCTCTGTTACGCCGGGGATCTCGCCGAGCCGCCGCTCCAGCGGGGCGGCCACCGTCTGCGCCATGGTCTCGGGATCGGCGCCCGGGCGGCTGGCGCTGACGCTGATGGTCGGGAAGTCGACCGACGGCATGCTTGCCACCGGCAGGAAATGGTAGGCGACCGCGCCGATCAGCAGCAGCCCGATGGCGAGCAGCGTGGTGCCGACGGGGCGGCGGATGGCTGGGCCGCAGATGTTCATGGCGCACCCGGCCGTTGCGAGGGTTCCGGCGCGGTCGGCAGGTCGAGCTCGGGTTCATCCGAGGCGGCGCGCTTGCGGCTCCAGCGCGCCCGCAGCCGTTCCATCTGCAGGTAGATCACCGGCGTGGTGTAGAGCGTGAGCAGCTGGGAGAGCAGCAGGCCGCCGATGATGGTGATGCCCAGCGGATTGCGCAGCTCGGAGCCGGTGCCGCTCTCGACCGCCAGCGGGATCGCGCCGAACAGCGCGGCCAGCGTCGTCATCATGATCGGGCGGAACCGCAGCAGCGCCGCCTGCACGATCGAGTCGCGCGGCGTCATGCCCTGCACGCGCTCGGCTTCGAGCGCGAAGTCGATCATCATGATCGCGTTCTTCTTCACGATGCCCATTAGCAGCACGATGCCGATCAGCGCGATGACCGAAAGATCGTAGCCAAGGAGAATCAGCGCCAGCAACGCGCCCAGGCCCGCCGACGGCAGCGTGGACAGGATCGTGATCGGATGGATGATGCTCTCGTAGAGCACGCCCAGCACGATATAGATCGCGATGATCGCGGCCAGGATCAGCCACGGCTGACCGGCGAGCGAGCGCGCGAACTCGGCGGCGTCGCCGGAATAGCTGCCGATCACGGAGCTCGGCATGCCGAGGTCGCGCTCGGCTTCGCTGATGGTCGTTACCGCGTCGCTCAGCGAGGCGTGCGGCGCCAGGTTGAAGCTGACGGTCACCGCCGGGAACTGCTCGTAGTGGGCGATCACCAGCGGTGCGGTGGTGTTAACAAAGCGGGCGAAAGCCGAGAGCGGCACCTGCACGCCGCCGGTGCCGGGCACGTAGAGGCGTGACAGCGAATTGGGATCGCTCTGATACTGCGGCATCGACTCGAGGATCACGCGGTACTGGTTCGACTGCGCGTAGATGGTCGAGATCTGCCGTTGGCCGAAGGCTGAGTTGAGCGTGTCGTTGACCACCTGGAGCGAGACGCCGAGCCGGCCGGCGAGCTCGCGGTCGACGTTCACATTGAGGCGCAGTCCCTCGTCCTGCGCCTCCGAGGCGACGTCGCGCATGATCGGCGAGGACTGCAATCGCTCCGCCAGCCTATCCGCCCAAAAACTCACCTCCTCCGCATTCGTTCCGGTGAGGGTGTATTGATACTGCGCGCGGCTGATGCGGGTTGCGATCTGGATGTCCTGCACCGGCTGGAAGTACAGGATCACGCCGGGGATGCGCAGCACCTCTTGCTGCAACCGTTCGATCACGGTCATCACCGACGTCCGCCGCACGTCGCGCGAGCGCAGCGTGATCGCAAAGCGTGCGGCGTTCGGCGTGGCGTTGATCGGCGTGACGCCCACGACCGACACGACACCGATGACCTCCGGGTCCTTGCGGATCGTGGCCTCGACCGTGGCGCGCAGCCGCTGCATCTCGGCGAACGAGACCTCGTCGCCGCCTTCCATCACCGCGAAGATCAGGCCGGTGTCCTGCTGCGGCAGGAAGCCCTTGGGAATGACGAGATAGAGCCAGAAGGTCGCGACCATAGTGCCGGCCAGCACCAGCAGCGTCAGCGCCTCGTGCCGCAGCACCCATTCGAGCGTCCGGCGGTAGTACTCGATCGTCCGCTCGAGGCCGTTGTTGAAGAAGCGGGTGACGGCATTGCCGGCGGACTCGACATGCGGCCGCAGCATACGGCTGCACATCATCGGGGTCAGCGTCAGCGACACGATCGCCGACACCACGACGGCGATGGTCAGCGTCAGCGCGAACTCGCGGAACATGCGGCCTACCAGGCCGGTCATGAACAGCAGCGGGATGAACACCGCGATCAACGACAGCGTCAGCGAAATAATGGTGAAGCCGATCTCGCTCGCGCCCTTGAGCGCGGCCTGGAACGGGCCGTCGCCTTCCTCCATGTGGCGCACGATGTTCTCGATCATCACGATGGCGTCGTCGACGACGAAGCCGGTGCCGATGGTGAGCGCCATCAAGGACAGGTTATCGAGCGAGAACCCGGCAAACCACATGACGCCGAACGTGGCGATGAGCGACAGCGGCAGCGCGACGCCCGCGATGATGGTGGCGCGTATGGTGCGCAGGAACATGAACACCACCAGGATGACCAGCGCGACGCTGAGCACCAGCGTGAACTGCACGTCGCGGATCGACGCCCGGATGGTGTTGGTGGCGTCGTGCACGACGGTAAGCTCGACGCCGGCCGGAAACGCGCGCTGCAAGCGCGGCAGCTCGCGCTGAATGCGCTGCACGGTCTCGACCACGTTGGCGCCGGGCTGACGCTGGATGTCGACCACGACTGCGGGCTGGCCGTTATACCAGGCGCCGACCTTGTTGTTCTCGAGCCCGTCGATCACCTCGGCGACGTCCTTGAGCAGGACCGGCGCGTTGTTGCGGTAGGCGACGACGATGTTGCGGTAGGCGTCGGCGGCGGTGATCTGCTGGTTGGCGGCGATGGTGTAGGACTGGTGCGCGCCGTCGAGCGAGCCGGCGGGGCCGGCGACATTGGCGGCGACGATTACCGTGCGCAGATCTTCGAGCCCGAGGCCGTAATTGCTGAGCCGCGCGAGGTCGGCCTGGATGCGGACCGCCGGCTTGAGCCCGCCCTGCACGGTGACCTTGCCGACGCCGGTCACCTCGCTCAGCCGCTGCGTCAGCACGGTGTCGGAAAGGTCGGAGAGCTGCCGCAACGAGATCGTCGGCGAGGTCAGCGCCATCGTGATGATCGGCGCGTCGGCCGGGTTCACCTTCGAATAGATCGGCGGGTAGGGCAGGTTGCGCGGCAGCGTCGAGCCGGCGCCGTTGATGGCGGCCTGCACGTCCTGCGCCGCCGCGTCGATGTTGCGGTTGAGGTCGAATTGCAGCGTGATCTGGCTGATGCCGAACGAGCTCGACGAGATCAGGTTGGAGAGCGACGGGATCTGCCCGAACTGGCGTTCGAGCGGCGCCGTCACCAGCGCGGCCACCACGTCGGGGCTCGCGCCGGGAAGCTGCGTCGTCACCTGGATGGTCGGGAAGTCGACCTGCGGCAGCGACGAGACCGGCAGCCAGAGGTAGCCGAGCAGCCCGCCGAGCATCACGGCGACGCCGAGCAGCGAGGTCGCGATCGGCCGATGGATGAACGGCGACGACACGCTCGCGGACGTGCTGCTCGCGGACGTACTCATGGCGTTGCGCTCGGTTTCGCCCCCGCGCCCTGCGTTGCCGCCCCCCGGTTCTTGCCTTTTTCGCCGCCCTTGTCGATGCCGCCCGTTTCCGCGCCGCCTGTGCTGGCGCCTTTTGCGGCGCGGCCCTTGCGCTTCGGCTGCGTATCGACGCTCGGGAGCGCCGGCGGCTGCCCGACCTCCTCGGTCGCCGTCACCTCGACCAGCGCCTTGTCGGCGAGTCGCGCAAAGCCCGAGGTCACGAGCCGGTCGCCGGCGGTGAGGCCGTCGGCGACGACCGCGCGCACGTCATCCTGCCGCGAGATCGTCACGCGGCGGATGCTGACGGTCGAATCCTCGCCGATGATGAAGACGAACGTGCCGGTGGGGCCGCGCTGCACCGCCGAGGTCGGCACCACCACGACCTGGCGCAGCGTGTCGATCAGCAGCCGCACGTTGACGAACTGGCCCGGCCAGAGCTGGAGATTGCTGTTCGGGAATTCGGCCTTGATCCGCACCGTGCCGGTGGTCGGGTCGACCTGGTTGTCGATCACCTGCACCTTGCCGCTGTCGACCACGGTGCGGCCGTCCGGGCCCATGGCGTCGACCGGCAACGGGCCTTCCGCCATGCCGCGATTGAGGTCCGGCAGGTTCTGCTGCGGCAGGTTGAACAGCACCGAAATCGGCCTGATCTCGGTGATGGTGACGAGACCGGTCGTGTCGGAAGGCCGCACGATGTTGCCTTCGTCCACCTGCCGGATGCCGGTGCGGCCGGCGATCGGCGCGGTGATGTCGGTGTAGGACAGGATCGCGCGCGCGTTGTCGATCGACGCCTGGTCGGCGCGCACCTGCGCTTCGAGCTGCGCGACCAGCGCGCGCTGGGTGTCGACCTGCTGCTTGTTGATCGCATTGGTCGCCGCCAGCCGCATGTAGCGTTCGAGATCGAGCCGGGCGTTTGCCGCCTGCGCCTCGTGTTGCGCCTTGGTCGCCACCGCCTGATCGTATTGCGCCTGATAGGTGGTGGGATCGATCTTGGCGAGAACGTAGCCGCGCGGCACGTCCTGGCCCTCGGTGAACGAGATAGCGATCAGCTTGCCTTCGACCTGCGGCTTCACCAGCACGGTGTTGAGAGCGCGCGCGGTGCCGACGCCGTCGAGATAGACCGGAACGTCCGCGCGCCGCGCGACGGTCGCGCGCACCGGCACCGGATCGGTGCTGACCGGACCTGTGAAGCGCTTGCCCTTGCCGCCCTTGACCTGCTGCTGCGTCGGCTGCGACGACGGCCAATAGGTCACAGCCGCGGCGACGACCGCGAGGCCGATCAGGGCGATAACTATCGGCTTTAGTCTCATTGCTGGGTGGTGACCCGGACCTCGGGCTTCGGCAGCCAGCTGCCGCCGAGCGCCTGGTAGAGGCTTAGCACAGCCTGCAGTCGGGCCAGACGGGCCGTGACCCGATTCTCCTCGGCCGTGAACAGCGCCTGTTGCGTTATCAGCACCGTCACGAGGTCCACGGTGCCCTCCCGCAGACGGGTGTCGGCGATCTCAAAGGCGCGCCGCGAGGCATCCACCACCTGCTGCTGGAGCCGCTCCCGCTCCGCCGAGTCCTTGATCGAAATGAGCGCCTTTTCGACGTCGGTGAAGCCCGACACCACCGCTTTCCGGTAGAGGTTGAGCAGCTCCATCTGGCGGCCTTGTGACAGCTCCAACTGGCCCTCCAGGAGGAAGCCGTCGAAGATCGGCTGCGTCAGGCCGGCGGCGAGCGAATAAAACGCCGATTCCGGACGGAACAGGAGCCGCAGGGCGGTGCTGGTGAAGCCGCCCTGGCCGGTCAGCGTGATGCTCGGGAAGAACGCGGCGCGCGCCGCTTCGACGCTGGCGTCGGCGCCGGCGAGCTGCGCTTCGGCGGAGCGGATGTCGGGGCGCTGGTAGAGCAGCTCCGACGGCAGGCCGGGATTGACGCGCGGAATGCCGAGCGAATAGAGGCTGCCGCCGCGCACCCGCACGAACGCCGGCGGGCGTCCGATCAGCAGCGCGAGCGTCGCGATGTTCTGCCGTAACACCTCGTCGAGCACCGGGACCGTTGCACGCTGGCTCGCGAGCAGCGTTTCCTGCTGCGCCACTTCGAGCGCGGAGGCGGTGCCGGCCTCCTGCCGCTGCCGGATCAGGGTCAGCACGCGGCTTGCGGCTTCGACGTTCTGGTTCGCGATCCGCAACCGGTCTTGCGACGCCAGCACCAGGAAATAGGCGGTCGCCACGCTCGCGACGGTGCTCACCGCGACCACGTCGCGGTCGAAGCGCGCGGCAATGGCGTTCTGCTGCGCCGCGCGCGAGTTCGCGCGGTTCTTGCCCCAGAAATCGATCTCGTAGCTGGCGGTGATTGCGGTGCGCCAAGTGGTGCGATCGGGTCCGCCGGGCGGCCGCGAGCGCGTCACGCTGGCGTCGAAATCGGCGCCCGGCAACAGCGGCGCGCCGGCGATCTTGCTCTGCGCGTCGGCCTGGATGATCCGCGCCATCGCGACCGCGATGTCGAAATTCGCGGTCTGCGCTTCCTCGATCAGCGCGGTAAGCTCGCGCGAGCGAAAGCCGCGCCACCAGTCGAGCGCCGGCGGCGGCGTCGGTGCGAGGTTGCCACCGGCGCGATAGCGCTCGGGGATCTCGACTTCGAGCAGCGAGCGCTCGTTGAAGATGCTGCAGCCTGCGAGCATGGGTACGAGGTACAGTCCCAATGCGGCGACAACGGCCCGCCGGACAACCGCAGCCGCTCCGCCTGAATGACGCCCCCGCCACATCCTAAACATACGATCGACCCGCCGGCGCTCCAGCTGTCCCCGCCATAAATTGAAGAGGAGCGTGAACGTGCCGCGCCCACCCCCCGTGCAACCGTTAACCGTAAGCTAAGCAGCACGACCCGGGCGGACCACTTAAATATCTGACAGATTTGCGTTTTTCGGGCGGGCCTGTGGCCAACTCGCGGCCGCACCATATTCACATGCCGGATCAAGCGGATGGGCGGCTGCCGGGAGGGCGGCCGCCCCGGTCGCCGCATGGCGGCCTGTGAGCAACGTCGGCGGCGCCGGCTGGCCCGCTTCTCAAGGCGGGCCGTACCGGGCGAATCGGCGAATCATCGGGTCAACGTGCCGCGCCGCGGCCATCAGCGGGCATGTTTTCGGCCCCATTCAAGCAGCGACTTGAGGACGGGGCCCAGCGCGCGTCCTTTGTCGGTCAAGACATAGTCCGCGCGCGGCGGATGCTCCTCATAGAACCGGCGCACGACGATGTCGTTCTGCTCCAGCGTCTTCAGCCGCGCCGACAGGGTGTTCGGGCTGATGCCCGTCAACGACGCCTCGAAATCCTGGAACCGGCGCGGTCCTTCGAGCAGGAGATCGCGCAGGATCAGAATTGTCCAGCGATCCCCGATGATGTCGAGCGTGCGGGCGACCGGGCAACGCAAGTTATAGCTCGTCGTCATCTCGGGCTCTCGGATTTGCTCCACGCCCGCGTCATCGCGGCAGCGAGAGGGCGCGGATTGGGTAGCGCAATTATTATAGTGACTCCCAAAATAATAGTCACTATAATAAATGGAGTTACTGTGAAATTGTCGTGGAGTGTATCATATGAACAAGTCCGGTTTGCAGGCCGATGCCGCGGTCCTTGCGCGCGTATTGGCACTGTTCGCTGCGGTATCCGCCTTCACGATCTTTTGGCTGGGGCTCAATCTCGCGCTGCCCTGGCTGCAGGCGACCGGCATCGCATTGGTTGTCTTCCGCATCATCATCCATGTGGTTTTGCTGGCCGGGCTCTGGCTCGCCCTGAAGCGAACCGGCTTTGACGGCAGCGTGCGTCTCAAGGTGTGGCTTGCGATCGTCGTGCCGTTCACCGCCTGGCTTGCCGTCATATGGTTGCTCGCGATCCAGGGTGCATTCCGTCCCGTACCCGGCGCCCTGAGCCCGGCGCTTCCACTCGCGATCCTTGGCCCGGTGCTGCTCGCGCTGCCGATTCTGCTGCGATCGGCGCGCGTCGCGGCGGTTCTCGATGCGATGCCCGCGTCCTGGCTTGTCGGCCTGCAGATGTATCGCGTCGTCGGCGGGATCTTTCTGGTGGCGTGGAGCAGGGGCGAGATGCCCGGGGTGTTCGCGCTGCCCGCCGGCGCCGGCGACGTGCTGGTCGGGCTATTGGCCTTGCCGGTCGCCTATCTGCTGCACGTGAGGGCGCCGGGCGCCCGAAAAGCGGCGATCGCCTGGAACCTGCTTGGCCTTGCCGATTTCACAATCGCCGTCGGCATCGGAACGCTGAGCGCGCCCGGCCCGCTGCAAGTCATTGTGCCCGAAACGCCCAACGCCCAGCTCCTGACCTTTCCGACGGTGATGATTCCGGCGTTCGCGGTGCCGAGCTCGATCCTCCTGCATGCGCTTTCGCTGCGGCAACTCGCGCGGCAGCGGAGATAGTCGGATCAACCGCGGGCTGCTGCCGGCGCCGCGCTGCGGTACCAGTCGAGGATCTCCACGCCGTTCCAATGCACCACGCCATCGAAGCTGTTCACGTAGTCGTAGATCGCCTCCAGATATTTGATCCGGTGCGGCTGCCCTGAAATGTAGGGATGAATCGCGAGCGCCATGATCTTCGCGCGGTCCGCGCTCTCGGCGTAGAGCCGGTCGAACTGGTCGACGGCGCGCTTGAGCAGATAGTCGCTCTCGTGGTGCTGCACGATCATCATCGGGATGTCGTTGAGCTCGACCGAATAGGGCAGGGTCACCAGCGGGCCCTTGGTGGTCTTGATCGGCACCGGCTCGTCGTCGAACACCCAGTCGCCGATATACTTCACGCCGGCTTCGGCGAGGATGTCGGGCGTGTCGTAGGTCTGCGTCAGTCCCGGCCCGAGCCAGCCGATCGGACGCGTTCCAGACGCGCGTTCGAGGATGTCGAGCGTGCGCGTGATCATCGCCTTCTGGTCGGGCTCGTTGTGGATCGGTCCCTGCTGGTAGGAGTGACCCATGAACTCCCAGCCGTCGCGCTTCGCCTGTTCGGCGACGCGCGGATAGTCCTCGCAGACGCGCGCATTGATCGCGAGCGTCGGCTTGATGCCGAGCCGCGCATAGAGCTCGAAGAAGCGCCAGCAGCCGACCCGCATGCCGTATTCGTGCCAGCTCCAGTTCGGCACGTCGGGCAGCAGCGGCGTGGTGGTGGCCGGCGCCGGCAGCACCTGCCGCGGCATCGCGCGCGCGATGTCCCAGACCTCGTAGTTGACGATGGTCCAGAAAACGAGCCGCGTTCCGCCCGGCAGCTTCAGTGGCGGACGGTCGACGATCGCCGAATAGTCGCAACGCTCGCGCGGCAGCATGGGGGCCATAGGTACTCTCTCTTTCTCTCTTTCAGCGGTCACAACTCTCAATCCGTCATCCTGAGGTGGCCGCGCGTAGCGCGGCCCTCGAAGGACGGCGGCCCGGCTAGCGAAGCTTGCCCGCGCGCCGCTTGGACAGCTTCACGATAGAATTCCAGTCATTGTTGAAGAGCGCCTCTTTCTTTGCACGGCTCCAACCTTTGATCTTGCGCTCCGTAGCGGTCGCATCAGTGATTTGCAGGAAATATTCCGACCACACCAGTTTCACGGGACGGCGGGCTTGTGTGTATCCGGGAAAGGCGCCTGACTGATGCTGCGCGATGCGAGGCTCCAAGTCTTCGCCGGTCGCACTGCCGACGTAGTACGAGCCATCGCTACAGAGCAGCATGTACGCAAACGCCCCCATCCGTCGAGTTTAGCACCGGGGCCGTCGTCCTTCGAGGCCCGACCTTCGGTCGGGCACCTCAGGATGACGGGTCGAAATTTGAGCCCGCGGTATCGGCCACAACGGCAGGCACCGGACGTCTGGCCGCATTCCTCGCCCCCGGGACGATATGGGATGTTCGGGCTCGGCCGGCGTGTTATAGGGCGGCGGGGAAACGAGACCAAGACATGTCCACCGACGTGATGAGTACGGCGCTGCGTCCGCGGCTCTCGCCGCGGCCGGCGCGGAGGTGGCTGCGGCTCGAGCACGTCGTGATGGGCGCCGCCATCGTCTCGCTCATCGTCCTGGTCGTGCTGCCGCTGGCGTTCCTCCTGGTCGGCAGCTTCAAGAGCTCCAGCGGCGTTTCGTTCGACGCCTATTCCGAGGTGCTCACCGGCCGGCTTTACGTCAACGCACTCAAGAATTCGCTGATCCTCGGCGCCTGGAGCGGACTGTTCAGCCTACTGATCGGCCTGCCGCTGGCCTGGGCGGTGGCGCGTACCGACGTGCCGGCAAAGCCGCTGTTCCAGATCACCGCGACGCTGTCCTACCTCTCGCCGCCGTTCCTGACCGCGATCGCGCTGACCTACCTGTTCAGCCCGAATGCCGGGCTCAGCAACGTCTTGATGCGTGACGTGCTCGGCCTGCCGTGGCTCACCTTCAATATCTTCACGATGCCGGGGCTGGTGCTGGTCACGGTGATGCACACGTTCCCGTTCGTGTATCTGCTGGCGTCAAGTGCGCTGCAATCGGTCGACGCGTCCTACGAAGAAGCCGCGCAGATCCTCGGCGCCTCGAAGCTGCGCACCGCGTTCTCGATCACCGCGCCGCTGGTGGCGCCCGCGGTCCTCTCAGGCACGCTGCTCGCGTTCGTCAACGCCATCGCGCTGTTCGGCTCGCAGGCGATCATCGGGCTGCCTGGGCGCATCGTGACGCTGCCGACGCGCATCTACGCGCTGTTCGACTATCCGCCGGAGTACGCGCTCGCCTCCGCGCTGTCGCTCGTGTTCATCATCATCACGGTCGCGGCGCTCTATCTGCAGAACGCGTTCCTCAAGCGGCGCTCCTACGTGACGCTCGGCGGCAAGGGCTCGCGCCCGCAGATGATGCGGCTCGGCGTGTTCCGCTGGATCCTGTTCGGCTTTGTGATTGCCGTGTTCTTCGTCTCGATCGTGCTGCCTTATGCGACGCTGATCGCGGTGTCGCTCTCGAAGCAATGGGGCCTCGAGTTCTGGAAGAACCTGACGCTGGCGAACTACAAATTCATCCTGTTCGAATACAACGTCACCCAGCGCGCGATCGTGAACAGCCTGTTCCTGGCGTTCGTGGCGGCGACCTTCGCGGTGCTGCTGGGCGCGGTCATCGGCTGGATCGACCTGCGCACCAAGATCCCCGGTCGCAAGCTCCTCGACTACGCCTCGCTGATCCCGCTCGGGCTGCCCGGCATCGTGATGGCGGTGGCGCTGATCCAGTTCTGGCTCGCGATGCCGCTCGCGCTCTACGGCACGCTGGCGATCCTGCTGCTCGCCTATGTCGGCCGCTACATCCCGCTCGGCGTGCGCGCCGCCAATGCGTCGCTGCGCCAGGTCGACCCTTCGCTGGAGGAGAGCGCGCAGATACTCGGCGCCAACTGGACCACGACCATGCGCGAGATCACGCTGCCGCTGATCCGGCCCGGCCTGTTCGCCGGCTGGCTGCTGGTGTTCGTGCCGGTGATCCAGGAGCTGTCGGCGTCGATCCTCCTGTTCTCGTCGCAATCGATCACGCTGGCGGTCGCGGTCTACAATCTCTATGAGACCGGCTATATCGAGCCGGTGGCGGCGCTCGCGATGGTCAATATGTTCATCATCGGCGCCGCGATCTGGCTCGCCTACCACCTCGGCGGCCGCAGCATCGCCTCGCGCAACGAAGCCGCGCCGGTGCAGACGTAGTTCAAGGCAAGTATCGAGTCAGAGAGTATGGCTGGGATCACCATTCGCGGACTGTCGAAATCGTTCTCGTCGCGCGATAGCGACGTCGCGGCGGTGGCCGACGTCGATATCGAGATCAAGGACAATTCCTTCGTCACGCTGCTCGGCCCGTCCGGCTGCGGCAAGACCACGACGCTGCGGCTGATCGCCGGCTACATGGCGCCCGACCGCGGCACCATCGAGGTCGACGGCAGGCTCTTGTCGTCGCCCGGTTCGGTGGTGTCGCCGGAATCGCGCGGCATGGGCATGGTGTTCCAGAACTACGCGATCTGGCCGCACAAGAACGTGTTCGAGAACGTCGTGTTCGGCCTCAAGATCAGGAAAGTCCCGTCCGCCGAGGCGCGCCGCAAGGTCGAGGAGGCGCTGGCGCTGGTGAATCTCTCGGGGCTCGAAACCCGCTATCCGGGCGAGCTGTCCGGCGGCCAGCAGCAGCGCGTTGCGCTCGCCCGCTCGCTGGTGGTCGAGCCCGACATCCTGCTGCTCGACGAGCCGTTGTCCAATCTCGACGCCAAGCTGCGCGAGCGCATGCGCTCCGAGCTCAAGGAATTGCAGCGCCGCACCGGGATCACTTTCGTCTACGTCACCCACGACCAGGCCGAGGCGCTGGCGCTGTCGGACCAGATCGCGGTCATGAATCTCGGACGCGTGCAGCAATACGGGGCGCCGTTCGAGGTCTATGCCCGTCCCGCCAACCGCATGGTCGCGGATTTCATGGGCCTGGTGAACCTCGTGCCCGGCAAGGTGCGCGAGCGCAGCGGCGCCGGCGGCACCGTCGAGGTCGCGCCCGAGCTTGCGGTGAAGGTCGATGCGCTCGACGGGTTCGCGGCGGGTGACGCCGTCGAAGTCGCGATCCGGCCGGAAAGCATCCGGCTCGGCGCCGCTTCCGAACCAGGCACCAGGGCGACGATCAGCAATCACATCTTCCTCGGCAATATCAGCGAATATTTCGTCACCCTGCCGTCGGGCCTGACGCTGCGGGTGCAGACCCATCCGTTGCAGCACTTCAAGGTCGGCGACGCCTTGCACGGTCGAGGTCGATGCCACCCTTTGCACCGTCTTCCGCGCCGGCGGCGGCGAGGCCAAGGCGGCGTAGCAACTTCAAGGAGCCATCCCATGAACAAGCCCATGACAACGCCGATCCGCGGCGAGGAGCACTGGACCAACAAGGGCGACGACGTCCGCCTCTATATGTGGAACAAGTCGCGCCGATCCGTCCGGCCCGGCCGGCACGATCCTGTTCGTGCACGGCTCGTCCATGGCCTCGACGCCGACCTTCGATTTGCAGGTGCCGGGACGCAGCAACTCGTCGGCGATGGATTACTTCGCCGCGCGCGGCTTCGACACCTGGTGCGTCGACATGGAGGGCTACGGCAAGTCCACCAAGACCCGCGACAACAACGCGCCGATTTCCTTCGGCGCCGACGACTGCTTCGCCGCCGCGACCTATATCCAGAAGCTGCGTGGCAAGAAGCCGCTGCTGGTCTACGGGATCTCGTCGGGCGCGCTGCGCGCCGCATTGTTTGCGCAGCGGCATCCCGAGATGGTGAAGCGGCTCGCGCTCGACGCCCATGTCTGGACCGGCGAAGGCTCGCCGACGCTCGCCGACCGCAGCAAGCGGCTCGCCGAATTCCGCGCCAAGAGCCGCCGCCCGATCGACCGCGCCTTCGTGCATTCGATCTTCAACCGCGACCATCCCGGCACCGCCGACGACAACGTCATCGAGGCGTTCGCCGATGCGATCCTCAAGCTCGACGATTCGGTGCCGACCGGCACCTATGTCGACATGTGCTCCAATCTGCCGGTCTGCGATCCCGAGCAGATCAAGGTGCCGACCATCATCATGCGCGGCCAATGGGACGGCATCGCGAGCTTCGAGGATTTGACGAGGTTCTTCGAGAAGCTGCCGAACCCGGACAAGCAGTTCGCGGTGATGCCGGGCATCGCGCACGCGTCGATCCAGCAGAAGAACTACGCCATCGTGTACCACATCCTCTTGAGCTGGTTCACGCAGCCCGACCCGATCTACACAGGACATTGAACGAGACATGACCCCGACCGAAAAGGCCAATATCGAGCTCTCCTACGAGCATTTCGCCGCCGAGAGCGCGCACGACACCGAGCGCACGCTCAAGACGCTGTCCGACGACGTGATGTATCGCGTGGTGGCGTCAGGCGACGTGGTCTACGGCAAGGAGGCGGTGGCGAAGTATTACGACGTCTGGTGGACCGCGTTCCCCGACGTCAACATCGAGATCAAGCGCATCGTCGCGACCGGCGAATGGGTGTTTGCGGAGAATTTCGTCACCGCGACGCATCTCGGCCCGTGGCTCGGCATGGCGCCGACCGGCAAGAAAGTCATCCAGCATCTGTGCGCGGTGATCCGCTGCCGCGACGGGCTGATGACCGAGGAGACGGTGTACTACGACCAGCTCGAGCGGCTGCGCCAGCTCGGCTCGCAGTTCACCCTCGACGGCCGCGCGATCAACGTGCCGGCGTGGAAGGATCCGCCGAAGTTCCAGTGGTGAATGGCGACACGCTGCCGCGAACTCGGTGCCACCCTCCCCTGGAGGGGAGGGTCGCGAGCATGAAGCTAAGCGGAATGCGAGCGGGGTGGGGTGAAGTCTTGTCGCTTCGCGTTCACCCCACCGCCGCTACGCCGCCTCCTCAGGGGAGGGTGACGGAGCAAGTTGCGTGAGCGCGGCTAGTTGATCTCGATCCCCGCCGCCTTCACCAGCACGGCGTTGAGCTCGATCTCCTTGCGCACGAAATCGTCGAACGCGGCCGGCGACATCGGCATCGGTTCGCCGCCGGCCTTGTCGAGCCGCGCGATGACGGCCGGGTTGTTCAGCGCCTTGATCGTCTCCTCGTGCAGGCGCGCGACGATCGCGGCCGGGGTCTTCACCGGCAGGAACATGCCGATCCAGAAATTGTATTCGGAATTGGGAACGCCGGCTTCGACCGTGGTCGGCACGCTGGGCAGCGCCTTGGCGCGCGTCGCGCTCGACACCGCCAGCGCATCGACCTTCTTGCCGGCGATCAGGCCGCGCGCCGGCGGCAGCGGCACGAAGTAGAAATCCACGCGCCCGGCCATGACCTCGGTCAGCGCCTCCGGTCCGCCCTTGAACGGGATGTGCTGGGCCTTGATGCCCGCCGCCAGCAGCAGCCGCTCGGCGTTGAGATGCGCGCTCGAACCGGCGCCGGCCGAGGCGTAGTTCAGCGAGCCCTGCTTGGCCTTCCCCGCCTCGATCATGTCCTTGACCGATTTGTATTTGCCCGGCGCGGTCACCAGCACGTTCGGCACGCTGGCGAGCGCGGTGATCGCGGCGAAATCCTTGCGCGCGTCATAGCCGGGGTTGGCGTAAGTGGTCGCGGTCACGGCATGGGTGGTCGAATGCACCAGGATGGTGTGGCCGTCGGGATCGGCCTTCGCCACCATGCCGACGCCGAGCGTGCCGCCGGCGCCGCCGCGGTTCTCGACGATCACCGGCTGGCCGATCTGCGTGGACACCTGCTCCATCACCGCGCGCGCGACGATGTCGACGGCGCTGCCGGCGGTGAACGGAACGATCACCCGCACCGGCTTGGTTGGCCAGCTTTGGGACGCCGCCGGGCCGAGAGCCGCCAGCAGCGATGCCGGCCGCGATGAGCGACCGTCGGACGCATGCGTTTTCTCCCGGCGTGGTCTTGTTGCTCGGATTCGGCGCCACTTTAGGGAACGTCACGGGCCTTGCGCAATCCATCCAGGTGCGGCGAATTGCAGTCGCGGAAAGACCGAATTGCGAAATGAACTTACCGGCGGCTGCGCCCGACTAATCACGCAGACGGTTCCTCTCGCTCGGCGATCGTCACGGCATGATCGGGTTTGGTGAACGGCTCCGCGCTGCAGCGGACGGCCGTGTGGGCGCTATTGTGGAGGAGGTCGCCGTCCGCGCCTAGACCGCCACCTTCTGCAGGAAGCCTTCGACCTCCTCGCGCAGATCGGCGGCGGCGGTTTCGACCGCCTGCGAGGCCGCGAGCACGGTCTCGGCCGAGCCGCGCGTCTCCGCGGCGGCGCCGGTCACGTCGCCGAGCACGGCGACGATCTCCTTGGTGCTTTGCGCCGCGCTCATCACGTTCTGTGAGATTTCGCCGGTCGCCGCCTGCTGTTGCAGCACCGACGCCGCGGCGGCCGAGGTGTAGGCGCTGATCTCCTTCATGCGCCCGGCGATCCGTCCGATCGCCTCGACCGCGGCGCCGGTCGATACCTGCACCGCGGCGATCTGGCCCGCGATCTCCTCGGTCGCCTTGCCGGTCTGCACGGCGAGCGACTTCACCTCGGAGGCGACCACCGCGAAGCCGCGGCCGGCCTCGCCGGCGCGGGCGGCCTCGATGGTGGCGTTGAGCGCGAGCAGGTTGGTCTGCCCGGCGACGTCCTGGATCAGCTTGACCACGTCGCCGATCTTCTGCGCCGACTGCGCCAGCGATCCGATCTGCTCATTGGTCGATCCGACTTCGGTCACCGCGGTGCTCACGATGGTGTTGGTCTGTCCGAGCTGCCGGCTGATCTCCGCGATCGTCGCCGACAGCTCTTCGGCCGCGCCGGCGGCGATCTCGACGTTCATCGACGCCTCGTTCGACGTGTCGACGGCGCCGTCGGCGCGCTGCGATGTCTTGCTCGACGCCGCGAACAGCGTTGACGCCGTCGTGCGCATCGCCAGGGCGTGCTCGCCGACTGTTTTCAGCATGGTCTCGACACGCGGACGGAACACGGCGATGGCCGCCTCCATGGCGGAGCGGCGTTCCTCCTGCGCGGCCATCACATTCCGTTCCTGGTCCTGACGCCGCCGGTCGGAAATATCTTCGTGCGTCGAGACCCAGCCGCCGCCGGGTACCGGCCGGTTATTGATCGAAATAATCCGCCCGCGCACTTCGACGATGTTGGTGAACACCTTGCCTTCGGCGACGCGTCGTTCGGCGCCCGTCACGTATTCGTCGATGTCCTGAAAGAACGTGCCGTTAGCTTTGCGGAACTCAAGCAATTCGCGCAGCGGGCAGCCCGGGTAGGCTTGCTCGCGCGTGAGGCCGTACATCTCGAGGTAGGGCTCGTTGCAGAGGATCAGCCGCGCCGCCCCGTCGAACATGCAGAGGCCCTGGGTCATGTTGTCGAGCGCGGCGGAGATGTGCAGGTTTCGGCGCACGGTTCCGACCAGCGCCAGCAACGCCGCCACGGTCAGCATCAGCAGCGCAGCGATGGTGCTGACGGCGAGGGTGGCGACGGCCGGCGGCGCGCTGTTGATCCACGCAAGCACGCGCGCGTGATCGATCAACCCAAGGACCAGAACGGCGACGCCTGCGCCGATCGCGATGGCCAGCATCGCGATGCGCCAGTCGCGCCGGAGCGCCGAGAACAACAGACTACGATTCATGCGGCGGGTGCTTCGCACAGGGTTAAGACGGTCTAAACCATCCGCGGTTGTCGGGTGGTTAACAATTCGGCATGCGCCGGCCGGAATATCGCTAACGAAGCGTTAAGAGCGGGGAGCCGGATACCGGCGGCAACGGCTAGCTTTCCTGGAAGGCGCGTTCCCGGCCGCTGCGGATCGAGGGCAGCGCGACGATCACCAGCAGGATCGCCGCCGCGATCAAGAGCCCGAACGCAATCGGCCGGTTGATGAAGATCATCGGGTCGCCGCCGGAGATCCGCATGGCGCGGCGCAGGTTGTCCTCCATCAGCGGCCCCAGCACGAAGCCGAGAATCATCGGCGCCGGCTCGCAGTCGAGCCGCACGAAGATGTAGCCGAAGACGCCGAACAGGGCGGCGAGGATCACCGCGAACGCGCTGTTGGAGATGGTGTAGACGCCGATGGCGCAGAAGAGCAGGACGGCAAGGTAGAGAAAACGATACGGCACCTTGAGCAGTTGCACCCAGATGCCGATCAGCGGCAGGTTGATGACCAGCAGCATCAGGTTGCCGATCCACATCGAGGCGACCATGCCCCAGAACAGAGTGGGGCGCTCGGTCATCACCTGCGGGCCCGGCTGGATGCCGTGGATCATCATGGCGCCGATCATCAGCGCCATCACGGCGTTGCCGGGCAGCCCGAGCGTGAGCATCGGGATGAACGAGGTCTGCGCGCCGGCGTTGTTGGCGGCCTCCGGTCCGGCCACGCCTTCGATCGCGCCCTTGCCGAAACGCGAAGGGATCGCGCGCGACCTTCTTCTCCAGCACGTAGGCGGCGAACGAGGACAGCGTCGCGCCGCCGCCGGGCAGCACGCCGAGGATGGCGCCGAGCCCGGTGCCGCGCAACGCGGCCGGCCAGGCCAGCTTGAATTCGTCACGCGTCGGCATCAGTCGCGTGATCCCCTTGGCCAGCAGCGTGCGGTTTTCGCCGCCGCGCGTGAGATTGGCGATGATCTCGCCGACGCCGAACACGCCGATCGCGAGCACCGCGAATTCGATGCCGTCGGAGAGCTTGGTGAAGTCGAAAGTGAAGCGCTGCGCCGCGGTCTGTCCGTCGGTGCCGACCAGCCCGAGCAGCAGCCCGAGCACGATCATGGCGATCGCCTTGACCACCGAGCCATGCGCCAGCACCACCGCCGCGATCAGGCCGAGCACCATCAGCGCGAAATATTCCGGCGCGCCGAACGATTGTCCGACGCGGGCAAGCGGTGGCGCGAGCATTGCGATCATCCCGGTCGCCACCGTGCCGGCGAAGAACGAGGCCAGCGCCGCGACCGCCAATGCGGCGCCGGCGCGTCCGTTACGCGCCATCTGGTGGCCGTCGATGCAGGTGACCACCGACGAGGTCTCGCCCGGCAGGTTCACCAGGATCGCCGAGGTCGAGCCGCCGTACTGCGCGCCGTAGAAGATGCCGGCCAGCATGATCAGGCCGGACACCGGCTCGAGATGAAACGTGAGCGGCAGCAGCATCGCGATGGTCGCGATCGGCCCGATGCCGGGGAGCACGCCGATCAGCGTGCCGATCAGCGCGCCCAGCAGCGCGAAGCCGAGATTGGCCGGCGTCAGCGCGACGGAAAAACCGGTGGCGAGGTTGCCGAGGAGCTGTTCCATCCGGCTAGTAATCCGGCCACATCGGGATCGGCAGGGAGAGCCCGACGATGAAGATTGCCCAGGTCAACACGCTCAGGCCGGCGGCGGCGGCGAGCGTCTCCCAGAGTTTGAGCTCGCGCGTGGCGAAACTCGCGATGACCGTCAGGATCAGGATCGAGAGCACGAGCCCGAGCGATTCAAGCGCCAGCGCGAACGCAATGAGGCTCAGCGTCACCACGACGACCGGGCGAAGCCGCGCGAGTGCGCTGTCCTCGGGTGCCGGCGCGCGCGGCTCCGGCCTATCGGTCTCCCGCAGGCCCTGCACCAGGACGATGGCGCCGAGCCCCATCAGGACCCAGCACAGCAGCCGCGGCACGTAGCCGGTGCTCATGCGCAGCGCGGTGCCCACGGGATAATTGCGCGACGCCCACAGCCCGATCGCCGCGATGGCGATGAACATCAGCCCCGACAGCACGTTCTTACGCCGGAGGATGCGCAGCAGCGGATGCTCCGGCGCGGACGACGGACTGTCGGTGCTCATGGGCCGCGCCCCACCTTCACGGCATCATTGCCGGTCGGACCGAACTCACTCCGTCTCGATCTTCACCGCGCTCGTGATCGTCTTCCAGGCATTGATCTCGTTCGCGAGCCAGGTGCGCGCGTCGTCGAGCGACTTCGAGGGCGCGATGATGAAGCCCTGCTTGGTCAGCGCCGCCTTGGCGGCGTCCGACGTCAGTGCCGCGACGGTGGCCTTGTGCAGCGCTTCGAGCACCGGACGCGGCGTCGCCGCCGGCGCGAACATGCCGTTCCAGGCGATGGTGCCGACGTCGGCGAATCCGGCCTCTTTCATGGTCGGCACGTCCGGATAGTCCGGCAGCCGCGTCGGATTGACCACCGCGATCGGCCGTAGCTTCCCGGCTTTGATCTGCCCCGCCGTCGAAGCGACGTTGAGGAAGGCGGCCTGCACGTCGCCGGTCAGCATGTCGGCAATGATGCCGGAGGCGCCCTGCTTGTTGTGGATGGCGATCATGTCGAGGTCGCCGGCGCGCTTGGCGAAGAACGCCATGTCGAAGTGCGGATAGCTGCCGGCGCCGACCGTGCCGTAGCGGGTCTTGCCGGGGTTCTTCTTGGCGTAGGCGATCAGCTCGGCGACGTTCTTCGGCGCGAAGTTGGTGTTGGTGACCGTCAGGAACGCCGGTATGTCGATCAGGTTGGTCACCGGCGCCACGTCGCGCGTGTAGTTGATCTTCAGCCGGTCCGGCACGATCACCGGCGTGATCGCATTGGTCGAGACGTTGCCGACCATCAGCGTGTAGCCGTCGGGCCGCGCGTTCATCATTTCCTGGATCGCGACGATGCCGAAGGCGCCGGGCTTGTTCTCGACCACGAAGGACTGGCCGAGGTTCTGGCGCAACTGCTCGGCGACGATGCGGGTGACGATGTCGGTTGCGCCGCCCGGTCCATACGGCAGAACGATCCGCACCGGCTTGGTCGGATATTTGTCCTGCGCCCAAGCGCCGCTTGATGCGATGGCGCCGAGTGCGAGGCATGCCAGCGCACCGATGATCCAGCCCGTTCGCTTCATGATGTCCTCCCTGATCACTGATTCCAAAACAACTTATCCCGCCTTCACGCCGTGCAGACTGTGCGAGGCGTCCTTCACCGTGAAGAACACGACGTCGGCCTCCGGCGTCGCCTTCGCCGAGTGCACCACGTTCGACGGCACGTAGACCACCGAGCCGGGTTTCGCCTCGACCTCGTCATCGCCGATTTTCGCCTTGAAGGTTCCCTCGAGGATGTAGATCCACTGCTCGTTAGGATGCGAGTGCGGTTCCGCGCCGGTGCCGGCGGGCATCCGCATCAGCGCGACGATCATGCGGTCGCCTTCGACCACGCCGCCGACGACGCTCGAATAGTCCGGGCCGCCCTTGATGTGATTGACCTTACCGAGGTCGAACACGTATTCGCCCGGCCCCGCGCGCTTGGCGCCGGGCGTGCGCGCGACTGTCGCCTGTGCCGACATGGCGCTCCTCCCTGGTCTTTCCTTGTTCCCGACCGGGATGGTAGTGGGGCTCCGCCCATCCGGCTAGCACTGTCTCAGGTGATATTTTAACCTTCGTTCGGCCATGCTCCCGCGCCACAAGGGGCCGACTTTCTGGGGGATTCCGCGCCAAATGACGTCTGGTGTGCCGAATGCATTGCGGGCCGGTTTGAGCGTGGTCGCGGCGGCGATGGTGGTGGCCTGCGCCGGCGACCGCGATCCGCCGGCGTCCGGCGATACGAGCTACTATCGCAGCATGGCGGCGGCCGGTGCGCAGGTGGACGCCGCGGCCGCGGCATCGATGATTTCCGGCTATCGAAGGAACAATGGCCTCGGTGCGGTCACCGTCGATCCGGCGCTGATGAAGATGGCGTCCGAACAGGCCATGGCGATGGCGTCGCGCGACCGGCTCGATCACGACGTCGGCCGCGGCTTCAGCCAGCGGATCGCGAACTCGGGCTACGACGCGAAAGCGGCCTACGAAAATATCGGGGCGGGCTACCACACGCTGGCGGACGCGTTTTCGGGCTGGCGCGGCTCGCCCGGCCATCGCGCCAACATGCTCCAGCGCAACGTCACGCAGATCGGCATCGCCGCGGCTTATGCGCCGCGCTCGAAGTACAAGGTGTTCTGGGCGCTGATTCTGGCGTCGCCGGACGATCGGAAGCGGTGATGGTCTAGCTCAACGCCGGGCCGGGCTTGCCGGCGTCGTCCTCGCGGCCGAACACGCCGGGGACGCGGCGTTCGAGAATGCGCCGATAGCGCGGGCGCGATTTCAAAGCACCGTAACGGCGGTCGAGCTCCTTGAGCGCATCCATCACGTCGTCGAAGCGCACCGGCGGTGTGGCGTCGCAATGATTGAGCATGATCTCGGCGCTGCGGGCGTCGGACGCCCAGGCGGAGAGGATCGCGCGCTTTTCGGTGAGCGTGAGATCCTGATCGTCGACCACCGCCATCGGGCCGGCGAAAGCATTCGCGGGTTGCAGCAGACGGCCGATGTCCAAGGCGTTGCTCATACCGACGTTACGTTTCGATGTCTTGCGTTTGCGGCGTTCCATGCCGATCTCCGCGCCTCCTCGATCAATAAAGGAATACGGCGCGCCGGGGTTCGCATGGCCTCCGACAGCCGAGGATTTAGACCGCAATGTCTGCGTTTTCAAGCCTGGCGCGGATGTAATGGTGAGCGGTTAAGGATTCGTGCTTAATCGGAAATACTTAGTGCAGTGCACGATAGGCGCTGGTTTCAGACGAGATCATGCCCAAACGCTAGGCAGCGGGCGGCAGACCGCCCCGCGGCTGCGGGCCGCGCTGGAGCGCAACCGCGCAGGTTGCGAGCGTGAGCGCGTTCAGCAGGAAGATGCCGAGCACGCCGGTGCCGGCGGCCACCACGCCCGCGATGAACGGCATCAGCACCAGCCCGATGCGGTTGCCGGTGATGCGCAGCGACATCGCGGTGCCGCGCGCCTGCGGCGGCGAATATTCGGCGACGCCGGAAAGCGTCAGCGTCGATGCGATGCCGAGTCCGAGCCCGACCGTGATCGCCGCCACATACATCACCGGCAACGACGGCACCGCGAGCAGCACGAATGCGCTGGCGGCCACCAGCGAACTGCCGAGCGTCAGCGGCATGCGGCCCAGCGCATAGATCAGCCGCGCGTAGCACGCCCGCGCCACCAGCGCGGCCACCGACTTCGCGAGCAGCAGGAAACCGATATGGCTGACGTCGATGTGACGCTCGGCGCCGAGCAGCGGCAGGTAGATGATCAGCAGGTCGCTGGCGGTGACGGTCACCACGCTGGCGATCAGGATCGGCAGCAGCCCCGGCACGCGCAACAGCTCCATCACCGGCATCAGCGGCCCTTCGTCGGTGCGCCGCGCGGCGCGCGGCTGTGGTTTGAGCGCCAGCGCGCAGGCGAGGCACAGCACCGCCGCCACGACGCCGATGACGAAAAGCTCGTTGGTGGGCGGCACCGTGGTGCCGCGCCCGACCCAGCCGATGATCAGCGGCCCCAGACCCTGTCCGACGGAGATCGCCACCATGAAATAGCCGAACGCGGCCTCGCGCTTGCGCGGCGACGCGCTGCGCAGCGTCAGCATCTGCTGCGAGGCCATCAGGAACATATGGCCGGTGCCGAGCGCGATGGTGAAGAACAGGAGATGCCAGGCCGAAATCGGCCATAGCCAAAGGCAGATGCAGGCGGCGAGCATCATGGTGGCGCCGATCCAGGCCGCATGCGCGTCGTAGCCGCGGTCGATGAAGCGGCCGACTTTCAGGGCCACGAAGACCGGCAGGATCGCGAAGGCGGCGGAGATTGCGCCGAGCCACGCCACGTTGAGGTCGAGTTCCACCGAGCGGTAGGAGGTGCTCACGCGCACCACCGCAATGACGATATGGGTGAAGATGACGTGGGCGATCAGCGGGGCCAGCAGGCGCCAATCGAAGTCGCGGTCGTCGGTGGTTTGCAGTTCGGCCGGAGCGTGCATTCCGTCTTGATTAGTCCGCCGCGCCGCCGTTGCAAAGTCGCGATATCGCACGCAACTCATGCGTGGTCCTGCACTCCCATAAGATTCAGTGATGCTAGACTATTGTCCTAACCGGTGGTGGCGGTTCGATTCGCGCGCGGCTTGTGATGGCAACCTTTGTTCCATAGCCTCGATCGCCTAAGAGCAAGCGGATGGGAGGAGCACGATGCACAGTCTTCGATCAATCGTGATATTCGCAGCCCTGGGTGTTGTGGGTGTGGCCTATGCGCAGACCGGCGCGGTTACGTTGCCCAACGAGATCATATTCAAGGCGCCGTTCCGGCCGGGAGGACCATCGGGCGCCATCGTGTATGGCGATCCGAGCAAGAAGGGCCTCTATGTCACCCGTGCCAAATTCACGCCGGGCCAAAAGAATATGCCGCACTGGCATCCGGATGAGCGCACAGTCGTCGTTCTGTCGGGGACGTATTATTTCGCCTATGGCGAACAGTGGGATGAAAGTCAGCTCAAACCGCTGCCGCCGGGATCGTTCCTGACGGAGCCACCGAAAGTGCCGCACTACAATTGGGCGAAGGACGGCGAGGTGATACTTCAGATCACCGGCTACGGTCCGACGGATGCGGTGGCGATTCCTCAGAAGTGAAGCGCAGTTTTTTTGGCGATCTCATCAAGCCCGGCGCAGAAGCGCGCGCAGGCGTTTCGCAGCGTCGAGCGCTTTGCGGCGCCAGGTCTCAAGCGTGCACGCATGCGCGAACAGGGCGGCGTCGCACTTCACGACGCACATCAGGCGGTCCGATAAAGCGAGCCGCTCGCGCCAGACGTGGTCGATCATCGGATGGTCGGCGGTGGCGCAGGAATCGGCGCGCGCCAGGCTCGCATCGTCGAGCATCGCCTGCGTCACGTCGAGCAGGAGTTGCACGCCCGGCGAGGCGCGCGAGAACGCCTCGTCATAGGCGATCTTCCAGCACCACGCGGCGTCGCCTGAGCGCAGCGTCACGATGACGGCGATGGCGCGGCCATCGAGCGCCAGCTGTGCGGCCGAGGCCTTGCCTTCGGCGGCCAATGCGGTGACGGCCTCGACGACGAAGCAGCGGACGGCGTCGTTGCGCTTCGCCGCGGTGCCGGCGCGACCTTTCCAGCCGGCGGCTTCCAGCGCCAGGAAATCCAGGAGCGCGGCCGTCAGCGCTGCCGGATCGGTGCTGGTGGTCGACGTCAGAGCGCCGGTGTCCGCGAGTCGCTTGCGCTGCCGGCGCAGCTCCTTGCGCTTCTTGTGCGCCATCGCATGGTCGAGATAGCCGGCGCGGTCGCCCGCGGGCGCCAGCATCGCGCGCCGGTGCAGCGCGAAGTGCTCGCTCCGGCCCTTGCGATGGGCGAGCGCGGCGTCGAAGGCCTGCGCGATGTCGCCCTCGGCCGGCAGGTACGGCATCAGCACGAGCTTCGGCAGCGCGGGATCGGTGGCGACATGATCAAGCCAGGCCGCGACCGCGGCTTCACCGCCGTCGCGGTCGATCAGCGGCGTGCCGAGCGGACCATACGGATGCGTCCAGGCCACCAGCATCGGAATGCTCAGGCCGTAGCGGCGGCGCTCGATCGCGACCGGGAAAAAGCCGATCAGCCGCGCCGGTGCCGCGCGGCGCCACACCAGCCCGGCCAGCACGTCGCGGCCGAACACCGGCGCGGACGCCGCCATGAAGGCGGGCTCGTAGAACGCGTTGGAAGCGATGGCCCGGGCGGCGAGGTCGCGCAGCTCGGTCGCGAACGCCGCGAGCTCGTCGAGCCGTCTGATCTCCACCCTGAAACCGGAATCGATCGTGCCGTGCACGGCTGCCTCCGAACGCTATTTGCGCCGGCCCCAGACGAAGATGTTCAAGCCCATCTGCTTTTTCAAAAGCCACACCAGCGCGATCGTTTCCACGATCAGCGCGGTTGAGATCGCAATCGCGGCGCCGGCCGCGCCGAATGGCGGAATGAGCACAAGGCAAAGCACGATGTTGACGGCGAACGCGCCGCCGTAGATCAACGCATTGACGCCTTGCTTGCCGATCACGTTGAGGAAGCGCTCCATCGGCCCGATCGCGGCGCGTGCGAGCAGCCCGACGGCGAGGATGAACATCAGCGGATAGCCTTCGGTGAATTGCGGTCCGAACAGTGAAAGGATCGGCTTGCCGAAGATGAGCAGCACGACGGTTGCGGCCACCGACGGCCAGAACGTCAGCGCGATCGCCTTGCGCATGAAGTTGGCGAGGCCTTCGCGGTCGCCGGCCGCGTGGAGGGCGGCGACGCGATGCGCGGTGGTCGCGGCAATCGAGAAGTAGATGAAGGCAACGAGCGCCAGCGTCTTCACCGCCGCGTAGTAGACCGCGACGTCTTCGGGCGAGCGGAACTGCTGGAGCATCAACAGGTCGGCGTGCGTCAGCAGCAGGTAGAATCCTTCCGCCAGCAGGATCGGCAGCGCGGTGGTGATCCAGAGCTTGACGTCATGCGCCTTCGGTCCCGGCTCGATGCGCGTCGAGAGGCGGCGGTTGAGCACGAACATCTGCAAGAGCGCTGGTCCCCAGATCGCGGCGACCGAGAGCACCATCGCGGTGACGGCGTCGACCGGCAGTCCGCCGAAATACGCGCCTGCCATGAAAACGGTGAGCAGCAGTTGCCGCACGATATAGGTCGGCACGATGCCAAGCCCGACCCAGTCGTAGGAGCGGGCGATGCCATCCTGCACGTTGGCGAGCGCATAGGCCGGCAGCGCGATGCAGGCGATGTAGAGCGGGATGACGTTGTAGCTGTCGAGATGCGGCGTCAACAGGCGCACCAGGCCGGCGCACATCGCGGCGATCGCGATCGCGACGCCAACGGCGATCCAGCGGCTGTGCGAGATGTATCCGCGCAAGAGGTCGAGCATCCCGCGCTCGCGGTATTCGGGAATGAAGCGTTGCGCCGCGGTGGACAGCCCGAGGTCGAGCGCCTGGCCGATCAGCAGCACCCAGGTCCAGACATAGACGAACACGCCGAATTCGAAGGTGCCCATCCAGCGCGCGAACAACACGTTGGAGAGATAGGCGAGCGCCGCCGCGATGACGCGGATCAGAAAGACGGTACCGGCAAGGCGCTGCACGACCTGATGGTCCGCGTCGCCGAGCATTGGTTTGAAGCGAGCCCATAGACTGGCGAACGGCGAGCGCGCCGGCAGCGGTGGTGCGTTCTCAGAGCCGGTGAGCGCCAAAATTCTGCCTCCGTCGATGAACCCGGAGGCGTAGCAAGGAACCGTTAAGATTCAGTTCGGGGGATCGGCGTCATTCACGCTAACGGCGTCGTTCCGGGGCGCGCCAAATGGGCTCCTCGCTTGCTCGGTCCCGGAATGACGAAATTCGGAACGTCAGTCCGTGTCCGCTTTGAATTTGCCGAGCCCGCGCATCACGAACGGGGCGAGCAGCGCCGCGAATGCGATCGCGAGCAGCGTGGCCGACATCGGTGACTGCACCAGCACCAGTGGATCGCCGACGCTGATCGCGAGTGCACGGCGCAATTGCTGTTCCGCCACCGGACCGAGGATCAGTCCGATCACCACCGGCGCGATCGGGTAGTCGTAGCGCCGCATCAGGTAGCCCATGACGCCGAACACCGCGAGCATGATCAGTTCGACCACCGACGGCTTCGCGGCAATGGTGCCCATGGTCGCGAACACCAGGATGCCGGCGTAGAGCCACGGTTGCGGGATCGAGAGCAGGCGCACCCACAAGCCGACCAGCGGAAGATTCAAGATGAGCAGCATCGCGTTGGCGATGAACAGGCTGGCGATCAGGCCCCACACCAGATCGGGCCGCTCGGCGAACAGCAGCGGGCCCGGATTGAGGCCGTATTGCTGGAAGCCCGCCAGCATCATCGCGGCGGTGGCGGAGGTCGGCAGCCCGAGCGTGAGCAGCGGCACCAGCGTGCCGGCGGCCGACGCATTGTTGGCCGCCTCCGGCCCCGCGACGCCTTCGATCGCGCCGTGGCCGAACTCCTTCGGATATTTGGTCAGCCGCCGTTCGGTGGAATAGGAGAGGAAGGTCGGGATCTCGGCGCCGCCCGCGGGCAGCGCGCCAATTGGAAATCCAAACAATGTGCCGCGCAGCCACGGCTTCCAAGAGCGCGCCCAGTCCTGCGCTGTCATCCAGAGTGAGCCGCGCACCGGCTCCAGGGTCTCCTGGATCAGGTGCCGTCGCGACGCCACGTAGAGCGCTTCGCCGACCGCGAACAATCCGACCGCCAGCGTGGTGATCTCGATGCCGTCGAGCAGCTCCGGCACGCCGAAATGCAGGCGTGACTGGCCGGTGAGCTTGTCGATGCCGACCAGCCCGAGCGTCAGCCCGACGAACAGCGAAGTGAGCCCGCGGATCGGCGAGGAGCCGAAGGTCGCCGACACCGTGATGAAGGCGACACACATCAGCGCGAAGTAGTCCTCCGGACCGAACCCGATCGCGACCTCGACCAGCCAGGGCGCCAGGAACACAATGCCGACCGTGGCGATGGAGCCGGCGACGAACGAGCCGATGGCGGCGGTGGCGAGCGCCGGTCCGCCGCGGCCGGCCTTCGCCATCTTGTTGCCTTCGAGCGCGGTCGCAAGCGATGCGCTCTCGCCCGGCGTGTTGATCAGGATCGCGGTGGTCGAGCCGCCATACATGCCGCCGTAGTAGATGCCGGCGAACATGATGAGCGACCCGGCCGGATCGAGCTTGAATGTCACCGGAAGGAGAAGCGCAACCGTCAGCGCCGGGCCGATGCCGGGCAGCACGCCGACCGCGGTGCCGAGCAGCACGCCGATCAGCGCGAACAGCAGATTCATCGGCTGCAGCGCGACTTGCAGACCCTGGAACAGCGCGGAGATCGGGTCCATTGCCGGGCGTCCTCAGAACAGCCGCTCGAGCGGTCCCGCCGGCAGGGACAGCGACAGCAGCTTGGCGAACATCAGATAGGCGCCGAGGCCGAGCGCGAAGCCGATCGCGAGATCGGTGAGGATGGCGCGGCGGCCAAACGCTGTCGCGGTAGCGGCGAACAGGATCGTCATCGACAGAATGAATCCGCCGCCGATGCCGATCAGCACGATCACCGCGGCGAGGCCGCCGAGGATCAGCAGGATCGGTAAGTGGTCGGGCTTTTCGCGCTCCGGAAACTCGCCGCGGAACGCCATGACGATATTGCCGATGGACAGGACCCCAAGGCCGACCGCGACCACGATCGGCATCGCCTTCGGTCCGACGCCGTAGGTCTGGGTGATTTGCAGCGTCGTCATGTCCCAGACGATGACGCCGGCCAATACCGCAAGGATGGCGGCAACGACGACGCCTGCGGGGTCGAAGCGTCGTTCCTGCGACTGCATTTGATTCCCCCGAATTCTCAACTCGTCATGCCCGCGCTTGTCGCGGGCATCCACGTCTTAATTCCGCTCAAAGACGTGAATGGCCGGGACAGTAGGGCGTTTACGCCCGTCTTCGACGGGCTAGGCCCGGCCATGACGCCTTTCGCTACGACTTAACCAGACCCAGCGATTTGAGCACGCCGCCGACGCGCACGATCTCCTCCTTCAGGAAGGTCGCGAATGCGTTGGCGGGCAGGAAGGCGTTGTCCCAGCCCTTTTGCTTGAGCTGCTCCTGCCAGGCCTTCGACTTCACGGTGCGCTCCATGAGCTGGTCGAGCGCGATCCGCTGATCGGGGGTGATGCCGGGCGGCGCGACCACCGAACGCCAGTTCGTCAGCACGAGATCGATGCCCTGTTCCTTGAAGGTCGGCACGTTGACGCCGGGAAGGCGTTGCGGCGACGACACGCCGATGGCGCGCAAGCGGCCCGCCTTGATCTGGCCTTCGTATTCGCCGTAGCCGGAAATTCCCGCGGTCACGCGGCCGCCCATGATCGCGGCGAGCGACTCGCCGCCGCCGGAGAACGGCACGTAGTTGACCTTCGACGGATCGCCGCCGGCCGCGCCCACGAACATGCCGGCCATGATGTGGTCGGCGCCGCCGGCCGAGCCGCCGGCGAAGGTGACGCGCGCGACGTCCTTCTTCACCGCCGCCACCAGGTCCTTGGCGTCCTTGATCGGCGAGTTGGCGGGCACGACGATGACCTGCGTCTCTTCGGTCAGCCGCGCAATCGGCGTCACCTGGCTGAGACTGACCGGCGACTTGTTGAGCAGGATGGCGCCGACCATGACGAAGCCGTTGACCATCAGCGTGTTGCCGTCGCCCTTGTTGTTGACGAATTGCGCGAGGCCGACGGTGCCGCCGGCGCCGGGGATGTTGATGACCTGCGCGCTCTTCACCAGCTTCTCGGCGGTCATCGCCGCTTGCAGGGAGCGTGCGGTCTGATCCCAGCCGCCGCCGGGCGCGGCCGGCGCGATGATCTTGAGCTCCATCTGGGCCGCCGCCGATGTGGCGAGAACGGTCGCCACGGTGGCGGCGATCGCTCCGGACCACGCAAGTTTCACGACTGTCATGAATCAACCTCCATTGAATTCTTGATCGGCTTGGGCCTTACCCACTGTCGCGCCGTTCGCGGGCTGCGGTCAACGGGGAGGAAAGATGAATCAGCCGGCAAAGCCGTCGTTGTCGAGATAGGCTTTTTCGGCCGGCGTGGTGGTGCGTCCGAGTGCGGCGTTACGATGCGGGAAGCGGCCGAAGCGCCGGATGATGTCGGCATGCAGCTCCGCCCAGCGCAACTGGTCGGCATTGCCGAGCGTCCGGAACAGCGCGCAGCAGCGCTCCTGGTCGGCCATCGCCTCGGAATGCTCGAACGGGAGATAGAAGAACAGCCGCTGGTCCTGCGGGACCTGCTGGTCGAAGCCGCGCGCCAACGCGCGGTCGGCGATGGCGCGAGCGGCCGCGTCGGCGGCGAAGGCGCGGGGATCGCGGCGGAACATGTTGCGCGGAAACTGGTCGAGCACGATGATCAGCGCCAGCGCGTTCTCCGGCGTCGCCTCCCAGTCCGCTAGTTCTCCCTTCGCGGCGGCTTCATAGGTCGGCAGAAAGCGCTGACTTGATGTCGGCGTCGAACGCGTCGCTCTTCGCAAACCACTTCTGCTCGCCGGCGGCGCGCCAGAACGCCAGTACGTCATCGGCTGTGGCAATCGTCACAGGCGTATCTCTCCGGAACAGATCCGCTTGTACAGCGGAGCGTCGATGCGCACGAATGCCTTGGCGGCGGGATCGTTGAAGTAGATCGGGTCGCCGATGGCGTCTGGATCGAAGCCCTGCCGGGCGAGGTCGAGCTTCTTCTGCTTGAAGGTCGCGGTCATCTCCATATCCTGGCGGATGCGCAGGAACACCGGCCGCGCGTAGTCGGGCAGGCGCCCGGCCAGGTGATCGCGCAGCGCCGTGAGGTTGAGATTGTCGGCAACCACAATGGCCGCCATGCCGGCGCGTCCGTCGCGGCCGGGAACGCTGACGCCGTAGACGTTGGCGTCCTGTATGCCATCGAAGGTGCCCATGGCTTCCGCGACCTCGGTGGTCGAGACGTTCTCGCCCTTCCAGCGGAAGGTGTCGCCGATGCGGTCGACGAAGTAGAAATAGCCGCGCGCGTCCTTGCGCATGAGGTCGCCGGTGCGAAACCAGATGTCGTCTTTCTTGAAGACATTGCGCAGGATCTTCTTGTCGGTTTCCGCCTGCGTGGCATAACCCTCGAACCGGGCCGCGGGTTTCGATGCATCGCGAAGAATCTTGCCGATCACCTCGCCGGGCTCGTCGTAGTCGCATTCGACGCAGAAGCCGTCCGCGGTGCGCACCGGCTGCTCGGTCTCGACGTCGAAACGCACCACCTTGATCGGGAAGCGGTGCGCGAGAAACCACGGCACGCGGCCGACGGCGCCTTCCTTGCCGTCCCAGTTGAATATCGTCACGTTGCCTTCGGTGGCGGCGTAGAACTCGATGATCTGCGGAATTTGGAAGCGCTGCTTGAATTCGCCCCAGACGTCGGGACGCAGCCCGTTGCCGCAGGCGAGCCGCAGCTTGTGTTCGCGCTCTTTCGGATGCGGCGGCGAATTGACGAGGTAGCGGCAGAACTCGCCGATATATTGCAAGAGCGTGCACTCCCAGCGCACCACGTCGTCCCAGAATTCGCGCGCCGAGAAACGGTCGCGGATCACCACCGAGCCGCCGTTGAGCAGCAGCGATCCGGTCGCCAGCACGCCGCCGGAGGTGTGGTAGAGCGGCAGGCAATCATACATGCGGTCGCTGGCGCTTGTGTTCATGATGGCGGCGAAAGCGTGGGTCGCGAGCATCAGCCGGTAGTGGTTGATGTTGGCGGCCTTGGGTAGGCCGGTCGTGCCCGACGTGTAGATGAACAGCGCACGATCTTCGATCGTCAGCGCGCGGCGCTCGTTGTCCGCCAGCGTTGCGCCGAAGAAGCCTTCGATCTCGCGGTCGAGGCGCGGCAGATTGGCGACGGCGTTGCCGTGCAGCCAGGTCTTGGCGTTCGCCGTGATGTGCGGCTGCGCTGATTGCAGAGGCAGAAGCATGTCGGCGTCCACGATGATGTGCCGGGGCGCGACCACGTTGATGCAATGGGCGAGCGCCTTGCCCACCAGGTTGGTGTTGAGCAGCGCGACCACGCCACCGACGCGTGTGATGCCGATCCAGATCGCTAGGAACTCGGGCCGGTTGGGCATCAGCAGGCAGACGGTGTCGCCCTTGGCGATGTCCTGGGCGAGCGCCCAGCGGGCGTAGCGGTTCGAGCGCGCGCCCAGTTCGCGGTAGCTGAGGTTCTCGGCGTCGGACAGCAGCGCCGGCGCGTCGCCGTATTTCGCCGCCAGCTCCTCGACCAGTTGCGGGAAAACGCGCGTCGGATTCTTGGCGATATGCGTCGTGTACCGCAGCGCACGCAGCGAGCCCCCAAGGGTGATCAGGTCGGCTTTGAGCCGCTCAATGAATTCCATGACGAATCCTGATGATGCCGGCGACGCCGTCGACGCGACTCAGCGCCTGAGAAGCATCGGGCAGAGCGTAAAAACAGGCAAGAGGCGGGATAATCAGCGATCGACGCCGCCGAAGGGGATCAGCGGGTTGTCGACCAGGGCGGTCATGTCGGGACGGTCGGTTGCGGCGCGTTTGACGAAAGCGTCAAAAAGCCGCGTCACCGCTTCCGGCGCGAGGTCGCGGGCGATCACCACGATCCGCGTGCGCTGGTCGGCGTCCGGCCAGCGCTCGAGCCGCGCCGGCGGGTGCATCACATGCTGCACGCCGTGGATCACCAGCGGCTGGTCCGGGGTTTCCGCGATCTTCACGATGCCTTTGAGCCGCAACAGCTTCGGTCCGTGCAGCGAGCGCACGAGGTCGATGAACATCTCGAAGGTGGCGCCCGGGATCGGTTCGTCGGTGGCGAAGGTGAAGGCGCGGATGCGCTCGTCGTGACGGTTCGGGTCGTGGTGGTGATGGTCGTGATGGTGCTGCGCGGCGGCGTAGGCCTCGTCGGCGAGCCAGCGGCCGACGTCGGCAATCTTGCGTGCGGGATCGTAGAGCCCGCAGTTCAAAAGCGCCTCCGGCGTCGCTTCGCCGGCGGCGGCATCGAGTACCGGCGCCGCCGGATTGAGCGCCTTCAGGCGCGCGAGCAGCTCGGCGTGGGCGGCGCGGCGCTCCGGCGTATCGGCGAGGTCGCTCTTGGTCAGCACCAGGCGATCCGCGACGGCGACCTGCTTCACCGACTCCATGTTCTGGTCGAGCGTCGCGCCGCCGTTGATTGCGTCGACCACGGTGACCACGCCGTCGAGCCGGTAGCGCATCACCAGATAGGGGTGCGCCATCGCGGTCTGTAAGAGCGGCGCCGGGTCGGCGAGGCCGGTGGTCTCCAGCACGACGCGGTGGAAATTCACCCGGCCGTTGTCGAGGTCGCGCAACAGGTTCTCTAGCGCGGCGACCAGATCTCCGCGCAGCGTGCAGCAGAGGCAGCCGCTTTGTAACAGCACCATGTTGTCGTCGATGGTCTTGACCAGCAGGTGGTCGAGCCCGATCTCGCCGAACTCATTGATGATGACCGCGGTGCCGGCGAGCGCCGGATCTTGCACCAGGCGGTTGAGCAGCGTGGTCTTGCCGGCGCCGAGGAAGCCGGTCAGCACGGTGAGCGGAATGGGTTCGGCCGGACCTAACGAGCGGCCTGCGCCGGCGGCGGTCATTGCTTGGGCGGTTCGGACTTCTTGGCCGGCGTCTTCGCCTTGGCTTTGGCGTCGACTTTCGCCGTGGCCTCTTTCTTGGCGTCCTTCGGCGCTGCGTCCTTCTTGGCTTCCTTCGTCGCGGATTTCTTGGCCGCCTTCTTCTTGGCTTCCGGCGCCCGTGCGGCGTCGGTCGTCACCGGCGTCGCCGTGGAACTGTGCGCCAGCGTCGGCGCACCCGCCACGCCCGGCTGCGTGCTCGCGGCCGATTTCGACTCGCCGGACTTCTTGCTCTTGGCGGTCTTGGTTTTGCCCTTGCCTTTGGCTTCTGCCGGCGCCGCGTCCACGGGCGCACTCGGCGGGCCGGTGTAGACGCGAACCGGTTCACCCAGGCGCACGTCGCTCAGCAGCGGTCCGGCGGCGGCGTTGCCGGAACCGCGCAGCGTCGACAGGAACACCGCATAAGGCGAGTCGGCGGCGACGTCGGCGAGCGGATCGTTCTCGGCCTCTTCCGACGGCGGACGGCGGCGGCCCTTGCCGCACATGTTGTCGCGCAGATTGGGCGGATCGACATTGGTAGGCTGCAAGGCATCGACCTGGCCGAGCCCCGGCGTCAGCCATGACAGCGGCCGTACCGCGAAGCCGCGCTCGAACAGTTGCGCGGCCTTGACCGCGCGCACCGCCGGCGACGGCGAGCCCAGCACCACGGCGATCAGCCGCTTGCCGTTGCGGGTGGCGGTCGCCACCACGTTGAAGCCCGACGCGCAGATGAAGCCGGTCTTCATGCCGTCGGTGCCTTCGTAGCGGCCCATCAGGTTGTTGTGGTTGCGATAGATGCGCTTGCCGAGGCGGATGCCGGGCAGGCTCCAGAAGTAATTGTATTCCGGGAACTCGCGCAGCACGGTACGGGCGAGCATCGCCATGTCGCGCGCCGACGTGATCTGCTGGTCGGCCGGCAGCCCGTGCGGGTTGACGAAATTCGACTGCGTCATGCCGATGCGGCGCGCCTGCGCGTTCATCTGCTCGGAGAAACCTTCGACCGAGCCGCCGACGCCTTCCGCGATCACGACCGCGATGTCGTTCGCCGATTTCACCATCAGCATCTTGAGCGCGTTTTCGAGCGTGACGGTGGTGCCGGGCGGGAAACCCATCTTGGTCGGCGGCATGGCGGCGGCATTGCTCGACACCTTGAGCAGCGACTCAAGCGTCATGCGGCCTTCCTTGACCGCGCGCAGCGCGACATAGGCCGTCATGATCTTGGTGATCGATGCGGGGTACCATGGTGTGGTGGCCTGATCCGCATGCAGGACCTTGCCGGTGTCGGCCTCGATCACCAGCATCGCCTCCGCCGCGGCGGGAGCGCACGACAATGCCGTGACAGCACAGGTCGCAGCGGCAAACATCGCGGTCCGGCAGGAGACGGGCTGGCGTGGCTTCATGCGATAGACGCGGTCCAATCGTTCAGCCCCCGGGAACGAGCGGTTCCACAGGCATATTGCAATCACCATCTAACCCGAGACGGCCTGAAAGGCAAAAACGGCGGCCACGGTTAGCGGCGAATCTCAGGGAGGGCTGCAATCCCGGTGGAAAACGTCCAAAATTTGGCAGACGGCGAATCGGAACCGCCAGGAGAGCGACGATGAACGCTTGTTTAGTCGGATGGGCCCATACCCCATTCGGAAAACTCGAAGGCGAAACCGTCGAGAGCCTGATCGTGCGGGTCGCGACCGGCGCGCTCGCCGATGCCGGCGTTTCGCCCGCCGATGTCGACGAGATCGTGCTCGGTCATTTCAATGCGGGTTTCTCGCCGCAGGATTTCACCGCCGCGCTGGTGCTGCAGGCGTCGCCCGATCTGCGCTTCAAGCGCGCAACCCGAGTCGAGAACGCCTGCGCCACCGGCTCGGCGGCGGTGCATCAGGGACTGAAATCGATCGCCGCCGGTGCTGCGCGGATCGTGCTGGTGGTCGGCGTGGAACAAATGACCACGACGCCCGCTGCCGAGATCGGCAAGAACCTGCTCAAGGCGTCGTATGTGCGGGAGGAGGCCGATATCGACGGCGGCTTTGCCGGCATCTTCGGCCGCATCGCCGCGCTCTATTTTCAGAAATACGGCGACCAGTCGGATGCGCTCGCGTTGATCGCCGCCAAGAACCACCGCAACGGCGTCGGCAATCCATTTGCCCAAATGCGCAAGGATCTCGGCTTCGAGTTCTGCCGGCGTGAGAGCGAGAAGAATCCTTTTGTCGCGGGGCCGCTGAAGCGGACCGACTGCTCGCTGGTGTCCGACGGCGCCGCCGCCATCGTCCTGGCCGATGCCGAGACCGCGCGGGCCTTGAGCAAGGCGGTGGCGTTCCGCGCGGCGGCGCATGTGCAGGACTTCCTGCCGATGTCGAAGCGGGACATTCTCAAGTTCGAGGGCTGCGCGCTGGCCTGGCGGCGCGCGCTCAGCGACGCCGGTCTCGCGCTCGGCGACCTGTCGCTGGTCGAGACCCATGACTGTTTCACCATCGCCGAGCTGATCGAATACGAGGCGATGGGGCTCGCCGCGGAGGGCCGCGGCGCGAGCATTCTCAAGGATGGCGTGACGCAGATCGGCGGCAGGCTGCCGGTCAATCCGTCGGGCGGGCTCAAGGCCAAAGGGCATCCCATCGGCGCGACGGGCGTGTCGATGCATGCGCTGTGCGCCATGCAGCTCACGGGCACCGCGGGCGACTTCCAGGTGAAGGACGCGCAGCTCGCCGGCCTCTTCAACATGGGCGGCGCCGCGGTCGCGAACTATGTGAGCATCTTGGAGCGGACGAAGTAGTGCATTCAACTTCGGCCTTTCCGCGTCATGGCCGGGCTTGTCCCGGCCATCCACGTCTTAACTAGACTTATGATTTGAGACCTGGATGCCCGCGACAAGCGCGGGCATGACGAGACCGTTGGAATCTACGCATCCGTGCGCTCGGGCTTCTTCGGTGAGGGGTCCTTGCCCTCCGGTCGATCAGCCTTCTTGGCGGACACATCCTCCGTCTTCTCGTGCCCGACGATCGCCGCCGAAATCTCGGCTTCTTTCTCTTTCTTCTCCTTGCGCGCCGCTGATGCCTCGGCCCGATCCGCTGCCGCCTCGACGCGGCGTTCCTGGCCGCGCCGGCGTTGCCGCCAATCCTTGAACTTGCGCACGAGGTGCACATGCGCGCCGGGGATGAAGGTCAGATATTCGTCGCGGATGAGGCGCGCGCCGCCGGTCTGGTGCTTGAGCACGAGCTTGCGCTCATGGAACGCTTCAAGCTCGGGCCGGTGGCCGACGCTGATCAAGGTGGCCTCGGGAAGCTGCTCGTTGAGGAGCTGCATGAGCTTTTCCTGGCTCTCGGGATCGAGTGCCGAAGTCGCCTCGTCGAGCACGATCAGGTTGGGCTTGTGAATGATGAGCCGCGCAAAGGCGAGGCGCTGCTTCTCGCCGCCCGACAGCGTCTGCTCCCACGGGCCTTCCTCGTCGATGCGGTCGATCAGGTGACCGAGCCCGACCGCTTCGAGCGATGCGCGCACCTTTTCGTCCGGAATCTTGTCGGCGGCCAGCGGATAGGTGGTGGCGCGGCGCAGCGATCCCAGCGGGACATAAGACTTTTGCGGCAGCATCAGAAGCTTGGCGTCGCGCTGCATCACGACCTGGCCTTCGCCCCAGGGCCACAGGCCGGCGATCGCGCGCACCAGCGTGCTCTTGCCGGAGCCGGAATCGCCGACGATCAAGACCTTCTCGCCGGGCGCGATGTCGACCTCGGTCTCGTTCACGATGCCAGTGCCGTCGTCGAGGCTCACCGACAGGCCGCGCAACTGGAGCGCGTTGTCGTCGTGCTGTCCGCGCGTGATCTGCTTGATGCCGCCGGACTTCTCGGCCTCCTGCAGCGCGTCGAGCGAGGCGATCAGCGACGCGACACGCCGCGCATTGGCGTTCCAGTTGGCGAAGCGTGGATAGTTGTCCACGAGCCACGCAAAAGCGGTCTGCACGATGACGAAGGCGGACGCGGCCTGCATGACCTGCCCGAGGCTCATGTCGCCGGCGAGGAATTTCGGCGCGCACAGGAGGATCGGTAGCACGCTCGCGATGAAGCCCGACGTCGACGAGACGAAGGTCGTGCGCATCCACTGGCCCATGACCATGCGCCAGCTTTCGAGCAGCCCCATGAGGTTGCGTGAGAGCCCCGCGCGCTCCTCCTCCTCGCCGCCGAGCAGCGCAATGCTCTCGCCGTTCTCGCGCAGGCGGGTGAGGGCGTAGCGGAATTCGGCTTCGCGCTGGTTCTGGACCTCGGAGACCCGGACGAAGCTCTTGCCGATAAGTAGCATCGAACCGGTGCCGAACATCGCATAGAGGAAGGCCGCGATGACAAGAAAGCCGGGGATGTGAAATTGCGTTCCGCCGAGATTGATATCGAGGGCGCCGCCGACCGACCAGAGCACGAAAATGAACGTCACCGCCGAGAGGAACGCCGCGAGAATGCCGGAAACGATGTCGACCGGCGCTTCGGTCGCGTAGCGGATGTCGTCGGTGATCCGGCTCTCCGGGTTCTCGTGATCGCCTTCGACCAGATTGAGATGGTAGTAGCGTCCGTCCTTGAGCCAGCGATCGAGCACGTCATGGGTCAGCCACTCGCGCCACAGGCGCTGCATGGTCATTTTCACGTAGACGTTGGTGATCGCAAAGAACACGCTGCCGATCAGCAGCGGGACGTAGATCATCGCCTGCAGAAGCACTTCCGCCGCGTTCTTCTGCTCGAGCGCGTCGAACAGCGAGCGGTTCCAGACATTCATCTGGTACTGGAAGAAAAGCTGGACCAGGATGACGGCGAGAATGCCGGCGGTCAGCAACCAGGCCCGGCGGTCGCCTTCGCGCCGACGCCAAAAGCCGGACGAGAGCCGCCAGAAGCGCCTGAGCAGTTGCTTGCGAACGGCATCGTCTGCCTTCAGGTCGAGTTTTACGGCTGGTTCTGTTGCTTCGACTGCGGCCATTGATGCGGTTGGATGTGAGCCGGGCTTCCGGAGGAGGCCCCGGCGCTACAATCCGCCGCAGTGCAAAAAAGTTCCATGTCGGGAAAGCGTCAGGTTTCGACCGGGCTATGCACGCTTTCCGCGCGCGGCCGCGCGCCTTCGCTGACCATGAATTGCGTGCGCGCCAGCTCGGCGAAATGGCCGCCGAACCGGACCAGCTCGTCGAAGCTGCCGGATTCGATGACGCGCCCGCCCTCGAACACCAGGATGCGGGTCGCATTGCGAATGGTGGCGAGGCGGTGCGCGATCACGAAAGTGGTGCGGCCTTTCATCACCTCGACCAGCGCCGCCTGCACCTTCGCCTCGGTCAAGGCGTCGAGCGCGCTGGTCGCCTCGTCGAGAATCAGAATCGGCGGATCTTTCAGCAGCGCGCGCGCAATCGAGACGCGCTGGCGTTCGCCGCCGGACAGCATGCGGCCGCGTTCGCCGACATTGGCCTCGAGCCCTTGCGGATTGCGTTCGACGATGTCGAGCGCCTGCGCGCGCCGGCAGACGTCGAGCAGCTCCGCGTCGGTCGCGTCGGGTTTGCCGACCCGCAGGTTGTCGGCGATGGAGCGGTTGAACAGCAGCGCCTCCTGGAACACCACGCCGATGTTCTTGCGCAATCCGGACAGCGTGAGGCCGCGAATATCCATGCCGTCGATCTTCACGGCGCCCGATTGCGGATCGTAGACGCGGTGCAGCAGCGCGAGCGCGGTGGATTTGCCGGCGCCGGTCGCGCCGACCATCGCAATGGTCTCGCCGGGCAGCGCGGTGAAGCTAAGGTCCTGCACCGCGGGCCGCTTGCCGTCGTAGGAGAAGCTGACGTCCTTGAACTCGATCAGGCCGCGCACGCGGCCGGGATCGACCGCGTCGGGGCGGTCGCGCACGGCGGGAATCGTGTCGAGCACCGCGAAGAATTCCTGCAGCCGCGGTCCTTCCATCACCATGTGATTGGCGAAGTGTACGACCTGCTCGAGCTTGCCGATCAGCATGGTGGCGAAGCTCATGAACATCACGATTTCGCCGACGGTGGTCTGGCCGTGGACGTAGAAGTAGATGCCGACGATCAGGATCGCCAGCATGGTGATGGTGGTCGAGGCCTTGGTCAGCACGGTCGCCAGCGCCCACCACCACAGCACCGGCATCTGCGCGCCGAGCAACTGGGTGCCGACCTTGCGCATCGCGTTCACTTCCATGTCGATGCGCGCGAAGCTCTGGATCAGGGCGATGTTGCCGAGCGTGTCGGAGGTCCGCTCCGCCTGGTCGGTGTAGTAGGTCTCGACGCTGCTTTGCAGGTTCTCGGTTCTGCGCAGGACGAACGCGATCAGCGCGGCGAAGATGCCGCAAAGAAGCATCAGGATCAGCCCGTAGCGCCAGTTGAGGAACAGCGTCAGCGGCATCAGGATGAAAAGTGAGATGAAGCTCGTGAAATGCTCGCGGAAGAACGAGAGCCACATGCCCCACAGCGTATTGGTGCCGGTGATCATCACCTTCATCAGCCGGCCGGAATGCGTGCCGGTGTGATAGCTCAGCGGCAATTGCAGGATGTGCTCGAAATAGTCCGCCCGCACCGCCTGGCAGTGGCGGTGGGCGAGCCGGTCGGCGTGCAGCGAGACGATCGTGCTCGCGACGATGATGAACAGCCCGAACCCGACCCAGGCCCCGACCAGCGGCAACAGCACGTTCCAGTCCAGTTGCCGCGAGCCGCCCTGTGCATTTGCCAGCGCATCGACGATGCGGCCGAACAGGATCGGTTCCACGAAAGCCGCGGCGGCCAGCGCCACGCCGGCGAGCGCAAGGGCCCAGCCGAGCCGGGCTTCGGGCCCGAGCAGCTCGAGCACGCGCAAATAAAGCCGGAAAAATTTCATGACGACGCCGAAACGACCCCTGGGGCGCGCACTCTATCGCAATACCGGGCCGCCGCAACGACCCTGCGAAAATGCTCGCCTGGAGACGAACCTTCTAAGAAGTTAGGCACAAGAGGAATTTCATTTCTAAATGACGGTATCCTGCCACTGCGCGCAAATTTGCAATGCTGATGCGCCATAATGTCCAGCTACTTGAATAATGGATCAGTACGGAAAACAATGCGTGAGTCGGAGCGGGGCGCATCCGGTGACAAGACCGTCAAGTTTGGCGTCGGTGCGCCGTGACCACGATAACACTCGGACGTGGGCAGGTGAGACGATGCAAGTGCAGAACATACCTACTGACCTTTTGAGGACGCTCATCGCGGTCGTCGATCTGCGCAGCTTCACCAAGGCGGCGCAGATGCTGGGCGTGACCCAGCCAGCCGTGAGCGCCCAGATCAAGCGCCTGCAATCGCTCATCGGATATGAGCTGCTCGACAAGAGCGCGCCGGGCGTCAGCCTGACGCAGCGTGGCGTCACCGTGGTGGCGCAGGCGCGGCGGTTGTTGGCCATCAACGACGAGATCCTTCAGGTCACCAACGGAAACGGGGGCATCCAGACGCTGCGCGTCGGAATTCCCGGGGACTACTCCGGTTCCAGAATTCCCGCGACCCTCGCGCGGTTCCGTCTGCGCTGGCCGGACGTCGGCTTTATTGTCACCAGCGGTACCTCCGACAACATGCTGCGGTCGCTCAAGCAGGGCGACCTCGACGTGGTGATGGCGGTGACCGACACGCCGCCGGTTACGAAGCCACGGCATCTTTGGATGCGGCAGGCGGTCTGGGTGCGCAGCGACGCCACCAAGATCGACCCGAACGAACCCGTCCCGCTGGTGTCCTATGGCGAGGATTGCGCCTGCCAGCGCGTCGCGGTTGCGGCGCTGAGCCAGGCGGGGCGCCGGTGCGACTACGTCTTTACCGCTGTGAGCCTGACCAGTCTTGCGGCCGCGGTGAGCGCGGGATTCGGCGTGCTGGTGATGCCGCGTGGCCGCGCGCTCAAGAACAACCTTTTCATCTGGGAAGATGCGCCGTTGCCGCCGCTGCCGCAGCTGTTCTGCGGTATCTATGTCCGCGACGGCGAAGCGCGGTCGGCCGCCGACGAACTGGCCGACTATCTCGATGCGGACTTGCGGGCGGAACCGCAGCCTCCGAATTGGGAAACCAGCGCCACGGTCTCGCAAATTCGCGCCAGCGGCACGTAAAACACGGCTTCAGTTCACGCGCCGCTCCGCCGCGGGCGGCAGGAACGACGCGTCGAATACCGCGTCGGCTTTCGGCCGCGCCTTGAAGGTATAGGAGAGCGCCATCTGGTTGAGCGCCTCTTCAAGCCGCGCCGGATCGACAGCACCAAAGCCGTTCGCCTTGACCTCTGGCGTGATCACGTTCTCGCGGATCGCCATGCGCAGCCGTTCGATTTCGACGTCCTTCTTGGCCTGGTCGTCGCGGCGAAGCACCGGCTCGATTGCGGTCGAAGGATTGCGAATGGTCTCCCGGAATCCCCGCACCGTCGCGCGCAGGAATTTCCGGACGGCGTCGGGCTGCTCGGTGGCGAATTTTGAGTTCACGATGACGGCGGCGCCGTAGAGCTTCATCTTGTAGTCCGGCATCTGCATCTGAATGATGTCGCCGACCGGCACGCCGCGGTCCTTGAGGTCGACATAGAGCCGGAACGAATAGCCGAGCCCGGCGTCGAGCTGTCCCGCCGCAAGCATCGGAATCCGCACCGGCAGCGCGATCGGCTCAAGCGTCACCTTGGCGGGGTCGACGTCGTTCAGCTTCGCGAACACCGGCCACTGCTGCACCGTGGAGGTCAGCGGCGGCGCGCCGAGCCGCTTGCCTTCCAGGCTCTTCGGGTCGCTGATGCCCCGGCTCTTGCGGCCGACGATCGCGAACGGCGGCCGGTTGTAGACCATGAAGATCACGCGAATCGGAGCGGTCGGGTTCTGGTCCCGGAAACGGATGACGGCGTTGATGTCGGCCAGCGCCATGTCATATGTGCCGGAGGCGACGCGGCTGATCGGCTCGAACGCGTTGGCCGCATCGTCCATGGTCACATTGAGCGACTCGTTCTTGTAGTAGCCTCGATCGAGCGGCAACAAAAACAGCGCCGAAGGCCCTTCGACGCGCCCGTCCAGGCTGAACCGGATCGATGTTGGCTCAGAGGTCTGTGCCTTGGCAGGGCCGCCCGCGATGAGCGCGAGCAGAACCGCGCACACGCATGAGGTTCGACCGGGCCTGATAGGGTCGAGGACACTCATGGGACGCAGTGCTCCTACGATGATCTCGTCGGCCCCCGCCCCGAAACCGCACCGGATGTTGATACCGGGCAGAAAAGTACATGATGACGCAAAGAGCAAGCGAGAACGAACGGCCTCGCCGCTCTTCACTTATAGTTACCAACACCGGACCGCGCCGGATCGTCCGTGCCGGCCGACATTTTCCTGATCGCGTGCCCGCGGCGGCGGTCCGCCCCGGAGCGAATCGGAGCGCGCAATGACACCCCATGGCGGGCAATTGGCTCCGTTCCGCGTGCCCTATGCCGGCTCCGACGAGGAGATCGCGAAACGGCTGCTGGCGGAGGCTGCGCGCCCAGCGGACGCCGAGCGCAGGATTAACCAGCGCGCCACGGCGCTGATCGAGGGGATCCGCGGCCGTTCCGGCGGACTCGGCGGCATCGAGGACTTTCTGCACGCCTATTCGCTGTCCACCAAAGAGGGGCTGGCGCTGATGGTGCTGGCGGAGGCGCTGCTGCGCGTGCCGGACGATGCCACCACCGACCGTCTGATCGAGGACAAGCTCGCCACCGGCGAATGGGACACCGCGCAATTGAAGTCGGAAGCGTTCCTGGTGTCGGCCTCGGCCTGGACGCTCGGCATCACAGCGCGGATCATCCAGCCCGGCGAAACGCCGGAAACCATCCTCGACGGTCTGCTCAAGCGGCTCGGCTTGCCGGCGGTACGCACGGCGACGCGGCAGGCGATGCGGCTGCTCGGCTCGCATTTCGTGCTCGGGCAGACCATCGAGGAGGCGTTGCGGCGCGCGGGGGCGCATCCGGAGGCGCGCTATTCCTTCGATATGCTGGGCGAGGGCGCGCGCACCGCCGCCGATGCCCGCCGCTATCTCGAATCCTATGCAGCCGCGATCGGTGCGATCGGCCAAAGCGCCGGCGACGGCGCGCTGCCCGACCGGCCGGGGATTTCGATCAAGCTGTCCGCGCTGCATCCGCGCTTCGAGGCGGTGTCGCGCGAGCGCGTATTGGCGGAGCTGGTGCCGGACGTGCTGGAGTTGGCGCGGCAGGCGCGCGGCCACGATCTCAATTTCACGATCGATGCGGAGGAGGCGGATCGGCTCGAACTGACCCTCGACGTGATGGCGAAGGTGATCGCCGACCCGTCGCTGCGCGGCTGGGAAGGCTTCGGGCTCGCGGTGCAGGCCTATCAGAAGCGCGCGGAGGCGGTGATCGCCTGGCTCGACGATGCGGCGCGCGGCCTCCACCGCCGGCTGATGGTGCGCCTGGTCAAGGGCGCCTATTGGGACACCGAAGTGAAGCGTGCGCAGGAGCGTGGGCTCGCCGGCTATCCGGTGTTCACCCGCAAGGCGATGACCGACCTCTGTTACGACGCCTGCGCGCGCCGCCTGCTGGCCAGCCGCGCGCGGCTGTTCCCACAGTTTGCCACCCACAATGCGCTGACGGTCGCGAGCGTGATCGAGGACGCCGGCGGCGTCGACGGCTTTGAATTCCAGCGCCTGCACGGCATGGGCGAGGTGCTCTACCAGCACCTGCGCGAGGAATTTCCGCGCGCCGCGGTGCGGGTCTATGCGCCGGTCGGCGGCCACCGCGACCTGCTCGCCTATCTGGTGCGGCGGCTGCTGGAGAACGGCGCGAACTCGTCCTTTGTCGCGGTCGCCGCCGATCCGTCGGTGCCGGTCGGGACGCTGCTCAAGCGTCCGCACCACTGGGTCGGCGAGGCCGCGCGTGCGCGCCATCCGCACATTCCATTGCCGCGCGGCCTCTACGGACCGGAGCGGCGCAATTCCTCAGGCGTCGAGTTCGGCCACGAGCAAAGCCTGCTGGCGTTGCTGAAGGAGGTGCGGGACGGGCGGACGCCGGCGGTCTCGCTTGCGGAGGCGGACGACAGGGCCGCGCACGCCGCGATGGGTGAGGCGCACGCGGCGTTTCCGGCCTGGCAGTCGACGCCGGTCGACAAGCGGGCGGCCGTGCTCGAGCGCGCCGCCGATCTCATGCAGGAGCGCCGCGGCCAGCTCATCGCACTGATGCAGGACGAAGGCGGCAAGACGCTCGACGATTGCGTGTCGGAGGTACGCGAGGCAATCGATTTCTGCCGCTACTACGCGGTCGAGGCACGGCGGTCGCTCAAGCCGCAGCGCCTGCCGGGCCCGACCGGCGAAAGCAACGACCTGCAATACCGCGGCCGCGGCGTATTCGTCTGCATCAGCCCGTGGAATTTTCCGCTCTCGATCTTCACCGGCCAGGCGGCGGCCGCACTGGCCGCCGGCAACACGGTCGCGGCGAAGCCGGCGGAGCAGACGCCGCGCGTGGCCGCCGCCGCCGTGCGCATCCTGCATGAGGCCGGCGTTCCGCCGGAGGCGCTGAAGCTCGTGGTCGGCGACGGCAAGACCGGCGCGGCGCTGGTGTCGGATCGTCACACCGCCGGCGTCGCCTTCACCGGCTCGACCGAGGTCGCGCGCGCGATCAACCGCGCGCTCGCCGGCAAGGACGAGCCGATCGTGCCGCTAATTGCGGAAACCGGCGGCATCAATCCGATGATCGTCGACGCCACCGCGCTGCCGGAGCAGGTCACAGACGATGTCGTCGCGTCGGCGTTCCGCTCGGCGGGGCAGCGCTGCTCGGCGTTGCGGCTCCTGTGCGTGCAGGAGGACGTGGCCGACCGCATCGTCGAGATGGTCGCCGGCGCGGCGCGCGAGCTCAAGCTCGGCGATCCCGCCGATCCCGCGACCCATGTCGGCCCCGTGATCGACGCCGAGGCCAAAGAGCAGCTCGACCGCTGGATCGCCGCGATGGACGCGGAGGGCCGCGTGCGGTTCCGCTGGGATGCGTTCAAGCCGCTGCCGGCCGGCGGCCTGTTCGTGCCGCCGGCGATCATCGCGCTCGACCGCGCCCGTGACCTCAAGGAGGAGGTGTTCGGACCGATCCTGCATGTGGTGCGCTGGCGCGCCGATGCGCTCGACGCCCTGCTCGACGACATCGCCGCCAACGGCTACGCGCTCACCTTCGGCATCCATTCGCGCATCGACGACACCGTCGAAAAGATCGTCGCGCGCGTCCCGCACGGCAACGTCTATGTCAACCGCAGCATCATCGGCGCGGTGGTCGGCACCCAGCCGTTCGGCGGCACTTTGCTTTCGGGCACCGGGCCGAAGGCAGGCGGCCCGAATTATCTGCGCCGCTTCGCCACCGAACAGACGGTGACGGTCAACACCGCGGCGGCCGGCGGCAACGCCAGCCTGCTGACGGCGGAGGAGTGACGAGGGCGTGTACTCATAAAATAAACCGTGGGATACGTCCGCTCCTCCCCAGCAGCGGACGTTTTATGCGGCGACCGGCATGTCCGCTTTGCAACTTACGTGGCAGCCTATCGCGCTCGCCCGTTTGGTTGCTTCCTTCAATCCGCGAAATAACTCGCTATGATGAGTAGCTACATTCATCCGGTAGGGTGCCGGGGGTCCGCATATCTGGGAAGCGATGACTGGCGGTTTCAGCATTCCGCTACGGGCAAGGTATTCCACCGCAACCGCGGAATCCGTGGCCAGTTTTCTTGCGCGGCGGTACGAACTGCCGGGCCCAATCGAGTGCGCGCTTCTGCATCGTGGCTTCAATGACAGCTTCGAGGTGCGCGCTGCGGACGGCCAGCGCTACGTACTACGGTTTTCGTGTCAGCGAATTCGAGGCGAGGCCGACGTAGCCTCGGAAACCGAATTTTTGACCTATCTGGACCAGGTCGGTGTGCCGGTTTCTGTTCCGGTGCCGGCGCGAGATGGCGCCCTCTTTACCCACGCACTTTTGCCTGAAGGACAGCGTCCAGTGGTGCTTTTCCGCCAGGTTGAAGGGCGAGGGCCGGAGGTTGGCGCATCCCCTGACGCGCGGGCCCAAGGCGTAACACTGGCTCGCATCCACGTGGCCGCGGAAGACTACGCCGGCGGGAAGGCCTGCCGTTACCGCCTGGATTTAGATCATCTCCTACATCGTCAAGTGGCTGCAGTGTTGGATGTGAAGACTCTGGAGACAGAAATACGGGACCGTCTGACGGGCCTTGCGTCACGCCTCTCAGCTTCGATTGCCGCCGTAGACGACTTGAGTTGGACGATCTGCCACGGCGACTGTCATGGAAACAATGCACGCATCGCGACGGAGGGGCCGCGTGCGGGACAGGCTATCTTCTTCGATTTCGACGACGGCGGCCCCGGCTACCTAGCCTACGACCTCGCAGTGTATCTTTGGGCAAGCGTCTTCTTTCAACGCCAAAGGTTTGCAATGTGGCACGCCTTCATCGAGGGTTACCGTTCCATTCGGTCGATCGCGCAGACTGACTTCGATGCAGTGCATCTATTCGTGCCGATCCGGCATATTTGGCTGATGGGTGAATATGCTGGCCGCATTGCCGAATGGGGCAGCAACGCGGTGCCCACTGAGTGGTTGGCCAAGCAAGTAGATGTCTTGCAGGCATGGGAGGACGAAAAGCTATCCTCCGGACTTTTTTGATTTGCACCGCTCAGGCTCGTCAAAACGAGCATCCGATTTGACCGCTTCGGGTCAAAACCTGACGTGACATCCTTGATTTTGGATGTCTGCTTTACCCCCGCAAGCGGACATTCCTGCGCGCGGGAAGGGAGCCCGCCGCCGTTGCGGCAACGTTTCAGCCAGAACGAACGGGATAGTCCTATCCCGCCGTCTGCGCGGCGCCGTCGCGCCAGCGGCCGGGCGTCAATCCGGTCTCGCGCTTGAAGGCGCGGTTGAACGCGGCTTCCAACTCGTAGCCGACCTCGGCCGCAATGCCGGCGATGCTGTCGCCGCCGTTGCGCAGCCGGTCGGCGGCGAGCTGGATGCGCCAGCTCGTGACGTAGTCGATCGGCGGCCGGCCCAACAGCGCATTGAAACGCTCCGCCAGCACCGTGCGCGACGAGCCGGCTTCGCGCGCGAGGTCCTCCGCCGTCCACTTGCGCGCCGGGTCGGCGTGCACGCGCGCCAGCGCGCGGCCGACGATCGAGTCGTTGAGCGCGGCAAACCAACCCTTGCTTCCGGCGGGCAGGCGGCTGACGTGGCGCCGCAGCACCTCAACGAACAGCAGCTCCATCATCCGGCCGAGCATCATCTGCGTGCCCGGCGTCGCGGCTTCGACCAGCGCGATCACCTCATGCACCACCGAGGCCATGAGCGCGCCGACTTTGTCGTTGCCGGTCTTCTCGACCACCATATCGGGAAGCGTGCGAAACACCGGCGTGAACAGGAATTCCGACAATTCAAGGTATCCGCAGATCAGCCGCGTTTCTTCGCCGCCGCCGCCGTAGTTGAATGTCAGCATGCCTTCGATCGGGCCCGGGCGAACGAGGTCCGGCGCATGCGCGAATTCCGGCGGCGTGCCGTTCCAGAACCGGTGCTCGTCCGCGAACGGCAGCAGCAGCAGGTCGCCGGTCGATATCTCGCGGCGAGCGCCGTTCGAGTGCTCGAACGTGCAGCGGCCGGACGCGACCAGATGAAAGATGCTGATGTGGCGCAGCCGCGCCATTGGGCTGTTTTCGTCCCAGCGCTTGGGACTGATGACCCCGAACGGTGCCGTGAAACTGCCGCCAAAGAACACCGAGCCGGTCAGCCGGACGGCGCGTAACATTTCCGACAAAGCATCGGGTACCGCTGCTGGAGCGGAGCGGTCCGGCGTCTCGGCAAAGGATGGCGGTGTTTCGGTCATTGTCCTGGACGTGGATTTAGCCGACACGTCCCGCTCCTTGTGGTCAGACCAGGGCGGTCTGGGGATCAGTCAGCCATGGGGTGGAGCATATCAAAAACAAGGAGAATATCCCATGTCTGCCCTTGCCTTGCGGATGATCCCGACCGCTGCATTCAATTGGCGTGAAATCTTGGACGAAATCGGGCCGCAGCTCGCCCAAGAAGAGCGCCGCTGCGACGAAGCCAATGAGTTCGCCGCCGCCAATTTCAAGCTGTTGCGCGAGCGCGGATTCCTCGCCTTGGCCGTCCCCACCGAGCTCGGCGGGCACGGATTGACGCGCACGGCCCTCGCCGAGCTGTTTCGCACCATGCCGCGCTATTGCCCGGCGACGTCGCTGGCGCTGGCGATGCACACCCATGTGGTCGCCGCCGCCGCATGGCGATGGCGGCACCAGAAGGCGCCCGTCGACGGGCTGCTGAAGCGCGTCGCCGGCGAGGGCATCCAGCTCCTGTCCTCCGGCGGATCGGATTGGCTCGCCGGCTCCGGCAAGGCCGAGAAGGTCGAGGGCGGCTACAAGATCCACGCCCGCAAGGTGTTCGCGAGCGGTGCGCCGTCGGCCAATCTGTTCATGACCGGCGCGATCGAAGACGATCCGAATGAGGGTCCGACGGTGCTGCAGTTCGGCGTGCCGATGAACGCCGAAGGCGTATCGATCGTCGAGACCTGGGACACCCTCGGCATGCGCGGCTCGGGCTCGCACGACGTCGTGCTCGACGGCGTATTCGTGCCGGACGCGGCGATCGCGGCGCGACGCAAGCCCGACGTCTGGCATCCGCTGCTGCATCTGGTGTCGATGGTCGCGTTTCCGATCGTCTATTCCGTCTACGCCGGCATCGCCGAAGCGGCCCGCGACATCGCGGTTGCGCAGGCGTCCAAGCGGCGCGACCCCGGCATCGAATTGGTGGGTGAGCTCGACACCGAATTGGCGTCGGTGCGCATGGCATGTGACGCTCTCGTGGCGTTCGCCGAGACGGCGACGCCCGGTCCGGAGACCACCAACACGGTGTTCATCCACCGGTCACTGATTGCGCGCAGCGCACTGCGGACGGTCGATCTCGCAATGGACGTCGCCGGCGGCTCGGCATACTTCCGCCGCGTCGGTCTTGAACGGCTGTTCCGCGACGTCCAGGGCGCGCGCTTCCATCCGCTGACGGATGGCGCGCAACGCCGCTTGGCCGGGCGCACGGCGCTCAATCTTCCGATCGACGGCTAGTGTCCCGGTTCTGACGCTTGTACCCCTTTGCCGCACACGCGTTTACAAGCGTCAAATCCAAAGCCACACTAGAGCTTGCTCTCGCAAGGAGCTAAAGCGCGATTGCGATGCGACCTCTGCTAATCGCGCTTTAGATTTTCATCACGCATGGGAGCTGCCGCCACGTTGCGCGAACAACGTGGCGGCCTTTTTCGTCGATGCGCGGCCGGCCGATCGTTGCGATTGCAATTGCTGAACGTCCGTTGATCCTTGGCTGAACATCCGTTGATCTAGATTGCAAAAACATAATTTGCCTCGCCACTCATCCGCCGGAGCGGATGGCTTAGATCGACGTTGATCCCCAGTGAGGGGACAACATGAGCGAGGAAACCAAAATGCGTGTTATGACCAGCCGCGCAATCGCTGTTGCTGCTGCGGCCGCGATTGCACTGACTGCCGCGACCCTGCCGGCCAGCGCCGGCGGTGGCTATCACCACCGCAACAATGACGCCGCGGCGGCCGCCGCCGTCATCGGAATCTTCGGCACCATGGCGGCCATCATTGCGGCCAGCCAGCACCGCCGGTCGCACCAGCACTATCACCCGGGCGTGGTCGATCGCGGCCACTGGAACGGCCACCGCCACTACCGCCATCACCATCACCGCTAAGTGATGTTGCGTTGCGTCGGCCGGCGCCGCCCGTGGGCAGCGCCGGCCTTTATTTCGCCGCGCGCGTTAACACTCTTTGTTTTTCTTCAGGCTATCCTGTTCGCCCATGAGCGATTCGCTTGAGCAACTCTATGCGGCGGTCATCGCCGCCAAGGACGCCGATCCCGCCACCTCGCGGACGGCCAAGCTCCTGCGCGCCGGCCGCGCCAAGATGGCGAAGAAGCTCGTCGAGGAGGCGGCCGAGGTCGTGATCGACGCCATGACCGGCCAGAACGAGGCGGTGGTCAAGGAAAGCGCCGACCTGATCTACAATCTGGTCGTGCTGTGGGTCGGGGCCGGGATCGAGCCGAAGCATGTCTGGGCCGAGATGAACCGGCGCGAGCGGATGTTCGGCATCGCCGAGAAGGTGCCGAAGCGCTCGGCGGCGTTCGCACGGCGCAAGGTCGTCACGCTGGCCGGCGCCCGCGCCCGCAAGCAGCGCTAACACTCGCAATCGTCGACGATTGAATCCTGCCAGTGCGGCGGACACTGCTCGGCTCCCTCTCCCCAAGGGGGAGAGGGCGGGGGTGAGGGGGTTACTGCGCGATCGACAGAGGTGAGCCTCGCGCTTGTTGCGCCGTCATGGACATTCCCGGCCCGCGCCGCTAAGCAAGCGCCCGATGCTGAGGAAAATGTACGGCTGGTGCGTCGCTGCGGCGGGCAAACCCCATGCGACGTGGACCCTGGGCACGGTCTCATTCGTCGAGAGCTCGTTCTTTCCAATTCCGCCCGATGCCATGCTGCTCCCAATGTCGCTGGCGCGGCCCGACCGGGCCTACTACTTCGCGATGGTCTGTACGCTGACGTCGGTGGCGGGCGGGATCCTCGGCTATGCGATCGGCTATTTTCTCTACGAGTCGCTCGGGCTGTGGCTGATGCAGCTTTACGGCTACGGCGCCAAGATCGAGTGGTTCCAGCAGCAGTACCGCGAATGGGGCGCGTGGTTTATCCTGATCAAGGGCCTGACGCCGATCCCCTACAAGCTCGTGACCATCGTGTCGGGCTTTGCCCACTACCCGATCCTGCCGTTCATCTTTTTGTCGCTCGTCACGCGCGGCCTGCGCTTCTTCGCCGTGGCGTTCGTGTGCCACCGCTACGGCGATCGCGCACGCGAGATCATCGAGAAGCGTCTCGAGCTGTGGGCCACCATCTTCGCAATCGTGCTGGTTGTAGGAATTGTCGGCGCGATCTATCTGTTCTGAGGGTTCCGCGAGTATGGTCGCAAAGGGAATCTCATTTTCGCCACGGGCCCGGCGTATCCCAGGTTGTGGAACAGAGGTGGCGCGCCGGGGCGCGTCAGGCCAATGTCCTTGTTTCGAAGCAGGCGGCGCAGCTCTGAGATGGATTCCGCGGCGATGATCGGCCGGATGCGCTTGTCCGCGGCCGCGCTCGCATGCAGCCTGATCGTGGCGGCGTCGGCGCAGGCGCAGCAGCAACAGCAGTTCCAGGGGCCCGCAGCCACGCCGCCGCCGGCACCTCCCGCCGCCGAGGAGCCGCCGCCGAGCACGCGGCCCGGCTTCTTCGATGCCGTCGGCCGCTGGTTCGGCAATTCAAAAGCGGCGGTCGATTCCCAGCTCAAGAGCACGCAGGAGACGATCGGCACCTTCGGCAACCGGGCCAAGGATGCCGCCGGCGGTGTTGCCGCCATCCCGGGCACGCGGGTCATCACCGGCCGTGAGCGCTGTCCGCCGGCGTCCAATGGCGCGCCTGACTGCGACCGGGGCGTCGAGGCATTGTGCCGCACCAAGGGCTTCCAGTCCGGCCGCACGCTTGAAGTGACCTCGGCGCATCGCTGTTCGGTCCGAGGTTTGATTTCCGGGCGCGCGCAGAAGGAAGGCCCGTGCCCGGTCGAGACCTACGTCATCCGCGCCGTCTGCCAGTAGCTCGCCGGACCCGGGTCGTCGCGCGCGCGAGCCTTGACGGCGTGCGCCGCTTTGGATTGTGCTAGCCCTTCGACATCAGAACGAAAACCGCCGGGGAGGCCAGGATGGGATTGACGGCAGCGGGCAAGCTTGTGATCGCGGCGGCGGCCGTTGCGGCCGCGTCGCTCGGGACGGGCATGGGCGCCCACGCGCAGGACAAGCTCAAGGTCATCGTTTTCCCGGGCCTGTCGAACCTCGCGCAGTTCGCGGCCGAGGCACAGGGCTTCTACAAGAAGCGCAATCTCGCGGTCGAGGTGATCTACACGCCCAATTCCGACGAGCTGCGCAAAGGACTTGCCGAAGGCCGCTACGACATCGCGCACGGCGGCGTCGACAATGCGGTGGCGCAGGTCGAGAACGACAAGACCGATCTGTTCATCTTCATGGGCGGCAACTCAGGCCTCAACAGCCTGTTCGTGCAGCCCGAGATCAAATCCTACGAACAGCTCCGCGGCACCACCATGGCGGTCGACGCGCCGAACACGGCGTTCGCGCTGCTGCTCTACAAGATGCTCGACGTGAAGGGCATCAAGCGCAGCGACTACAAGGTTGCGCCGGTCGGCGCGACGCATCTGCGTCTCGCGGCGATGCTGAAGGACAAGACCTATTCGGCGGCGATGCTGTCGCCGCCCGGTTCGATCCAGGCGGCGAAGGCCGGCTTGAAGGATCTCGGATCGGCGGTCAGCGTCGTCGGCCCGTATCAGTCGGACGGCGGCTGGGTGCTGCGCTCCTGGGGCAAGGCCAATGCCGACACGCTCAATCGCTACATCCAGGCGAATATCGAGGGCATCCGCTGGGCGCTCAATCCCGCCAATCGCGCCGCGCTGACAACCGTCGTCGCTGCGCGGCTGAAGCTGCCGCCCGAGGTGGTCGCGGAATCGCTCAAGGTCGCCGACGATCAGAAGGGTTTCGCCACCGACGCGCGCTTCGATACCGAAGGCTTCCGCAATGTGCTCAAGCTGCGCGCCGACATGCTCGGCACCTGGGGCGGCACGCCGCCGGCGCCGGACAAATATCTCGACCTCTCCTATTACGACCGCGCGCTGAAGGGACTGTAGGCAGCACGCGCGTCGGCGCGATGAAGGTGAGCTAGAAAAGCGCGCTATTGCACTCGGTCCAGCATGGCGCGAATGCGGGTGGCAAGTTGCGCCTGACCGACGGGCTTTTGGAGGAGGTCAACCCCTTCATCGAGCCGTCCCTGGTGGACGACGGCATTTCTGGAATAGCCGGTCATGTAGAGGACGTGCAGTCCGGGCCGCAGGGCTTGCGCGCGTTTGCCCAATTCCCTGCCGTTGAGGCCGGGCATGACGATGTCGGTGAGCAACAAGTCGACGCGCTTTTCATCCTGCAACAGGACCGTCAGCGCACCCTGAGCGTTCGTCGTGACAATGACCTTGTAGTTGAGGCCGCGAAGCAGCTCCGCAAGGTAGGTTCGCAAGCTGCTGTCGTCTTCCACAAGCAGGATCGTTTCGCCGCTCTCGCCTTCTGCGGCGAGTTCGTCGTCTTCGGGCTCCGGCTCCACCGCCTCGCCGACAAGGCGCGGAAAGTACAGTTTGACCGTCGTGCCTTGATTGACCTCGCTGTAGATTTTGATGTGACCGCCCGATTGCTTCACGAAGCCATACACCTGACTCAAGCCGAGGCCGGTACCTTGTCCAGCTTCCTTCGTCGTGAAGAATGGCTCAAACGCGTGGGCAACGATGTCCGGCGACATTCCCGCACCTGTGTCTGAGATGCAGATGGCGACATACTGCCCGGGAGCAAGCTCCGGGCTCGCGCGGGTGTACTGCTCGTCCGCGAACACGTTGGCAGCCTCCACGGTCAGTTTTCCGCCGTCGGGCATTGCATCGCGCGCGTTGATCGCGAGATTGACCAGCGCCAATTCCAATTGGTTGGGGTCGGCTTCGATCCGCCAAAGCCCGGCGCCACCAATGGCCTCGATCTCGATCGTTTCACCCAGCGACCTTTGCAGGAAATCCACCGCGCCGGTAACGAACTTGTTGACCTCGATGGGCTTTGGATCGAGCGGCTGACGCCGTGAAAATGCCAGCAATCGGCTCGTCAGAGCGGAGGCGCGCTGTGCGCCACGCAGCGCATTGTTCAGGGCGCGTTGGAGGCTACCGGAAGGTGGCAGTTGCTTGGTCTGGCGCTGCGCCGTTTCAAGGTTGCCCAATACGATCATCATCAGATTGTTGAAATCGTGCGCAATGCCGCCGCTGAGCTGCCCGATCGCTTCCATTTTCTGCGCGGCGGCAAGCTGCTCCTGGGTCTCCTTGAGCCTGCGTTGCGATTCAACTCTTTCCGTAATATCGCGCGTGACCTTGGCAAAGCCGACAAGTGCGCGATTGTCGTCATAGATCGGGTCGATGATGACGAGTGCCCAGAACCGGCTTCCATCCTTGCGGACTCGCCAGCCTTCAGCTTCGTAGCGGCCGTCACGAGTCGCTCTTTCGAGTGCCTGTTGCGGCAGGCCGGAATTCCGGTCTTCTTCCGTATAGAAGCGGCTGAAATGCGCGCCAATTATTTCGTCCGGAGTGTAACCCTTGATGCGTTGCGCGCCGACGTTCCAGGTAGCGACGACACCATTCGGGTCGAGCTGATAGATCGCATAGTCGACCACCGCCTCGACGAGACGGCGGTAGCGCCGCTCGCTTTCCAGCAGGCCTTGCTCCGCTTCTTGCCGCTCGGTGATATCGCGCGTGACCTTGGCGAACCCGATGATCGTCCCCTGGCCGTCTCGAATAACGTCGATGACAACCGTCGCCCAGAACTGGCTCCCATCCTTGCGAACGCGCCAGCCGTCGGCGGAAAATCGGCCCGTGCGCTTCGCCGTGGCCAGGGCGCGCTGGGGTACGCCGGCCTTTTGATCCTCGGGCGTATAGAAACGGCTGAAGTTGTGACCGATGATCTCCGCCGGCGCGTAACCTTTGAGCCGCGCTGCACCCGAATTCCAGGTCAACACCCGGCCGTCCGGGTCGAGCATGTAGATGGCGTAGTCGACAACCGCATCGATCAGCAATTGGTAGTCGAGAGTTTCGGCCTCGACGCTACGAATTCGAACTCGGCACAGAAACCCCTTTTATGGCGATGTTCCAACCCGGGCGGTGCTCGAAAGTTCCAGGTGCGGGGGTTTGGCCCTCTTGCCCCATCGCCAGCCCGGAGGGGACGCCGCTGAAAGTACCAGAACCCGTCTGGGTTGGGCGCGATATCAAATGGATTGAGGGCTTGGGGCGCCCAATTCGGCCCCCGGCCGGATAGACGCCGCGTCCGGTGACCGGATCAGCCGCGCCGCGTCAGCGCCAGCGCCAGCATCCCGATCAGTCCGGCGAGCGACGGCATCAGCGCAAGGCCGAGCGCGCGCAGCCGCGCGATATCGTCCGGCGCCGGGTTGAGCGCGCCGGCACTGAGCCAGACCACCGTCTGCGATGCGGTCGTCGCCTGCGGATCGGCCAGGGCGACCGCCGGCAGCGCCGCCAGTTTCGTTTGGACGTCGCGCAGCTCCGCGTCGACCGTGTCGCGCCGCTCGGCGGCGGCGCGTGCCTGCCGCAGTTCGAGCACCGTCGCGCAGGCCCGCGCTGAGGTTGGACGCGTCACGTCGCGGCAGCCGTCGGTGGCTTTCCACACCCACTGCGCTTCCGGTTGCGCCTTCTGCAGCTCGACGTCGATCGCGGCGACCGGGCGCATTTCGGAGATGCCGGCGCGTTCGTGCCGAAGCCGGTCGATGCGCTCGGTCAACAGTGCGCTGTCGTTCGCGATCCTGGCGCGGCCCGCGACCGCATCGCCGATGTTGGTGGAGGCGAAGCCCATGGCGGCGAGCAGCGTCATCGCGAGCACGGCGAGCCAGATCGTCCAGGCCGAACCGGCGGCCAGGATCGACCGCCGGTGCCAAAGCTGGACGCCCACCGACGGCAGCACGACCGCGAGCAGATCGACCGCAAGGCCGATTGCGGCCAGCAGCGCGGCTGCTTCCGCGGTCTGGCCGAACGACGCGGCAAAGCGCGCGTTCATGACCAGGCCGACCGCCGTCAATCCGAGCGCCGTCAGGAACAGCACGCCGGCGGTGATGACGGCCATGGCCGAACGCGCCGTCTTCGGAGCGGGCGCACGGCCGGCGGCCGCGGTGCTGAAGGCGTGTCCGATCAGTTGGGTTGCGACTTCCCGCGACGACCGCGTGGGAGCCAGGATGACCTTGCCCCTGGCGCCGGAGAATTGTGCGATGTGCCCGGCCTCGACCCAGGCCGCGAGACGGCGGCGCAAGGTGACCAGCGGCCAGCCGAATTGCTGCGCCAGGTCGCCGAGACTCATTTCGACGCGGCCGTCGACATGGTCGCTCAGCCACATCAGCGCTTCGTCGTCATTGAACGAATGCAGCGCTACGACTTTTGCCCGAGCCACGTCGGCCCCCCTCTGGATGACGACTCAAATCCCTCTACGAGGTCGACGGTCCCTCTTTACCGCCGCCCTCGACACGCACTGCCTAAGTGATTGATTCGCTGAATAAGTAACACAGACAGCCCGGCGCCCAAAATGCGTCCCGGCGTGTTGTGCACATGCCGGGAGCCGGCGGCAAATCTTTTGGAAGCCCGCGAATGGGCTCGTCGCTCTGCTGCCGCCGCCGATTCAGGGCTATTGCAGCCCGCCCGCGCTGGCCGTGCCGGGTCAACCGACCCCGGTTCAATTCCGGGTCCGCGTTGCAGCGATTGATCAGCATCAAATACTGACGCAATATTTTACTCGCAGATCGTCATGGCCGAGGTGGAAACCCGCATTCCAGAGCAAGAGCGATGGCAAACGAGGCAAGCACACCGCGCAACCGTCTGCTCGATCCTGCTGATCGGATCTCCGAGGTTTTGTTCGGGCTGATCATGGTCCTGACCAGCACGAATACGCTCAGCGTCGTCAACGCGGGGCAGGCCGAAACGCGGACGATGATCCTCGGTGCGCTTGGCTGCAACCTGGCGTGGGGCATCATCGATGCCGGAATGTATGTGATGGGTTGCCTTGCCGAGCGCGGGCGTGACCTTCGGACGCTCCGAGCGGTCCAGCAGGCGGCCAGCCCTGACGAAGCGAGGCGCGCGATTGCAGACGCGCTGCCGGTGTCGCTGGCATCCGTTCTGTCGCCGGAAGAATTGGGATCGATGCAGCAGAAATTGCTTCGGCTTCCCGAGCCGCCGGCGCGTGCCAGCCTGACAAAAGACGATGCGCTCAGCGCTTTGGGTGTGTGCGTTTTGGTTTTCCTTTCAACGTTCCCCGTCGTCATGCCGTTCTTGTTCATCGGAGCGGCCCAGCCGGCGCTTCGGATTTCCAACGCTGTTGCGATCGCGATGCTGTTCCTGTGCGGGTATGCATTCGCGCGATGCACGGGACATCGTCCGTTGCCAACGGGGCTGGTGATGGTCGCCATTGGAAGCGCATTGACCGGCATTGCGATAGCGCTTGGCGGCTAAAGGCCGGTTTGCCGCGGCGGAAGCCGTTGAAGTTGTCGGGAGGATGTGGGCATGACCCTCTGCTCAAAGAAATTCGGCACAACCGTTTGCTTTGGCTGCTCGCCGTCGTGCCTGTCCTGTTCGCCGCCCGGGCACTTAGGCCCGAAGCGCACGAGCTGCTGTTCGTCCTGTCGGTCCTTTCTATCGTTCCATTGGCCGCACTGCTAAGTCACGGCCGGGCGCAATCGCCATGATGCTGATCGCGACCATGACCGCGTTCCTGGTCACCAACAGCGGACGTTCCGCTTGGTTTGTCGGAGTGCTCGTCCTGAATGCGTACTTCGTTTTCGCGATGACGCTTTACCTGCTGTCACCCCAGGTACAGTGATCGGGAGCGACCCCGGGCTTGTGGAGACGGGGCCGCTCCATCTCGTCGAGGAGCTTGCCGTGTTGTAGACTTGATAGTCTCGGTTCGAGGAACATCGCTCGAACTCGAACCGCAGGTTCTTGCCGCCACTTAGCCGTCACGAGCGGGCCAGGAGACGCGGTATGGCCTCGCTTTCCGTGAGTCTCAAAATTCTTCTCGTTGGCGGTGCCGGCTTGCTCTGCCTTGAAACCCTTTTCGGTTTCGCGGCCCGCGCCCAGGGCGATCAGCAAGTGTCGGACGGCGCAAGCAAGGGGATCAACCTCGGAGGCCGAGGATGGTCGGCGCCCGAACCCACCGCCGCAACGCCGCCCAAGGACGGGGAGGCACTCCAGTTCAGTGCCAAAGCCGGGCTTGCGTCCGACTACATCTACCGCGGCACGACGCTGTCCGACCGCAAGCCGGCGATCGGCGCAGGCATCGAGGCAACCTACAGGTGGCTGTACGCCGGTGCGACGGTGGCAAGCGTCAAATTGCCGACCCGGCCGGACGCCGAGCTCACCATGGCGGCCGGCGTCCGCCCGACGCTGGGAAAAATAGACTTGGATTTCGGGGCGACCTATTTCCTCTATCCGGGCGAGATGCCCGGCGGCCCGACGAACGGTATCGAATATTGGGAGGCCGCCGGCCGCGCCGGCACAGCGATCGGCAAATCGATCCGCGTCGCGGCCGGATACGCTTATTCCCCGAACGTATCGAACACCGGGGCCTGGAGCCAGTACGCGGCGGTTGGACTCGGTTACCAGGTGCCGTCGCGTCTGCTGCCGCAAGACTTCAGCATGTCGTTCACGGGCGCCGCCGGCTATTCTTGGTTCGGCACCCAGGTGCCGGCGCTCGGCGGTTTCCCGTTGCCTTCGTATCTCAACTGGCAGGCGGGGGTAACCTTCACCCACAAGTCCCTCAACCTCGATCTGCGCTACTACGACACCAATCTCTCGAAAGAGAACTGCTTCGTCTTCACCGGCGATCCCAACGCGTCGCCGGGTGGCCGCGTCAATCCAATCACCAATCCCGGTGGTCTTGTCTCGCGCTGGTGCAGCGCCACCGTCGTCGCGAAGCTCTGGTTCGCATGGGGCGAGTGACGCTTGATTGTTGGCCGAATATGGCAGCCGGCAGGTCCGCCGTCGGTGACCAAACGCAGCGGCAAGCCCGATCCGGAGATCGCCGAAGCGCTCGGATCGAAGCCGCGTTCATAGTGAACGCGCGATGGCGTCGCAGAAGCCCGTGAAATCAGCGCAGGACGCGGCCGCGATTAAGATTAATCGCGTTTGTCTGCTTCGGGCAGCAGGTATCAAATTCCGGTGCTTCGCGATCTATGGCAACTACATTTGGCATCGCAGCTTGGTGTCGGCGATGCGTCGTGTGCTGGCGTGGAAGTGCCTTCTCGCGACATCCAAATTGCGTCGCGTGAGGCTCTGCAAAATGTCGAACGACAATCGGCCCCTGGTCAGCATCGTCATCAAGACGCTGAACGAGGAACAGCACATTGCGGCGACGATCGAGAGCGCGCTCGCCGCGCTTGGAGAAGTCGGTGGTGAAGTGATTCTGGCCGACACCCTGTCGAGTGATCGGACGATCGATATCGCCGGCCGCTATCCGATCAAGATCGTGCAGTTGAACGACGTCCGGGATCGTTCCTGCGGCGCCGGTGCGCAGCTCGGCTTCCAGCACAGCCGCGGCCGTTACGTCTGCCTGATCGACGGTGATATGGAGCTCAGGCGCGGATTTCTGCCGGCGGCGATCCGCTGCCTCGAAGACGACGCCAAGCTCGCCGCCGTCGGCGGTCTCATCGTCGAGGCTGAGGGCGGTGACCACGACGTCAGCCAGCGCGCAATCCGAGGGGAACCCGATCGCCGTCTCGGTCGCGTCCCGCGACTCGATTGCGGTGGCCTCTACCGTCGCGCGGCGATCGAGTTGGTCGGCTACCTCACCGACCGCAACCTTCACGGCGGCGAAGCGGGCGAGCTTGGCGCGCGGCTGCGCGCGCTGGGCTGGACGCTGGAGCGTATCGGCGTGCCCGTCATCGATCGTCGCGCAAATTCCGGCGACGCCTATCGCCTTTTGATGCAGCGCATCGCTTCGAAGACCGCGTACGGCAGCGGCGAGACCGTTCGTGCCGCGCTCGGACGGCCGCATCTTCCGCTCATGTTCGACAAAGATGGTACCCTTAGACGCTGCATGCTCGTCTATGCGTGGTGGCTAAGCATCCTCGCCTGTCTGCTCCTCATCAAGTCCTGGCCGCTCGCGTTGCTGACGATGGCTGCGCTGTTCGCGCTGCCGATCGCTGTGACGGTGCTGCGCCGGCACTCGCTTGCCGCCGGCTTCTATTCAGTGACGGCGCGGAACGCCGATGCCGTCGGCTTCCTGCCGGGATTGCTGCGGCCGCGCCTGCCACCGGACGAATGGATCGACAGCACGGTCGTCAAGGATCGCACGCTGGTCGAAGCGCTCGAACGTCTCTCGATCCAGCGCCTGACGACGCCGCCGCAGGCCGCCGAGTTCATGGCGCGCCGCGCCGCATCGTGACGATGGTGTCGTGACCATCGACGCGCGGCCGTCGCAAACCCAGCCACTGCAAGCGGCACGCGCGCCCGGGCCCGCGCTCGACGTCGCCTGGCTCCTCAACGTGGCGTGGAACCGCCGCCGCGGCATCGTTGCCACGGTGGCGGCATGCATGCTCGCGGCGCTGCTGTTCGGTCTGTTCGCGTCGTTCCCGGAGGAGCAGTCGGCCGCCCGCGCCGAGGCTGCGCGCCGCGCCTCCACATCGCTAAATGCGCGGCTCGCCGAGCTGCGCGAGCGCCTGCAGCAGGCGGAGCAGCGGGTCGAGGACTACAAGAAGGCGAACAACCTCGTCTCCTCGGGCGGTACGCTGGTGAATGAGCGCCAGCTCACCGAGATCAATAGCCAGCTCGTGCTGGCGCAGAGCCGCAGCGCGGAAGCGAAGGCGCGCTTCGACAAGATCAGGGACGCGCAGCGCAACCGCGCCGACCCCGGTGCGATCAGTGAGGCGACCGGCTCCGCGACGATCGCGGCGCTGCGCACGCAACTCGCCGAAATCGCGCGCAAGCAAGACGAGATCAATGCGACGCTCGGCAAGCGCCACCCGGCCGTGATCGAGATCGAATCGCAGGCACGCCGCATCCGCGGCATGATCGCCGAGGAAGTCGCCCGGATCGCGGAAGCGGCCCGCAACGACATGGAGCGCACGCTCGCCAACGAGGCGACGCTGGCCGCGAATCTCGAAGCGCCTCAAGTCCGAGCTCGAAGGCACCAAAGACGCCGGCGTCAAGCTGCGCGAGCTCGAGCACGACGTGCAGGTCAGCCGCTCGGTCTACGAAGCCTTCCTGGTACTCACGCGCGAGGTGAGCGAGCGGGAGCCGCTCGACACCACCAACATCCGCATGATCGCGACGCCCGACCTGCCGGAAAACCGTAGCTTCCCGCCGCGCACGCTGGTCCTGCTCGCCGCCGGCGGCATGCTAGGCGGCCTGCTCGGCGTGGCCCTGGCGTTCTTCGGCACGTGGCGTGATCGCCGCACGAGCGCGGTGGCAGCCGCAGCGCTTGAGCCCGCGACGCCTGACCCCGCAACGCCTGAGCCCGTAACGGCCAAGCCCGCGGATCCGCCCGTGGCGGCGGCGCCGGCAGCCGCGCCGGCGCCTTTCGTCCCGGCGCCGCCGGTTGCTCCGCCGCCGATCGTCGCGGCAACACCCGTCGTCGCTTCGCCGCCGCACCAGCCCGCGGCTGCGCCCGTGCCGCCCTCCGAGCGCGCCCGGCAGTTCCTCGAGCGTACCGGCGCACAGACGTCTTCGCCGCCTGCTGGCAAGAAGCCGGCGTTCCGGCTCTAGACTGTCCAGCCGAAATCTCGACTGCCGACATCGCGTGGGTCGCCCATCGCGACGATGGGGCTTGAGACTTTCGGCTGATGTCATTCCGCCCCTTGTCATGCGATGTTGCGCCGATCCTCGGGTGCGCGCGCCCATCAAGCCGGGATTTTCCGTGTCCAGCCGAACACTCCTTCTGGCGTGTGTGTCAGTGCTGTGCTTCGCAGCCAACTCGTTGCTGTGCCGGCTCGCGCTGGCTCCCGACTTGATCGATCCGGCCACCTTCACCAGCGTGCGCGTGCTGTCGGCCGCCGCGATGCTCTGCGCGATCGTGTGGGTCCGGCGCCGGCACCTTCCGCAATGGAAGTATGCAAGTCCGCGCTCGATCGCGGCTCTGTTCGGCTATCTCATCTTCTTCTCGTTCGCCTATACGCGGCTGAGCGCGGGAACCGGCGCGCTGATCCTGTTCGGCTCGGTCCAGTTGACGATGTTCGCCATCGCCTTGCGGGAAGGCGAGCACTTCTCGCCGGTGTCCTGGCTGGGTCTTGCGATCGCCGTTGCGGGCCTTGTCTATCTCGTGTTACCCGGACTCGCCGCGCCCGATCCGCTCGGCGCGCTGTTCATGGCGATCTCCGGAATCTCCTGGGGGCTGTTCTCACTGTTCGCGCGCGGCGCCGATCATCCGGTGGAAGCGAACGCCACCAATTTCCTCGGCTGCCTGCTCCCGGCGGTGCTGCTCAACCTCGTCTTCGTCCAGGATTTCCACGGCACGCCGGCGGGTCTTGCACTGGCGGTCGCGTCCGGCGCGATTGCGTCGGGGCTGGGCTACAGCATCTGGTATCTCGCCTTGCGCGAACTGCCGGCGACGCGCGCCGCGACGCTGCAGCTTTCGGTGCCCGCCATCGCCGCGCTGGGCGGCGTGCTCCTGCTGTCGGAGCCGCTGACGCTGCGCCTGCTGATCGCCTCCGCGGCGATGCTCGGCGGCACCGGCATTGTTCTGGCGCAACGATCCGGCGGCGCGCGTCCGGCCGCAAAGGCTTAAGCGAGCGCTGTTTCCGCTTCACTCGATGAGGTCTATCCACCGCGTGACGCGGACAAGCTGTTCACAGCGCGCACAACTGAACATTCCGACTCGTCGAATATTTTTTCGTCACTATATTCGCGCCGTCCCGTTCGCCGAGGGTGCTCTTCGCGAGGCATTGCGAAGGGCAGAGCGGGATGCGGCGTCCCGCGCGTTGCCTTGCACGCAGCTCCCGGGAGGCTCCGGAAAGCTAGCCCTCCGCCACTACGAGCGGACGCGAGGAGCTCGCATGATGTCCGAGGCGCAAGCATTGGCGTCAGTGCACGACCGGAGTCATAAATCCCGCGGTGGAGCGCCGAGAGGCGAGCGTTCCTCGTGGACGTTTACGCAGACTGCGTAAACTTGTCTGCGGTCGCAAGGAGCGCGAGGCGCCTCATGGCGCCTGCGGGCGTACGTCACTCGCCCGCGAAGGGTGCCTCGCAAGCACCCGAGCGCCTGTCGGCGCTCCGCCCCCTCACTTTGCCGGTGAGGGGAAACGGCAAACCTCGGAGGATTTTTGCCTCGCGAGAACAAGGACGCGTACTCGCTCTCTACCGTCATCGTATCGTGTCGCTTGTTGCGTCGACTTTATTGTGGATTGACGCCCCTGGCCCGGGCTCGAACTGTCACCAAAAGCGATTTTCTGATCTACTTGATCGCTACTCGTACCCCTGCGGGGGCCTCTATTTCGATCCAAAAAAATTCGCGAAGAAGACTGTTGGCATCGGCATCATTTGGGGAAAATCCATGAGCAGACTAATCGTCGGGCTGGCGTTCGTCCTGAGCGTCGGCGTTTTCGCCTTCATTTCATCTTCGGCCGAAGCCCAACAAGCGCGCAATCTCGCCGAATTCTGCGTGGTCTGGCAGGGAGTCTGCAACCGGACCTGTCCGTCGGGAGCTGGCAACTGCAGTCGCGATTGCGCGTCGCGTGTCGCGGCGTGCCGCTCGAGCGGATGCTTCCACTTCAACAATCCCGGCCCACGTTGTTACAACAATGCACGTGATCGGGAGCGCACCGATGCCAAATACGCCCCGGACCCGAAGCGCGCGATGGAGCGGCGGCAGAAGGCGAGAGAGACCGGCAACTAGGCGATATGCCGCAACGGCATCTCAAAATTGCTGAAATCGCATGCGACACGGCGCGCGGCGCCGCAGCAATCGGCATCTAGTCGCCGAGGAGATCAATTCCAATTTGGACTAGCGACGCAATAGAGCTGTTCCGTTGGAGTGAGCAAATGGCCGGCAAGACGTCCAAGAAGTCGGCGAAGGCCGCAAAGAAAGTCGCCGCCAAGCCGCGCAAGACCATGCCGAAGTCGCAGTCTGGCAAGGCCGCAAAACCGGTTCTCCTGTCAGGTGGCAACCCCCAGATCGCGAAGGGCGAGGGCGACGCCCCCGTGCAGGCCTACATCGCGGCCATGCCGGGCTGGAAACGCGACCTCGGGCGCCGCCTCGACGCGCTCATCGCGCGCACCGTTCCCGGCGTGCACAAGGCGGTCAAATGGAATTCACCCTTCTATGGCATCGAGGGCCAAGGCTGGTTCCTCAGCTTTCATTGCTTCACGAAGTACCTCAAAGTGACGTGGTTTCGCGGCACATCGCTGCGTCCTGTGCCGCCCGGCGAGTCCACGCACAAGGAAGTGCGCTACCTCGACATCCACGAGGACCAGCTTGACGAGGCTCAATTCGCGGATTGGGTGAAGCAAGCCAGCCAATTGCCCGGCGAACGAATGTGATCAGTTGGCGTGAACGCAATGGCAAAGCTGACAGCAGATTTGGTGCAACCATGAAGAAGACGAAGAGCGGCGTGAAGGAAGCAAAAGCGGGAGACTCTCCCTCGCGGCTGATCGATGCGAGAATCAAGGACCTCGGCGACTGGCGAGGCGAGATACTCGCCCGGGTCCGAAGTCTCATCAAGCAAGCCGATCCCGACGTGGTCGAGGACGTGAAATGGAGAAAGCCGTCGAACGCGATGCGAGGGGTTCCGGTGTGGGAGCACGCCGGCATCATCTGCACCGGCGAGACGTACAAGGCTGTCGTGAAGCTGACCTTCGCCAACGGCGCCGCGCTGGAAGACCCTTCAGGAATCTTCAATTCCAGCCTCGAAGGCAACGTGAGGCGTGCCATCGATATCCACGAGGGCGACAAGATCAATGAGAAGGCGTTGAAGGCGCTCATTCGCGCCGCCGTTGCGCTCAACACGACGAAGAAAGCTGCCGCTCGCAAGGGGCCGAAGGGTGCCTAGGAGCGTCAACCGGAATCGCCCTTGCAAGGCGCTGGCGATATTGCGGAATTTTGTGGTGCCCCTGGCCGGACTCGAACCAGCACGATGTTGCCACCAACAGATTTTGAGTCTGCCGCGTCTACCAATTCCGCCACAGGGGCTTGTCGGCCGGGATAATAGCCACGACCTAGCAAGGGTCAATCGCCGAGCATGGCGCCGCGATGGAGTAGGGCGCCGATAAGGGATAAAATTGGGTATGGACGCGAGATTGCACCAGCCTGGAGCGGCGGCGACCTGGATCGACTGGGCGCAGGCGCGGCCGATTGTGGCGGCCGCCGCCGTGATCGTCATCGGTGGCGCCCTGACGATCCTTGGCGCCTGGATCTTCCAGTACCTCGGCTATCGCCCGTGCCCGCTCTGCCTGGAGCAGCGCTACCCGTATTACTTCGCGATCCCGCTGGCCGTTTTCATCATCCTTGGCGAAACGGTCGGCAGCAAGCGGCGCATCCTGCTGGCGGCGCTCGCGGTCATCGCCGGGCTGATGCTGTGGAACGCCGGGCTCGGCGCCTATCATGCCGGCGCCGAATGGAAGTGGTGGCCGGGGCCGAACACCTGCGGCGGCGCCCCCGACCTCGGCACCGGCGGCAACCTGCTCAAGCAGTTGCAGACGATCAATGTCGTGCGCTGCGACGAGGCGGCGTGGAGATTCCTCGGCTTGTCGCTCGCGGGCTACAACGTGCTGATCTCGCTCGCGCTCTCTGCCGTCGCGGCGTGGGGATTCCTGATGGGGCTCAAGCTGCCGCCGCAGCGCGATTGATTGCAACGCGGCTAATCTCAATCCGTCATCCTGAGGTGCGAGCCATAAGCGCGTTTACGCGCGTCTTCAACGCGCTGTGGCGAGCCTCGAAGGATGCACGGCCACAGTCGGGCCGTCGCCCTTCGAGGGCCGCGCTACGCGCGGCCACCTCAGGATGACGGGTCGAAGTTCGGCAATTGTGGAAAGAGAAAACCAACCGAGAGGATCACGGATCGAGTTCGGTGTCCCAGTAGAGATAGTCGAGCCAGCTATCGTGCAGGTAGTTCGGCGGGAACAGCCGGCCGTTGCGGTGCAGATGATGCACCGACGGCTGGTACGGCATCTGCGACGGATACATCGCCGCTTCCGACATCGTCTTGTTGCCCTTGCGCAGGTTGCACGGCGAGCAGGCGGCGACAACATTGCCCCAGGTCGTGTGTCCGCCGCGCGAGCGCGGGACGAGATGGTCGAACGTGAGATCGTCGCGCGTGCCGCAATACTGGCAGGAGAACCGGTCGCGCAGGAACACGTTGAATCGCGTGAAGGCGGGTTGCGTCGCGGGCTTCACGAAAGACTTGAGCGAGACGACGCTCGGCAGCTTGATCTCGAGGGTCGGCGAGTGCACGGCGCGATCGTAGTGCGCGACGATGTTCACGCGATCGAGGAACACCGCCTTGATCGTGTCCTGCCACGACCACAGCGACAGCGGGTAGTAGCTCAGCGGACGGAAGTCCGCATTCAGGACAAGAGCAGGCCAACCGGTAGGCGACACGTGCGAATTCACGGCAGCGTCCTCGACCTCCTTGGAGTGCGACACCGCAACGACGCATAGTCTATAGGATAGAGCGACAGAATTGTGAAGCCGCTGCGGGGGGTTGTCAGCAGGCGGCGATTGGCGGCCGAGGCTCTTGCTAGAGCCGCCGTGCGATGAATTCGCCGCCCTGGCGCAGGCCTTCCTGGTCGATTCCGTGGCCGATCCCGGCGGAAAGGTGCCATTCGACCGGCACGCCGAGCTCGGCCAGGCCGTTGGCGGCCATGAACAGCGCCTGCGGGGGAATCAGGTCGTCGCTGTCGCCATGAATCAGCAGCACCGGCGGCCGCGATTTGATCTCGGCTTCCAGCGCCTCCGGCTTGGCGTCGGGTTCAAGCACCAGGAGGCCGGAATAGCCGACGATGGCGAGCGGCGCGGCGGCGCGGCGCAGCCCGACATGCAGCGCCATCATGGTGCCCTGGCTGAATCCGACCAGCGCCAGCGCCGACGGCGGCAGGTTGCGGCGTTGCAGTTCGGCGTCGAGGAAGCGGTCGAGCACCGGCGCCGCGCTGTTGACGCCGCGCCAGCGTTCGTTCTGCGCCCGGTCGGTGAGCGGAAACCATTCGCGGCCGCTCGGCGCCTGTGAGCAGGGATGCGGCGCGTGCGGTGACACGAAGGCGGCGTGCGGCATCGCGCCCTGCCAGGCGCGTCCGATCTCGATCAGGTCGTTGCCGTCGGCGCCATAGCCGTGCAGGAACACCACGAGCTGGCGCGCCGCGCCGGGAGCGCGCGGCTCGATCCGCGGACCGTCGAGTTCGGCAGCCATGATGGTTTAACTCCTGCGAAGGCGAGGGTGGCTACTTGCTGCCCTGAAGCTCGCGCGCGTAGGCGACAGCATCCGGGAATGCTTTCGTGACCTGTGCCGCGATTTTCTGCAAGGCCTCGCCGGTCTGGGGCTCGATCGGCATGTCGCGCTTCTTGGCCTCGGCCAAAAGCTCGGGGTCCTTCATGGCCGCGTCGAAGGCGCGGCGCAGCGCGGCGAGCCGGTCGGCCGGAACGTCCGGCGTCGTGAACACGGCGCGGCCGAATTCGGCGGCCGACGAGATCAGCGTAACAGCCTGCTTCTGCTGCTCGGTTTTTGCGAGCTCGATCAGCAGCGGCACGTCCGGAAATCCGGGCTCCTTGGAGAGCCCCTCGAACACCAGCGGCTTGAGCTTCTTCTCGGTGATGTAGTGCGGCGTCGCGGTCACGACGCTCAGCCAGGACGCGCCGCGTCCCTGAATCTCGCCGCGCTCCAGCGCCAGGTTGAGGCCGGATATTCCGTTGTAGCCCTGGATGATCTTGAATTTCGTGCCGTGAATTTCGTTGAGCACCTGCGGCACGATCGTGGTCGGGGAGGTGCGGCCGTTGGCGCCGACGATGACCTCCTTGTGCTTCGCTTCCTCCAGCGTCTGCGCCGGCGCGGTGTGCCAGACCGCGAGCATGTTGCGGATCGGCGCCATCAATCCGACCCAGCCCCACGTATTCACGTCGTATTTTCCGGCCGCGACCGATTCGATGAGCTGCGCGACCACGATGGTCTGCTGGGTCATGCCGAGGGACGTGCCGTCACGCGGCGCGGTGCGCTGCATGTGCAGCGCCGCCGGCAAGCCGCCGCCGCCGCCGAGGATCAGCTTCACGACGACGGTCGGATGGCCCGGGATATGTTTGGACAACGTTGGTGCGAGCAGGCGGGCATACATGTCGTAGCTGCCGCCGACACCGGCGCCGACGAACAGCGTGATGGTCTTGCCCTTGTAGAACTCCTCGACTGGTTCCGCGCGCGCCGCACCGGTCATGACCGATGCCGCGAGCAGCGCCAATCGAAGTACGCGCGCCGTCGTCCGCATCTCATTCTCCTGAAAGCCCGGTGACCTGCGTCCGTCGGACGCCGTGCGATCATAGTACCGGGCAATCAGGCCGCCAGGCGATGCGTCAACTTACAGCACCGTGCGCGTCGGCGACGGGAAGTAGCGGTAGGCGTCGCCGTTCCGGTCGACATGGCCGATGCCAGGCCATGGAAAGTGGTAGGCGATCATCGGAATGCGCAAGCCCGCGAGCATGTCGAACGCTTTCAGGCGCGACGTTACGCCCTGCTGGCCATCGGTGTCATAGGAAAACACCTTGCGCGGCGTCTCGACCGAGATGATGTGATGATGCGCGATGTCGCCGATGTTGCAGATCGACTGTCCCTGCGATGTGATCATGAAAGCGACATGCCCGACGGTATGGCCGGGCGCGGCGATCGCCTGGATACCGGTGATCACCTCCTGACCGTCCTTGATGAACGCGATGCGGTCGCGGTTGGGCATCAGATGCTTACGCGTGGCCGCGACGAACTGGCCGATCTGCGGATGTGAGACCTTCGCTTCGTCGGTCCAGAAGTCGTAGTCGGCCTGCGTGATATAGACCTGCGCATTCGGGAACGCGCGCGAGCCATCGGCGGCGACGAGGCCAAAGCAGTGGTCCGCATGGGCGTGCGTCAGCAGGATCGCATCGACGTCGCCGGGATTGATGCCGGCGGCCTTGAGGTTCGCCGCGAGCCGGCCGGTGTCGTTGCCCATCAGCTTGAAGGCGCCGAGGCCGGTGTCGATCAGGACCACTTGATTGCCGGTGTTCACCACCAGCGCGTTCTGCTCCATCGAGACATTGGCTGTCGGCAGGAAGTTGTCGGCCAGGGCCTTGACCATGTCTTCCTTGCTCGTGTCGCTGAAGACATTCGCCTGCGGTTCGCCCATTTGAAGCGGCCCGTCGGAAACGGCGGTCAGCTCGAACGCCCCCAGCTTGAAGCGATAGAACGACGGCGCCTGCGTGTTGGCCATCGGCGCCTTGGCGAAGGCGGGGCTCCCGCCGCTCGCGACGCCCGCGAGTCCGGCCGCGGCCGCACCGGCGAGCAGTTGGCGTCGCGACAATTGCGAAAGATTGGGATGATTCATGGCTGCAATCCTTGTTGTCCGGGTTTTGCCAGGACCCAATGCAACAATCATGACCGCAGAATGTCAGGCGCCGGATTTTTTCGCGCTCGGTTTTCTGGCGCTCGGCTTTTGGGCGCTTGCCTGGATCGGCGCGCCATCGCGCTGCTTTATGGCGCGGTAGTACGTCCACAGCATGCAGGCAGCGGCCGCGCGCCATGGCCGCCATGCCTCGGCGAGCGGCTGCATCTCTTTCGTGGTCGGCCGCGTCTTCAGCTTGAACAGCAGCCGCGCCGCTTCTTGCAGCGCGAGGTCGCCCGCCGGCCAGGCGTCGGCATGGCCAAGGCAGGCCAGCAGATAGATGTCGGCGGTCCATGGGCCGATGCCGTGCACCGCGGTCAGTATCCGATGCGCGTCGTGCGCGGGCATCTCGACCAGCGCCGGGAGATCGAGCTCGCCGCGGTCGATGGCCTTGGCGATGGCCTTCAGCGTGCGGATCTTCGGCGCCGAGAGACCGACGCGCGCGAGCTTCGGGGCACGCGCGCGCAACACGGCGGTGTGGTCGAGTGGGTCGAGCGCGACTTCGAGGCGGCCCCAGATCGCCTTGGCGCTCGCGGTCGAGAGCTGCTGCGAGACCACGATGGCGGCGAGGCCCGCGAAGCCGTCCGCGCGCTTGCGCAGCGGCGGCCGTCCGGCCAGCGAGAACGCCGGCTCAAAACGTTGGTCGGCCTTGATCAGCGCGGCAATCGCGGCGTCCAGATCGGCTTCGGTGATGATACGGGACGTCATCCAGCGCTTAGAGCTTCACCCATCCCGCCGGCGGTTTCTTGCCGGGATGGACTGCGCCGCAGTTCGTGCAGGTGCGCGCCTTCTGGTCGGCGTAGAAGGCATCGTAGAGCGGCGGCAGGTCCTTCACGAGATGCTGCACCTTGACTTCAATACGATGGACCAAATGCCCGCACTCGAAACAGTACCAGTTGAAGGCGTCGAGCTCGTTCGGCCGTGCCGCTTCCACGACGAGACCGACCGAGCCTTCCTGCGGCCGCTGCGGCGAATGCGGCGTGTGCGGCGGCAGCAGGAACACTTCGCCCTCGCGGATCGGCACGTCGTAGAACTTGCCGTCGTCGCAGACCTTCAGCACCATGTCGCCCTTGAGCTGGTAGAAAAATTCCTCCACCGGGTCGTCGTGATAGTCGGTGCGCTCGTTCGGCCCGCCGACGACCTGCACGGTCATCTCGCCGTCCTCGAACACCTTCTTGTTGCCGACTGGTGGCTTCAACAGGTGCTGGTTCTCGCCGATCCACTTCTGGAAATTGAAGGCGCGGAGCCGTCCGGTTTGCATGAGAGACTTCCTCGTTATGCCGCCGAAGAACGAAGGCTGGGGACCTTCAAGCCGCAGCTTTCGAACGCGCGCTGCGTCGCTTCCTTCTCGGCGTCGGTCAGTTCAAGCAACGGCGGCCGCACCGCGCCGCCGGCTTGGCCGAGCAGCTCCTGCCAGTATTTCGAATGCGCGTGGAATTTTTCGGGCGGACGGGTGCGCTTGAACGCGTCGCGCACCGGATCGAGGCTGTCGCGCACGGCCTTGGCGCGCGCGACGTCGCCTTTGAAGGCAAGATCGGTGTAGTCGCGCATGCGGCGGTCGAGCGCGGTCTGGTAGACGTAGGGCGGCGATGAGCAGAGATAGAGCCGCCAGCCAAGCTCGACGATGTTGTCGAACCATTCGTCCTCGGAGGCGGTCGAGACGATCAGTCTGTCGCCGGCGAGCCGCGTCAGCTTCACGTACATCTCCCGCGGCACGCTGTATTTGATGGCCACGATATTCGGAAGCTCGGCAACCCGCGCGCACAATTCAGGACTCATCAGGTAACCCGAGTCGGGGTGGCTCCACAGCGCGATGCCGATGTCGACCTGTTCACTGACGGCGCGGTAATAGGCGAGCAGCGTCTCGTCCTGCGCGCTCAGGAAGTGCAGCACCGGCGCATGCACGACGATGAAGTCGGAGCCGATTGCCTGCGCGTGTTTGGCAAGCTCGATGACGGTATTCAGGTTCTGATCGGAGCAGGACAGGATCGTCTGCGTGCCGCCGATCTCGTCCACGGCGATCTCGAACGTCCGCTTGCGCTCGGCGAGCGACATCGAGAAGAACTCGCCCTGCTTGCCGGAGACGAACACGCCGTCGACGCCGAGGTCGTCGACCCAATGCCTGAGATTGCGGCGCAAGCCGGCTTCATCGATTGAGAGGTCCGGCTTGAACGGCGTCTGCGCCGCCGCCCAGATGCCGCGTCAAATGCGTGCGGGCGTAAGCCTTGGCGTCCTTGCGGGAATATTTCATCGGTCACCTTGAGCGTTGCAGGATCATTTTGCAGCGTTTTTCGTGGCTTGTCATTCTGGCTCGAAATGCCGAAGAAAGGCGCATGGCGACACCCGTTTTCCGCTTTGCGCCGAGCCCCAACGGCTATCTGCATCTCGGCCATGCGCTGTCAGCGCTGCTGAACTTCGACATGGCGCGCGCCGTGGGCGGGAAGCTCCTGCTGCGCATCGAAGACATCGATGAGACCCGCTGCCTGCCGGAATACGAGCAGGCGATCCTCGACGATCTCGCCTGGCTCGGCATCGCATGGGAGCGCCCGGTGCGGCGCCAAAGCCGGCATCTCGACGACTATCGATCCGCGCTCGCACGGCTGGAGGCGCTGGGGTTGATCTACCCGAGCTTCGAAAGCCGCAGCGACATTGCCGCGCTGGTTGCCGAGCGTGAGCGCGCCGGCGCGTGGCCGCGCGACCCGGACGGCGCTCCGCTTTATCCGGGCCACGCCAGATCGATCGCGCCCGCCGAACGCAAACGCCGGATCGAAGCGGGCGAACGTCACGCATTGCGGCTCGACATGGCGGCGGCCATCGCACGCACCGGCGCGATCTCTTGGATGGAGGCGGGGCAGGGGCCGGCCGGCGAAGCCGGCACTGTGCCCTCGACGCCCGCGGTTTGGGGCGATGTGGTGCTGGCGCGCAAGGAAACGCCGACCAGCTATCACCTCTCAGTTGTGGTCGACGACGCGATCCAGGGCGTGACCCATGTGGTGCGCGGGCAGGACCTGTTCTTCGCGACCGGCGTCCACCGCCTGCTGCAATCGCTGCTCGGCCTGCCCATTCCGGCCTATCACCACCATCGCCTGCTTATGGACGCCGACGGACGGAAACTCTCGAAATCGACGCAAGCGACGGGGCTGCGAGAACTGCGCACGCAGGGTGCGGCGCCCGCGGATATCCGGCGGATGGTGGGACTTTCCTAGCTTGGCGTGGCAATCTGGACCCTGGTTAGGGGAATGGCCAAGGCACGAAAATCGAAGACCAGACGGACGCGCCGGCCAAAAGCGGGCCGTAAGCGCGCGCCGCAGCTGTCCAAGCGCGCCATCGAAACGACGCTGGCGGAGCTGGCGCATGAGATCAGGACGCCGCTGACCGGCATCCTGGCGCTCGGCGAGCTCCTGGCTACCGCGGGTCTTCCGCGGCGCGAGCGCGAATGGGCGACGGCGATCAAGAGCACCGGCGAACACCTGACCATGCTGACGTCGCTGATCGTCGACGCGGTCCGCGCCGACGCGCGGGGGCTGGTCCTGCGCCGCGATCTGATCCGGCCGCGCGCCTTCGCGCAATCGCTCGCGGCTTCGCTCGATGCGCGGGCGCAAAGCAAGAATGTGGGATGTGACGTCACGATCGCGCAGGATCTTCCGGAGGTCGTGATCGGGGATACGATGCGGTTGCGGGCCGCGCTCGAAAACCTCATCGACAACGCGGTGAAATTCACCGAGCGCGGAACGGTCCGGCTCGAGGTCGGCAGCGAAAAGGCGGCGCGCGATCGCGTCCGGCTGCTGTTCACGGTGACCGACAGCGGAATCGGACTGAGCGCGGCCGAGATCAAGCGCTTGTTCAAGCCGTTTGAGCAGGCCAGCCGGACCGTCGCGCGCCGCTTCGGCGGCGCCGGTCTCGGCCTGAGCTACGTCAGGCGCATCGCGCGCGCGATGGGCGGCGACTTGGCCGTCACCAGCAAGACCGGCGGCGGCAGCCGGTTTGAGTTCAGCGCGGTCGTCACCAGGGTGCCGGGCGCCGAAGGCACGGTATCCGGCGACGGCAATGCGCGCGGCGCACCTTCACGGTCGCTCGCCGTTCTCTGTGTCGAGGACAATCCCTATGGGCGGATCGTGCTCAACACCATTCTCACCGAACTCGGGCACCGCGCCGATTTTGTCGGCGCCGGCGAGGCCGCGGTCGATGCGGTTGCGGGCGGCAGCTACGATGCGGTGCTGATGGACGTGACGCTGCCCGGTCTCGACGGCTTCGAGGCGACGCGCCGCGTCCGCGCGCTGCCGCATCCAGCCGGCGCGGTCAGGATCGTCGGGGTCTCCGGCCGCGCCAACGCGACGGACGAGGCGGCCGGCCGCGCGGCCGGCATGGACGCCTACTTGGCCAAGCCTTTGAGCCCGAGTGCGCTGGCGGCGGTTTTGACGGAAAAACCGCCCTGAAGGGCCTGCCGCGCTGCGTCCGACGCTCAATTTGTGATGCCCGTCACGCTTCGGTCGAATGCCGTGAACGGCGCCCCCGGTCGCGCTCACAAACCGATGAGAATGCACTGCTCGCGCAAGGAGCCGACCGTGATCAAGTCTATCGCCATGAGCGCCTGCGTTGCCGGCGCGATGCTGCTTGCGGGCGCCGACGCCCATGCCTGCGGCAAAGGCGGCGACGAGCTTCTCGCCGACCCTTTGACCCTGCAATCGGCGACAGGCGACCTGCAGCCGGCGCCCAAGGATCAGTCGACCGCTCCACAAAACGGAAAGTAGTTCGGCCGCTCGGATCGATATCGCGCAATCCCGCGAGGGCCCACAAAATCAAAGCGCCGCCCCTTTCGGAGCGGCGCTGTAACGTTTTGGAGTGATGCGTCGCGGATCAGTTACGCGCGACCACCGGCGTTGGGCCCCACTTGTAGTTCAGGCCGACGCGAACGATGTGGTCGGTGACGTCTGAGCTGATCCGCGCGCCGACGGTCGGTGCCGCCGGGAACGCGACCGTGTAGTTGAACGTGCCGAGATCCAGATAGAGGTATTCGAGCTTGGCAGTCCAGTTGCCCGCGATTTGGTGTTCGATGCCCGCGCCGACGGTCCAGCCGGCATTGGTATCCTTGTCGGAGAAGCCCAGTGCGACCGGAACGCCGTTGGCGAGGGCGCTGGTCAGTACGCCACTGGCTTTCACGGAACCGAAAGCGAAGCCGCCCGTCACGTAGAGCAGAGTGCTTGGCTGCGCGAGCACGCCGACACGGCCGCGCACGGTGACGAACCACTCAAGCTTTTGTTCGAGCGAGAGCGCCGTTCCGGCAACGCCGGGCGGTGCGAAAGTCAGCCCGGGCACGCAGACGCCGCCAACGAGCGTGATGGCGCAGAGGAAATTCGTGTCGCCCTTCTGACCCGTCCACTGACCGTCCAGTTCGATGCCGTACACCCAATTGTTGTTCTGGATGTTGAAGCCGACCTGACCGCCGCCGAGCCAGCCGTTCATGTTGAATTTCTGGCTGGTGATCGATCCGGGAGTCGGGACGATCGGCAGTCCGGTCACGGTGTTGAAGTACTCAACGTCGGTGTCCGAGCGGCCCCAGCTGTAGCCGACGTTGCCGCCGATGTAGAAGCCGTTCCAGCTCCACACCTCCACGACCGGGCGCGGCGCCTTGACCGGCATGTCCGCGGCAGTGGCTGGCTGCGCGGCAAACAGTGCGAGTGCCCCGGCGCTGGCTACGAGAAACCTTTTCATGATTTTTTGCCCCGAATGATTCGACCGGATCAAGCGACCCGATGCACGGCCGATGGCCCAATCCATCGCCGCCCCGATGTTCCGGAAGGTCATCTTTCCGGCCAAAATTGTCAAACAACCGCCGCTTTTGAACGGGCGAATTTGCGATGCTATTTGTTGGCTTAAGTATCTGCGATTATTGATAAAACTAGGCGGTGTTGCCGGAAGGCGACGCCGGGTCGGAATCGGTAGCCGGGTGGTGGAAAACCTCGGGTTCGGAGCGGAAACGTGCCTAGGGGGCGATTGCTCCATCCGGCAGGCGCCGAGCAACAAGAATGCGTCCGCACCCCGAGCCGGGAGCGGAAGATCGGGAGACAAAAGCTCCCGATCTTCGTGCCGGTGGAATCAGACGTCCGCTAGCGTCGTATCAGCCCGATGATGACAAGCAGAATCACCGCGCCGATGACGGCAGCGATGATGTCACGAACAATAGTCCCGCCGAGTGAGATGCCTAGTTTTGGCAACAGCCAGCCTGCGATCACGGCGCCGATGATGCCAACGATGATGTTGCCGATCAGTCCGAAGCCGTAGCCCTTGACGATAAGACCGGCAAGCCAGCCTGCGACTGCGCCGACGACTAGCCAAATAAGCAGAGCTTCTATTGACATGACTGCCTCCCCGAATTGGGCGCGCCATCACGGGCCAGCCCCGCACGGGCATCGCCACACCGCGACCATACCGCTCGCCACGATTGCTGTCATGGGCACTGTCAGGGACATGTGTGGATACAAACCGGCGCGCCGTGCCGTTGACCGCACTGCAACATTGGCCACGCTGGACGATGCGCGGTCTATTGCGCGGGCGCCGGCGCGTTCTCCGCGATCGGTTTGAGACGGGCGCGCAGGATCGCCGCGTTCAACTCGCCGCCGAACACGAAGATCGACGCGGTCAGATACAGGAACACCAGCGCGATCATCACCGAAGCGAGGCCGGCGTAGTAGCTCACATAGACGGTGGGAAATTCAGCCAGGTAGCGGCCGAACACCATGCCGCCCGCGAGCCACAGCAACAGCGTCGCGACGATGCCCGGCGCGATCTCAGAAAATTTGCGGCGGCCGGACGGAAGCCATTTATGCGCGACGAACAGTGCGATGATCAGCGCCGCGCTCGCCACCGCGTAGCGCGCGACTGTGATGTCCCACTCGAACTGCGCCAGCGCCGGCGCAAACCGGCTTGCGGTCGTGAACAACAACGGACCGAGCACGATCAGGAACGCCATGGCGAGAAGCGCGATCGCGGCGATGAGCACATAGCCGATCGACTCCAGGCGCAGCAGGAACCAGTAGCGCATTTCGGTCATGCCGTAGGCGCGATTGAGCCCGATGCGCAGGCTCTCGATGCCGCTCGACGCGAAAAAGATCGCGAGCGCGACGCTGATGGTCAGGAGATCGCCGCGGGTCGTGGTCAGGACCGCATGAACTTCCTTCGCGATCGGCTTTGCGACTTCCTCCGGCCAGGTGTCGAGCAGAAGGCGAGCAACTTCGTCGGCCAGCTCGATCGAGCCGAAAAACGACGCCGCCAGCGACGTCACCAGGATCAGGAACGGAAACAGCGCCAGCAAGATGGACAGTGCGATATGGCTCGCGATCGCCCAGCCGTCGGCCGTGCTGAAATGGTCATAGGCGTCCACCACAACGCGGACGCACAGGCGCAGGATGTGCCAGAGCTGCATCGCCATCGTCTGATATTGCCATATCAGCCATAGGCGCGTTTAGGCGCGGCTTCAACGCGCTCATAAGCGCGTCGCAGACAGGCCGGCGCGCGCCAAGGTTACGCGGCCTGGACGTCCGAGAGGAATTGCCTGACCTGGGTGTTGAGGCGCTCGGCCTCGGTCGAGAGGGCGTCGGCGAGGTCCTTGACGTTGGCGGCGGTGCCGCGCGCCTCGGTGGACGCGCCGGCAACCCGGCTCATGGCCTCGGCGCCGCCGCGCGCCTCGGCCGAGGCGCGATTGACGCCTTCGGTGATCTCCGCGACCGCGCGGTTCTGCTCCTCGACGGTGACCGCGACGGTGGATGCAATCGCCGAGATCTCGTCGATGATGCCGTTGACCTGCTCGATCGCCTCGGCGGCGTCGGCGACCGCCGACTGGATGGCGCCGACCTGGCCGGCAATCTCCTCGGTGGCCTTGGCGGTCTGCCCGGCCAACGACTTCACCTCGGAAGCGACCACCGCGAAGCCGCGGCCGGCCTCGCCGGCGCGCGCCGCCTCGATGGTGGCGTTGAGCGCCAGCAGGTTGGTCTGTCCGGCGATCGCCTGGATCAGTCCGACCACTTCGCCGATGCGGGTGGCGGCGTCGCCGAGCTTCGACATGGTGCCGACGGTGCGGCGGGCCTCGCTGACCGCGCGCGAGGCGACTTCGGTGGAGCGATGGGCCTGGCCGGCGATCTCGCCGATCGAGGCGGCAAGCTCCTCGACCGAGGAGGCGGCAGCGGTGACGTTGCCGGAGGCGCTGCCGACCCGGGTCTCGGCGGTGCGGGCCTCGGCGGAGACGGTGTCGGCGGCGTCGTTGAGCTGCGTGGAGGTGCTCTCCAGCCGCTCGGCGGCCTCGCGCACGCGCGAGAGCGCCTGGTCGACCGAGGTCTCGAAGCGGGTGATGGTGGCGGCGATCACCTCGCCGCGGTTCTCGCGCTGCGCGGTTGGCGGCGGCCTGGCTCTCGGCCAGCCGCTCGCGCTCGATCATGGTGTCGCGGAACACGATGACGGTGCGCGCCATGGCGCCGAGCTCGTCCTTGGCCTTGGTCGCCGGGATGTACGCGGAAGTATCGCCGGCGGCGAGCCGGGTCATCGCCTGCGCCAGACCGTCGAGCGGCCGTGTGATGCTGCGTCCGATCAGCCAGCTGAACGCAAGCCCGATCAGCACCGCGCCAAATCCGACAAGAATGATGAGCAGGCGCGTATGCCCCTGCGATTCGGAAAGCGCCGCGGTCGCCGCGCCGGTGCGATCCTGGGCCGTGGCGAGGATGGCGTGCGCCTGCGGAATGAGCTGCTGGCTGGTGTCGGCGATTTCCTTGAGCGATCGCTGGATGTTCTGATTGTAGCGATTCCACTGCGCCAGCGTCGACGCGTAGTCCTGCACGCGCCGTGCAAGCTGCTGCTTCAATTCGGCTTCGAGCGGCAGCCCGCGCAGGATCGTTTCGAACTCGCGGAACTCCTTGAAGAACTGTTCCCAGGTGGCGCTGGATTGATTGAGCCGATACTGCGCCTCCTGGCGGCGCATGGTGACGAGCGACAGCAGGAGCTTCTGCCGATCCGCCTGGGTGATCCAGGTCATGCCGTCGTTGATGGCCTGTTCGATTCCGGCGGCTGCTTCATCGAGCCGCTTCCTGGTTCCCTGGTCCTCGGAGAAACCCAGCTCCGCCTGCTCGTCGGCGAGATATCCGAAGGCGAGCTTGAGCTCTCCGAGCTTCTGGCGAACGCGGTTGATGTCCTCCTCGTTGAGAGCGCCGGTCGCGGCGGCGATTTTTTCGAAGTTCGAGGATGCGAGGGCATGGTTTGCTTCGAAATTTCTAACCAGCTCGCCGGACGGCAGCGCAACGAAGTCGGTCGCGGCGAATTGCATGGACACCAGTGCGATCTTGAATTCGCGGCTTGCGTCGGAAAGCGTCGATGCCGCCTCGACATTGTCGAATGCGTTGGTCACGTCCTTCTGTCCGGTGGTGAACGATGCACCGTTGGCAAGAAAACCAAGAACCGGGATCAGCGCGATGCCGGCGATGCGGGTCCGGACCGAGAGCGATTGAATGGCTCTTGTCAGTGACTTGATCATGATTTTTTTCTCAATGATGAGATCGCGCTCATGCTGCTTGGACGTCCGAGAGGAATTGCCTGACCTGGGTGTTGAGGCGCTCGGCCTCGGTCGAGAGGGCGTCGGCGAGGTCCTTGACGTTGGTGGCGGTGCCGCGCGCCTCGGTGGACGCGCCGGCAACCCGGCTCATGGCCTCGGCGCCGCCGCGCGCCTCGGCCGAGGCGCGATTGACGCCCTCGGTGATCTCCGCGACCGCGCGGTTCTGCTCCTCGACGGTGACCGCGACGGTGGAGGCGATCGCCGAGATTTCGTCGATGATGACGTTGACCTGCTCGATCGCCTCGGCGGCATCGGCGACCGCCGACTGGATGGCGCCGACCTGGCCGGCGATTTCCTCGGTGGCCTTGGCGGTCTGTCCGGCCAACGACTTCACCTCGGAGGCGACCACCGCGAAGCCGCGGCCGGTCTCGCCGGCGCGGGCGGCCTCGATGGTGGCGTTGAGCGCCAAGAGATTGGTCTGTCCGGCGATCGCCTGGATCAGTCCGACCACCTCGCCGATGCGGGTGGCGGCGTCGCCGAGCTTCGACATGGTGCCGACGGTGCGGCGGGCTTCGCTGACCGCGCGCGAGGCGACTTCGGTGGAGCGATGGGCCTGGCCGGCGATCTCGCCGATCGAGGCCGCAAGCTCCTCGACCGAGGAAGCGGCAGCGGTGACGTTGCCGGAGGCGCTGCCGACCCGGGTCTCGGCGGTGCGGGCCTCGGCGGAGACGGTGTCGGCGGCGTCGTTGAGCGCGGTGGAGGTGCTCTCCAGCCGCTCGGCGGCCTCGCGCACGCGCGAGAGCGCCTGGTCGACCGAGGTCTCGAAGCGGGCGATGGTGGCGGCGATCACCTCGCCGCGGTTCTCGCGCTCGCGGCTGGCGGCGGCCTGGCTCTCGGCCAGCCGCTCGCGCTCGATCATGGTGTCGCGGAACACGATGACGGTGCGCGCCACCGCGCCGAACTCGTCCCTGGCCTTGGTCTTCGGGATGCGTGTGGAAGTATCGCCGGCGGCGAGCTGCGTCATCGTGTGCGCCAGACCGTCGAGCGGTCGTGTGACGCTGCGCCCGATCAGCCAGCTGAACGCAAGCCCGATCAGCACCGCGCCAAATCCGACAAGAATGATGACCATGCGCGTCCATGCCTGCGACGCCGCGAGCATGGTCGCTGCCTCATCCGCGCGGGTGCGGGCCGAGGCGATGATCCTGTCGGCGTCGGGCAACATCTGCTCGCTCGACGAGTCGATGCTCACGACCCAGGGGCGTACGCTCGATGCCGCGAGCGCCCAATCCGAGAACGTGCTGACGTACGTTTGAACCTGCTGACTGAGCTGCTGCTTGGCGTCTGCAAGGCCCTCCGTCGCATCAAACGCGTTGTTGAACTCGAGAAATTCATCAGCGAAGCGCTGGCGGAAATTTTCGTCCCGTGTGTTTCGAAACTGTGCTTCGTTGAGGCGCATGGTCGCCAGCGAGATCAGCAGCCGTTGAAAGTCTGTCTCCGACAGTGCCGCAAGATTCTCCACGATCATCAGTTCGGCGGCGCGGCCGGCTGCAACGAGCTTTTGACGCAGCCCTTCGTTCTCGGAAAATCCGACCAATTCCTGCGTGCGAATGAGGCCGCTGAAGCTTTCCTTCAGGGCGGCGACCTTGATCTGCATCTCCGCGATCTCGCCCTTCTGGGCAACGACGCTGGTGGCAGCCATCGTATCGAGGAACCGGGCCGCGTTGTCATGAGCGACAGCGAACGCGGTCACGTCGTCGTAGGAGGGATGGGCGGCAAATTCCCTGGCGCTCATCCGCATGGCGGTCAGCGCCATCTTGAATTCGCGGCTTGCCTCGGCGACCTCGGCGGACTCGTGGGCGCTGCGGAACGCGGCCTCGATTTCCGAATGCGCCGTCATGAACGCGGCGCCGTTGGCGAGGAATCCAATAACTGGAATCATCGCGATGATGACAATGCGCGTTCGGACCGTGACCCGCGAAACGAGGTGCGCCGGCGAGAATTTGCTTATCGGCAGCGTCACGCGCATTGCAATCGTCAGGCGTCGTCCGTTGGGTCTGGCCGGCGCCCGATGCCAGCCGCAAGTCGGCACAAAGAAGGGCAGCAAACATCCAAATGGTTAATAAAGGTGCAAAAACCTGATAAGGCGCGGTAAAATAAAGGAAATCTCCGAAGTATTTCACGGGCGTCGCCGGTAGAATGGTGATGCATCATGAGGCGTTGGCGGGCCTTTGACGGTCAACATCCGGACCGGCGAGGGAGCGCGCCCGCGGAGGATCTAAAGATGCTGCAGCAGGCGGCCCGCCGAGATGCCGGGCTCAAACTCCTCGCCCTTGCCCGCGAGGCAAACCTCGCCGCAGAGGCGATCCTGCGGGACGCCACCGCCGCGGTGCGGGCACGGGTGCGAGTCGAGACCCACACGGTCGAGCGGCTGTTCGACCGCGAGCAGCGCGCCACCCATGGCCTCGCCTGGCTCGCGACCTATGTCGAAGGCATCCGCCAGGTGACCGCCTTTGCCGAGCACGCCCATGATGCCGGCTCGCTCAGCGAGATCGAGGAGCTCCTGGTCCAGATCGGCATCGGCGAATTCCTGTCGCAAATTCAGGGCGGCATTCCCATGAGCCAGGGCGAGATGGTTCGCCCCGCCGATCTCGGACTGACCGTAGCCGCAGTGGCGGCGCGCCTCGCCGGTCCGCTCGAGGGCCTGATCGCGTCCGGCAACGAACAGCGCCGCGCGCGGCTCGTGACCTTGCTGCGCGAGGTCAACGACCTCACCGTCGGCGGCCCCGGCGCCGACGACGAGCTCGCCTCGATCCGCGAAGAGGTGCGCAAGTTCACCGAAAGCGAAGTGATCCCGCGCGCGCACGCCTGGCATCTCGCCAACGAAGCCATTCCGCTCGGCGTCGTCGCGCAGATGTCGGAGCTTGGCGTGTTCGGCCTCACCATTGCCGAGAACTACGGCGGCATGGGATTGGGCAAGGAGGCGATGTGCGTCGTCACCGAGGAATTGTCGCGCGGCTACATCGGCGTCGGCTCGCTCGGCACCCGCTCGGAGATCGCGGCCGAATTGATCGCGGCCGGCGGCACCGAGGAGCAGAAACGCATCTGGCTTCCGAAAATCGCGTCCGGCGCGGTGCTGCCGACGGCGGTCTTCACCGAGCCCGACATCGGCTCCGACATCGCGTCGGTCAAGACGCGCGCGACCCGTCATGGTGGAGACGTCTACCGCATTCACGGCAACAAGACCTGGATCACCCATGCGGCGCGCGCCGATCTCATGGTGCTCCTCGTGCGCACCAACCCGGCGGAACGCGGCTACCAGGGGCTCTCGCTGCTGCTCGCGGAGAAGCCGCGCGGAAGCGACGCCGATCCGTTTCCGGCCGCCGGCATGTCCGGCACCGAGATCGAGGTGCTCGGCTATCGCGGGATGAAGGAATACGAGCTTGCCTTCGACGGCTTCCAGGTGCCGGCCGCGAACCTGCTCGGCGGCGTCGAGGGGCGCGGCTTCAAGCAGCTGATGCAAAGTTTTGAGGCGGCGCGCATCCAGACCGCGGCGCGCGCCGTCGGCGTCGCTCAGGCCGCGCTCGAGGCGGCGCATCAATATGCCCGCGAGCGCAAGCAATTCGGCGAGCCGATCGTCAATTTCCCGCGCGTCGCCGACAAGCTCGCGATGATGGCGGCGGAAATCCTGATCGCGCGCCAGCTCACCTATTTCGCGGCCCGCCGCAAGGATTCCGGCAACCGCTGCGATCTCGAGGCGGGTATGGCGAAGTTGCTTGCAGCGCGCGTGGCCTGGTCGGCCGCCGACAACGCGGTGCAAATTCACGGCGGCAACGGTTTCGCGCTCGAATTCCCGGTGTCGCGGCTCCTGTGCGACGCGCGCATCCTGTCGATCTTCGAGGGCGCCGCGGAAATCCAGGCCAACGTCATCGCGCGCCGACTGCTGGATGATGCGTCATGACCGTGCGCCGCCGCAGATGGCTGCAACAAATCCGCAGCTGCGGCGTTGGCCCAGCGGAATTGGCCAAATGACAAGACGCACCTGCCGCGCCGTTGTAACATTCGTTTTTCCGACAAAGAGGTCATAAATGTCCAAGTTGAAGATTCGCCAGGGCGATTGGGTGATCGTGTGCGACGGCAGGAAGGCGCTCGTGCTCGAGAACGCTGGCGACGAGAAATTCCTCAATCTCAAGACGAGAGAGGTCTTCGATCACCCGGATCAGAAGACGAGCGAGCTCGGCACCGATGCGCCTGGCCGATCGTTCAGCTCGGTCGGCCACGGACGCAGCGCCGTGGAGCAGACCGATTGGCACGCCCAGGAAGAGGAGCGCTTCCTGCAAACGCTGGCCGGACATCTCGACGCCGAATTGAAGGCCGGTCGCGCGAAGTCAATTGTCATCGTCGCGCCGCCGCGCGCGCTCGGCGTGTTGCGCCCGGCTTATTCGCACGACCTGCGCAAGGCGTTGCAAGCCGAGATCGACAAGGACCTCGTGTCGATGCCGCTGCATGAAATCGAGAAGCACTTAGCGGCGTAGTAGCCTACTGCCGCTCATGCCTGCGAATGTCGCGCGGACTATTGGCGTTCAGCAGCTTGTTCACGTTCCCCGACAGGACCGCTTCGCCGTCCTTGCCGAGCGCGCGGATGTCGCGCACGAAATCGCGGACCGCTTCGCGCGCGCGGATCTCCTGCGGGTAGTCGGTGGCGAACACGATGCGCGCGGCGGGGATTTCGACCATCGACGATTTGACCGACGTGATCGCGCCCGCGAAGCCGGCGGTATCGAAGATGAGATTGTTGTTGATGTAGTAGTCGAAATCCTTCGCCGAGCCGGCGCCATGCCGCGGATTGCCCTTGGTGCCCCAGAAATCCTTGTCCTGATAGCTGCGGATACGGCCGAGCATCGAGGCCATGCCGCCCGACAGGTGCGCCATGTGGATCGTCAAATTCGGATGACGATCGAACACGCCGGAATTGACCAGGCGAATGGTCGCCATGATCAGCGAGAATTCACGGCCGACCGAGCGTGCGGTATCGAAGGCGTCGAACTGCTGCGAGTAGTTGAGCTTCAGCGCGGGGTGCACGAACACGAACATCCCCAGCCGCGCGGCCTCCGTCCAGAACGGCTCGTAGGCGGGATTGTCGAGGAATTTGCCGTCATGCTCGGAGGTGATGACCACGCCCTGACAGCCGAGCTCATGCCGGCAGCGGTTGAGCTCCTTGAGCGCGTCGGGGCCGCCGAGCGGGTTGGCGTGCGCCGCGGCGATGAAGCGGCCGGGATAATCCTTCTCCGCCTTCTTGGCCTTGTCATTGACGAAGCGCGAGGTCTCCAGGTCCGCGCACATGCCCTGCGCGCTGGTCAGCCACGCCGCGTCGATGCCGGAGAGGTCCATCATCTTCACGTGCTCGTCGAGATCGTAGAGCAGCGAGTGGATGGTGTAGCTCGGTGCGCCTTGCGCGTCGTAGTGCAGGATCAACCGGTCACCGGGATCTTCCTTGATGAGTTCGCGCGGCGTGAAGTGGTGCTGGAAATCGACGATCATTGACGCGGTCCTTTACGACGAAGCTTGCAACGAGGAAGTGTCACGAAATCCGGCCTTACGCAATCGCGCCCAGTTCGCGCAGCGATCGCGTCACGGCGGTGTCCAGCGGCGTGTGCGGCACCTTGCCGATAGCGGTGGCGAGCTTGGAGCCGTCGATCCGGTGCGGCACCTGCCAGAGGTAGCCGATATCGGTCAGCTCGCGGCCCATCTTCCAGATGCTGCCGACGGTGCGCATCATCCACCAGTTGATGTGGCCGACCTTGAGCGGGCGGCCGCTCGCCTTGGCGATGGCCGTGACGAATTCCTGGCCGGTGACGGCGTGTCCGGGAAAACCGAACGTCTCGAACGGACCCAGCTTCGCGCGGATTCCGGCAAGCCGTATCAACGCGTCGATGTAGTCGGGCAGGTAGGCCCATTCGTGCACGACGTCGAGCGGCCCCGGATAGGTGATCTTGTTCTTAGCCAGCTCCTTGACCAGGACGAGGTCGAACCACGATCCGCGCCCGCGGCCGAAAAAATCTCCCGCGCGCAGGATGATCGTACGGACGCCGCGGTCCGATGCTTCGCGCAGGCGCAGCTCCACCTCGTCGCGCAGCTTGCCCTTGCGCGAGGTCGGTTGCATCGGCGTCGTTTCGTCGAGCACGGGCGGCATGCCGGCGCCGTAGTTGTAGACATTGCCCGGAAACATCAGCGTCGCGCCGGACTGCTCCGCCGCCTCGATCGCGGAATAGGCGAGTGGCAGCGCGTGCTGGTCCCAACCGGTGTACGGAGCGTTGAGTGCGTGCAGCACGATGTCGGTGCCGCGCGCTTCCTTGACCGCAACCGCGCGATCGTTGGTTTCGATGAGGTCGATGCCTTGCGGCGCGCGCCACGCCGCGCCCGGGCGCACCAGGCCTTTGACGCTCCAACCGGCGTCGCGGAACGCTTCCGACGCGGCGAAGCCCAGCCGTCCGGCCGCTCCGAGCACAAGGATCTGGCCGTTCATGCGATTGCAACGCTTTGAGCGGACGTCACCGAACGCCGACCGTGGTTCGGAACCGGCGTGCGCGGTCCTTCATGATGTCGAAATAGACGCGGAACGTCTGCGCCGGATCGGCGCCGGTGCCGGCCGATCTCACATCGATCTCGATGCGCGCGCTGTGGCTGCCGTTCCGCTGCACGTAGGTGTAGGCCTTGGCGTAGCGTTCGTTGGTGTTCCACTTGTTGACGGTGTCCAGTGAGGCCGGCTTTTGCAGCGTGTAACCGGAATAGAATTGATACGAAGCGCACCTGCGGTCGTCGCGCGCGCCGTCCGCGCAGTCGTAGAAATAGATCGACCAGTCGTACCCGTCGATCGACATGTTGACGCGCGGGTCGCCGCTGTCGTCGGTGTCGACGCTTGACGTGTAGTTCATGGCCTTCAACTCCCGGACGATGATGCCGGCCGTGATGCGGTCGGCCGCGCCGCTTGCGGGCGACGATGACGGCGATGGCGCGGACGGCGGTGCTTGCCCGGGCTCGGCGGCCGTGGCGAGGTGACTGACGGTGGCAAGAGCCAAGACCAAGGCCAGCCGAAACATGGGTATCCGTCCTGCGAGGTTGCGCGGTTTGTGCAGCAGAGGAGGCGAAAGTTAGCAGGCGGCGTTTCGGCCTGCCAGCGGCCGGAGCGGCCGCAATATGGCGATGGGAGACCACGCCACGACCGGCGGCTGCATCATCATAATGTGAACCCGGTTCCGCCGCACCGCGCATGGTCGCTCGGCCATTGCGGTGATATTTGTTTTCGATGACCGATGTCCTTGTCTACGCACTGGTGCCGCTCGCGCTCTTCGTCGTCGCGGGTGTCCTGCTGGCCGGCTTCCTGAATTTTGCGCGGGGTGGCTCGCCGCACACGTCTCAGAAGCTGATGCGCTGGCGCGTTTTGATGCAGTTCGTTGCACTCGTCGTCATCATGCTGGCGATCTGGGCTATCCGCGGATGACCTGGTCGTGGCATTTCCGCAACAGGTGTAATCGTCTTTTTCGGGATAAGCAGATTTCGATCAACACGCGACATTCATTTCGGCTATTCGTGCTGACTTGCCGGGCGGATATTTCTACGGGGAATTGAGCGGGCATTACAGTGCGGCGGCTGTCCCACATTTTGGGAGCGGTTTTCTTGCAGACCGCGGTGCTCTTCTGGCCGGCTGTGGTCACGGCCGCCGATTTCCCATCGGCTGAGCGTCGTGCGGCCCCTGCGCCTGTCGTGGCTGTCGCTCCGTCGTACGCATACGATCCCAATCGCTTTGAAATCCGTTTTGGGGCGCTGGCGCACGGCGTCGGAAGCTGGGAATCCGGAACCTTCGACCTGAGCGCCGACGTCGTGACTCCGCGGCTGTGGGCGGTCTCGCCAGTTTGGTGGGATTTCCTGGTCCCGCGCCTGCGTTTCGGCGGCGCGGTCAATCTGGATGGGCGCACGAGTGTCGTTTACGCCGACGTGCTGTGGAGCATTCCGCTGATGGACCGCTGGTTCGTCGAAGGTTTCGTCGGTCCTTCAGTTCACAACGGCAAACTCGCCGGCGTTCCCGGGCAGTACGTGCAGCTCGGCTGCCGCGCTCTGTTCCATGCCGGCGGTTCGATCGGTTTCGTTCCCATTCCCAAGTGGAGCGTGATCGCCACCTTCGAGCATCTGTCCAACGGCAACAGCCTCTTCGGAACCGGTTGTCCGCAAAATCAGGGCCTCAACAACTACGGCGTCAAGATCGGGTACTCGTTCTGATCCGCCGGACGGAACGATAAACCGCCCCAATCCCAACGACTTCGCCTGCTGAGACGTGCTATCATCGCGTGATTGCGCCGCCGGCATTCCCGATGTCTTGCGGCGGATCCTGTGTACCTGGATCAGTTGTTCCGAATGGTCACTCTCAACCGCATCTATACGCGCACCGGCGACGACGGCACCACGGCGCTTGGCTCCGGTGACCGGCGCAAGAAATACGACCTGCGCGTCTCCGCCTACGGCACGCTGGACGAAGTCAACGCGGTGATCGGCGTCGCGCGCCTCCACACCGGCGGCGATCAGCAGGTCGATAGCGCGCTGGCGCGCATCCAGAACGATCTCTTTGACGTCGAAGCGGAACTCTGCCTCGCCACCAAAGGTCCGGGCGGCGCCGCGCTCACGGTGACGGCGGCGCAGGTCGCGTGGCTGGAAGGCGAGATCGATCGCCTCAATGAGGAGCTCGCGCCGCTCAAGTCGTTCGTGCTGCCGGGCGGCAGCGCGGCCGCGGCCTATCTCCATCTCGCGCGCACGGTCTGCCGCCGCGCGGAGCGCATCATGGTCGAGCTCAAGGATCAGCAGCCGGGTGAGGATGTGTCGCCGGATGCGCTGAAATACGTCAACCGGTTGTCCGACTATCTCTTCGTCGCGAGCCGCTTCATGAACGGCAAAGGCGCGACCGACGTGCTTTGGGCGCCCGGCCGGAATCGGTGAGCTCAATCCGATGGTCATGCCGCTCTATGACGACAATCCGTTCAAGCTGCCGCACAGGCCGGTGGTGACCTGGGGCCTGATCGGATTCACCATCGTCGCGTTCATTTTCGAATTCAGCGCCAACGACAATCCGACCGTGATCGCCAACCAGTTTGGCGTGATCCCGGCTGCGGTGTCCGGCGCCTACTATTTCCCCGGCGCGATCAGCCCGTGGCTGACTCTCATCACCTACCAGTTCCTGCATGCCGACATCGTGCACCTGGTGGGCAACCTGATCTTCGTCTGGGTCTTCGCCGACAATGTCGAGCAGGCGCTCGGCCGCTGGCGTTTCCTGGCGTTCTATCTGCTGGTCGGCGCCGCGGGCGGGTTGGCCTTCGTGTTCAGCGATCCAGGATCGCATGTGCCGCTCATCGGGGCGTCGGGTTCGGTCTCCGGCGTCGTGATCGCGTACCTGATGCTGCGTCCCTGCGCCAAGCTGACCGCGCTGGTCCTCGGCATTCCGTTGCGCATCAGCGCCTATTGGATCATCGGCGTGTTCATAACCATCCAGTTCATCAATCTCGGGTCGGCGACGAAGAGCGACGTCGCCTGGTGGTGCCATGTCGGCGGCATGCTGGCGGGCGGCCTGCTGTTCCCGCTGATGAAGCAGCCTGGGGTGAGGCTGTTTGAATGTATCCGCCCCGGCGATATCCAGCTTGAGTCCTCACCGACGCTGCCCGGACCCGCGCATCTGCCCCGACGCCTGCCACGTTGACCCCGGGCCGGTGCGCCAGTAGCTTGCCCCGCCACTCGCCCCGCCATGGCCGGGGCCACCCGGTTAAGCGCTCCGAACGAGAAAAGCCTCCATGAAAATCCTGGTGCCCGTGAAGCGGGTCGTGGACTACAACGTCAAGATCCGCGTCAAGAGCGACGGGTCCGGCGTCGAACTTGCGAACGTGAAGATGTCGATGAACCCCTTCGACGAGATCGCCGTCGAGGAGGCGATCCGCCTGAAGGAGAAGGGACAGGCGACCGAGATCGTCGTCGTGTCGATCGGGCCGGCGCAAGCCGCCGAGACGATCCGCACCGCGCTCGCGATGGGCGCCGACCGCGGCATCCTGGTGAAGGTGGACTCGATCGTCGAGCCGCTCGCGGTCGCGAAAATCCTCAAGGCGATCGTCGATCAGGAGAAGCCTGGGCTCGTCATCCTCGGCAAGCAGGCGATCGACGACGACTGCAACCAGACCGGCCAGATGCTGGCCGCGCTCACCGGCTGGCCGCAGGGAACCTTCGCGTCGAAGATCGTGATCGAAGGCGACAGCATGCTGGTGACCCGCGAGGTCGACGGCGGATTGCAGACCGTCAAGCTCAAGGCGCCCGCGATCGTCACCACCGACCTGCGTCTCAACGAGCCGCGCTATGCGAGCCTGCCGAACATCATGAAGGCGAAGAAGAAGCCGATCGAGGACAAGACGCCCGACGCCTATGGCGTCGACGTGTCGCCGCGCATCGAGGTGATGAAGACGACCGAGCCGCCGGGCCGCAAGTCCGGCGCCAAGGTGAAGACCGTCGCCGAGCTGGTCGACAAGCTCAAGAACGAGGCGGGGGTCATCTGATGACGACGCTGCTCGTTGCCGAACACGACAACAAATCGCTCAAGGACGCGACCAACAAGGCGCTCACCGCCGCCAAGGCGCTCGGCCAGCCGGTGCATGTGCTGGTGGCGGGCAAAGGCGCCCGCGCCGTCGCCGAAGCAGCGTCGAAGCTCGACGGCGTCGCCAAAGTGCTGGTCGCCGACAATGCGTCCTACGAGCACATGCTGGCGGAGCCGCTGGCGGCGCTCGTGGTCTCGCTGGCGCCGTCCTACGACGCGATCGTTTCGCCCGCGACCACCACCGGCAAGAATTTCATGCCGCGCGTCGCAGCGCTGCTCGACGTGATGCAGATATCCGACATCATCAAGGTGGTCGCCCCCGACACGTTCGAGCGGCTGATCTATGCCGGCAACGCGGTGCAGACCGTGCGCTCGAAGGACAAGACCAAGGTCATCACGGTCCGCATATCGACCTTCCAGGCGACCGGCGAGGGCGGTTCCGCGCCGATCGAGGACGCGGCGGCCGTGGCCGATCCGGCGATCTCGTCGTTTGCCGGCGAAGAACTGTCCAAGTCCGACCGTCCGGAATTGACCTCGGCGAAGATCATCATCTCCGGCGGACGCGCGATGCAAAGCCGGGAGAATTTTACCAAATATATCGAGCCGGTCGCCGATCAGCTCGGCGCCGCGGTCGGCGCATCGCGCGCGGCGGTGGATGCCGGCTATGCGCCCAACGACTGGCAGGTCGGCCAGACCGGCAAGGTGGTGGCGCCGGAGCTCTATATCGCGGTCGGGATCTCGGGGGCGATCCAGCACCTGGCCGGCATGAAGGACTCCAAGGTGATCGTGGCGATCAACAAGGATGAGGAGGCCCCGATCTTCCAGGTGGCCGACTACGGCCTGGTGGCGGACCTCTACCAGGCCCTGCCGGAATTGGCTCAGGAACTGGGTAAAGTCCGGCGTTGACCTTACCGAAGGTTTAGCCTGGCGGCGGTGGCACCGGGCGAGGGTTCGGCGTAAATAAGGGGCGAAGGGCAGAGTTATGAGCGACGTCAGGGATCGCCCGAAGGCGCGCAGCGCCGAACGGACAGAGGCAATGGCATTGAACATACGCAAGATCGGCGTCATCGGCGCCGGTCAGATGGGTAGCGGCATCGCCCATGTCTGTGCGCTGGGTGGCCTCAACGTGCTGCTCAACGATGTGTCGGCCGACCGCATCAAGGCGGGGATGGCCACCATCAACGGCAACATGGCGCGGCAGGTAAGCCGTAAGCGCATCACTGACGAGGAACGGCAGGCCGCGCTCAAGCGCATTGCGGCGGCCGACAGTTTCGACGCGCTCGGCGACTGCGACCTCGTGATCGAGGCCGCGACCGAGAAGGAAGACGTCAAGCGCAGCATCTTCGCCAATCTCTGCGCATCGCTGAAGCCCGACGCCATCGTGGGCAGCAATACATCGTCGATCTCGATCACGCGGCTGGCGTCCTCGACCGACCGGCCCGAGCGCTTCATCGGCATCCACTTCATGAATCCGGTGCCGTTGATGGAACTGGTCGAGGTGATCCGCGGCATCGCCACCGACGACCAGACTTTCGAGGCGACCAAGGAATTCGTCACCAAGCTCGGCAAGACCATCGCGGTGGCCGAGGACTTCCCGGCGTTCATCGTCAACCGCGTGTTGATGCCGATGATCAACGAGGCGATCTACACGCTCTACGAAGGCGTGGGGAACGTCGAAGGGATCGATACCGCCATGCGGCTCGGCGCGCACCATCCGATGGGACCGCTCGAGCTTGCCGACTTCATCGGCCTCGATACCTGCCTCTCCGTCATGCAGGTGCTGCACGACGGGCTCGCGAACTCGAAGTACCGTCCGTGTCCGCTGCTGGTGAAATACGTCGAAGCCGGCTGGCTCGGCCGCAAGACCCAGCGCGGCTTCTACGACTACCGCGGCCAGAAGCCGGTGCCGACGCGCTGAACGCCCGCTGCGATCTATTGCTTCCGCCGTCCGACTGCCAAGGCTGCGAAGGCAGCGTAGAACACTTCGTCTGGGACCAGGTCCGGCGTCAGGAATCTGTGGAACAGCAGTCCTTCAGTCATGGCGTGTATCACGCGAACCAAGATGTCCGGCGGCATCGGCAGTTCGTCGTCGTCAGCGACGGTGCGCAGCCACGCGGCGCCCGCATCGTAATCTCTGGCCGTGATTTGGTGCACCCGAGCGCGTAGCTCCTCGTTGGTCAGGGCATAGGCCCGTCCCGTCAAGGCACCCACCGCCGCGATACGGCGTTCGGGGATTGCCGCCACTGTCGCCTCGGCCAGGGCGCGCATCTTCTCGGCGAAGCTTGAGCCCGGCCTGAACGCGGGTTTGATGGGCGCCCAGTAGACTTCGGCGAGGGCCGTGAAGAGTTCGTCGCGGTTCTTGAAGTTTCCGTAGATCGCCCCGCTGGTCATGCCCGCGCGCGACGCAACCTCTTGCAGCGTCGTGCGCTCGTAGCCCTTTTCCCGGATCAACTCGCGGGCGGCCGCGAGCAGCTTCGCGCGCGTGCGAGCGCGTTTGTCGCCTTTTGGCCGCCGGCGCGGATCGAAAGCGTCGTGTGTCATCGGGTTGAAATTAGCTATTGCATATTTAATAGAAAGACTATTTTATAATATCAGTATTTTATCTGTGCGTAAGGGGTTGTGATGACTGGCGAAGAGCCGATTTCGATCGCCATTCAGGCGGTCGTCGATGCTGGCGCGCTCGCAGGCGCGGCGACGCTGGTCTGGCGCGAAACCGAGGTCGTCCAGACCGCGGCCATTGGCTGGCGGGACATAGAGGCCGGGCTGCCGGTCCAGCGCGACACGCTCTTCCGCATTGCTTCGATGACGAAGCCGATCACCTCCACCGCAGCACTTATGCTGCTTGAGGAGGGTCGGTTCGCGCTGGACGATCCGATCACTCGCTGGGCGCCGGAGTTTTCAGAGATGCGCGTCTTGCGCTCGCCCGATTGTCCGCTGGATCAGACCGACCCGGCCGACCGACCGATCACTTTTGACGACCTGCTGACGCACCGGTCGGGGCTGACCTACGGGGCCCTTCATGCCGGTCCCATCGCGCGGGCCTACGCGGAGGCACTGGGAGGCGACATCGACAGCGAAGTGGCGCCCGATGATTGGATCGCGGGGCTTGCCGCCCTGCCGCTGATCGGCCAGCCCGGCGCCGCACTTCACTATGGCCACTCGACCGATCTCCTCGGGCTGCTCATCGCGCGCATCGAAGACGCCCCGCTCGGCGACGTGCTCGAACGCCGGATCTTCGGCCCGCTGGGTATGAAGGACACCGGCTTCACCGTCCCGCGCACAAAGGCCGTCCGGCGCGCCGGGTTATACGGCTTCGACCAAGCGGGCCGTCTGACGGCGCGGGCCACGTGCCCGGGCGGCTCGACACTGGCCGAACGGCCCGAGGATATGGAGTACGTTTCGGGCGGCCAGGGTCTGTGGTCGACGTTGGATGACTATCTGGCCTTCGCGCGGATGTTCTTGGGCTCGGGCAGCGTAGACGGCGTGCGGTTGCTGCAGCCGGAGACGCTTACGCTGATGGTTTCCAACTGCTTGACCGAAAGTCAGCGCGCCAACTCAGAGGTGGCGGGACTGCCGCTGTTCGCCGCGGGTCACGGGTTCGGGATGGGGGTCGCCGTGGTGCTTGAGCCGGACAGGGCGATGCCGACGCTGTGCGGCGGCGGCGCGGGCGCGGTGGGTTGGCCGGGAGCGTTCGGCGGCTGGTGGCAGGCCGATCCCAACGACAACTCCGTGATGATCTTCCTGGCGCACAATATGGTCGAGCGCCACCAGTTCGAAAATGGCATCGGTTTTGGAGTCTACGGCGCTATCACGCAGTTCCACGCTCTCGCATGCGCGGCTACTGCACCGGCGTGATCCAGCCGATGCCGGCGCCGCCGGGCGCGGTCAGGATCGCGATCCGGCCGACACCCTTCACGTCGAAGATCGGACGCATCAGCTTGGCGCCGGCGGCGACCGCCTGTTTCGCGCGCGCGTCGACGTCATCCACGGCGATGTAGGACATCCATCGTTCCGGAACGTCTTCGAAGTCCGGCCGGTTGGTCGGGAAGAGGCCGGCGACCGGCGTGTCGCCAAGCCTTGCCACCCAGTAGATGTCGCCGCTTTCCATGGGCAGCGGAATGAACGTCCAGCCGATGGTTTCGCCGTAGAATTTCTTGGCGCGTTCGACGTCGCCGGTCAGAAGTTCGTTCCAGTGAAAGTGACCGTGCGACGCCATGGGTCCGCTCCTCCGATGCCTGCGCCCAACACTAGTGCCGCCGATTTGAAGTTCCTACAGCAGTTGCTGCAAGATCGATTAGGAACTTCAAAATCGAAGGCGGCACTAGAAAATCATAAGCTTGCTAGTGCCCCTTTGCTTCCGACGTTCGTGTCGGGGGGTGCCGCGATATATCACGAACTTCGGAAGCGGGGCACTAGTGGGGCGCGGGCGACGGCGGGACCTACCTCACGATGGCGGCTTTGAAACCACCCCAAATCATGCGCTTGCCGTCGAACGGCATTTTCTTGGGGTCCTGCATGAAGTCCGCCAGCCGCTTGTCGCTCATGACCTTCTTCATCACGCTGTCGCGATGCGCGCGCGACTTGTAGGTGATGTAGGAGAAGATCACGGTCTCGTTCTTCTTGAGCTTCACGCTCCGGGGGAACGACGTCCACTTGCCGGGCTTCACGTCGTCGGCGACCGCCTCGCAATAGTCGATCGCGCCGTGGTCCTTCCAGACCTTCGCGGCGACCTTGGCAATCGCCATGTACTTCTTCACGTTTTTCTTCGGCACCGGCACTACAAATCCGTCGACATACGACATGGGAGTGATCCTTTCGATCGCTGGCTTGGAAAAGACGTAATATCGATACCCGTCAGGATGGCAACAGGAAGGCGCGCTACCGTCCTTACGGCTCGTTATGAATGACAACAGGACGTTCCGTCGGTCTCGTACTCGTCGTGGCGCTTCATCCAATTCATCGTACCGGCTTCGTTCCGGCCCTTCGGCGTGAGATCGAGAAAATTATGGGCGCCGATCAGAATGTCGCCGCCGCGCGCATATGACGAGTAAGTGTGGAAGATGTCGCCGGCTGCGTCTCTGTAGAAGACGCTAATGCCGGGCAGCTCCTCGTAGCCGTCTTTCGCGTCGATCTTCTCAAAATTGTAGGTGAGCTCGCCGGAAGCCATGTCTTCCTTGGTGAAGGACACATGGTGGTCGTAGTTGAAGTCGCTTCCGTAGGATGAGATCAGGTCGAACTGCCAGCCCATGCGCTTCTTGTAGGCTTGCAGGTCCGCGAGCTTGCCGCGCGAGATCGCGACGAACGTCACGTCGTGGTGCTTGATGTGCTGGTTGGCGCCGTCGACGTGATCACACAGGAACGAGCAGCCGTCGCAGCCCTGGCCGAGATCCCACCGCCACATGAAGTGATAGACGATAAGCTGGCTGTTGTTGCCGAACAGCTCGGCCAGCGTCTTCTTTCCGGCCGGGGTGTCGAAGACATACTCCTTCTCGACCTTCACCCACGGCAACGCGCGGCGTTCTTCGTTCACGAGATCGCGTAGGTGCGTCAGCGCTTTCTCGTTCTTGAGATGGGCCTTGCGCGCTTCGAGCCATTCTTCGCGCGATACCACGCGATGGGGGGTGTTGCGATCGGGACTCAACATGACATCCTCCGGCGTTTTCCGTTCAGGGTTCTGTTGTTCTCGGTTCTTACGCGAGCGCTTTTTCGAGCTTGTTGAGCGAGCCGTTCCAGCCGTATTCGTGGCGGTCGCGGGCTGGCTCGTCGAAGAACTGCTCGTGGATCAGCGTCAGCAGCGAGCCCTCGCCGTCCGGCTTGACGATAACCGTCACCAGCAACTCGCGTTCCGGCATGGTCCGCCAAGCCCAGGTGAACTGAAGCCTCTCGTTCGGAACCACCTCGCGATAGGTGCCGCTGACATCGTGCTCCTCGCCGTCTTCGGAATGGAACACAACATGGAACCGGCCGCCGACGCGCACGTCGGTCTCCGCCTTCGTCACCGGTCCCTGATCGGGTCCGAACCAGTGCACTAGCTTTTTCGGGTCGGTCCACGCGGTGTAGACGGCTTGCGGGGGCGCATTGAGACGACGTTTGAGGGTGAGGCTGGGCTTGACGGCGGCACCGGTGGCGGAACTTGGGTTGGCGGCGGCGGACATGACTGCTCCTCAACATATGTTGCAAGGCGATCGAGTTGTTTGGTCCAGAAGCGCTGGTAGCGCGTGAGCCAATTCATGGCGTCTTCCATTGGCGACGCCTTGAGCCGACAACTCACGGTGCGCCCGCTCTTGTTCCGTATGACGAGACCGGCGTCGGACAGCACGTCGAGGTGCTTCATCACGGCCGGCAGCGATATCGGGAACGGCTCTGCCAATTCGCTGACCGACAGGCCGTCCGTCTCCCCCAGGCGGGCCAGAAGCGCCCGTCGGGTCGGGTCGGAAAGCGCTGCAAAGGTGCGGTCCAGCGCGGCTTGTTGATACTTAACCATGTAGTTAAGTGTAGGGATGGAAGCGCATGCCGTCAAGGGCCGTCGCGCCGAGGGGCGATCCGAGGCGATCACATTCTTTTAACCGCGCCGACCTATCGTCCGGGTGGGACGTTGGGTGATGAACGGCATCGGCAAGAAATTCAATTGGGTTCCGCGCGCCAGCACGTGGGAATACGCGCAGGCGTGGCGAAATCAGCGCGCGCAAATGGCGGCCAAGTTCCTCGAACAGGGCCAGGTCGCCGTCAACGCCTTTGCCAGCGCGCAGTACAACAACACGAGCGGACTGGTCGCGAATGCGCAGCAGGCAGCGATCAATCGCCTGAAGGCCGCGCAGAACAAGGCGTGAGCGGCTTGCGACATGTGTCGCGTAGAGGGGTTTAGAGAGTGGACACGGCTGCACTTGCCTCCGCATTCGTTGGCGCCAAGGCCGCGGAAGTTCAAATGGCTTTCGCCGCGAAGATGCTGAAGATGAACGCGGACGCCGCGAAGTCGGTCGTGCAGGTGATCGAGGCCGCGCAGGAAAACCTCAACCGTCTCGCCAACGTCGCCGCCGGTGTCGGCGGAAACATCGATATTTCAGCTTAAACCGTATGATTCCGAAAACTGGGAACCGGTTTTCGGACCAAGATCACACGCGAAGCTAATTCGCCCGCCCCAGCGCCGCGTTGACGAGCTTGATCGCGTCGTCGCTGGCCCATTCCGCCGGCCCCGCCAGCGTCCCGATCTCGCAGCCCGCGCCGTCGACCAGGATGGTCGTGGGCATGCCCCAGGCTTTGCCGGCCTGCTTGAGGTCCTGGAAAACCTTCGCAGCCGGATCGGCGTAGTAGGCGAGGCGGTCGATGCCGACCTCCTTGAGCCAGGCGCGTGGCTTGTCTGGATCGCGCGTGTCGATATTGACCGCGACGACCTCGAAGTCGTCGCCGCCGAGCTTCGCCTGCAATTCGTCGAGCGCGGGCATTTCCTTGCGGCAGGGCACGCACCAGGTCGCCCACAGATTGAACAGCACCATGCGTCCTTGCCAGTCGGACAGACGGCGCTCGGCGCCTTTGCCGTCGCGGAACGTCACATCCGGAAGCCGGATCGGCCGGCTGGCCGCGTTCATGGCGGCGACCTCGCCCCTGGCGAAAGGCGCCACCTGCCGGGCCGTCTCGATGGCCGGCCGGCAGGCCGGATCGACGGGCGCATTGCCTAGCAACAGGTTGATCCCGTATACCCCCGCCAGCCCGACCGCGACACCGGCGATACCGCCGGCCAGGATCAGCGAAAGCCGCCGTTTGGCGGGGCTTTGGGCCGCGTCGTTGGTCATCGTCGGTTGAACCTCGGTGGACGTGTCATGAGCAACAAGATGTGGGGCGGCCGGTTCGCCGACAGCCCCGACGCGGTCATGATGGAGATCAACGCCTCCATCGATTTCGACCGGCACCTCTACCGGCAGGATATCGCCGCCAGCAAGGCTCACGCGGCGATGCTCGGCAAACAAGGCATCATCACGGCCGACGATGCCGCCAAGATCACTCACGGTCTAGACACGATCCTGTCAGAAATCGAGAACGGCACGTTTACTTTCAATCGCGCGCTCGAAGACATCCATATGAACGTCGAGAGCCGGCTCGCGGAACTGGTCGGTCCGGCGGCCGGTCGGCTGCATACCGCGCGCTCGCGCAACGACCAGGTGGCGACCGACTTCCGGCTCTGGATCCGGGCCACCATCGACTCGATCGATACCGCGCTCGCCGGCTACCAGAAGGCGCTGGCCGAAAAGGCGTTGGCGCACGCCGCCACGGTGATGCCGGGCTTCACGCATCTGCAGACCGCGCAGCCCGTCACCTTCGGCCATCACCTGCTCGCCTATGTCGAAATGGCGGCGCGCGACCGCAGCCGCTTCAAGGACGCGCGCAAGCGCCTCAACGAATCGCCGCTCGGCGCCGCCGCGCTCGCCGGCACCGCGTTCCCGATCGATCGCGACATGACCGCGGAGGCGCTCGGCTTCGACCGGCCGATGGCGAATTCGCTCGACGCCGTCTCCGATCGCGACTTCGTGCTGGAGACGCTGTCGGCGGCGTCGATCACCGCCGTGCATCTGTCGCGCTTCGCGGAAGAGATCGTGATCTGGGCCTCGCCGCTGGCGGGACTGCTGCTGTTGTCCGACCGCTTCACCACCGGCTCCTCGATCATGCCGCAGAAGCGCAATCCGGACGCCGCCGAACTGGTGCGCGCAAAGACCGGGCGCATTATCGGCGCGTCGCAGGCGCTGCTGATCGTGATGAAGGGATTGCCGCTCGCCTACCAGAAGGACATGCAGGAGGACAAGGAAGGCGCCATGGACGCGCTCTCCGCCCTGATGTTGTCCCTCGCCGCGATGACCGGGATGGTGCGCGACATGCAGCCCGACGCCACGCGCATGCGCGCCGCCGCCGACGGAGGCTATTCGACCGCAACCGATCTCGCCGACTGGCTGGTAAATGCCTTGAAGATGCCGTTCCGCGACGCGCACCACGTTACCGGCCGGATCGTGGCCAGGGCGGCGTCCGACGGCGTCTCGCTGCACGACCTGCCGCTGCACGCCATGCAGGCGATCGAGCCGCGCATCACGCAGGAGGTCTATGAGGTCCTGTCGGCGGACAATTCGGTGAAAAGCCGCGTGAGCTACGGGGGGACCGCCCCGAAAAACGTGCGGCGGGAAGCCAACCGGTGGCTCAAGGCTTTGGCCCGGGAAACCGGGTGACGGCGGCATTTTTCGCCATGCTCTCGCCGCGGTGATCTGCTATGGTGCCGATAATAAAAGGGGTGGTGGCTTGATCGAATTCTCCGTCCACGGGATGGGCCCGTTCCGCGGCCGTCGGCGTCGTTGTCGCCGCCATCTGCCTGTCGGCCTCGGCCTGCGGGCGGAAGGGGCCGCTCGATCCGCCGCCCGGCGCCGCGCAGTATGCGCAGCCCGCGCCGGCGGGTACCGCCGGACTAGCGCCGGCGGATGGACAAGTCAGCGTCGACCGGGAGGGCAAAGCGATCGCGCCTCCGCCTTCCAAACAGCGCCAGCCCTTCATCCTCGACTGGCTTGTCGAATAAGCTACCGAGCATTCCGATGCATCATTTCGACTATCGGTCCGGCGTGTTGCACGCCGAGGCGGTCGATATCGCCAAGCTCGCGGAGGCGGTCGGCACGCCGTTCTATTGCTATTCGACCGCGACGCTGGAGCGGCACTATCGCGTTTTCGCCGGCGCCTTCTCCGACGTGAAGGCGCTCGTCTGCTACGCCATGAAGGCGAACTCCAACCAGGCGGTGGTGCGCACGCTGGCGAAGCTCGGCGCCGGCGCCGACGTCGTCTCCGGCGGCGAGCTCAAGCGCGCCCGCGCCGCCGGCATCGCGCCCGACAAGATCATGTTCTCCGGCATCGGCAAGACCGCGCAGGAGCTTGCGCTCGCGGTCGATGAAGGAATTCTCTGCCTCAATGTCGAATCGGAGCCGGAGCTGGAATTGCTGGCCTCGATCGCGCAGGGCAAAGGGCGCGTCGCCAACATCTCGGTGCGCGTCAATCCCGACATCGATCCGAAGACGCACGCCAAGATCGCGACCGGCAAGGCCGAGAACAAGTTCGGGATTCCGATCAGCCGCGCGCGCGAGGTCTACGGCCGCGCGGCGAAGCTGCCAGGCGTGAAGGTTGCCGGCGTCGACATGCACATCGGCAGCCAGATCACCGACCTGCAGCCGTTCAACGACGCGTTCGCGCTGCTGTCGGAATTCGTCCACACCTTGCGGGCCGACGGTCACGCGATCTCGCATGTCGATCTCGGCGGCGGTCTCGGCATCCCCTACCGCGACGACAACGATCCGCCGCCGCGTCCGGAGGCCTATGCGGCGATGGTCAAGAACGCGACCCGCGCGCTGGACTGCACGCTGATCTTCGAGCCCGGGCGGCTCTTGGTCGGCAATGCCGGGATACTGGTCACGCGCGTCCTCTACGTGAAGCGCGGCGAGGCCAAGAACTTCGTCATCGTCGATGCTGGCATGAACGATCTGATCCGCCCGACGCTCTACGAGGCGCATCACGACATCCGCCCGGTGCGCCGGCCGGCGCAGGACGACTGGCGACTGGTGGCGGACGTGGTGGGACCTGTCTGTGAATCGGGCGATTTCCTGGCCCTCGGCCGCGAGCTGCCGGAGCCGAAGCCCGGCGATCTCCTGGCCGTGATGACCGCCGGCGCCTATGGCGCGGCCCAGGCCGGCACCTACAACACCCGGGCGCTGGTGCCGGAAGTGCTTGTGCGGGAAGGCGAATGGGCGCTGGTGCGGCCGCGCCTAGAGGTCGAGGCGCTGATCGCGATGGACCGCTTGCCGCCGTGGCTATGAGTATTACCTGAACTTAAGGTCAATGCCGTCGTTTTGATCTGTGGCTGCCCTCCTTTTGCCCCGTGGCGGCGGTCCTAATGCGTGATATGATCGAAACTTGCGCAGATTCTCCTTGCTGGAGATGGGTTTGAGCGAAGGTCCCGGCACCGTTGCCAAGATCGAGACGCGCCCCGCCGAAGGCGGCCAGGCGATGCTCGACCGTGCCCTCAGCCGGGCACGCTGGAGCATCCTGTGGGAGCGGCTGTGGCCGGCGCTGGCCTCGATCGCGACCGCCGCCGGGTTGTTCCTGGTGCTGTCATGGCTCGGGCTGTGGCTGTGGCTGCCGCCGGTCGGGCGCGCCATCGGCCTTGGCGTGTTCTGCCTGATCGCCGCGGCCGCGCTGCTGCCCTTGCTCCGCATGCGGCTGCCGAGCCGGACCGACAAGCTCCGCCGTCTCGACCGCAATTCCGGACTGACCCATCGGCCCGCGACGACGATCTCCGACAAGATCGCCGGCGAGACTGAGGACGGCCATGCCGTCGCCCTGTGGCGCGCGCACATCGAACGCGCGCTGCGCTCCGCGAAGACATTGCGGGCGGGACTTCCGATGCCGCGGGTCGCGGCGCGCGATCCGATGGCGGTGCGCGCGCTGGTGCTGATGGCGGTGATCGCGACGTTCTTCGTCGCCGGCGGCGACCGCATGAAGCGCGTGCAAGCCGCCTTCGACTGGCAGGGCGCGATCACGCCCGCGAATTTCCGGATCGACGCCTGGATCAGCCCGCCGCCTTACACGGCGAAGCCGCCGCTGATCCTGCAAGGCTTGCGGCCGGGCGAACCGATGCAGGCCGCGAACGCACCGATCGCGGTGCCCGCCGGCAGCACGCTCGTCATCCGCGCCAGCGGTCAGGTCAATCTCAACGTATCCACCACCGGCGGGCTCACGGAGCCGGAAACGTCCGGCCAGCCGGCGGCGCGCGGTGCGACCGAGCGGCGCTTCATCGTCGAACGCGACGGTGCCGCCACTGTGCGCGCTGCGAGCGATCTGACGTGGCAGTTCACCGCCATCCCCGACCGTCCGCCGACGATTACGCTCACCGGCGAGCCACAGACGACGGCTAACGGCCTGCAGCTCTCCTACAAGCTCGAGGACGACTACGGCGTCGTGGGAGCGCAGGCGATCTTCAATCTTATGTCGCGACGGGGCACCAACGGTCATCCGCCGCGCAAACTGTACGAGGCGCCCGAGTTCACGCTGTCGCTACCGCAGGCGCGCACCAAGAACGGCGTCGGACGCACTACCAAGAACATCAACGAGCATCCCTGGGCCGGCGCCGAGGTGTCGATGACGCTGGTGGCGCGCGACGAAGGCGGCAACGAAGGAACCGCCGATCCGGTCGATCTGCGGCTGCCGGAGCGGGCGTTCACCAATCCGGTGGCGCGTTCCTTGATCGAGCAGCGGCGCAATCTGGCGCTCGACGGCGACGCGCAGGCGCTTGTGCTCACAGCGCTCGATGCGCTCACCTGGGCGCCGGAGCTGTTCAAGATCGAGAGCCGCGTCTATCTCGGCTTGCGGTCGATCTTCTATCAGCTGGCGCGCGCCAAGAGCGACGACCAGTTGCGCGACGTGGTCGCGCGGATGTGGGACATGGCCGTCACGCTGGAGGACGGCAACATCTCGGATGCCGAGCAGGCGCTGCGGGCGGCACAGGAGGCGTTGCGCCAGGCGCTGGAACGCGGCGCCTCCGAGGAAGAGATCAAGAAGCTGATGGATCAGCTGCGGGCGGCGGTCGATCGCTTCCTGCAGGCGCTGGCGGAACAGATGAAGCGCAATCCGGATCAGGCGCAGCGTCCGCTCGATCCGAATGCGCGCCAGCTCAGTCCGCAGGATCTCAAGAGCATGCTCGACCGCATGGAGCAGGCGGCGCGGCAAGGCTCGCGCGACGCCGCGCGCAAGATGCTCGATGAGCTCGCCCAGATGCTGAACAACCTGCAGATGGCGCGGCCGGGCCAGCAGGGCGACGACGGCGACGACGAGATGAATTCGGCGCTCGACCAGCTCGGCGACATGATCCGCCGGCAACAGCAGTTGCGCGACCGCACCTTCGAACAGGGCCAGGACCAGCGCCGTCAACAGGGACAGCGCGGCCAGAAAGGCCAAAAAGGCCAGCAGGGTCAAAAGGGCCAGCGTGGCCAGGAACCCGGTGAGCAGGGTCAGGAAGGCCAGCCGGGCGAGCAAGGCATGGGCGAGCTGCGCGACCAGCAGCAGGCGCTGCGCGAGCAACTCAACAAGCTGCTCGAAGAGCTGGGCAAGCGTGGCCTCGGGCAACCCGGCCAGCCGGGCGATAAAGAGATGCAGCAGCTCGGTCGTGCCGGCAAGGACATGGGCGACGCGGAAGGCCAGCTCGGCGACAGCGATGCCGACGGCGCGGTGGATTCACAGGGTCGTGCGCTTGAGGCGCTCCGCCGCGGCGCGCAGAGCCTCGCGCAGTCGATGCAACAGCAGCAGGGCAACGGACAAGGTCCCGGCCAGCCCGGACGCCGCGGTCAGGACCGCGCGCAGCAGAATACCGATCCGCTGGGTCGGCCGACGCGCGGCCGCTGGGACGACTCGGCGCTGCCGAACACCTGTCTCAATACCGACGATCCCAAGTGCTTCCCGGCGCGCCGCCGCGCCGAGGAAATCCTCAACGAGCTGCGCCGCCGTTTCGGCGAGAGCTTCCGCCCACAGCTCGAGCTCGAATATATCGAGCGGCTGCTGCGCGATATCCGCTGAAATTGCTCTGGACGGCTAGTGCACCCGCCGCGCCGACGCGGCGGCAATCGCATCCTTCACCGCGCCGCGGATGGTGGCGAGCGAGAACGGCTTGGCGATCACGTCGTGGATGAGCGCGTCGAGCCCGGAGGCGCGCTCGCGCTGGTCGGCATATCCCGTCATCAGCAGGATCGCGACATGCGGGTGGTCCCGCGCTGCGGCCAGCGCGAGCGCGATTCCATCCATGATCGGCATGCGGATGTCGGTCAGCAGCAATTCGAATGCGCCTTGCTCGCGCGTGAGCAGGTCGAGCGCCTCGGCGCCGTCGTTCGCGGTCATGACCGCGTGCCCGTCCTGCGCCAGCGCGCGCGCCACCAGGCTACGGAGGCCTTCTTCGTCCTCGGCGACTAAAATGCGTGCCATCGCTTACCTCATTGTACTCCGGCGACGAGATCGCGCCGGTTGAAAAATCGCACCAGCACCGCCTGCGAGTCGGGCGGTGGCGAGGCGAGACGCGTGCGGAACGGCATGGTGGCCCCGGGCGCGATCTGATTGCGCGCCGGCACCGCCGTCCAGGTGTAGATCTCGAGCCCTTTCGCGTTCCGCACGGCAAAGCGGAGCCGCGGCACGTCCGTCGTTTGCCTCGAATTGCTCTTGATGACGCCTTCGACCATTAGCATCTGGACGCCGTCCTGGGTCTCCTTGCGCGTGACCAGCTCGGTGAAAGCAAGGCCGCGCAGATTCACGTCGAAGCCGATTGCGGCATAGATCGAAGCCGTTTGCGGCAGCAGGCGAACGATATCGACGCGCCAGGCGACCAGACCGATATTGATGGTGATCAGCAGGAGGATCGCGGTGCCCCATCCGGGCATCGGCCAGCGCGACCTGGCGCGTGGCGGCGGCCGCCGGAGCCGGCGCGCGGCCACCGATTCGATGTCCTCGGGGGTATTTTCGGCCGCGGGTGGCGGTGGGGTCTCCTGGTCGGCCGGCGCCAATGGCGGGGCGTCCTCGACGACCGCCGGCGGCTCCTCGGGCGGAAGTTGATAGTCGACGGGCTCCGGCAGCGGGGCCGGGCCGCGATCGTCACGGTCCTCGGCAGCAGCCTGGTCCATGGCCGATCCGGCTGGCGCGTCGTCGACCGGTGGCTCGGACATGCCGGCACCGGCGGTCGAAAAGGCAGCGATATCCTGGTGATGGGATGCGGCGATGGCCGCCATGGATTCGGTATTGGACGCGAACCAGACCTTCTTGCAGCGGACGCAACGGACCGACCGGCCGGTCGCGCCAAGCGAGGACGGCTCAACCTGATAAGAGGTCGCGCAGTTCGGGCAGACAATCAGCATCGGCGAATCAAGGCTACACCGCGGGTCCAAACCGGACGGTAACAAGCGACCGTTAACGGACCGGAAACCATGTCGGTCCCGGGGCATGGCGCGATAAAGTCCTTGCTGTGCAATCCGTTGATCGCCTGGACGGCGGAGGGGGCGAAAGGCCCGACCGCTGCTATAACCGGCGAATTGGGACGCTCGGCACGGGTGGGGCTCGGAGCAGCACGTGGTCCGATTCGAGAATGTGGGTTTGCGATATGGGCTGGGGACGGAGGTCTTGCGCGACCTCTCGTTCCGCATCGAGCCGCATTCGTTCCAGTTCCTGACCGGCCCGTCGGGCGCCGGCAAGACGTCGCTGCTGCGGCTCTTGTTCCTGTCGATGCGGCCGACGCGCGGCCTGGTCACGCTGTTCGGTCACGACATCGCCACCTTGGGCAAGGACGCGCTCTCGACGCTTCGCCGCCGTATCGGGATCGTGTTCCAGGACTTTCGCCTGCTCGATCACATGACCACCTACGAGAACGTGGCGCTGCCGCTGCGCGTGATCGGCCGCAGCGAGGACAGCTTCCGCGAGGAGGTGGTGGAACTGTTGCAATGGGTCGGTCTCGGCGAGCGCATGTCGGCGCTGCCGCCGGTGCTGTCGGGCGGCGAGAAGCAGCGCGCCGCGATTGCGCGCGCCGTGATTGCGCGCCCGCAGCTCCTGCTCGCCGACGAGCCGACCGGCAACGTCGATCCGAATCTGGCGCAGCGCCTGTTGCGGCTGTTCGTCGAGTTGAACAAGTCCGGGACATCGGTGGTGATCGCCACCCACGACATCGCGCTGATGGATCAGTACGACGCCCGCCGGCTCGTGCTGCATGAAGGGCGGTTGCATGTCTACGATTGACGACAATCGCGATGTGCACGCGTATGACGAAGCGCCGCTGGCGCAAGCGGAGGCGCCGGCCGCCGAACTGCCGCGTTACGAAAATCCGATCGTTCCCGACAACACGATCGGCGGCCGCGCATTGATCGCGGTCATAGCCATCATGACGTTCCTGTCGTCGCTGACGACCGGCGCGGTGATGCTGGTGCATTCCGCCGCCGGCGACTGGCAATCGGAAGTCGCGCGCGAGGTGACTATCCAGGTGCGCAACGCGGCCGGCCGGGATATCGAAGCCGACGTGCAGCGGGCCGCCGAGCTGGCGCGGAAGCTTCCCGGCGTCGCCGACGTGCGGGCTTATTCGCGCGACGAATCGGCGCGGCTGCTGGAGCCTTGGCTGGGCGCCGGGCTCAAGCTCGACGACCTGCCGGTTCCGCGCATCGTGGTCGTGCGTCTCGAAGGCGACGCCACGCCCGATCTCGCCGAGTTGCGCCGGCTGCTTGCCGAGGCGGTGCCGCCCGCAAGTCTCGACGACCATCGCAACTTCGTCGACCGGATGCGCGCGATGTCGAACGCGACGTTGTTGGGAGGGATCGCGCTGCTGGCCCTGATGCTGCTGGCGACGGTGCTGTCGGTGGTGTTCGCGACCCGTGGTGCGATGGTGGCCAACCGCAACGTCATCGAGGTCCTGCACTTCATCGGGGCGAAGAATGGCTTCATCGCCGGACACTTCCAGCGCCGCTTCCTGCGGCTTGGTTTTGAGGGCGGCGCCATCGGCGGCGGTTGCGCGCTGGCGTTGTTCGCGCTGGTCGAGTTCGCCAGCCGCTGGCTGCTCGGCACGGCGGCGGCGCAGCAGTTCATGGCCTTGTTCGGGACATTTTCGATCGGGATTGCTGGCTATGTCGCGGTCATCGGCCAGGTCGTCCTGATCGCCTTTGTGGCCGCCCTGACGTCGCGGGCCACCGTCAATCGGACGCTCGAAGCCATCCAATAACCGGTGGCTTTGCCGGCGCATGACCCCTCGGGTCGAGCCCGAGGGCATGCTTTTCCGAAAACCGGTTCCCACTGTTCGGGGTCATGCTTTATGGTCGCAGCGGGTGGAGAGCATGCCGACAATCGGGCCCAGCACCGGTGACCGTCGTGGTGGCGCTTCCGCGCCGCCAGCGTCCGGTCATGAGTCCGGTCGGCTGCTTCGCCGCCTCGTCCGCGTGACGGTCGTGCTGTGCGCCGGCGCGCTCCTGCTGCTGGGGCTCGGCTTCATCTGGTTCGTTTCGGTGGTACCGACCGAAGAGATCAAGCTCGACCGCAACGCCGACGGCATCGTCGCGCTCACCGGGGGCGCCTCGCGGGTCGTCGACGCCATCGAGCTCCTGGCGGTCAAGCGCGGGCAGCGGCTTCTGATCAGCGGCGCCAATCGCTCCACCAATGCCAGCGAAATCTCGCGCCTGCATCCGGAGTTCGAATCCATCCTGCGCTGCTGCGTCGACTTCGATCGTTCCTTGAACACGCTCGGCAATGCGATCGAGACCCGCAAGTGGGCGGAGAAGCGCAACATCCGGTCGCTGATCGTCGTCACCTCGGGCTACCACATGCCGCGCGCCATGGCGGAAATCGGTCATCAGCTTCCGGGCGTGACGCTGATCGCGTTTCCGGTGCTGTCCGAAAAGCTGCGATCGGAACCGTGGTGGTCGAGCGCCGCAACCGCGCGGCTGATCCTGCTCGAATACCTGAAATTCGTGTTCTCGCAGGTTCGGATGCAGTTGAATCCCGGCGCGGGCGTGTCGGATTGACGAGCGCCAAGCTGGCAACCACCTTGCCCGCCGGGGTAATATCATTTCAGACAGTGCGGCGCCGCCGCGTCATGCGTGAAACAGGACCTGCTCAGTGCTTCTGATCCTTCGATCCGCCATTTTCAACGTCCTGTTCTACCTGAATCTGCTCGTGCACTTCCTGATCGCGATCCCCACGCTGGTGCTGCCGCGCATGGCCATCGTCAGGCTGGCGCAATCCTGGGGCCGCACCAACAACTGGCTGTTGCGCGCCGTTTGCGGCATCAAGGTCGAATACCGCGGCCTGGAGAAAATTCCGCCCGGCGCGCTGCTGGTCGCGTCCAAGCATCAGTCGCTGTGGGAGACCTTCGCGCTGCTGTGGGTGTTCTCCGACCCCGCCTTCATCCTCAAGCGCGAGCTGCAATGGATTCCGTTCTTCGGCTGGTATTGCTGGAAGGCGAGCATGATTCCGGTCGATCGCGGGCGTCGCGGGCAGGCGCTGGCCGATATGACGGAACGCGCGCGCGTCGAGCTCGGCCGCGGCCGCCAGATCGTGATCTTTCCGGAAGGCACGCGCCGGCCGCCGGGCGCCGAGCCGAGCTACAAATTCGGCATCGTCCATCTTTACAGCGAGACCGGAATTCGCTGTCTCCCGATCGCGCTCAATTCCGGCCTGTTCTGGCCGCGCCGCTCGTTCCGGCGTTATCCCGGGACCATCGTCGCCGAAGTCCTCGACCCGATAGCGCCGGGGCTCGGCAAGCCGGAGTTCGCGGCCCGGCTGCAGCAGGACATCGAGAGCGCGACGGCGCGGCTCATCGCCGAGGGCGAGCGCGAGCTGGCGCGCAACGGCATCAAGGCCGCGCCGGTCGCGCGCACGTCAGGATGACGACGCCGCGGCGCCGTGCGCTTCGTGCACGCCCTTGAGCCGCGCCGCCAGCAGATGCAGCTCGGTTTCCCGGTAGCCGAGCTCTTCGAGCGCGGTCACGGTCGCGATCACGTAGTCGCGATTGTGGCCGGAGTGTCCGTGGCCCTGCCGCACATGGTGGATCTGCTGATCGAGTGTCAGCCGCCCGGCATATTGCGGATGACTGCGATCGACCATGTAGCAGAGCGCCGGGACCACGCGTTCGGGATTGGTCTTGAGCCGCACCTGCCGGATGAATTCCCGATACACCATGGTCACCTGCTCGCGGCCGCGCAGGTAGGCGACGGTCTCCGCGCGCTTCGCCGCCGGAACCCGGAAGGCAATGCCGCGGCAGGCGCCGCCGCGATCGAGGCCGAGCACGAGGCCCGGCCGCTCCGGCGTGCCGCGATGCACGAAGGAATAGACGCAGAGCGCGCGATGCGCGCCGATCAGCCGGGCGTCGATGCGTTCGACATAGTCGAAGCCCGGCCGCCACATCAGCGAGCCATAGCCGAACACCCAGAGGTCGCCGGCGGCAGGATCAGTCAGCGGGTCCATCAGAAGGCGGTTCCAGAAACACCAGTCATGGCCAGCCGGCGAGAGCGGCAGAAGCCGAAATAGATAGTCGTGAATCGTGGCATCTTGCGCAATATTTCCGAGCGACGGCGCCGCCATTCGCAGTCGTTATGGCAGCGTCGCTGCCGACTCAAACGGTGCTTTGTACGGGCGCGGCTGCACTTTTTCCTTGCAAACGCCTCATTCAACGGCTTGAGAGGCGCCGCGGAGCCCGCAGCCGCTGTAAGCCGGGTCCAGGAACGCAACAACAATGCTCAATCCGTACTCCGCACCCCGCCGCCGCCGGTGGCCGATTTTTGTGCCGTTCGCACTGCTGGTCGCGTTGGCGGTGATCTGGACCGGATTATGGTTCTACGCGGCGTCGGCGGCGGAAACCGCCATCGCCGGCTGGCGCGCGCGCGAGGCGAAGTCCGGCCGCACCTATGAATGCGGTTCGCAGTCGATCTCGGGATTTCCGTTCCGCATCGAAGTGCAATGCATGAAGCCGGTCGTCGAGTGGCGCGGCAAGGGTACGCAACTGGTGCTGTCGGGCGACGGCGTGGTGATGCTGGCGCAAATCTACCAGCCGACCCTGCTGATTGGCGAGTTCAAGAGCCCGATGACGGTCGCAGAGCCAGGTCAGCCGCCTGCTTATGTCGTGAACTGGACGCTCGGCCAGTCGAGCATGCGCGGCACGCCGCGCGCGCCGCAACGCGGTTCGCTGGTGTTCGACAATCTCACGGTGCAGCGGGCGGACACGGCAACGCGACGGTGCTCAACGCAAGCCACCTGGAGCTGCACGGCCGCTTGGCGGAAGGCTCCGTCAACGACAATCCGGTGATCGATCTCGGTTTGCGTGCGAAGGCCGCGACTGCGCCGGAGGTCCATCCCATCGCTGCGGTCCCGCTCGACGCCGACGTGGCCGCGACGGTGCGCGGGCTTGCCGATTTCGCGCCGAAACCGTGGTCGGTCCGTTTCCGGGAATTGCAGGCGCGCGGTGGCCGCATCGACATCACCAACGCGCGCGTGCAGCAGGGCGAGATGATCGCCGTCAGCTCCGGCACGCTCGGTCTTACCGAACGCGGCAATCTCGACGGCCAGTTGCAAATGACGGTGGTTGGAATCGAGCATCTGCTCAAGCAGCTCGATCTTGAGGCCATGGTCTCGCAGGGGCGCGTCGGTTCCGCGCTCGACAAGCTCGACAAGCTGGTGCCGGGGCTTGGCAACATCGCGCGCAAGAATGCCGGGCCGAGCATCATGGTCGGGCTCGACGCCATCGGAAAGCGCACCACGCTCGAAGGCAAGCCGGCGGTGACCGTGCCGCTCCGCTTCGTGGACGGCCGGATCATGCTCGGGCCGTTCCCGGTCGGCCGCGCGCCGCCGTTGTTCTGATCATCCCGCGCTTCAAGATTTGCGATCGCGGAACCGTCCGACAAAGATCGCCTTCCAGCGTTTGCCGGTGAGATAGAACAGGCCGGTCTTGGCGTCGTAGGCGATGCCGTTGAGCACGTTCTCCGAGGAGTTCGTGCTGGCCCGCTCGTCGGGTGTCATGATCTCCCACAACGGGCTGAGATCGGCCACGGCGTCGATGCAGCCGGTCTCCGGATCGAACCGCACGATCGAACGCGTCGTGAAGATGTTGCCATAGACCTTGCCATCGACGCGTTCGAGCTCGTTGACGCCGGCGACCTGTTCCTTGCCCGCCCTGATGGTCACGGACTTTCCGATTTTGAACGTCTTGGGATCGGCGTAGTAGAGCGACGGGCCGCCATCGGTGAACATCAGGTTGCTGCCGTCGTGCGAAAGGCCCCAGCCGTCGCGCGGGTTGCGCATCTGCCGCTTGAGCTTGCCGGCCGTGTCGTAGACGAAAACTTGCCGTTCCTGCCACGTCAGTTGAAACACTTCGTCGTTGAGGATGGTGAGGCCTTCGCCGAAGACCTTGCTGCCGCGATCGGCCAGCGTGGTGACCTTGCCGTCGAGCGTGATGGTGTTGAGCTGGGTGGTGCCGCCGATATTGCCGGTGCTCTCGAAGAGCACGCCGTCGCGGAATTCCAAACCCTGGGTAAATCCGACGCGGCTGCGGACGATCTTGCTGCTCACGTCGAACCGCATGAGCGAGGGGTCGGCGCAGACTTGCGCGAACGCCTGCGGCGGCGCGCCGAGAAGCAGCAACGCCGGCAGCAATGCCGTCCATAAAACACGCGTTAACGCGCGGGCGGGTCTCGTCATGGGGCCGATTAGCGTCATGTCTGCCTTGCTCTCCTTTGTCGCATAATGCCACGATGACGCGGGTTGTGGAGTTGCATTGCCGTGACCAAGCGATCGTTCATTACGGGCGTTAACGGACAGGACGGCGCGTATCTCTCCCGACTGCTGCTGGAGAAGGGGCATGCCGTCGTCGGCGCGGTGCGGAACGTGTCGACCGCGAACCTCGCCCGGCTGGAGGAGCTCGGTATTGCCGGCGATGTCGAGTTCGTCGATTTCGAGCTTCTGGAATTCGGCAATGCGCTGCGCGTGATCGAGCGTGCGCGGGTCGACGAGATCTACAATTTCGCCGGCCAGAGTTATGTCGGCCGCTCGTTCGAGCAGCCGGTCTACACCGGACGGGTCGACGCCATCGCCGTGACCGCCATGCTCGAAGCGGTGCGGACGCTCGATTCGAAAATCCGCTTCTACCAGGCCTCCACGTCCGAATTGTTCGGAAAGGTGCTGGAGACGCCGCAGACCGAACGCACGCCGTTCTATCCGCGCAGTCCCTATGCCGCCGCCAAGGCTTACGCGCACTGGATCACGGTGAACTACCGCGAGAGCTACGGGATGCACACGGTCTGCGGCATCCTGTTCAATCATGAATCGCCGATGCGCGGTCAGGGTTTTGTGACCCGCAAGATCACGCTCGGGCTTGCCAAGGTCCGCCATCGCCAGCTCGACGTGCTGGAGCTCGGCAATCTCGACGCGCGACGCGACTGGGGTTTCGCCGGCGACTATGTCGACGGCATGTGGCGGATGCTTCAGCGCGTGCCGGCTGCCGACTATGTGCTGGCGACCGGCCACACGCGCTCGATCCGCGACTTCGTGACCGAGGCGGGCCGCCATCTCGGCTTCGACATCGCGTGGCAGGGAACCGGAGCGGACGAGCACGGCGTCGACCGCGCGACCGGCCGCGTCATCGTCCGGGTCAACCCGCAATTCTTCCGGCCCGCTGAGGTCGACATCGTGTGCGGCGACGCCTCGAAGGCGCGGAGCGAATTGGGTTGGGCGCCCCGCACGTCGTTCACCGACACCGTGCGCCTGATGGCGGAGGCGGATGACCGCCGCGTGCGGGAGGGCAGGGTGCTGTTCTAGGTGAGTCTAGTCGCGGTCGGCCGCATACGGCCGCGGCAATCCGTCCGCCGGCAATCCCGGATGCGGTCGCCCGAAATCCGGCGCCGGCGAATCCTGCCCCATCTCGACGATGCTGCGGCGGATGGCGCGCCGTTCCGTGAAGATATTGAACAGCGCATCGCCGTCGCCGCGCCGGATGGCGCGCGTCAGCTCGGAGACGTCCTCGCTGAAGCGGCCGAGCATCTCCAGCACCGCGTCCTTGTTGGCGAGGAAGATGTCGCGCCACATGGTCGGATCGGACGACGCGATGCGCGTGAAATCGCGGAAGCCGCCGGCAGAGAATTTCAGCACCTCGGATTGCGTGACCTCGCGCAGCTCGAATGCCGTGCCGACGATGGTGTAGGCGATCAAATGCGGCAGGTGGCTTGTCACCGCCAGCACCAGGTCGTGATGGTCGGCGGTCATGGTCTCGACCTTGGCGCCGAACGAGCGCCAGAACGCCGCCAGCCGCTCGACCTCGGCTTTGTCGGTGCCCTCCGGCGGCGTCAGGATGCACCAGCGGTTGACGAACAGCTCGGCGAAACCGGCGTCGGGGCCGGAGTATTCGGTGCCGGCCACGGGATGCGCCGGCACGAAGTGGATGCCGGCGGGCAGGTGAGGCGCCATGTCACGAACGACGGAGCCTTTCACCGAGCCGACGTCGGACACGACGGCGCCGGCCTTGAGGTGCGGGCCGATCTCGGCCGCGACCGCGCCGCAGGCGCCGACCGGGATGCACACGATCACCAGATCGGCGCCCTTGGCCGCTTCGGCGTTGCTGTCGACGACCTTGTCGGCAAAGCCGAGCTCGACCACGCGCTTGCGCGTCGCTTCCGAGCGCGCGGTCGCGACGATCTCCTTCACGACGCCCTGCTTGCGCGCGGCGTGCGCGATCGATGATCCGATCAGGCCGACGCCGATCAGCGCCAGGCGATCGAACAGTGGCTTCGTCATGCGCGCCCCATCACTTGATTTACTTGCGCTCCATGAATTCGGCGAGCGCCTTGACCACCAGCCGGTTCGGCTCCTCGAGGCCCACGGTCATGCGCAGGCAATCGGGCAGGTGATAGGAGGAGACGCGGCGCAGGATCAGGCCGCGGCTGCTCAGGAAGTCATCCGCCTCCGCCGCCGTCTTCCCCTTGGTGCGGGGAAAATGGATCAGGAGGAAATTGGCGGCGCTCGGCGTCACCTTGAGGCCGAGCTTGCGCACCTCGTCGGTCAGCCAGGCAAGCCACTTCTCGTTGTGGGCGCGCGCCGCTTCCATATGCGCGGTGTCGTTGATCGCCGCGATCGCGGCCTTCATCGCCGGCGTGTTGACGTTGAACGGCCCGCGGATGCGGTTGATCACGTCGATGACGTGGGCGGGGCCGTACATCCAGCCGACCCGCAGCGCCGCGAGCCCGTAGATCTTCGAGAACGTGCGCGTCATCACGACATTGTCACAGGTCGCGACCAGCTCGATGCCGGCGTCGTAGTCGTTGCGACGGACATATTCGGAGTAAGCGGCATCCACCACGAGCAAGACGTGCTTGGGCAGCGAGCGCTGCAGCCGCTTCAACTCGTCGTACGGCATGTAGGTGCCGGTCGGATTGTTGGGGTTGGCGATCCACACGACTTTGGTGCGATCGCTCACCTTGGCGAGGATCGCATCGGCGTCGGCGGTGTGGTCCTTCTCCTCGGCGACGACCGGTGTCGCGCCGGAGCCCAGCGTCGCGATCGGGTAGACCAGGAAGCCGTGCTTGGGGTAGATCGCCTCGTCGCCGTCCTTGAGGTAGGCGTCGCCGATCAGATTCAAGAGATCATCGGAGCCGGCGCCGCAGATGATGCGCGCAGGATCGAGCCCATATTGCTTGCCGATGGCTTCGCGCAGGAGCCGGGCGGTGCCTTCGGGATAGTCTTCAAGGTGGTCGGCGACCGACCGGAACGCCTCGATCGCCTTCGGGCTCGGACCGAGCGGCGTCTCGTTGGCCGACAGCTTGAACACGCGCGCGACGCCGGGCGCGCCGCTCTTGCCGGGCACGTAAGGCTCCAGGTCGAGCACGCCAGGGCGTGGTTCGGGCCGCGGTTGTGGCCTGTTGGCGGTCATTTCCAATACTTTTTCCAAGACTTTCCAGTGGTCTCAACCACCCTCAGTAGAGGCGGGGGGCCGGGAGGTTCAAAAGCGGCTTTCGGGGCCGCTCTCAAGGGGTCTTTGCCGGGACCCTATAGCGGGTCGCGTGGCTCCCGACGAGGGCCGTTGCGCGGACGGTAGCGCCGGCCTTAACCAATGCATCGTTGACCGCTGCGAGCGCGCCGCCATGCGGGATCGAGACCAGGAGCGCGGCGCCGTCGAACGCGTTGTCCGGTACCGCGATCACTTCTGCGATCGGCGCAACGGCCTTGGCGGCTTTCGCGTTCCAGCCGGCGACGCGCACGCTCCACATCGAGACCTCGCGCACCATGGCGTCGGGGGCGGCGCGCGAGATCACGAACACCGGCAGCGCGGCCGGATGGTCGGCGCGATCGACGAACGGCAGGCGCGCGATGATCTTCGGCGCGGAATCGAATTCCAGCGCGCTCCACCAGGCGCCGGCGCCCGCCACCGCAAAGGCCGGCACCAGACCAAGATCGCCTTTGGATTCCGACACCGCCTCGACCACGCTGGCGGCGCCCATATGGGCGACGAACGGCACGGTGAAGCCGAAGTGGAAGCGCGCGCTGTCGCGGACATGGGCGTCGCCGGCCGAGAGGTCGGCATGAACCGAGAACGGCGCCTGCACGTAGGTGAAGGTCGAGATGATGACGCGCCAGATGCCTTCGGCGGTATCGAGCGGCAGGATGCCTTTGTGGCGCTCGACCAGCCGGCGCATCATGTCGGCCTCGCGCGCCGGCCGGAATGCCGAACCGCTCTCCTGCGTCTGCTTGACGGAAATCAGCCGGTCGATGATGTCGCCGCGCTCCATCAGCAGGGCGTGCATGGACTCGTCGATGCGGTCGATCTCGCGGCGCAGGTCCGTGAGCGACGGCGTTGCGGGATTGGGCTTTTCGGCCATGATTGCGCTCTATGGGCACGCTGTCGGGTCGGTCGATGGCCGGACATTGATAGGGTCCGGTTAGGGCGAAATCAAAGAAAACATTGACAGATTTGGGCAGACCCCTATCTAACCCCGACTGCTTTGCCCCGCGCCGCGGGGCATGACGTGTCCGCCACCGCTTCGGTTGAGCGAGGCGATTGAGCTAATATCAGTCCGATGGTTAACCGGCCGCCTTCAAAGGCGAAGGCTGACAAGGTGTCGGAGATGGTCGAGGCCGTGCTTGCTCCTGCCGACCGCTTGCGCGAGGCGGACGAGCCGCATTCCCACGTCGTGCGCTTCGGTTCGGACAAGCCGCTTCGGCTTGACGCCGGGGTGGACCTGTCGCCGTTTCAGATCGCCTATCAGACCTACGGCACGCTGAACGCCGAGCGCACCAACGCGGTGCTGATCTGTCACGCGCTGACCGGCGATCAGCACGTCGCCAACGTTCATCCGGTGACCGGCAAAGGCGGATGGTGGGACACGATGGTCGGCCCCGGCCGGCCGATCGACACCGAGCGCTACTTCGTGATCTGCCCGAACGTCATCGGCGCCTGCATGGGCTCTTCCGGTCCGGCGTCCACCAATCCGGAAACCGGCGCGCCGTGGGGTCTCGATTTTCCGGTCATCACCATCCGCGACATGGTGCGCGCGCAGGCCATGCTGCTCGACCATCTCGGCATCGGTTCGCTGTTCTCGATCGCAGGCGGCTCGATGGGCGGCATGCAGGTGCTGCAATGGACCGCGAGCTATCCCGAGCGCGTGTTCTCGGCGCTGCCGCTCGCGGCGTCGACGCGCCACTCGGCGCAGAATATCGCGTTCCATGAGGTCGGCCGGCAGGCGATCATGGCCGATCCGGAGTGGTGCAAGGGACGCTATTTCGCGGAACGCAAAGACCCGCGCAAAGGCCTCGCGGTCGCGCGCATGGGCGCGCACATCACCTATCTCTCGGACGCGGCCTTGCACCGGAAGTTCGGGCGCCGTTTCCAGGATCGCGACAATCCCACGTTCTCGTTCGACGCCGATTTCCAGGTGGAGAGCTACCTGCGCCACCAGGGCATCTCGTTCGTCGAGCGCTTCGACGCCAATTCCTATCTCTATCTCACGCGCGCGATGGACTATTTCGATCTCGCCGGCGACTACGACGGCGTGCTCGCCAATGCGTGGAAACAAAGCCCGACGCGCTTCTGCGTGGTCTCGTTCACCTCCGACTGGCTGTTCCCGACCTCGGAATCCCGCGCCATCGTCCATGCGCTCAATGCCGGCGGCGCGCGGGTGTCGTTCGCAGAAATCGTCACCGACAAGGGTCACGACGCCTTCTTGCTCGAAGAGCCGGAGCTGTTCGCCATCGTGCGCGGCTTCCTCGAGGGCGCAGCCAGGGCGCGTGGGCTTCCCACCGTGCAGCGACGATGATGCTGTCACGCCTCAAGCGCGATCTCACCATGGCCGAGGCGGCGCGCATGCCCGGCGGCGCGCGTGTCGACTTGCTGGTCGTCGCCGACATGGTGGAGCGCGGCGCGAAGGTTCTCGACATCGGCTGCGGCGATGGCGAGCTGCTGCGGCTGTTGGCGGAGACGCGCAACGTCGACGGGCGCGGCATCGAGCTGTCGCGCGAGGGCGTCAACGAAGGCGTCGCCAAGGGGCTTGCGGTGATTCAGGGCGACGCCGACACCGACCTGTCGGACTATCCGAACGACGCCTTCGACTATGTGATCCTCTCGCAGACCCTGCAGGCGACGCGCCAGCCGCGCGTCGTGCTCGAGCACATGCTGCGCATCGGCCGGCACGCGATCGTATCGTTCCCGAATTTCGGCCATTGGCGGATCCGGCTGCAGATCCTGTTCGGCGGTCACATGCCGCGGACCGACAACCTGCCGTATGCCTGGTGGGATTCGCCCAACATCCATTTCTGCACCATCAAGGACTTCCGCGAGCTGTGCATGGTGATCGGCGCCAGGATGGAGCAGTCGGTGGCGCTCAATCCCTGGGGCTCGCCGATCAGGCTGAAGGTGCCGTGGTGGTTCTGGAATCTGTTCGGCGAACAGGCGGTGTTTCTGCTCAGCCGCGGAACCGACCCGGCGCGCAACGCGCATCGGCAAAGCAAATAACGCAGAGCAAATAAAAAGGACCCCGAGACGGTTTGCACCGCTCGGGGTCCCTCAGGCTTACGTCGCCGAGCGACGGGGGATATCGGGGGGATGGGGATCGCCCGGCACGCCTGGACTCATAGGTATGAGTTCGCCCTACGGATTCAATGGGCGGCTAAATGCTTCTGCATCAATGGATTTTCGGCGGCGTCGGTTAGCCGCTCAAACTGTCGCCAACGGCGATCTCTCCCGGCGTGACGACCTGCGCATAGATACCGCAATCGGCGTGGCCGAATGTTTTCATCAGCGTGGTCGGGATTTCGAGGTCGCGCGCGCCGGTTACCGGATCGACGTTGGTGGCGGCGCAACGCACGATGCGCTTGGTTATCTTCGCCCGTACGCCGTTTCCAATCGCGATTTGGCGGCCGACCATGTCGAGCTCCTGCCAGGCCGGCCATCCCGTGACGTAGAGATTGGCGCGAAAGCGCAGCGGATCAATCGGCGCGCCGACATAGTTTTCGAGGTCGGCGACCGAGGCGAGGTTGATGATCGACACCACCTTGGCCGCGACGTCCGAAAAGCTGAAGCCGGGCGCGTGCAGCACCTTCGGCGGGCCGCGTAGGTCGTCGGCGCTGAACGAGGCAAAGAACCGCTCGATCGCGGCGCGGCCGTCGGCGGTCCGCAGGTCGCCGCGGGCGGCTTCGCGGCCCTCATAGTCGACGACAAGCGTGTGGCTGGGGTCGTCGAAGCGGGTGCGCAGCGTCGCGAGCCGCTCGTTCCGCATCAGCATGAGATAGCGCATCTTCGGCTGATGTTTCGGTGCCGCTGGGTCAAAGCCGGAGGGGCCGTTTTCGATGGCGTAGAGCCGGTCGCCGGGGACGGTCTGTCCGGGCGTGAGGGCGACGCGCGGGAGTGGCTCGGGGGACAGGCCCTTCACGGGAAACCGATAGATGCTTTGCAGCGTTGCCGTATCTGAAGCCAAAGGACACCTATCAGCGTGGGTTCTTCAAATGGACGACGATCTGGCCCGGATGGACCGCGAGCAATTGGTCGAGGAGGTGAAGCGGCTGCGGGCGGGAATCCGCGCGCACCGCGATAGTAGCGGACACGACCTCTGCTGGCATCATCCGGAGCTGTGGGCGCTGTTGCCCGAGCGGGTCGAGCCCTCGATTGCGGTCCCGCCATGGCCGCAATTTCTACGGGGGTGCCTCAAATACCGGGAATCGCTGGACCGCCAGGCGCCGGACGCCCCGCCCTGGGAGGGGGAATTTGGCAGCAGGCGGAAGCCCTGAGTTAACGAACGGTCGGCTATTAAACCAATGAAAATCGGGTTCGCTCTTCCGGTTCCCGGCCCCGCTTCCTAAATATTGGGAGGCGGGTGCCTCCGGGGCCCGCCGACTTTTGACCAACCCATCGACGGTGTTCCTCGCGCGCCTACAGGGCGGAGGGACAGGCTGAGGGAGACGCATATATGGACTTCGAAAAATACACCGACCGCGCGCGCGGCTTCATTCAATCCGCGCAATCACTGGCCCTTCGCGAAGGCCACCAGCAATTCTCCACCGAGCACCTGCTCAAGGTCCTGCTCGACGACCCGGAAGGGCTCGCAGCCGGTCTGATCGACCGTTCCGGCGGCCGCTCGCGCGAGGCGCTGGCCGCCGTGGAGGCGGCGCTCGCCAAGCGCCCGAAGGTATCCGGCGCCGGGGCAGGGCAGGTCTATCTCGACGCCGCGCTCGCGCGCGTATTCGATCAGGCGCAGAAGATCGCCGAGAAGGCGGGCGACAGCTTTGTCACCGTCGAGCGGCTGTTGCTTGCGCTGGCGCTCGAAAAGGACAGCGAGGCGGGAAAGATCCTCGCCCGCGCCGGCGTCACGCCGCAGAATCTCAATGCCGCCATCGAAGCGTTGCGCAAGGGCCGCACCGCCGACAGTGCGTCGGCCGAGAACGCCTATGACGCGTTGAAGAAATACGCCCGCGATCTCACGCAGGCGGCGCGCGACGGCAAGATCGATCCCGTGATCGGCCGCGACGAGGAAATCCGGCGCACCATCCAGGTGTTGTCGCGCCGCACCAAGAACAATCCCGTGCTGATCGGCGAGCCCGGCGTCGGCAAGACCGCCATCGTCGAAGGCCTGGCGCAACGCATCATCAACGGCGACGTGCCGGACAGCCTGCAGGACAAGAAGCTCCTGGCGCTCGACATGGGCGCGCTGATTGCCGGCGCGAAATATCGCGGCGAGTTCGAGGAGCGGCTCAAGTCGGTGCTGCAGGAGGTGACGTCGTCGGACGGCGGCATTATCCTGTTCATCGACGAGATGCACACGCTGGTCGGCGCCGGCAAGGCCGACGGCGCCATGGACGCGTCGAACCTGCTCAAGCCCGCGCTGGCGCGCGGCGAATTGCACTGCATCGGCGCCACGACGCTCGACGAATACAAGAAGCACGTCGAGAAGGACGCTGCGCTGGCGCGGCGGTTCCAGCCGGTGTTCGTGCCCGAGCCGACGGTCGAGGACACGATCTCGATCCTGCGCGGCCTGAAGGAGAAATACGAGGCGCATCACGGCGTCCGCATCACCAACTCGGCCATCGTCGCGGCGGCGACGTTGTCCAATCGCTACATCAGCGACCGCTTCCTCCCGGACAAGGCGATCGACCTCATCGACGAGGCGGCGGCACGGCTGAAGATGCAGGTCGATTCCAAGCCCGAGGAACTCGATACCATCGACCGTGAGATCGTGCGGCGCAAGATCGAGCAGGAGGCGCTCAAGAAGGAGAGCGACGCCGGCTCCAAGGCGCGGCTGAAGAACCTTGAGACCGAGCTCAAGGCGCTCGAGAAGCAGTCGGCCGATCTCACCTCGCGCTGGAAGGCGGAGAAGGACAAGCTCTCCGACGCGCAGAAGCTCAAGACCGAGCTCGATACGTTGCGGGTCGAGCTCGCCAACGCGCAGCGCAAGGGCGAGTACCAGCGCGCCGGCGAACTGGCCTATGGCCGCATCCCCGATCTTGAGAAGAAGCTGAAGGCGGTCGAGGGCAGCGAAGGCAAGGGCGCGATGGTCGAGGAGGCGGTGACCGCCGACCACGTCGCGCAGGTGGTGTCGCGCTGGACCGGCGTGCCGGTCGACAAGATGCTCGAAGGCGAGAAGGAGAAGCTCCTGCGCATGGAGGAGCAGCTCGGCAAGCGCGTCATCGGCCAAGCGGAGGCGGTGAAGGCGGTCTCGACCGCCGTACGCCGCGCCCGCGCGGGTTTGCAGGATCCGCATCGCCCGATCGGCTCGTTCATGTTCCTCGGTCCCACCGGTGTCGGCAAGACCGAGCTGACCAAGGCGTTGGCGGAGTTCCTGTTCGACGACGAGAACGCGCTGATCCGCATCGACATGTCGGAATACATGGAGAAGCATTCGGTCGCGCGCCTGATCGGCGCGCCGCCCGGATATGTCGGCTACGAAGAAGGCGGCGCGCTCACCGAAGCGGTGCGGCGCCGGCCCTATCAGGTCGTGCTGTTCGACGAGATCGAGAAGGCGCATCCGGACGTGTTCAACGTCCTGCTGCAAGTGCTCGATGACGGCCGCCTGACGGACGGGCAGGGCCACACCGTCGACTTCCGCAACACGCTGATCGTGATGACCTCGAACCTCGGTTCGCAGTTCCTCGTCGATCAGCCGGAAGGCCAGGACAGTGACGCGGTCAAGGACCAGGTGATGGCGGTGGTGCGGGCGAGCTTCCGCCCGGAATTCCTCAACCGCATCGACGAGATCATCCTGTTCCACCGCCTCAAGCGCAACGAGATGACCCGGATCGTCGACATCCAGATGCGGCGGCTGGAGAAGCTCCTGGAGGATCGCAAGATCAAGCTCGTGCTCGAGCCCGCTGCCCGCGAATGGCTGGCGGAAAAGGGTTGGGACCCGGCCTATGGCGCACGCCCGCTCAAACGCGTGATCCAGAAGTCGATCCAGGATCCACTCGCGGAGATGGTGCTGGCCGGAACGGTAAAGGATGGCGACCGGGTCGCGATCTCCGCCGGCAAGCAGGGCCTGACCTTCAACGGCAAGGTGGCCGTGGCGGCCTAAAGTCAAAGGGCCCGAAGCGACTTCGTGACGCTGCCATTTGCCGCCGCCGGTCGCCGACCGGCGGCGGATTTGCGTTATAGAATGGCTCGACACATTCGGCCGGCGTTGCCGGCGATCATCTCCCGGGAGAGAACGAAATCATGCATGTCCATGCAGCGCGTTGGGTCGCGGTTCTTGGCGTCGTCGCTGCGGCGGCCAGCACGCCGTCCTTCGCCCAGAGCCCGGCGGAGTTCTACAAGGACAAAACCGTCACGTTCTATGTCGGCCTCTCCGCCGGCGGCGGCTACGACGTCAACGCCCGCCTGGTTGCGCGGCATATCGGAAAATACATTCCGGGCAACCCGCAGATCATCGTCCGCAACATGCCGGGCGGCGGCGGTCTGGTGATGACCAACTACGTCGCCAATGTCGCGCACAGGGACGGCCTGCACATCGGTGCGCCGCAGCGCGGCATACCCTTTGAGCCATTGCTGGGCGATCACTCGAACGCGAAGTTCGACGCGGTGAAGCTCAACTGGATCGGCAGCGCCAACACCGACACCAGCGTGGCGGTCGTGCACAAGCGCACCGGCGTCAAGACCTGGCAGGACCTGAAAACCCGCAGCACCGAGGTGATCGTCGCCGGCACCGGCATCGGCACGGAAAGCGTCACGGTGCCTTACATCCTGCGCAACCTGCTCGACTTCAAATATCGCGTCATCGCCGGCTATCCGGGCGGCAGCGAGATGAACCTCGCCATGATGCGCGGCGAGGTCGACGGCCGCGGCACCTTCTCTTGGACGAGCCTGAAGCCGCATCTCAAGGAGTGGATCGAGTCGGGCGAGCTGTCGATCCTCTACCAGCAGGGCCTGCGGAAGCATCCGGACATTCCCAACATTCCGCTGGTCATGGAGCTGACGGACGATCCGGAGATCAAGAAGGTGCTGACGGTTCAGTTCACCGCCTTTGAGCTCGGCCGGCCCTATTTCGTGTCCGACGCCGTTCCCGCCGATCGGGTCGCGGCGCTGCGTAACGCATTCAACGCCGTGATGAAGGACAAGGATCTGCTGATTGACGCCGACAAGCTCAACCAAGAGGTCAACCCGTTCACCGGAGAGGAAATGCAGAAGGTGCTCGCCGAGGTTTACGCCACGCCGAAGCCGCTGATCGCGCGGTTGGCGAATGCGACCAAGTCCAAGCCCGATCTGAAGGTGCTGGACAGCCAGAAGAAGGGCGAGAAGAAATAGCGGCCCGCCTGAGCGGGATCGTCAGCGCGCCGACGTCTGCGCCACGCGCGGCGGGTTCGCGCGCGACGGGCCGGCGCGGGTGATCATGTTGTCGAGACGCTCGCGCTCCTGCTCGAAGCTTGCGAGCGTCGGGCCTTCGAGCACGCGGCCGCGCGGCAGCCGGAACTTCATCGGGTCGACGTGGCGGCCGTTGACGATGATCTCGTAGTGCAGGTGCGCGCCGGTCGACAGGCCGGTGGAGCCGACATAGCCGATGAGCTGGCCCTGCCGCACGCGCTTGCCTTCGTCCATGTTGCGGGCGAAGGCCGACATGTGGCCGTAGGCGGTCTGGTAGCCATTGGCGTGGCGAATGCGGATGTAGCGGCCGTATCCGCCTTCCCATCCCATTTTTTCGACGGTGCCGTTGCCGGAGGCATAGATCGGCGTGCCCATCGGGGCGGCCCAATCCACGCCGGTGTGCATCTTGCTGTAACGCAGCAGCGGATGATGCCGGTTGCCAAAGCCGGACCGCATGATGCCGTCGGCGATCGGCTTGCGGACCAGGAACTTCTTCGCGCTCTTGCCGGTGTCGTCGTAGAAGTCGACCAGGCCGTCATCGGCCGACTGGAAACGGTAGTAGCGGCGGGTCTCGCCGCCGGTCGTCAGCGATGCCAGCAGTACCTCGCTCTTGCCGTCGGCGCTGCCTTCATCCTCGGCAAAGAGGACCTCAAACGAGTCGCCGGGCTGTACGCGGCGCTGGAAGTCGACGTCATACGAATAGATGCGGATGAGGTCTTCGATCAGCGGACGCGGCACCTGATTGCGGAGCGCGGTCTCATAGATGCTTTGATAGAGCCGCACGCCGCGGCCGTCGTCCTCTTCTTCTTCCTGCGGACGCGACCGAGCGACTTCGGTCTCCTGATTGCGGATGTCGACTTGCACGTAGCGGCCGAGATCGGACCAGGCGACGACGGCCTCGATGGCGCTGTCGTTCGCGATCACGACCCGGATTGGCTGCAGGAGCTTGGGATCGCTGGTCGGCGTCAGCAGGACCTTCAGCGTGTTGTGCTCCCGCACGCCGCCTTCACGGCCGCGTGCACCCAGCACGTTGGTGATGGCGCGGATATCGTCCGGTCGCGCGCCCAGCTCACGCAGGATGGAGGGGATCGAGTCGCCCTTGCGGACAGCGACGGTGCGCTCGCTCCAGGCGTTGCCGCCGGTGCTCTGCGGCGTCGTCTTCGGAAGCAGGGTGACGTTTTCCGGGGCGATGCGCGCCTCGAAGCCGGCGTAAGGATCCGGATTTCCCTCCGCCGCGTAGGCCATTCGCGTGCCACGCGGGAGCTCGGGCGCGAGGTGCCGCGACGGCGGCGTCGTGCTGCCGGTCCAGTTGGCGGCTTCGCGGACGCGGCCGAGGACGTCGTCGATCGACAGCACCGCCGCGATCTTCGCGCGCGGCAACACGCCGGCCAGGTCGGCGGTGACGAACGAAACCTCGGCGTCGACTTCGGCGCCCGGAGCTTCGTCGGCGGGCGCTGCGCCGGGCTGGGCATCGGCCGCCTGCATCCGCATCGGGTTGAAGGCGGGGATGTTGGCGGACAGTTCGGAGGTCGACAAAGCGAGATTGCCGGCAACGCGCACGAAGGCGCGGACGCGCACGATCTCGCGGTTACCCACGCGGCTGGTCTGGGTGTCGCGGATGACGCGGCGCTGCGCGTTGGACTCGGTCGGCGGCGGCAGACGGTCGGCTTTGCGCGCCGTCGTCGCGCGGTCGCTCGAGCCGCGCAGCGCGAGCTGCACGCGTTCGGGAACGGTGGCGAAATTGCTCTGTCCGTCCAGCGACGCGAAAACGGCGCCGCCCATCAGAGCCGCGCCGCACAGACCGGTCAGAATTGTCCCGCTGAACCACTGCACCGACACGCGCCGGCGATCGATGAGGTTGCTGGTTTCCCCGTCCACGGACAGCGGCGGCTCATGGCCGAGGTCGATGTGATCGGCCTCACCGCTCGTCCGGTATGCACCGCGCCGTTTGCCGTGATCCAAGACCCGACCCCCCCACTCGCTACTCGCGGGTGGCTTGCCACTGACCCTGACGAAGAGTGCCAAAACGCGGCCGACAACTGGCCTTTATGCCCCGAACCCCGGGCACGATGCCGAGGTCCGAGCGGTCCGTCAATGGACCGGGCCCTTGCCGTCCTCGCTAAATCGGGATGCACCTCGCGGCCGCAGTCCTTGCGACCCCCAGTGCCGAATCCCCCGACCTGACACCTCCCGCCAAGTCAAAGTAGGTTCGAGGAATGTGGCTCTAGTGCGGCACCCGGCGAAGGTGGCAGGAGTGCCGAACGGCGTGACGAGGGCCCGGATAGCGGGCCTTTTCCGGCCGGTACCGCCCTCCGGCCGCCACCCCGTCGCGACGGCCGAATTGCCTGTCTTGCTGCGGCGCGAAAGTCCGCTAATTTGTTGGCTTAGGTGTTGACACTCGTGTGTCACCACGACTATATACCGGCTCATACGGCGCGCCGTCCGCTTTACACGGTGCGACTGCGCGCCTTCGAAGCTCCTCACTGACGCAAGTCAAAAAGCTTCCGACCTCGGTCGGAGGTATGAGGCTTCGACGGCTTTCCGGCCTACCGGGAAGCGGGACCACCACGGTTCCGGGCTGTTTGACAAGTGAATAGGAAGAAAGAGAAACGTGGACGGCGGAGTCCCTGCGCGCCGCGTCTTCGATCGACGACGCAAGTCTTCGAAAGAGATGCGGTGGACGAGACTTCGGCGGTACACGTTTCAGGTCAACACCAATGGTCGTCGGTGCAACGCAAGTTGTGCAGACGATTAAAGGTGGGACCTCGTCAAACGTGAAGTGACCAGCCGAGATCAGTTCTCATCCAAACTTGAGAGTTTGATCCTGGCTCAGAGCGAACGCTGGCGGCAGGCCTAACACATGCAAGTCGAGCGGCCGTAGCAATACGGCAGCGGCAGACGGGAGAGTAACACGTGGGAACGTGCCCATCAGTTCGGAACAACCCAGGGAAACTTGGGCTAATACCGGATACGCCCTTACGGGGAAAGATTTATCGCTGATGGAGCGGCCCGCGTCTGATTAGCTAGTTGGTGAGGTAACGGCTCACCAAGGCGACGATCAGTAGCTGGTCTGAGAGGATGATCAGCCTCACTGGGACTGAGACACGGCCCAGACTCCTACGGGAGGCAGCAGTGGGGAATATTGGACAATGGGCGCAAGCCTGATCCAGCCATGCCGCGTGGATGATGAAGGCCCTAGGGTTGTAAAGTCCTTTCGGCGGGGAAGATAATGACGGTACCCGCAGAAGAAGCCCCGGCTAACTTCGTGCCAGCAGCCGCGGTAATACGAAGGGGGCTAGCGTTGCTCGGAATCACTGGGCGTAAAGCGCACGTAGGCGGCTTTTTAAGTCAGGGGTGAAATCCTGGAGCTCAACTCCAGAACTGCCTTTGATACTGAGAAGCTTGAGTCCGGGAGAGGTGAGTGGAACTGCGAGTGTAGAGGTGAAATTCGTAGATATTCGCAAGAACACCAGTGGCGAAGGCGGCTCACTGGCCCGGTACTGACGCTGAGGTGCGAAAGCGTGGGGAGCAAACAGGATTAGATACCCTGGTAGTCCACGCCGTAAACGATGGATGCTAGCCGTTGGCAGGCTTGCCTGTCAGTGGCGCAGCTAACGCATTAAGCATCCCGCCTGGGGAGTACGGTCGCAAGATTAAAACTCAAAGGAATTGACGGGGGCCCGCACAAGCGGTGGAGCATGTGGTTCAATTCGAAGCAACGCGCAGAACCTTACCAACCTTTGACATCCCGATCGCGGGCACCAGAGATGGAGCCTTTCAGTTCGGCTGGATCGGAGACAGGTGCTGCATGGCTGTCGTCAGCTCGTGTCGTGAGATGTTGGGTTAAGTCCCGCAACGAGCGCAACCCTCGCCCTTAGTTGCCATCATTCAGTTGGGCACTCTAAGGGGACTGCCGGTGATAAGCCGGAGGAAGGTGGGGATGACGTCAAGTCCTCATGGCCCTTACAGGTTGGGCTACACACGTGCTACAATGGCGGTGACAGAGGGACGCAATGGAGCAATCCTGCGCAAATCTCAAAAAGCCGTCTCAGTTCGGATTGTGCTCTGCAACTCGAGCACATGAAGTTGGAATCGCTAGTAATCGCAGATCAGCACGCTGCGGTGAATACGTTCCCGGGCCTTGTACACACCGCCCGTCACACCATGGGAGTTGGCTTTACCTGAAGACGGTGCGCTAACCGCAAGGAGGCAGCCGGCCACGGTAGGGTCAGCGACTGGGGTGAAGTCGTAACAAGGTAGCCGTAGGGGAACCTGCGGCTGGATCACCTCCTTTCTAAGGATGATCCTTCAGAGGCGAGCATCCGCTCGTCGCTATCGGATCTCTTCAGAAACATCAGGGCTCAGTCAGAGCCCATTTGGCGGGACACCGCCGTCTACGTTTCTCTTTCTTCGCGGACGAGCCCTTAGATCAGGAACCGGTAGTCACTGTGGTCAGTAATCAACTGATTACCGATTGCTGGTACTGGCTCCTGGACCGGGCTTGTAGCTCAGTTGGTTAGAGCGCGCGCTTGATAAGCGTGAGGTCGGAAGTTCAAGTCTTCCCAGGCCCACCATCCTTCGCTGCTGCACGTCAGTTGCGCGCTCGCCGGGGCCATAGCTCAGTTGGGAGAGCGCCTGCTTTGCAAGCAGGAGGTCGTCGGTTCGATCCCGTCTGGCTCCACCATTCTCGCGTGGAGCGCGGGGTCATGAAGCTCGTCCGTCGAAAAACAATTCCGCAACCGTCGTGATGCCCCACAGGCAACATGCGGTTGCGTGATATCTGACATCGTGAAGAGGTAGGATCGCTCCGAGCGTCGCTCGCGGCTTGAAGTCCTTGTGACTGAAAAGCTGCGAATGATTGCGCTACTCCGAGCATCGAACGTGATCGAACCGTGCGTGGTGCAAACCACGACGCGGCGAGGTCGCGCCGGTGCTATGTCGGCATTGCTTGACCGCAGTTGCCGTCGGAACGGTCCGAAGACAAGCTGGTCTTTCTAATCAATGTCCAACCGGTCGACCTGTTCGCCGAGAACGCAAGTTCAAAGCAACGATCGCCCGGCCGCTGCCGAGCGGATGGGCATTGATGATGAGAGCGATCAAGTGCCTTAAGGGCGTTCGGTGGATGCCTTGGCGCTGAGAGGCTATGAAGGACGTGCTACGCTGCGAAAAGCCGCGAGGAGCTGCGAAGAAGCTTTGATCCGCGGATGTCCGAATGGGGAAACCCACCTTCGATAACGGAATTCCGAGACCTTCGGTCTCGGGAACGAATTTGCTTGGATCTATTCACTTGGAGACAAGTCGATTTGGGAACGGGGCCGCGAGGCTTCGGACTTCCGTTATCAAATGAAGGTATGAAGCTTCCGAATAAAATAGGAGGTTTCAAGCTAACCCGGGGAACTGAAACATCTCAGTACCCGGAGGAAAGGAGATCAACCGACACTCCGCTAGTAGTGGCGAGCGAACGCGGACCAGGCCAGTGGCGAATGCAAGACAACCGGAATCCGTCAGGAAAGCGGAACCTCAGAGGGTGATAGTCCCGTACGGGTAATTCAAGCATTCGTCCTCGAGTAAGGCGGGACACGTGAAATCCTGTCTGAACATGGGGGGACCACCCTCCAAGCCTAAGTACTCCTCAGCGACCGATAGCGAACCAGTACCGTGAGGGAAAGGTGAAAAGCACCCCGACGAGGGGAGTGAAAAAGACCTGAAACCGGACGCCTACAAACAGATGGAGCTCAAGATTCGTTCTGGGTGACATCGTACCTTTTGTATAATGGGCCAGCGACTTAATCTGACGAGCAAGCTTAAGCCGATAGGCGGAGGCGCAGCGAAAGCGAGTCTGAACAGGGCGTTCAGTTCGTCGGATTAGACCCGAAACCTAGTGATCTAGCCATGACCAGGCTGAAGGCA
>CAWAWR010000027.1:152500-171329 GCA_963785745.1 uncultured Alphaproteobacteria bacterium
GGCCGCTGTCTGGCTGTTCCTGACCCTTATATGATACGGCCCGTCCCGGTCGGAGCGGAAGCTAATCATCGAGGCGAGGTCGCCGCCGCCGTCGTCATCCGAGTAAAGCCTCTGATTGTCGCTCGGATTCCGGACCTCGATTTCAGTATCGATGGAATCGTCCGACTTGGTTGCGCGCAACCTGAGTGTGCGAAGAACGTAGGTCGTGCCGGATTTTGCATTCAGCCGGAACCACACGTCGTCGTTGCCGCTGGTCTGGATCGTCACCGTCGATCCGAGCCGGACCTCCGGAAGGTCGCTCCCGGGCTTCGGCGCTTCTATGTTGGCGGCACGATACAGATCCTCGTGGCGAAGCGCGGCAAAGGTGCTTTGCCTCAAGGCCTGGAGATTCAGCCGCAGATACATTGTGCCGGGCATGACGTCCGTAATTCGGATGATGGCCGGAGATGTGTCGGATGAATTTTGGATCTCCGGCTCCAGCACGCGTTCATCGCCGCTGACGACGATCGCACTCATCTCGCCGGCGGGGTCGATCGAAACCTGCGGCAGGCGGTTGGCCTGAGGTTCGAACGACAGCCACATGACATCCTGTGTCAACTGCACCGGATCTCCATCGATCCTTTGCATCGGCAGATCGTTCAGTCTGCCGACCCACGGGGACATCGCGCGCGCCTCCGATGCGATCGCTGTTGCGCGCGCCAGAATCTGCGGATCGTCGTTGAACCTGTCGGGGTCTCTCGCCAGTAGATGGAGATTTGCAGCCTCGGCCGCGCTCTGAATGCCGGGGGCCCTCAAGAAGCTCTGATTGGCGAGCAAGAAGAGCAGCGCGGCGGCGTCATGGCGCGATACGCCTCCTGGTTTGGGCGGTCCCGTGGAGTTGATGGCTTCGGCCAAGGCTGCAAGAACGCGCCGATAGTTTGACTCCCGGATCGATGCGTCTCTCATTCTGACCAGAATGTCCTGCTTTCCCGCCGCCTGCGCGACAGCAGTGAACCATATCATCGGCCTTGTCTGGTAAGGGCCCTTGGCCTGAAGCCCGGACCGCAGCTTGCTCAGCCGATCTTCGGTCATGAATTGATCGCGAAGCGCTCTCGTCAAAACGTCGGACAGGATCGTCGCTTCATTGTTGTCGTAGATGTCCTGCGTTTCCCGGTCGCGATTGGCCGTGCCGATGAATGCGGGGGCACCGTCGAGAAATGAATTGATCACATCTCTGCTCGCACTGCTTATCAGGAACCGGTAGCTGGCAAAATTGGCCGACGCGCTCAGAAGCGGTTGATGCTTAGGGTGGCTTTCGATGAAGAGCCTCGCAACGACGTCGACGCTGGCTTCGGGCGCGCCGCCACGTTGCAACTTTTGCACCCATGCATTCACCAGCAGACGTGCCGGGCCGGACTCGGTCCACAGTCCTTTTGACTCCTCGATGATCGGCAGGATGAGCGATTTCCAATCCGCGGACGTCGGGCCGACGTCGAGAAGCGACGCCAGGCCTTCACGGACCGCGGCGCCAAGACCGTCATTTTCATATTTGCCGTATTCGCGGAGGCTGTCGGGGCTCGTGAACTGCCGGACGCGCGCCCAGGCAGCACGATTGTCGCGCGCGAGGGCGGCTAGAAGAGATTTGATCGGCTGGCTCGCCAAATCCGAACTGGCGTATCGCCGAAGCGCGCCATGGTCGCGCCCCTGAATGGCGTCGAACGACCTGCCGAGAAAATCGGATAGTCCCTCAGGCTCACGGTCAACCAGAGCCTTCGCAGTGATCGCCTTGCGCGCCAGGCCGTGACGCTGCTTCGTCTGCTCAGCACTGCTGCTGTCGCCGAAATTCAGTTCTTTGAGGCCGTGAAGCCCGAGCACGATGAGCTCCGGCCGGTCCGAGGAAATCCAACTGACGAACTGCTCGCCCGCGCCAAGGCCGCCCACCTCCGCTATGGCCTGGATGATGTCTCGCAGCGGCGGGCTGTCGGAGAGATTTTCACTGGTGCGGACCCACTCGGTGGCCAGGCGAATACCTCCTTGCTGGGCCAGAATGGTTCGAAGCACCTTCCAGCTCTCGCCGTTGAACTCTCCTCGAAAGTTCAGCGCTCGCTCCAGCACATTGCGCAAGACTTCATTTTGGTCGCGAATTTGGCCGCGGGCATTCGTCGGCGGCTGATATTGGCGAAGCGCGAGCTGAAACACGCTGCCGGCATGCGTTGGGTTCTGCAGGACCCAGCTGATCGCATCGGACTTTTGCTGGGGTTCGCCGAATAGCAGCACCTGCTGGAGCGCTAGCTCACGGAGCGAAGGGTCTTCGCCGCGGAGGATGTTCTGCGACTGCGTGACAATAAGTCTTCGTAGTTCGGTGTCGATCAGCCGCTGCTCGGTCAGTTGCGTGACCGTCTGCTTCGCTGCCGTATCAACCAGCTTGTTGTGCTTGACCTGATAGGTGATCTCGTTGCCGATCCACCCTTTCACCTCTTCGGGGAGCTTGTTGGTCTGTGACTTGATCCGATCCTCGATCACGCTGTTCGTAAAGGTCCAGACACCGAAGATCGTTGTGATTCCGAAAATCGACAGGGCTGCCGCGAACTTTCGCCAGATTTCGCCCGAGACGGATTGGCGCACCCACTCGCGGTACTGGTCTTGCGTCAGTTGCCGTGTTGGATTGCCGGATGCGTCGTTGACTTCCATGTGAAGCCTCCCAGCGTCTGTGAAATTTCGGCAGTCATCAATTCTGAATTCGATTTCGAGCAGCGCCTCATTAAAAATCAGCTTGTGTAGCTCTGTCATTAACTGCGCCCTGCCGCGCTTTGTTGTCAAACCAAAGCAGCAGGGCCGTTGGTACCAATACTTAGGTCTTGGAGAGCAGCGCGCTGTCACTCGCAACCACGAATGCCTCTGTCGCTGCATGGCAGGCTCGACAATGCCAATTGTTTGTCCCTGGTACGGGACGCCACGGCGATGCAACACCGGCTGAACCGCGCTAGGATGTGATGGCTATTGGCGGGCTGACACGCTTCTGCAGCCTGCTCCGAACCACGGGGGAACCTGATGCTTTCTCACATGGCGGCAACCGCAGCGCGGAGAATTCGCGGCTTTGCGTGGTGCTGCGCGGCAGCCTTCGGCCCGCTGGTCGTTCCGCAGCAGCCGGCGCTGGCGCAGGATGCGCCGCGCCCGGTCTGTGTCGCCGCCGCCGCTGCCGACACCGGCCCTGTGGCCGTCCTGGGGGACTTCGCCGGCGGGATGTTGATCGGCGCCGAGAAGGGATTGTTCCTGGCGCGCGCGGCGGACGGCAAGGTCACGGTCACGCCGGTGCGTGGTGACCGCGACGCCGAACGCGTGCTCAGCATCCAAAGCTTGCCCGCAGGCGGCGCGCTGATCGGGGCCTGGAACGGCCTGTTCGTGGCGCGAGAGGCGGGCGGCACGATCGGCGTCGTGACCGTCAATCCCGACACCGGGCCCGTGTTTGCGATGCGCGACCTGGCTGGTGTCGTGCTGGTCGGAGCTGCGGAAGGATTGTTCCGGGCGCGGCAGGCGGACGGCAAGCTCACCGTGGCGCGGGCCGGCGATACCGATACCGGACGTGTCGCCTACATGTTCGATTTCCCGGGCGGCGGGGTTTTGATTGCGGCCGACAAGGGCTGGTTCCTCGCGCGTGCCGAGGGCGGCAAGGTCACGCTCGCCCCTGTCGCCACGGTCGCGCCCGTCACCCCTGACAGGATCGCACCGGTGCGCTCGATGCGCAGCGTGTCGGGCGGCGGTGTGCTGATCGAGGGATACGTCTGGTTTCTGGCGCGCGAACAGGACGGCAAGCTCACCGTCGCGCTCGCCGGCGATGCCAGCACCGGCGTCGTGGACGCGATCGGCGATCTTTCCAACGGCGCCTTGCTGATCCACACCGAGGAGAAGGGATGGTTCCTTGGCCGCGCGGAGGGGGGCAAGCTCGCCGTCACGCCCGCGGGCGACGCCGACACCGGCCGCGTATTCCAGATGAAGCGGCTTGGGAGCGCCATGCTGATTTGGGCCAGGAATGGGTTGTTCGTGGCGCGCGCGGCGGGCGGCAAGGTCACCGTCGCGCCTGCCGGCGCCGCCGACACCGGACAGGCGTTTCAGATGCGCGACTTCGCCGGCGGCCTGCTGATCTCGGCCGAGCGTGGCCTGTTCTTCGCGCGTGAGCATGACGGCAAGGTCACGCTCACGCTTGCCGGCGCCGACACAGGGCCGGCGCAGTCCGAGGGCATCCACGACTTGCCCGGCGGCGGCACGCTGATCGCGACGTCTCGGAAGCGATGGTTCCTCGCGCGCGAGGCCGGCGGCAAGGTGACGCTGACGCCGGCCGGCGTCGCCGACCCCGGGCGCATATCGCGGATGCGCGACTTCGCCGGCGGCGTACTGATCGGAGCGGAGCGCGGGGTGTTCGTGGCGGCGCCGGCGGGGGAATGCGAGGGACGCTGAGCCTGCCGACGAGCACGCGTCTGCAATTCGGGATTGGCCGCGTCAGCGCCGGTATTCCGGCAGCCGGTTCAGGATGTCGGCCAGCGGGTTGTCGGTCCAGGCTTTGGTGACGTAGCTGTGGTGGTTCTCGCCGTTGCGGCCGGGGAGGAACGTGATGCTGCCGGGCCGGATCCGATCGTCGAGCGCCATACGATATTTGACGCCGCGATTGTCGAGCATCTGTTGGAGCTGGAGATTGCGGGCGCGCGTCGAGCCGAGATAGCCGCTGACGAAAAAGCGGCGATAGCGGTCGCCGATGATCCACTTCTCGAACTTGTCGAGCTCGCCGTAGAGCGCGTCAAGCAGGACCACGCCGCGCATCCGTTCGTTCGATCCGCCGTGATGGATCGCCCATGCCACCGGCGCGAAGCCGCCGGAATATCCGACGATCACCACATTGAGCTTGTCGAAGTCGCGCGCCATGCCGAGAAAGCCGTGCAGGATCGCGAGCTGCTCCGACGCCTCGTTGAGGAACAGCGTGAACAGGCCCGGGGTCCAGAAATTGCCGGCGCTCGAATCCGACGCGTTGACGGCGAACTGGGGCGCCACCAGCACCGCATTCGCATTCGACAGCGAAATCTGGTCGGCGACGCGCTGCCGGTCGAGGACGTCGCGCTTGATGGTCGCGCGGTGGCCGTGGAAGAAGATCACCACGACGCCGGGCTTGCGAATGTCGAAACCTTTCGGGATGTGCAACAGCACACGCGGATCGCTGTAGCGCTCGTTCTCGAGCGAGGCAGTCCGGCGTCCGCGTGGATCGCTGCCGCTGTCGAACGGGAACGGCGCGTTCTCGAATTCGACGAGGTTGGTCTTGGCTTCCGTTGCAATCGGTGAGGGAGCCGGCCGGCTCGGTCGCTTGGGTTGTGTCTGAGCCTGGGCGGGAAACAGCGATTGGGCGTGTGCCCCAATGCCGCCCAGCGGCGCCGCTGCAAACGCGGCCGCGGTAACCGCGAGCAGGACTGCCGTCGCGATTGACCAGAAAATGGGCGGCGGCCGCTTGTCTCTCACCCGGCGAAGCTCCGTAACTTTGGCTTGGTCGTTGTTGGCGGCGGCGGCGGCCTGCCACGGTTACCAAAAGATGAATCAGACAAAGATGAACAATTGCTAAACATGGAACATGGTCGGATCGTGGTATTCGTAGTATTAAGTGTTCGGATTCGCGGCGCCATGCTATGGGAGCGCCGCCGTCAGGTTCCCGCCCGCGGGCCTGGTAGGCCCGGAATTCCGTCAAAATGTGGCACCAGGCAGGGGTCTAATGTCTCTTATGAAGAAGATTGCCGCGCTCATGGTTGGCGCGGTCATTGTCGCACTGACTCAGGGTGCGGCATTTGCCCAGGGCGCTACCCCGGACGACGTCGCGAAGTTCCTCGCCGGCATGGCGCCGTCCGCCGGCTCGCCGATCACGCCGCTGACGCGCAACCCTGGCTGGCAGCGGCATTCAAGATGGTTCGAGTCGAATTGGGACCAGCTGGACAAGCGGCAGCTCTCCAAGGTGCGCGCCTGGTCGGAGCGGAATCTGAAGGATCGGCAGAACACGCTGTACTACATGTTCAGCGGTCCGGATTTTCTCTACGCCAACGCCTTCTATCCTTCGGCCAATACGTATCTGCTGAGCGGCCTGGAGCCGGTCGGCGCGATTCCCAGCGCCAGCGAGCGCACGATCGCTGCGTTGCCCCGGATTCAGCAATCGATCGGCACGTCGCTGCGGCTGAGCTTCTTCATCACGCAGCACATGCGCAACCAGTTGAGCGGTGGCGACCTCGCCGGCACGCTTCCGATCCTCTACGTCTATATCGCGCGCTCCGGCAAAACGATCCGCGAGGTCAGCCTCGTCAACCTCGACAGGGACGGCAACCTTCATCCGGCCAAGGGCGAGGCGCGGGGCATGCAGCCCGGCGTGAAGATCGTGCTCGCGAGCGGCAACGGCCCGGCGCAGACGCTCTACTATTTCCGCACCGATGTCTCGAACGGCGGCGTCGCCAGCAGCGGCTTCCTGAAATTCGCCGCGACGCTCGGGAACGGCAACGGCCTGCTCAAGGCTGCGTCCTACCTGATGCATAGCGGCAACTTCACCCAGGTGCGCGAATTCGTGCTGTCGCATTCGCAACAGATCGTGCAGGACGACTCGGGAATTCCGCTGGCGGCGTTCCGGCCGGACGTCTGGAACTTCCAGCCGTTCGGCGCGTATCTCGGGCCGATCGCGGTATTCCCCGGCCGCGGTCAGCCGCGGCTCGGCGAGCTGTTCAAGAAGGCGAAGGCGCCGCCGCTCGATTTCGGCATCGGCTATCGCCACCGCGTGAACGACTCGAACCTGCTGCTCGCGGTTCGCAAGGAACAACTTAAGCTCGGCTCGCCACAGGCCAGCCAGTCCACGCCGCCCGGGGCCACGTCTTCGACTGCGCCGCCGGTACCGCCGGCGAACATACCGAACGTGCCTGCTCCACCGCTGCGTGGCGGATTGGCGGCCGAGGATAAAGCGCCGGCGCCGGCCGAAAAGCAGGAATAGCCGAACGTCGGGCCGGTCGCGGCCGACGTTTTACGGGATTGCCGAGAATGGCCGGAGGCAACGCCGGCCATTTCGCGTTCGACATCACGAACGGGTCGCGATCCACTCCGTGCCGGCGCTGCTGCGTCCTTGCATGCGGTCGCCGTTGGCTATGCCGCGCAGCGTCTCCGCCTTTCCATCCAGGTCGACGGTGAATTCGATATTGGCGGCGCGCAGCTTGGTGTTGCGCAGGGGGGCCGTGCGGCCGTCCGCGCTCGCCGCGCCTTGGAACTCCTGATAGGTCTGGTTGATCGTCAGCTCGAACGCGCGGTTGCCGTCACGCACCTGCCATTTGCCGGCGACGCGCGCCGGCACGACCCAGAAAAAGATGCGCCAGTTGTTGGTCTCGCTGAGATCGGGCTTCCAGTCGCCCATCGTGAAGTCGTGCGATATCACCCGCGTGCCCGGGCGCAGCGTGAGGATTTTCGGGCGCAGCTTCACATTGATGCTCGGCAACAGGTACATGGTCAGCACGGTGGCCTGCGAGAGATCGGTTTCGAACAGGTTCTGCTGGCGGAACGTGACGCGGTCGGCGACGCCGGCCCGCTGCGCGTTGAGCTGGGCATCCTTGACCCTGGCGGGATCGAGATCGACGCCCAGCGCCCGCGCGCCGAGCCGTCCCGCGGCGACGGCGATACGCCCGTCGCCGGACCCGAGATCGATCACGAAATCCGAGGAGCCGACCTCGGTGACCTGCAACATGCGGTCCACGGTCTCCCGCGGCGTCGGCACAAAGACGACGTCCAGGCCCTGCGCGTTGACATAGGCGTTGGCGAGAATACCGACGCAAACCAGGAATGTGGCCGTGAGCATTCGCGCGGCGATGATCGAAGCTGCGGTCTGACGCATGCTGTCCCCTTGGCGTTGCCGGAGGTCATCCGGCAACCTGGGCCGCGGCCCTTTGCTTTTGCGGTAAGGTCTACTATCAGATTTCGCGAGCTTAATCGACAGCGCCCGGTGCCAATGGCAGACCCCTTTCGCGTCTATATCGGCTGGGACCAGCGTGAGCCCATCGCCTACGACGTTGCCAAATTCTCGCTCGAACGGCGGGCGTCGATTCCGGTCGCGGTTACGCCAATCAAGCTCGACGAGCTGCGATCCAGCGGGCTGTACCGGCGGGATCAGGATCCGCTGGCCTCGACCGAGTTCACCTATTCGCGATTCCTGACGCCCGCGCTCGCCGGGTTCCGCGGCTGGGCGCTGTTTTGCGATTGCGATTTCCTCTGGCTCGGCGACATCGCCGGCCTCGCGGCTTACGCGAAGGGACCGAAGGCGGTGTTCTGCGTGCAGCACGACTACCGGCCGACGGAAAAAACCAAGATGGACGGCGCGGTGCAGACCGTCTATCCGCGCAAGAACTGGTCGTCGCTGATGCTGTTCAACTGCGATCATCCAGCGGTGCGCGCGCTCACGCTCGACGTCGTGAACCGCGAGAGCGGCGCCTATCTGCACCGCATGCAATGGGCAGCCGACCAGGACATCGGCGAACTGCCGGTCGCGTGGAACTGGCTCGAGGGCTGGAACGAAAAGCCCGCCAGCGGAACGCCGAACGCCGTGCATTTCACGCGCGGCGGGCCGTGGTTCGAGCAGTGGCAGAATGTCGACTACGGCGACCTGTGGTGCGCGGAGCGCGACGCCATGCTGCGCGCGAAGCAGGCCTGAGCGCCGCCATGGCGGACACCGCCGACGCGCTTTACAGCGAGGCGCTTTCGGCCTGCGAGCAGGGCAGGATCGAGGACGGGGTTGCGATCCTGCACAGGGCGCTGGTGCTCGCGCCGGATCAGACGCGCATCCACGGGTTGCTGGGCAAGGCACTCACCTATCTCGGCCGGAACGAGGACGCGCTGGCGAGTCTCGATCGCGCGCTCGCGCTTGGCCCGGCGAACGCCGGCCTGCATGGCAGCCGCGCCGATGCGCTGGTCGCGCTCCACCGGCTCGACGAGGCGGTCGCGAGCTATGATCGCGCACTCGCGATCAAGCCGGATTCGGTCAACGACTGGTGCAATCGCGGCGCCGTCCTCCACGATCTCGGCCGGCATGAGCAGGCGGCGGAGAGCTTCGGCCGCGCCATTGCGCTCGCGCCGGACTTCGCGCCGGCGCACTACAACCACGGCAACGCGCTGGTTGCGATCGGCCGCCATGAGCAAGCGCTCGCAAGCCTGGAGCGCGCGATCGCCCTCGAACCGGGTTATGCCGACGCTCACAACAACCGCGCCAATGCACTCGACCAGCTCGGCCGGCATGCCGATGCGCTGGTGTCGGTCGACCGCGCGCTGGCGCTCGCGCCGGAGCATCGCGCGGCGCTCGTCACGCGCGCCGTCATCCTGCGCAAGCTCGGCCGTGCCGAGGACGCGCTTGCGAGCTGCGACCGCGCGCTGGCGCTGATGGCGGAGGATCCCGAGGCATGGATCGTCCGTGGCGATATCCTGGTCGATCTCGAACGCTTCGAGCAGGCGGCGGCAAGCTTCGACCGCGTGATCGCACTCGATCCGGCGGCGGCGGCGCCGAAATGGAACAAGAGCTTCATCTGCCTTGGTCTCGGCCGCTTTCCGGAGGGCTGGGCGCTCTATGAGCACCGCTGGGCCGGCGCCAAGGGCCTGGTGCCGCGGGCCTACACGCAGCCGCGCTGGAACGGCGGGCGTGTCGACGGCACGCTGCTGGTGTGGGGAGAGCAGGGGCTCGGCGACGAGATTCTCCATGCGAGCATGATCCCCGACCTGATGCAGCGCACCGGATCGCTGACGCTGGAAGTCGAGCCGCGGCTGGTGCCGCTTGTTCGCGCGGTCGTTCCCCGGCGTGACCGTGGTCCCGCTGGGTCCGGCGCTGCATGCGGGGCCGGTTGCCGCGCAGGAGCCGATTGCCGGTCTCGGCCGCCATTTCCGCCCGAGCTGGCAGGCGTTTCCGAAGCGGGAGCGCGGCTATCTCCTTGCCGACAACGCGCGCACGCGGGCGCTACGCCAGCGCCTTGACGACGGCCGCACCGTGGTCGGGCTCTCCTGGGTCAGCAAGGCGCCGATCGGCGGCGAGCAGAAGAGCGCGCGGCTTGCCGACTTTGCGCCGCTGCTGCGGTCACCCAACGTCCGTTTCGTCGATCTGCAATATGGCGACACCAGCGCCGAGCGAGAGGCGGTCGAGCGCGAGCTGGGCATCCGCGTCGAACGGCTGCCGGACATCGACAATACCAACGACCTCGACGGACTGGCAGCGCTGATGGGCGCCTGCGACGCCGTCGTGACCGTCAGCAACACCACGGCGCACCTCGCCGGCGCGCTCGGCCGGCCGACCTTCGTGATGGTGCCGCATGGACACGCGCGTATCTGGTACTGGTTCCGCGACAAGGACGAAAGCCCGTGGTATCCGCGCGTGCGGGTCAGGCGTCAGCAGCGCGGGCAACCGTGGTCCGAATTGATCGCGGCGGTGGCGGGCGAACTGCGCACCGCCTCCGACTGATCTAACCGGTCTTCCACATTGCGATCAGGCGGCGCCGGAACGCGCCGGGCTTGTCCACGAACAGGCGCGTCGCGATCCGTTTCGCAGCGGCGACGTGACGGCGCTTCCGCTCCGCGATCGGCCGCTCGAGCTGCGTGCGCCAGTGCGCAAGCGGATGGTGAGGCTCCGCGAGCGTTCGCAGGACCTCGAGATCCTGATGCCGACCGAGCCGCTCACGCAGCCGCTGCGCCTCCGCGATCCACATCTTGGTGAAGCGTTGCCACAACGGCTGGACGATCTGCATCTGGTGGCGGTGAATGACGGCGAGCTTGCGCAGCTCGTGCAGGGTCTCCGGACTGGCTTCGGACCAGCGATCCGGCGTTGCGCGGCGTAGCGCCCGGTAGCTCGCCGCCAATTGCTTGGCGATGTCGGAAAATTTCAGGGCATCAAGCGGCCAGCGGTCGACCGACGTCTCTGCGTCGGAGAGCGCTTGGGCGATCCGCAGCCGCAAGTCGGCGGTGAGGGCGCTCATCTCGCCGGCGGTCCGGAGGGCGTCGATGCGTTTGCGCACCGTCTTGATCGAGCGTTCTGACAGCGGCAGCTCGGCCAGATCGTCGAGGGCATCTAGCGCGGATTGCGGATCGCGGGCGCCGCCGAGATCGCGCGCCAGGTCGCGCGCGGTCGTTTGCAGGCCGTCGGATTCATCTCCCAGGAACGGTTCGAGGAGCCGCAACAGCGCCCGCCAACGCTTCATCTCGCGGCGGAACTCGTGCACCGCGACGGCGTCGGAATTGTCAGGACTTTCAATGGCCTTCCGCGCATCCGACAGGATGTCGCGAGCGATGGCGCGCAGCGCTTCGGCGACCGCCAGTTCCGGGCGCAGGGCAGGCTTGGGACTCATGTGACAGTTTTATGACAACGCGAAGACTGGAAGATGCGACGAGCGGACCAAAGCCCGCTCCGCTTACCATTGCAAGAGCCATGATCGGCATTTGCAATAGGACAATGCGCGGGTGGAAAGTCGTTCGTCAGCAGTTCCGGCGAACGCGGGCGGCAAACGATCCAGGTTTCTCCGGGCGGCGGCGAACAGGACGAGCTGCGATCGCTTCGTCATCGATCCGCTCGCGCTATTTTTTCTTCAGCGCTTCGGCCAACAGCGCCACCGTCTCCGGCGACTGGTTCAATGCGTCCTTCATCATCTTGAGCACCGTGTCGCCATAGGCCGGCTCGATCGGAAGCCCGAGCTTCTCGGTTTTGGCAAGCAGTTCCTTGTCTTCCATTGCCATGCGGAACGCGGTTCGCAGCGCCGCCATCCGGTCGGCCGGGATGTCGGGCGGGCCCGCGGTCAGGCGCGAGATGTCGCCTTGGGTCTGGATCAAGCCAATGAGCGCTTTGGCGCCTGGATCGGTGACCAGCGTCGCAAGCTGCGGCACATCTTTCTGGTCGCCGCCGATCTGGGCGATATAGCGCGCATAGCCGTTGCGCACGAACGGCTCCCAGGTGGAGCGCGCCGAAATCGTGCCGGTGACCTCGCCGCGGCGCATCGCCAGCATGTCGTCATTGCCGTTGTAACCGGTCAGGATCTTGATCGGCAGCTTCAGCGCCGAGGTCAGCATCACGGTCTCGACATAGGCGGCGCTGCCGATACCGGCGGCGGCGAACGTCACCGGCTGTTTCTGCCCGGTCAGGTCGCGATAGGTCTTGATCGGCGACTGCTGGGCGATCGCGACGACGCGGGCGTCATTGGCGGCCTTGCCGATCCACGACATCTTCTCGAGATCGAAGCGCACGCCGCCGTGGCGGATGAGCTGGTTGTAGACAAGCCCGGTGTTGAAGGTGCCGATGGTCAAGCCGTCCGGCTTCGCGGCAAAGATCGCATTGGTGCCGATCAGATGTCCGGCGCCGGGCATGTTGCGAACCATGACCGTCGAGCCCGGCAGGTATCGCTGCATGTACTCCGCGACCAGCCTGCCATAGGTGTCGTAGCCGCCGCCGGGGGAGGTGGCGACGACATAGGTGATGGTCTTGCCTTTGAAGAAATCGGCGCCGGTCTGACCCGAAGCCGGGGCCGCGGACGTTGCGAAAGCGGTGAGGGCGCTGGCGAGAGCGAGCAACCGCGATATCCGAGACATCACGACCTCCCTAGCGCTGCCGCGCCTCCGTCCGAGCGATCGGACGGGGGCCGCAATTGTCTAGGCTACTCGTTTGTCTCGGCGCCGTCCCGGTGAAGATCGGGGGGCTGCGTCTGACGGGCGCGTCTATTTCTTCTTCAGCGCCTGGGCGAGCAGCGCGACAGTCTCGGGCGGCTGCTTGAGCGCCGTTACGATGGCGTTGAGCACCTCGTCGCCGTAGCCCGGCTCGACCGGCCGTTCGAGCTTCGCCGCCTTTTCCTGCAGCTCCTTGTCCTCAAGGGCTTTGCGATAGGCGTCGCGTAGCGCATCGAGCACCGCCGGCGGAATGCCGGGCGGGCCGGCGGTCAGTCGGGCGATATCGCCCTGCGATTGCACCAGCGCGATCAGCGACAGCGCGGCGGGATCCTTGACCAGGTCGCGGAGCTGCGGCACGTCTTTGTCCTTGCCGCCGATCTGCGCGACGAAACGGCCGTAGCCGTTCTTCACGAACTGATCGAACGACGACCGTGAGCCGATGGTGCCGGTCACTTCGCCGCGGCGCATCGCGAGCTGGTCGTCGTTGCCGTTATAGCCGGTAAGGACCTTGGCGGGCAGCTTCAGCGCGGTCGTCAGCATCGTGGTCTCGACATAGTTCGCGCTGCCGACACCGGAGGTCGCGAAGTTGAGCGGTTCCTTGGCGGCCTGCAAGTCGGCGAAGGTCTTGATCGGCGATTGCTGCGCAATCGTGATCGAGCGCGGTTCGGTGGTGGCCTTGCCGATCCAGGACATCTTGGTGAGGTCGAACTTCATGCCGGGCAGCCCCACCAGCTGGTTGTAGATGAGGCCGGTGTTGAAGGTGCCGATGGTCAGGCCGTCGGCGCGCGACGCGAAGATCGTGTTGGTTCCGACCAGATGTCCGGCGCCCGGCAGGTTCCGAACCACGAAGGTGGAGCCCGGCAGGTTGCGCTGCATGTATTCCGCGACCAGGCGTCCATAGAGGTCGTAGCCGCCGCCGGCCGCGGTCGCGACGATGTAGGTGACGGTCTTGCCCTTGAAGTAGTCCGCGCCGCCCTGCGCCATCGCCGGCGTCACGATTGCAGCCGCGATCAAGCCGCCGGCGAGCGACAGGCACGTTGCGGTCCTTGATGCGCCCTTGGACATGGTTGCCTCCGATCGAACTCGCCCGTGGCGATTTACGTAGTGCACCTGATTTTACGGTGCAAGCCGCGCACTAGTGCCACTAGGAACCGAGCCGTGCGACGAAGAAGTCGGTGAGGAAGCCGGTATGCAGCGACACCTTCAGCACTTTCTCGAACAGCATATACATCGTGAGCGCACCCAGCCCGCCATAGATCAGCGCATTGCGCCAGCTTGTTTCCGCCTGGAAGCGGAGGAAGGTGATCAGGAAGATCGGCACCGCGATCCGGAAGCCGAACAGCAGGATGCCGGCGATGAGCCCGAGGAAGTAGCCCCAGACGATGATCTCGCGGCGGACTCTTACGCGGTCGTCGTGCGTGCTCTCGGTGAACAGCGCGTTCTCCGACGGCATGTCGAACTGCACGCGGCGGCCGGCGATGCGGGCGACCTGGTCCTCCGCCGCTTTGAGCGCGTCACCGGTTTCCCCGGCCTCGGGGTGGCGCCGCCGGTAGAAATCGAGCGCAAGCTGCAGCAGGCACAATGCAATGGCGGGAATGCCGACCGTGAACGGCATGAAGCGCGCCGCCGGCGGATAGGTGGTCGCGACGCCGACCATCGCCGTGAAGATCGCGAGCATCGTGAGCGTCATCGGCGCGGGGATCGATTTCATGGCGCCACCGGCTGCTGTTGCTTGGCGCGCGGCGGCCGCACGTTGCGATACACCGCATAGGCGATGGTGATCACGATCAGGGCGATCAGCACCAGCGACAGCGGCCGCGTGAAGAAGCGCAGGCCCCACAGCTCCAGCGCCTTGTGCAGCGATTCCTCGGCGATCTTGCCGAGCACGATACCGATCACGAACGGCGCGCGCGGCCAGTTGAAGCGCAGGAGGCCGTAGCCGATGGCGCTCAGCACCACCAGCACCACCAGGTTCTGCCACTGGCCTTCGCTCACATAGGAGCCGACCACCGCCATCACCACGATGAACGGCACCAGCATCGCGCCGTTGACGAAGGTGAGCAGCGCCACCCAGCGCATGATGAACAGCAGGAACGTCACCGCGATCAGGTTGCCGACAACCAGCGCCCAGATCAGCGTCCAGACCAGATCGAGCCGCTCGGTGATCATGGTCGGGCCGGGCTGGATGCCGAGGATCAGGAACGCGCCCATCAGCACCGCCATGCCGGAGCTTGCCGGGAATGCCGAAGAACAGCGTCGGGAGCAGCGCGCCGCCTTCGCGCGCGTTGCTCCCGGTCTCCGGCGCGATCACGCCTTCCACCGCGCCCTTGCCGAAGCGCTCCGGCGTCTTCGAGGTCTGCACCGCGTGGCCGTAGCAGAACCAGGCGGCGGCGGAGGAGCCGAGACCAGGGATCATGCCGACCACGGCGCCGATGATCGACGTGCGCAGCGCGAGCCACCAATGCCGCGGCACCTCCATCACCCCCTCGAACAGTTGGCGATAGGAATACTTCGCGGTTTCGAGCGAGACGGTCGAGATCGATCCGCCCTTGACGGCAAGCGCGATCATCTCGGGGATCGCGAACAACGCCAGCACCGCGGTGATCAAACTTAGCCCGTCCCATAGGAACAGGAAGTCGCCGGCGAATCGCGGCGTGCCGGTGTAGGGGTCCATGCCGACAGTCGCCAGCATCATCCCGAACAGGCCGACGATCAGGCCCTTGAAGATCTGCTCGCGGCCGGCGAGGAAGGCGATGAAGGTGATGCCGAGCAGCGCGAGCAGGAAGAACTCCGCCGGGCTGAACGCCATCACCACCGGTTCGAGCACCGGGATCATGACTGCAAACACGATCGCGCCGATGATGCCGCCGACGCCGGAGGCGGTGACGCTGGCGCCGAGCGCGCGGCCGGCCTCGCCCTTCTTGGCCATGGGGTAGCCGTCGATGGTGGTGGCGGCGTCGTCGCCGTCGCCCGGCACCCCGAACATGATTGAGGAGATCTGCCCGCTGGTGCCGTTCACCGCATGCATGGTGAGCAGGAACACCGCGCCCGGGATCATCTCCATGCCGAACACGAACGGGATCGCGAGCGCGATCGACAGCCGCCCGCCGATGCCGGGGGTCACGCCGACCACCAGGCCGATCGCCACCGCGAGCAGCATCAGCCCCATCATGTGGGGGGAGGTCAGCATCGCGTAGAGCGAGCTGAACATGGTCTCGAGCATGCGTTAGGTCCGATCCCTGAGCCGCCCGGACGTCTGCGTCCCGGCCACCGGACCTAGGTCCGGCGCCCCCATCCCTCGGGGTAAATCTCAAGCAATGCCCGATTACCGGGTCAAGCCCGCTGCGGCCGAAAGCGACCGGTAACCGCGATCAAATACCCGGGATTACAGGGAAAAAAGGTGCCCTTCCGCCCTTTCCATTGTGTGACGCTGTTGCTACATAAGCGGCGGCGCGGGACGGAAGATCGCTTCCGCGCAATCAATCGCCGGTTTGGATCAAGAATCGACGCGATCAAGCAATTGACGCGGGGTGGAGCAGCCCGGTAGCTCGTCAGGCTCATAACCTGAAGGTCGCAGGTTCAAATCCTGCCCCCGCAACCAAATAAAAGCCCGCTAGGTCAGCGACTTAGCGGGCTTTTGCTATGCGCCGAATTGGCGCAAAATGCCGAGGTCCGGCGATGCTGAAGAATACCAATGAAATCAAAGCTTATCCCATCCTGTGCCGTCCCGTACCGGCGCGTCCATGTCACATGGATGGCACATGGAAGCGGGGTGTTTGTTCGCCAAGCGTTCTGTGATCAGTGAACAGTCCCCTGGCGATCTGATCCATCGCCTTGCGGTGATCGTCGCTTGGAAACAGATGGCCGTATCTGTCCATCGTGACTTGCAATGACGCGTGGCCAGCGAAAGTCTGCACCGTCTTCGGTGCGAGCCCGGCTTCGATCCAGCACGACACAGCAAAGTGCCGGAGGCCATGCCAATTGAAACGCTTAACCGCTTCGAGTTCGTCGAACAGCGGCAGGAATTGCCGCTTAATCAGGTTGTCGTGCCCGACATGTCGGCCGTTCCGGTTCGGGAAGATCAGGTCGTCCAATTTCGAGAACTGCGACTTCAGCTTCCAGCCTTCAGCATTGCAACGAGTTGGCCGGACAGGGGCACCGTCCGCATGCCCGCGGTGCTCTTGGGTGCGCCTTCCTCGCCGTAGACATCGACCCGGCGGCTGATGCGTAGCTCGTGCTTGATCGAAGTCCACGTCATGCCAACGAGCGGCCCATTGCTCGCCCGCGCGCGCTCCGGTGGAGGCGGCGAAGAGGAGCATGAGCCGCAAGCCTTCGTCTGCGGCCTCGATCAGTGCGCGCATGTCATCCTTCGATGGTGGCGCGATCTTCTTCGAGCCCTCGCCGCGCGGCCCGATCACCTTGATTCCATGCGCGGCGTTCGTCGCGATCCAATCCTGAGATAATCGCGTGTTCAAGGACGCTGTGCAGCGTTGCCAAGATTTTCCGCGTCGTCGGCACGGTTACCCCGGCTCCGCGAATGCGATCTCGAAAATCGCCAACCGATCGAGCCGTGAACTGGGAGAGCTTGCGCGCGCCGATGCCGTGCTCGGGGTGTAGGATGTAATTGTTGATGTGGCCCCGATAGACCGCCAGCATCTTCCGCGTCATGCGCTCATCGCGCTCGATTTCGCCCTTCGCAGTGCTCAAGAAAACTCTCGCACGCATCCTGCACTGTCACTTTGTCCGCGGGGGCTCGATAGGTGCCGGCCTGCATCTGCCCTTCGACGTTGATGCGGAAGGTGTCGGCAGTCTTTTTGGTTTGAAAGTGCTTGCGCTGCCGATTGCCGCGATTATCGGTATAGTCCACAATCCACGCGGTCTTGATCTCGCCGGCTGCGATCTTCCAGGTACGCTTGCGAACTGATGCCATTGTCACACTCCCCTGAGGTCTCTGCTGGTTTAGGATAAATCTTGCACGTCGAAGACGGGGGCTGGTTGTCCATCGGGAGATGCATACGTCAGACGACGTAAATAGCTAGGACGAGCCCTGCCGATTTTACCATTCATTTTTTGTCCTCATCGACTCTGGCCGCACGAGCGATAAGCTCCTCGCCCAGATCCTCCTTAAGTCGCATTAGTGCACGGTGGCGCTTGGTGCTCTTGTTCAGCGGGCGCGCCGGATCGACAGCTTGAGCTTCGCTAACAATCCTGAAAGCCGGAGTGCCCAATGTCGGCGCGCCCACCACTACATCAGTTGGCGTCAGCGGACGAAACCCGGTGAGGATCCGCACTATTGTCTCCAGGGACGCGTCGAACAACTCGGCATCTGCCGTCCAATGCGTCTTCGCGTCTCTCACGCGGCAGAGCGAGACGACCGCTTGCGCGGCCAACTTTAACAGCGCGTAGGTCTTTTCGTCGCCCCAAGTATTTTTGACAGTTTCGGCCTCATCGAGCCCACGACGAAGCTGGTGCTCGAACTCCTGAGAGACGCTGCGGCCTGATTTCGCTGCGGCCTGCTGCAGCTTTTCCCAAGTGTCCTCTCGGACCCGCGAAGCGAAAACCCTTTTCTTTTCAGGATACTCACCTTTGGGCCGCCTGCCGCGCGTCGCCATAACTTGCCCCCTTGAAATTTGAATTTGTCATACGAAAGGAATGTTGCGCGGTCAAGCGACGTGGCATATTATACTTACAAATCGTATGTTAAATGGACGGGTGGTATGGATCAGAGTAATCGTGGCATCGCAACAAGCGCCGCCGGAACAGATGAAGACGTGCGCCTTACGTATGATGTGCCCGAAGCGGGTCTCCATCTGTATGATACAAGTATTCCCGAATTACCGCTCCCGTCACCTCCTCTCCTCCCGAGACCGCTCGGGATCCAGGCCCGAAGCTCCCGAAAGGAGGGAACCTCATGAGTAGGAAACGCCAGCACAATACTTCCTCACGCCCTCGCCCCGGGCCTGTCACCCTGGCGGACGTGCTGACTGCCCTGGAGCGCGATGGCAAACGTACGGCCACCCGCCGGCGCGATCTGATTTCGGGGGTGAAACGGGTCGCAATCCTGCTCGGAGACGAACCGGCCGCCATTGTGCTCGATATGCCGGTGATCAGCGGCCTGCTCGCCGTCGTCAACCCCGTGGCCGTCGGGATCTCGAGGAAGCGCCTGGCCAACATG
>CAWAWR010000028.1:0-159147 GCA_963785745.1 uncultured Alphaproteobacteria bacterium
GGGACGTGCCTGCGCGTCGTTCTGGTCGAACGCGTGCTGCATCGGCACCATGACGTGGCCATACCACGTGGGCCCGCCATAGCCTTGATAGGGCTTTGCGGCACGGCTGGTGGCGATGTATTCCATCGGGCCGAATTTGACGACTTTGTAGTCGGCATCGAGCACCGGAGTCAGCGTGACCCCGATCGGAATATGAACCGGGTCGGAGCTGGCAATGACGGCGCCCGCGGCGTCCAAAACCGTCACGACGGTCCAGTCGTCCTTGCTGACGAGATTCGAGAAGATCAAGTCCATCTCATTTTCGAATCGGAAGATCAGGCACAAGACGCCAAGCGCCGATCCGTTGTCGTTCACGACGCGAAAGGCATAGACCAGCGATTTCTTGCCATCCGAGACCAGATCGGTTTCGCCGAAACGCTCCACGTAACCGGCTTTGGTCTCGATCGCTTCCCGCACGATCGGATCGTGGCTGACGGCAACCGATGCCGTGTCGTCGAGCCGCGCTACGACGCTGCCGCTCGGATCGAGCAGGACGACGTCGGAATAGACCGAATATTTGCGAACGTACTCGCCGAACCTGGCCCGCAAGACCGCCAGCGCGCCGCCATGATCGCCGGCATCGCCGCGATTGCGCAGGAAGGCGCGGATGTCCTCGTCGCAGGCGAGAAATCCGATATCGGCGGTCCGCTCAAACAGATTCCTGACGAGGATATTGATCGCGACCTGCGCCTTCGAGCTCGCGTCCTGCAGACATTTCTTGAGCGCCTCCGTCCCCAACTGGTTGAGTAGATCGGAGGCAAGGTCGCTGAAGGCGCGACGCGTATTGCTGATATCGATTCCGGTGCCCGCCATCTGGCCAAGCAGGCTCAAATTGTCCCAGACCGTTTGCAATTGTTGCAGGAGGCCGCCGTACTCCTGCGCCATCGCCATATGCGGAACGATCCGCTTCAGCCCGGCATCCAGATCGATCCCCTTGAAGCTGTTTGTCATGGAATGGTCTGGAAACGGGCGGGCGCGCGTCCGGCAATGAACGATTTTATCTTTATGTTTTATAAATCGGTTTGCTTACCAAACGGTTTTTGCCCCTGAGGCGGCCGGAGGGCGACTGCCGAAATTTTGGGCAATTGTCGTCCGAACGGAGGGTTCCGCTTCGGCACCGCCAGGCCTTAAGAATCCTTGGCCGGCTTCGAGGCGGCCGGGGAATCCACACCGCCCAACAGCCCGTCCACGATGCCGTGGAAGCGCTCCCACGGCGCCTCGCGGTCCGACTGGTTGCGCACGATCAACGAATTCCCGGCGTAGAATTTCTCGTACAGCATGTGGCGGCCGGCGAATTCCGAGCCGACGATGTCCCAGGCAAGCTTGTAGAGCTTGTAGCGATCGAGCGCCTCGATCGACGGCGTCTTCCACCAGCGCTCGAAGGTTCCCCGCAGCGCGTCGTCGGCCATCACGTCGATCGAGGCCGGCATCAGGAGCGGAATGCCGCCGAGCAACGTGCGCAGCGCGTCGACGATCTCGGTGTGGTGCTCCTGGCACCAGTTGAGCGCGGCATACATGATGCGGCGGTTGGGCGTGGCGTAGCCTTGCGGCCATTCCTCGAACGCCTCGATCTGCCCCTGCACCAGCCCGCCGATGGTTGCTTCGAGTGCGGCGAGCCGGCCGAGCACCTCGCGCACCGCAGGCACCTTGTCGATGCCGTTCGCCTGCGTGATGCGGCTCGCAAGCCCGACGATCAGCCCCATCTTCACCCAGAAACGGATGTTGGAATGATGGTTCTGGTAGCAGTTCGCCGGCGTGTCGGTGTAGATGCGCCGCGACATCACGGCGTCGTTGTGCAGGAACACGCGCTCCCACGGGATCTTCACGCGGTCGCAGACCAGCACGCTGTCGGTCTCGTCGAAGCGATAGGACAGCGGATAGTCGGCCTCGTGCCGGACCGGCTGGGCATAGGGTTGGCGCGACCACAGCGCGAGCCCGGGCGCGTTCAAGGGCAGTGCCGCGGTGATCGCCTCGCTCTTGAACTTCTCGGCGATCGGCGTGAGGTTGCCGATCAGGATCTCGTCGGCATAGATCGCACTGGTGGCGAGCATCTTCATGCCCGATACGGTGACGCCGGCATCGTCCTCGGCCACCACCTGAAGATTGGGATCGTCGCGCTCCTGCCCGGGAAACAATTCGGTCGCGCGCATGCCGGTCGGCGGCGTCACCGCGAAGCAGAGATAGAGATCGTCGCGACGCGCGCGCTCGTAGAAGCGGATCAGGTTGTCGCCGAAGCCGGCGCGGAGGTTCTCCAGCACGGACGGGTTCATCGCGAGCCCGGTGATGAGGCCCGCGACCTGCTCCGGCGAGCGGCCGATGAAGCCGTAGGTCGCCTCCGCGGTGGCGCGCAGCGCGCGCATGCGGCGGCTGAGATCGTCGCGGCTGCGGCAGCGCAGCCATTGCAGGGCGTAGCGCTCGCCGTCTTTCTCATAGGAGAACAGCGCGGCCTTGGCGGGATCGGCTTTCAGGTCGTAGAGCGCCGCGACGGTCTCGGCGCCGCGGCGGAACGCCGGATGCGTGGTGACGTCATCGACACGCTCAGCGCCGATATAGACGACGCGGCCGTCGCGCATGCGCTCGAGTTTTTGCCGCCCCGTCGCCAGCATGGGGACAGTCTAGCGCCCCATCGCGTCCTTGGCTTTCTCAAGAATCGCCGGCGAGAAGGCGGAAAACTGCTTGAGCAGCGCCATGACCTCCTCCGGCGGCACCGGATCGATGTCGAGACCGGCCTTGGCCGCCTCCGCGAGGAATTGCGGGTCTTTCATGGTCGTGAACAAGGCGGTGCGCAGCGCGGCCAGGCGGTCGGCCGGGATTCCGGGCGGTCCCGCCAGCGGGCGACCGAGCAACAATTGCCCGAAATGGAATTGCAGGATCGCGCGATCCTCGTCGGTCTTGGCGTAGTCGAACACGCTCGGGATTTTTCCGAAATCGTTCGAGCGCTTGCTGCCCATCTGGATGAAGAGCTTCATGCGCCCATCTTTCACTTCGGCGCCGAACTGCGAATTGACCGAAGAGCCGAACATGCCGCAGGTGCCGTTCACTTCACCGCGCTGCATGGCGATGTTGATGTCGCGCGTGCCCTTGTAGCCCTGGATGACCTTGAAGTTGGCGTTGAGCACGTTCTTCAGCACCATCGGGTGCTGATAGGTGATCGCCGCGGGCGCGCCGCCACCGATGATCGTCTCCTTGGTCAGCATCTCGTCGAAGGTGGTCGCCCCGCCGGGATGCTGCCAGACGCCGCAATAGGCGACGTCCTGCGACATCGAGCCGATCCAGGAAAACTTCATGGGCTCGAACAACGCCGACTTGTTGCCGATCAACGGCTCCATCGCGGCCGACGATGCGAACATCGCCAGCGCCAGGCCGTCCGGCGCGTATTTGGCGTAGATGTTGTTGGCCGCCGTCAGCGAGCCGGCGCCCGGCATGTTCGCGACGATCACGCTGGGCTGGCCGGGCAGGAAACGGCCGTAGTGCCGCGCCAAGACCCGTACATAGGTGTCGTAGCCGCCGCCCGGCGGGAAGCCGGCGATCAGGGTCACGGTCTTGCCCTTGTAGAAATCGGCGGCGGCCTCGGCCTTGGCCAGCCCGGGCGCCAATGTGGCGGCGAGCAATACCGCAAGTGCGAGCGCCGTCCGTCCGGTGAGCCGCATTCGAGTCTCCCTGATCATTCTTAATCCGGGGTACTCAAGAAGCCGCGGGAGCGAAGGTCAATCGCATTCACTGTCGCACCAGCAGCATCGGGTCGACGCTCAGCGGGAAGCGCTCCCAGACCGTGGCGTCGCTTTCCGCGAACCGCCAGCTGCCGCCACGCCCGGTCAGGACAAGCTGGTCGCGGTCGAGCCGCCATGTCGACGGGTTGAAGGTGGCGATCGCCTTGTCGCAGCCGGGCTTCACGATCACGCGAAAGGCGTCGCCGCTCGCCGTATCGGACAAGGTCAGCCGGCACAGCGGCTTGTCGGCCTCGCGCAGCAGGTTCCAGTCGCCGACGATCTGCTCGGAGGTCCGCGTTTCGACCTTCAGCGACGCCTGGGTTTGCAGGAACAGCAGCCCCTCGGCGCCGCGCTCGGATTCGAACATGCCGTTCTCGACTTCGGTGAATTCCAGCACCGCGCCGCCCTTGGCGTTGAGCAGCCGCAGCTCATCCTTGGGTCCGAAGCCCCAGGCCACGACCTCGCCGAGCGACGGAAAGGCGGTCGGACAGCCGGTGTCGAGATCGATCTTGTAGCCGCCAGGCGCCGGATCGACGCTGAAGGTCACCGGGCAGCGCCGGTCGCGGTCGGCATTGGAAAGTTCCCAGCCGCCGACCATGTTCTGGGCGGCTTCGCTCACGGCGCTCTCGGCGCGCGCGGCGCCCGGCATCGCAATCAGGATCAGAGCCGCGAGCAACGCAACGCTGCGCACCATGAACTCACCAGACGCTTACTTACTTGACCGGCCCCGTCGAAAGGTAGCACGGGCTCCCACGTCCCGTCATGCGGGCCGGCGCGGGGGCCAGGGCGTTTCCGGTACCGGGGTCAGCGGCCCCTTGCCGGCGGCCCAGGCGACGAGATTGTCGACCACGAGTTGGTCCATCTGGGTGCGCGTGTAGACCGATCCCGAGCCGAGATGCGGGAACAGCACGACGTTCTCCATCGCCATCAGCTCCGCCGGCACTTCGGGCTCGCGCACGAAGACGTCGAGCCCAGCCGACATGATGGTCTTGTCCTTGAGCGCCTGGACCAGCGCCGGCTCGTCGACCACCGAGCCGCGCGCCATGTTGATGAAGATGCCTTCCGGCCCCAGTGCCTTGAGCACATCGGCATTGATGAGGTTCTTCGTCGCCGGCCCCCCCGGCGTCATGGCGACGAGAATGTCGACGTCGCGCGCCATGTCGATGAGGTTCGGATAATGCTTGTAGCCGACGCCCGCCGCCGGACGGCGCGAGTGATAGACCACCGGCACCTTCATCGCCTCCAGCCGCCGCGCGATCGCCTGGCCGATGGCGCCCATGCCGACCATGCCGACGGTGCGGTCGCGCAGCGTCGCCTTGGTGAGCGGATAGGCGCGTTCGAGCCATTTGCCGGCGCGCAGGTAGCGCTCCGCCTGCGGGAACTCGCGCACGGTGCACAGGATCAATCCGAGCGCGGTGTCGGCGACCTCCTCGTTGAGCACCTTCGGCGTATTCGTCACGGTGATGCCGTGCTCCGCCGCCCATTTGACGTCGACATGGTCGTACCCGACCGCAAACGTGGATACGATCTCGAGCTTCGGCAGCTTCGACATCAGCTCCGGCCCGATCCTGTCGGACGACACGCTCACGGCCATGGCCCGCACACGCGGCCCGATCTCCTTGAGCAGCGCGTCGCGATCCTTGGCGTCGGCGAGCCGGTGCACCGTGAACGGCGCGAGCCCGTTGACGATGGTCGGCTTCGGTGGCCCCGACAGCAGGACTTCGATCTTTCCGTCAGCCATGATGCATCGATGCTCCTTGGAAGCGCAGCTAGACCAGCGCCGTCACCGGCTGCTCGACAAATCCCCTGAATGCGGCGAGCAGCTCGGCGCCTAGCGCCCCGTCGACCACGCGGTGATCGCACGACAGCGTCACGGTCATCATGCTGGCGAAGCCGACCGAGCCGTCGGCCTTCTCGACCGCCTGCCGGCGCGATGCACCGACCGCGAGGATGGTCGCGTGCGGCGGATTGATGATCGCCGCGAACTCGCGCACGCCGTACATGCCGAGGTTCGAGATCGCCGACGATCCGCCCTGGTATTCGTTCGGTTTGAGCTTGCGCGTCCGTGCGCGCTCGGCGAGCTCGCGCATCTCGGCGGAAATCGCGGTGAGCGATTTCAGCTCGGCCTGCCGGATCACCGGCGTGATCAGCCCGCCCTCGATCGCGACCGCGATGCCGATGTCGGAATGCTTGAAGCGCAGCATGCGGTCTTCCGCCCATACTGCGTTGGCGGCGGGAACTCGTTGCAGCGCGACCGCCCACATCTTGATGACGAGATCGTTGACCGAAAGCCGATAGGCCGGCGTCTTGTCTTTGTCCCTCGGCGCGGCGGCGTTGGCGTCCTCGCGTAGCGCCAGCAGCCGGCCGATCTCCACGTCGGCGGTGAGATAGAAATGCGGGATGGTCTGCTTCGCCTGCACCAGCCGCGTGGCGATGGTCTTGCGCATGCCGTCGAGCGGCATCTCCTCGAACGGCACATCGCGGTAGAGCGCCATCACCTCCGACGCCGACGGACCACGCGCCATGGCGCGCTGCGCGCGGCTGCGTGGCGGCCGCCGTCTCGATATCGTGCGCGACGATGCGCCCGTGCGGGCCGGACGGCGTGATGCGGCCGAGATCGATGCCGGCCTCGGATGCAAGGCGTCGCGCCAGCGGCGTGACGAAATTGCCGCCGACACGGGCGGGCCCGAAATTGCGCTCAGGCGTGCGCACTTCGAAGAACGGATCGAGCGGGCCGCTCGGCGCGCGCGCGGCCGAAGCCGGACGCGCCGCCGGTGCGGCGGCCGGGGCAGGAGCAGGCGCTCTGGCAGGTGCAGGCGGAGCGGCGGCGGCAGCCGGCTGCGCCGCAGCGCCGTCGCCCGCGATCACCGCGACCACGGCGCCGACCGGCGCGACCTCGCCGACGCCGACGCGGATTTCCGCGAGCGTGCCGGTCGTGGTCGACGGCACCTCCATCGACACCTTGTCGGTCTCGATCTCGAACAGGTTGTCGCCCGGCTTCACGGCGTCGCCGGCCGACTTGAACCACTTCGTGATCTTGCCCTCAGCCACGGTCTCGCCGAGCTGCGGCATCAGCACGTCCATCAGCCAGTCCTCACTTCATGCGTTCCCAATACACGAAATAGTTCGTGCCGACGGTATTGAGCGTCAGTTTATCGCCTTCGATCGTAAACTTGCGCACGAGGTCCGCTGTGTCCCCAGGCTGCACGCTGCGGAGCCGATGGTGCGTCACGGTCTGTGCACGCTCGTCGATCGAGTAGGTCCCGAAATAGGCGATGTGGCCGTCGATCGCGGCGAGCGCTTCTTCGGGCGTGGGTTTGGCGTCCGCCCTCGCGACGTTGCCGGGCGAGACCTGGCACATCATCGCGCCGGACGGCGCGTAATAGATCATGCCTTGGCCGTTCGGACGCGTGGACTTGCCGTCGAGCTTCGCGTCGACATAGCGCCAGGTGCCGACCAGCGGATGCGACGCGCTCACCACGTCACCGAGATGTATTGCGTCTCCAGGAATTCCATCAGCCCTTCGTGCGCGCCTTCGCGGCCGATGCCGGACTGCTTCATGCCGCCGAACGGCGCCGCCGGATCGGAGACGAGGCCGCGGTTGAGCCCGATCATGCCGAAGTCGAGCTTTTCCGACACGCGCAGCCCCCGGCTCATGTCCTTGGTGTAGAGGTAGGCAACCAACCCGTATTCGGTGTCATTGGCGCGCTTGATCACTTCGTCGTCCGACTTGAAGGTCTGCAGCGACGCCACCGGCCCGAAGATCTCCTCGTTCAGCATCTTGGCGTTGTCGGGTACATTGGCGAGCACGGTCGCGGGATAGAAGAAGCCCTTGCCGCCCGGCGCCTTGCCGCCGGTCAGGACCTTCGCGCCCTTGCCGACCGCGTCCTCGACCAGCTCGACCACCTTGTCGAGCCCTTCCTTGTTCACCAGCGGGCCGAGCGCCACGCCGTCGTCGAGGCCGTTGCCCATCTTCAGCGAGCCCATCTTGGCGGTGAGCTTCTTGGCGAATTCGTCATGCACCTTCTCGTGCACGTAGAAGCGGTTCGCCGCCGTGCAGGCCTCGCCCATGTTGCGCATCTTGGCGATCATCGCGCCCTCGATGGCGGCGTCGATGTCGGCGTCCTCGAACACGATGAACGGCGCGTTGCCGCCAAGCTCCATCGCCGGCTTCACGACGTTGTCGGCCGGCCTCGTGCAGCAGCTTGCGGCCGACTTCGGTGGAGCCGGTGAAGGAGACGACGCGCACGCGCGGATCGTGCAGCATCGCGCTCACGACCTTGCCCGACGAGCGCGACGGGATCACGTTGACGCAGCCCGCCGGCACGCCGGCCTCTTCCAGGATCGGCATCAGCGCCAGCATGGTGAGCGGCGTGTCGGAGGCGGGCTTGAGCACGACCGTGCAGCCGGCGGCGAGCGCCGGGCCGATCTTGCGGGTCGCCATCGCGGCCGGGAAATTCCACGGCGTCACCAGCACCGCGACGCCGGCCGGCTTGTGCTGCACGACAACGCGCGCGCCGGACGCCGGCGCGTTATAGAGCTGACCGAGATTGCGCACCGCCTCCTCGGCGTTCCAGCGGAAGAACTCGGCGGCATAGGCCACCTCGCCGCGCGAATCCGACAGCGCCTTGCCGTTCTCGATGGTGATCAGCTTCGCCAGCCGCTCGGCGTCGCGCATGATCAGCTCGAACGCCTTGCGCAGGATCTCGCCGCGCTCGCGCGGCTTCTTCGCGGCCCAGCCGGGCTGCGCCGCGGCGGCGGCGTCGACCGCGGCCTTGGCGTCCTCGACCGTGGCGCTGGCGACCGACGCGACCGTGTTCTCGGTCGCGGGATCGATGACGTCGAAGCGCGCGCCGTCGGAGGCTTTGCGCCACTTGCCGCCGATCCAGAGATCGGTCGGAACATTGGCGAGGAGATTTTCGTACATGGGACTGGTCCTTACTGGCTCTCTCCCGCTCATTCCCGCGCAAGCGGGAATCCAGTGCTTGTTGTCGTACTGGGTCCCCGCTTACGCGGGGACGAGCGGACCGAAACGCAGATTTAGCTATTCATCGACCGCTTCACCCGATCCACGATCCGGTCCACCGTCGGCAGCGCGATGTCTTCCAGGATATCGGCGGCCGGCAGCGGAATGTGCGGCGTGGTGATGCGCACCGGCGGGCCGTCGAGATCGTAGAACGCCTCGTCGGCGACGATCGACACGATCTCGGCGCCCCAGCCGCACAGCCGCGGATTCTCCTCGACCGTGAACAGCCGGTGCGTGCGCGCCGACCGAACCGAGGATCGTCTGGGTGTCGAGCGGCACCAGCGAGCGCACGTCGACAACTTCGCAGTCGATGCCGTGTTCCGCCTTCAGCTTCTCCGCCGCCGCGAGCGCGCGCGGCACCATCAGCGCCAGCGCCAGGATGGTGGCGTCCTTGCCCGGCCGCGCGATCGCCGCGGTGCCGAGCGTGTCCACGATCTCGCCGTCCGGCACCTCGCCCTTGGTCGCATAGAGCGACTTGTGCTCGAAGAAGATCACCGGATCGGGATCGCGCACCGCCGCCGCCATCAGCCCGATCACGTCGCGCGGATTCGACGGCGCCACCACCTTGAGGCCCGGGATCATCATGCACCAGTTCTCGACGCTCTGCGAATGCTGCGCGCCGAAGCGCGAGCCCGCGCCGTTGCCGGTGCGCACCACCAGCGGGCATTTGAGCTGGCCGTTCGACATGTAGCGGCTCTTCGGAAACTCGTTGGCGATGTAGTCGAAGCACACCGCGAAGAAATCCGAGAACATGATCTCGGCGATCGGCTTCAGTCCGGTCATCGCCGCGCCCATCGCGGCGCCGAGGATCGCCTGCTCGGAGATCGGGGTGTCGCGCACGCGGATCGGTCCGAACTTCTCAAGCAGCCCCACCGTCGCCTTGAACACGCCGCCGGCGCCGGCCACGTCCTCGCCGAGGAACACGACGTCCTCGTCGCGCTCCATCTCCTGCGCGATGCCGCGGGCAACCGCGTCGCGATAGGTCAGTTCCGCCATGCGAAACCCCCGTCGGCATAGACGTCGGTGTGGAGGATATCGAGCGGCGGCATCGGCGCGGCCTTGCAGGCTTCGGTCGCGTCATCGACGATCTTGCGCACGTCGTTCTCGATGGCGACGATCGCCTTGTCGTCGACGCCGAACTGCTTGAGCCGCTCGCGGTAGATCTTCACCGGATCGCGCTCCTTCCATTTCTCGAGCTCGCCCTCCGGGCGATACTTGGCCGGGATCGGCGCGCGAATGGCCGCTGTGCCGATAGGTCAGGCATTCGATCAGCGACGGTCCGTCGCCGGCGCGCGCCTTGGCGAAGGCGTCCTGCGCGGTGCGATAGACCACGTCGGCGTCGTTGCCGTCGATCAGGATGCGCTCAAGCCCATAGGCCGAGGCGCGATCCGCCGCCGGCTGCGCCACCGCCGTCACCGACGCGATCGGCGTGTACTCCATATAGAGATTGTTCTCGCAGACGAAGATCACCGGCAGCTTCCAGACCGCGGCGAAATTGAGCGCCTCGTGGAACGCGCCGATATTGGTGGTGCCGTCGCCGAAGAAGCAGACCGACACGTCCTTGGTGCCTTTGTATTGCGCGCGCCAGGCGGCGCCGCAGGCGATCGGCAGATGCGCGCCGATGATGGCGTAGGAGCCCATCACGCCGTGCTCGGCGGAGGTCAGATGCATCGAGCCGCCCTTGCCGCGCATCAGGCCGTTGTCGCGCTGCATCAGCTCGCCCAGCACCTTCTCGACCGGCACGCCGCGCGCCAAGCGTGTGGGCATGGCCGCGATAGGTGCAGAACGACAGGTCGCCCGGCTGCATGGCGGTCAGCGAAACCCGCCGCCACCGCCTCCTGCCCGAGCGAGAGGTGGCTCGTGCCCTTCACCAGGTTCTGCAGGAACAGGTCGAAGGCGCGCTGCTCGGCCTCGCGCAGCAGCACCTGCGAGCGGTAGAGCTCGAGCCGCGTCTCCTCGCCGATGTCGTCGTTGATGCCCGCCGCCGCCGGTTTCAGGGCGCGGTCTTCGACTGTGGCCATAAAGGGTCCTCGGATCGTGAGATTTCGTTTGGTCGGCCGGACCTTAGCGCCTGCGGCGAAGCAAGAGCAACCCGGACGGTTGCGGCATTGTTCGCCGCTGAAATCCGCGATATTGGTGGCTTATCGGGGCCTGCGGCGGTCGCCCCGTTCCCAAGGCTTGCGAGCCCAAGCACCGTCTCCTTCGCGCATGGAGGGGACTTATGCTGACCATGGGCCAGACCTCGATGACCGCCGATTCCACCTCACCTGCGACCACGACCCCCGGCGGCGCCGTGCCGCCGAGCTTCGGCGAGGCGTTCAAGGTCTGGCTCAAGATCGGCTGCCTGTCGTTCGGCGGGCCGGCCGGCCAGATCGCCATGATGCATCGCGTGCTGGTCGACGAGAAGAAATGGGTCGACGAGCCGCGGTTCCTGCACGCGCTGAATTTCTGCGTGCTGTCGCCGGGGCCGGAGGCGCAGAAGCTCGCGACCTATATCGGCTGGCTGCTGCACGGCGTCCGCGGCGGGCTTGCGGCCGGCATTCTGTTCGTGGTGCCGGGCGCGTTCGTGATGCTGGGGCTGAGCATGCTCTACGCGCTCGGGCGCGGCATCGCGATCGTTGACGGGGCGCTGTTCGGCATCAAGGCGGCGGTGCTGGTGATCGTGATCGAGGCGCTCATCCGCATCGGCAAGCGCGCGCTCAAGACCTCGGTGCTGCTCGGCATCGCGGCGGCGGCCTTCGTCGGCATCTATTTCATGGCGATTCCGTTTCCGCTGATCGTCGTCGCGGCCGCGCTCATCGGCTTTCTGGTCGCGCGATCGTCGCCGGCGCTGCTCGGACTCAAGGACGATGTCGGCGCGCTGACCCCCGCGGCGCCGGACGCTGGCGGCAGGCGGTGACCGCCTCGCTCATCGGCCTCGTGGCCTGGTGGGCGCCGGTGGCGCTGGTGGCGCTCGCGCTCGGCCCGAACCACGTGCTGACCAGCATCGGCCTGTTCTTCTCCAAGCTCGCGGTCGTGAGCTTCGGCGGCGCCTATGCGCTGCTCGCCTACATGGCGCAGGAGGCGGTTGAGACCTATGGCTGGATGACCGCGCCCGAAATGGTCGACGGCCTCGGCCTTGCCGAAACGACGCCCGGGCCGCTGATCCTGGTGACGCAGTTCGTGGGCTTCCTCGCGGCCTATCGCGACCCCCTGCCGTTCTCGCCGCTTGCCGGCGGCATTCTCGGCGCGGCGCTGACCACCTGGGTCACCTTCGTGCCGTCGATGCTGTGGATTTTCGCCGGCGCGCCGTTCGTCGAGCAACTGCGCTCCAACCGGCGGCTGTCCGGCGCACTCGCCGCCATCACCGCCGCGGTCGTCGGCGTCATCCTCAACCTGTCGGTCTGGTTCGCGCTGCATGTGCTGTTCGGCCAGGTGCGCGAACTGTGGTTCGGCCCGGTGCGCTGGTTCGCCTTCGATCCGCTGGCGCTCGATCTCAAGACCGCCGCGCTCGCCGCCATCGCGGCGTTGCTGGCGTTCCGCTTCCATCGCGGCCTGATCGAGGTCGTCGCGATCATGGCGGCGCTCGGGATCGCGGTGCGGCTCACGCTCGGCACGTGAGTCAGCCTTCGCGCGCCACCGCGCTTTCGTGCCAGCGCCGCAGCATCAGGTGGGAGAACCAGCGCCAGCGCGAAATAGATCACGATGCCGGCGACCGAGAGCAGCACCAGCGCCGCGAACATGCGCGGGATGTTGAGGCGATAGCCGGACTCGGCGATCCGGTAGGCAAGGCCCGAGCCGGCACCGGCGGAGCTTGCCGCCATCTCGGCGACCACCGCGCCGATCAGCGAGAGGCCGCCCGCGATCTTCAAGCCGCCGAGGATGTAGGGCAGCGCCGCCGGCAGCTTGAGCCGGCGCAGCACCTGCAGGCGCGACGCGCCGTAGAGACGGAACAGATCGGCAAGGTTGTGGTCGACCGAGTTGAGCCCGAGCGTCGTGTTGGCGAGCACCGGAAAGAACGCGACGATCCAGGCGCAGGCGAGCACCGCCGCCTCCTGCGGCAGCCACACCAGCAGCAGCGGCGCGATCGCGACGATCGGCGTCACCTGCAGGATCACGGCGTAGGGATAGAACGAATATTCGATCAGCCGCGACTGGTTGAACAGCACCGCGAGCCCGACGCCGCCGACGACCGCCAGCACAAATCCCTGCAGCGTGGTCATGAGCGTGACCAGGAGCGAGTCCGACAGCAGCGTCCAGTCCGCGACCAGGGTCTCGAACACCAGGCCCGGGCCCGGCAGCACGTAAGGCGGAATTTCCCGCACGCGCACGATCAGGTCCCAGGCCAGCACGCCGAGCGCGAGCACCACGACCGGCAGCAGGAACCGCATGCGCCTCCTCGGCGCGATTGCGCGCGGGCACAGCCGGCGCGACGGGTTCGCCGTTCATGCGCCGCCTCCCCTGCCGGTCGCCTCGGCGAGCGCCTCGGAGACCTGCCGGCACAGCGCCGCATAGTCGGCCGAGGTGCGGAACAGCGGGTCGCGCGGATACGGCGCGTCGATCTTGAGCTCGGTGAAGACGCGGCCGGGCCGCGCCGTCATCACCACGATGCGCTCGGAGAGATAGACCAACTCGAACACCGAATGGGTGACGAACACCACCGTCCGCTTGACCGCGCGCCAGAGCGCCAGCAGATCGTCGTTGAGCTTGAAGCGGGTCACCTCATCGAGCGCCGCAAACGGCTCGTCCATCAGCAGCAGCGCCGGCTCGGTGACCAGCGCCCGCGCGATCGATGCGCGCATCTTCATGCCGCCGGAGAGTTCGCGCGGATAAGCGTTCTCGAAACCCTCGAGCCCGACCTGCTTGCAGCGCCGCGGCAACGCGCTCCTCGACGGCCGCCCCATCGAGACGGCGCAGCGACAGCGGCAGCGCTGACGTTACCGGCCACCGTCGCCCACGGCATCAGCGTCGGCTCCTGGAACACGAAGCCGATCCGGCCGCGCGCGCCGCCGGGACGGCACAGCCGGGCGATACCACGGTGCCGCGGGTCGGCTCCATCAGCCCCGCGATCAGGCGCAGCGCCGTCGACTTGCCGCAGCCCGAGGGGCCGAGCAGGGAGACGAACTCGCCGGGCTTGAGGTCGAGATCGAAACGGTCGAGCGCGGTGACACCGGTTGCGAAGGTCTTGGCCACGCCCTTGAGCGAGACCGAAACGTCGCCGCCGGATTGTGGATCAACAGCCGCCATGGAATTCAGTCGTAGACCGCCTTGAACCGCCGGACCAGATCGGGCGATGCGGAATAGACCGTATTGATGATCTTTTCTGACTCCTCGGCACTGAAATGCTCGACCGGCAGCGACTGCTTGCGCGCGTCAGCCAGTAGCGCAGGATCCTTCAAGGTCTCGGCCAACGCCGACGCCAGAACCTGCACCCGCTCCCGCGGCGCTTCCTTGGCGGCAATGAACGGCCTGCCGAGCTGGCCCGGTGCATTGAGGATGTTGAGAACGTCCTGCTGCTCCTGCGTCGTCGCGAGATCGTTGACGTAGGGCGTGCTCGCCGGCATGTCGGCGGGACGTTGCGGCGCGAAGCGCGCGAGCGGAGCGATCTTGTTGCCGGCAATCCAGTCCTGCGGGATCGCGCTCCAGGACGCGCACAGACCCTCGATCTCGCCGCGCTCCAACGCCAGTCTTTGCTCGTTGCTGCCGGGATAGCCGGCAATCTGCCGGATCGGCGCGTTGAAGACCCGGCGCAGCGCCGCAGCGTTGGCATAGACCGCCGAGCCCTTGGCGGTCAGGCCGAGCAGGAACTCCTTGCGGCCCATCATATCGTTCCAGCTCTTGATGCCGGTCGCGTGCCACGCGTAGCAGAATGTAACCTCGCGCGACATGCCGCCCACCCACTGGTAGTCGGAGAATTTTGCGTTGAAGCGATCCGGCGTTGAGAGCAACTCCAGGATGAGACCCGGGTCGAACATGGCAATCGCGGTACCGTCCTTCGGGCCCGCGGCGGAAAGGTACCGCACGGCCGTGAAGCTGGCCGCGCCCGGCATGTTCTGCACCACGATCGCCGGGTTGCCGGGAATGTGGCGACCGAAGTGACGCGCCAGCAGGCGCGCATATTGGTCGTAGCCGCCGCCGGCCGAATAGCCGACGACAAGCGTGATGGTCTTGCCGCGATAGAAACCGTCGTCCTGGGCGTGCGTGCGCGCCGGCAACGACAACAGAGGCGCTGCGACAATGGCAACGGCGAGCATCAGGCAGCGCGTGCTTTTCATGATCACGCCGATCGTACTATAGTTTTCGGATGATAGGTTTGGCTCCTCAAGCGGTCAATCTTCGAGCGATTCCGGCCGCACCTGAGTTCGTCGTGAAGGCCGCGCGGTGACGATCAAGGCGCTGCTCAATCCAAGGTCCGTTGCGGTGCTGGGCGCATCGGAGCGCGCCTCGGTCGGCCGGGGCATGGTGGAAGCGCTGGAACGCATCGGCTTTAACGGCGCGATCTATCCGATCAATCCGAAATACACGTCGGTGGCAGGCCGCAACTGCTATGCAAGCTTTCAGGAGCTGCCGGAGCCGCCCGACGTCGTCTCGTTCTGCATCCGCAGCGACGGCATCCTGGAGAACCTCCGGGCCGCGGCCCAGCATGGCGCGCGTGCCGCTGTCATCTACGACGGCGGCTTTGCCGAGATCGGCCACGAAGGCGAGGCGATGCAGCGCGAGATCGCCGGCATCTGCCGCGAAGCGGGCATGTCGCTCTGCGGTCCAAACTGCATGGGCGTGCTCAATCCGCCAGGCCGCAGCACCACGTTCAAGCAGGAAGTCCGCGATCCGCAGGCGCTGATCGGCAATGTCGCGCTGATCTCGCAAAGCGGTTCGGTCGCCGCGAGCCTGCTCGCGGACCTGCGCCGATTCGGCTTCAGCCTCGTCGTGTCGTCCGGCAACGAAGCCGTGAACGATACCGCGAGCTACATCGAATTCGCCGTCGACGATCCGAACACCAAAGTGATCGCAACGTTCACCGAAAGCGTGCGTAATCCCGATCGCTATATCGCCGCGCTCGACCGCGCCGCCGACATGGGCAAGCCGGTGATCGTACTGAAGGTCGGCCGCAGCGAGCGTGTGCGCGCGGCGATCGCCGGCCATACCGGCGGCCTGGCCGGTAAATCGCGCGTATTCTCCGAAGTGCTGAAGGCGCATCGCGCCATCGAGGTCGAAGATCTCGACGAATTCACCGAGGTGCTGGCGGTCTGCCAGGGCGTCCGCTGGCCGACCGGCAGCGGCATCAATGTCGTGACCACGTCAGGCGGACAGGCCGAGCTGATCCTGGACGTCGCGACATCGGCAAGCATCGCGCTGCATCCGCTGCCGGCAGCGACGCGCGAGGCGGTTGAGCGCGATGTCGGCCGCGTCACCGGCGACGGCAATCCGCTCGACGCCTGGGGCCGCGGCGATTTCCGCACCACCACGCCGGAGGCGCTGCGGCTGTTGAGCGAGAACCCGGCAACCGACGCGATCGTCTTTTGCAGCAGCGACTCCGTCGACAACCAGGCGCTCGGCCGCGCCGGCCGCGAGGAGGACTATGCCAAGCTTTTCGCGGAAGCATCCGCAAAGAGCACGAAACCACATTACTTCATGTCGATGCGGCCGGGCGTCTTGCACTCAGGCCAGATCCGTATCCTCGCGGACGCAGGTGTCGCGGTCATCGGTGGCACGCGCCAAGGCCTCGGCGCGATCAAGCGGCTGGCGCAATGGAATACGCCGCTTGCACCAGCGCGCGCGTTGAAGGCCGCGCCCTCCCCCGAAATGGTCACGCAGCGCCGCACCATCCATGAGTTCGATGCCAAGACAATCCTGGCCGCCTACGGCCTGCCGGTGACGCGTGAGACCTTGGTGACGTCGGCCGACGCCGCGGTCGCGGCGGCGACATCCATCGGCTATCCGGTCGTGCTCAAGGTCGTTGCCGACGACATCCCGCACAAGTCCGAGCATGGCTTGGTCGCCGTCGGCCTGCGCGACGAGCCGGCGCTGGCTGCTTCCTTCAGCGAGATGCAACGCCGGGTCGCTGCGCTCGGGACGCCCATCGCCGGCTATCTGGTGCAGGAAATGATCGGCGACGGCGTCGAGGTCTTCGCCGGCGTATCGCGCGATCCGCATTTCGGCCTGACCATCGCCTTCGGCATGGGCGGCGTCGGCGTCGAGGTGCTGCGCGACTTTGCGCTGCGGCCTATCCCCCTCCGAGACGGCGACGCCGAAGCGATGATCGGCGAGACACGCGGCGCTGCCCTCCTCGACGCCTTCCGCGGCCGCCCGGCCGCCGACAAGGCGGCGCTGGCGAAGTGCCTCTATGCACTGTCGGATTTCGCGGCCGCCAACAGCGACCGCATCGAGGAGATCGATCTCAATCCCATCAAGGCGCGCGCCAAGGGATGCTTCATCGTCGATGCGCTGATCGTCCCCCGTCAGCCCTAAGGACAAGACCATGGCCGAAAAGCAGGTTCTGTACGAGACCGACGGCAAAGTCGGCATTGTGACCTTGAATCGCCCGGACAAGCTCAATGCGCTGAGCATGGAGCTTCGGCTCAACATGGAGCGCGTGCTGCGCGAGGCCGACGACGCGGCGGATACCAGCGTCATCGTGCTGCGTTCGGAAGGGCGCAGCTTCTGCGTGGGCTTCGATGTCGGCGCCGACGGCTACGACCCGGGCAAGGTGCCGTGGCGCTACGATGCGCTCAAGCTGCATCAGCGGCTCGGCATCAGCGTGCGGACCTTGATGACTCCGTGGACGCTGCGAAAGCCGGTGATCGCCTCCGTGCAAGGACACTGCCTGGGCGGCGGATGCGAGCTCGCGATGTTCTGCGACCTGACGATTGCCGCCGACAATGCGGTGTTCGGCGAGCCGGAGATCCTGTTTTCGCATCTCGGCCCGGCGCTCCCGATGCCGATGATCATCGGGCACAAGCGCGCCCGCGAGCTGCTCTATTTCGGCGACACGATCGACGCCGAGACCGCGCTCGAATTCGGCATGATCAATCGCGTGGTGCCGCTCGATGAGCTCCGCGCCGCGACCATGAAATACGCCAAGCGTTTGGCGCTGATCGCCCCGGAGGCACTGACGGCCGCAAAGCTCGCCGTCAATCGCGGCGCCGAAGCCGGCGGATTCCGCAACGCGCTGCAAGCCGGTCTCGACGTCTGTGCGCCGCTCTACGCGGCGACGACGGAGGTCGGCAAGGAATTCGAGGACATCCGCAGCCGCGACGGCCTCAAGGCCGCGCTCAACTGGCGGCGCGCGCAGTTCAAGGACGAATGACAATGAACGCCGCCCGCGCCGTCTTGCTTGCCGCCACATGCGGTGTCCTGGCTGCAACGCCATCCGCTGCCGAGGAAGCGCCCTTCTTCGCCGGGAAGAGCATCCAGATGGTGGTCGGGTTCGACGTCGGCGGCGGCTACGATCTCTATGCCCGCACGGTGGCGCGCCATTGGTCGAGGCACATCCCCGGCAATCCGAGCTTCGTACCGCAGAACATGCCGGGCGCCGGCACCCGCACAGCGGCGAACTGGCTCTACAATGTCGCGCCGAAGGACGGCACCGCGGTCGGAACGATCGTGCAGAGCGCGGCGGTGGACCAGGCGCTCGGCGAGCCGGGCATTCGCTTTGACGCCGGCAAGTTCAATTGGATCGGCAATCCGATCGTCGACAATCTGGTGACGCTGTCGTCGAGCGCGTCGGGGCTTGTGACGCTGGATGACGTGAAAGCCAAAGGCGGCCTGTTCTGCGGCAGCACCGGCGGAGGACCGACCACCGTCTTTCCGCGCGTGATCAACCAGCTCCTCGGCACGCAGATCAAGGTGATCGCGGGCTATCCGGGTCAGAGCGCCGTCAACATCGCGATGGAACGTAACGAAGTGAACTGCATCGGCGGCACGACCTGGTCGTCGGTCAAGGCGACGATGCGGCCGTTGCTGGAAGCGCGGAAGATCAATCTGCTGGTGCAGTGGGGAACCGTCGCGGACCCCGAAATCTCCGCCTATGCCAAGCGGAACGTGCCGCTGATCCAGGACTACGGACAGACCGACCTCGACCGCCGCGTGCTGGTGTTCATCGGCGCCGGCGCTGCCTTCGGGCGACCGATCCTGGCGCCGCCGGAAATTCCGCCCGAGCGCGTCGCGCTTCTGCGGCAGGCCTTCGATCGCACCATGGCCGACCCTGCCTTCCTGGCCGAGGCGGCGAAACTCAACATGGACATCAAGCCGCTCGGTGGCGCGGAGATCCAGAAAATTGCGATCGCGGTCGTGCAGGCGCCGCCAAACGATCTGGCGCGCGCGAAAGAGCTGATCGGCGCGACGAAATAGCGTCGTGCGCTGCAAGGCAAGTCAGGCCGGCTTGCGGCCCCACACCTGCGCAACGGTATACATCGTGAAAACCGTCCCGGGGTCGCGCAAGTGCGCGCGGCATTGGTCAAGCGCGGTGGACAACTCGGCTTCGGACATCAGCCCGAGCCGGAGTACCGTGCCGCGCAGCAACTCTACCGTCGACGGCAGATAGTCGACCATCGGGTCGATCGAGCGCACGCCGATCAGGAACGGACGGTATTGCACGTCTTCGAGTCCGGCCTGCCGCGCCAGCCCGTAGAGCCGGCGCGCCAGCGTCAGATCGGCGCCGACGCCGGCGAAGGCGCCGAGCACCGCGGCCTTCAGGCGATCCCAGGCCGGATGCGGCGGGTCGCAATTGAGCGTCGACCCGTCCGGCTCCTGCAATGCGACCATGCCGCCGGGACGCGTCAGCCGTATCGCCTCATACAACAAGCGCTCGGGATCGCCGGCCGTGCTCGCGACAAAGCGCATATGCACGAGATCGAACGACGCGGCCGGGAGATCGGACCCGAAGGCGTCACCGCGATGGAATTCGACATTCGCGGGCGCATTGGCGCGCGCATGCGCCAGGTGCTGCTCGTCCATGTCGAGGCCAACCACGCGTCCGCCCGGACCGACCCGTCCGCTCAGAAGATCGGTGATGCCGCGGGGACCGCAGCCGATATCGAGACAGCGCCAGCCGGACGCCACACCGATGCGATCGAGCATCGTCAGTGTGTCGGGCGCCATCCCGTCGCCCTGGATGCGCAGCCGCTCGATCTCGCCGGCGCGATTTTCAAGCGGATAGTGGCCGGCGAAGGTGGCGCTCATTTCGCCTATGACGGTAAGGAAATCACCGCGCCGACCCCGGCCGGGTCGAAGCGCGGGCCGAAGACTCGGATCAATTCCGCAAACGCGAATTGCCCGGTGCAATGGCCGGCAGCCATGCGTTCGATCTTCCACTTGTCGCGGAATCCCGTCACCAGGTCCGTCACTCTCGGGTCCGGAATGTCGACGAGATGAAATCCGCCGAATACCGAATACAGCTTGGGTTCAACTTTCACGGCCTGTTCCAGGATTCTTTCGATGCCAGGGTGAGAACACCCCACCAGCACGACAGCGCCGCTCGGTGTCTTGATCACAAGAGAAATCTCATTCATTTCCCGCGTTCCCGGCACCTCGGATCGCACCGTGACGAGGAAAAACCCGGGCAAGACCTCCGTCGTTTCCCTGACGTTGACGAAGCGCGCGCTGCTGCCCCAAGGCGATTCGGAATTATTTTCCTTCGGCGGAGTGCCGCCGAAATAGCGCAGCTCATCGGGCACAGATTCGACGTAACGCCGGATCAGGTTCATGAGCGGGGGCGGAGTCTGCGAATTGAATCCCGCCGGCTCGAGCGGTGTATAGATCGTCACGTTCGGATTTTCGCGCAGGAGTTGGTTCAGGCCGGCGGTGTGATCGTTATGCCGGTGGCTCAGCAGCGCGAAATCGAGCTTTGTGAGATCGACGCCAAGTGTTTTCACATTATGTTCGAAATTCGCGGCGTTGGAGCCGGTATCAAAAAGAATACGCCGGCCGCCATATTCGACGAGCGCGGAATAACCCCAACCCCGCCGAAGGTCTGAGGGCCTGCCGAACGCATCAAACAGGATCGTAACGCGTGCGGGAGTCGCCGGCTGTGCGGACGCCGCACCCGTAGCCATCGGCACGACCATCGCAGCAGAACCTGCGAGCAAACGGCGACGCGTGATCATCGTGTCCTCTCCTCTACGGAAACGCGGCGGGATCAGCGCATGGAAGTTCTTCGGTTGCTTCGCTACGCCGCCGCGGCTTTCTTCCGGTTCGCCGCCAGCCGCTCGTCGACCAGCGCCACCTGGGCGTCGATCGCCGCGTTGCTCAGGCCCTTCTGCTTGGCGATGAGCTGCACCAGCTTGTCGGCGCGCTCGATGTTGGGCGCACCGTTCTGCAGCGCGCGCGCCGCCGAGGCCGGGCGCACCAGGCTCTGCGCCGCCGCGGCATATTTCTCGAACGGCACGAGGTCTTCCGGCTTGGCGCCGAGCTTCACGCAGAGGTCGAACACGAAATTGTAGACCGAGCGCGAGGTCTCGATGTCCGAATGCACGGCCTCCTGCGCCGTGCGCATGCCGTCCTTGGTGATGCAGCGATAATTGCCGGCGAGCAGCATCGCCCATTTGGCGAGCGGCACGAAGATCGAGTCGTAGACCTTGCAGCTTCACCGGCAGCTCGATCTTGCCTTCCGGCGCGTCGAAGCGCGCGCCGTCGACGTCCTTCTCGAGCTGGCGCAGGATCGCGGTCGACTTTTCGTCGTCGAAGCGCGCGCACTTTGAAGTTGGTCGGCAGCGTGACCATCAGCTCGTTGGCCTTGCCGTCCGGCGGACGGATCGCCTGCGGGTCCGGGCTGTTGAGCGTCATCGTCTTCGGATCGAACGAATCCCAGACGGTCGGGTCGGTATAGGCGGGCTTCAGCGCCTCGTAGTCGAGACCGGGGATGCGCTTCACGTAAGGCAGCGGCGGCATGTTCATGATCGACATGCAGGGCACGCGCGACTTCGCCACCGCGTCGAGCAGCTCGCGCACGCCGGGGGAGCGGTATTGCGGCTCCTGCATGCAGAGGCCGACGAGATCGTAGTTCTTCGGGTCGACGCCGGCGGCAGGGCCGGCCGTGACCTTGCCGGGCAGGTTGCGCGAGCGCAGCACCACCGGATCGGGGCGGCCGCGCACCGGCAGCCGCACCTCGAAGCCCTCGGCATTGATCAGGTCGGCCTCGGCGGGCAGGCAGACGAGATGGATCGAGTGGCCGCCGAACAAGAGCTTGGAGGCGAGCAGCGAACCGTAGGACGCGCCCATGAGCAGGATGTTGTAGGCCATAACGCACCTCGTCAGTGGTGGGACTAGAACGGCCTCGGCCCGCAGCCAGCCGTCCCGGATGAGGCAATGCTATTGGGGCTGCCATTCCGATGCAATTGCAAATGGCGGTTCGGTCTGGCACCTCCATGAGGCTGGAACGCACTATTCCCGGTGACGGAGACGCACCATGGCGGCCCCTGAATTGGCGGCAAGCAAGCTCCCGCAGGCCCAGGCCAGCGGCCACCGTATCGCCGACGTGACCGCGCATTGCCTGCGGCTGCCGTATCGCGGCGAGGTGCAGTTTGCGCGCATGAAGCAGGCGAGCGCGGAATACTCAATCGTCGTCATCACCCTCGACGACGGCACAGAAGGCATCGCGGAAGCGGTGTGCCGCCCGGAGTTCACCGGCGAGGACTCGCGCTCCATCGCCTACATGATCGACACCTTCTTCAAGCCGATGGTGGTGGGCGCCGATCCGCTGCATCACCTCGCGATCCTCGACCGCCTCGAGCGCATCCGCGACTGCCGCGCGGCCAAGTCGCTGATCGACATCGCGCTGTGGGACCTGCGCGGCAAGCTGCTCGGCGAGCCGGTGTGGCGGCTGCTGGGCGGCGGACCCGCAAAGCCGGTGCCACTGACCTGGGTGGCGCACGGCAATACCCGCGAGGCGATGCTCGCGGAAGCAAGCGAGATGGTGCTCGAGCGCGGCTACAAGGGAATGAAACTGAAGGTGTGGAAGCGCTCCGACGAGGACGTCGCGCTGGTGCGCGAGGTCCGCCAGGCGATCGGCGACGCGCCGACGCTCTATGTCGACGCGAACAGCAAGTACACCGAGTTCGAGGTCCGGACGATCCTGTCGAAGATCGCGGACTACCGCGTCGACTTCATCGAGGACCCGTGCCGCAGCGCGGACCTCACCCGCATGGCGATGCTGGCGCAGGCGCTGCCGATCGCGATCCTCGGCGACCTCTATTGCAATTCGCTCGGCGCGGTGCAGGCGCATCTGAGCGCGCGCGCGGTCGGCGGCATCAGCGTCAAGCTGCGGCGGACCGGGATCACCGAGTCGTTGAAAATCATCGCGCTCTGCGAGGCCGCCGGCATTCCGATGGTGATCGGAACCGATTCGGAATCGCGCATCGGCGCGCTGCCGCGGGTCCATCTGCGCCTGGCGATCCCAATCCTCGCACAGGCGCCGATCGAGACGCATTTCTTCGACAAGCTTGCGAGCGACGCCTTTGCCGGGGATTTCGGATTCAAGGACGGCGCCATCACGCCGACCGACGCGCCCGGGTTCGGCGTCGCCATCGACCGGCGGATGCTGGAGACGTTTCGCTTCTGACGCCGAGCATGATCTTTTCCGAAAACCGGTTCCCACTTTTCGGGATCATGCTTGAAAACAAAAAACCGCCTGCCGCGACGGCGGCAGACGGTTTTGTGGTCGCTACGCGCAACCGCGGGATCAGCCGTCGGTGCCGGTAGACCCCATGGACGGCGCCCCCATCCCGGGCATCGGCGCAGGCTCCGGTGCAGGAGCCGGTGCAGGCGCGGGAGCCGGTGCCGCTACCTTCGGCCTCGACTTCCTGGGCGCCGACCTCTTCTTGGCCTTCTTCGCTTTCTTCGCAGCCGGCTTCCTGGCTGCGCTCTTCTTCTTCGCTACTTTCTTCTTCTTGCGCGCCGAATAGGCGCGCTTCGCCTTCTTCGCCTTCGTCTTCGACTTCTTCCGCTTCTTCGCCATGATCGACCTCCCGATCGTTGCGGCTAAGTTTCGGTACAGCCCGGTCCGCACCACGATGCAACACAACAAAGTTACAAGACGACAACTTGCGAGACGACAACCTGCGAGACGACAAGTTGCAAGGCTCGTGCCTATTCCGTGTCCGTCAGAGCACCGCCTCGGCAGCCCGCGCCGCAGCGGTCGGCATGGTTCCCCTCAATGCCGCGGGCTGTGGCCCGCCCGTGGCCCAGTCGACCAGCTCGACCGGATGCACAACCGGGATGCTCGTGCCCGCTGCGATCTGCGTGATGCAGCCGATGTTGCCGGCGGCGATCACGTCAGGCTTGACCCTCTCGATATTCGCGACCTTGCGCGCACGCAACCGATTCGCGATGTCATCCTCAAGGATGTTGTAGGTTCCCGCTGATCCACAGCACAAATGTCCTTCCGGCACATCTTTGACCACGTAGCCGCTTCTGGAAAGCAATTCTTTCGGCTCGCGCGTAATTTTCTGTCCGTGCTGTAGAGAACAGGCGCCGTGATAGGCGGTCACAAATCCGCTCGCGGCCGCCGGCGCGCGGATGTCGAGCCTCGCAAGGTACTCGCAAATGTCCTTGGCGAGCGCGGATATGCGCTGCGCCTTGGCGGCATAAGTCGCGTCGGAACGCAGCATAAAGCCATAATCCTTCACCGTCGTGCCGCAGCCGGAGGCGGTGATGACGATGGCGTCGAGCCCCTCGCCATCGGCCTCCGCGATCCACGAATCGATGTTCCGGCGCACGGCCGCGAGGGCATCGTGCTCGCGCCCCATGTGGTGGACAACTCCGCCGCAGCACCCCTGCCCCGGCGGCAACAGCACCTCGATACCGTGCCGGGTCAGCACGCGAATCGCTGCCTCGTTGATCGACGGCCCGATCACGGGCGTGACGCACCCGGTCATCAGGGCCACCCGGCCCTTGCGCTGGCCTTCGGCCGGATAGACCCGACGCGGGGGCAGCGCCGGCGCCGGCAGCCGCACCGGAGCGAGCCGCAGCATCGCCGCAACCGGCTTGAGCCCGACCAGCGCCATGAGCGGCGCGAGCGGCTTCGCCAGCCGCGCCAGCGTCAGCGCCACTCGGAACCGGCGATTGTCCGGCAGGACCGCCGCCAGCGCAGCGCGGAGCGTGCGATCGAGCAGCGGCCGGCGGTAGGTGTTTTCGACGTGCACCCGGGCGTGATCGACCAGGTGCATGTAGTGCACACCGGACGGGCAGGTCGTCATGCAGGCGAGGCAGGACAGGCAGCGATCGATATGCGTCACCACCTCCGGCGTCGCCGGGGCGTCGTGCTCCAGCATCTCCTTGATCAGGTAGATGCGGCCGCGCGGACTATCGAGCTCGTCGCCCAGCAGCACATAGGTCGGGCAGGTTGCGGTGCAGAACCCGCAATGGACACAAGCGCGAAGGATCTTTTCCGATTCCGCGATGTTCGGATCGGCGAGCTGGGCGAGGGTGAACGATGTCTGCATCGGCCTACACGCCCGCCCACATCCGCCCGGGATTGAGAACGCCCTTCGGATCGAAGCCTTCCTTCACCCGCTTCGTCAATGCCGCGAGGCTCGCGTCCTGCGGCTCGAACACATCGTTCACCGCGTCGCGCGCCGCACCGGCCTCGATCAGGGTGGCGTGGCCGCCGACCGCACGGACGGTCTCGCGCACGAACGGCGCCAGGGTTTCGCCCCGCTGCATGATCCTGAACCACAAGAGCCCGCCGGCCCAGTCGACCAGGGTCCGTGTGCGCACGGCTTCGGGAACGGCCGCCGCGAACCGCGGGAACTCCGTGGGCGGAAGCGAAATCCGCCAGAGCGCGCCATGATCCTCGGGATCGGTCGCGACCAGCGCCACCACGTCGCGGATCGCCCGCCACAAGGTCCGCGACGCCGCGTGGTCGAGCGCTGCAATCGTTCCGAACGGCTGCAGCAGCGCCTCCAGCGTGCGCCGGCGGTGCTCGACCGAGGGGGCGACACCCTCCAGCCGAAAGGCCGTCACTGAAACGCCGCCCGGCAGATCGCGGGAGGTGAGCAAGGCGACGTCTTGCGGCAGGCACGCGGCGCCGGAGACATCGCACGACGAACCCATGGCGGCGGTCATCGCCTTGCTAGCGGTGCCGGCATGCAGGGCGAGCACCAGCACCGTTGCCTCGGTTTCCGGACGCGGCAGCGTCTTGACGGTGACCTCGGTCAGCGCCGCCAGCGTCCCCCAGGAACCGGCCATGAGCTTGCAGAGGTCGTAGCCGGTGACGTTCTTCACCACCCGCCCGCCCGACTTGAAGGTCTCGCCCCGTCCCGACACCGCCGTGAAGCCGAGGAAGTGGTCGCGCGCGGCGCCGGCCTTGATCCGCCGCGGCCCCGACACGTTGGCAGCGAGGACACCACCGATGGTGCCGCGCCCGGGTGCGGCGCCGAACAGCGGTCCGTAGTCCATGGGCTCGAACGCGAGCTGCTGACCTTTCGACTCCACCAGCGCCTCGATCTCGGCGATCGGCGTCCCTGCCCTCGCACTCAGCACCAGCTCTTCCGGCTCGTAGAGCGTGACGCCCGCGAGCGCAGACAGGTCAAGCGTCATGTCGGTCTGCGCGGGCCGCCCGATGGCGCGCTTCGAGCCGTGGCCGACGATTTCCAGCGCCTTGCCTTCGGCAACCGCCCAACGCACGGCGTCCTCGACATCCTTGCCGTCGCGCGGTTTGAGCGTGTCGGTCATTGCGCGCCGAGATTGGCTCCCGTCCTCAGGACCGCCTCCGCATCATAGCTGTAGAGCCGCTCCTGCTCGGGCGGGAACGTGGCCGACGCGGGTGTCCGGTTGGTGCGCATGCGCGCATTGCGTTCGGCGATCGTGGCGGCGTCGGTCATCTGGTAGAGCTCCTCCTCGCGGCGCGCCAGACCCTGCATCCAGGCGGTGCGCGGCTGGCGCAGCTCGACGTAGCGCGACAGCGCGGCGACCGGGTCGTCCTGGCTCGCGGCAAGACAGCCGGCGAGCACATAGGCGTCCTCGATGCTTTGCGCGGCGCCCTGGGCATAGAACGGCATCATCGGATGGGCGGCATCGCCCAGCAGCACGACGCGCCCGACCCGCCAGTCCGGCAGCGGCTCGCGGTCGTAGAGCGCCTGGCGCAACAGCTTCGGCGTCTCCTTGATGATGGTGCGGATAGTGTCGTGCCAGCCGGAATATTCGGCCAGCGCATCCTCGGCACGGCCTTCGGCCAGCCAGGACTCGCGCGCCGGCTGTTCCGAACGGCTGATGCCGATCCAGTTGAAGGTCCGCCCGGCCGCCACGTAGTACTGCACGATGCTCCGGTTCGGTCCCATCCAGACGCCGGTGACCTTCGCCACATCGAGATGTGCCACGCGCTCGGCGGGCACCAGCCCGCGCCAGGCGACATTGCCGGTGTAGCGCGGCAGCTCCTTGCCGAACATCTGTCCGCGCACCGTCGAATGGATGCCATCGGCGCCGATCAGAATGTCGCCGGTCGCGGTGCTGCCATCGGCAAGCGTCAGGGTGACGCCGTCGCCATTCTGATCGAAGCGCTCGATGCGCGCGCCGAGATGGAAGCCTTCCTTGCCGAGACCGCCGAGCAGGACATCGAGCAGGTCGGCGCGGTGCGCGGTGTAGTAGGGCGCACCGAAATGCGCTTCGGCGCGCTGACCGAGCGGCGTGTAGTAGAGGCGGTCGCCGGTGTCCCAGGCGCGATAGTCGCGGCCCTCCGGATAGTATGCGACGCGCGCCAGCGCATCGCCGAGACCCAGCGTCCGCAGGATGCGCGTTGCATTGCCGCTGACCTGGAGGCCGGCACCGACTTGGCGAAAAGCCTCAGCCTGCTCGAACAGCTCGGCCTCGACGCCGCGCTGCCGCAGCGCCAGCAGCGCCGTGATACCGCCGATGCCGCCGCCGACGATCAGGATTTTGAGATTTCTGTGAGCCATGACTACTCCTGAACGAAACTCTAGAACCTCGGAATATCCGGGAACGCCACCCTCCCCGCATGCACATGCATGCGGCCGAGCTCGGCGCAGCGATGCAATATCGGGAACACCTTGCCGGGGTTGAGCAGGCCCTTCTCGTCGAAGGCGCATTTCAGCCGCTGCTGATGCGCGAGGTCGGTCTCCGAGAACATGACAGGCATCAGGTCGCGCTTCTCGACGCCGACGCCGTGCTCCCCGGTCAGGACGCCCCCGACCTCGACGCAGAGCTTCAAGATTTCGCTGCCGAACGCTTCGGTCTTGTCGAGCTCACCGGGCTTGTTGGCGTCGTAAAGGATCAGCGGATGCAGATTGCCGTCGCCGGCGTGGAACACGTTGGCGACGCGCAGGCCGTAGTGCGCCGACAATTCGCGGATGCGCTTGAGCACCTGCGGCAGCCGCGCCCGCGGGATGGTGCCGTCCATGCAGTAGTAGTCGGGCGAGATGCGCCCGACCGCCGGGAACGCCGCCTTGCGTCCCGCCCAGAACAGCAGCCGCTCCTGCTCGGACGCCGATACCTTGCAGGTGACGGCCTTGCAGTCGCGCGCAATAGCCTCGACGCGCGCGATCAGGTGATCGACCTCGGCCTGCGGGCCGTCGAGTTCGACGATCAAGAGCGCCTCGACGTCGAGCGGATAGCCGGCGTGCACGAATTCCTCGGTGGCGTGGATCGCGGGCTTGTCCATCATCTCCATCCCGCCGGGAATGATGCCGGCACCGATGATGCGCGAGACACAGTCGCCGGCATCCTCCGACCGCATGAAGCCGACCAGCACCGCGCGCGCGGTCTCCGGCTTCTTGAGGATGCGCACGGTGATCTCGGTGACGACACCGAGCAGCCCTTCCGAGCCGGCAATGATCCCGAGCAGGTCGTAGCCGCCGGCGTCGAGATGCTTGCCGCCGATGCGCACGATCTCGCCGGTCATCAGCACCAGTTCGCAGCCGAGCAGATTGTTGGTGGTCATGCCGTATTTCAGGCAGTGCACGCCGCCGGAATTCTCCGCCACGTTGCCGCCGATGGTGCAGGCGATCTGCGAGGACGGGTCGGGCGCGTAGTAGAAACCGGCGTGCTCCACCGCCTGGGTGACGGCGAGATTGGTCACGCCGGGCTCCGCCACCACCACGCGGTTGTCGAAGTCGATCTCGCGGATGCGGTTGAACTTGGCCATGCCGAGCAGCACGCCGTCGGTGAGCGGCAACGCCCCGCCCGAGAGCGAGGTCCCGGCGCCGCGCGGCACGACTTTGATCCCCTCGCGGTGGCAATAGGCCAGGATGCGGCTGACTTGGTCGGTGCTCTCCGGCAGCACGACCACCATCGGCAGCGCCCGGTAGGCGGTCAGGCCGTCGAACTCGTAGGGGCGCATCGCGCGCTCGGAGGCGATCACGCCCTCGCCCGGCACGATCGCCGAGAGCGCCGCGACGATGCGGTCGCGGCGTCCGAGCACCGCGGCGTCCAGTTCCGGCATCGCAACCGACATCGGCGCCACTCCGTTGAGCAGGCTTGGTTATAGCGGGAACGCCATGCGAAATCGCGTCCCGGAATGACCCGGGCAGAATCCGCGCCGGAGCGGTTGACAGTGCATGTGGCAATGGAACTAAGTCTATGCGTCAAATATTGGCGCGTGGGGGGACGGCCGAGCCACCCAGCCAACTGTACGCCAGGCCGCACCTGAACGGCGGCCGGCTCAAGAAGGAGACGGTAATGAGGAAATGTCTATTGGCGGCGGTATTTGTGGTCACCTCTACCGGAGCGGGCCTGGCGCAGGACGCGGAAGCCGGCCAGGGCGTTTTCAAGCGGATGTGCTTGCCTTGTCATGACGCCGGTCCCGGCGCGAAGGTGAAGCTCGGTCCGCCGCTCAACGGCCTCGACGGCCGCGCCGCCGGTACGCTTCCGGGCTTCAACTATTCCGAAGCCAACAAGACCTCCGGCATCACATGGGGCGATGCGTCGTTCGCGGAATACATCAAGAGCCCGATGCAGCGGATGCCGGGTACGCGGATGGCCTTCGCCGGCGTCAAGGACGAGAAGGACATTGCCAACCTGTGGGCATGGCTCAAGCAGTTCAACGAGAGCGGCGACAAGAAATAGGACGGCGCTCGCCTAGGGCTGTCGTCTGACCTGTGAACCCGGCCTGCCCCGCAAGCGTTATCCTCGCGGGCAAGGAGTCGGACGCGATGATCAAGGACCTGGTCGTCAATCTCGGCGGTGGCGGGACGCCGGACGTCACCGCCGACTATGCGATCTCGCTGGCCAAGGCCTACGGCGCCCATGTCGTGGGCGTCGCCTTCATCTATGAGCCGGTGATCCCGGGCAGCCTGCTCGGCGGCATCCCGACCGATCTCATCGAAGTGCAGCGCGAGGAAAACGCCAAGGCCGCCAAGACGGCAGTCGCCGCCTTCGAGGCCGCCGCCAAGGCCACCGGCGTTTCGGCCGAGACCCGTCTGCTCGACGCCAGCATCGCCGGCGCGTCCGATCTGTTCGGGCGTATTGCACGACGCTTTGATATTGCCGTGGTCGGGCAGGCCCAGCGCGAGCAAGGGGTCTCCGAGGAGCTCCTGATCGAGGGCGCCCTGTTCGGCTCCGGCCGGCCGGTCATTGTCGTGCCCCAGATCCAGAAGCAATCGATCAAGCTCGACAACGTGATGGTCTGCTGGGACGGCAGCCGCCCCGCCGCGCGGGCGATCGGCGACGCGATTCCCCTGCTGCAACGCGCCAAGGCGATCGAGATCGTGGTCGTGACCGGCGAACGCGACAAGAGCGGCGAGATCACCGGCGCCAACATGAAACGGCATCTGGCGCGCCACAGCATCAATGTGGACATCAAGCGGATCGCCGCCGGCAGTGCCGACGTGCAGACCGCGATCCTCGCGCATGCCGCCGATACCGCCGCCGATTTCATCGTGATGGGCGGTTACGGCCATTCGCGGTTGCGCGAATTCATTCTCGGCGGGGTTACCCGCAGCATCCTCAAGTCGATGCCGGTGCCGGTTTTAATGTCGCATTGATTGGCGGCGCGCGTTGTTGAATTTTTCTCGGGGTAAAGGGAACCGGATACCGCGGTCGGCGTTAAGACCTGCGGCATTGTGCCGGTCCCCAAAAACACGCGTCAAAAACGGTCATGCGTCGGGCATCCGGTTCAGACATAGACTCGTGAGACCACCAACCGAGGCAACCAATGGCTGGCGATTTCACTTTCGGCATCGAGGAGGAGTATTTCCTGGTCGACGCGGAGACCAAATCGGTCGCGCGCGGCATGCCACAGGCGTTCTTCGAGGCCGCCCGCGAGGCAACCGGCGGCCGCATCTCCGGCGAATTGCTGCAGTCGCAAATCGAGGTCGTGTCCTCGCCGCATACCAGCATGGCCGAAGCCCGTAAGGAGCTTCGCCATCTACGGCAGACATTGGCCGCCGTCGCCGCCGACCACGGCCTCGCCTATCTCGCGGCCGGCACCCACCCCACCGCAATGTGGATCGATTCGGTACAGACCCAGAAAGAGCGCTACGACGCCGTGATGCACGATCTGCAGATGATCGGGCAGCGCAACATCCTGTGCGGGATGCATGTGCATGTCGAGCTGCCGGATCCCGATGCGCGCGTCGACCTGATGTATCGCATGCTGCCGTACCTGCCCTTGTTCCTGGCGCTCTCGACGTCGTCGCCGTTCTGGCAATCCCGGCGCACCGGGCTCAAGGGCTACCGGCTCGCGGCCTATGACGAGCTGCCGCGCACCGGCGTGCCGGAGCTGTTCCGCACCAAGGAGGAATTCGACGCCTATGTCGCCGCGCTCGTGCGCGCCGGCGTGATGGAGGATTCAAGCTATGTGTGGTGGGCGATCCGGCCTTCGCTCAAGCACCCGACGCTGGAACTGCGCGCCCCCGATTGCTGCACGTTGCTCGACGACACTTTGGCGATCGCGGCGCTCTACCGCACGTTGGCGCGGCATCTCTACAACAATCCGTGGCGCAATGCCGACATGAACGCCGTCTCCCGCGCGATCGTGGTCGAGAACAAGTGGCGTGCGCAGCGCTACGGCGTGCACGGTACTTTCGTCGCCGAGGAAGGCGCCGTGACGGTCGCGGAGATGCTCGATCGCCTGATCGAGGAGACCGCGGCCGACGCCGACGCCCTCGAATGCAGCAGCGAGATCAGACGCTGCCAGGCCATCGCGGCGGCCGGCACCTCGGCCGATGCGCAGCTTGCGGTCTACGCGGCGCACCGCAAGGACAAGGACCGCGACAACGCGCTGCGCGCCGTCACCGACTGGATCGCCAGCGCGACGTTGCAATAGCGCGCCCTCACGGCGCGGAGGTGCTCGCGATCCGCGTCTGCACGACCAGCCCGCGGGCGCGCGCATCGACCACGCCCAACGCGCGCAAGGCGAACAGCGTCAGCGTCTGGACCGCCGCGCGCCGTTTCGCCGGGTCGTCGCTGGTCTGAGGCGCCAAAGGCCCGATCAAGCCTTCGATCAAGGCGCCGACCAGCGCCGGCGCGGCGGCAGGCGGATCCTGGTCCGGCAGGTGGCCGCCCGCCACCGCGGCGCGGATGCGCGCCTCGAACGCGCCGGCAAGCGCCTTGCGGTACTTCACCCGCGCATCGTCCACGTCGCGGTCGACGGGCTCGGCGATCAGCGCGAAGGCGAGCCGGCGGTCGGACAGCGCCCGCATGCCGAAGGTCGCGACCGCCGCCGCTAGCGCCGACAGCGGTCCCGGCGCCGCGTCAGCCGCCTTCGACAGCGCAGCGATCTCCGATTGCGCGAGCGCCGTGACGAGCTCGGCCACCAGCGCGGTCTTGGAGGGGAAGTAGCGGTAGACGGTGCCGGCCGCGATGCCGGCGCGCTCGGCCACCGGGGCGATCTGCACAGCCGCGATGCCGCCTTCCGCGGCGAGCGAACGCGCCGCCGTCAGGATCGCGTCGTGCCGGGCGGCAAGCTTGCGTCGGACGTTCTCGGTGCGCCGGTAGGGCATAACAAGGAGTGAGCCACAATTCACCCCAACGGCGCAATGCGGCGTCAGTTCAATCCTGTGCGGCGAACCCCTGTGCCGCCTATCCCTGCGCGGCTTGAGCCTGTTTGCGGATGGCGCTGAGCGTGGTGGCCGGCGCGATCGCCTCCGGGTCGACCTTGACGTGGATGATCGCGGGCTTGCCGGACGCCTGCGCGGCCTTGAACGCAGCCGCGAAGTCGGCGGTCTTCTCCACCGTGAAGCCGACGCCGCCGAACGCCTTCGCGTAGGCCGCAAAGTCCGGGTTGCGCAACGTCGTCGCGATGACGTGCCCGGGATGGTGGCGCTCCTGGTGCATGCGGATGGTGCCGTACATGCCGTTGTCTACGACGATGACGACGATCGGCAGCTCATGTTGCACGGCGGTCGCGAACTCCTGCCCGGTCATCATGAAGTCGCCATCGCCGCAGAACGCCACCACGGCTCGCTCCGGCATCAGCCGCTTCATGGCGACGGCCGACGGCAGGCCGTAGCCCATCGAGCCGGACGCCGGCGCGTAGAGCGTGCCGTATTTGCGGTAGCGATAGAAGCGCTGGACCCAGATCGAAAAATTTCCAGCGCCGGTGCAAACCACGGCATCGGCCGGCAGCGTATCGCGCAAGCCGACGACGATCTCGCCGAGATTCACCGGCCCCGGCACCGCGGTCGGCTTTTCGGAGAACGCCAGGTAGTCGGCATGCGCGGTCTTGGTCTCGTCGCGCCAGCGGATGTCGTTGGGCGCCGCGATCTGGTCGAGCGCGGCGGCAAACGCGGTCGGCGTCGCGTTGATCGCAAGCTGCGGCCGGTAGACGCGACCGAGCTCCTCGATGCCCGGATGCACATGGATCAGCGTTTGCTTCGGCACCGGCACGTCGAGCAGGGTGTAGCCCTGCGAAGGCCACTCGCCGAGCCTGCCGCCGAGCAGGAGGACGAGGTCCGCCGCCTTCACGCGGGCGAGAAGCTTGGGATTGGGACCGCTGGCGAGATCGCCCGCATAGCTTGGATGCAGCGGGTCCATGACATGGGTGCGGCGGAACGAGGTCGCCACCGGGATGTCGAAGCGACCGGCAAATCGCATCAGCGCGGCGCTCGCGGCCTCCGACCAGCGGCTGCCGCCGGCGATCACGATCGGCCGCTCGGCGGCGGCGAGCAGTTGCCGCATGCGCTCGATCTCGGCCGCGCCCGGCGAGGTCTCGATCGTCTCGAACGCAGGCACGTCGGCGACGGCGGCGCGCTCCTCCAGCATGTCCTCCGGCAGCGCGACCACCACCGGGCCCGGCCGCCCGTTGGTCGCGGTGTAGAAGGCGCGCGAGACCAGTTCCGGAATCCGCGCCGGATCGTCGATCTCGGTCACCCATTTGGCGATCGAGCCGAACACCGCGCGGTAGTCGAGCTCCTGGAACGCCTCGCGCTCGCGCATGTCGCGGCCGACCTGGCCAACGAACAGGATCATCGGCGTTGAGTCCTGTCGGGCAATATGCAGACCCGCCGCGGCATTGGTGGCGCCCGGCCCGCGGGTGACGAAGCAGATGCCGGGCCGGCCGGTGGCCTTGCCGATGGCTTCCGCCATCATCGACGCGCCGCCTTCCTGGCGGCACACCGTCAGTTCGATCGGACCGCCATACATGCCGTCGAGCGCGGCGATGTAGCTTTCGCCCGGCACGCAGAACACATGGCGCACGCCATGGATGACGAGCTGATCGGCGAGGATCTCGCCGCCTGTCCTCATGCCGTCGGTAGCACGCATTGATCACTCCTCGGTGTCGATGGCTCGTTATACAGCAAATGGGCTGGGTACACGGCGTGCTCTCCGCCCTCATCCTGAGGCCCGCGAAGCGGGCGTCTCGAAGGATGGGGCGGCCCCCCGCTTCGAGACGCGTTGCTTCGCAACGCTCCTCAGCATGAGGCCCATAGAGACCCGCGCCTGACCTTACCGCTTAATCGGCGCGAACTTCGCCGGCACCATCAGGCTGGTGCGCTGGTCGACGATATAGCCGTTCTCGGCGTTCTTGCGCACGTATTCCTGCCACTGCGGTTCCTTGGTCATGGCGGCGCGCCGTTCGGCGCGGTCGCCGGCGTCCTTGAACGCCCAGAGATGGACCAGCGTGTTGAGATCGCCGCTCTCGGCCGAGAGATAGGCCACCGGCTCGCCGCAATATTTGATCTGGGTGGCAAGGCCGTATTTCTCGTAGACGTCCATCTGGGCCTGGGCGAAGCCGGGTTTGACGCGATAGGTGCGAAGATCGACAAGCACGCTGTCCTCCATGGGTTTCGTGCGGAAGCAACGGAACAAAATCAATGCTAAGGGGATGACCGTCAATGGTGCCCCGATGAATGACGCCACGGAATCGCAGGAGGCGGTGTTCGCGTTGCTCGCCGATCCTGCGACGCATGGCGGGCATGCGGTGAAGCGGGTCGATACCCATGCGGCGTCGGTCTTCCTGGCCGGCGAGCGGGCGCTGAAGGTCAAGCGCGCGGTGCGGTTTCCATTCCTCGACTATTCGACGCTCGCCAAGCGCAAGGCCGCCTGCGAGACCGAGCTTGCGATCAACCGCCGCACCGCGCCCGGCATCTATCGCCGCGTGGTCGCGATCACGCGCGAGAACGGACGGACGGCTGGCGCTCGACGGACGCGGCGAGCCGGTCGAATGGGTGCTCGAGATGCGCCGCTTCGACGAGCGCCTGACGCTCGACCACCTCGCCGCGGCGGGAAAGATCGACGCTGCGCTCGCCGACGCGCTCGGCCGCACCGTTGCGGCCTCGCACGCCGATGCCAGCCCCGGCCGATGCCGCGCGCTGGATCGCGCGCGCTGGAAAGCTATATCGACGAGCATGTCGACGCTTTCGGTCAGCGGCCCGATCTGTTTCCGGCCGATGCGAACCGGGCGTTCGCGGAGGCCGGCCGCGCGGCCTTCGCGCGGCATCCGTCCGTTGCTGGCCGAGCGCGGGCGGATGGGATTCATCCGCCGCATCCACGGCGACCTGCACCTGGGCAATATCGTCCTGCTCGACGACCGCCCGGTGCTGTTCGACGCGATCGAGTTCAGCGAGGTCATCGCCTCCGGCGATGTGCTCTACGATCTCGCCTTCCTGCTGATGGACCTGGTCGAACGTAACCTGCCCGCGGCGGCGAACGTCGTCTTCAACCGTTACCTCGTCGAATCCGGGCGCGACGAGAACCTCGACGCGCTGGCCGCGCTGCCGTTCTTCCTGGCGATGCGGGCGGCGATCCGCGCCAAGGTGACCGCGGCGCGCCTCGAGCGCGCGAAGCCGGACGAGCAAGCGGAGATCGCACGCAGCGCCCGCACCTATTTCGACTGGGCGCGGCGCTTCATCGCGCCGGCGCCGCCGGTCCTGGTCGCGGTCGGCGGGCTTTCGGGCACCGGCAAGTCAGTGTTGGCGCGCGCGCTGGCGCCTTCCCTCGCGCCGCCGCCGGGCGCGGTCGTGCTGCGCTCCGACGTCGAGCGCAAGACTTTGTTCGGCAAGCATGAGCTGGAGCCATTGCCGCCGGAAGCCTACACCCCTGATGTCACCGCGCGGGTCTATGCCGCGATCACCGCGAAGGCACGCCGCGCCATCGCCGCCGGCCATTCCGCGGTTCTCGACGCGGTGTTCGCGCGGCCCGATGAACGCCGGCAAGCCGAAAGCGCGGCTGCGGACATCGGCGTGCGTTTTGAGGGACTGTTCCTTGAGGCCGACCTGGCGACGCGCGCCCGCCGTGCCGCAACGCGTGAGCGCGACGCCTCCGACGCCAGTGCCGACGTGGCGCGCGCTCAGGAGGCCTACGATCTCGGCGCCCTCACTTGGCACCGCGTCGACGCTTCGGGAACGCCGGACGAGACGTTGCAGCGCGCGAAAGCAGCGCTGGCATGAACGACGCCGCGCAACGACCGGTCGACAAGCTCGCGCGCGGCACCGCGGTCGGGCTTGCCGGCTACTGCACCTTCATCAATCTCTATTCCCCGCAGTCGCTGCTGCCGTCGTGGGCGGCGGAATTCTCCGTCAGCGCCGCCGCCATCAGCGCGACCATGACGGCCGGCACGCTGGCGGTCGCACTCACCGCGCCGTTCAGCGGCGCCGCCGCCGACGTGCTCGGCCGCAAGCGCGTCATCACCGCCGCGATGGCGGCGCTGGTGTTTCCGACGCTGATGATCGCGTTCGCGTCCGACGTGCAGTCGCTGATCTTCTGGCGCTTCGTCCAGGGGCTGGCGCTGCCGTCGATCTTCGCGGTGATCATCGCCTATATAGGCGACGAGTGGCCGGCGGCGGAGGTCGCCGGCATGGCCGGCATCTACACCTCCGGCGCGAGCCTCGGCGGATTCAGCGGACGGTTCGTCACCGGCGTGCTGGCCGATCTGATCGGCTGGCGTGGCGCCTATGTGGTGCTGGCCCTGATCACGCTCGTGGCCGTATTCGCGGTCGCGGCGCTATTGCCGCGCGAGCGCCACTTCGTGCGGTCGGCAAGCCTCGCCGCGTCGCTGAAGCAGATGCTCCTGCATCTGCGCAATCCGCAGCTTGTCGCCACCTATGCCGTCGGCTTCGGAACGCTGTTCAATTTCATCGCGACCTTCACCTACATCAATTTCGTGCTGGCGGCGCCGCCGTTCTCGTTCTCGGCGACGCTGCTGGGATCGGTCTTTCTGGTGTATCTGCTCGGGGCCGCGGTCACGCCGATGACCGGCCGCTTCATCCACCGGCTCGGGCGGCGGCCGTTCATGATCGGCAATTGCGCGATCTGGGTTTGCGGGATCCTGCTGACGCTGATCCCTTCGCTGATCGCGATCATCGCCGGGCTCGCGATCTGCGCGGTCTGCGGCCTGATCTCGCAGGCGATCTCCACCGGCTATGTCACGCTGACCGCGCAGGAAGGCCGCTCATCGGCGGTCGGGCTCTACGTGACGATCTTCTACATCGGCGGCAGCTTCGGCGCGTTCCTCACCGGCCTCGCCTTCGAAAGGGCCGGCTGGCCGGGCTGCGTCGCGCTGGTGTGCGCGATGATCGCCGTGATCGCGGCGGTGGCCGCCGCGATGTGGAATGGGAAGCCTGCTGCTTCGGCAGCTGCTTGAGGGTCGGGCTCTATTGACTGTCGAGATATGAGACCGCCCGGACCGGCTGCGGATCGGCGGACTGCAGGATGAAGCCCGAGGCGCGCAGGTCTTTCAGCGCTCCCAGGTCAGCGACCAGCGCACGCGACGGCACGCCGTCGTGATTGTAGATGTCGTCGCGGAAGTGCACGACGTTGTCGGCGGTCACCCAGCCGGTGAGATAGACCCACGCCACCGGCACCTTGCGGGTGAGACGGATATCCTGCCGCTTTTCGGTCGCGATCGCGGCGTCGATCTGCGCGCGGCTGACGTTCTGCTCCTGCAGCAGCCAGACCGCGAGGTCGCGCGGATTCTCGATGCGCGCGCAACCCGACGACTGGAAGCGGTAGTCGGCGCCGAACAGCGAGCGATTGTTGGTGTCATGCAGATAGACCGAGTGCGGATTCGGCATGTCGAAGCGCAGCGCGCCGAGCGCGTTGAAGCTGCCGGAATCCTGCCGCACGGTGTAGTTGGGCGCGCCGTCCGATTGCCAGTTCACCGAGCTCGGATCAATTTCGCGGCCGGAGCCGTCAAGCACGCGCATGTGCATGCGCGCGATGTAGCCGGGATCGCGGCGCATCTTGGTCCGGATGTCCTTCTTCAGGATACCGAGCGGCACGGTCCAGGTCGGATTGAGGTTGACCGCCGTGAGATGGGTCGTCAGCGTCGGCGACGGCCGGTCGGGCTTGCCGACAATGGCGGCGTGCCGGCGCACCACCTTGCCGTTCTCGACGGCTTCGGCGACGGCGGCGGGGATGTTCACCACCACGTAGCGATGCCCGAACGTGAAATCCATGGCGGAGATGCGGTCGAGCGAGGCCGAGAGCTGGCGCAGGCGGCGCGTCACCGGGACGTTGAGCGCCGCAAGCGTGCGCTGGCCGATGGTGCCGGTCTCTTCGAGGCCGTGGCGGGACTGGAAGCGCCGGATCGCGGCGGTGAGATTGGCGTCAAAGACGTCGCCGCCGGCGTGCTGGGGCGCAAGATCGTCGGTGATGGCGAGGCGCTCGCGGAGCAGCGCCACCTCGGGTCCGGACGCGCCGGGCGCGAGCTTCGCGACGTCCGGCGGCAGCGTCGGCCAGCCGCCGCGGACCTCGAGGGTCGAGTAGCTCAGCATGGCGGCCGAGATGCGCCGCGCGGTGTCGTTGTCGTAGCTCGGATACGGGGAATTCGAGATGCGGGTGGCGGCCGGGAGCGACTTCTTGGGCGCTTTCGCCTCGGTCTGGGCCTTCGACTTGGGCTTGGGGCTTGGACTGCCGGTCTGGGCCAGGGCCGGACCGGCCATGAGGCCCGCGGCCAGGAACGCCAGCACGGCGGAGCGCATCGACACCGTGGCGACGCGCGAATCGGTCAATTGCAGCATTCGATCTCCCCCGACCACAACAAAAACGCGGGGCCCGGCGACACCGCGATCAAATGATCGGAAGGCCCGCCAGCCCCTTGCAGGTATGGTATTTGTCGGTTCAGGACCGGTTAAGGTTCATAGCCGTTGACGAAATCTTCCCCCAGACTGTGGCCGGCTCATGGAGACCCCCGTGCGATTCCCGTTGTTTGCGCGCATCTTGACCGCAGCGGCCCTGGTGTCGCCGCTGGCGGTCTGGCCGACCCCGACGGTCACCGAGACCCGCGCGCCCGTGTTCACGGCCGACCGGGACGCCTGCTACGGCCGCCTTTATGACGCGGCCCACCTGAAGAGCCATCCCCAGCAGAAGGTCACCAGCCTCCACGTCCTGCGCTCGCTGGAGCGGCGGCGCGAGGCGGAGAACTGGACGCCCGACGCGCGAACGGAGTCGATCCGGAGCTTCCGCGAAGAGGGCCAGACCTCCGTCACCGCCTTCGTCACCTTCCGCGACCGCAAGGGCGTCTTCCACAACGCGCTGAGCTGCGACAAGGAAACCCGCGATGGCGTGCGCTGCATGGTCGAATGCGACGGCGGCAGCTTCCGCCTCGCCCGCTCCAATGCGAACGCCGTGATGCTGCACAACAACGGCTTCATCCTGGTCGGCGGCTGCGGCGAAGACGTCGAGGAGGGCAAGGAAGTGCACTTCAGCCCGGGCGCGGATGACAAGATCTTCCGGCTCGACAGTAAACCCGTCGCGGCATGCCGCGCCGAGGAGCAGCGGGCGACCCCGATCGCAGCCGGCGCACCGTTGCGGGAGCGGTTCAAGGAAGACGAGCCGTTCTGCTTCGGGCGTGACTTCGACGCCGCGCATCTTTCGAACCATCCGAAACAGACGGTGGCGCAGATCCGCGTCGGCAGGCTCGCACCCGGCAAGGAACGGGACGCCGACTCGGAGAAATGGTGGTGGTTCAACGTGAAGCTCGACGTCTCCGTGACATTGCGCTCGACCAACCAAACCACCACGGTGCGCTATGCCTGCTCGCCGCAGGAGGCGAGTTGGGAGTGCAATCGCCAGCACGAAGGCGACGGGCCGTCGGCGTGCCGCGACCGCAGCATCCAGCTTGTCCGCGGTCCGGGCGACGAAATCCTGCTCTACAATCGCAACTCCGGCCTACCGATCGACAAAGAATGCGAGATGGCGGAGACGGGCCAGCAGTTCCCACAGCGGCCGTTGACGCGCAGCGACGACCGAACTTTCCGCCTCTCGCGGATGCCGATCCGCCAGTGCCAGCTTTGAGGATCCCATGACGACTGTGACGGCGAACCAGCTCGAATTCCTCCGCTCGATCGACACCCCGACGGTGTGCAATCTGATCGAGATCGTCGCGCCCGAGCGGCGCGGCCACGGCTACACCGTGAAGCACCTGCACTGTCCGTTCCCGGACCTGCCGCCGATCGTCGGCTTCGCCAAGACCGTGACCTTCAAGGCCAAGGACAAGGTGCCGCTCGGGGAAGCCGGCTACATGCAGAAGCGGCTCGACTATCTCGACTATGTCGCCGACGCGCCGCAGCCGGCGATCATGGTCATGCACGATCTCGACGGCGAGCATGCCGGGTTCGGCGCATTCTGGGGCGAGGTGCAGTCGAACATCCACAAGGCACTGGGCGCACTCGGCGTGGTGACGGACGGGTCGATCCGCGATATCCCGATGATCGCGCCGGGCTTTCAGATGCTGGCGGCGGCGATCGTTCCGTCGCACGCCTATGTGCACGTCGTCGACTACGGCGTCGACGTCAGTGTCGCCGGCATGGCGACCAAGAGCGGCGATCTCATCCATGCCGACCGCCACGGCGCGGTGGTCGTGCCGGCCGACAAGATCAACGCAATGCAAGCGGCGAACGACAAGCTTGCCGCCACCGAGGCGCGGATCATCGCAGCCGCCAAGTTCGGCGGCGGCGTCGCGGCCATCAAGGCGGCGCTGAAGGGCTGAGGCGACGGGGCACGATGCGCTATCTGGTGGTCTACGCACACCCGGTGGAGGATAGTTTCGTTGCGGCGCTGCACCGGTGCGTCGTGACGACCTTGCGCGAGGCCGGCCACACCGTCGACGACTGCGATCTCTACGCGGAGGGATTCCAGCCGGCGTTGTCGCGGGAGGAGCGCCGCGCCTATCACAACGTCGGCGCGAACCGCGCCTTCGTCCCGAAGGAGATCGAGCGCCTGCTGACATGCGAGGGGCTCATCTTCGTCTTTCCGACCTGGTGGTACGGCATGCCCGCCATGCTGAAGGGCTATATCGATCGCGTCTGGGTGCCCGGCGTCGCCTTCAGCGTCGACGGCGGCAGGACGCGCCCACTGTTGCAGCATATCGTGCGGTTCGGCGTGGTCACGACTTACGGCTCGCCCTGGTGGCTCAACAAGCTGATCGGCGATCCGAGCCGCAGCGCGCTGATGCGCGGCATCCGCCTGCTCTATGCGCCGCGCGCGCACACGCTATGGCTTGCGCAATACGGGATGGATGCCATCACCGCCGAGAAGCGCGCGCGTTTCCTTCAGAAAGTCGTGCGGAAACTGCGCGACTTTTGACGCGCTATTGACGCGCTGCCCCGACAGAGCCAGGGGGACGGCCTGTCGCGCCCTCCAGCACCGACCGCACATGCCGCAGCGCCAACAGCGTCTCGGCGATCGTCCAATGCTCATTGCGCATGTCGGCCGGGGTTAGCGGGCGGCGCAGCGCTTCCTCGATCCACAGGGCGGCGCGCGCCTTTTGGACCACGCTGCCGTTGGCGTAGGCGTCGACCGTCGTCGTCAACATCCAGGGGAAGCGGTAGTGCCGCACGTCGTCCAGGGTAAACTGCGTCTTGCTGCGGAACACATATCCCTTCGCCTGCTCGCTTTGGAGCGGCGTCGGGACCGCCTGCGGCAGTTGCTCGAGCCAGAGTGCGTCGAAGCGGCTTGCTCCCGTCACGGTACGCACGACGTGAATCACCAGCGCCGATACTGCAAGATATTCATAGCTACGCTCGTGGGTCTGGTCCGGCGGGTACTCCGTCCAACGCGCCTCATCCGGGAGCGCGCGTTCGATGAGCCACGCGGCGGCGCTCTTCACTGCCCTGTCGACCTGCCATCGTTGCTCCGGTGCAATCAGGTCTTTTTTCAGCTGGTGGTGCAACGCCAATGCCGTCCAGGCCGTGGCGGAGGTCGAGGCATTCCGCTCGTCGTCGGTCGAGGGGAACATCGCCCACCATCCGTTGGCACCCTGACGATTGAGAATGGCGTCGATCTCGGCCGGCGCGGCGCGCTGGTCATATTGCGCGAGCGAATAGATCACCCACGCCGACGCCATCGAATGGGGAAGCTTGTCTTCGGTTTCGCGCCAGCACTGGCAGCTGGCATCGCGAGTCTCGCTCATGATCGCGCGCAGCTGCTGCGCCGAGATCGGTGGGCCAGCAGCAAGCTGCGGAGAAGGACCGAGTTCGTGGAGGGCGAGCGAGAGTTGCGCGACCGCCCATGAATTCAATTCGGGCCGCGCAGCCACTTCGCGGAGCACGCCGTGCAGAAATCCGCCAAGCGAATCGATGCTGGTTTTCAGGTTACCGACCGCCGCCGGCGAGATCGGAATGCGCTGGCTGTCATTCCAGACCGCCGGTAGCGCACGCACGAACGACACGCCGTACGATATTTGCCCGACGCCGATGGTCGGGACGAGGATCGCCAATGCGATCGCCGCCGCCGCCGCGGCGCCTTGCTTGAACAGCCGCCGCCGCTTGCGACGGTCGGCGGCGATCGACAACTCGACGAAGCCGCGCTCCTCCGGCGCCAGCATTTCCGGCATCTCCTTGAGCAAGCGCGCGGCGTCTTTCAGCAGCGCGCCCGTCAACAGCCGACCTTCCTGGGAATTGTCGTTGCGCCACAACATCGCGGCCGCGGTGATACCGGAGCGCAACCGCAACAGTCCGCGATTCTGCTCGATCCAGTGCACCGCCGGCGGCCACTCGCGCAGCAGCGCCTCATGGGCCAGGCCGACGACCGCGGTGCCATCGGGCGCCTGGTCGCTCACCAGAAGATGCGCATCGACGAAGGCGGCGATCAGCGCCAGGCAGTCCGGCGCACTGGAGAACTGGTCGCGCGAAATCCGGTTCTGCAGGATACGGCGGTCGTCGGTCGGGTCGGTATGAACCAGTCCGGCCAGCACCTTCGGCAGCGAGGCCTGGACCTGCGCCGGGAGGCCGGAAAAGACCTCGTCTGCCCGCAACCGCAGCGCGCCCTGCAGTCCACCCAGATTTTCGTAGTCGGAGAACCGCAACACGCCCGAGCCGGCGCTCCGCCGCCATAGCTCGTCCAACGTGAATTGAAGAAGCGGCAGAACGGTCGCGTTGCCGGAAGCGGCGTCGCGCAGTACGTCGTCGAGCCCTTCTTCCGGATCACCGCGCCGCTCGAACGTGACACCCGCCATCATGGCCGGCCGCCGGATCATCTGCGAGATCTCGGCCGGACGCGGCCCACCGACCGCGTAGATGCCGCCCTGCTCGATGAACAGGTCGCGGAACCGTTCCGGCAGAACCGCGCAGCGGCTGAAAAAGTCCGCGCGCAGCGTGGCCATGACCCAGACATCACCGGTCAGGATCATCGTGCGCAGCGCTTCGCAGAACGCCGAGCGCTCCGCCGCTGTCACGGTCTCATCGAAGATCGCCTCGAACTGATCACAGACCACGACCAGCCTGACGTTGCCTTCCGGATCGGGATCGGGACTGGCCTCGCGCGCCTTCTTGGTGGCGCGCTCCAGCGCTCGCTTGACCGCCAACGTGAGAGCGGGAGGATCGTTGAGAAGCGCCTCAAGCGGCGTTGCTTCGGCGGCCAGCTCCGGCAGCGCGTTCTCATCAAGCAGCGCCGCCGCAAAGCCGGCGAGCGAGCTTTGCGAGCCGACGTCCGGCTTGAAGATCGCGCGGCGCCATCCGATCACGTGCTCGACGACGCGCGGCCGCGTGAGGATTGGCAACACGCCGGCCTTGACGAGCGACGATTTCCCCACACCGCTCATGCCGGTGATCATGAGGAAGCCCAGACCCGCCGCCGCGCGCCGGCGCAGGACATCGATCACCTCGGACACCAGGCCGGTGCGGCCGCAGTAGATCAGCGCGTGCTCGAAATCGAACGCCTGCAGGCCGCGGAACGGTGAACCTTTCCAGACCTGTAGCTGTGCCGCCGGTTGCTCGACGCTCTTGAGCCGGTCGCGGATCCATTCGCGCAGATGGACCTCGATCAGCTCCTCGAACTGCGCAGTTTTTTCGAAATTGTAGAACGCCGACCGGAACGTGCCGTCCGGGTTGCGGAACCACCGGTCGACGAACTGGCTCACCGCGTCGAGCTCGGCCACCTGCTGGGCGCGCTGCTCGCGATCCTTCATCGACAGCCGCACTTCGGCGGTCTTCAGGTAGCAGAAGATTTCCGGCGAGTTGCGCTCCTGAAACCCATCGAGCGCGCGCTCGAACTCGTATTCGGTGCCGGAGCTGTATCCGCTGCCGTCGGGCCGGCTGAACTGTTCGAGCGGCAGCGGCGTGCCGACGCGGGCCCACAGGATGAACAGCGCGAGATCGGCCTGCTGGATGTCGAGGATCTGCGCCTGGAACGTTTCGGTGGCGCGCAGGAGGCTGCGCTCCCACAGGTAGGTTTCGAACTGGACCTGGCCCCGGAACTCAAGCTGCAGCCGCTCGGCGACGGCAAGCGCGACGGCGCGCTCGGCACCGACGTCTCCCGGCGAGGACACGAACACACGCAGCCGCAGCAATGGTCAACTCCCGGTCGCCAAACGCGAATTTAGTCGCGTCCGGTGGGCGCAAGCAAGGCGGCAAAAGTACTGGAAATTTGGCGATTGCTTGCTGCCGATGACCGACATGGTCAACGGCAGCAATGTCGTGACAAATGACGATATGTGCTGCTGGCCTGAAAGCAGCGCTATTTGGTGCCCAACCCGGCCTTCGAGCATTGCTCGTCCTGGTCGCCGGTGACGCCGCTCACGCCGACTGCGCCGGTGACTTTGCCGTCGACCATGATCGGCAGGCCGCCGGGCGAGGCGAACACGCCGGGCAGCGTGGCCGTTGCCGGTCCGCCCATGTTGATGACATCCATGAAAGCGCGGGTCGGGCGCCGATAGGTCGCGGCAGCCCTGGCCTTGCCGACGGCGATATCCAAGCTGGCGGTCTGCGTGTCGTCCATGCGCTCGAAGTAAACCAGGAATCCGTGGGTATCGACCACCGCGACGGCAACGTTCCAGCTGTTTTTCTGGCATTCGGCGATGACGCCGGCTGCGATCTTTTTAGCGGCGGCGACATTCACCGCCGGGCCGTAGCCAGGGCGCTTATCCTGGGCCGACGCAGTGCCGGCAGTGAAGGCAACGAAAAGCGCACCAAGCAGAATTCTACTGACCATGATGACTTCCTCCCTTGTCGTTATGGACCGCGATTATAGGCAAGGCGGCGAAAACGTCGATGTCCGATCCGTCTTTTGGAGCATTGACGGACGAGTGCAGCGGACACACCATTCAGCGCCGTCATAATCAACAACGAAACATGATCTTGGGGAGGCCTGCCATGCCTGCGTTGACACGCCGCGACTTCCTTGTTTCGTCGAGCGCCTTCGCACTCGCCGCCAATTCCGCACACGCCGCCATGGGGCCGAACGACAAGTTCGACCTCGTCATCAAGGGCGGCGATGTGCTCGACCCAAGCCAATCGCTCCGGGGCAGGCGTGACATCGGCATCCGCTTCGGTGTGGTCGAAGCGGTAGAGGCCGACATCCCGGCTGCGCGCGCGCATCGCGTGCTCGATGCCGGCGGCAAGCTCGTCACGCCGGGCCTGATCGACTTGCACGCGCACGTCTTTCCCTACGGCTCCGCGATCGGCATCCCGGCGGACGAGCTCGTGGCCCAGCAAGGCACCACCACCTGCGTCTCGGCCGGCGACGCCGGCGCCAATAATTTCGCGGCCTTCCGCCGCCATGTCGTGGCGTCGACCCGCACGCGGCTCTACGCCTTCGTACACATCGCGAATATCGGGCTCGCCGGCTTCCCGGTGCCGGAGCTCTACAATATCGACTTCGCGCAGACCGACGCCGCAGCCCGGGCGGTGGCGGAGAACGCCGACATGGTGCTCGGCATCAAGGTACGGATGTCGGAGAACGTGATCGCCAAGCATGGGCTCGAGCCGCTCAAGCGCGCCATCGCGGCCTGCGTGGCAGCCGACACCGGTGCGAAGGTCATGTGTCACATCGGCGGAGTCGAGACGCGCGAGCTGATGTCGCAGATCCTTGATCTGCTGCGGCCGGGCGACATCCTGACCCACTGTTTCTCCGGCGCGCCCAATATCGGCGGCGCCTTCACCAACATCGTGCAGGACGGGAAGCTGTTGCCGGCGGCGCTCGCCGCCAAAAAGCGCGGCGTCATCTTCGACGTCGGGCATGGCGGCGGCAGCTTCGACTACACCGTCGCCGAGGCCGCGATCGCGCAAGGCGCGCCGCCCGACACCATCTCGTCCGACATTCACGTATTCTCGGGCAACACGCCGGGCATGCCGTACCTGACCTGGGTGATGTCGAAGTTCCTAGGCCTTGGATTCTCGCTGGAACAGGTCGTCGCCATGGCCACGGTCAATCCTGCCAAGGCTATCGGGCGCAATCCGAAGCTCGGCACCTTGCAGATCGGCGCGCCTGCGGACGTGTCGATCATGGAGCTGGTCGAGGGTCCGGTCTCGTTTGTCGACACCCGGAAAAACCAGCGCGAGGGCCGCGCGCATCTCAAGCCTTTGCAGACCGTGGCCGCCGGCGTGCCCTTCGGTCGCCCGTATCACGCGCCTTTCGCGGTGAGATGATGACGTTGCCGGCGGTTGGATGCCATTGCGGCCGGTAGCCGGCCGCTAACACCTTGAGGATCGCGGGCGGTGTGAGGACATCGACCGTGGCGCTGCGCGGGCGCCGCTTGCGCGCCGCATAGCCCGAGGGGCCCCAATGTAAGAGAGAGCGGTCGCGCACCGCGAACGCGCCCTCCTCCGTTGCGACGACAGCGCCGTCCGGCAGATCGTCGATCGCGCGGCGATGCCGGCGCTTGGCACGGCCGTCGAGACGCTCGCGATGCAGCACGTCGTCCATGTCGCCGGCGCGCGGCCGTGACTCGAGCTTAAACGAGTGCTGCCACGCCTCGGCGAATGCCACAGCGTCCTTGCGGCGGCATTCGAAGCAGGGCCGGTGGCCGGCGGCGAGTGCGGTCACTTCGTCGAGAAAGAAGAGCTCGGTGTAGGAACGCCCCCAGACGTTGCGGTGGCGGTTCTTGAATTCCAGCACGCAGCAGATCCAGGTCCGCGATACCCAACGCCGCCGCGTCAGTGTCCGGTCGTCGGTATGGAAGCGCCCGCCGCGATTGCCGAACAGCGTTCCGCGCGCGGAGTCCGCGAACAGCTCGCCGAATGGATCGACGCGGTTCTGCAGCGGCACGCGTGTCGCGATCATGGCAAGACTATCCCGCCGCGCCGCCTGAAAGTCACCAGCCAGCCGCGCGCGCCGCAACCGCGACCGTCATGCCGGCAACGACGGCGACAATATCTCGCCGCGTCAGCAGCATCGCCGCGACCGCCGCGCCGATCGCCAGCACCGCGGTGACGCCGTCGCGCACGACGATGGGCAGCACGGCCGCCACGATCACCGATCCCGGCAGCGCGTTCAGCATCTTGCGCAGGCGCGCGCTGGGCGGCACATGCTGCATCATCCAGAAGCCGCCAGCGCGCATGGCGTAGGTCGCGACCGCCATCGCCGCGATCGCCGCCAGCACGCCGAAGTCCGCGCCTTCAATCGGCGTCATCGAGATAACCTCCGACGACACTGCCGGCCACCGCACCGGCGACGATGAACCACCAGCCGCCCGCGAGCTGGTGCACGGCCACGGCGACCACGCCGGCGACGATCCATGCGATCGCCGGTCGCCCTCCCCGCCACAGCGGGATCAGCATGGCGGTGAAGAAGATCGGCATCACCAGGTCGATGCCGTAGCGGCGCGGGTCGGCAATCATCGTGCCACCAACGTGCCCAACGCAGGTCGCGGCGACCCACGCCACCGCCAGCAGCACGCTCGACCCAAGCAGGACGCCCGCATCCGATCCGCCGTTCGACCGGTAGCGCATGGCGATGATCCAGGACGGATCGGCCAGCACATGCAGCGTCGGATAGATCCGCCAGGGGGGCGAGGCACCGAGCCATGGATAGAGCGCCGCGCTCATCAGCAGCATGCGGGCGTTGACGGTGATCATGAGCACCGCGAGCGCAGCTAAGGCTCCGAACGTCACGCGCTCCGGCCATGCTTCCATCGCGACGAGCTGCGACATGCCGGCATAGACGAACACGTTCATCACCAGGCTGTCGACGAAGCTGAAGCCCTTGCGCGCGGCGGTGGCGCCGACCGCGAGCCCGAACGCGATCATCGCCGGCAGAACCGGCAGCGCGAGCCGCATGCCGAGATTGAAGCCGGAGAGCGTCCAGGGGGCCTTCGTGCGCATTTCTGCATCGTTCGTCATCGACGACCACGATCTCCGCTTGGAAGTGGCTCTATCCTCCGCTCATCCCGCGAAAGCGGGAATCCAGAATCTTCTTTTTCTGGGTCCCCGCTTACGCGGGGACGAGCGGAGTACCAACGCCAATAACGAAAACGCCCGCCTGAGGGCGGGCGTTCGTACCACAGCAGGAACTGAATCTATGCCTGCGGCTGCGGCTCGAGCCCACCCGTTTCCGGGCGCGGACGCGGTTTGCCGGCCGGCGGCACGGCGGAGCCGCGCGGCGTTGACGGCTCGATCACGGACTCGCGCACCGGCCGCTTGCCGTCGAGCAGGTCCTTGATCTCGTCGCCGCTGAGAGTCTCGAACTCGAGCAGCCCCTTGGCGAGGGTCTCGAGGTCGGCGCGCTTTTCCCGGAGGATACGCTCGGCGTCCGCGTAACCGGCTTCGACCAGCTTCCTGATCTCGGCATCGATCTTGCGGCTGGTCTCCTCCGAGATGTTCTGCTGACGGGACACCTGGTAGCCGAGGAAGACCTCGTCCTGGTTCTCGCCATAGGCGACGGTGCCGAGTTCGCTGGAGAGGCCCCAGCGGGTCACCATCATGCGCGACAGCTTGGTCGCCTGCTCGATGTCGGAGGCGGCGCCCGAGGTCACCTTCTCGTTGCCGAACACCAGTTCTTCGGCCACGCGTCCGCCCATCATGATGGCGAGGCGCGAGGTCATCTGCTCGCGGCTCATCGAGAGCTTGTCGCGCTCGGGAAGCTGCATGACCATGCCGAGCGCACGGCCGCGCGGAATGATCGTCGCCTTGTGCACGGGGTCGGTCGCCTTGACGTTGAGCGCGACGATGGCGTGGCCGCTCTCGTGATAGGCGGTCAGCATCTTCTCTTCCTCGGTCATCACGAGCGACTTGCGCTCGGCGCCCATCATAACCTTGTCCTTGGCGTCCTCGAATTCCGCCTGCGTCACCATGCGCTTGTTGCGCCGCGCCGCGGTCAGCGCCGCCTCGTTGATCAGGTTGGCGAGGTCGGCGCCGGAGAAGCCGGGCGTACCGCGGGCGATGGTCTTCAGGTTCACGTCCGGCGCCAGCGGCACCTTGCGCACGTGCACCTTCAGAATCTGCTCGCGGCCCATCACGTCCGGATTCGGCACGATCACCTGCCGGTCGAAGCGGCCCGGGCGCAGCAGCGCCGGGTCGAGCACGTCGGGCCGGTTGGTGGCGGCGATCAGGATGATGCCTTCGTTGGTCTCGAAGCCGTCCATCTCGACCAGCAACTGGTTCAGCGTCTGCTCGCGCTCGTCGTTGCCGCCGCCGAGGCCGGCGCCGCGATGGCGGCCGACCGCGTCGATTTCGTCGATGAAGATGATGCACGGCGCGTTCTTCTTCGCCTGCTCGAACATGTCGCGCACGCGGCTGGCGCCGACGCCGACGAACATCTCGACGAAATCGGAACCGGAGATCGTGAAGAACGGCACGTTGGCTTCACCGGCCACGGCGCGCGCAATCAGCGTCTTGCCGGTGCCGGGAGGGCCGACCAGCAGCACGCCACGCGGAATCTTGCCGCCAAGGCGCTGGAATTTTCCGGGGTCGCGCAGGAATTCGACGATCTCCTGCAAATCCTGCTTGGCCTCATCCACACCCGCGACGTCCTCGAAGGTGACGCGGCCGTGCGCCTCGGTGAGAAGCTTTGCGCGCGACTTGCCGAAGCCGAGCGCCTTGCCGCCGGCGCCTTGCATCTGCCGCGACAGGAATATCCACACGCCGATCAGCGCAATGAACGGCAGCCACGAGAGCAGCAGCGAAACGAACCACGGCACGTCGTTCTGCTGGGCGCGCGCGGTGATCGAGACGCCCTTGCCGTAGAGGCGCTGGATCAGCGACGGATCGTTCGGCGCATAAGTTTGGAATCCGCGGCCATCGGTGAAGTTGCCGTGGATTTCCGGACCCTGGATCAGAACGTCGCGGACCCGGCCCTGCTCCACCTCATTGAGGAGCTGGGAGAACGAGATTTCCTGCGATTGGGTCCGCTGGCTGGGATTCTGGAACAGCGTGAACAACGCCAGCAGCAGAAGGACGATAATGACCCAAAGGGCGAAGTTGCGCAGATTGGCGTTCATTCAACTTGTTCCTTGTGTCCGGCATGCCCGCCGGCGCCCCACAGGGCCGGAAAGTCGATGATGGTGACCGGTCATGGCCGATTCACGTCCATCCCGGTACCCAATTTAGGTCTCGCACAGCCGTCTGCCAAGGGAACCGGCCCATTTTGTCCCATTCTACCGATGTTTAGGTCGCCCTGTGGCGGTCATATCGGCGCGTGGTTAAGCGGTTGTGCTACTTTCTTAGGCCCGCTCTGCGCGGCGGGGCGGGTTCGATGGTGATTTTGTCGCGGGCAACGGTGACCAACGCACCGGCCAGGGTGCGGCGGAACGGCACGCCGTCGTCCAGCGCCCGATACATTACCTCGTAGAAGACTTCGAGCTTGCCGAGCTCCACGGGATTGCTGCCGGCCTTTCGAATGGTCCAGCCAAGCACCCGGATGGCGATCTCTCGCGGCAGCGCGGAAAAGAGGTCCGTGTGCAGCACCGTCGCGGGATTATCGTCCGTCGATGAGCCTGCCGCGACCACCCTCGCGTTGGTGTGCGCCATCACATTGAGTAGCATTTCTTCGACGCGCTGGACCCGCTTGGCGACCAAAGCGAGACGTGACGCCGTCAATCCCTCCCGGGCCAGCATTGGCATCAATTCCCGCAGCCGCGAACGGGTGAAACGCGGGTCGCGATTGGATGGATCGTTCGCGTAGCGGATCTTCGCGACCTTGAGTGTCGCGATCAGCCGTGACTTCGGGACAGTGAGCAACGGGCGGAGCAGGAGGATACCGAGGCCTTCTTCGACCGGCATTGGCCAAGTTGAATACATGCCGGCGAGCCCGCTGATGCCACTACCTCGTGCGAGCCGGAACAGGATAGTTTCGGCCTGATCGTCGAGCGTATGCGCCGTCAGCACATAGCCTGCACCGACCTCCTTTGCGACCTGCGACAGCAGACGGTACCGCGCCAATCGGGCGGCCTCCTGCAAACCGGTCTTGGGCTTGCGTCCTGTCCACTCAAGGGTGCGATGCTCGATGCCGAGTTTTTGCGCCAGCTTCTCGACCGCCTTGGCCTCGCGCTTCAATTCCTTGCGCAGGCCGTGATCGATCGTCACCGCAACCAGCCTTGGTGACTGCGAACGGCCACGCCAACGCGCGGCGAGCGCCATGAGCGCCGTGGAGTCCGGTCCGCCGGAGACGGCCAGGACCAATGGAGAAAAATGATGCAGACCGCCGAAGAGCCGGTTCGCTTCCGCGGCCGAGATCGGCGACGCGCCGTCAGCAGCGGACGCGTTTTTGCTCACGGTCGACGCCTTGCCTGACCGCGACCGACGCGCGCGGATATTTGCGCAGCACTTCCGCGAGCGACGCGCACGCCGCTTCGCGCTCGCCCATCTGTGCGAGCGATTGCCCCAGACGCAGCAACGCGTCGGGCGCGCGGGCGTTGGTCTCGTATTTGGTCGAGATTGCCAGGAACGCCTCAGCGGCGTCGCGATAACGCTGGCGCTGGAACATGCTTTCCCCGAGCCAATACTGCGCCTCGGGCACGAGGCGGTCGCTGGGGAAGCGGCGCAGGAAGTTGCGGAAGCCGTCTTCGGCGAGTGCGTAGTCCTTGCGCGCGATGTAGCCGTAGGCGAGGTCGTAGCTGTCGCGCGGACTGTCGGACGGCGGCAAGGTCGCGACCTGTGCCCCGCCGGCTCCGGCGCCGCCCGGCGTGCGCGGCGATGACGGCGCCTGCAGCGGCTCGTTCGCCACCGCACCCGGCTGCGACGTTGCGCGATCGTTCGGCATCCCGGCAGCCATGGTGGAGAGATCGAGCGGCGCGCCGGCGGCGCGTCCGCCGGGAGCGCCGACCTCGTCGTCCTCGAAATTCGGATTCGATTCTGCGGCTGCGGCTGCGGCTGCGATTGCGCCACGCCGCCAGCTGGGCCGTAGGGACTCGTCGTCGACGGAATCGTGCCGAGCACCCGCGGCGCGCCCGGCGCGTTCGGGTGCTGCGCGGGATCGAATACGCCCTCGCCGCGCCGGCCGGTGGCGGGCGGCGGCGGTGCCGACGGTTGTGCTTGCGGCTGCACTTGCGGCCGCGCCTGCGCCTGTGGCTGAGGTTGCCCGCCTTGCGGCTGCTGTGCGAGCGGCACCCGGACAGCACCGTCACCGGCCCGCATGCGTTGCAACTGTGTTTCGAGCTGCTGGTTGCGGTGCTGCAATTGCTCGATGGTGCCGGTGAGCTCGCGGATCTGCCCTTCAAGGCGACCGATCCGCTGCGTGAGTTCCTCGCCGGATCCCTGCGCGACGCGGCCTTGCGGCCCCGGCTGCTGCTGCTGCGGCTCCTGCGGATATTGCTCCGGCTGCCGTTGTGGCCGCGGTTGCGCGGACCCGGACGGCGGCGACAAGCGGTCGCTGTTGCCGAACAGATCGTTGAGGAAACCTTGCGCCGATGCGGCGCAAGGTGCCATGACGACGAAGGCGGCGATCGCCGGTGCGGCGGTCAGCCGAAAAATACTGCGGAACATTGGCCCCGATCTACGTTGAGGTGGTGCGCGTCAGCATAAGCTTTTCCGCGTCCAAATTGTGACTGATTATCCGCGAAAAAGTTTCCAAATCCTTCACCAAAATCAATTTCTTAACGCGGCCTCGAAGGCGCTCGAAATGGCCGGCCGGCTTTTGCCTGCCGCCAGCGCGTCGCCGATCACGACCACCTGCTGCCCCGGCCGCGCCAAGCCCTGGAAGTCCGAACCCGTGGGCCTCCGCGCCCGGTGGTAAAACCAGTCCCGGAGCGACGGCATGGACAGGACTTGACGGATGAGCGGCCAGCGGGCGACGCCCCAGTCGAGCATGGCAGTGGCCACCGGTCCAAGGCCGAAGCGGTAAGCGGCTCCGGTCGCGATCACGATGCGGTCGAACGGCCGCAACAGCTCCGGCCGGCGGGTGACGTCAACGTGATAGCGGATGGTCACGCCTTTCGCCGCGCAAGCCAACGTAAGTGCCTCGATGTAGAGGTCGAACGAATTCTGGTCTGCGACGACGTCCTGGAACAGCGGCGCCTTGCCGGCATAGCGGAACGCGCCGCCGCTGCGCTCGGCACGCTCGAACACCGTCACTGCATTGTTCGCCGCCACCAGCGACGCATAGGTCAGCCCGGCGGGCCCCGCTCCGATCACCGCGATACGTTCGTTCGCGGGCGGCCGCGCCAACTCAAACGCGCGCTCGCGGCCGGCGGTGGCGTTGACCACGCAATGCAGTTGTGCGCCGCCGCGCATCTCGTTCACGCAGGTGTTGCACGCAAGGCAGCGCCGCGGTGGCTCATCGCGCGCAATCTTCGCGACCCACTCGGGATCCGCGATCAGCGAGCGGCCGAGCGCGACGAAATCCGCCTTGCCGTTGCCGAGTGCCTCTTCGGCGTATTTCACATGGCCAAGCCGACCGACCGCAATCACGGGTACGGCGACGCGTTTCTTCACCGCGGCGGCGTAGTCGAGGAAGGTGGCCTCCGGATACGCCATCGGCGGAATCATGCGCTCGCCCGACGGCAGCGAGCGGTAGTGCCCGGCGGCGATGTGCAGCGCATCCGCGCCCGCCTCCGCCGCCCAGATCGCGATCTGCACGCCATCCTCGGGACCGAGCCCCTCAGGGAAGTAGTCGTCGACCGACAGGCGGTAGATCACCGGCATCGTGCCGACCGCGGCCTTCACCGCGCGCAGCACCTCGAGGCCGAAGCGCGCGCGATTTTCCAGCGAGCCGCCGTATTCATCGGTGCGGTGGTTTTCGAACGGCGTGACGAATTGCGAGATCAGATAGCCGTGCGCGGCATGGATCTCGACGCAATCGAAGCCCGCCACCTTCGCCCGCGCGCCAGCGCGCGCAAACGCCGCGACCGTTTCGGCGATGCGCTCGCGCGTCATCGCCTCCGGGATGATGGTCTCGTTGGTGACCTCATAGACCGGATGGGGAATGGCCGACGGCGCCACCGGCGTCTCGCCGCAGATGTCGCGCCGCGTGTGCCCGCCACCGTGGCCGAGCTGGATCGACGCTTTCGCGCCGCCGCCGTGGATCGCGTCGACCAGGCGCGTCAGCCCCGGCAGGAAGCGGTCGTCATAGATGCCGAGTTCGCGGCGGCGGTGGCGTCCCGCCCGCTCCGGCGACGCCATCTCGACGGTGATCATGCCGACACCGCCGCGCACCCGCGCCATGTAATAGGCGATGGTGTCGTCGGTGGCGTGGCCCTCGTCGTCCGAGAGCCGCGTCGTCATCGGCGGCATGATGATGCGGTTCTTGATCTCGACGCCGCCAATGCGCGCTGGCGTGAGGAGGATGCTCATGCCGGATCAGAACGCTTTCACCTCGCCGCCGTCGAGATCGACGGTGGCGCCGTGCAGCCAGCGCCCGCGCGGCGACACGATGAAGGCGACGAGGTTGGCGACGTCGTCGGTGGTGCCGAGCCGGATGGTGCCGATGTCCGCCCGGTGCCATTCGCGCACCTCGGCCTCGCTCTTGCCGGTGCGCTCCATGTCGGCCTTGACCCGCCGCGCAAAGCGTTCGGTGTCGACATAGCTCGGATGGATGCAATTAACCTGCACGCCGTCGGTCTTGCCGAGGTCGGCCAGCGCCTTCGAGAAGGCCGCGACCGCGGCGTTCACGGAGCTGCCGATGGTGAAGCCGGCGGTCGGCACGCGCCCGCTGGTGCCACCGATGCTGACGAGCGAGCCGTTCGATTGCTTCAGCAGCGGCCAGGCGGCGCGCGAGAGCCGCACATGGGCGAAGAACTTCAGGGCATAGCCGTCCGCCCAGTCGGTGTCGGTGAGGGTGAGGAAATCGCCGCGCTTGGTAGCGCCGGCATTGTTGATGAGGATGTCGAGGCGGCCGAACGCGCTCTTGGCCGCGTCGGTCAGCGCTGCCGGGGCGGTGTCCTTGCGCAGGTCGATCGCGACGGTTTTCGCCTTGCGGCCCGTTGCCGCGACCGCTGAGGCGGCGTCCTTGAGCGCCGCCTCGTCGGTGCCGGTCAGGAGCAGATCGCATCCTTCCTGCGCCAGCGCCACGGCGATGCCGCGCCCGATGCCCCGTGACGATCCGGTCACCAGCGCGACCTTGCCCGCCAGTCCTAGCTCCATCTCGATCCTCTTTTTTTGACTATTCCGCCGGCGCCACCGCCTCCGGCTTCTTCTTGCGGGCGGCGCGCCATTCGTCGAAGCGCTGCACGATGACGAAGAATGCGGGAACGAACAAGACCGCGAGGCATGTCGACGCAATCATTCCGGAGAACACGGTGATGCCGATCGAGCGCCGGGCGTTGGCGCCGGCGCCACTCGCAATCACCAGCGGCACCATGCCAAGGATGAAGGCGAACGAGGTCATCACGATCGGACGGAAGCGGGCGCGCGACGCCTCGACCGCGGCTTCGACAATGTCCTTGCCCTGCTGGCGCAGCTCGCGCGCCACCTCCACGATCAGGATCGCGTTCTTGGCCGAGAGCGCGATCAAAAGCACGAGCCCGATCTGGACATAGAGGTTGTTGCCGATCGCCGGGATGGCATTGAGCACCGCGACCGGGCCGAGCAGCGCAAGCGGTACCGACAGCACCACCGCCAGCGGCGTGAACCAGCTCTCATACTGGCCGGCGAGCACGAGATAGACGAGCAGCATCGCCAGACCGAATACGATGAACATCTGATTGCCGACGATCTTCTCCTGGTAAGACATCGCGGTCCACTCGAAGCCCGCGCCCGGCGGCAGCGTCTTGGTCGCGATCTCTTCCATCAGATTCATCGCCTGCCCGGTTGAAATACCGCCCGCCGGCACACCGATGATCGTCGCCGATGGATAGAGGTTGTAGAGACTGATCAACGGTGACCCGACCGTGGGCCTGATCGTCACCAGCGTGCCGAGCGGAATCATCTCGCCGTTGTTGTTGCGCACGGTCAAGAGATTGATGTCCTGCGTCCGCAGCCGGAATTGCGAGTCCGCCTGGACGTAGATCTGGAAGGTGCGGCCGAATTTGTTGAACTGATCCACATAGCTGGCGCCGAGGTAGCCGCCCAGCGCATCGAACACCTGATTGAGCGTGAGCCCCAGCGTCTGGGTCTTCACCCGGTCGACTTCGACGATGTATTGCGGAACGGTCGCGCGGTAAGGAGCGATCACCCGTTGCAGGCTCGATTGCGTTTCCGCGTTTGCGACCATCGTCTGGACGATATTCTGAAGCTTGGCGAGATCGAAGGTGCCGTCCCGTAGCTGGACCTGCATCGTTGCGCCGGCAGCATTGCCCACACCCTGGATCGGTGGCGGTGGCAACACCGCGATGATCGCATCCTCGATCGCGGCCAGCGACTGGTTCAGTCCGGTGAACAGCGACAACAGGTCCTGCCCGCGGCCGCGCTTCTCCCAATCGTTCAGAATGATGTAGGCGACACCCGCGCTGGAGAGTGATGAAGAACCATCCAGCACCGAAATGCCGGCAATGGTGACCACCTGCTCGACGCCGGGTGTCTTGCGCGCGATCTGCTGGACGCGGTCCAGCGCTTTTTGCGTCCGCTCTAGCGAGGACCCATCCGGCAATTGCACGCTCGCGATCAGGTAGCCCTGGTCTTCGATCGGCAGGAAGCCGGTCGGCACCCGCGTGAACAAGTAGCCGATCACGCTGATAAGAATGAGCGCTGCTAAGGCCCATGCGCCGCTGCGCGCCGCGATCCGACGGATCAGCGAGACGTAGCCGCGCTCGGCGCGATCGTAGATCCGGTTGAAGCCGCGGTAGATGAAATTGCGCTGTTCCGGCGGCACCGGACGGCGCAGCCACAGCGCGCATTGCGTGGGCTTGAGCGTCGCGGCGTTGACCGCGCTGAGCAGCGCGGTCGCGGCGATCACCAGCGCGAACTGCGCGTACATGCGGCCGGTGAGGCCCGGCAGGAATGCCGCCGGGATGAACACCGCCATCAGCACCAGGGTGATGCCGATGATCGGGCCGAACAGCTGCTCCATGGCGCGGATCGCCGCGTCGTGCCCCGACATGCCCTGCTCGATATTGTGGGCGGCGCCCTCGACCACGACGATGGCGTCGTCGACCACGATGCCGATCACCAACACCATCGCCAGGAGCGTCGTGATGTTGACGGTGAAGCCCATGGCCGCCATGGCGGCGAACGCACCGATGATCGTGACCGGCACCGTGGTCGCGGGCACGAGCGTCGCACGCCAGTCCTGCAGGAAGAACAGGATGACGATCAGCACCAGGATGCCGGCCTCGAACAGCGTCCTATAGACCTCGTTGACCGAGGCGCGGACGAATTTGGTGGTGTCGAACGGGATGCCGTAGGTGAGGCCCTGCGGAAACTCGCGCGAGAGCTCGCTCATCCGCTTGCCCACTTCGGTGCCGACATTGAGTGCATTCGCTCCCGGCGACTGGAAGATCGCAAGGCCCGCCGACGGCCGGCCGTCGAGCGTGAAGACCTGGCCATAGGTTTGAGCGCCCAGCTCGACGCGGCCGATGTCGCTGACCCGGGTAATGTCGCCGGCGCTGCCGGTCTTGACGATCACGTTGGCAAATTGTTCGGCATCGTCGAGCCGGCCGTAGATGTTGAGCGTGTACTGGAAATCCTGCCCGGACGGCGCCGGCGGCGCGCCGATCTGGCCGGCGGTCACCTGCTGGCTCTGCTGCTGAAGGGAGTTGATCACGTCGCGCGGGGTCAGTCCGCGCGCCTGCATCTTCTCGGGATCGAGCCATATCCGCATCGAATATTGGCCGGCGCCGAACACGGTCACATTGCCGACGCCCGGCAGGCGTGCGAGCTCGTCCTTGAGGCGGATGGTCGCGTAGTTCGCCAGATAGAGGCTGTCGTAGCGGCCATCGTCCGAGGTCAACGCGATGATCTGCAGGATCGCGGTCGACTTCTTCTGCGTGTTGACGCCCTGCACCTGCACCGCCTGCGGCAGCGACGCCAGCGCGGTCGCGACCCGGTTCTGTACCAGCACCTGCGCGAAGTTGAGGTCGGTGCCGATCTTGAACGTCACCGTGAGCGTGTAGCTGCCGTCGTCGGTGGAAAACGACTGCATGTAGATCATGTCTTCGACGCCGTTGACCTGCTGCTCGATCGGCAGCGCCACGGTATCGATTACCGTGCGCGCGCTGGCGCCGGGGTAGCGGGTCGTGACCTGCACTGTCGGCGGCGTCACGTCGGGATATTGCGCGACCGGAAGGTTGATCAGCGCCACCAGGCCGACCACCACCATGAGGATGGCGATGACGTTCGCGAGAACCGGGCGCTCGATGAAGAATTTGGAGATCATGACGCGTCCTGACGATACGTGCGGACGTTAACGAGCGGCGGCGGTTTTTTGAGGAGCGCTCTGCGGATCGACCTTCTGCCCGGGGATGGCGCGGAGAATGCCGGAAACCACAACACGATCGTTCTCGCTCACGCCCTTGTCGATCACGCGCATGTTGCCGACCAGCGGACCGATCTCGACTTTGCGCTGCTCGACCACATTGTCTTTGTTCAACACCAGCACATAGCGCCCGCCCTGATCGCTGCCGAGCGCTACATCGGGAACCAGCAGCGCGACCTCCTCGACCGGCGCCGGAACGCGGATACGCACGAAATAGCCGGGCAGCAGCACCCGCTTCGGATTCTGCAGGACGCCGCGGACGGCCAAGGTGCCGGTGGTCGTGCTGAGGGTCGGCGCGACGTAGTCGATGAGTCCGACGTGAGGATAGTCAGTCTCGTCCTGCAGTGCGACTTCGACTTTGTATTTCATGACGTCCTCGCGGGTGGCGCCGCGCTCCGCCAGCGCCGCACGAACGCGAATGACGTCCTGTTCGCTGATGTTGAAATTCACCCAGATCGGATCGAGCTGCACAATGGTCGCCAGCACGGTCGGCGTCGCGGTGCCGCCGACATAGGTTCCGACCGAGACCTTGCGCGCCGACACCACGCCGTCGAAGGGCGCCCTCACCTGCGCATATTCGTAGTTGATCTTGGCGAGCCGCGTATTGGAGCGGGCGTTGTCGAGCGTTGCCTGCGCGGCGTCACGCGTCGCCAGCGCCGAATCGTACGACGCCTGGGTCGTGACCTTCTGCTTGATGAGCTCGGCGGAGCGTTCGAACGCAGCCTGCGCCTGGTTGAAGGACGATTCCGCGGAAGCTTCGGACGCTTGAGCCTGATCGAGCTTCACCTTGTAGGGCTCGAGCTCGATCGTGAACAGCAGATCGCCCTTCTTTACGATCGCGCCGTCCTCATAGTTGATGGTCTCGATGAAGCCTGCGACGCGCGCGACGAGGTCGGCGGAATTCACGGCCGCAGTCGTGCCGGTGGATTCGAGATAGCGGGTGATCGGCTTTTTGGTGGGCGCCGCGACTGAGACCTTCGGCAGCGGCGGCGCGACGTATTTGTTGCCTTCCCCGCAGGCCGTTAGGACGGTGGCCGCGGCAATGAGACTGGCAGCAAGCGTAAACCAGCTCCGCATCGAATTGCCCTCCAGGACATCCCGCCAGCATTCCGCCGCGTGCGCGGCTTGGCAAGCCGCCTGGAACTCTTACTCCAATGACTTGAAAATGCACCACAAAATGCAGCCGGCGCCCCGAGAGGCGCCGGCTGACCCTTCCCCCGTAATTTCCCCCGCGAACTTACGAACTGGCGTTCAGCACCGTCTGGGCACGGCGGTTCTGCGACCAGCACGATATGTCGTTACAGACGGCAACCGGACGTTCCTTGCCGTAGGAGATCGTGCGCATGCGATGCGCCTGAATCCCGCGCGAGGCGAGATAGTCGCGCACGGCCTGGGCGCGGCGCGCCCCGAGCGCGATGTTATATTCGCGCGTGCCGCGCTCGTCGGCGTGGCCTTCAATGGTGAACGCGTATTGCGGATAGGCGCGCAACCACTGCGCCTGTTTCTCAAGCGTGGCGATCGATTGCTGCGTCAGCTCCGACGAATCGACCTGGAACCACACGCGGTCGCCGACATTCACGACGAAGTCTTGCTGGCTGCCCGGCGTCGCCGCACTGGCGTTCGCCATGCTCGCGGTCTGGTCCGCGGGATTCTTCGCGCAAGCGCCGATGCTCAGCGCCGCAACGAGAAGGCATGCAAGCCGTGTCGATCGGAAGCTACAAACTCCACTCAGCATTCCTGTGCCTCCAGTCTCACGTTGTTTCCGGACGTGAGGGTCTAGCAGGAGCCTGGTTAAACGAACGTTCCGTCAACCTTGATGGAGGCTTGCCCCGATCCCTCAAATGCGGTGAACCCCTTGAAACCACTTGTGGTGGTTAATGTCCGGTGAATACGGCGTGATGAGGGCCAGCGAGTTCCGTTGCGAACCACCGGTTACCGCAGCTATCGCAACAGCGGCGACCACGCCGGATCCGAGCCGAAGGACGGCGTCGGAATGCGCTGCTCGTTGCGACCGGTGACGTCGACAGTAAATATCTGCGGACCGGAATTGCCGCCGGGATCGCGGAAGAACATCAGCACGCGCCCGTTCGGCGCCCAGGTCGGACCTTCGTTATGGTAGCCGTCGGTCAGGATGCGCTCGCCGGAGCCGTCCGGCTTGATGATGCCGATCGCGAACCGGCCCTGCCCTTGCTTGGTGAAGGCGATGTAGTCGCCGCGCGGCGACCACACCGGCGTCGAATACGAACCCTCGCCGAAGCTGATCCGGTTCGCGGGCCCGCCGGTGCCGGCCATCACGTAGATCTGCTGGCGGCCGCCGCGATCCGACTCGAAGCAGATGCGTGCGCCGTCCGGCGAATAGGACGGCGACGTGTCGATCGCCGCGGTGTCGGTCAGCTTCATCGTGGCGCGCGATCGCAGATCCATCACGAAGATGTTGGAGTTGCCGCCCTGCTGCAAGCTCATGATGACGCGATGGCCGTCATGCGAAAAACGCGGCGCGAACGTCATGCCGGGGAAATTGCCGACCACCTCGCGCTGGCCGGTCTCGATGTTGAGCAGGTACACCCGCGGCTGGCCCTGCCCGTACGACATGTAGGTGATTTCCTGCGTCGACGGCGAGAAGCGCGGCGTCAGCACGAGATCGTCGCCGCGCGTGAGATAGCGCACGTTGGCGCCGTCCTGATCCATGATCGCCAGCCGCTTGGTGCGCTGGTTCCTGGCGCCGGATTCGTCGATGAAGGCGACGCGTGTGTCGAAGTAGCCCATCTCTCCGGTGAGACGCTGGTAGATCTGGTCGGAGATGATGTGCGCGAGCCGACGATAGTTGTCCGGACTGGTGGACGTCTGCTGGCCGGCAAGTTGCTGGCCGGCGATGACGTCCCACAGCCTGAACTGCGCGACCACGTTTCCGTTCGCCTGTCGCTCCAGTCGGCCGGCCACCAGCGCCTCGGCGTTGATCTGCCGCCAGCTCGCGAATTGCGGATTGCGGTTCAAGTCGGCGATCTGCTCTATGTACGCAGCTTGATCGATCGGCACGAACAGCCCGCTGCGGCGCAGGTTCGAGGCGATGATCTGCGTGATGTTGCGGCCCATGCCGGGATCGGGGACGCCCGGTTGCGCCGAGAAATCCGGCAACGCGATCGGTATCGGCCGGACCGTGCCCCGCGTTACGTCGAGCTTGGTCTGGGCCGCTGCCTGGCGCGGGAACATTGCTGCCAGCCCCCCAGCGGCGGCGCTCGCGCCCAGCGCGAGCACGCGGCGGCGATGGAGGATCGGCGTTGGGGGCGACGTGTGTTCGCTCATGTTGTTCTGACAGGGAGCTCTGCGTCAGCCCCGGATCATGTCGCGCGGGTCGAACGTGACTTCGATATCCTTCCACGCTTCGTAATTCTCGGGCCTGAGCATCGTGAAGGGCTGACCCCGGAACACGGCGCGGATGGCGCTGTCGCGCGACGCCATGAACAGCGGGCTTTGTCCGGACGTCGTGACCATCGGCGGCCCCGCCAGCGTGCCATCGGGCTTCAGGCGTATCCGGATCGAGACCACCAGCTCTTGCGGATTCTGCGCACCGGCCGGCGGCCTCCACAAGTCCTCGAGCCTCGCCCGCAGCGCGTCGAGCTCGCTCTGCGAGAGCTGCGCGGCCGAGGCCTTGGGCGCGCCGAGCGACACGTTGTTGTTGATCGCGCCGCCGGTGGCTTCCTGCCGCTGCGGCGTCCGCTTGTCGAGCAACGCCTGCATCTCCCGCGCATCGAATTTGGGCTGCGGCGGCTGTGGCGGGCGCTTGGGCGGCGTCGGGACCTTGGCGTCCACCTTCTTCTGCTCGGATTTCTTGGCGTCGTCCTTCTTGATCGCGTCCGCGATCAGATCGCGCTTGGGCTCCGCCTTTTTCTTGGCTTCCTGCTTCGGCTCCGGCGGAGGTGGCGGCGGCGTCGCATCGGTGGATGCGGTGATCTCACGCGGCGCGATTTTCGCATCCGTGTTTTCCACCGGTTTCTGCTCGCCGATCCGCTCAACAAACGGATTTGGCGTCTCCAGCTTGGGCGCGGTCTTCTGGCCCTTGGTGAGCTGGCTCGTGGTGGTGTCGGTGACGATGTTGACCGCAATGCTCTCGACATGCGGCGTCGGCAGCCGCGCCGGCGAAAAGCTCACCAGCGCCGTCCCCAGGACGACGAGGTGGCAGCACCCCGATATGGTCCAGTCCGTCCGCAAAAGGCTTACCGTTTCTCCTGCTCCGGAATGACCTCGATATTGGCCCCGAAGCCGGCCGACTTGATACGCCCCAACAGCCGCATGACGTCAGAATAGCAGATTTCCTTGTCGCCCCGAAGGTTGACGTTAGGGTCGATTTCCTTCTCCCCCGACTCCCGGATCGCCTTGATCTTGGCTTCAAGCTCCGCAACGTTGATCGGGCTGTCGCCCAGATAGTACTCCGCAACGGTGCTGCACGAGCCGCTCGCCTTGCGGGCGGTGACGGTCAATTGCTCGGTCTTGGCTTTGGTCGTGATCGTCGCCTTGGCCTCCGGCAGATCGACGGGAATCGAAACCGTCAGCAGCGGCGCCGCGACCATGAAGATGATCAGCAGCACCAGCATGACGTCGACCATCGGCGTCACGTTGATCTCGCTGATCACACCGCGACGGTGTTGACGCCGGCGTCTACCCGTTCCAGCAGCGGCGTCCGCCGCACCCATTCCCATGGCTCACCCCTGGAATGCATCCCGGTTCAATTGAACCGGCACGCACTCAAATTTCTTGCGTTGCCGCATGTCCTTCTCGGAAAACCGGTATCCACTTTTCCGGGACATGCGCTAGGCCCGCTCGTCGATCTGTCGCGACAGGATCGCGGAGAACTCGTCCGCAAAGCCCTCCAGCCGCTGGGCCTGCTTGTTCACTTCGGACGCGAATTTGTTGTAGAAAATCGTCGCCGGTATGGCGGCGATGAGGCCGATTGCCGTCGCGAACAGCGCCTCGGCGATGCCGGGCGCGACCACCGCCAGCGACGTGCTTTGCTGTCCCGCGATGGCACGGAAGCTCGTCATGATGCCCCACACCGTGCCGAGCAGGCCGATGAACGGACCCGCGGAACCGACCGTCGCCAGCACCAGCAGCCGCCGCTCCAGGCGCTCGACCTCGCGGGCGATGGTGACGTCCATCACCTTCTCGATCCGCATCTGCAATCCGGCGAACGAACGCGCCTGACTTTCGAGGCTGCGTTTCCATTCGCGCATCGCGGCGACGAACAGCGCCGCCATCGAATGGTTCGGACGCGCGGACAGCGATTTGTACAATTCCTCAAGCGACTGGCCCGACCAGAACGCCTGCTCGAAACGGTCCATCGCACGGCGCATGCGGGCGTACAGCAGGAGCTTGTCGATCACGATCGCCCAGACCCATACCGAGGCGATGAGCAGGCCGATCATGACCAGCTTGACGATCAGGTCGGCGTTGTAGAACAGCGCCCAAAGCGAGAGATTGTTGGCGTCGTTGGGCGTTCATACGCGATCCTTTCGGCGCTCCGAGAATGTCAGCCGGGGCGATACGCCGTCGCAGGGACCGAATGGATGCGGCAAGCGGTCAGGCAGAGCGCGCCGCCGAAACCCCGAATTGCACGATGAAATCGAGCCGTCCACCACCGGCACCGGTACGGATTCCCCGCGAAACGTGTCCAAACTAGGGCCTGCACCCCCGATACTCCGTGCTTAGTGGCGCTCATTGTGGTTAAGGAGGGGTTACCGACCTGGCAAGCCGGTTAGCTTAGAATAGTTCGCAAGAATTAGGTGGTTCCCGCACAGATGACCCGCCCTATCCGCACCCTCTCCATTCTCATCGGTCTGGTCGCCAATCTGATCCCGCTCGTTGGGATTCTGTATTGGCAATGGGACACCTTCCAGCTGCTGATGCTGTACTGGATGGAGACCGTCATCATCGCGTTCTGGACGATTCGCCGCATCGCCCGCCTGCCCGATGATCAGCTCGGGACCATCACGGTGAACGGCAAAATGAAGCCGGCAACTCGCAGAATGCTGTGCGGGTTTTTCACGTTCCATGCCGGCGCGTTCATCCTCGCGCACCTCCTGTTCCTGTGGATGCTGTTCTCCGGCGAATGGCTCAAGAAGGTGCACGGCTTCGCGAGCTTCATGAACGAGCTGTTCGTCGCGAACGGAATTTGGATCGCATTGATCCTGATGTTCGCGTCGGGGTGGATCTCCTATCTGGTCAGCACACCGCCGGCCTATCCGCGAAAGATGGAACGCGGGCTCTACCCAAAGAAGCGGCTTGCGCCTGCGCCCGACGCCGGCAGCGACACCGTCGGCGCGGTGGTCGGCGGACTCTATGTGCGGATCGTCATCATGCAGATCGCGGTCATCTTCGGCGCCATCTTTGCGAACAAATACGGCTCGATCGCGCCGCTGCTGATCGTCATCGGCTTCAAGACGCTCGCCGACATGGCAGCGTCGGCAAGCGGGTCGTCGATGAAGGGCATGACGATGTCGTCGGGCAATACGTCGGTGACAAGCTGACGGAACGCATAACGCCGCCGACGTCTGGCGAGACATCGGCGGCGCGTAGCGTGTGCTGCTTGGCGCGAAGCGTCAGCGATCAGGACTGTGGCTGCGGCGCATTCGACGACGGCGAGTCGGGTCGGTTTCTGCGCTCCGCCATGAACTGATCGAACTCGGTCTTGTCCTTGGCGAACCGCAGGCGCTCCAGGAACTCCTTGAACTCGCGCTGCTCTTCTTCCAGACGCCGCAGCGTTTCCGTGCGGTACTCGTCGAAAGCGTGGTTGCCGCTCGACGGCCGGAACCAGCCGGCCGGATCGCGCATCGCATCGCGGCCGTAGCGGCCGACGTCACCACCTCGTCTCCAACAGCTCATGCGTCCGCTCCATATGACGTAGGCCAGGATCGCGAGACCCACTGGCCACCAGAGGAAGAATCCGAGGACCATCAGCGCGATCCAGGCGCCCATGCCCCACTGATCAAGTTTGACCTCAGCATTCGCGATCGTTGTCATTTGCGCCCTCAGTTTGAGCGTGTGAATGTAAATAACATTTACATAGCTAGTGGAGGTCGAGGCGGCTGTCAAGCCGGGCTTCGCGCCTGGATAGGTGGGGTCGCCGCCACGGTTCGGAATGGTCCCGGGCGAGAATTTTTCAGCGCTTGGGGGGCGGCGGGCCGTCCGGCACGCCCAGACCGCGCAGATAGATCAGCACGGCCGCCTCCAGCAGTTCCTCGGGCGTCATCGGCAACGTCCGCCGTCCGGCATCGCCGCGGCCGAACAGCGACGCGATGCCATGCGCCGTCGACCAGATATGCAGCGCCATCATCAGCGCCGGCGGACGGCTGGACGCCGGCAAGGTCGCCGCCAGCCGTTCCGCCGCGGTGCGCAACACCGCGAACGCCTTGTCGCCGGTCTCGCGCAATTCCGGACTGGTATCGAGCGGGATGCCGGCCTCGAACATCGCCGAGTAGTACGCAGGCTCGGTGCGCGCGAACGCGAGATAGGCCTTGCCGAGCCGATCAATTGCCGTGATCGGATCGGGATGGCCGTCGTTCCAGGCTTTCGCCAGCACGGTCTCGAATAGCTCGAAGCCGCGCAGCGCGACATTCGACAGCAACTCATCCCGGTCGCGAAAATGCCGGTAAGGCGCCGCCGGACTGACGCCCGCCCAACGCGCTGCCTCGGCAAAGGTGAACCCGGCCGGGCCCTTCTTCGCAATCAGCTCCAGCGCGGCACGCAGCAACGCCTCTTTCAGATTGCCGTGGTGGTAGCCGCGCGGCCCGTGTCGGCTGTCTTTGGACCAGCTCATGTGAATCGTCTTTACATGAGCCTCACGCCCGCGTCGACAGTGCCAATCCGCCCTCATCCTGAGGAGCGTCCCCATAAGCGCGTTTACGCGCGTCTTCGACGCGCTATGGGACGCGTCTCGAAGGATGGGGCGGCCATGCTTCGAGACGCGCGCTTTGCTCGCTCCTCAGCATGAGGCCGAGCGAGGGCACGTCGCGTCGCCTGCGGTTAAGCTTTCTGGCGGGAGTCCTGGTCGGCGCGCATGGCGATTCGCAGCGGCTTGGGGATCGGGCGCGCGCGGCCGCCGGACACGAAGGCCACCTTCACATGCGCGTCGATCACGGTCTCGTCGTCGCGCATGATCCGCTGATGCAACGTCACGGAAGCGCCCCGCACCTCCTCGGTTTCCGTCACCACCGCGAGCACGTCGTCCATGCGCGCGGCTTTAAGAAACTCGATCTGCATCGTGCGCACGACAAAAGCGAAGCCCGGCGCCTCGCGCTCGGTCTCCTCGAACAAGGCGCGCTGATCGGCGCCGATCAGCCGCAAATAGTTGGTACGGCCGCGTTCCATGAAGCGCAGATAGCTCGCATGATAGACCGCGCCGGAGAAATCGGTGTCCTCGTAGTACACCCGCACCTGCATGACATGCCGGCCGTTGCAGATCTCGCCGTCGAGCGCGCTCGCCGTCATCGCCACGGCACCTTCTGCTCGATCGCGGTCTCCCAGTTCCGGCCGTCGAACTGCTTGATCGCAAGCGTGGCGACATCGACGCCGTCGAGGCAGCGGGCGTTGACGTCGATCTTGTCCGGATCGGAGCGCGGCACGTAGAACGCATGAATGCCGCACACCTTGCAGAAGGTGTGCTTCGCCGTGCCGGTGTTGAACCGGTAGGTCGCGAGGTCGTCCTTGCCGCTGATCAGCTCGAACTGCTCGGGCGGCACGATCAGATGCAGGAAGCCCTTCTTGTTGCAGATCGAGCAGTTGCATTCCGTGACGGCATCGAGGTCGGCGGTCACGCGAAAGCGCACCCGACCACAATGACAGCCGCCTTCGTATGTCTTTGCCATGGCCGTCTGATCTCTTGCCGCTGGCGCCGCGCTACGCCGTCCGCGCGCCGGTGATGGACACCAGGACGATTTCGGGCGGCACGCCGAAGCGCACCGGAGCGATGCTGCATCCCAGCCCGCCCGACACGATCAAATCACATTGCTCGCGGACGTGACCATAGGCGTAGCGGTTGCCGTAGCGCGATGGAACGACCGGCGACCAGCCGAACAGCCGCACCTGCCCGCCATGGGTGTGCCCGCTCAGCACCAGCGAGACCCGCTCCGGAACCCGCGGCAGGATGTCCGGCTCATGCGCGAGCAAAATGACGGGATCGCCGTCCGGCACCTTGCGCAGCGTCGCGTCGAGATCGTCCACTCCGATCCTGCGGTTCGGGTAGCGCCGACGCGAAGGAATGAACGCGATCTGATCGCCGAGTCCCGCCAGCCAGAACGGCCGCCCCGACTTCGTCAGCCGGACCGCGTCGTTCTCGTAGACCGGAATGCCGACGCGCTCGAGCGCAAGCCGGCCGAACACGGGACCGTGGCCATTCTCTTGCGCCGTGTGGTCCTCCCACCATTCGTGATTGCCGAGGATCGCGTGCACGCCGAGCGGTGCCTTCAGTCCCGCCAGCGCCTTCGACCACTCATCGGAATGGACCTCACCGGTCCGGTAGTGGCGCAGCCCGGCGACATAGTCGCCCAGCAAAACGATCACGTCGGCGTTCAGATCGTTGGTCTGTTCGACGATGGAATTGATCCGGCCGACCGTCATCCAGGGTTTGCAGGCGTGCAGGTCCGCGATCACCGCGATCTTGAGTTGAAGATCGTCCGGCCAGCGGCGAAGCTTCACGTCGTAGCGCGTCACACGCTGGCGCAGCAGAGGCTCGACGACGAAGCCATAGGCCGACACGGCCACGCCGACGGCGCCGAGCGAGAGCAGCCATTGCAGGAAACGGCGTCGCGAGATCATGAAGTGGCGATGGTACCGGTCACGCGGCTTTGGTCCGCCCCAGGATCGAATCGAGACGCGCCTTCACGTCGTCGGGCTTGCTCGAATACCACACGCCCTGCAGAAGTACGAGACCTGCTGCGTGACGTCCATTGCTGCTACTGATTTTCGACCCGGTTGAAACGAGCCAGATCCCTGTGCCGTCTGTGGAACCATGGGCCGCCGCCCTCGTTAGTTGTCCCTGAGCGTCAATCCCATGATCCCCACTGTAACCACCGATACGGACTCGATCCGTCACCTCCTCCGCGCGGCAACCGCCGGACATCATGCGGAGGTCGACGCACGCTTTGCGCCTTTGGTCGCCAACGGCGAAGCGTCCTACGCCGAGTTCCTGCGGGCGTCGGCGAGCGCCATCTATCCCCTTGAAGGAGCGCTGCGTGCCGCCGGCGTCGTCCGGATTCTGCCGGACTGGAGCGACCGCGCGCGGTCGGAAGCGCTGCGTGCGGACCTTGCCGCACTCGGCGTCGCCGAGCCGGTGGCCGCCGACGCTCCGGCGATCAGCAGTGAGGCCTACCTGTTCGGCGTACTCTATGTGCTCGAAGGCTCCCGCCTTGGCGCAAGAATGCTGGCGCGCCAGATCCTCTCCAGCGCCAATGCGCGCATGCGCCGCGCCACGCGCTATCTGCAGCACGGCGAAGGCAAGCCGCTATGGCCGACATTCCTGCAGCGCCTGGAATCGTCCGCCGCGGTGAAGCGCATGCCCGAACAGGCCGTCGCCGGCGCCTGCGCCGCGTTTGCCCGGTTCGGCACCGGAGCCACGGTTAAGCGCCAACGTGAGATACGTGATGCCGGATAGTCCCAGCATCACCGTCGACCTCAGCAATTGCGACCGCGAGCCGATCCACCTGACCGGCGCGGTGCAGCCGTTCGGATTCCTGATCGCGGTCAACCGCATCGACTGGACGATCCTGCGCACATCGCAAAACACCGCCACCTGGCTCGGACACGCGCCGGCAAGCCTGCTGGGCAAGCCGCTCGACGCCGTCTTCAGCGGCGAGGCGATCCATACGATTAGGAGCCATCTGCAGAGCGCGGTCATGGGCGACACGGTTGCGCGCGCCTTCGGAATCGACCTGACCACGCGCGGCCCCCGTTGCGACGTCGCCGTGCACATCATCGGCGACACCGTCGTGATCGAGTGCGAGCCGTCGGTCGACGAGCCCGAGCTCAATGCCGGGGCGACCGTCCGTGGCATGATTGCGCGGCTGCAGCAGACCGGTGATCAGCGCGCGTTCTTCCGGGTCGCTGCGCGTGAGATGCGCGCGCTGACCGGCTTCGATCGCGTGATGGTCTACCGGTTCGATCCGGACGGGTCCGGCGAGGTAATCGCGGAATCGGCGCGCGCGGGGCTCGAGTTCGTATCTCGGGCTGCACTATCCCGGCATCGGACATTCCAAGCCAGGCGCGCATCCTCTATCGCCGCAATTGGCTTCGCATCATCCCCGATATCAATGCCGAGCCCTCGCCGATCGAGCCGCAACTCGATCATCTGGGGGAGCCGCTCGACCTGTCGATGAGCATCCTGCGCAGCGTCTCGCCGATCCACATCGAGTACCTCCAGAACATGGGCGTTGGGGCGTCGATGTCGGTTTCGATCCTGGGCCAGGACAAGCTGTGGGGGCTGTTCGCCTGCCATCACTATGGACCGCATCATGTGCCGTTCGCCCGGCGTACCGCGGCGGAGCTGTTCGGCCAGATGTTCTCGCTCCTGACGGAAAACCGGGAACGCGAGGGCGAGGTCGCCTACGAGAACCGCGCACAGAAGCTGCACCAGCAACTCGTCACCGTCATGGCCAGCGAGGCGACGCAGTTCGAGAGCATCGTCGCCCATCTCGACGATATCGCCGATCTTCTGACCTGCGACGGCATCGGCATCTGGGTCAACGATCGCCCAACCTTGAAGGGCCTCACGCCCAGCGAACAGCAGTTTGCCGCGCTGATCGACTATCTTCAGAGCCAGGACGTGAGCACCGTCCATGCCCGCAACGACATTGCCGCCGAATATCCTCAAGGGCGGGCGTTCGCCGATCGCGCCGCCGGCATGCTGGTGGTGCCGCTGTCGCGACCCGCGCGCGACTACCTGATATTTTTCCGCAAGGAGCATTCGCGCACGGTGAGCTGGGCGGGCGATCCGTCGAAACCGGTCATCGTCGGCCCGCTCGGTGCGCGTCTCACGCCGCGCAAGAGCTTCGAGCTCTGGAAAGAGACCGTGAGCGGCCAGTCCCAACATTGGCTGCCGGTCGAATGCCGGATTGCCGAAGCATTGCGCGTCAGCCTGCTCGAAGTGATCCTGCGGCTGTCGGGCCTGACCGAGATCGAACGCCGCCGCGCGCAGGAGCGGCAGGAGCTGCTGATCGCCGAGCTCAACCACCGCGTCCGCAACATCCTGAGCCTGATCCGCGGCGTCATCACGCAGAGCAAAGACTCCGCCAGCACGGTCGACGATTTCACCAAGATCGTCGGCGGCCGCATTCATGCGCTCGCGCGCGCACACGACCAGATCACCGCCGACAATTGGGGCCCTGCCGCGTTCCGCGCGCTCGTCAATGCCGAGGCGGGCGCCTACCTCGGCGGCAAGGCGGACCGCGTCATCATCAACGGTCCGGATATCCTGCTCGAACCGCAGGCCTTCACCACGGTCGCGCTGGTGATCCACGAGATGATCACCAACTCCGCGAAATACGGCGCGCTCAGCGATCGCCGCGGCCGCGTCGAGATCGATACCGACGTCGATCGGATCGGGCGCCTGACCATCAAATGGAGCGAGCACGGCGGGCCGCCGGTCAAGCCGCCGACGCGGCGCGGCTTCGGCAGCACCGTCATCGAGCGGTCGCTCTATCACGACCTCAAGGGCGAAGCCGAACTCGAATTCGCGCTGCATGGCGTGCGTGCGCGATTCATGGTCCCGGCCGCGTATGTCCGGCTGGGCCAGGACACGCCCACCGTCAGCGAGCAGCCCGCGGCTTCAAACGTGCCCACGGGCACGATGCCGCAGGATGTCCTGCTGGTCGAAGACAACCTGATCATTGCGCTCGATTCCGAGGAGGTGATGCAGCGGCTCGGCGTTGCAACCGTGCGCACCGCCAGCAGCGTCACCGAGGCGCTCAAGGCGATTGACGAGCAGAAGCCGGACTTCGCGCTGCTCGATGTCAATCTCGGCGTCGAGACCAGTTTCGAGATCGCCGAGCGGCTGGTGGAGCTCGGCGTGCCGTTCGCGTTTGCGACCGGTTACGGCGAGCAGATCGCCTTCCCTGCCGCCTTCTCCGCAGCGGAGAAGATCCGCAAGCCCTATTCCACCGATACGCTGCGGAAGGCGCTGCAAAGCGCCGAGGCGAGGACTAGTCGTCGTCCTGCTCGAACAGGCCGAATTGCGACGCATCGCGCGTGGGCTCGGCGAGGCCGAGATGGCGGAAGGCGTGACCGGTCAACAGCCGCCCGCGCGGCGTGCGTTGAATGAAGCCCTTCTGGATCAGGAACGGCTCGATGATCTCCTCGATCGCATCGCGCGGCTCGGAGAGCGCCGCCGCGATGGTCTCGATGCCGACCGGGCCGCCGCCGTAGTTCTCGGCAATCATGACCAGGTAGCGCCGGTCCATGGCGTCTAGGCCCGCGGCGTCGACCTCGAGCGCGCCAAGCGCGCGGTCGGCGATGGGGCGGTCGATCGAGGTGGCGTTCGCGACCGCTGCGAAGTCGCGCACGCGGCGCAGCAGCCGCCCCGCGATCCGCGGCGTGCCGCGCGCGCGTCGCGCGATCTCGTTGGCGCCGTCGGCGGTCATGCCGATGCCGAGCACGCGCGCACCGCGGTTGACGATGTGCTCGAGCTCCGCCTCGGAATAGAAATTGAGCCGGATCGGAATGCCGAACCGGTCGCGCAGCGGATTGGTGAGCAGGCCCGCGCGCGTGGTGGCGCCGACCAGCGTGAACGGCGCCAGATCGATTTTCACCGAGCGCGCCGCCGGCCCTTCGCCGATGATGAGGTCGAGCTGAAAATCCTCCATCGCCGGATAGAGGATTTCCTCCACCGCGGGATTGAGCCGATGGATCTCGTCGATGAAGAGCACGTCGCGCTCTTCGAGATTGGTGAGCAGCGCCGCGAGGTCGCCGGCCTTGGCGATCACCGGCCCCGAGGTCGCGCGGAAATTGACGCCGAGCTCGCGCGAGACGATCTGCGCCAGCGTGGTCTTGCCGAGCCCGGGCGGGCCGACGAACAGCACATGGTCGAGCGCTTCGTTGCGCTTGCGCGCCGCTTCGATGAAGACGCCGAGATTGGCGCGCGCCTGCTGCTGCCCGACGAATTCGGCGAGCCGCTGCGGACGAAGCGAAGCGTCGGCGGCATCGTCGTCGCGGCGTTCGGCGGTCACGAGCCGGGACGGCGGGCTCATGCGGCGGCTCCGTTCATGCGACGAGATGATCCAGCGCCTTCGAGAGCTCAGAGAATTCCCTCTGTCTCAGGAGGCCGGGCGCGTGAATCGTCCCGTTCACGTATTCAACCATGCGTGCATGGTCCGCGATACACATTTCGAGGCGCTGCAACAACTCATTTGCGTTCGCGGCGGCGAGCGACGGCAGAAACAGGCTGGACATGGCGTAAGGGACGGCGCTCGAGCAAACCGGAACGATCCCCGACGACAGGTAGTCGACCAGCTTGATGTCCGACTTGGCATCGAAGTACCGCTGCGCCTGCGGCGGCAGGTTCGACGGCAGCGGCGCCAGCCCGATCGCGCCGGCGCACGATTGCAGGAACGCGCGGTACGAGGCGAAATCCAGATAGGAAATCCGCCGGCAGCGATCGAACTTCGCGGCAAATTTGTCGTCGAAACGGCCGATCAGAATGGCTTCGTAACCGGTCCGATTGGCCAGCGCCGCAAGGTCCTGCACGAAGCTCGGAGTGCCGTCCAGGAAGAACGGAAGGTCGCTCGACGTCCAGATGATTTGCTTTCGGGGTTCGCGCTGCGCCGGCGGCGTTGCGCTCGCGCAGCCATTGGGAAGCACGACGATGTCGCCGGCCAGCGACGGGACGTCCTCGCGCAGGCTTGCACCCAGCCGGTCGGTCGCGACCGTGATCGCCTTGGCGTGGTGCAGGCACCAATCGATCCGCGTCCTGACGCGCCGCTTCACCCGCATCACGAAATCGGGAATCGAGGTGATCAGATCGTCGATGTCGTAGATGATCGGAACGTGCGCGTGCCGCTTCAAGAATCGGAACTGCGCCGTCGACACGCTGCGCTGACACCAGATGTGCGTGAAGGCGTAGGATTTCAGCGGACCCGTCATCGCCATCGAGCGATCGGCCACCTGATAGTCGGCGATCACGCCGCGTGCGAGCAGTGCGTTGAGAAACGGCTTGATCCGAACCTCGCCGATGAAGTTGTCGGCGTGCAGCGCAAGGATCGCCGGGCGGCGCGCGTCGCGGACGTAGGAAAATGGATAGCTGCCAAAGAACACAGTCGGGCCCCGTTGGCTCGTGCCGTATCCTAGTTGGGTTTAGGCATCAAGGCTTTGCCGAACAGTCGCAAAACGGCTTGGGCGATGAGCCAGCAGCCGATCCCGGCGCCGACATGCACGCCGGCGGAAATGAAGAACGCGACCGCGTAGGCCCTTGGATCGACGACCATCACAAAGACGACGCCTGCGATCAGGCTGGCAATGACCACCGACAGGAATGAAACACGACCGTTCCAGCGCAAGACTGTTGAGAGCAGCGCGACAAACGCCACGAACGCGGCTTGCAGGCCGCCCGCCAGATAAGAGAGCTTCACGAACAGGGGAATTGCCTTCTGAAACTCCTCCATTCCGCCCTGGAAGAACGGCCCGTCCGGCCCCCGCGCCATCGCTACCAACGCGATGACGAGGGTGATCGCGCCACCGATGGCCGGGCCCAAAATCGTGAACACCAGGAACGTCGTGAGCGGCCGCGCGACACCGACCCGCGCCGCAGGCGCTTTGTCATGGGGCGCGCTCATGCGAACCTCAGCAGCCGGCGCGTCAACAGCCAGCATGCGATCGTGGCGACCAACGACGCAGGCAGGAACACGCGGGCGACGCGGATCATGGTCGCAACGAGATCGGGCGGACCGGCGGCCACTGTCGTCGCCAGCATGGCGATGTTGACGATGGCCACCACGGCAAGCGGGACGAACCAGGGCGCGCTGCCGAACCACAATGCAGCGATGCCGACCAGGACGCCGGCGGCCAGCGCAAGGACCACGCCTTCCGCGTACGACCCCGCCACAAACGGAATCGGGGATCGCAGCGCACTCGCACCCATCGTCGCCCACGTCACCAATCCGCCGACCGGCGGCCCAACCAGGCCGAACACGCCGACAGCCGCCAACAGCCGCCATGCCTCCAACGCGGCGCCGAGCGGTTGCGTCGTGCGGCCATCGCTCATCAAGACCGCGCCAGTTCCTTCAGGCCGAGCCTGATCAGTCTCGCGGTATCCGTTCCTTCGCCCGCCTCGCGGGCGGCGGCGGCGATGGCGGCGGCCGCCTGCGGCTGGCCGTAGCCGAGATTGACCAGCGCGGAGACCGCATCGGAAATCGGCTGTGGCGCGCGCCGCTCGTCGACCTGACCCGACAGCCGCACCACCGCTGGGTCAAGGTCGGCATAGGCCGGCGCCTTGTCCTTCAATTCGGTGACGATGCGCTCCGCAACTTTCTGTCCGACGCCCGGGGTGCGCGCGACCGTCGCCTTGTCACGCATGGCGATCGCCGACGCGAGCTCGCCCGGCTTGAGCGTACCAAGCACCGACAGCGCGACCTTGGCGCCGACGCCTTGCACAGTCTGCAGCAGGCGGAACCATTCCCGTTCGACGTCGGTCATGAAGCCGAACAGCCTGATCTGATCCTCACGCACATAGGTCTCGATCGCAAGCGTCGCCGGCTGACCGGCGGCCGGCAGCTCCTGCAGCGTGCGCGCGGAGCATTGCACCTGATAGCCGACGCCGCCCACGTCGAGGATCACGAAATCCTCGCCATAGGAGTCGACGATGCCCTTGAGCTTGCCGATCATCGTGCCGCCACCTTGAGCACCACGCTCTGCCGGTGATGCGCGTGGCAGATCGCGATCGCCAGCGCGTCGGCGGCGTCGTGGGTCTTCGGATCGGCCTTGGGCAGCAGCACGCCGATCATCATGCGGATCTGCGCCTTCTCGCCATGGCCGGCGCCGACGATGGTCTTCTTCACCAGGTTGGGAGCGTATTCCGCAACCGGCAGCCCGGCGATCGCCGGCACCAGCAGCGCGATACCGCGGGCCTGGCCGAGCTTGAGCGTGGCGACCGCATCCTTGCTGACGAAGGTCGCCTCGACGGCAGCTTCGTCGGGCGCAAGCTCCGCGACCACGCGGCGCAGGCCGTCGTGGATCGTGACCAGCCGCTCCGCCAGCGTCGCCTTGTCGTCGGTCGTGACCGACCCGCAGGCCAGAAAGCTGAGCCGGTTACCCTCGATCGCAACGGCGCCCCAGCCGGTGCGACGAAGTCCCGGATCGATCCCCAGGATGCGAATCGCTTGTGCCATGATCGCCTGTTGATAGCTCCGGCGACGGGCCGCGACTAGCGCGCATTGGCGCGTTGTGGCTATCATTTCCGCGAAATTCCTGCCGGGGTCCAATGCCATCATCAAGCAGCAAAGCGCGGCGCGCCATCATCATCGGCGGCTCGATGTCGGGGCTGTTCAGCGCCGCATTCCTGCGTCAGGCCGGCTGGCAGGCCGACGTCTACGAGCGTTCTCCGGTCGAGCTGGTCGGCCGCGGCGCCGGTATCACGACGCATCCGGAACTGCTGGAGATGCTGGAGGCGAGCGGCGCCGGCACCCGCGAGCTCGGTATCGAGGTGCCCAAACGGATCGCGATCGACCGGGCGGGCCGCGTGACCGGCGAGCGCCCGCTGCGGCAGATCCTGACCTCGTGGGATCGGCTGCAGCGGCTGCTGCGCGAAACCGTCGACCCGGCGCACTATCATCTCGGCTGGGCGTTCGAGCGCGTCGAACAGGACGGCAGCGGCGTGCGCGTTCATTTCAACGGCGGCCGTGTCGAAGACGCCGACATCCTGATCGGCGGCGACGGCATCCGCTCGACCGTGCGCGGACAGGTCGCGCCGGAGCTGCAGCCAATCTATGCCGGCTACTACATCTGGCGCGGATCGCCGAACAAGTCCGACCTCGCGCCGCAGACGCTGAAGGAAATCTTCCCGTACTTCGTGTTCTATCTGCCGCCGCGCCAGGAGGTCATCACCTACCCGATCGCGGGCTTCAACAACGACCTCCGGCCGGGCCACCGCCGCTACAATTTCATCTGGTATCGCGCGGCAGATGCCGAGCAACTGCGCGTGATGAACGTCGACCAGAACGGCGTGCAGCACGAATTCTCGGTTCCGCCGCCGCTCATCCGCAAAGAGCTGATCGAGCAGATGTATGCCGACGCGCGCGAGCTCATGCCCCCTGTCATGCTCGATTGCGTGATGACGATGAAGCAGCCCTTCATCACCCCGATCTACGATTTCACCGCGCCCCGGATCGTGTTCGGCCGCGTTGCCATGGCCGGCGATGCCGCCGCCAATGCGCGGCCGCATATGGGCTTCGGAGTCGCCAAAGCCGGATGCGATGCGGAGGCGCTGGCGCGCGCGCTCGCCAATCACGACGACATCGACACGGCGCTCAAGGCCTACGACGCCGAGCGCCAGCCGATCGGCAACACCATCGTGATGCACAGCCGCAAGCTCGGGACCCATATGGGCGTCAACCTCAAGACCGAGGAAGACCGCCGCATGCACGAACTGTTGCAGAGCGACGAAGCGATGATGGACTGGATCGCCGTTCCCAATTTCCTGGATGCCTACAAATGAACGACCTGCCGAAACCGGACTACGCGCGAAACATGCGCCTGGTCGGCTATTCCGACCAGGGCGGGCGGCCGGACGGCGTGCAGGTCATGGTCCATCGCGGCCATGCCTATGTCGGGCATATGTTCTCCAAGGGCTTCTCGGTGATCGACGTGCGTGACGCGCGCAATCCACGCGCGGTGAACTACCTCGCCGCGCCGGCCGGCACCTGGAACATCCATCTGCAGACGCACGACGACCTGCTCCTGGTCATCAATGCGAAGGACATGTTCGCGGCAGCGGAATTCGCCGACGAGCGGGCGTACTACAAAGGCCAGCTCGGCCAGACGATCCGCACCGCCGAAGCAAAGCAGCAGGCCACCCGCGACTGGACCGCAGGACTCGCGGTCTATGACATCTCGAAGCCGGCGGAGCCACGGCGCATCGGTTTCATGCCGGTCGATGGCGGCGGCATCCACCGCGTCTGGTACACCGGCGGAAAATGGGCGTACGCGTCGGCGCTGATCGACGGCTTCACCGACTACATCTTCATCACCATCGACATGAGCGATCCGACCAATCCGCGTGAAGCCGGACGCTGGTGGATTCCCGGGATGAACCAGGCCGCGGGCGAAACGCCGGGCTGGCCGTCGACCAGCCGCTACGGATTGCACCACGCGATCATTCACGGCGACACTGCTTATGCCGCCTGGCGCGACGCCGGCATGGTGGTGATCGACGTTGCCGATCGCGCCAAGCCGAAGCTGATCTTCCATCGCGACGGCGCGCCGCCGTTCGGCGGCGGCACGCACAACTGCCTGCCGCTGCCCGACCGCGATCTGCTCATCGTCCTCGACGAAGCCGTGCTCGACCACCAGGAAGACGGCGTCAAAAACATCTGGGTGTTCGACAACAAGGTGAAATCCAATCCGGTAAGCATCGCGACCTTTCCCCAGCCTGCCGAAGCCGACTACAAGAGCAAAGGCGGCCACTTCGGGCCGCACAATATCCATGAGAACCGGCCGGGCAGCTTCGTGAGCTCCGAGCTGATCTTCGCGACTTACCAAAATGCGGGCGTGCGGGTGTTCGACATCCGCGACCAGCTCCGTCCGGCCGAGGTCGGCGCCTGGGTGCCGCCGGCGCCGACACGGATGATGGATCACCGGCCTAACCGCGCGCGCGTCATCCAATCGGCCGACGTCTTCGTGGACGCGGGCGGGCTGATCTATTCGACCGACTACAATGCCGGCCTGTTCATTCTGGAATATAGGGGATGATTTCGGGGTCGTGCGCTAAGCGCTCATCTTCGCGACCAGCGCGTCCGACACCTCGAAATTGGCGTAGACGTTCTGCACGTCGTCATTGTCGTTGAGCGTGTCGATCATCTTCAAGAGCTTCTCGCCCTGCGCGTCGTCGACCGCCACCGTGTTCTGCGGCTTCCAGACCAACGCGGCCTTGCGCGGCTCGCCGAATTTTCCTTCCAGCGCCTTGGCGACGTCGCGCAGCATGTCCTGCGCGGTGTAGACCTCGTGGCCGTTTTCGCCGGAGGAGACGTCCTCGGCGCCGGCCTCGATCGCGGCGTCGAGCATGGCATCCGCATTCGCGACCTTGGCGTCGAACTCGACGACGCCGACATGGTCGAACATGAACGAGACCGCGCCGGTCTCCGCGAGGTTGCCGCCGTGCTTGGTGAAGGTCGCGCGCACCTCGCCGGCGGTGCGGTTGCGGTTGTCGGTCAAGCACCTCGACGATCACCGCGACCCCGCCCGGCCCGTAGCCCTCATAGCGGATCTCGTCATAGTTCTCGGCGTCGCCGCCCAGCGCCTTCTTGATCGCCCGCTCGATCGTGTCCTTGGTCATGTTCTCGGCGCGCGCGGCGATGATCGCCGCCCGCAGCCGGGGGTTCATCCCGGGGTCGGGCAGGCCGAGCTTCGCCGCCACCGTGATTTCGCGCGCAAGCTTGCCGAACAGCTTGGACCGGACGGCGTCCTGCCGCCCCTTGCGGTGCATGATGTTTTTGAACTGGGAATGACCGGCCATGGCTTCGTCCGAGATGTCGCCTGCACAATGCGTTTGATGACGCGCGTTATATGACGCGTCGGCGCGGAAATAAAGTTACTCCCAGAACGCAGGCTTCGCCTGCTCCAGCCGCCCGCCGAGCCGCACCGCGCCGATACGGCGCGCCAGCCCGGTGGCGTCGTCGGTCTCGACCGCGACGCCGCACAGCGTCGCCGCGCCGAGCGCCGGCTCGAACCGGCTCACCGGGTATCTTGCGCAGGAAGCGGTTGAGCGGCTCGTCCTTCTGCATGCCGATGATCGAGTTATAGTCGCCGGTCATGCCGACGTCGGAGATGAAGGCGGTGCCGCCCGCGAGCACCTGATGGTCGGCGGTCGGCGCGTGGGTGTGGGTGCCGACCACGAGGCTCGCGCGGCCGTCGCAGAAGTGGCCCATGCCCTGCTTCTCGCTGGTGGCCTCGCAATGGACGTCGACGATGATCGCGTCGGCGTCGCGCTTGAGCGCGCAGGCGCCGAGCTCGCGCTCGACCGCGGCAAACGGATCGTCCAGCGCATCCATGAACACGCGGCCCATGACGTTGACGACCAGCACGCGCGCGCCGTTCTTGGCGTCGACCAGCGCGGCGCCGCGGCCGGGCGTTCCGGGCGGGAAATTGATCGGGCGCAGAAGCTTCGGGGCGCGCTCGATGAACACCAGCGCCTCGCGCTGGTCCCAGGAATGATTGCCGCCGGTGATCACGTCGGCGCCGGCATCGACGAACTCGTGATAGATCGCCTCGGTGATGCCGAAGCCGCCGGCCGCGTTCTCGCCGTTGACGGCGACGAAATCGAGCTTCCAGTCGCGGATCAGTCCGCCCAGGCGCTCGAGCAGCACGGCACGCCCGCTGCGGCCGACGATGTCGCCGATGAAGAGGATTCGCACGCTTTACACGCTCCGGAAGTCGATCGTCTCTTTCTCGGTTAGCACGAGATCGAGGCGCGCGTCGCGGGGGGTGATCGGAACCGTGTCGACCTCCTGCGCGGCGTAGGCGATGCCGACGGCGACGACCGGTTTCCTGGCGCGCAGCGCCGTCAGCGTCATGTCGTAGTAGCCGGCGCCATAGCCGAGGCGATAGCCGCGGCGGTCGAAGGCGAGCAGCGGCACGATCAAAATATCGGGATCGACCGCGGGCGCGTCGGGCATCGGCTCGCGGATGCCCCAGACGCCGGACGCGAGCGGGGCGCCGAACGTCCACGCGCGCATGATGAGAGGCAGGCCCTTGCCGGCGACCACCGGCAGCGCGAGCCGTGCGCCCGCCTCCGCAAGCTTGCGCATGAGCGGTAGCGGGCTGATCTCGCTCTTGAGCGGCATGAAGCCGGACACGATCGCGCCGGGCGGGACCGCGACCGGAAACGGCCGGCCGGCGATGGTCTCCGCGGCCTGCTGGCGCTCCGCCGCCGGCAGCGCGTCACGGCGCGCGACCGCTTCGCGGCGCAGGATCGCCTTCGCATCTGAGATGTCCACCGGACTCAAACCGTCATCCTGAGGTGCGAGCCGCACTAGCGGCGAGCCGAAGGATGCACGGCCCGGGACCGTCGCCCTTCGAGGCTCGCGACCTTCGGTCGCTCGCACCTCAGGGTGACGGCGAAAGGTCGGTGGACATGAAAACGAGTGCGGAGCCGCAATGGCCGTTGGAGCTTCGATCCCGGGTTCCCTACGAAAGTAGGTGGGCACCGTGTGCCCGGGCCCACGGGCCCGGCCAGGGACAGCTCCCTAAGAGATCGATAAGGCCCCGAGAATATTGCTCCTGACGAACCGTGCAGCCCCGCCCAGCCAATGTAGTGCGGATAACGCCCGGTCGCTACCGGCTCGATCCCCTCACCTCATGAGGCCGAAGAAGACTTCACCCCATCGCGACGACGGTTTCGGCCGCGGTCTGGTTGAGCTGCCGGGTCAGGCCCTCGATGCGCTCCGCGGCGGCATTGAGCGCGGCCGAGATCGCAACCTGGGTCGCCTTGGCGTGCTCGGCGGAGGCGACGCGCGCGTCCTGCAGCGAGGCCATTTCCTCTTCGACCCGCTTGAGCCGGTTGTTGATGTCGGCGAGTTCGTCGGCGACGGTGAGCGCCGCCATGATGGTGAGCCGGGCGTCGCCGATCTCGCCGAAATTGCCGCGCAGCTTGTCGATGCGCTGATCGAGGTCCTGGGCCAGCCGCATCAGGTGCCCCTCCTGGCCGTCCTCGCAGGCCATGCGGAACTGCCGGCCGTTGATGGTGACGGTCACCTGCGACATGCTCTGCCCCTCCGTCCGCCCCTTGGCCTGTGCCCGCTCAGCGGTCATTCGCTTCCAGGACGTTGCGCACCAACTCGATCGCAACGTCGAGCCGTCGCGCGATTTCGCGATTGGTCGTCTCCAGCATGCGGACGCGCGCCGCCGCGGTATCGAGGTCGGAGGCGAGCCGCGACCGATCGTCTCCCAGAGCGTGAATCTGCTCGGAAAGATCGGACTGTCCGCGGTCGGCGTCGCGGCGCCGCTCCACAGCCAGTTCCAGCGCATCCATGGCAAGCCCCAGGCGCCTACTGGCGGCGTCGATCGCACTCGTATCCGACATGCCCCCTGTCCCCTACTCCCGCACTAGGCCCCGGATTCGGCATCTCTAAGGCAACGGAAAACGTCCGCAGTGGCAAGTGCTTAGAAAACAACGCTGACGTGACGCTGCCGCAATTCGAGGACTTTGCACCATTGTCCGCCCGACAGCCTGTGCTGGCAAACGGTTCAGCCGCTCTTTTCCGGACCATCCACAGGCGGCTGCACGGCGGCACGCGGGCGCTTCGGCTTCGTGAAGGGGACCGGCTTGGGCGCATTTCCGTGCAGGAGGTCGCGGCCGGCCAGCAGACCGCCGGTGGTTTCCAACGCGAAACGCTCGGCGTCGCGGCGGCGGATGTCCTCCGCGGTTTCGGCCGCCTCGTCGTCGGGGACGCCCAGCTCACGCAGCGCTATTTCACCGAATTTGAGCGCGGATTCGAACGTCTCGCGGATTTGCACGTCGACGCCGGCTTCGACCAGCTTGAGCGCGTGCCCGCGGTCGTAGGAGCGCACCAGGAGCTTGGCCTGGGGAAACTCGGCCTTGGCGAGCGCCACGGCGCGGTCGGCGGCGTCGCGCTTGTCGACGCAGACCAGGATCGCTCTCGCCTCGCCGGCGCCGGCGGCCCGCAGGACATCGAGGCGGCAGCCGTCGCCGTAGTAGACCTTGAAGCCGAAGTCACCGGCGACACGAATCATCTCGGTATCGATATCGATGATCGAGACGTCGATCCCGCGCGCCAGCAGCGACTGGCTCGCCACCTGGCCGAAGCGGCCGAAGCCGATGACGAGCGCGCTGCCGTGCAGATCCTCGGCGGCATCGATGCCGTCCATGGACTGCTCCTCCTCGGGCAGCAGCCATCGCAAGGCGAACACGCCGAGCGGGGTGAGCGCCATCGAGATGATCACGGTGGCGGTGAGCACCGCGTTGGTGGTGGCGTCGAACAGGCCGGCGGTCGCCGCGGCGGCGTAGAGCACGAAGGCGAATTCGCCGCCCTGCGCCAGCAAGGCAGCACGATAGATGCCCTCGCGATGGCTCGCCCTGAACAAGCGCGCGACGACGTAGATGCCGGCCGATTTGACCAGCATGTAGGCAGGCACGCCGGCCAGGATCAGCGGCCAGTGACGCGCGATCACCGTGAGGTCGAGCGACATGCCGACGCCGAGGAAGAACAGCCCGAGCAGGATGCCACGGAACGGCTCGATGTCGACCTCAAGCTGGTGGCGGAAGGTCGATTCGGACAGCAGCACGCCGGCGAGAAACGCGCCCATCGCCATCGACAGGCCGCTGAGCTGCATCACCAACGCCGCGCCGAGCACCACCAGCAGCGCCGCCGCCGTCATCACCTCGCGCGCCTGCGCGTCGGCGAGGATGCGAAACAGCGGATTGAGCAGCCACTTCCCGGCCGCCAGGATCGCCGCGATGGCGGCGAGCGCAACGCCGATCGCAAACCATTTACCGCCGCCTGCGGCATGGGTCGCGCCCGGCGCCAGGAGCGCCACCACCACGAGCAGCGGAACGATGGCAAGATCCTCGAGCAGCAGGATCGACACCACCCGCTGCCCCGCGGGCGTCGCGGTGTCGCCGCGCTCTTCGAGGATTTGCGCGACGATGGCGGTGGAGGACAACACGAAGCCCATGGCGGCGAGGAACGCCACCACCGGGGGAAATCCGGCGAGGACACCGACGCCGGTCAACAGCGCGCCACACGTGACGACCTGCGCGACGCCGATTCCGAAGATATCCCGCCGCAGGCTCCACAGCCGCGACGGCTGCATCTCGAGTCCGATGATGAACAGGAACATCACCACGCCGAGCTCAGCGACATGCAGGATCGCCTGCGGGCTGGTGAACAGCTTGAGCCCGAACGGGCCGATCACGAGCCCGGCCGCCAAGTAGCCCAGCACCGATCCGAGACCCGCGCGCTTGAACAGCGGAACGGCGATCACCGCCGCGCCCAAAAGCGCGACGACATGCACCAGATCGGTTCCCTGTTCCGCTGCCGCCACCGACGCCCCGCGCGCTCTTCAGACCCGCATCGGCTGGTTTATCCAAAGAGCCCGTGCACAGCCAGTCTGACGGACGCTCCTTCGCATTGACTCGAAGGGCTCGCATGCTAAGCAATCCGCGCATTTTGAGGGGCAGGCCTTCAGAATCGGCGGCTAAGACCCGCAAAACGGCAGGTTCCGATGACACCGCCGAAATCTTCCCTCGCCGCGGTTGAACCGCTGGCCAACTCCACCGACCAAGGCACGATGTCCGCAATTCCGCGCACCCAGCATGACCGCATGGCCAACGCGATCCGCGCGCTCGCCATGGACGCCGTCGAACAGGCGAAGTCCGGCCACCCCGGCCTGCCGATGGGCGCCGCCGACGTCGCCACCGTGCTGTTCACGCAATTCCTGAAATTCGACCCGGCCGATCCGGCCTGGCCCGACCGCGACCGCTTCGTGCTCTCGGCCGGCCACGGCTCGATGCTGATCTACGCGCTGCTGCACCTCCTCGGCTACGAGGCGATGACCATCGACCAGATCAAGCGCTTCCGTCAGCTCGGTTCGATCACCGCGGGCCATCCCGAACACGGACACACGCCGGGCGTCGAGACCACCACCGGGCCGCTCGGCCAGGGGCTCGCGAACGCCGTCGGCATGGCGATCGCCGAGGCGCATCTCGCCGCGACTTTCGGCAAGGACGTGGTCGACCATCGTACCTATGTGCTCGCCTCCGACGGCGACCTGATGGAAGGCATCAGCCAGGAAGCGATCGCGCTCGCCGGCCATCTCAAACTGAATAAGCTGATCGTGCTGTTCGACGACAACGGGATTTCCATCGACGGTCCGCTCTCGCTGGCCAACTCGGTCGACCAGGTGAAGCGGTTCGAAGCCGCCGGCTGGAATGCGAGCCGCATCGACGGGCACGACCCCCAGGCGATTGCCGCCGCCATCGAGGCTGCTCAGAAGTCCGATCGGCCCGTCATGATCGCGTGCCGCACCACCATCGGCTTCGGCGCGCCCACCAAGGCTGGCAAGGCGTCGTCGCACGGTTCGCCGCTCGGCGCCGAAGAGATCGCCGGGGCGCGCAAGGCGCTTGGCTGGTCGGAGGTGCCGTTCGACGTGCCGGCGGACGTCCGCGACTTCTGGCGCACCGCCGGCAAGCGCGGGCTACAGACACACGCGGCCTGGTCGCAGCGCGTGCAGGCGCTGGCCGCCGACAAGCGCGCCGATTTCGAGCGCCGCCTCGCCGGCAAGCTGCCGGCAGAGCTTGCCGCCGCCGTGCTGTCGGTGAAGAAGGCGCTTGCCGCAACGCCGCAGGAGATCGCGAGCCGCATCGCCTCCGAGCGCGCGCTCGAAGCCATCACCGCCGCGGTGCCGGAGACGATCGGCGGCTCCGCCGACCTCACCGGCTCCAACAACACCCGCACCAAGGCGATGAAAGCGATGTCGGCGTCCGACTATGCGGCGCGCTTCATCCACTACGGCGTGCGCGAGCACGGCATGGCCGCGGCGATGAACGGCATGGCACTGCATGGCGGCGTCATCCCCTATTCCGGCACGTTCCTCGCGTTCGCCGATTACTGCCGCCCGGCGATCCGTCTCGCCGCGCTGATGAAGCAGCGTGTCATCCATGTGATGACGCATGACTCGATCGGCCTGGGCGAAGACGGACCGACCCATCAGCCGGTCGAGCAGGTTGCGTCGCTTCGCGCCATTCCAAATTTGCTGGTGTTCCGGCCCTGCGACGCGGTCGAGACCACGGAATGCTGGCAGCTCGCGCTGCAAGCGCACGACCGGCCGAGCGTGCTGGCGTTGACGCGCCAGAACCTGCCGCAACTGCGCCGGCAAATGGACGAGAGCAACCTTTGCGCCGGCGGCGCCTACGAGATCGTTCCCGCCGAGGGCCGCGCGCAGGTGTCGCTGTTCGCATCCGGCTCCGAAGTGTCGATTGCCGTGGAGGCGAGGAAGCTCCTGTCGGAACGTGGCGTGCCGGCGCGCGTCGTCTCGGTGCCGTGCTTCGAACTGTTCCTGGAAGCGCCGGAGCGCGCGCGCCGCGCCGTGATCGGCAGCGCGCCGGTCAATGTTGCCGTTGAAGCAGGCATCCGGCAGGGCTGGGACGCCATTATCGGGTCGGATGGCGCCTTTGTCGGCATGGCCGGGTTCGGCGCCAGCGCGCCCTACAAGGACCTCTACAAGCATTTCGGAATCACGGCGCAGGCCGTCGCGGATGCGGCATTGAGCAAGCTCTGAAAACCGCTATATAACGGCGGTAACGGCAGGTCCTTTTTGATCCGTCATGGCCGGGCTGTCCCGGCCTTTCACGTCTTAACTATCCCGATGGAAAGACGTGGATGCCCGCAACAAGCGCGGGCATGACCACTTGAAAGCCAGGAGCAAGAACAATGTCCGTCCGCGTCGCCATCAACGGGTTTGGCCGTATCGGCCGCAACGTCCTGCGCGCCATCGTCGAGGCCAAGCGCAAAGACATCACCGTCGTCGCCATCAACGATCTCGGTCCGGTCGAAACCAACGCGCACCTGCTGCGCTTCGATTCCGTCCATGGCCGCTTCCCCGGCGAGGTGACGGTGAAGGGCGACACCATCGATTGCGGCATCGGACCGATCAAGGTGCTGGCGGTGCGCGATCCGGCGACACTTCCGTGGAAGGACCTCGGTATCGACATCGCGCTCGAATGCACCGGTCTCTTCACCTCCAAGGACAAGGCGTCCGCGCATCTGAAGGCCGGCGCCAAGCGCGTGCTGGTGTCGGCGCCCGCCGACGACGTCGACCTCACGGTGGTCTACGGCGTCAACCACGAGAAGCTGACCAAGGACCACGTGGTGGTCTCGAACGCGTCCTGCACGACCAACTGCCTCGCGCCGGTGGCCAAGGTGCTCAACGACTCGGTCGGCATCGACAAGGGCTTCATGACCACGATTCATTCGTATACCGGCGACCAGCCCACGCTCGACACCATGCACAAGGATCTCTATCGCGCGCGCGCCGCGGCGCTCAACATGATCCCGACCTCGACCGGCGCCGCGAAGGCGGTGGGCCTGGTGCTGCCGGAGCTCGCCGGCAAGCTCGACGGCGTCGCGATCCGCGTGCCGACGCCGAACGTCTCGGTGGTCGACCTGAAATTCGTCGCCAAGCGCGCGACCAGCAAGGACGAGATCAACGGCGCCATCAAGCGCGCCGCCGAGCAGCAGCTCAAGGGCATCCTCGGCTACACCGATCAGCCCAACGTATCCGGCGACTTCAACCACGACCCGCACTCGTCGGTCTTCCACATGGACCAGACCAAGGTGATGGACGGCACGCTGGTGCGGATCATGTCCTGGTACGACAACGAGTGGGGCTTCTCCAACCGCATGATCGACACAGCGGTTGCGATGGGGAAGCTGATCTGAATTCGTAGCGATGGGCCCTAGCGCCAGGAGACCGCCATGACCTCACAATGGATCGGCCTCGGCGTCGGATTGCTGATCATCGGCGGGTTGCTCTACGCCTTCCTGCGCCATGGCGCGAAGATCAAGCACGACCATGATAAGCCGCCGAGCGATCTCGGTGGTCCGCAGAATTTCTAATGTCGAGTTCGTCAGTACCCATGGCACGTTTCCGCACCCTCGACGACGTCGATGTGAAAGACAAACGCGTGCTGCTGCGCGTCGACCTCAACGTCCCCACCGAAAACGGCAAGGTCACCGACGCCACGCGTATTGAGCGCCAAGCACCTACTATCAACGAGATCGCCGACAAGGGCGGCAAGGCGATCCTGCTCTCGCATTTCGGCCGGCCGAAGGGCCCCGATCCGTCGCAGTCGCTGCGGCCTGTGGCGCAAGAGGTGGCGCGGGTGCTCGGACGGCCGGTGGCGTTTGCCGAGGATTGCATCGGCGAGAAGGCGGCTGAAGCGGTCGCACGCATGAAATCCGGCGATATCCTGTGTCTTGAGAACACCCGCTTCCACAAGGGCGAGGAGAAGAACGATCCGGCGTTCGTCGAAGAGCTGGCGAAGCTCGGCGACCTCTGGGTCAACGACGCGTTTTCCGCCGCGCACCGCGCCCACGCCTCGACCGAAGGTCTCGGCCATGTGATGCCGGCCTTTGCCGGGCGCAGCATGCAGGCCGAGCTCGACGCGCTCGGCAAGGCGCTCGACGCGCCGCAGCGGCCGGTCGCCGCGATCGTCGGCGGCGCGAAAGTGTCCAGCAAGCTCGATCTGCTCGGCAACCTGATCGCCAAGGTGAACGTGCTGATCATCGGCGGCGGCATGGCCAATACCTTCCTCGCCGCGCAGGGCAAGGCGGTCGGCAAATCACTCTGCGAGCATGACCTTGCGCCCACCGCGCGTGACATCCTCGCCAAAGCGAAGACGCAAGGCTGCGAGATCGTGCTGCCGATCGATGCGGTGGTGGCAAAGGAGTTCAAGGCCAATGCGCCGTCGCGCGCCGTCTCGGTCGATGCCGTCGGCGCCGACGAGATGATCCTCGACATCGGCCCCAGGAGCATCGAGCACGCCGTGTCGGTGCTCGCGCGCGTGAAGACTCTGGTGTGGAACGGCCCGTTCGGCGCGTTCGAGATGGAACCCTTCGACAACGGAACCATCGAGGCCGCCGAAGCAGCCGCGGAACTGACCACCGCCGGCAAGCTTGTCTCGGTAGCGGGCGGCGGCGACACCGTGGCGGCGCTGAACGCTGCGGGCGTCACCGAGCGGTTCACCTACGTCTCGACCGCAGGTGGCGCGTTTCTTGAATGGATGGAGGGCAAGGCCCTTCCCGGTGTCGAGGTGCTGCGGCTTTAGGCTATTCCGCGCTCCGCTCTGCACCGGCTGGCGCGGAGATCAGCATGGCACGCATAACTCTCAGGCAACTTCTCGACCACGCCGCCGAGCGCGGCTACGGCGTTCCGGCCTTCAACATCAACAATATGGAACAGGGTCTGGCGGCGATGGCGGCCGCCGATGCGGTCGACGCGCCCGCAATCATCCAGGCGAGCCGCGGCGCGCGCCAATACGCTAACGACATCATGCTCAAGCACATGATCGACGCGCTGGTGGAGATCTATCCGCACATACCGGTGTGCATGCATCTCGATCACGGTAACGGCCCGACCACCTGCCTCACCGCGATGCAGGCGGGTTTCACCTCGGTGATGATGGACGGCTCGCTCAAGTCGGACGGCAAGACGCCGGCGAGCTACGACTACAACGTCGAGGTCACCGGCAAGGTCGCCGAGATGGCGCATCTCGGCGGCGTGTCGGTCGAAGGCGAGCTCGGCGTGCTCGGATCGCTCGAACACGGTACCGGCGAGCAGGAGGACGGCCACGGCGCCGAGGGCACGCTCTCGCACGACCAGTTGCTGACCGATCCCGACCAGGCGGTCGATTTCGTCGCCAAGACCAAGGTCGATGCGCTTGCCATCGCGATGGGCACCTCGCACGGCGCCTACAAGTTCTCGCGCAAGCCGGACGGCGCGATCCTCGCCATGGGCGTGATCGAGGAGATCCACCAGCGGCTGCCGAACACACACCTTGTCATGCATGGATCCTCTTCGGTGCCGCAGGACCTGCAGGACATCATCAACCGCTACGGCGGCAAGATGCCCCAGACCTGGGGCGTGCCGGTGGAGGAGATCCAGCGCGGCATCCGCCATGGGGTGCGCAAGATCAACATCGACACCGACAACCGGATGGCGATGACCGGCGAAATCCGCCGCCTGCTGACCGAAAACCCGGGCGAATTCGACCCGCGCAAATACCTCAAGCCGGCGATGGAGGCGATGGTTAAGCTCTGCCGGGCGCGGTTCGAGGAGTTCGGGGCGGCCGGGCAGGCCTCAAAAATCAAGCCCCTGCCCGTCTCCGCCATGGCGCAGCGCTACGCCCGCGGTGACCTTGATCCCAAATTCCACACCCGCCGCGACGCTGCGGAGTAGACGGGCCACCGGCCGTCCGGCTAGAAAACGCCTCCAACGGGGCCGTTCGCCCCGCCCCAATTTTGGAGGAAACGATGAACCTTGCGGAACTCAACAAGGTTGCGAGCGCCATGGTGGCTCCCGGCCGCGGCATCCTTGCTGCCGATGAGTCCTCGGGAACCATCAAGAAGCGCTTCGACGCCATCGGCGCCGAGTGCACGGAAGACAGCCGGCGCGACTATCGCGAGATGCTGTTCCGCGCCTACGACGCGATGTCGAAATGCATCTCCGGCGTCATCCTCTACGACGAGACCATCCGCCAGAAGGCGAAGGACGGCACGCTCGCTGGTCAAGCTGATCGAGAAGGCCGGATCGATTCCCGGCATCAAGGTCGACAAGGGCGTGCAGCCGCTGCCGAACTGCCCGGGCGAGGTCATCACCGAAGGTCTCGACGGCCTCGGCAAGCGGCTCGACGAGTACCGCGAGCTGGGCGCGAAATTCGCAAAATGGCGCGCGGTGATCGACATCGGCGCCGGCATCCCGACCTATGCCTGCATCCGCACCAACACCCATGCGCTGGCGCGCTACGCCGCGCTCTGCCAGGAGCACGGCATCGTGCCGATCGTCGAGCCGGAAGTGCTGATGGACGGCGACCACAGCATCGACCGCTGCTACGAGGTCACCGAGTTCGTGCTCAAGGAACAGTTCCAGGAGCTCTACTATCAGCGCGTCGCACTCGAAGGCATGGTGCTCAAGCCCAACATGGCGATCTCCGGCAAGAAGGCCGCCAAGCGCGCCGGCGTCGAGGAAGTCGCCGAGAAGACCGTGAAGCTCTTGAAGGCCTGCGTGCCGGGAGCGGTCCCGGGCATTGCGTTCCTCTCCGGCGGCCAGTCGGACGAGGAAGCGACCGCGCATCTCGACGCCATGAACAAGATCGGCAACCTGCCCTGGGCGCTGACCTTCTCCTACGGCCGCGCGCTGCAGGCGGCGCCGCAGAAGGCGTGGAGCGGCAAGGCCGAGAACGTTGCCGCCGCGCAGCGCGCGTTCTCCCACCGCGCCGCCATGAATTCGCTCGCGGCCAAGGGCCAGTGGAAGCAGGACCTGGAGAAGAAGGCGGCGTAGATCAAGCACCGCTTTCCACGTCATGGCCGGGCTCGTCCCGGCCATCCACGTCTTTGGTTTGTTCAAGACGTGGATGCCCGCGACAAGCGCGGGCATGACGAGTTCAACATCCTGACCTCGGTGCTATGCCGCATTCGCCGGCAGCATCACCCGGAAGCAGCTCGGCCGTTCGGGATGCGGCGCCACCGTGGCCTCGCCGCCATGGAGACGCGCGATCTGACGCACCAGCGATAGGCCGAGACCGGTGCCGGCGGCATCGGGCCCCAGGCGATGGAACGGCGCGAACACGCGCTCCCGTTCGTCCTGCGGTATCCCCGGCCCCGCATCGATGACGTCGAGAATGGCGTGCGCGCCTTCACGGCGAAGCTCGACCCGGACCGGCGGCGCACCGTGGCGTTGCGCATTCTCCAGCAGGTTACGGACGAGCCGGCGCAACAGCCGCGCATCGCCCTGCACGATCGCCGGCGTGCCGTCGAGACTGCAGCCCTCCACGCGCGCGCATTCCTCGGCGAGGAGCGCCAGCAGGTCGACGTCCTCGACAGCCTGCAGCGCGGGATGGGCATTCAGCCTGCTCGACAGCAGGATTTCGTCGACCAGCGTATCCAGCTCGACAATGTCGCGCTCGACCTGCGCTTTGAACTTCGGGTCCTGCGTTTTCGCATAGAGCTCGATGCCGAGCCGCAGGCGCGACAGCGGCGTACGCAGCTCGTGAGAGGCGTTCGCCAGCAGCAGGCGATGAGCATTCACCAGCTCCTCGATGCGCGCAGCCGAGCGGTTGAAGGCATCGGCCAGTTGCGCAACCTCATCCCTGCCCTGGACTTTGACGCGCGTCGCCAGGTCGCCGGCACCCAGCGTCTCGACTCCGGTTTGCAGGCGCTCAAGCCGGCGCGTCAGCCCGCGCACCACCGGATAGGCGCCGACCGCGACGGCCAGCGCAATGCCCCCCAGCACGAGCAGGAGCCCGACGACCGGCGCGCGGTGGCGTGGCGACGCGCGCACGACGAACCAGCGGCCATCCGGCAGATGCACGGCCCAGGCCGGCCCCTGGGGTCCGTAGATCCACCCGCCTGCATCCCGCATCGGGCGGGGCAACGGCGCTCCCGTGGACGCAATGGGCTCGCGCGCCGAAGTGAAGAGCGCGACGTCGGTGCGCAGCCGCGCTGCCACGCGCTCGATCGCCGCCTGTTGCGCGGCAGGTGGCGCACTCGCGGCGGGCAGCAGGACGCCCACCAGTTCGCCCGCCATCTCGAACGCCTGCGCGGCAGGCGTGTTCTCGGCGCCGAGCCTCCACACCGCGCCGGCGACGATCACCACGAGCACAAGGCTTGCAACGATCGTGAGGTAGATCTTCTGATAAAGGCGGCGCATGGGCCCGTTAGTCCTGCTGCTTGGCGAAGACGTATCCGGCTCCACGCACAGTGATGACACGGCGCGGGTTCTTCGGATCGTCTTCGATGGCAGCGCGAATGCGCGAGATGTGCACGTCGATCGACCGGTCGAACGCCTCAAGCGGTTCGTTGCTCAGCAGATCCATGATCACGTCGCGCGACAGCACGCGGCCCGCATGCTGGGCAAGGACGAGCAGCAGCGCGAACTGATGGCTCGTCATGGGACAGAGGTTGCCGTCGAGCCGAACGACACGCGCGCCGAGGTCGATCTCCAGCCGCCCGAAATGCATCAGGTCGGCTTCCTGCCTCCCTTCGTACGGCGCAGGACCGCGCGCAGCCGCGCCAGCAGCTCGCGCGGCTCAAACGGCTTCGGGAGATAGTCGTCGGCACCGAGTTCGAGACCGATGATCCGATCCATCGCATCGCCGCGCGCCGTGAGCATGAGGATCGGCGTTCGGCCGCGCGCACGGATGCGGCGGCAGATTTCGAGTCCATCCATGTCCGGCAACATCAGGTCGAGAATGATTGAATCAAACGGCTCGCGGGCCAGCATCGCGATGCCGGTCTCGCCACGTCCCGCTACGCTCACGGAATAGCCGGCCTCGCCGAGATAGCTTTTCACCATCTCGGCGAGTTCCGGGTCGTCCTCGATCAGCAGGATGCGGTCGGTCACTACGCCATTCTAGCCGCGATGCCAGCCGCGCTTATAGGCCCGCCAGGTATCGATCCGCTCCGCGATCTTCCGGCGCTGCTCCGGCGTCAGCACGCTGGCAGCGTCGGCGATCGCCTGCGCGACGCGGCTGCTTGCCTGATCAGCGAGCGCCATCTGATCGTTGCGAAGCGACTCGATCGCGGCGCGGTCGATGGTGGTCTGTGTCAAAAGCTCGCGTCCGCGCATGCGCGAATTCGTCGCCTTTTCGCGGAGCGGAAGAAGGTCGCGCACGGCCGAGCGGACGACGGCGCGCAGCCTTTCCTGCTGCTCCGCCGTCGCGTCCACTTCGACCGCGAGATGGCGCACCATCCGGTCGGCGCGATCCTCGATCGCGGCCGGATCGAACGTCTGATTCCAGAACGGCCGGTGCTGCCACGGCGGACCGAAGCCCTGGCTGTACGCACTGTTCGCGAACGCACCGGCCATGGCGGCCGCGACGGCGACCGATGCAACAAGCAGCACGCGGCGCAAGCGGCGCGGCGGCTGCGGATGTTCCTTGATCGGCACTGAAACTGGGCCAGAGCCATTGGACGTGGTCATGGGCTGCTCCTTCGGTCGGATGGCCGGGCGGCACTGCCCGACCGCGGCACCATGAGGGAGCGCTGTTTCAGGGGCTTCTCCGCATTGTAAAGTTTTGTAAAGACGCCGCATGGGCGTGCACCGGTTCCGCCCGTATAGTGGCGGGAGGCTAATCAAAAACGGCCGAAACCGGCCGCCGGGGAGAGAACGCATGGTTTGGACAGCAGTCAGGCTGACAGCAACAGCGTTGGTCGCATCGGCCGCGCTCGCACAATTTTCGCCCGCGCAGGCGCAGCCCTATCCGTCGCGGCCGATCACCGTGGTGGTCGCGCTCGCCGCCGGCACCGGCATGGATATCGTGGTGCGCACCTATGCCGAGAAGCTGTCGCAGACGCTCGGACGCCCGATCATCATCGAGAACCGTCCGGGCAATGCCGGCCTCGCCGCGGTCGACGGCGCGCTCAAGGCGCCGCCCGACGGCTACACGCTGCTCGCCGCCACCAGCTCGGCGATGGCGATCCGCCCGAGCATGTTCAAGAAGCCGCCCTACGACCCGAACACCGACTTCATCCCGATCTCGCACTATCTGAAATCGCCGTTCGTGCTGGTGGTGAATCCGGATCTCCCGATCAAGTCGGTTCCCGACCTCATCGCTTATGTCAAAGCGCGGCCGGGCAAGATCGCGTTCAGCTCCACGTCGATCGGCGGCGCGCCGCATCTCTCCGGCGAGTACATCAACCAGCGCTTCGGCGTGCAGATGACGCATGTGCCCTACAAGATCAGCCCGCAGGCGATCCAGGACGTCGCCGCCGGCCATGTGCAGCTCACCTTCGCCGAAGCCGCCGCGTCGCTGTCGCTGATCCGCGACGGCAAGCTGCGCGCGCTGGCGGTGACGTCCACCACCCGCCTCGGCACACTGCCGGATGTACCGCCGTTCGCGGAGGCCTCCGGCATCCCCGATTTCGAAGCGGTGTCCTGGCACATGCTGTTCGGCCGTACCGGAATGCCGAAGGAGATCGTGGACCGCCTGCACTCGGAGATGACACGCATCATCGCGACGCCGGAGCTGCAGACCCGCATGACGAGCCTTGGCCTCATCCCCTATGCGCCGCCGCCGATCGCGGAGTCGCAGCGCTACATCAAGTCCGAGATCGACAAGTGGGGCGGGCTGGTGAAGAACCTCGGCCTCGCCGGGACGATCTAGGTTACCGCCCAGACGCCTTTACCCTCTTGCAGGGTTGCGCCTTTACAAACGCCCCCAAACCGCCTGATTGGGGGGGCATTCGACCAGCCATGGCGACACGACCCCAACCACCTGCGCCGCAGCGGCCGGCCCCGCGCCTCTATCTCGTGGCCCCGCGAGGCCCCGACCCGGCACGCCTCGCGGACGCTATTGCGGAGGCGCTCGGCGCCGCCGATGTGGCGGCCGTGCTGCTGCCGATCGCGGGCGACGACGAACGCGCCCTCCTCAACAGCTTAAAGGCCCTGGCAAGCTCGGTGCAAAGCGCGGGCGCCGCCCTGCTGCTCGACGGTCGAGCCGACCTCGTCGCGCGCGCCGGCGCCGATGGTGCGCATCTCGCGGGCATCGATGAATTCAGCGCCGCGGTCGCGTCGCTCAAGCCGGACCGGATCGCAGGCTGCGGCGGTCTCGCCACGCGCCACGATGCGATGAGCGCCGCGGAGTCGGGCGCCGACTACGTGATGTTCGGAGAGCCGGACGAACGCGGGCACCGGCCGTCGTTCGACGCGGTTCTCGAACGCGTCGAATGGTGGGCGGAGGTGTTCGAGATTCCCTGCGTCGGTTACGCCGCCCATCCGGACGAGATCGCGCCGTTGACGGCGGCGGGCGCCGACTTCGTCGCGGTCGGCGGCTTCATCTTCGACGATCCGCGCGGTACCGCCGCGGCGATGAAAGACGCGATGGCCCGCCTGGCCATTCCCGAGGCGGTGGAATGATGCGCGCCCGGCACCGCACGGCGGTTCTGGTGGCGGGCGCACTGAGCGTCGCGCTCGGCGCGTCCGTGATCGCGCAAGCGCAGACTCCCGGCAGCGTGGTCGGCGCGCCAAGGGAAGCTCCTCCGGTACCGCCGCAGCCCATTCCCGGCGGTGGCCCCGACGCACAAAAGGAAGCGCCCAAAGCGTCTCAAACGATTCCCGACAGTGTCGTCGGCGCACCGCGGGAAGCGCCCTCGAAATCCGAGCCCGCCCCCAAGCGCCCGAGGCCAAAGCCGGTGGCGCGCCCGAAACAGACACCGCCGGCTTCGCCGCCGACGCCACCGGCCGCGGCCCAGCCAGCCGCACCGGCCGCACCGCCCGCGGTCGCCGTGCCGGTCACGCCCGTCGCACCGCCGCCTGCTGCCGCCGCGCCAGTCACGCCGCTCGCACCGCCGCCTGCTGCCGCCGTGCCAGCCACGCCGCCCATGGCACCGCCGCCTGCTGCCGCCGCGCCGGCGGCGCCCAACGTGGAGGATTCAGCCTACGCCGCATTTCAGCGCGGTCACTACAAGACCGCGTTGACGATCGCCACCCAGCGCGTCGAGCAGAATGACGACGTCAAAGCGATGGCGCTGCTGGGCGAGCTCTACGCCGGCGGCTTGGGCGTGATCCAGAACGACAGCCAAGCCGTCGCGTGGTACGGCCGCGCCGCCGACCGTGGCGACCGCGACGCGATGTTCGCGCTCGCGATGATGCACATGATGGGACGGCCGGGCCCGGTCAATCGCGACGCGGGCGCGAAGCTCATGGCCGCCGCCGCGCGGCTCAAGCATCCGATCGCGTCCTACAACCTCGCGATGCTCTATCTCGAAGGTCAGCTGTTCCCGCGCGACTTCACCCGCGCCGCGGAACTGTTCCGTGTCGCCGCCGACGCCGGTAGCCCGGAAGCGCAGTACGCGCTGGCCACGCTCTACAAGGAAGGTAGCGGCGTAAAGAAGGACCTGGTCGAGTCCACGCGGCTGCTCTATCTCGCGGCGGTCGGCGACAACACCGACGCGCAGGTCGAGTATGCGATTGCGCTGTTCAACGGCTCGGGTGTCGCCAAGAACGAGGACGAGGCCGTCCGTTTTCTCATGCGCGCCGCGCACCGCGGCAGCGCGATCGCGCAGAACCGCCTCGCCCATGTCCTGGCCGCCGGACGCGGCGTGCCGGCCGACCCGGTGGAAGCGATCAAGTGGCACCTGATCTCCAAGGAGGGCGGTGCGACCGACCAGAAACTCGACGCCTTCATGCGCAGCCAGAATGCCGACACCATCGCGGCCGCGATGAAGGCGGCGCACCCGTCGATCGAGGCGCTGCGGCAGGCCCGCGAGCCGCGCTCTTGACGCCGCCGCCTGCGGCGGGCAGACCCACGCGCTCATAGACGCCACGCGCTCCCCGTTTCCTCGCTCCTCCGGTCGCCATGCTCCGCTCCGCCCTCCTCAACGTCATGATCAAGGCCGCGCGCAAAGCCGGGCGGACGCTCAAGCGCGACTTCGGCGAGGTCGAAAACCTGCAGGTGTCGCTCAAGGGACCGGCCAATTTCGTCACCGCCGCCGACCGCAAGGCGGAAGCGGTCCTGCGCGACGAGTTGATCACCGCGCGTCCCGGCTACGGCTTCCTCGGCGAGGAAGGCGGCCGTCACGAGGGCTCCGACAAGACCCACACCTGGGTGGTCGATCCGCTCGACGGCACCTCGAACTTCGTCCACGGCATCCCGCATTTCGCGATCTCGATCGCGCTCGAGCGCGAAGGCACGGTCGTGGCCGGGGTCATCTACAATCCCGCGAACGACGACCTGTTCACGGCCGAACGCGGCAAGGGCGCCTTCCTCAACGATACGCGCCTGCGGGTAGCGGCGCGCCGGCGCCTCGCCGACTCCGTGATCGGGTGCGGGCTCCCGCATCTCGGCCGCGGCGATCTTGCGCTCGGCGCCCGCGAGATTGCGGCCGTGCAGCCGCAGGTCGCGGGCCTGCGGCGCTTCGGCGCTGCCGCAATCGATCTCGCCTGGGTCGCCGCCGGACGGCTCGATGCCTATTGGGAGCGCAACCTTTCGCCCTGGGACATCGCCGCCGGACTGATCATGGTGCGCGAGGCCGGCGGCTACGTCACCGACCTCGACGGCAAGGACACGACGCCCGCGACGGTCGACGTGCTCGCCGGCAACGAGACGATCCACCGCGAAATGCTGAAGGTCTTGAAGGCCGCGGGCAAGGAATAAGAAAACTTTGCCATTCCGGGGCCGAGCGTAGCGAGGAGCCCGGAATCCATAACCACGGCTACGCAGCATGGATTCCAGGCTCGCGCCTTTGGCGCGCCCCGGAATGACGGAAGCAAAAAATCAGAGCTGCTTCAGCAGCGCGTCGCCGCCCGAGACTTCGACCTTGCCGGGCGCTTCCTCGATGTTGAGGACCTTCACCGTGCCGTTGTCGACCAGCATGGCGTAGCGCTTCGAGCGCGAGCCGAGCCCGCCGGCGGAGCCGTCGAACACAAGATCAATCGCCTTGGCGAACTCACCGTTGCCGTCGGCGATGAAGTCGACGCCCTCGGCCGCCGTCGCCTTTTTCCACGCGTCCATCACGAACACGTCGTTGACCGCGGTTACGGCGACGGTGTCCACGCCCTTGGCCTTGATCGCCGCAAGGTTCTGCACGATCGACGGGACGTGCATCTTGTGACAGGTGCCGGTGAAGGCGCCGGGCACCGCGAATAGCGCGACCTTCTTGCCCTTGAACACTTCGTCGGTGGTCTTCCACGCCGGGCCTTCGCCGGTCATGACGCGGAACTTGGCGCTAGGCAGTTGATCGCCGACCTTGATGGGCATGATGCTCGTCCTCTCGTACTGGTTGGTCTTGATGTATTCCGTCCGCGGCGAAACCGTCGCCGACCGGACTGTGGGGGGCTCAAATTAGCGTGTCGGGCGAATTAGTCGAGACGGGTCGAGACCTCGATCGACCGGCCGGGCGCGACGGCCGTCAGCCTCAGCAACGCGCCCCGGTAGCTCTCGCCGGTTGGAGCGCCGTCGAGATCGAATACGAAGCGCTGCTGCCCGGGCGGCGCACCGGTGACCGGCGTCGGCACCGGCAAAGCCCATTGCTGGTTCGGGCCTTCCGCGAACAGATCGACGCCGGAGGGGCCTGCGACGTCGACCACCACCCGTTCCTTGTTGCCGGAACCGCGCTCGCGCCGCACCGAGCGGATCGCCAGATCGCCGGCCTCGCCCAGGTTTGCCTGCTTCGGCACGCGCCCCTCGGCGGCCGTCAGTGCGGCGTCCTGCGAGACGCGGCCGCTCGCCAGCGTCAACTCGCTGCGGGCCTCGGCCGGCACGCAGAGCTTTTCGCAGATCGCATATTGCAGCCGCAGGCGCAGCGTCACCGGCTTGCCCACCTCCTGCGGAATGATGCGCAGCGGAAAGATGACGCCGACGGAATATCCGATCGACGTGCCGCCGCTGTCGACCGTGCGCTCGGGCGCCGGCCACAGCACGTCGACATGCTTGACGTTGCGCGAGCCCTCGAAGCTGAATTGCGGCGGCACGCCTGCGTCGCCGGGATACCGCCAGTAAGTGTGCCAGCCCCGCATCAGCCTGATTTCGACACCGGCCCGCAGATACGCGACGCCGGCAGGCCGCGCGCCTGCAATCGTGCGCACACCGCTGCGGGCGTCGCCGTCCCACAGCGTGACGTCTTCGGCCGCCGACGCATTGGCTGCGCCAAACGCGACACCCGCGGCGCAGAGCGCCGCGGCGAATCTTAACCAATCAATCCCGGCCTTCATGGGCACCGATTTAGCGGCCAATCCGATGCTCCGCCATTGAATTCATCGTGAGCACACGCGGCGGCTCTGGAAGAAGACACATGAAAGACATAGATGCTGCCTGAAATTAAGCGCTGCCGCGGATTGCGGCGAAATGAACCAACACCCGTGTCTCGTCGTTGCAATTGGCAGGCAATGGAGTAGCATTTCGCTATGAAAATCGGTCGCAAGACAGGCAAGGACGAGGAAGCCGGCGCGAAACCCGATCCTGAATTGGGCAAGCCGGATGTCGAGGCCAACGTGACCCGTCCGGGACGCGGTAAAGGCAAGACTCGCAGTCCCGCCCCCCGGCGCGGCTATCTCGACGGCCAGATGCTGATTGCCATGCCGTCGATGGGCGACGATCGCTTCTCTCGCAGCGTCATCTACATCTGCGCCCACTCGTCCGACGGCGCCATGGGCATCATCGTCAACCAGCCGGCGGCGAACATCAGCTTCCCCGACCTGCTGGTGAAGCTCGACGTCATCCCCGCGTCCGACCTGATCGAGCTGCCGTCCAGCGCGGGCGGCGTGAAGGTGCTCAAGGGCGGCCCGGTCGAAACCGAACGCGGCTTCGTTCTCCACTCGAGCGATTTCTACATCGAGAATTCGACTCTGCCGATCGACGACGGCATCTGCCTCACCGCGACGGTCGACATCCTGAAGGCGATCGCGCGCGGCAACGGCCCGGCCAACGCGGTGCTCGCACTCGGCTATGCCGGCTGGGCGCCGGGACAGCTCGAAAGCGAGATCCATCAGAACGGCTGGCTGCATTGTTCCGCCGACGCCGAGCTGGTCTTCGGCAGGGACAACGACAACAAGTACAACAAGGCGCTGAAGAAGATCGGCGTCGACATCGGCATGCTCTCCGGCGAAGCCGGGCACGCGTAAACCCAGTTCAACTAACCCACTCGATCCATCATGGCCCGGGACAAGCCCGGCCATCGCGCGCTAGTGTCCCTTCAAGGCCGCCGCGAACGGCCGCTTGCAGGGAGCCCGCTCGACATGAAACGCGCCATCGCCTCGCTGATTGCAACCGCCTCCATCCTGTGCATGACGCCCGCCACTGCCGCCGAGATCAAGGTCATTTCAGCGGGCGCCGTGCGCTCGGTGATCGCGGGCATGATCGAGGACTATCGCAAGCGCAGCGGCGACACCTTCGACTTCACCGTCGGCACGACCGGTGAGCTGCGCGACGTCATCGCATCCGGCAAGCCCGCCGATCTCCTGATCACGTCGGCGCCGCTGATGGTGGACCTCGAAAAGACCGGCAAGCTGACGGCGGGCAGCCGCACCGATCTCGGGCGCGTCGGCATCGGCGTGGCGATCCGCGAGAGTGCGACGGCGCCTGATTTCTCGACGCCCGAGGCGTTCCGCAAGATGCTGCTCGACGTCAAATCGGTCGCCTATACCGCACCGGAACTGGGCGGCACGTCGGGCGTGCATTTGTTTGCATTGCTGAAAAAGCTCGGCATCTACGACGACGTGACCAAAAAGGGGGTTCATGCCAAAGGCGGCATCGACATCTCGCAGAAGGTGGCGCGCGGCGAGGCCGAGATCGGCATCACGCTGATCAGCGAGATCGTCCCGGTGAAGGGCGCCAGGATGGTCGGACCGCTGCCGGAGTCGCTGCAGCTCTGGACGGTCTACGCTTCCGCGATCCCGGCGAGCAGCACGCAGCCTGCGGCCGCTCGCGCCTTCGTCGAGGCGCTGACCTCGCCGGCGATGGCGGCGCGCTGGACGGCCGGCGGCTTCCAGCCGCCGAAATAGAGCATGATCCCGAAAAGTGGAACCCGGTTTTCGGACAAGATCATGCTCAAAAAATAACGATTGAGATCAGCGCGCGAGCTCGAGCCGGTCGGACTGCAGCAACGCGCGCGCATCGTCGGCGCTCATCGGCTCGCCGAAGACGTAGCCCTGCGCGTATTCGCAGCCGAGCTGATAGAGCTCGATGGCGTCGGATTCGGTCTCCGCGCCTTCCGCCACCACCTCCATGCCAAGATCATGCGCCATGGCGATGATCGAGCGCAGGATGACCGGCCGCTGGCCCTTGTTGGACGTGCGCACGAACGACTGGTCGATCTTGATGGTGTCGAACGGGAACCGCTGCAGATAGGCGAGCGATGAATGGCCGGTGCCGAAATCGTCGAGCGCAAGGCCGGCGCCGAGCTCGCGGATGCGCTGGAGCATCTGCGCCGCGTGCTCCGGGTTCTCCATCACCAGCGATTCCGTCAGCTCCAGCTTGAGCGTCCCGCGCGCCAGGCCCGACCGCGCGATCACCGTGCGCAGGTCGTGCACCAGATCCTGCCGCAGAAGCTGGCGCGAGGACACGTTGACGCTGCAGAACACCGGATCGCGCTGGCGGACCGTACGCTGCCATTGCCCGAGCTGGCGGGCGGCACGCTCCAGCACGAACAGCCCGAGGTCGACGATCAGGCCGATCTCCTCCGCGATGGTGATGAATTCGGCGGGCGACATGCGGCCCATCTTGGGATGATCCCAGCGCGCCAACGCTTCGAAGCCCGCCACCGACCGGTCCTCGAGCCGGATGATCGGCTGGTAGAGGATGGTGATCTCCTCGCGCTCCAGCGCGCGACGCAGCTCCGATTCCAACGTCAGGCGATCGGTCTTGCGCGCGCGCATCGACGGCTTGAACACCTCGATGCGGTCGCCGCCGATGCGCTTGCAGTGATACATCGCAAGCTCGGCGTCCTTGAGCACCTCTTCGGCCTTGTTCGGCTGGCCGTCGGCAAGCGCGATGCCCATCGAAGCGGTGAGGAAGATCTCGCGATCGTTGAACGTGATCGGCGCGCGCAGCGCCCGCCGCAGGGTCTCGGCGAAGGCGATGATGCGCTCGGATTCCTTCTCCGACAGAAGGATCAGCGAGAACTGGTCGCCGGAGAGCCGCGCCAGCGTGTCCTGCGGCTTGAGCAGCCGACCGAGCCGGCGCGCCAGCGTCAGCAGGATCGAATCGCCGACCGCGATCCCGACCGAGTCGTTGACCTGCTTGAAGCGGTCGAGGTCGATGACCACCACCGTCGGCTTGATCTGCGGATCGACCTTGGCGAGCGCCAGTATCGACTCGAGCCGGTCGACGAACAGTTCGCGATTGGGCAGGCCGGTGAGATTGTCGTGCACGGCGTCGTGCAGCAGACGTTCCTCGGCGTTCTTGAATTCGGTCACGTCGGTGATGGTGCCGACCAGCCGCACCACCTCGCCGTCGGAACCGACCACCGGCCGCGCCTTGAGCGCGAACCACATGTAATGGCCATCCGGCGTGCGCAGGCGGAAATCCTGCAGCAGCCGGCCGCGGCGCTGCTCCAGCACGCTGTCGAGCGCGGCACGGAACCGGTCGCGGTCGAGCGGATGCAGAACTTCGAGCCAGCGCGCCGCCGGGCCTTCGAGCGACCCGCGCCTGAGACCGAGCAGGCCTTCGGTTTCCGGGCTGGTGAAAATCTTGTCGGCCGATACGTCCCAATCCCAGATCATGTCGCCGGCGCCGGTCAGCGCCAGCGCGCGGCGTTCGACGTCGGAGACGATGCCGTGGGTGATGCCGCCGGCAAAGGCGTGCTGCATCACCGTGAAGCCGATCAGCATCACGATCAGGACCAGGCCGCCGAGCAGCGCCGGTCCGACGATGTCGTTGGTGACGACGCCGGTCACCGCCGCACCGGCGGCGACGGTCCACACCAGCATCAGGAGCCAGGTCGGGATCAGCAGCACAGCGCGGTCGAAGCCGTGGGTGGCGAGGTAGATCACCAGGCAGAAGCCGAACAGCGAGACCGCGAGCAAGGACAGCCGCGCGATGCCGGACGCGATCGACGGATCGACCAGCGCCAGCGCGATCAGCAGCCCGAGGATCACCAGCCAGCCGATGGTGATGTGGGAATAGCGGACGTGCCAGCGGTTGAGATTGAGATAGGCGAACAGGAACACCAGCAGCGTTCCCGCCAGCACCGCTTCGCCGGAGGCGCGCCAGACCTGCTCGGCGCCCGCCGACATGTCGAACACCTTGCCCCAGAAACCGAAGTCGATGCCGATATAGACCAGCACCGCCCAGCTCAGCGCGGCGGCGGCGGGGAACATCACGCTGCCCTTCACCACGAACAGGATGGTGAGGAAGAGCGCGAGCAGGCCCGAGATGCCGATCACGATGCCGTAGTAGAGCGTGATGCTGTTGATCTTGTCCTTGTAGGCGTCGGGCTCCCACAGATAGATCTGCGTGAGCTTGCTGGTGCGCAGCTCCACCACGTAGGTCATCACCGCGCCGGGATCGAGCGTGATGCGGTAGACGTCGGCGCCGGTGGCGACCTGACGCTCGGGGCGGTCGCCGCTCGACGTGATGGTCACGACACGGGAGAGTCCGAGATCGGGCCACAGCAGGCCCGAGCCCACCAGCCGGTAGTGCGGCACGACGATCAGCCGGTCGATCTGTTCGTTGCCGGAATTGGCAAGCGCGAACACCGCCCAGTTGAGGTTGCCCTCGCGGGCGCGCACGTCCATGCGCTGCACGATGCCGTCCGGCCCGGGCGCCGTCGACACCAGGAGGCGGTCGGTCTCGGTGCGATGGCGCTCGACCGCCGCGGTCAGGTCGATGGCGGCAGCGTCGAGCCGCACCCCGATAGCCTCGACGGCCGCGGCCGGCACCAGGCCGCCCAACAGGATCGCGAAAGCCGCGAAAAGGCCGGCGACGCGGGTGACAATCAAGCGGCGACCTCCGGGCCTTCGAAACCACCTGGGAAATGCGGGAAACGGGATGGGGTCGGCTAACAATGCGTCGATTTCGCGGCCTTTTGCCCGCGTCGCCTGGACTGCCGATACCCCGGGACTCGTCATGACGACGGTATCATAGCTCAAACGGTCAGGACGATCTTGCCGATATGGGTGCTCGCCTCCATGCGGGCGTGTGCGGCCGAAGCCTGTGCCAGGGGGAACGTCGAGTCCATGACCGGCCTCACCTTTGCCGACGCGATCAGCGGCAGCACATGCTGCTCGACGCCGCGGGCGATAGCGCCTTTGTCTGCGACCGGCCGCGAGCGCAGCACGGAGCCAGTGTGGGTGAGCCGTTTGAGCATGATCCGGCGGAAGTCCACCATCGCCTTCGGCGAGCCCTGAAAGGCAATCTGCACGATCCGCCCCTCGACCGCCGCGGCCTCGTAGTTTCGCTCGATGTAGTCGCCACCCACCATGTCGAGGATAACATCGGCGCCCCGGCCGCCCGTGGCGCCCTTGGTCGCGGCAACGTAGTCTTCGGTCTTATAGTTAATGGCGAGGTCGGCGCCGAGCGTGCGGCAAGCCTCGCATTTCTCCGCCGACCCGGCGGTGGTGATCACGCGCGCACCGGTCGCGTGCGCGAGCTGGATCGCGGCGGTGCCGATCCCCGATGAACCGCCATGCACCAGCAGCGTCTCGCCCGCCTTGAGCCGTCCGCGCTCGAACAGATTGTGGTAGACGGTGAAGAAGGTTTCCGGGATCGCCGCCGCTTCGGTCATCGAAAGACCGGGCGGAATTGGAAGACAGTGGCTTTCGTGCGCGGGGCAGTATTGGGCATAGCCGCCGCCGACCACGAGCGCCATCACGCGGTCGCCGATCTTCCAGCGCGTGACGCCAGCTCCGAGCGCAACCACCTCGCCGGCGATCTCGAGTCCGGGGATATCGGTTGCGCCCTTGGGCGGCGGATAGTGTCCCTGCCGCTGCATGACGTCCGGACGATTGACGCCGGCCGCCGCAACCTTCACCAGCACCTCGCCCTCGCCGGGCTGCGGAACGGGACGTTGCTCGGGCACCAGCACATCGGGTGCGCCGGGCGCGCGGATGACGATGGCGGTCATGGTCGAGGGGATTGTCGCTGTCATGGAGCTGTCCTAGCGCAGGGGTCACGAGTGGTACAACCGTCAGCGCACCCGTGCTAGCCTTGTGGCTCCTCAGACTTGAAATGTTCCAGGACGCTTGATCGATGGTCGATGCCACCTCTCCCGAACGCGCTGCCATGTACAGTTCCAACCGGCTGCAGATCGGCCTGTTCGGGCCGAATTGCTCGTCCGGCCGCGCCGTCACCACGGTGCCGGAGCGCTGGTCGGGAAGCTGGCCGGACAATCTCAAGCTCGCGCGCATGGCGGACGAGGCCGGCATCGACTTCCTGCTGCCCATTGCACGCTGGAAAGGTTATGGCGGCGACACCGACTACCAGGGCGCGACGCTCGAAACGCTGACCTGGGCGTCGGGCCTCCTCGCCTCGACCAAGCGCATCACCGTGTTCGGTACCGTCCATGCGCCGCTGTTCAATCCCGTGATCGCCGCCAAGGAATGCGTGACCGCCGACCATATCGGCAACGGACGCTTCGGCCTCAATCTCGTCGTCGGCTGGAACGAGGGCGAGTTCGAGATGTTCGGCGTCGAGCAGCGCGAGCACGAAAAGCGCTATGAGTTCGCGCAGGAATGGATCGACGCGATCAAGCTGATCTGGTCGCCGAAATCCGATTTCGACTTCGACGGCCAGTATCTCCACCTCAAGGGCATCCGCGCCAAGCCCAAGCCGGTCGGCGGCTCGCGTCCGCTGATCATGAATGCCGGCGCATCGCCGACCGGCCGCGCCTTCGCGGTGCGCAACTGCGACGCCTTCTTTCTGCAGGCGTCGCGCACGTCGAGCGAAGAGACCGCCGCCAGCATCAAGAAGGCGAAGGATCTCGCACGCGAGCACGGCCGCGAGATCGGCTGCTATTCCGTCGGCGTCGTCACCTGCCGCCGCAGCAAGAAGGAAGCGGAGGAGTACTACCAGCACGTCATCATCGAGAACGCCGACTTCTCGGCGATCGACCGCATCCTCGCAATGAAGGACATCACGCCCGAGACCAAGGGCCAGGAGGAATTCGAGCGCCAGCGCCGCTTCTACGCCAACGGCATGGGCGGCCTGCCGCTCGTCGGCGATCCCGACCACGTCGCCAAGACGATGGCGGAGCTGAGCCACGCCGGCCTCACCGGCATGGGCATCTCGCTGGTCAACTATGTCGACGAGCTGCCGTTCTTCTGCGACGAGGTGCTGCCGCGGCTCGAGCGCCTGGGCCTGCGCGAGAAGCGCCGAGCGAGCCAGGCGCTGTCGGCGTGACGGAGACGCCAGCATGGCAAAAGAAGACGACGACGATCGGCCGAAGAAAAAGATCACGCACGAGATCGGCCAGGATCTCTACCTGCTGTCGGTCAAGGAACTCGAAGAGCGCATCGCGCTGCTCAGCGAAGAGATCGAGCGCCTGAGGGCGTCGATCGCAAGCAAGCAATCGTCGCGCGGCGTCGCGGATTCTTTTTCAAGAAGTGAGCGATCTCATCACGCGCGAGCGTGTGCGCATCGCCGGTAACGCGCTGCCGCGTCGCTACAAAATTATTCGCACGCTTAAGCCGTTATTAAGCTTTCCCCTTCATTACTAGCATTGTCCATCTTCTGGACATTGAGTGGCTCCTGTCCACTCTGTTTGACGCCTCCCTGTTTAACTTTTGAGCCGCCGGCAACGGCGGCTCCTTTTTTTGTTGTCCCATTTCGGGTCAACGCTGCTGATAACGCACGCCGCATACCGGTCGCCGCAAAGTGTTCGCCGTCCGTGCTCCAAAAACGCGCCGGCACGGCAACTATGTCTGCACGTTCACCCATCGGGTGCTGGACACGGGGGCAGTCCAAGGGCAATGCTGGTGACCTCGCCGGTGTGGGCGCAAGACCAAGAATATTTTTTTTGTATCGTTGCGTGGGGCGTGTGCCATGTCGGAACTGACGGCCAACGAAGTCGCGACTGTTTCATTCGGCGAGCGGCTTGCAAGCTCGCAAGCGTTCAGCAATCTGTTTCGCGACGGGATGTCGCTGGTCGAGGAGACCGCGAGTTATCTCGACGGACCCGGCCGGCAGGAATCCAAGAAGCTCGATCGCAATGCCGCGCTGGCCTACGCGACCGAGAGCATGCGGCTCACCACGCGGCTGATGCAGCTCGCGTCATGGCTGCTGCTGCACCGCGCGGTCAAGGAAGGCGAGATGTCGCTCGCCCAGGCCAACAAGGAAAAGGCGAAGGTGAAGCTCACCGCCGCCGACAACGACGACAACAACTACAAAGTGCTGCCCGAGCGCCTGCGGCACCTGATCGACCGCTCACGGCAGCTTCACGGAGCCATCCGCCGGCTCGACAGCACCATGCACGCCCGCGCCGACCAGGCGCGCACCAGTCCCGACGACAATCCGGTCGAACGCCAGCTTGGCTTGCTCAAGGCCGCATTCGAGCGGGAGTGAGCTGATCCAGCCATAGCGGTCAACGCTCCGGCCAAAGCAAAAGCCCCGCTCGCGCGGGGCTTTGATATTTTCGGCGAAGCCCGAAGGCGTTACTTCTTGAGGCCGAGGCCCGCGAACTTCTTCTGGAAGCGGGACAGCCGGCCGCCGCGGTCGAGCAGTTGCTGCTGGCCGCCGGTCCAGGCCGGATGCGACTTCGGGTCGATATCGAGGTGCAGCGTGTCGCCCTCCTTGCCCCAGGTGGTGCGGGTGGTGAACTCGGTGCCGTCGGTCATCACCACCTTGACGGTGTGATAGTCGGGATGGATGTCGGGTTTCATGGCTCCTCGCAGGACGCGAAATTTGGCGCTCTATATCGTGGCGACCGCGCTGAAGCAAGCGGCGGCGCTGGAACCCCCAGTTTTGCGCCGGTCCTTGCGGGCCGCGGCCAGATTGCCAGCGGCCCTCGCGGCAGGCATTGTCGTCGAAGCCGGCCTATGGGCCGAGGGGTAAGGTTGCGTCGCGCATGAATGTGGTCGAACGAGCCCCCGCGCAAGGGACCAGCCTGCCCGCGGAACCGCCGCTGCCCGTGGCGGAAACGCCGCCGCCCGCACCGCCGTCGCGCGGGCCGAAGCTCACGCCGCTGCTCTCGCTCATCCCCTACGTCGGGCGCTATCGCGGGCGGGCGTTCGCGGCGCTCGCCGCGCTGCTGGTCGCGGCGCTGGCGACACTGGCGGTGCCGCTCGCGGTACGCCGCATGATCGACTTCGGGTTCAGCCACCAGGGCATGAACCTGATCGACAGCTATTTCGCCGTGATGATCGCGGTCGCCGGCGTGCTCGCCGTGGCGAGCGCCGCGCGCTACTACCTCGTCATCACGCTCGGCGAACGCATCGTCGCCGACCTGCGCAGCGACGTGTTCAACCACCTCACCTCGCTCTCGGTCTCGTATTTCGACCAGACCAAGACCGGCGAGATCCTGTCGCGCCTCACCGCCGACACCACCCAGATCAAATCCGCGGTTGGATCGTCGGTGTCGGTCGCGCTGCGCAACATCGTGCTGTTCGTCGGCGCCACGACCATGATGGTGATCACGAGTCCGCGGCTGTCGCTGTTCGTGCTCATCGCAATTCCAGTGATCGTGCTGCCGCTCTACGGCTTCGGGCGCGCGATCCGGCGGCGCGGACGCGCCGCGCAGGACACGCTCGCCGACGCGTCAGCCTATGCCGGCGAATTGCTCGGCGGCGTGCGCACGCTGCAGGCCTTCACCAACGAAAACCTTGCGCGCGGCCGCTTCGCCGCGGCGGTCGAGCGCGCCTTCGAGGCCGCGAAAAGCGCGACCGGCGCCCGCGCGGTGCTGACCGCGATCGCGATCTTCCTGGTGTTCGGCAGCGTCGTGGTGGTGCTGTGGGTCGGCGCGCAGGACGTCATCGCCGGCGACATCACGCCCGGACGGCTGTCGCAGTTCGTGCTCTATGCGGTGTTCGCGGCGAGCGGCCTCGGCCAGCTCTCCGAAGTGTGGGGCGAGCTTTCGCAGGCGTCGGGCGCCGCCGAGCGGCTGTTCGAGATCATGAACGTGAAGCCCGAGATCAAGCCGCCGGAACGCCCGGTCCCGCTGCCGGAGCCCGCGCGCGGCGAGGTCGCCTTCGACCGCGTGCGCTTCGCCTATCCGAGCGCGGCCGGACACCCTGGTGCTCGACGGCGTATCGTTGCGCGTGCGGCCGGGCGAGAAGGTCGCGATCGTCGGCCCGTCGGGCGCCGGCAAGAGCACGATCTTCCATCTGATCCTGCGCTTCTACGATCCGGTGTCCGGCACGATCAGCTTCGACGGCGTGCCGATCGCCGACGCCGATCCGCTCGCGCTGCGCCGGCACATCGCGCTGGTGCCGCAGGATACTGTGATCTTCGCCGCCTCCATCGCCGACAACATCCGTTTCGGCCGGCCCGAGGCGAGCGACGCCGACGTCAGGCGCGCGGCCGAGCTGGCGCTGGCTTCCGAATTCATCAACCGGCTGCCGCAGGGTTTCGAGACGCCGGTGGGCGAGCGCGGCGTCACGCTGTCGGGCGGCCAGCGCCAGCGCATCGCCATCGCGCGCGCGATCCTGCGCGACGCGCCGCTCCTCCTGCTCGACGAGGCGACCTCCTCGCTCGACGCCGAGAGCGAGACGCTGGTGCAGGCCGCGCTCGAACGGCTGATGGCGGAGCGCACCACGCTCGTCATCGCGCACCGGCTCGCGACCGTGCTCTCCTGCGACCGCATCCTGGTGATGGATGAAGGCCGCATCGTCGAGGAAGGCACGCACGAGCGCCTCGCCGCCGCCGGCGGGCTCTATGCGCGGCTGGCGAAGCTGCAGTTCCGGAACGGGTGATCGAGCGTCGGGCTAAGGCCGCCAGCGCATCAGGCGCACCGGCGCGCCCGAGATTTCGTTGATCGCTTCGCCAGCGTCGACAAAGCCCTGCTTCTCGTAGAAGCGGATGGCGCGTGCATTGTCGGCATTGACCTTGAGATCGAGGCCGCGGGGCGAAATCCGGCGCGCTTCCGCCATCAGCAGGCTCGCGACGTCCGAGCCCCACGCTTCCGGCGCCACCACGATCTGGTCGAGATAGCCGGTCCTCGGATCGACGGTGACAAAGCCGGCCACGCAGCCGCCCAGCTCTGCGACGCTGATGGTCGCTACCGGCACCAGCTCGTTGCGCCAGCGCTCGCGCCACCACGCCACGCGCTTCGCAAAGTCGATGTGCGGATAGTGCTGCTGCCAGGTCCGCCGCCACAGCTCGATGGCGGCGTCTTCATCGGCCGACGAGTAGGGCCGCAGCGTAACGGAAGGCGCGCTCACCGCTCCGTCAGCTTCAGCTCGATGCGGCGGTTGCGGGCGTAGGCTTCCTCGGTGCGGTCGGCGTCGATCGGCTGGAACTCGCCGAAGCCCGCCGCCACCAGCCGCTGCGGCGAGACGCCCCGGCCGATCAGATACTGCACCACCGCGATGGCGCGCGCCGCCGACAGGTCCCAGTTGGTGCGTCCGCCGGCGATCGGGCGGATGTCGGTGTGGCCGTCGACCCGCATCACCCAGGGAATGTCGCCGGGAATTTGCCGCTCGATCTCCAGCAGCGCGCTCGCGATCTTGTCGAGCTCGACACGGCCTTCCGGCTTCAGCACGGCCTGGCCGACGTCGAAGAACAATTCCGACTGGAACACGAAGCGGTCGCCGACGATCCGGATGTCGGGGCGGTTGCCGAGGATCACGCGCAGCCGCCCGAAGAAATCGGAACGGTAGCGCGACAGCTCCTGCACGCGCTGCGCCAGCGCCACGTTCAGCCGCTGGCCGAGATCGGCGATCCGCGTCTGCGAATCCTTCTCCTTCTTTTCCGCCGCTTCGAGCGCGCCCTCCAGCGCCGCAAGCTGCCGGCGCAGCGCCGCGATCTGCTGGTTAAGCACTTCGACCTGCGCCAGCGTGCGCGCGGTCAACTTCTTCTCGACGTCCAATTGCGTGGACAGCTCGGCGGCCTTGGTCTGCGCGTCGCTCGCGCCCGCGCCGACGCCTTCATAGAGGCCGCGGAAGCGGTCGCGCTCGCCTTCGGCGGTCGCGAGGTTCGCGCGCAATTGCGCAAGCTGCTCCTCGAGGCTGATCTTGCCGGTCTTCTCCAATGCGACAGCAGCTCGGTGAGCTGCATGATCTGGGCGTTGAGCCGGCTCAGCGCCGTGTCTTTGCCGGTCACTTCCTGGGTCAGATAGAACTGAACGACCACGAACACCGACAGCAGGAAGATGATGCCGAGCATCAGCGTCGCCAAGCGCGTCGACGAATCCGGGCCAGTAGTTCATGCCGGCGTCGCGGCGGGCGCGTGCGAGAGCCATGGCTTTCCTACTTGTTGGCGTTCTCGCGCACGAGGATCTCCAGCAGGCGCCGGATCTCGCGATGCTGCTCGGCCTGCGAGTCGACCCAGTCGCGGATCATCTGCTGCTCGGTGCGCATGTGGTGGACCAGACCCTGAATGGCCTCGGCGAGATTGGCCATGGCGGTGGTCGCCGCCCGGCTCGAGCCGCTTTCCTGGATGGTGTCCTTCAGCCGCTCGATCGCCATTCTCAACTCGCTTGATGGCGGACCTGTGGCCACGCCGCCGTCGGTGCTCGACGCCGAGGTCGCGCACGGTGGTGGAGAGCCAGTCCTCCAGATCGGTGTAGAAGCGGTTCTGCGCCTGGCTGGTCTGCAGGTCGAGGAAGCCGAGCACCAGCGAGCCGGCAAGTCCGAACAGCGAGGACGAGAACGCGATGCCCATGCCGCCGAGCGGCGCCGCGAGGCCTTCCTTCAGCGCGTCGAACACGTTGCCGGCGTCGCCGCCGACGTTGAGGTTCTCGATCACCTTGCCGACCGAGCCGACGGTCTCGATCAGGCCCCAGAAGGTGCCGAGCAGGCCGAGGAACACCAGAAGGCCGGTCATGTAGCGCGACGTGTCGCGCGCCTCATCGAGGCGGGTGGCGATCGAATCGAGGAGGCCGCGCATCATCTGCGACGAGATCGCCATGCGGCCGGCGCGGTCGCCGAGGATGGCCGCCATCGGCGCCAGCAGCACCGGCGGGCGCTCGACCGCGAGACCGGGGTCGGCGAGGCGGAAGCCGTTCACCCAGTTGACCTCGGGAAACAGCCGGATGACCTGCCGGAAGGCCAGAATGATGCCGATCAGCAGGACGCCGAGGATCAGCGCATTGAGGCCGGGATTGGCGAGGAAGGCGGCCCAGATCTGCCGGTAGAGGACGACCGCGACCAGCGCGCACAGGATCACGAACACCAGCATCCGGACCAGAAAAATCCGGGGCGACGAAAGTTTGAGCGGGTCGAGGTCTTGCGCCATGGCTCGCCGTAATCCCGGTTCAATGGGCCGACAATCGACTTACACTATGACATAGGCACGGCGGAGGGAAACAGGCGGCTTCGCGGCTCCGGCCATCGCCTCCCCGCGGCCTGCCGGCGCTATTTTTTGCGCGGCGCTCGCTTCGGTGCCGGCAATTCGGCCGACGTCAGGGCGCCAATGGCGCCTGCGCGGATGGCGGCGATTCCTTCGCGCGCCAGCTCGTCGGCGCGCTCGTTCTCGGCATGGCCGGCATGGCCCTTCACCCAATGCCAGTTGACGCGATGCTGGGCGAGCGCGGCGTCGAGCCGCTGCCAGAGATCGACGTTCTTGACCGGCTTCTTGTCGGCGGTCTTCCAGCCGTTGCGCTTCCAGCCGTGGATCCATTTCATGATGCCGTCACGCAGATACTGGCTGTCGGTGTGGAGATCGACCAGGCACGGCCGCTTGAGCGCCTCCAGCGCCGAGATCGCGCCCATCAGCTCCATGCGGTTGTTGGTGGTGTGCGCCTCGCCGCCCTTCATCTCTTTGACATGGTCGCCGAAGGCGAGGATCGCGCCCCAGCCGCCCGGCCCCGGATTGCCCGAGCAGGCGCCGTCGGTGTGGATGACGACGTGCGGCTCGCTCATCCTTCGATCCCGTAGTCGCGCACGCTCTTGACCTGCTGGTGGAAGCGGAGCTTGCGGAAATATTCCATCGGGTCCTTCGGCCGCACCAGCGCGCCCGGCGGAACGTCGAACCAGTCGACCAGCCGCGTCAGCAGGAAACGCAGCGCCGCGCCGCGCGCGAGCCGCGGCAGCGCCTCACGCTCAGTCTCGGCGAGCGGCCGCACGCGCGCATAGGCCTGCAGCAGCGCCCTGCCCTTGGTCACGTTGTAGGAATGGTCGACCTCGAAGCACCAGGCGTTGAGACAGACCGCGATGTCATAGGCGAGCGCGTCGGTGCAGGCGAAATAGAAGTCGATCATGCCCGACAGCGTCTCGCCGAGGAAGAACACGTTGTCGGGAAACAGGTCGGCATGGATCACGCCCTGCGGCAGGCCGCGCGGCCAATCGCGTTCGAGGGTGGCAAGCTCCTTCTCGATCAGGTCGCGGAGATTGCGCTGCACCTCGTTGGCGCGGTCGCGGCAATGCTCAAACAGCGGCCGCCAGCCGTCGACCGAGAGCGTGTTGCGGCGCTTGCGTCCGAAATCGAGGCCGGCGAGGTGCAGCTTCGCCAGCGCCTCGCCGAGCGCCGCGCAATGGACGGCGCTCGGCCGCCTGATCCACAGCCCGTCGAGGAAGGTGATGATCGCGGCCGGCCGGCCGGCGACCTTGCCGAGCGCTTCGCCCTTCTTGTTCTTGATCGGCAGCGGGCAGGTAATGCCGCGGCCCGCGAGATGCTGCATCAGGCCGAGGAAGAACGGCAGGTCCTTGGCCGCCACCCGCTTCTCGTAAAGAGTGAGGATGTAGTTGCCGGTCGAGGTGTGGACCAGGAAGTTCGAATTCTCGATCCCTTCCGCGATGCCCTTGTAGGACAAAAGCTCGCCGAGCTCGTAGCCGGCGAGGAACCCGGCCAGTTCCTCCGCGGTGACGTCGGTATAGACGGCCATGCAATGCTCCAGCCCCCCGGGCACGGTCGGGCCGACTTTGGATTCAGGACACCGGCGCGGCTATCGCGGCGGCGGCTCGCCCGTCAAGGGAACCACGATTCCGCCCGCATTGGCCATTGGACAGGCCGGGCCGGGATGCATATATTCCCGCCACATTCCAGTCATCCCTGATGACTTGAGGCTTCGCCGGTGGGGCGGGCGGAGCCGCAGAGGAGAATTGCCATGGCCCAACCAGCACCCTTGATGCCAAAAGCGACCGCCGTTTGGCTGGTCGAGCACACCGCGCTGTCGTTCGACCAGGTCGCGGATTTCTGCAAGCTGCACCCGCTCGAGGTGAAGGCGATCGCCGACGGCGACGCCGCGCAGGGAATCAAGGGGCTCGATCCGATCCAGACCGGCCAGCTCAGCCGCGAGGAGATCGAGAAGGCGGAGGGCGAGCCGGACTACCGGCTCAAGCTGCTCGACCCCAAGGTCCGGCTGCCGGTCGCCAAGCGCAAGAAGGGCCCGCGCTACACGCCGGTGTCGCGCCGGCAGGACCGCCCGAACGCGATCCTCTGGCTGGTGCGCAACCATCCGGAGCTCAAGGACGCGCAGATCATGCGGCTCGTCGGCACCACCAAGTCGACGATCCAGTCGATCCGCGAGCGCACCCACTGGAACGCGCAGACCCTGCAGCCGATGGACCCGGTCACGCTCGGGCTCTGCTCGCAGATCGATCTCGACCTCGAGGTGCATCGCGCCGCCAAGGAAAAGCCGGTCGACGCCGCGGCGCAGGGCGCGACGCTGCTGCCCGCCTCCGAGACGACGATCCGCGCGCGCGAGCCGGAACCGACCGAGAAGAAGCCGGGCGAGGACCTCAACGTCGATGCGGTGTTCGCCAAGCTCAAGCAGCTCGGCGGCGGCTCAGGCGGCAAGACCGACGAGTAGAAGTTTAACGCTGCCGGGCGACGGCGCGGTCGTGGTCGGACAATTCAGCCGCCAACAGCGCGCAGACGTGCTGCAATTCGCGCGTGGCGTCGTCGATCAAGCGGCGGCGCTTCTCCAGCCTGTCGACCAGCCTCATGCAACGCGCCAGCCCGCGCCGCCGGACCGCGACCTGCATGTTTCCGCTCGCCGCCCGCAGCACCGGCATGATGTCCTTGAACGACAGGCCCGCCCGCTGCGTCTTGATGATGAGCGCGATCCGCTCGCAATCGGCCCAGCCATAGACGCGCGTGGTGCCGATCCGGTAGCGCCGTTTGGTCAGCCCGAGCACCTCAAAGCCCAGGAGCCGGAGCCGGCTGATGCTGAACATCTTGCTCACGGCCGCAAGCGACAGAACCATGTTCGCATTGGGGGGAGGATCTTTGTCGATGGGGTCGTCGATCCAATAGACGTTGTCCAGGCGGGCCTGGCGGTCATCGCCGTCGCTCAAAGTGGGCCTCATTGCAAATGATGTGGTCATGACATCCCTCGTTTCGCCGAGGGACTGGACCGCCACCGCTGAAGCCACAAGCAATTTACGGTAATGAACGTGCAAATTGCGGGGAATAGGTCAGCATCCACAAAGTCTTAGCGAGAGCCCCGCGCGGCGCCGGCGGGAGCCGCTCAAGGCGCCCGCACGAGGCCCGCTTTCTTCAGATCAGCGGTCAGCCGGTCGACGATCCCCGGATCGGGGATGATCCGAGCCAGTTCCACGCGCGGATCGTCGTTCCAGGACGGCTGCATTTTGACGAGAAGGTCGATGGCCTGCCGGGCCCCGGCGGCATCGCCGGAACCGGCTGCCGCGAGGGCGCGCGCCACCTGACCAAGGGCAAAATTGTCGCTCGGGATCTGGTTGGCGAAGCGCGTCGCTTCGACGATGTCGCCCGTGAGGTAGTTCCCGATGAACAGGTAGATGAGCTGCCAGGACGGGCGCACCGCGCCGAACGAGTCGGCGCGCCGCATCATCGTCATGCCGCGCTCGACCTCGCCGGTGAGAATCAGCCGCCCGCCATACTCGCCGAGCGCCAGCATGTCGTACCGGTTCAGCGCGATCGATTTCTCCGCCGCCGCGAACGCGCCCGGCAAATCGCGGCGATTGAACAGCACAACGAGCAGCGCGAGATAGGCGCGCGAGCTCTCGGGACGCAGCGCCAGCGATCGCCGCACCGCCCGCAGCGACCGGTCGAGCGGGTGGGTATCGCTGGCCCGGGGCTCGAATCCGAGCTGGAATTCTCGACTGTAGATGAGCGACAGGAACGTGAAGCCTACCGCGAAGCCCGGATCGATCATGCCCAACCGTTCGAGGCAGTCGCGGGCGCGATCGTGGTCGTCGCGATCGGCGGTGCTGATCGAAACCGTCGCCTCCAAAATGCAGCGGTAGCGCGGATCGCCGGAGGGCGACGCAAGGTATCGGGCGCGGTCGCGCGAGCGGATCACGCCGTAGGCCTGCAACAGCGAATTCGCCACCGTGATCACGATCGCGTCCGCGTCGGCCTCACTCAGCATGGCCACACCTTCAAAATTGCGCGACCAGACGACCGTGCCGTCGGCCCCGTCGATCAGCCGGAACCAGATGTTGGACGCCGCGGTCCAATATTCGACCACGCTCGCCAAATAGTAGTCGGCGCGGGGCGCGCCGGCAGGCGGTGCGACCTGCAGCACGTTGATGGTGTCGAAGCGTGCGAAGGCGTCGTTGATCTTGACGTGCAACAGGTCGGCCGGGACGCCGGCGGGCGGCGTGCCGAGGACCCGTGGCGCCTCGATGACGACGGTCGGCATACCATTGCCGGGCGGCAGCGCGGACCGGCCGACACCGCCAAAGGGCGATTGCAGAGCGCCGAATTGGGCGGCCAGGATGACCGCCGCCAACACGATCGCCAATGCGGCGCCGCCCAGGACGACTGTCCTCGGCCGCGTGCGCGCGGCGGCGGTCGGCCGCACGGCGGGCTGCGCCGCCGCAACCCCGGCCTCGCGGCGGCGGAACGTCGGCACATAGGAGCCGCGCGGCAGGTCGATCAGCAGCGGATCGTCTATGCCGGGTCCGGCATAGTAGCGCTCGATCGCGCGCCGCAGCCGCGTTGCCTCCACCCGGACGATCGGGTCGAGCTGCGGATCGAAACGGACGTCGCGGCGCAACACCTCGACACCGATCGTGTAGGCCTTGATGCGATCTTGCCGGTTATGCAGGACCGCCTCTACGACAAAACGCAGGAAGGCGGCGAGCTGCGGCGAGCGGTTGAACACGTCGCTGACGACGACGCGATCGACCGCGCGCCGGATCTCATCCGGTGACGGGAGGTCGCGCACGGGTTCTGCGTCAACGGTCATCGGCGGATCGCTGCTCAGCCCTGGCTCCGCGTCCCGACTACACCCTACACAGCTTACGCCAGATGCAACTCCCGCGCGATTCTGTAATTGAGCGTTGCGCCCTGATGGCTATTTACGCCGCAGCAGCGCGTCGATGCTGTAGCGCCCGCCCGCGGTTACGAACAGCAAGACCTGACCGCCCATCATCGAAACGTTCTTCCAGAACTGCGTATGCTGCGCGCGATAGTTCGCGCCGGTAAATTCCCAGTAGCGGTGACTGGAAATCGTCGCCGCGATGGTGAACGCCAGGATCGCGATCGCGGCATAGCGCGTCGCAAACCCGAGCAGGATGCAAACGCCGCCGATGAATTCAAGCGGGGCCGCGATGTAGCCGAGGAAATTCGGGAACGGCACCCCGCGGTCGACGAGGCTCGTCTTGATGAAGGCCGGCATGTCCATCAGCTTGCGCCAGCCGCTCTGCATGAATATCCACCCGAGCAGGAGGCGCCCGCACAGGATCAGGAAATCCTGCCACGCGATCGCGAGGCGATCGGTGCAGGACAGCATCGGATGAGATGACGGCGTATCGTTCGGCATGGTCTCCCCCGTTGGCGAAAAAACGATCTCGATCGTCATAGTCAAGAACACCGGCGCGAGCGCCTTCGTCCGGGCCGTGCTGGGATATCGCGTTAACCATATTGCCCCGCATCCCTAGGGGAACCGCCGGGGGACCTCCCCAAAAAGGGCTACGATTTCGCCCAAAGATGACCGTCTAGTGGTCACAATCCCGTGCCGCATTCAGAAGGCCATGCCGGGGTACGTGGCAGGAAGCACGGAGAAAAAAGGATGGGTTTTTTCACCAAGCGCGAACGCAATGAACTCGATGGACCGCGCACGCGGACCATGGATGAGTTCGTTCCGCAGCATCAACTCAGAACAAGAGAACCTCCAGTCGCCAGGCCGCACCGCGAGCCTACTGCGGGCGACGTTGCGCCTCTGCTCGCGCGCGCTGCTGGAAAGTCGGTGCAGGATATCGACGAGCTTATCGACAGCCTTCAGTCGATGCGTGAACGGCTGAATGCCGAGGCCGCACGTGTACAAGGCGAGATCGTCGCGTATACGCGGCTCAGCCAGTGGACGATGAATTCCACGAAGGTCATTTCCGAAAGTCTGCGAAACAGCTTTCCGACCCTGAGCCCGTCACAGGAGCCGACCCTGGGTCCGTCGGAGGAGCCGACCCTGGGTCCGTCAGAGGAGCCAACTCTTAGCCCGTCAGACGAACCGACCCTGGAGGAGCCATACGAGGAGCCGACCCTGAGCCCTTCGCCGGAGCGGCGATGACTGCGCTCTGACGGGGCGCGCCTGCGCCGCCGCGGTCACGACCGCGAAGGCAACTCCGGCGCAGTATCGGGCTTTGGACCGCCGCCGACGGCGCGCTGGCGCCAGAACCGCTCCATTTCTTTCCGGAGCAATTTGGCTTGATCGTTCGCGGCTTTTTCAGCCCACTGCGCGCATTCGCTGATGCGCTGCTGGTAGTCGAACGTCCCGATCATGACGCTCCCCTGTTCAACCGATATCGATGGCCGGCTGCATTTCCCGTACGCGATTGACGCGCGGCTATTTCTGCGCCGCCGATGCGATTTCGGCTTCGTTGGCGATGCGGATCCAGGAATCGCGCAAGCGCTCGAACTTGGTCCGCAGGTTGTCGTCGCTGGTCAGCTTTGCGTGGGCGTCGCACGCCCTGGCCTTGTTCCAGGCCGCCTCACTGCTTGGTCGCATGGCAATCGTCCCCATTCCGCGCTTCTAATGCGCAAACGGGGCGCCGGTTCCATGGAACCGCCGGGTCGCTTTAGCCTACGCGAGCGTGCTCCTGCGGCTGATCGGGAACAAGCGGAGCCTCGACACCCCGGGCGCGCTGGCGCCAGTATTGTTCCATCTTGGTCCATACCTCGCGCGCACGGTCGTTGTGCGCCGTCGCGGCATGGTGCGCGCACTCATCCGCGCGCTTGCTGAAGTCGATGTCCTTGTCTTTTACCATGGTCCCGTCCTCCAGCAGGCATTGTGGACCCCAGGAGTTAACGGATTTTTGCGGGCCGAAGACCTGCGGCAAAAACACGCCAGTTTCAGCGATCAGAGGGCTACTCGATCGCCTTCATCACCTGCCCCACCAGCTCGGGCGAGGCCCCGGTGATCTTTTCGAGCAGCGCGTGCGTCGCCGCGGCGTTGCGCGGATTGATGTCGAGCTTGCGCTTCTTCGCGACGGCCAGGAATTCCTCATCCTGCATCAGATCGTCGAACGCCTTGCGCAGCGCGGCGACCCGGTCCTTCGGCACGCCGGGGCCGACCGCCAGCGCGCGCGCGAACGGCGTGCCCGACGCGATGAACTCCGCCATCGGCCGCTTGGCGGGCGGCGAAATCTCGGCGAGCGTCGGCACGTCCGGCAGTTCGTGCAGGCGCTCGACCGCGTACTGCACGAAGACCGTAACCTTCTTCTCGCGCAGCCATTCCGGCTTCACTGCATAGAGATTTTCCCAGGAGATCGTCCAGCCGGCGATCTCTTCGCGCTCCATCGCCAGGTTGAGATGGTTGCCCGACGGATAGCCGGTGGTCACCTTGTAGTTGGTGGCGAGGATGTTCTTGGTCAGCATCGCCCACTGGTAGCTAAGGTGGGTCTTGTTGAAGGAGCCGACGACGAACTCCTTGGTGCGCAGATCGTCGAGAGTGCGCACCGGCACCGTATGCCACAGCACCATCATCTGCGCGATCGCGTCATAGGCACCGAGCCAGTGCATCTTCGCGGTCTCGAACTGCACGCCCTTGGGCGACATGCGCTCGACCAGCGGCAGCGCATGCGAGAGCAGGATCCTGCTGCCGTCCTGCGGACCCGGGCCGTAGATGTGATTGCCGGCGACGACGCCGCCCGCGCCCGGCATATGCTCCACGACGATATTGGGACGGCCGGGAATATGGCGGCCGAGATGCTCGGCGATGGTGCGGCCGTAGAGATCGTAGCTGCCGCCGGGGCCGGTGCCCATCAGGATGGAGATGGTCTTGCCTTTGTAGAAATCGGCGGGGGTTTGCGCGGCGGTGGGAGATGCGGACAGCGTGATCGCGAGCATTACAAGTGCCGCGCACTTTACTTGCAGCATGGTTCCCCTCCCGCGCCCTGCTCTCAATCCGTGAGCGTGCTCAGGACTAATCCTCCTGGCCGATCGATTTCTTCACCCGCGCGATCAGGTCGGGCGAAGCGCCGACGATCTTCTTCACCAGCGACATGGTGTGCTGGTGGTCGCGCCAGTCGATGTCGACCTGGCGCTTCTGCGCCGAGGCAAGGAACGCCGGGTCCTTGACGGTTGCTTCGAACGCCGCCCGCATGGCGGCGACGCGCTCAGCCGGCACGCCGGGACCCATCACGACGGCGCGGCCGAACGGGGTCGACGCGCTCAAGAACTCCACCACGTCCTTCTTGTCGGCCGGTGCCAGCTCGAGCAACGTCGGCACGTCGGGGATCTGGCGCTTGCGCTCCAGCAGGAACTGCACCAGCAGGTTGACCTTCTTCTCCGTGATCCAGTGCGGGCGCGTGCCGATCAGGTTCTCCCACGATGCCGCCCAGCCGTCGATCTCGCCGCGCTCCATCGCGAGGTTGTTGTGGTTGCCGGTCGGATAGCCGGTGATCAGCTTGAAATCGAGCCCGAGTACATCCTTCATCATCGCCGGCCATTGATAGGTGAAGTGGGCCTTGGCGAACGAACCGACCACCGTGCCGGATTTCTTGAGATCGGCGATGCTCTTGGACTTCGACTCGTGCCAGAGCGCGAGCGTGTGCGCGATCGCATCATAGGTGCCGATCCAGTTGAACTTCGGCGACTGGAAGCGCACGCCCGCCTTCGGATCGAGCACCTCCGACATGATGATGGCGTGGGAGAGCAGGATCTTGCTGCCGTCCTGCGGGCCCGGACCGAACAGGTGATTGCCGGCAGTGACGCCGCCCGCGCCCGGCATGTGCTCGACCACGATCGTCGGATTGCCCGGGATGTGCTTGCCGAGATGGTCGGCGAAGATACGGGCGTAAAGGTCGTAGCTGCCGCCGGGACCGGTGCCGAGCAGCAGTGAAATGGTCTTGCCCTTATAGAAATCGGCCACGCCTTGCTGAGCGGTGGCGGGGCTCGCGATCGTGGTTGCAGCCAGAGCAGCGAAAACAAGCGCGCGCGCCATCAGCGGCATGGTCTTCCTCCTCACATGGATAGGCTTTTTTCTTTCGTTCAACGTCCCACAATGCTCCTCCCGGTTCAAGCGTGGCCCATCGCCGCGCCGCCGATTTAACAGTGCAGGCAGAGGGTTACGCACAGCCGGCGGGGAGCGGCGTTGGCGCGCCTGGTTGCGGGCCGCAGGACGACTTTTTGTGACCCGCGTCACAGCGCGAACCGGCTGTCCCCGGCACATTCCGTGACGACGACGGGCATACCGCTCATCGTCTCGTCATTGGGGAGAGATCAATGACCGCCGCCAGCCCAGCCGCTGCAGGTTTCGAGTTTTCGCCTGCCGCCGGAAGTCCCGCGCAAAGTCCGAAGGCGGAAACGCCGGCACGGGCTGCCGCCAAGACATTCGATGTCTTCATCAGCTATTCGCATGTCGACAAGGCCACCGCCGACGCGACCTGCGCAACGCTCGAGCAGGCGGGCATCCGCTGCTGGATCGCCCCGCGCGACATCATGCCGGGCGAAGACTGGGGCGCCGCTATCGTCAAGGCGATCGACCAGTGCCGCGCCATGGTGCTGATCTTCTCGGCGAGCGCCAACAACTCGAAGCAGATCCGCCGCGAGGTGGAGCGCGCCGTGAATGCCAGCGCGACCATCATTCCGGTCCGGATCGAAAACGTCGCCCCGACGGAAGCGATGGCCTATTTCATGAGCACGGTGCACTGGCTCGATGCCATGACGGCCCCGCTCGACGATCACCTGCAAAGGCTGGCCGCCTCGATCAAGGCGCTGTTGCAGCCGCACCCGCGCGGCCGCGCCGGCATCGACGAGCGCGATGTCCGCGAGGCCCCTGCCGCGACCGCCGACGCCGCGCCGCAGCGCGCCAAGAAGGCCATGTTCCATGAGATCATGAATTTCGCCTATCAGCGAACGACCAAGCAGGCCATCGGCTGGTACCTGATGTACTTGATCATTTGTGTGGTCATGGGGTTCGCGGTCGGGCACATCGCCGGGATGTTCAGTGCGCCCGGCGGCGCTGCCAAGGTCGGCCTGGCCGCCGGGCAGATATCGGCGATTCCCTACCACGTCGCGCTTGGTGTCCTGCTGCTGTGGCATCGCGACAAGAGCGCGTCGAACCTCGTGCTCGTGCTCTTGAGTGTCATGCTCTCGATTGCGCTGGGCGGGTTCGGCGGATTGATCCCGCTGGCGTTCCTGTCGCGCCGTCCGATCGTGGATCGTATTCGCGCTTACCCTGCGCGCGTCGGCTTTGTCGCATCGATGCACCAGGGCGGGTAAGCACCCGCCCGCACTCCGGCCTTTCACTCCGGCCCTTCACTCAGGTCCGCGCTGCCAGCGCCGTCAGTACGCGCTCGGGAGTCATCGGATATTGCCGCAGCCGTGCGCCGGTGGCGTCGAAGAAGGCGTTGGCAATCGCGGCGACGGTCGCGCCCATCACCTCCTCGCCGGCGCCGGTGGCAGGCTCGTCGATGCGTTGCACCACGACCGGCGTGACGGCGGGATGCTCGGCAAACCGCAGCACCGGGTAGGATTCCCAGTCGAGGCTGGTGACACCGCGGCTGTCGAAGCGCACCTCTTCCTTGAGCACGCGGCTCACCGACTGGATCATCTGGCCGATGATCTGGGTCTCGACCAGCGCCGGATTGACGGCGAGGCCGCAATCGAGCGCGCCGTACAGGTGGGTGGCCACGATCATGCCGGTGCGCCGGTTGACTTCGATGTCCGCCACCGCCGCGCCGTACGACACATGGTGGGTGCCGAGCCCGATGCCGCGCCCGCGCACCACCTCATCGTTCGACAACGACGACGCCATCACCTTCGGTTTCCAATCGGCGGCTTTTGCGGCGGCCTCGAGCACGCCGAGCCAGCGCTTGTCGCCGATGTTCCTGCGCCGGAACTCGAACGGGTCCATCTTCAGCGCATGCGCGAGCTCGTCGATGGTCTGCTCGGACGCGAAGGCGAACGACAGGTCGAGCGGCGAGCGCAGCGCGGCGCCGCGCAGATAGCCCTGCATCGGCACCGCATGACTGATGACGCGACGGTTCGGCACGACATACATCGAACCCGTGCTCATCGGGTTGACCGTGATCGAGGCGGAGCCCGACGCTCGCTCGACGCCCGGCTTCTGCGTCGCGATGTCCTGGATCGTCGAGGTCACGGTCCAGCCGTGCTGCCAGCCGTGATATTCGTAGGCCACGAGCTTGCCTTCGGCATCGACGGCCGCACGCACTTCGGCGAGGTGGGCCGGACCGTAGTTGTCCCAGCCGTGCTCGTCCCAGCGCATGTATTGGACGCGCACCGGCCGGCCAACCGCCTGCGACATGATTGCGGCGGCCTGCGCGGCATCCTCGTAGCAACTCCGTCCGAAGGTGCCGGAGCCTTCGTAGTACTGCACCCGAACCTTCTCGGGCGGCATGTCGAGCACACGGGCCAGCATCGCGCGCGCATTGTAGACGTCCTGGGTCGACGACCGGACCAGAGCGCCGTCGGCGCGGACGTCGGCGAGCGCGCAATTCGGCGCGAATGGAAGGTGCCCCTGATACGGACAGAAATACGCCGACGAGCGCTGATGCGCCGCGCCCGCAAAGCCTTTGTCGACGTCACCACGGTTGGCGATGACGGTGTCGGTCGTCTTCTGCGCACGCATATGGGTAAACAGGTTGGCATTGCCCGGCAGTTCCGGGCCGTCCTGCCACGTCACCTTGAGCGCCTGCGCGGCCTTGATCGCATTCCACTCGTTCTCCGCGACCACTCCCACGAAATCGCCCTTGCGCACCGCACGCGCGGTCGGGATGTCCTTGATCGAACTTTCGTCGACGCTCAGCGGTTTGGCGCCGGCCCCGAACGCGCGTTGTCCGCGCGGCAGCACCACGCGGCCGTGGAGCATGTTGGGAACACGCAGATGATGGACGAGCTCGTAGCGTCCGCTCATCTTGTCCGGCAGGTCGACACGCGCCGCCCGCGTCCCGACCAGCTTGTAGCGATGTGGTGGCTTCTGCGGCGCCGTCCCCGTGAATTTGACGTTGAACGGCTTGTCGCCGAGGAGATCGCCATACTTGACCGCGCGGAAGTTGCCCTCCCCGTCGACCGAAACGACCCCATCCGAGACCACGAGGCTGTTGACCTGCACGCCGAGACGGCGCGACGCGAGCAGGAGCAACGCCCGGCGCGCTTCCGCCGCCGCCGCACGCAATTGTGGACCGCCACGTTCGATCGAGGAGCTTGAGCTGGTGGCACCCTGGTCAGGCGTGACGTGGGTATCGAGGCGGGCCGCCGAAATCTGGCTCATCGCTAGGTCGAGCTCTTCGGCCGCGATCTGCAGCATGCCGGTGGTGTTGCCTTGGCCAAGCTCGCACTTGCCGAAATACACGGTGGCGGTGTTGTCGGCATGGACTGCGATCCAGGTATCGACCGCATTCGGATCGGGCGGGCCCGCGGCATCGCCGCGTGCGGCGGATGCAATTCCCGGGACGCCGGCAAGGCTGAAGCCGACGATCAGCGCGCCGCCGCCCTTGAGCAGGTCACGACGCGAAAATCCTTCCATCAAAAGGGCGTTCATCGCACGTCTCCCGCCATGCGAGTGGAAGCAAGCTGGATGGCCTTGAGGATCAGCGGATAGGTGCCGCAGCGGCAGATGTGCCCATTCATGTGGGTGCGGATCTGCGCCTCGCTGGGCTTGGGATTCTGCGCCAGCAGCTCGGCGGCCTTGATCGTCATGCCGTTATAGCAATAGCCGCACTGGGGCGATTGCTGATCGAGGAAAGCCTGCGACAGCGGATGCAACGCCGGCGCCTGCGGCAGCCGCTTCTGTTCCGCGTAGAGCGCCGGAAGGCCTTCGAGCGTGGTCACGGATTTGCCCACGACGTTGGCAATCGGCGTGACGCAGGCGCGAATCTCGACACCATCGAGGAGCACCGAGCACGAGCCGCATTGCGCCAGACCGCAACCGAAGCGCGGCCCGCGCAAGGAGAGCTCATTCATCAGCACATAGAGCAATGGCGTGTCCGGGCTCGCCGACACCGTCGATTCGCGTCCGTTCACCTTGATCTTGAGGTCCGACATCGCGCTGTCCTCCCGTCATGATGCTGAATTGTTGCCAGCATTCTTTATCTTCACGGCGGCCTGCAAGCCGCGGCACCGAGAGACTACCAGAGTCTGCAGCATGCGGGGAGCCGCCCGCAGACGTTCCGCAAGACCGGCCAACTACGCGTTGCCGATGCCGCGGCCCTTCAATGCCGCACCGATCTCGTCCAGGATCGCCGGATCGTCGATGGTCGCCGGCATTGTCCATGGCTCGCCGTCGGCGATCTTCTTCATCGTGCCGCGGAGAATTTTTCCCGAGCGCGTCTTCGGCAGCCGCGCCACCACGAGCGCGAGCTTGAACGACGCCACCGGGCCGATTTTCTCACGGATGAGGCCGCAGCACTCCTGCTCGATCTCCGACGCCGGACGGTTGACGCCGGCCTTGAGCACCACGAAGCCTGCCGGCACCTCGCCCTTGAGCGCATCGGCGATGCCGACCACCGCGCATTCGGCGACGTCCTGGTGCGCGGCCAGCACCTCCTCCATGCCGCCGGTCGAAAGCCGATGCCCCGCGACATTGATGATGTCGTCGGTGCGGCCCATGACGTAGACGAGGCCCTCGCCGTCGCGGAAGCCGGCGTCGGCGGTCTTGTAGTGACCGGGAAACTCCGCGAGGTAGCTTTCCTCGAAACGCTGGTCCTGCTGCCACAGCGTCGGCAGGCACGACGGCGGCAGCGGCAGCTTCACCACGAGCGAGCCCATCGTGTTCGCGGGAACCTCCTTGCACTGCTCGTCGACGACGCGCAGGTCGTAGCCCGGCATCGGCACGCCGGCCGCGCCGGGCTTCGCCGGCAGGAGGCCGAGCCCGAGCGGATTGCCGGCGATGGTCCAGCCGGTCTCGGTCTGCCACCAGTGATCGATGACCGGCACGCCGAGCAGGTTCTGCGCCCAGGTTACGGTGTCGGGATCGGCGCGCTCGCCGGCCAGGAACAGCGCGCGGAAATGCTTGAGGTCGTATTGCGAAACAAATTTGCCCTGCGGGTCTTCCTTCTTGATGGCGCGGAACGCGGTCGGCGCCGTGAACAGCGTCGCGCAATGATATTCGGAGATCACGCGCCAGAACGCGCCTGCATCGGGCGTGCCGACCGGCTTGCCCTCGTACATGATCGAGGAGCAGCCGTAGATCAGCGGCGCGTAGACGATGTAGCTGTGGCCGACCACCCAGCCGACGTCGGACGCGGCCCAGAACACCTCGCCCGGGCGCATGGCGTAGATGTTCTTCATCGACCAGTTGAGCGCGACCATGTGGCCGCCGTTGTCGCGCACCACGCCTTTCGGGCGGCCGGTGGTGCCTGACGTGTAGAGGATGTAGAGCGGATCGGTGGCGGCGAGCGGCACGCAGTCCCACACCGACTTGGCGAACACGATGGCGTGGTCGCGCAGCGCCTTCCAGTCGTGGTCGCGGCCGGCGACCATGTCCGCTGGCGCCTGCGGCCGTTGCAGGATCAGGCACGCATCGGGCTTGTGCGAAGCGAGCGCGATCGCCTCGTCGAGCAGCGGCTTGTATTTGACGATGCGGCCGCCGGTCTCGATCCCGCAGCTCGCGGAGAGGATCGCCTTCGGCTTGGCGTCGTCGATGCGGGTCGCAAGCTCGCGCGCGGCGAAGCCGCCGAACACCACCGAATGCACGGCACCGATGCGGGCGCAGGCGAGCATGCCGATCACCGCTTCCGGCACCATCGGCATGTAGAGGACGACGCGGTCGCCCTTCTCCACGCCGAAGTCGCGCAGCAGCGCCGCCAGCACCTGCACCTCGGTGAGCAGGAGGTCGTAGGTGAGGATGCGCTTGGTTCCGGTGAGCGGCGAATCGTGGATGATCGCGGGCTGCGCGCCGCGCCCGCGCATCACATGGCGGTCGACCGCGTTCCAGCAGGTGTTGCACACGGCATCCGGGAACCAGCGGCCGTAGACACCAGCCGCCGGATCGAAGACCCGCTTGGGCGGCTCATACCAGTCGATATCGCGCGCGGCGTCCGCCCAGAACGCGTCCGGATCGCGCCGCCAGCGCTCATACTCGTCATGGTAGCGGCTGGTGCGGGCATCCATGGGTTCGCTCCCTGTGCAGCAAGATGACGCGCCGCGATTTTGTTGTTTCTTTGCAAGTCCAACATTGTCATTCTGCAACCTCGTTTTTGCAAGCTGCACACGTGAAATAGACCGTGGTTCCAAAATCCAAGAAGAAACACTCCACGAAGAGAACCAGAAGAAACAATCCACGAAGAGAACAATGCCGGATCGAAACCGCGTCATCATTGTCGGAGCCGGACCAGTCGGTCTGGTCTCCGCGGTCTGTCTGGCCCGCGCCGGCGTCCCTTCGATCGTTCTGGAGGCGTCGCCGGAGACGCCGCGCGATTTGCGCGCCTCGACCGTGCATCCGCCGACGCTCGACATGCTGGACGAGATCGGCGTCGCCGACGACTACATCAAGCTCGGCGTCACCGCCGACAGCTGGCAGGTGATCCACCTCGGAACCCGCGAGCGGGTGACGTTCGATCTCTCCGCGATCAAGGACCACACGCGGCATCCCTACCGGTTGCAATGCGAGCAGTACAATCTCTCGCCGATCCTGTTCGAGCATGCGCGCGCCTCCGGCCTGGTCGACTTCCATCTCGGCGCGGAGGTGACGGAGGTCGGCCAGGACGACGACAAGGTCTTCGCGCGCGCGATCGTGAACGGCGAACGCCAAGAATTCGAAGGCCGCTACCTGATCGGCGCCGACGGCGCGCACAGCGTCGTGCGCCGCACTCTCGGGTTTCCGCTCGAAGGCTTCACCTACGAACATTCGACCACGCTGATCACCACGCCGTTCCGTTTCGAGGACGAGATCCCGGAACTGGTCGGCGCCAACTACACCTGGACCTGGCTCGACGCCGGCAGCATGTTCCGGCTGCGCGACGAATGGCGCTGCACATTCTATCCGCGCCCCGGCGAGGCCGACGTCGACCTGACCGACGACGTGATCGAGTCGCGCATGCAGGGCATCCTCAAGCGCCCGGAGCCCTATGAGGTGCGCGAGAAGCGCAACTACAAGATCCACCAGCGCATCGTTCCGGACTACCGCAAGGGCCGTATCGTGCTCGCCGGCGACGCCGCGCATGTCACGCCGCCGACCGGCGGACTCGGCATGAACGGCGGCATCCATGACGCCGTGAACCTCGCCGAAAAGCTCGCGCGCGTCTGCAACGGCGAATGTGACAAACTGCTCGATCTCTATACGCGCCAGCGGCGGCCGGTGGCCGTGGCGGAAATCCTGGCGCAATCGCACCAGAACCGCATCCGCATGCAGCTCTGGGACCCGGAGCAGCGCAAGGAGGTGATGGCGCATATGCGCGGCGTCGCCGCCGACCCGGAGCGCTCGAAGCAGATGCTGCTGCGGACCTCGATGATCGAGGGACTGCGGCAGGCGGCTGCGGTGCAGTAGCCATGCATTGAAAGCGGGTGGCGCCGGCCGCCGCGTCCTCTATACATGCGGCTCGTTCCCGCCTTCCGGCCCCCTCCCCCCGCATGTCCGTCATCACCGACCCCTGGTTCTACCTGCTGGCGATCCCGGCCATCACCATCCTTGGCATCGGCAAGGGCGGGTTTTCCGGCATCGGCATGATCTCGACGCCGCTGATGGCGCTTGCGATCCCGCCGCTGCAAGCCGCAGCGATCGTGCAGCCGATCCTGATCGTGCAGGACGCGATTTCGGCCTGGGTGTACCGGCGCGAATACAGCAGCTGGAATCTGAAAGTGCTGATGGTCGGCGGCACGATCGGCGTCGTGGCGGCGTACTTCCTTGCCCGCTATCTCAACGACTCGCATGTGCGGATCATGGTGGGCACCATCGGTTTGGCGTTCGTGCTCTACACCTGGTTCGGCCGCGTTCCGGCGGAGCCGAAGAAGCCGCGCGCCGCGGCCGGCGTGTTCTGGGGCGCGATGACCGGCATCACCTCGACGCTGGCGCAGGCCGGCGCGCCGCCGTTTCAACTGTTCATGCTGCCCCAGAAGCTCGACAAGATGACGCTGGTCGGCACCACGCTGATCTTCTTCGCAGCGCTGAACTGGATGAAGCTCATTGCCTATTCCGCGCTCGGGCAGTTCACCGTGCAGACGCTGCTGACATCCGCATTGCTGCTGCCGCTCGCGATCGCGACCAACTTCCTCGGCATCTGGCTGGTGCGGCGGGTGCCGCATGAGACGTTCTACAAGATCGCCTACGTGCTGATGTTCCTGATCTCGCTGGAACTGATCCGAAGCGGCGTGCTTGGGGTCATACCGGTCTGAGAGCAGACGATTGATCCCGGCGCGCTCCCGTGGCTATTTTGCAGACGCCCGGGGGACCAAGGACCAAGCGATGGCGCAAACAACGCCCTACGACGTCGATCTCGACCGCAACCCGGCAAATTTCCAGCCGCTGACGCCGCTGACTTTCCTGGAGCGCGCGGCGGCGGTGTTCCCCGAGCACACCGCGATCATCCACGGCGCGCGGCGCATCAGCTACCGGGACTTCTACGCCCGCTCGCGGCGGCTCGCTTCGGCGCTTGCCAAGCGTGGCATCACCCGCGGCGACACCGTGGCGGTCGTGCTCGCCAATTCCCCAGCCATGCTCGAAGCGCACTACGGCGTGCCGATGAGCGGCGGCGTGCTCAACACCATCAACACCCGGCTCGACGCCGCGACCATCGGATTCATCTTCGATCACGCCGACGCCAAGGTGGTGATCGTCGACCGCGAGTTTTCGAAAACGGTGAAGGATGCGCTCGGCATCGCCAAGGTGAAGCCGCTCGTGATCGACTTCGACGATCCGGAATACGCCGGCACGGGCGAGCGCATCGGTTCGATCGAATACGAGGATTTCATCAAGGATGGCGATCCCGCGTTCGCCTGGCAGATGCCGGGCGACGAGTGGGACGCGATCTCGCTCAACTACACGTCCGGCACCACCGGCGATCCCAAGGGCGTGGTCTATCATCACCGCGGCGCCTACCTGCTTGCGGTCGGCAACGTCGTCACCGGCGTGATGGGCAAGCATCCGGTCTATCTCTGGACGCTGCCGATGTTCCATTGCAACGGCTGGTGCTTCACCTGGTCGCTCTCGGTGGTCGCCGGCACGCATGTCTGCCTGCGCGCGGTGCGCGCGCCGGCGATGTACGACGCCATCGCCACCCACAAGGTGACGCATCTCTGCGGCGCACCCATTGTCATGTCCACGCTGCTCAATGCGCCCGCCGCCGAGAAGAAGCCGTTGCCGCATGTGGTCGAGTTCTTCACCGCGGCCGCGCCGCCGCCGGAGGCGGTGCTCGCCGGCATGAAGGCCGCGGGCTTCAACGTGACGCATCTCTACGGGCTCACGGAAACCTATGGCCCGGCCGCCGTGAACGACTGGCACGCGGAATGGGACAAGCTCGACCTCCCCGCGCAGGCCGCGAAGAAGGCGCGGCAGGGCGTGCGCTACCAGCAGCTCGAGGCGCTCGACGTGATCGACCCCGACACCATGGCGCCGGTGCCGCGCGACGGGGCGACCATCGGCGAGATCATGTTCCGCGGCAACGTGGTGATGAAAGGCTATCTCCGGAACAAATCCGCGAGCGACAAGGCCTTCGCCGGCGGCTGGTTTCATTCCGGCGATCTCGCGGTGATGCATCCCGACGGCTACATGCAGATCAAGGACCGCTCCAAGGACATCATCATCTCCGGCGGCGAGAACATCTCCTCGATCGAGGTAGAGGACGCGCTCTACAAGCATCCGGCGGTGGCGGCCGCGGCCGTGGTCGCCAAGGACGACGAGAAATGGGGCGAGACGCCCTGCGCCTTCGTCGAGCTGAAGCCCGGGCAGACCGCGACCACCGACGAGCTGATCGCATGGTGCCGGGCGAACCTCGCGAGCTTCAAATGCCCGCGCTACGTGGTGTTTACGGAGCTGCCGAAGACTAGCACGGGCAAGATCCAGAAGTTCAAGCTGCGGGAGATGGCGAAGGGGGTGTAGGCGACCCACCGCCGCAGCCGCCGCCTGTTGTTCCCGATCCCTGGATCACCTAGCCTTTCCCGGCATTCAAAGAACGCCCGGGGAGAAGGCCAATGCTGCCATTCCGCGCCCGACCCATCGCCGCGACCGCAATCCTTGCCGCGTTGGCGGCGTTAACCGCCCTCCCCGCCCCGGCGCAGGATTTCTTCGCCGGCAGGTCGATCGAACTCCTGGTCGGCGCGCCGCCCGGCGGCGGCTACGACATCTACGGACGCGCGGTGGCGCGGCACCTCGGCCGCCACATCCCGGGCAATCCAAACATCGTGCCAAAGAACATGCCGGGCGCCGGCAGCGCCCGCGCGGCGGGCTTCATCGCCAACGTCGCGCCCAAGGACGGCACCGTGATCGCCAACATCATGCCGGGCGCGGTCATGGATCTGATGCTCGACCCGAAAACGGAGAAGCTGTTCGATCCGACCGAGGTCATGTACATCGGCAACGTCAACAATGGCGTCCGCGTCTGTGTATCGGGCAAGCATTCGAAGGTCAGGACGTTCGACGACGCGCGCAAGCTCAAGGCCGTGTTCGGCGGCGGACAGTCGAACGATTCCACCCGCGACTACGGTTACCTGCACAGGAAGACCACCGGCGCTATCTGGGACATGGTCACCGGCTACAAGGGCACAACCGACCTTTCGATCGCGCTCGAACGCGGCGAGATCGAAGGGTTCTGCGGTTTCGACTGGGCGAGCCTGAAGTCGCAAAAGCCGGCATGGGTGCGCGACAAGGCCGTGAACGTCCTCATCCAGGACGCCATCGAGCCGATGGAGGAGCTCACCAAGCTCGGCGTTCCGCACATCATGACATACGCGCACGATGACACGACACGCAAAGTCCTGCAGCTGATCCTCAGCCAGACCGTGTTCCATCGCTCCTTCATCGCGCCGCCGCGGACCACGCCGGCCAATCTCGCCATCCTGCGCAAGGCCTTCGACGCCACCATGAAGGACCCGCAGTTCCTCGCCGAGGCCGCCAAGCTGCGCATCGACGTGGCGCCGTTGTCGGGCGAGCGGGTGCAGGAGGTCGTGCGCAATCTCTATGCGTCTTCGCCGGAGGTCATCGGCCTCGCCCGCGCTGCGATCAATCCCTGACAACAGAACGAAACGAGGGAACGCCACCATGCTGTCGTTGAACCATCGCCGCACGCTGCTCGCGGTATTCACCGCGCTCGGCGCGTGCGCCGCGACGCCAGCCATGGCGCAAGACTACTATGCCGGCCGCACCATCGATCTCATCATCGGCTCCGGGCCGGCCGGCGGCTACGACATCTACGGGCGGGCGCTGGCGCGTCACTTCAACCGGCACATTCCGGGCAAGCCCAACATCGTGGTCAAGAACATGCCGGGCGCCGGCAGCGGCCGGGCGGCGGGCTTCCTCGCCAAGATCGCGCCCAAGGACGGCACCGTCATCGCCGGCATCATGCCGGGCGCGGTGATGGGTCCGCTGCTAGAAGAAAAGCCCGAGATCCTGTTCGATCCGGTACGGGTGCAATATCTCGGCACCGCCAACAACGGCACCCGCGTCTGCGTGGGCTGGGCGCCGGCCGGCATCAAGAGCTTCGACGACGTGCGCGGCGGCAAGAAGGAGGTGCCGTTCGGCGCGGTGTCGCCGAACGAGTCCACGCATGACTACGCCTATATGCTGCGGCGAACCGCCGGCGCGAACTACAAGGTCGTCTCCGGCTATCACGGCACCACCGAGATCGGGCTCGCGATGGAGCGCGGCGAAGTGGTCGGCTCCTGCGGCTGGGACTGGGCGAGCGTCAAGGCGCAGCGCGGCGACTGGCTGCGCGACGGGAAGCTCAATGTGCTGTTGCAGATCGGGCTCGATCGCAACGACGAGCTCACCAAGATGGGCGTTCCACACGTATGGGACTACGTCAAGGACGACACCAATCGGAAGGTGGTCGAGCTTGTGATCGGCCAGCAGGTGTTCCAGCGCTCCTATATCGCGCCGCCGGAAATCCCCGCCGCACCGCTCGGTATCCTACGCAGCGCGTTCGACGCGACCATGGCTGACCCGCAATTCCTCGCGGATTCCGACAAGCTTCGCATCGACATTTCATCCCTTTCGGGCGCGAAGGTGCAGGAGATCGTGCAGAAGCTGCACGCGACCCCGACGAACATCGTGCAGGCGGCACGCGCGGCGATCCGTCCTTGAACAAGGAGTTTTCGATGACGGGACGATGGGAAGTCGGCCTGCTGGCCGCGGCTGCCGGAATAGCGCTCGCGCCGCCGCACGCCGCCGCCCAAGATTTCTACGCCGGCAAGAGCATCGATTTCATCGTCGGCCACTATGTCGGCGGCGGCTACGACATCTATGCGCGCGCGGTCGCGCGGCATCTTGCCCGGCATATCCCAGGCAACCCCACGATCGTCGTGCGCAACATGCCGGGCGCGGGCAGCGCCAAGGCCGGGATGCACATCACCCAAACCGCGGCGCGGGACGGCACCGTGATCGGCGCGGTGACGCCGGGCGCGATCATGTCGGCGCTGCTCGACGGACGTTCGGACTCGACGTTCGATCCGACCAAGGCGCTGTTCATCGGCACCGCCAACTACGGCACCCGCATCTGCGTGACCATGAAGGACGCCGGCCTGCAATCGTTCGACGACGTACTCAAGCGAAAGACCGTCATCGGCTCGGCCGCGATCAACGACGGCACGCATGACTACGCCTTCATGGTGAAGAACGTCACCGGCGCGCAGCTTTCGATCGTCACCGGCTACAAGGGCACGAGCGATATCGGGCTCGCGATGGAGCGCCGCGAGGTCGACGGCGCCTGCGGCTGGGACTGGGCGAGCTTCAAGTCGCAGCGCGCGCGCTGGCTGAAGGAAAACCTCGCCAACGTGCACGTTCAGATCGGCCACGACCCCGACGAGGAGCTCACCAGCCGCGGCGTGCCGCCGCTGTGGAATTTCATCAAGAGCGACGACGACCGCAAGGTAGTCGAGTTGATCACCGGCCAGCAGGTGTTCCACCGCTCCTATATCGCGCCGCCCGGCGTGCCCGCGGCGCAGCTCACGACGCTGCGCACCGCCTTCATGGCGACGATGAAGGACCCGCAATTCCGCGCCGACGCCGAGAAGACCGGCATCGACATCCTTCCGCTCGACGGCGGCAAGATCCAGGCCGTGATCGACCGGCTGGCGGCGACGCCGGACGCAGTGGTGCAGCGCGCCAAGCGCGTGATCCGGCCATAGGGGGAGAATTTGATGCGCAAATTATCTGCAGGCAAGCCTGATCGCCGCAGCAGCCGGACTTGTCGTCGCCGCGATCCCGGCGGCGGCGCAGGACTACTACGCCGGCAAGACCATCGACCTCGTGGTCGGCAACTATCCCGGCGGCGGCTTCGACATCTACGCGCGCGCCGTCGCCCGCCATCTCGGCCGCAACATTCCCGGCAACCCGGCCGTGGTGGTGAAGAACATGCCGGGCGCCGGCAGCGCCAAGGCCGGCGTCCACATCAGCACCGTCGCGCCGAAGGACGGACTATCGATCGGCGCCGTGACGCCAGGCGCGATCGTCGGTCCGCTGCTCGACGACAAGCCGCAGTCGATGTTCGATCCGGCAAAGGTCACCTATCTCGGCACCGCCAACAGCGGCACGCGCATCTGCGTCACCTACGACAAGTCGAAGGTGCGGTCGTTCAAGCAGGCGATGACGGAGAAAATGGTGCTGGGCGGCGTGGCGCCGGGCGACGCCGTGCACGATTTCGCTTACATGGTCCGCGCCACCACCGGCGCGCCGCTCAGCGTCGTCCCCGGCTACAAGGGCACGCTCGACGTGACGCTGGCGATGGAGCGACTGGAAGTCGACGGCGCCTGCGGCTGGGAATGGTCGAGCGCCAAGGCGCAGAAGCCGGAATGGATCCGCGACGGCAAGCTCAACTTCCTCCTGCAGATCGGCCCGCACGCCGAACGACGAATTGACCAAGATGGGCGTGCCGCGGCTCGATCAATACATGAAAGACGACGACAACCGCCGGGTCATGGAACTGATCGTCAGCCAGCAGGCGTTTCAGCGGCCGTATTTCGTCGCCATGGGAACGCCTGAGGCCCAGGTGGCGATCCTGCGCAAGGCATTCGACGACACCATGCGCGACGAGCAGTTCCTGGCCGACGCCAAGAAGCTTCGCATCGACGTCTCGCCGCTTCCGGGCGCGACGGTGCAGGAACTCGTGCAGAAGTTCTACGGGACGCCGAAGAACGTCGTCGAACAGGGGCGGCGCGCGATCAGGCAGTAGTTTCGCGCCGGCGTTCCGTATAAGCGACGCAACGCCGCAAGCGCCGGACGGCGATCTGGTTGTCCCGCGCCCGCCGATGCTCTAGCGTTTCGCGCCTTGTTCGTCCGGGAGCCTGAAATGCCGTTCGCACTTGCAAAGTCCCTGCCCTGCCTCGTCGCCGGCACGATCGCCGCCGCGCTCGGGACCGCTCCCGCCATGGCGCAGGACTACTACGCCGGCCGGACCATCGAGTTCATCGTCGGCGGCGACTCCGGCGGCGGCTACGACATCTACGCCCGCGCGGTCGCGCGTCATCTGGCGCGCCACATCCCCGGCAATCCCACCATCGTGGTCAAGAACATGCCGGGCGCCGGCTCGACCCGCGCCGGCATTTACATCTCGACCGTCGCGCCCAAGGACGGCGGCAGCGTCGGCGCGCTGATGCCGGGCGCGATCGTCGGCCCGCTGCTCGAAGACAAGCCGATGACGCAGTTCGATCCGACCAAGGTGATCTATATCGGCACCGCCGACACCGGCGTGCGCGTTTGCGCGACTTTCCAGAATTCGAAGATCAACACGTTCGCCGCCGCCCAGAAGAATAAGACCATTCTCGGCGCCAGCTCCGCCGGCGGCGCGACCCGCGACTACGCCTTTCTGCATAACCACACCGCCGGAACCCTGTTCAGTGTCGTCGCCGGCTACAAGGGCACGGTCGACATCGCGCTCGCGATGGAACGCGCCGAAGTCGACGGGCTGTGCGGCTGGGACTGGTCGAGCGTGAAGTCGCAGAAGGGCGACTGGCTGCGCGAAAAGAAGCTCAACATATTGGTGCAGGTGGGTCTCGATCCGCAGCAGGAGCTGACCGATCTTGGCGTCCCGACCATCTGGACGTTCGTCAAGAACGAGAACGACCGCAAGGTCGCCGAGCTGGTCGTCAGCCAGCAGGTGTTCCAGCGCTCCTATATCGTTCCGCCCGGCACGCCGCCGGAGCAGATCAAGATCCTGCGCACGGCATTCGACGCCACGATGAAGGACCAGCAGTTCCTCGCCGACGCGGCCAAGATGAAAATCTCGATCACGCCGCTGTCGGGCCAGCAGGTGCAGGATATCGTGACGAAGCTCTACGCCACGCCGCGCGAACTCGTCGAGCGCGCGCGGACGGTGATCAAGCCGTAGAAGTCTCGACGGCCGCATGCCCGGCCTTGTGCCGGGCATCCACGTCTTCAATTTCAGCAACAAGGCGTGGATGGCCGGGACAAGCCCGGCCATGACGAAAGAAAAATCGCCGCTTCAATCCACCTTGATACCGAGCTTGCGGATCAACGGGCCCCACAGCTCGTCCTCGCGCACCATGTCGGCAGCGTATTCCTCGGGCGACGACACCACCGGATCGCTGCCTTCCTTGGAGAGGCGGTCGAGCATGTCGGCGGAGCCGACGATTTTGCGCAGCTCCGCATTGATGCGGTCGATGATCGGGCGCGGCGTGCCGGCCGGCGCAAGCAGGCCGTAGCGCAGCACCGCGGCGAAACCCGGCAGCCCGGATTCCGCGACCGTGGGCGACTTGGGCAATAGCGTCATGCGCGTCGGCGTGGTCACCGCAATCACGTGCAGCTTGCCTTGCTGGATGTTACCGAGCGCTGGCGGCATCACGCTGAACATGACCGGGATGTGGTTGCCGAGCACGTCGGTGGTGAGCGCGGCGGCGCCCTTGTACGGCACCAGCGTCACGTCGATTCCGGTGATCGCCTTGAACAGCTCGGCCGACAGATGCGACCCGCTGCCGGGCGGCGAGGTCCCGAATGAGAGCTTGCCCGGCTGTTTCTTGGCGAGCGCGACCAGGTCGGCGACCGACTTCGCCGGAAAATCCGGATGCGAGACGATGCCGACGCCCATCTGCGCGATATTGCCGATCGGCACGAAGTCGCGCCGCACGTCGTAGCCGGGATTCGAATAGAGCGCGATGTTGATCGAGGTCGACGAGGAATTCGCGAACACCAGCGTGTGACCGTCGGGCGGCGCCTTCGCGGCCTGGCGCATGGCGATGACGCCGTTGGCGCCGCCGCGGTTCTCGACCACGACCTGCTGGCCGAGCGCGTTGGTCAGACCCTGCGCGACCAGGCGCGCGATGGTGTCGTTGCCACCGCCCGGCGGGAACGGCACGATCAGCGTGATGGTGCGCGACGGATAGGTCTGCGCCACGGCCTGGCCGGCGACACAGGCCATCACCGAGGCTGCAAGCGCGGCCAATACGAAGACGCGAAACATGATCCCTCCCCTGTCGACGCCCGCGCCGGACTATTCCACCCGCAGTTTGAGCTTCTTGATCAGCCCCGACCATTTCGCCTCTTCGCGGTCGATGCTCTGCGCGTATTCCGCCGGGGTCGACGTCAGAACGTCGCCGCCCTCGGCCTGGACGCGCTGCTTCACCAGGTCGGTGTCCGCCATGGCGCGCAGTTCCTTGTTCAGGCGATCGACGATGGCGGCCGGCATTCCGGGCGGCCCGATCAGCCCGTAGAGCAGGACGGAATCGAAGCCCGGCAGCCCGGATTCGGAGGCGGTCGGCACGTCCGGCAGCAGGCTGAAGCGCCGCGTGCCGGTGACGGCGATGGCGCGCAGCTTGCCGGCCTGGAGCATGCCCATGGCCGGCGGCAGCACGCCGAACGAGACCGGCACATGCCCGCCGATCAGGTCGTTCATCAACGGCGCGGTACCTCGATAGGGCACAATCTGCATCTGCAGGTCGGCGGCGGACTTGAAATATTCGGCGGTGAGATAGCCGCCGGTGCCGATCGCCGAGGTGCCGAAATTGAGCTTGCCCGGGTCTTTCTTCGCTATCGCGATCACGTCGGCGACGGTCTGGGCCGGAAACGATGGGTGCGCGATCAGCGCGACCGGCATCGAGGCGATCATCCCGATGGCGGTGAAATCCTTGCGCGGATCGTAGCCGGCATTGGCATAAAGGCTTGGGTTGATGGCGATGGTGCCGGTATGCGCCATCATCAGCGTATAGCCGTCGGGTGCCGCCTTCGCGACCGCGCGGGTGCCGACGGTGCCGCCGCCGCCGGGGCGGTTCTCGACCACGACCGTCGCCTTCATGCCGGCCGATAGCCGTTCGGCCGCGATGCGCGCCAGCACGTCGACGCCGCCCCCCGGCGGGAACGGCACCACGATGGTGACGGTCCGCGACGGCCAAGCCTGGGCCCCGGCCGGCGTCGGCGCGTCCAGCGCAAGCGCGGCCAGGAGGCCCGCTGCCGCAAATATCAGCTTGCGCGTCATCGCTCCCTCCATGATTTTCTTGGTCTAGCGCCGCCGATTTGAAGTTCCTACAGCAGTTGCTGCAAACTCGACTAGGAACTTCAAATCGAAAAGCGGCACTAGAATCATTAGCTTGCTAGTGCCCCTTTGCTTCCGAAGTTCGTGTCAGGGGTGCGGCGATGTATCACGAACTTCGGAAGCGGGGCACTAGTGGCAACGACCAAGCCATCTCAACCGCGCGAGGGGCGGTTGAGCGGCTTGGTTCTACGGGAATTCTACGCTAAGGGCGCGCTAATGAACGCTGGCATCCTGCCGCAGGCGCGCGATCTCGTCCTTCAATTGCAATTTACGGCGCTTCAGTTCCAACACCTTCAGGTCATCCGACGACGGATGCGTGAGCGCTTCGTTGATTTCGTCTTCCAGCGCCCGGTGCCTTTTTTCGAGTTCCGCAAGATGCGCTTGAATTGCCATGTGGCTTTTCTCCTTGCGTCAGATTGGCTGCCTGACCACAAGATTGTACACCAGTTCGGGCGGAACTTCGACGCTCGTTTAGGTTGTGCAACGCAGCAATCCCCTGCTGGGTTACCACTCTGTCAGCGCCGTTGTGCCGCCTTGAATCGACAGGAACAAATCGGGATAATTTCCCAAGGTTGTGGCCCCCGCAGGGGGCGACCGCGCGGCAAGCGATGGCAATAACCCCAGAGGAAGAAAATGAGTTGCGCGAGCAACTGGCGCGGCTCCTGCAGGAACACCGCGACCTCGATTCCGCGATCGAGGCGCTGCAAGTCACGCCGGGCTCCGACGTGCTCCAGGTGCAGCGGTTGAAAAAGCGCAAGCTCTATCTGCGCGACCGCATTTCCTTCATCGAGGACCAGCTCACGCCCGACATCATCGCGTGAGCTGCTGCATCACTCGGCAGTGATCTTGGCGCGCTTGATCACCTCGCCCCAGCGCTGGATCTCTTCCTGGATCAGCTTGCGCATGTCGGCGGGGCTGCCGCCGACCTTGATGATCTCAAGCTCGGTAAAGCGTTTGACGGTCTCGGGATCGTTCATGGCGTCGTTGATCGCCTTGTTGAGCTTGGCGACGATCGACGGCGGCGTTCCCGGCGGCGCACTGATCGCTTGCCAGGTGTCGGACACGAAGTTCGGGATGCCGGCCTCGATCATGGTCGGGATGTCCTTGAGCATGTCGAGGCGTTTCTCGGTGGTGACCGCCAGGATGCGCGCGCGCTTGCCTTCGTGCAGCTTCAGGGCCGACGAAAGCTGCATGAAGATCACATCGACATGGCCGGCGACGATATCGTTGAGAGCGGGCGCGGTGCCGCGATAAGGAACGTGCATCATCTTGGCGCCGGCCAGCGAATTGTAGAGCTCGGCGGTGAGATGCGAGGTCGTGCCGATGCCCTGCGAGGCGTAGTTGACCTTGCCGGGATTGGCCTTCACGTAGGCGATGAACTCCTGCACCGTCTTCGCTGGGAAATCATTCTTGACCAGCAGCGTATTCGGGTAGGTGCCGAGCACCGCCACCGGCTCGAACTTGGCCGGATCGAAGGGCAGCTTCTTGTACATGAAGATGTTGGTCGTGAGCGCCGCCGGCACCGAGGCCAGCAGGGTGTAGCCATCGGGCGCCGACGTGTAGACGGCATCCGCGCCGATGTTGCCGCCGGCTCCGCCGCGGTTCTCGATGACGACCGGCTGCCCGAGTTTCACCGTCAGCCGGTCGGTCACGACGCGCGTGACGGTGTCGATCCCGCCGCCGGCGGGGTTCGAGACGATGATCCGCACCGGCCGGTTCGGATAGTCGGCCGCGGGATCCTGGGCGCGGACAGGCGAGAGCGCCAAGGGCGCACCGACCAGCACGCCAAATGCGGCGAGCAGGGCCAAGCCCCTGACTTGGTGTTGTTTCAACATCGAAACCTCCAAACGCACGGAAAGCGATCGGCTTCCCGATAGTCCATCTCCGGCATCCTGCGAATGTGGCACATTGTGCCGGGCCGGCAAAATCGCGGATTCCCAAGGAGTTAACGCTGGATTTAGACGGGAGCGGCGTCACGCCGCCGCATGCGCCGCACGCCGTGCTGCCTTGCGCGCATACATGGCGCGGTCGGCCCGTTCGATCGTCGCGGCCGGCTGGTCGAGCGGCAGCAGCAAGGCGACGCCCACCGACGCTCCGACCGTAAGCACCGCGCCGTCGTGCGTCGCGGTGGTGCGATCGACGGCGGCTTCCAGTGTCAGCGCTTTGGCGACCGCATTGGCCTCATCGCACCCCCAGAGCAGCAGCGCGAACTCGTCGCCGCCGATCCGCGCCACGATGTCGGACTCGCGCACGTAGCGCCCGAGCACACTGGTCACCGCGCGCAGCATCGCGTCGCCGGCGGAATGTCCGTGGCGGTCGTTGACGCGCTTGAAATCGTCGAGATCGAGATAAAGCAGTGCGGCGCCGGCGCCATGGCGCCTCACATAGGCGAGCGAGCGGGTGAGCTCGCGCTCGAACGCGCGGCGGTTAGGCAGATCGGTCAGCGGATCGATATCGGCGCGCGCCTGCAGCGCCACGACTTGGCGGCGTGCGGCCGCGAGCTCTTGTTCGAGACGCTCGACCTCGGCGGCAAGACGTGCTGCGTCCGAGCGCCCGGGCCGGCGCGCGGTCTTCGCGCCGTCCGCCGGCGTACGCGGCCGCCGCTCCGCCCTGCGCGCGGTTTTGGTGGCGGACTTCGTCCTGATCGCCCTGCCCGGCTTGCCTTTCGGCATTCGACTACCGCTCTCGCGAATCGTCCCGCGGGAAGGATAGCGGCGACGGACATCAGGTCAAATTCGCGCCTCCGAATAACGGCCCGATCGTCAGGCCGCCCGTTTGGATGATGAACCGCTGGATCGCGCGGCGCCCGCCGGCGCGGACGCGACGTCCTTGCCGAGCTTGAAGAAGGCCACGCGCTCCGCCATCGCCTGGGATTGCTGCTCCAACACCTTGGAGGTCGCGGCGTTCTCCTCGACCAGCGCTGCGTTCTGCTGCGTCACCTCGTCCATCTGCGTGAGCGCGATGTTGACGTGATCGATGCCCGTCGACTGCTCGGCGCTGGCGGACGCGATCTCGGAGACGATGCTCGCAACCTGCTTGATCGATTCCACGATCTCGCCGAGCGACTTGCCCGCGCGGTTGACGAGGTCGACACCCTCCTGAACCTGCGTGGTGCTGTTCACGATCAGGCTCTTGATGTCCTTGGCCGCCTCGGATGAGCGCTGCGCGAGGTTGCGCACTTCCGAAGCCACGACGGCGAAGCCGCGGCCCGCATCGCCGGCTCGCGCAGCCTCGACGGCGGCGTTGAGGGCGAGCAGGTTGGTCTGCCGTGCGATTTCGTCGATCACGCCGATGATGTCGGAAATCTTGGTGGACAACTCCTCGATCCGCGACATCGCGCGCACCGCCTGGGCGACCACTTCGCCGCCGCGGTCGGCGCACTCGCGCGTGCCGGCCGTGACCTGATTGGCGTTGCGGGCGCTGTCGGCGTTGTTCTTCACGGTGGAAGAGATTTCTTCCATCGACGCCGAGGTCCGCTCGAGGCTTGCGGCCTGTTCCTCGGTACGTTGCGACAGATCGCTGGTGCTGGATGAGATTTCGACGGCAGCGCCGGCGACCTCGCCGCTCGATTCCGCGATCGCGCGGATCGTGTCATAGAGCCGATCGAGCGCCGTATTGAAATTGTCCTTCACCTCGCGGTACTCGTCGGGAAATCTTTGGTCCAGGCGGAAGGTCAAATCGCCTTCCGAAAGCCGGCCGAGTCCCAGGCCGAGCGCCTTGAATGCCCGTGCCTGCTCCTCGGCGACCTTGACGCGCTCCTCGGCCGCCTTGGCCTGGATCTCGGCTTCCGCCTGCTGACGCCGCAGGACTTCCTCGGCGTCCTGGCGCCCCTTCTCGACCGCGAGCACCTTGAACTTCTCGACGGCATTGGCGATGGCGCCGACCTCGTCCTTGCGGTCAAGCCCGGGCAGGACGACGTTGAAGTCGCCGCCCGCGAGCTTCACCATGGCCTGCTGGATCGTGCCCAGCGGACGGATGACGCGCCCCGTGACCAGAAGGATCATGCCGGCACCCAGCGCCAGCGCGACCAGCAGCAAGCCGAGCTGCAGCAGGAGGCTTCGCATCGCGACCGCGTGCTGATGAGCCGCGTGCTCCTTGGCCGTATCAAGCGCCACTTCGGCGACAGCCAGCGACGTCGCGAGCTTCGGCACCGTCATTCCCGACCAGGCTGCCACGGTGATGCTCGGCTTCTCGTCAGCGATGAGCTGCTTGAGGGTATTGGTTCGCAATTCGGTATATTCGCGGCCCCAGAACTCACGCTTGGCAAGCTCAACGGCGTCGTTGAACGCCGGCGGCAATGGCAGGCCCGCCGCCATCTGCAACAGCGACTCCCATGCCTGCTGAGCCCGGGCGAGATTGACGTTGTAATACACCCATGGCTCCTGCGGCAGCGCTTGACCCGACAGCGCGTTGGACACCATGACTGAAGAATCGCCGCCTCGGTCGCGTACGGTCCAGGCGAGCTGCTTCACCTCCATCAATTGATCGATGAATGCGTCTTCGAGCTTTATCAGGCGGTTGAGCTGAACGGTCGAACGCTCGATGAAGGCGATCAATCCGGTCAGTTCATCGTTGATCGTCTTGGCCAGGCCGGGAGGTCGCTCACTCTTCGGCCGCGCAGCCGCGGCTATGGATTCTGCATGCAACTTCGTCAGCGTATTGAAGCGCTGTTCGAGCTCGGAGGCCATCGCCTGCTGGTTGGGGAACGACATACTCCGAAGCTTTGCCAGTCCCGCCTTCAGGGCCGGCACCTCGGCGTCGCGCGCCTCCGCCAGCAGCGCACTCTCAGGCGTGTTCGTTTGATCCGCCAGCACCATTCGGATGGTGCGGGAGCGATCCGACCGTAGATTGTGGAGCGCCTTGAACAGGTGCGTCGACACTTCGGCGACGCCGGCGATACGGTTCGCGATGTTGACCTTTTTCCAGGAATCCCACGCGCCGAGCGAAAGGATGAGCACCAGGCTCGCGCACAGGACCAAAATAACGGATTTCAGTAGCGCGTTGATGGAAACGCGGTTGAGCATTGTCTATCCCCACAAAGCGATTTCTTCGCTTCGCGAGTCTTAGTCAGCGAGTGGTAAAAACGGTGTAAGCAAAGATTATGGGACGTCAGCAAAATTTCACTGTGGTCACGCGGCTGGTGCCGGCGCACGATAGAATGTCAATCTAGATTGTTGTTTTGGCCGTCTGCCGCCCCAAGCGATAGCGAACGGCGCCAGGCCGCGCCATTCACGACGTGGCGCGGCGGAGACGGGGCAGCCGCGCCAGCCACCGGATGCGCCATTCGCGCATATTCTCGATCGCCATCAGCATCGCCGGCGTGACGATCAAGGTGAGCACGGTCGCGAAGCCGAGCCCGAACACGATCGCGGTGGAAAGGTTGATCCACCACTGAGTCGCCGGCGCGCCGACGGTGATCTCGCGGGTCATGAACTCGATGTTGACGCCGAACGCGATCGGCAGCACGCCGAGAATGGCGGTGACCGCGGTGAGCACCACCGGCCGCGCGCGCTCGCGGCAGGTTTCGAGGATCGCGTCGTAGGCGGCAACGCCCTCGCGCCGCAGCCGGTCGTAGGTGTCGATCAGCACGATGTTGTTGTTCACGATCACGCCCGCGTTCGCGATCACACCGATGCCGGCCATCACAACGCCGAACGGCTGCCCCATGATCATCATGCCGAGCATGACGCCGAAGGTCGAGAGCACGACCGCCGTGAGCACGACGCCGACCGAGGTCAGCTTGTTGAACTGCGCGAGCAGGATCGCGAAGATCAGGAAGATCGCGGTGCCGAACGCCTTGAGCAGGAAGGCCGACGCCTTTTCGCGTTCCTCGTCCTCGCCCTTGAGCTTGAAGCGGACGCCGGGACCGAGATCGGCATTGGCCAGCTCCTGCTGGATCTCCTGCTGCACACGCGAGGTCTGCACGCCTTCGGCGACGTTCGCCGACACCGTTGTCACGCGGTTGCCGTTGACGCGATGAATGAAGCCGACCCGCTGCGACGGCACGCGCTGGACGAAATTGCCGATCGGCACGTGTCCGGACTGGGTCTGGATATGCAGCTCGTCGATCTGGTCGAGGCTGCGGCGGTCGGGCGGGAAGCGCACCAGGATGTCCACCGCCTTGTCGCTGTCGGCAGGGCGATATTCGGTCGCCTTCAGCCCGTTGGTGACGAGCTGCACCGCGGCGCCGACGGTGTTGACGCCGGCGCCGTATTTGGCGGCTTCCGCCTTGTCGACCTGGATGGTCCAGTCGATGCCGGGCAGCGGCTGGCCGTCGTCGAGATCGCGGATGTCGCTACGCGCCGCGAGCAGGGTCGCGACCTTGCGCGCCGCCGCCGGCAGCACCGCCGGATCGAGCGCCGAGAGCTGCACCTGGATCGGCTTGCCGGTCGGCGGACCGGCGCGCGGCGCGGTGACCTCGACCTGGATGCCGGGGATGTCGGCGGTGCGCGCGCGGATCGCGTCCATGATCTCATGCCCCGGCCGCCGCGTCGTCCAGTGCGCGAACTCGAACTGGATGACGCCGATCGTGTCCTCGGTCAGTTCGCCCATGCCGCGCGGCTGATCACCGATGCGGGTATAGACGGTGGCGAGACCCTGGAATTCGAGCACGCGCTTCTCGACCTCGGCGATCAGCTTGTCCTTTTCTTCGAGCGAGAGATTGCCGCGGCCGTGTATGATCACCTGGCCGTAGTCGGGCTCGACATTCGGGAAGAACTCGACGCCGCGGCCGAATTTTCCGTACGCCATCTGCACCGCGACCAGCACCAGCGCCGCGAGCGCCATGGTCATGCCGGGACGGCGCAGGGCGAACTTCACCGTGCGCATATAGGGCCCGGTATCCTTGGCGCGCTCGTCGTGCTTGACCGCCGCCGCCTTGCCGAGCAAGGCGCCGAGCGTTGGCGTGAAGAACAGCGCCACCACCAGCGAGGCCGACAGCGTCGCGATCAGCGTGATCGGCAGATATTTCATGAACTGGCCGACCACGCCCGGCCAGAACAGCAGCGGCGAGAACGCCGCGATGCGCGTCAGCGTCGCCGCGATCACCGGGCCCGACATGCGCTTGGCGGCGAGCGAATAGGCCTCCTTCGGCGCCATGCCTTCCGCCATCCGCCGTTCCGCGTATTCGGAGACGATGATGGCGTCGTCGACCAGCATGCCGACTGCGAGGATCAGCGAGAACAGCACGACGATGTTGACGGTGAGGCCGGCCAGCTGGAGCCCGAGCACGCCCGCCAGGAACGACGCCGGGATCGCGATGCCGATGAACAGCGAGGCTCGGAAGCCGAGCGCGAACAGGATGATCACCGCGACCAGGATCACGCCGGTCGCGACCGAATTCTGCAGATCGCCCAGCATCTGCCGGATCACCTTCGACTTGTCCTGCGTGAAGGTGACGTGCACGGCCTCCGGCCAGGTCCGCTGCATCTGCGTGACGATGTATTTCACCGTATCGACGACTTCGATCAAATTGGCGCCGGTGCGCTTCGACACCTCGATGGTCATGGCGGGACGGCCGTTGACCCGCGTGATCGAGATCGCGTCCTTGAAGGTCGGCTTGATCTGCGCGATGTCGGCCAGCGTCACCGTCGCGTTCTGCGACGCGACCAGCGGGACTTTGAGGATGTCCTGCGGGCGCTCGAACAGCGACGGCACCTTGACCGAGAAGCGCCCGCTCTGGCCTTCAAGCGCGCCGGCGGCGATCAGCGTGTTGAACGATTGCGTGATCTGACCAAGCGTATCGAGCGAGATGCCGTAGCGCGCATCTGCATGGGATCGATGATGATCTCGACCGCTTCGTCGCGCGCGCCGCGCAGCTCCGCCGCCAGCACGCCGGGCGCCTGCTCGATGGCGTTCTTGGCCGAGCGTGCAATGCGCAACAGCGTGCGCTCGGGCACGTCGCCGGACAAGCCCGACCACCAGCACCGGATAGAGCGAGAGATTGACCTCCGTGACCTGCGGCTCGTCGACGTCGCGCGGCAGATCGTGCTTGGCGGTGTCGACCTTGGCGCGCACGTCGGCGAGCGCCGCCTTGGAATCGAAGCCGGCCTCGAACTCGAGCAGCACATAGCCGCCGCCCTCATAGGCGGTGGAGCGCATCTCCTTGACGTTGGCGACCGACTTGAGCTGGGTCTCGACCGGCCGCAGCAGCAGCCGCTCGGAATCTTCCGGGCTGATGCCGCGCTGGGACAGCTGCACGAAGATGATCGGGATGCGGACGTCGGGCTCCGCCTCCTTCGGGATCGTCACATAGGCGACCGCGCCCGCGACCAGCAGGAACACCAGCGTCGCGATCGTCAGCCGCGCGTGATTGATGGCGTAGTCGATGAAGCGGGACATTCCAGCCTTCTCATCTTTTGATCCGTCACCCTGAGGCGCGAGCGCAGCGAGCCTCGAAGGGCGACGGCCCGGGCCGTCCATCCTTCGAAGGCCGCTTCGCGGCCACCTCAGGATGACGGATCAGGTGTTACGCTATTGCACCGTAGCGGTGACCTCCGCCGCCGCGGCGACCGCCTCGACCGTCTGGCCTTCACGGACGAAATCCTGACCCTGCACGATCACCCGCGCGCCGTCGCGGACGCCGGCGATCCACATGTAGGTCTGCTCGTCCTCGACGATGGTGACCCGGTTGAAGGCGACGGTTCCGTCGTCGCCGACCGTGCGAACGCCGATGTCGCCGGTCGATGCGATGGTCAGCGCGGAGCGCGGCACCCGCGCCGCCGGCGTCGCCTTGACCGGAATCGCGACCTCGGCGGTGATGCCGTCGGGAATCGCGCCGTCACGGTTGGGTAGCTCGACCTCGACGCGATAGGTGCGCGTGGTCTGGCTTGCGGTCTTGGCGACGAAGCGGATCTTGCCCGACAGCTTTTCGCCGGTGATGAGCTTGACCTCCGCGGTTTCGCCGACGTGCAAGCCCGCAAGCCGGCGCTCCGACACCTCGACCACCGCCAGCATCGGATCGAGCGCGACGACGGTCGCGATCTCGCGGCCCATCATCGGAAGCGCGGCGCCGCCGACTTCGACCGTCACGTCATTCACGACGCCGCTGAAGGGGGCGCGCACGAATGCGCGCTCGAGTTCGGCCTGGGCCGCGGCCAATATGGCCTCGGCTGCCGCAAGCTGCGCCTCGAGATTGACCAGCTCGAGCTTCGGCACCGCGCCCGACGCGATCAACTTGCGCTTGGCTTCCAACTCGGTCCGGCGCTGGATCACGAGCGATTCCGCCTGCGCCACCTGCGCCTTGCGCGCGTCGTCGGAGAGGACGGCGATGATGTCGCCTTGCTCCACACGGGTGCCGCGGCGCACGCGCAATTCGGTGAGCACGCCGCCCGAGCGCGCGGCTACGGTCACGCGCCGGTCGGCCTCGGTGCGGCCCGCGAGCACGAGCTTGCGGGCGTGATCGACCACCTTGGCGTCGATGACGGCGACCCGAAACAGTTTTTTGGCCGCGCCGTCGCTGCGAATGGCGGCACTGCTATGCGCGGACTCGTGCGGCAGGAAGTGTCCGGACGCGATCCATAGTCCTGCGGCGGCGACAACACCGACCGCGGCGATGCGACTTGCTTTCATCCCGCCCCCTCTTTGGCGCGTACGCGATTGTGGGTGCGGCTACCCAGCATGTGCCGCGTGATATCCATGAAAATCGGCAGCAGCGCCTTGGCGTCGAAACCCGGTTCGAGCGCGCGGCGCCACCAGACGCCGTCGGCGATGACCATCAGCATGGTCGCCACGGCGTCGAAGTCGAGATCGCGCGCGATGTCGCCGCGCTCGGCGCCGGCGCGCAAGAGATCGATCAGCCATTTCTTCACGTCGGCGTCGAAGGCGGCCGAGATGCGTGCGATCTCCGGATTGCGCCGGGCCTCCGACATGATCTCGGTGCAGAGCTTCACCTGCTCGTCCGGCCGCTCGGAGAAATGGTGATAGGCCATGCCTTCGAGCACCGCGAAGAAGCCGCGCGAGAGATCCGCGCTGGCGAATTCCTGCGCGACCTCGGCGCGGTCGCGCTCGGCGATGCCGGCGATCAGCGCCTCTTTCGACGGGAAGTAGCGATAGAGATTGCCCGGGCTCATGCCGGCCTCGTTGCAGATGTCCTGCATCGAGGCGCCATGGAAACCCGAGCGCACGAAACAGCGCTGGGCGGCAGCGAGGATCTCCGACCGGCGGTCGGATTTGGCCCGGGCCGGCTTGGCCTGGGTCTGCGTGCGCGGCATATCGGCTAACCCCCGGGAATTATTGCACAGCAGCAATCTGAGAATGAACGTTCATTCTCAAATATTCGATGCAGTGTCAATCCCCGGTTCCGATCCCCTAACTTGTGGGCGGAAGCACGGCTATCCTGCGCATTCTTCAGGGTGAATTATTCGAGGTTGCCATGTGGAAATGGGCTCTCGGCGTCGTCGTTCTTGTCGCCGGCATTGTGCCAGCGCTGGGCCAGAGCGAGCCCAACCTGGCAGGCAAGTCGGTGCGCGTGGTGATCGGCAGCGCGCCGGGCGGGACCTACGACCTCCTCGGCCGCGCGGTTGCCCGCCACATCGGCCGGCACCTTCCAGGCAATCCCGCGGTGGTGCCGCAGAACATGCCGGGTGCCGGCGGACTGGTGGCGGCCAATCACATCTACAATGTCGCGCCCAAGGACGGCACCGCGATCGCGATCTCGAACAAAGGCGTGGCCGGCGCCGCGGTCGCCGGCGTGCCGGAGGCCCGCTTCGACGCGACCCGGATCACATGGCTCGGCACGCCGTTCACGGAAACGAGCGTCTGCTTCGCCTACAATTCGCCGGGCATGAAGGTGCGCTCGCTCGACGACCTCTATGTGAACGAGCTGCATGTCGGGTCGCTCGGCGCCGGCACGGTGGCGACCGCCTATCCGCGTGCGCTTGCTGCGCTGCTCGGACTGAAGTTCAAGCTGGTCGGCGGCTATGCCGGCTCGAACCAGATCTACCTCGCGATGGAGCGCGGCGAGGTCGAGGCGATCTGCGAAGGCATCGACGGCGTCGTCGCGAAGCGGCCGACCTGGATTCCCGACAAGGTCATCACGCTGCTGCTGCAGGGCGGCGCGGCGCCCAATCCCGAGCTCAGAGGCGTCCCCTTCATCATCGATCACGCCAAGAATCCGGACGACAAGCTGGCGCTCGAATTCCTCTACGCCGCGGAAGGCATCGGCCGGCCGTTCTTCGCACCGCCCGATCTGCCACCGGCGGTGCACGCGATGTTGCGCAACGCGTTCGACCGCACCATGCGGGATCCTGAATTCGCCGCCGATGCGAAGAAGCTGGGCTTCGATCCGCGTCCGGAGAACGGCGACTATCTCGCGGCGCTGATCAAGCGGATGGCAGCGACGCCGAAGCCGATCAAGGACAAGGTCGTCGAACTGACCCGGTAGTGCGAGCGCATCAATTCAAATTTACGGGTGTGACTTGTTCCTGCGCATCACGCACCGCCGCCTTGAAATGCAAACTAGCAACCGTGCTGCGCGTTTGCCGACTGACGGTACGCCCGTATGTCAGATTCAATTTTTCTGAACGAGCGTTTAGCTCACCGTGAATGGATCGTTAGAAACCCACTGTTTTCAGGCACCTTTTTGACACACCACAGGCGTTCAATAGATCAGGAGCGGGGGCGCTTGGCACCATCCCCCCGGATGGGAACCTAGAGTTCGTGCATGGAGGAAATGCCCGATGAAAAAGGTTCTGATATCGCTCGCCGCAGCCACGATCATGGTTGCGGGTTTCGCTAGCAGCGCTGATGCACAACGCGGACGCGGAGGCGGTCCCGGCGTCGGGCGCGTGGGCGGCGGAGGATTTGTCGGCGTCCGCGGTGGGGGATTCCGCGGCGGATGGGTTGGCGGCCCCGGCATCCGCCGCGCTGGTTTTGTCGGCGGCCCCGGTTGGGTCGGCGGCCGCCGGTGGGCTGGCGGCCCCGGCTGGGTCGGCGGTCGCCGTTGGGTCGGAGGCCGCTGGTGGGGCGGTCGCCGCTTTGTGGGCGCTGGATTTGTCGGCGCTGGATTGGTGGGCGCCGGCTACTACGGCGGTTACGGCTACGGTGGCTGCCGGCAATGGCAGGTGGTCGGCACGCCTTGGGGACCGCAGTGGCGCCTGGTCAATGTTTGCTTTGCGCCGGTCGGCTATGGCTACGGCGGTTGGGGCGGCGGTTGGGGCGGCCGGGGCTTCTACGGCGCCGGCGTCTGGTGAGTGCGACACTGATCGCCACGCATTCGACCCGCCGGGCGTTGCCCGGCGGGTTTTTTGAGTGCCATAAGTCGCCCGCGCCCTGACTGACCCGGCGCCGGGCAACCGATATGGTGATGATCCTCGGATTCCTGATTTCGTTTGCCGCCGGCTGGTCGATCGTGGCCACCGACGCGCTGTTCCGTGCCGAGGAGCGGCCCGGAATTTTCCGCGGCACGCCTGGAATGGTCCTGCTGCTGACCATCGCGGGCGTGGGCGGCCTCACCATCGCCGGCGCGGTGATCTGGTTCCTGCAATCGATGATTTCGGCGGCGGTGCTGGTCATCCTGGCCGGCGGCATGGTGATCGGCGGCGCCGCGTCCAAAAAGCTGCATGTGAATGCCGCCGGGGACGCCAACCGGATGATGGTGGGGCTGGCCGTCCTGGTGGCGCTTTATGGCCTGGTCTGGACCTATCTGCCGCCGGCCCCGCCGCCGGCGCCGCCGGCCCCGACCGAAGGCCCGGCCGTGCCCCTGTCAAAATAGCGTCCCAGTGGACTTTCCGAGGTCTTTCTGGTAATTGCGCGCCCCAGCAGCCGGTGTTCGTGGCCTTTGTCCACGCCGCCGTCTTAAGGATTTCAACCCGCTCGATCTGAAAGGGAACGCCGCGTGCAGGTTCTCGTCCGTGACAACAACGTCGACCAAGCCCTCAAGGCGCTCAAGAAAAAGATGCAGCGCGAGGGCATCTTCCGCGAGATGAAGCTTCGCGGCCATTACGAAAAGCCCTCCGAAAAGAAAGCCCGTGAACGGGCGGAAGCGATCCGTCGGGCCCGCAAGCTTGCCCGCAAGCGCCTGCAGCGCGAGGGCCTGCTCCCGATGAAGCCGAAGGTCGTCCCCGGTGCCGGTGGTCCGGGCCGCGGAGCGCCGCGCCGGCCGAGCTTCTAATCAGTCATTCCTATTTGGCACTTCCGATGCGCGGGCCCTTGCGGCCCGCGCTTTTGTTTTGAGCATCTCAGGAAAGCCCGCTCCGGGATGCTCCTGCTGACTTCACCCGGTAGTAGCCGCGCGAGCGCCACCTAGACGAATAGCAGCAGGGTCGCGCCGAGCCTCTTGACAATACTCATGATAATGATCACTATTATGATCATTATCATGAGCATTTAACCATGACTTCGCGACAGGTCAGTTGACGTCGATCGCCCGATTCAGGTCGTCACCTGGACCAAAGGCGCGCCCATCCGGCGCGTGCCGATCGCGCTGGCGCGGCGCTTTGTGCAGATTTGCACCGCGGTCGTCGCCGAGACGCTCGATGACGATGACCTCAGCCCACAGCAATATGCGGTGATCGCTTATGTCGGAGACGAACCGGATATCGATCAGGCAGGCATCGCGGCGAGAATCGGGATTGACCGCAACACCACCGGTATCCTCGTGGAGCAGCTTGAACGACGCGGCCTCTTGAGGCGAAGCGTCAATGGCAATGACCGTCGGGCAAGACTGGTCAAGCTCACGAAGCAAGGCATCGACCTGCACGAGCGGGTACGCCCCGCGATGCGCGCCAACCAGCGCGCGATCCTGTCTGCACTAGCTCCTGCAGAGCGCGAGAAGTTTCTCGACCATCTCGTACAGATCATCAAGGCCAACGAAGCCTATGCCAGACCGGGTGCCGGTCGCCGCAAGCGAGGATCAAAGCTCCGTAACAAGTGAGGTGTCTCATGCGTTCAATTGCACGCAGCGCGTTGATTGCTTTTCTGATTTGCGTCGTTCACGCCACGATCGCCGTAGACGCCAATGCGCAGAACTGGCCGCAGCGGCCGGTGCGCTTGATCGTGCCGGCCGGCGCCGGCACCGCGATCGACTTCGCGGCTCGACTGTACGCCGAAAGGCTCGGCGAGCTGTGGAACAAGCCCGTCGTCATCGAGAACCGCCCCGGCGGAGATGGCATCACCGGTGTCGCCGCCTTTGCAGGCACCAACGACGATCACACTCTGCTATTCGCTCACAGCGCCCCGGTGGGCGTGCAGCCGGTGATTCAGGAGAAGCTGCCATACGACCCGATCCGCGACCTCGTGCCGATTTCCATTGCGTCCGACATCTTCATCGTGATCGCGACGACGGGAACGCTGGACACCCAATCAATTGCCGGCTTGGTCGCGACCGCGCGAACCCAACCGGGCAAGTTCAACTGGGCCGCCGGTCCAGGTTTGCCGCAATATGTGTTCGCGGCGTTTCTCAAGAACACAGGCCTCAATATGACCTTGGTGACCTATCGCGAAGTCCCGCCCCTTCTGCAGGACCTCAGCGAGGGTCGCCTTCAGGTTGTCGCGCATTCGCTGGCGGCCGTTCGGGGCGTCGTGCAGTCGGGCAAGGCGCGGTTGGTTGCGGTGGCGAACAGCCAACGCTCATTGATCGCCCCCGACGTCCCAACCGCTGTCGAGGCCGGCTTTCCGGCGCTGAGCATGGATGGATTCTGCGGGTTGTACGGCCGCCGGGGGATTTCGGACGAATTGCGCGACAAAATCGCGCGCGATGTCCGGACTGTCGCCTCGGATGCACGCGTCATCGACCGGCTGGCCAGCACGGGACAAATCGCACGGGCTAGCACGCCAGCGGAGTTTTCAACTGCACTTGCCACGCTGCGGCAGCGCATTGCCAAGATCGCCGGCACGACGCGCATGGAATCGACACCGTGAATTACATCTTCGACAATGCGGTGATGCCCTCGAGTTCGCAGCGGTTCGGCAGCCTTGAATCGCTTTATGACGAACGATCAACTCACTATCTTGAACGGACCGGACTGGAAAAAGGATGGCGCTGCCTCGAAGTCGGCGGCGGCGGCGGCTCGATCGCAAACTGGCTGGCCAACCGGGTGGGCGACAAAGGCTCCGTTGTTGTCACGGACATCGACCCGCGCTTTCTGAAAACCTCAGCTCGGCCAAACGTTGAGATTCGCTGCCACGACGTCGGTGCCGACCCGCTCGTGGCCGACGAATTCGACCTCATCCACGCGCGCCTCGTTCTCATCCATGTGCCCGATCCATGGCGAGCTATCAGCCACCTTGTCAATGCGCTGAAGCCGGGCGGATGGCTTGTGGTGGAGGACTTCGATCCGTCCTTCGCCGACAGGACCTTGTCCTGCGCCGATGGTGCGGCTGCGGGACTGACGACCAAGATATTCTTGGCCATGCGCACGCTGATGCAAGACCGGGGTCTCAGCGTCGAGTTCGCACGCAATCTCTATGCACGCTTCGTCTCGATGGGCCTCGTCGATGTCGGGATGGAGGGGCACATCGGTGTGCGCCCGGGTGGATCGGATGGCGCGCGCCTAGACCTCGCAAATCTGCGCCAGATCCGGGACGAGGCCATTGCGCGGCGGTTGCTGACGGCGGACGAAATCGACCAGATGACGGCACTGCTTGAATCAAAGGATTTTGCCGTTCTCTCCCCTGTGATGTTCAGTGCGTGGGGACGACGGCGTAGTGCTCCGGCCTAGTTCGTCTTCTCCTCCAGAAACTTCCGTGCTTCCGCCACCGCGCCGAAGCGGCCGAGATTTTCGTGCCCGCCGCCGGCGATGCGCACGAAGCGCTTGGGCGACGTGATGAGCTTGTAGAGGAGCTGGCCGGACGAGATCGGCACGACCGCGTCGCGGTCGCCATGCATGACCAGCACCGGCGCCGTCACCTTGGCGACGCGCAGGTCGGAGCGGAACTGGTCCTTCATCAGCACGCGCACCGGCAAGAACGGATAGACGCCGGCCGCGACATCGACCGCCGACAGGAACGGCGCTTCGAGCACGATGCGCGCAACCGGACGCTCGGCGGCGAGCGCAAGCGCGACGCCGGAGCCGAGCAACTCGCCCCACAACACGATGCGCTCGGCGCCATAGCGTTTCACGGCGAAGTCGTAGGCGGCGCGCGCATCCTCGATCAGGCCGGCCTCGGTCGGACGGCCGGTCGAGCCGGCATAGCCGCGATAGCTCAGCGCCACCAGGCCGTCGCCCTGTGCGGTCAATTCGCGGAAGCGGTCGACGCGGTAGCGCAGCGCACCGCCATTGCCGTGGAAATAGAGCCAGACCGGACGGCCGTCGCGCGCCAGGACGTGCCAGACGATGACGCGCGAACCGTCGGGCGTGTCGAGCATCACTTCCTCGGCCTCGGCCAGGCCGGCCTCGGCCGGCGACGTGCGGAAGGTCTCCGGAAAATACATCAGCGCGCGCTGGGCGACATACATCAGCGCCGCCAGCGCCAGGTAGCCGGTGGCCACGAAAACCAGGAACCACTTCCATCCGGCCATGCGACGTCCTCGTCCGCCTCCCGGGCGGCGCCCCGGGAACCCGGTCCCGAGCGCGGGCGTTAGCTTATTGGTTCTCTCTTCTGAAGAGGAAGATGCCATGGCGACGATGGTGAAGGGAACGGAAGAGCAACTGACGCACGCCCTGGGCGCGGGCGTGGTGCGAATCTGGAGCTACTTGCCGCCGGATATCCAGCACGAACTGTTCGAAGAAGCGACCACCCACCTCGGCGAGCGGCTGCGGCATGAACTCGCGCTGTTCCTGCACGAACGTCACGTCCGCACCGACGTCCGGACGCGCGGTATGCTGGAGCCGGACAGCCTCGGAGGCTAGCGTCCTATCGGTGAAGCCTTCGTGACGGACCCGCATCGCCGCCGGGCCGTCAACCGGCTGATTTCGGCCCCATTTCACAGCTCAAAAAAATCACAAAAAATTTTGCCTGCCGTGTCGATTTGGCCGGGCCCCGTTCGTCGTGACGGTAGAGCCCGGCTTTTCCGGGCTTCGTCAGAGGAGATAGCGCAATGCGTTTCATGATCCTGGTCAAAGCCAGCAAGGAATCCGAAGCCGGCGCCATGCCGTCCGAGGAGATGCTGAAAACGATGGCGGACTACCACGAGCAACTCGCCAAGGCCGGCGTGCTGCTCGACGGCAACGGACTGCACCCGACATCCAAGTCTTGGCGGTTCACATGGTCCGGCGGCAAGAAGACCTTTACCGACGGCCCGTTCACCGAGGGCAAGGAACTCGTGGCCGGCTACACCATGATTCAGGTGAAGTCGCGAGAAGAAGCGATCGAGTGGACCAAGCGCTTCCCCAATCCGGGCATCGTCGACGGCGGCACCCCTTGCCTGATCGCCTCTTGCTCATGCGCAGCCCATTCGAACTGGCTGTCGCAGCAGCGTGCGGTGATCAATATCGCCACCTCTCGGACACGGCCCGTAAATCCGGCATCAACGCGCAGGTAGCGTCCGACCGGTTGTGCGTATTTGGCCAAGGCAGGACTATGCAACTTGATGCCGCCGGGCCCTCGCAGCCCGCGAAGCGTGTGCCCGCCGCCCTTTTTATGCGAATCGAACATCGCCTGCGTTTCCGGATCGAGCGCGTTACGGTCGACGAAAGGCAGACGGCAGCGTGAGTCCGGGTCAATGTCGTCGTGGTCCATGCAATTGTCTTTGTGCATCGTCGGCACGCACAGTGCATGCAAAGCCTCTTGCGGCATCCCGCCGCAGGGCGGATACTAAACGCCTCTCGCGAATCCCGGCGGCAAAGACCGGATCGCGCATATTCGTCTCGGGAGGCGACCCATGCAATTCAATCGACACAGCTTGTGGGCGATCATCGGCGGCATCCTGTTCGGTGCGCTCGCCAGCGTGCAAGTCAGCGCTCAAGCGCCTGCCGCACTGAGCGGACAAGTCTCCTCGGCCCAGGAAGCCACGATGGAAGGCGTCCTGGTCAACGTGAAGCGCGAGGGCTCGACCATCACCACCACGGTGGTGACCAACGAGCAGGGCCGCTACAGCTTCCCCGCCGATCGCATCCAGCCGGGCAAATACACGGTCTCGATCCGGGCGGTGGGCTACATCCTCGACGGCCCGAAGTCGTTGGAAATCTCGACCGGCGGCGCGACTGCCGATCTCAAGCTCAACCGCGCGCGCAACATCCATCTGCAGCTCTCCAACGCCGAATGGATGGCGAGCCTCCCCGGCACCGATCGCGACAAGCAGTTCCTCACGGGCTGCACCGGCTGCCATACCTTGCAGCGGCTGTTCACGGCGCAGCATGACGTCGACGAATGGATCCAGGTGTTCAACCGGATGGGCCGCTACTATCCGGGCTCGACGCCGGCGCAGCCGCAGCTGCTGGTCAGCGGCGGCGCCCGCAGCGAACGTCCGCGCGTCGATCCCAAGGTCGCGCAGGCGGCGGCGCAGTTCCTGGTCGACGTCAGCCTGTCCAATCCTGAGGCCAAGGAATACGACTTCAAGCCGCTGCCGCGGCCGAAGGGCCGCGCCACCCGCGTCATCATCACCGAATACGATCTGCCGCGGAAGAACGCGTATCCGCATGACGTCGTCGTCGATGCCGACGGCCAGGCCTGGTACTCGGACTTCGGCTCGCAGGTCATGGGCGTGCTCGATCCCAAGACCGGCAAGGTCATCGACTACGACATCCCGGTCGTGCGCGAAGAACAGCCCAAAGGCACGCTGGATCTCCAGCTCGATCGTGACGGCAATCTCTGGATTGCGATGATGTACCAGTCGGCCATCGCCAAGATGGACCGGCAAACCAGGAAGCTGACGGTCTATCCCTATCCGAAGGAATGGCTCGGCTTCAGCACCCAGGCGTCGATGGTGGCGCCGCGGTTCTCGCACGTCGACGGCAAGGTGTGGTCGAACAACCAGGAGACCCGCGAATACTACCGGCTCGACCTCGCCACCGGAAAATTCGAGAACACCGGCAAGGCGATCGACAAGAACGGCCGGCAGATCAGCGCCTACGGCATTCCGACCGATCACGACAACAACATGTATCTGCTCGAGTTCGGCGGCACCAGCATCGGACGGCGCGACGCCAAGACGCTCGAGGTCGAAATCTGGCGGACGCCGTTCCCGGCCTCGCGGCCGCGGCGCGGCGGCATCGATCATCAAAACCGGCTGTGGTTCGCCGAATACCACGGCGGCATCGCGATGTTCGATCCCAAGACCAAGACCATCAAGGAATGGATGACGCCGACCAAATGGGACAATCCCTATGCGGTCGCGCCGGCGCGCAACGGCGAGGCGTGGACGGGCTCTATGCACACCGACCTGGTAACGCGGCTGTTCCCGGAGAGTGGCGACATGGTGCAGTACCTGCTGCCGCGCACCACCAACATCCGCCGCGTGTTCCTGGAAGAGACCGGCCCGCGGCCGACGCTCTGGGTCGGCAGTAACCACGGCGCCTCGATCGTCAAGGTCGAGACGCTGGATTGATTTCTAAGCGCGCGCAAGCGCAGTGCTGGGATGCGCCCTCTCCCCTTGCGGGAGAGGGCAAGTTCTTGATTCAAATAGGAAGTTAAGAATTTTCAGTGGCTTAGGAAACAGCTATGAAGGCCCGACAATCGCAGACTACATATAGGTACCAAATTTCATTCTTATTGCGAGAG
>CAWAWR010000029.1:0-327686 GCA_963785745.1 uncultured Alphaproteobacteria bacterium
GCGACACCCCCTGCCCGACGCCGACGCACATGGTCGCGAGCGCGAGCTTGCCGCCGCGCTTTTCGAGGCCGTGCACCGCCGTCAAGGCGAGCCGCGCACCGGACATCCCGAGCGGATGGCCGAGCGCGATGGCGCCGCCATGCGGGTTGACGTGCTCGGCGTCGTCCGCGACGCCGAGCTGGCGCAGGCAGGCGAGCCCCTGCGAGGCGAAGGCTTCGTTCAGCTCGATCAGGTCGAAATCGCCGATCTTGAGGCCGAGCTTTTCCATCAGCTTGCGGGTCGAGGGTACCGGGCCGATGCCCATCACCCGCGGCGGCACCGCCGCCGACGCCATGCCGAGCACGCGCGCGCGCGGCGTGAGGCCATGCTTCTTGGCGGCGGCTTCGCTCGCGAGGATCATCGCCGCGGCGCCGTCGTTCACGCCCGACGCATTGCCGGCGGTGATGGTGCCGGGATTGCGCACGAACGGCTTGAGCTTGGCGAGGCCCTCCATGGTGGTGTCGGGACGCGGATGCTCGTCCTTGTCGACGGTCACCGGGCCGGCGCGGCCGCCCGGCACCTCGACCGCGACGATCTCTTCGGCGAAATAACCCGACGCCATCGCCTGGCCGGCGCGCTGCTGCGAGCGGAACGCGAACGCGTCCTGGTCGGCGCGCGACACTTGGTACTCCTCGGCGACGTTCTCGCCGGTCTCCGGCATCGCGTCGACGCCGTATTGCTGCTTCATCAGCGGATTGACGAAACGCCAGCCGATGGTGGTGTCCTGGATGTCGGCCGCGCGCGAGAACGCCTCCGCCGCCTTGCCCATCACGAACGGCGCCCGCGTCATCAATTCGACGCCGCCGGCGATCGCGAACTCGATCTCGCCGGCGCGGATCGCGCGCGCGGCGTCGCCGACCGCGTTGAGGCCGGACGCGCAGAGCCGGTTCACGGTCACGCCGGGTACATGATCCGGCAGCCCCGCCAGCAGCACCGCCATGCGCGCGACATTGCGGTTGTCCTCGCCGGCCTGGTTGGCGCAGCCGAACACGACCTCGTCGAGCGCGCCCCAGTCCACGTTCGGATTGCGCTTCACCAGCGCCTTGATCGGGATCGCGGCGAGGTCATCGGCACGCACCTTGGCGAGCGCGCCGCCGTAGCGGCCGATCGGCGTGCGGATGGCGTCGCAGAGGAAGACGTCGCGCGTGGTGCCATGGATTCTCCTTACGCCACTGTGCCGTGGGCGCGCGCGGTGCGGGCGTGCATGTCGCGCAGGACCTTCAGCTCGTCAGCGGTCGGCGGCTTGGTCTCGGCCACATTGGCGGCGTAACGCACCGGCCAGCCGGTGTTGTCGTCGATCTGGTCGCGGGTGACGCCGGGATGGATCGACGTCACCGTCATTTCCTTCGTCTGCGGATCGGGCTCGAAGATGCAGAGGTCGGTGACGAGCTTGGTCGGGCCCTTGGTCTTGAGGCCCAGCCGGGCGCGATGATCGCCGCCCTCGCCGTGGCCCATCGAGGTGATGAAATCGAGCTTGGCCGCAAAGCTTCGCTTCGACTGCGCCATGATGATGAAGATCTCGCCGCAGGCCGAGGCGATCTCCGGCGCGCCGCCGCCGCCCGGCAGCCGCACCTTCGGCTTGTCGTAGGCGCCGACCACCGTGGTGTTGAGATTGGCGAAGCGGTCGATCTGCGCGCCGCCGAGGAAGCCCACCGTCACGCGGCCGCCTTGCAGCCAGTAGCGGAACATCTCCGGCACCGACACCGTGGTCAGCGCGGTCGAGCACAATTCGCCGTCGCCGATCGAGAGCGGCAGCACGTCGGGCTTGGTGGCGATGGTGCCGGATTCGTAGATCAGCGTGATGCCGGGCGCATGCGTGAGCCGCGCCACGTTCGAGGCCGCCGACGGCATGCCGATGCCGACAAAGCAGACGTCGTCGTTGCGCAACGCCCGCGCCGCGGCGATGGTCATCATCTCGTTGGGCTTGTAGTCGGCCATCAGGCTGCCTTCGCGTTGAGGCGGCGCACATGCGCGGCGAAGGCTTCCGGCCCCTGCGTCGAGCACGTTCTCCTTCATCCAGGCCAGGAAGCTCTCGCGCTCGCGCGCGATCTTGTCCCAGGCGATGTAGAAGGCGTTGTCGCGCTTGTAGTAGCCCTGCGCATAGGACGGATAAGCGCCGCCCGGCACGGTCGCGACCGCGCCGACGGTCCAGTGCGGCAGGATCACCGCGTTGAGGTTGCGCGGGCCGAAATCGTCGACGACCTCCTCGACCGTGACGATCGAGCGCTTGGCGGCGAGCACCGCCTCCTTCTGCACGCCGACGATGCCTTCGAGCATCACGTTGCCTTCGCGGTCGGCGCGCAGCGCATGGATGACCGCCACGTCGGGCCGGTGCGACGGCACGGCGGCAAGCTGCTCGCCGGTGAACGGACAGGTGATGGACTTGATCTTCGGATTGACCTTCGGCAGGTCGACGCCGATGTAGCCGCGGAAGATCGCCAGCGGCAGGCCGGCGGCGCCCGCCTCATAGGCGTTGGCCATGGCGGCGTGGGAATGCTCCTCGATCGCGAGCGGCTGCGGCCAGTTGTTCTCGACCGCGTCGCGAAAGCGGTGCAGCGAGCCGACGCCGGGATTGCCGCCCCAGGAGAACACCACCTTGTCGACGCAGCCCATGCCGATGAGCTGGTCGTAGATCAGGTCCGGCGTCATCCGGATCAGCGTCAGGCGCTTGCGCTGCTGGCGGATGATCTCGTGGCCGGCGGCATGGGGGATCAGATGGGTGAATCCCTCCATGGCGACGGTGTCGCCGTCCCGCACATTCGATTGCACGGCCTCGGCAAGCGACAGGAAACGCGCCATCGGACAAGTCCCATTGACTGCGGCTATTTACGGGGCGGCTATTGGCGGGGTCAAATGCCACGCCGTCAATGCCCGAGAGCCAGTCCCCGCATGTTCAGCATCCGCCGTACGGTCCGCATCGAATGGGGCGATTGCGATCCCGCCGGCATCGTCTTCTATCCGCGCTATTTCGCCATGTTCAACCACTCGACCGAACTCCTGATCGAGCGGGCGCTTGGCGTGAAGAAAATCACCCTCAACAAGCAGCACGGTCTCGGCGGGTTCCCGTCGGTGGCGACGGAGGCGCGTTTTCTGCTCCCGACGCGCTACGGCGACGATGTCGAGATCGAGTCCGCGTTCATCCGGATCGGCCGTTCGAGCTTCGCCATCCAGCACAAGCTCACGCTCGCCGGCGCGCTCGCGGTGGAAGGCAACGAGACCCGCTGCTGGGTGACGCGCGACCCGAGCCGCCCGGGCGGCCTGCGCGCGCAGGCCAATGCCGGACGACGTCGTAGCCAAATTCAAAGCTACTGCGGCTTGACGCCGAGCTGCTTCACGATCGCGCCAAGCTTGGCGCTCTGCTCGTCGATCGACTTCTTGAATTCCGCGGCGGTGCCGGGGCTGACCAGCTGGCCGGTCGCGGTGAGCCGCGCCGAGATCTGGGTCGGCGACCGCTTCCTTGACGTCGGCCGCGATGCGGTCGCGCACCGCCTCCGGCATGTCGCGCGGGCCGAACAGGCCGATGAGTCCGTCGAAGGTCAGCGCGGGGAAGCCCGCCTCCGCCACCGTCGGCGTGTCCTTCTGCGTCGGCGCGCGCTGGCTGTTGGTGACCGCGATCAGCTTGACCCGGCCGGCCTGGACATGCGGCTGCACGATCGCGAGCGCGCCGACATAGGCCTGGATGCGTCCTTCGCCGAGATCGGTCAGCGGCCCGACCACGTCGCGATACGGCACGCGCGTGATGTCCAGGCCCGCGCTCTTGAAGTAGCCCTCGAAGATGACGTCGGTCATGCCGGTCGCGGTCGCGTAGTTCAGCTTGCCGGGCTGGGCTTTGATCTGCGCGACGAAGTCCTTGACGTGTCGATCTTCGAGCGCGGCGTGAACGACGAGACCGACCAGCGTGTTGGAGACCCGCGCGATCGGGCCGAGATCGTTCGGATCATAGGGCATCTTGGCCATCTGGAACGGATGCGCCGTGAACGACGAGGTCGGCGTGTAGAGCAGCACGTGATCGTCCTTGGCGCCGATGAAGGCGTTGATGGCGATGACGGCGTCGCCGCCCGGGCGGTTCTCGACCACGACCGGCTGCTTCCATTTCGCGGTCAGCTTGTCGGCGATCAGGCGGGCGGCGATGTCGGCGCCGCTGCCCGGCCCGAGCGACACAATGAAGCGGACCGGCCGCTGCGGCCAGCTCTGGGCTTGTGCCTGGGCGGGCGCCCAAGATGCGAGGGAGATGGTGACCACGAGGCCGGCCACGAGCGCGCAGAGCGCCTTGCCAAATCGTTGCATAGTAGTCCTCCCTCGAATTCGTTGTCGCGACGCAGGCTAGCGTGGCCCCCGGCGCTGCGAAAGGCGCGCTCCGCCGCAGGGTTACCGGGCCCTCCTATGATGGACAGGGGCCGCCCGACAAGCTAACAACGCGCGACCTACCGCCGCGCTTCCCGGCCGGCCCCATGAAAGAGTCAAGCCGACGCCAAAACCCGGAGCATCGTCCCATGCGTATCGACGCCTACACCCATTTCTTTCCGAAGCAATTCTTCGACAAGCTGATGGAGATTGCCGGCGACTACAAGGACATGGGCAAGCGCGTGCGGTCGCTGCCGGCGCTCTACGATCTCGATTTCCGCAAGTCGATCGTCGACGGCCACAAGGACTATCAGCAGATCCTGTCCTACCCGCAGCCGCCGTTCGAGAGCTTCTGCAAGACGCCGCAGCAGCTCGACGAGATGATCAAGATCTGCAACGACGGCTTCGCCGAGCTGTGCGCGAAGGAGAAAGACCGTTTCCCGGGCTGGGTGGCGCAGGTGGCGCTCGGCGCGAAGGATGCCGGCGTCGCGGAAGCGGAGCGCGCGATCAAGAACGGCGCGCTCGGCGTGCAGATCTACACCAACGTCCTCGGCAAACCGATCGACCTGCCCGAGTACCGTCCGTTCTGGAAGAAGATGAACGAGCTCGGCAAGCCGATCTGGATCCATCCGGCGCGCGGCGCCGAGACGCCGGACTATCCGCTGCACGAGAAGAAGTCGCTGTACGAAATCTGGTGGACGCTCGGTTGGTCCTACGAGACCGCCTGCACGATGACGCGCCTCGTCTACTCGAAGATCATGGACGACTTCCCCAATCTCAAGATCATCACCCACCACTTCGGCGGTATCATTCCGATGCTCGAAGGTCGGCTCGGCCCGGGCAACGACGTGATGGGCTCGCGCACCTCCGAGGAGGACTATGTCGGGCTGCGCAAGAGCCTCAAGAAGCGCCCGCTCGACTACTTCAAGCAGGATTTCTGGGCCGACACCGCGGTGTTCGGCGGCGAGCCGGCGACCAAATGCGGCCTCGAGTTCTTCCCGCTCGAGAAGATCGTGTTCGCGTCCGACTGCCCGTTCGATCCGGAAGGCGGCAAGATGTATCCACGCGAGACGCTGCGCATCCTCAACTCGCTCAACATCCCGAAGGCCGACCGCGAGGCGATCGACTACAAGAACCTGGAAAAGGTCACCGGCGTGAAGCTGGTCAAGTAGCGACAAGCTCCGTCATGCCCGCGCTTGTCGCGGGCATCCACGTCTCATTTCGCCAGATAACAAGGCGTGGATGGCCGGGAACGAAAGGGCGTTCACGCCCGTCTTCGACGGGCTATGCCCGGCCATGACGCCGCGTTTCCGGCAATCGTTAGTTGATCTTGATCTTCGCGGCCCGGACCACAGGGGTCCAGCGCCGCATCTCCGCATCGACGAACGCCTTGAACGCGGCCGGCGACGTGCCCAGCGGCTCCATGTATTGCGCGCTGAGCTTCTCGCGAATACCCGGGTCGCCCAGCGCCTCGTTGACCTCGCGCGCGATCGCGGCGATCACCGGCTCCGGCGTCTTGGACGGCGCGATCAGCCCGTTCCAGGCATTGGCTTCGACGTCGATGCCGGCCTCGTTCAGCGTCGGCATGTCGGGCAGCAGCGGCGAGCGTTTCTGCGAGGTGACCGCAAGCGCCCTCACCCGCCCGGTATGGACCTGCGACACGACCGAGATCGCCGGCAGGCACACGATCTGCACGTCGCCGCGGATCAGCGCGGTGACCGCCTGCGGCGACGAGCCATAGGGGATGTGCACGAGCTGCGTGCCGCTCTTGAGCGCAATCGCTTCCATGGCGAGATGCGACAGCGAGCCGTTGCCGATCGAGCCGTAGTTGAACTTGCCGGGCTCGCGCTTGAGCAGCGCGACCAGCGCAGCGGTATCGCGCGCCGGCACGTCGGCGTTGACGGCGAGCACGCTTGGCTGATCGGTCAGCCGCGTGACCAGCGCGAGATCGGTGAACGGATCGTAGGGCATCTTCGCGAATAAGAGCGTGTTGAGCCCGAGCGGGCCGAGAATGCTGATCCCAATCGTCGTGCCGTCGGGTGGCGCCTTCGCCACCACGTCGGTTCCGAGATTGCCGCTGGCGCCGGGGCGGTTGTCGACCACGAACGACTGTTTCGTTTTCGCCTGCAGCCGCTCGCCGATCAGCCGCATGATGATGTCGGGCGTCGCACCGGCCGCGAACGGAACAACGATCCGGACCGGCCTGGCGGGCCACGCTTGCGCCGCGTCTTGCGCGGTTGCCGGCAGTGAGTCGGCCAGGAATGCAAGCACAGCGATGAGCAGAGACTTCATTTTGCAGACGCTCCACAATCCGTGCACATCTTATTCGCAGGACAATTCACGCGCGGGTCAAGCCCGCGATGACGGGCCGGACGCCTTCTGCTAGCGTCGCGGCGCCATGGATGCCGCCCGTTCCCTCGCTCCGTCCGGTTTCGCGTCCGACCCGCCGTCGGATGCGGAAGGCCGCGCCACGCCACCGCCCGACGCCGGAGCACGGCCGACGCCGGTGATGGAGCAGTATATCGAGATCAAGGCTGCCAATCCCGATTGTCTGCTGTTCTACCGGATGGGCGACTTCTACGAATTGTTCTTCGAGGATGCCGAGATCGCCGCGCGCGCGCTCGGTATCGTGCTCACCAAGCGCGGCAAGCATCTCGGCCGCGACATCCCGATGTGCGGCGTGCCGGTCATCCGCGCCGACGAATACCTCCATCGCCTGATCGCGCAGGGCCACCGCGTTGCGGTCTGCGAGCAGATGGAAGACCCGGCGGCCGCGCGCAAACGTGGCGCAAAAAGCGTGGTGAAGCGCGACGTCGTCCGCCTGGTCACGCCCGGCACGCTGACCGAGGACACGCTGCTCGACGCGCGGCGCAACAACTACCTGCTCGCGCTCGCCCGTGCGCGGTCGTCGTCGACCGACGAGACCGGCCGCTTCGCGCTGGCGTGGATCGACATCTCCACCGGCGAATTCCGCATCGCCGAATGCGACCGTGCCGGCCTGGCGGCCGAGCTGGCGCGCCTGGAGCCGAGCGAGATCATCGTCTCCGACACGCTCTATTCCGATGCGGAGCTGGCGCCGTTCCTGCGCTCGCTGCCGGCGGTGACGCCGCTGACCCGCGATGTGTTCGACGGCGCAACCGCCGACCGGCGGCTGTCGTCATATTTCGCGGTGGCGACTTCGGACGCGTTCGGCGCGCTCTCGCGCCTGGAACTGACGGCGGCCGCCGCCTGCATCACCTACGTGGAGCGCACGCAGCTCGGCCAGCGCCCGCCGCTGTCGCCGCCGCTGCGCGAGGCCGAAGGCGCGACGCTCGCCATCGATCAGGCCACCCGCGCCAATCTCGAGCTGGTCCGGACGCTCGGCGGCGAGCGGCGCGGATCGCTGCTCTCCGCCATCGACCGCACCGTGACCGCGGCCGGCTCGCGGCTGCTGGCGCAGCGGCTGGCGGCGCCGCTGACCGATCCGGCGGCGATTGCGCAGCGCCACGACGCGGTGGCGCATTTCGTGGCGGAGCCGGGCTTGCGCAGCGCGATGCGCGCCAAGCTGAAAGGCGCGCCCGATCTCGCCCGCGCGCTGTCGCGGCTGGTCGTCGACCGCGGCGGCCCGCGCGACCTCGCCGCCATCCGCGACGGCATCGACGCCGCTGCGAGCCTGGCGGCCGAGCTCACCGCCGGCGGCGCCGTGCCGCTGCAGGTGCAACAGGCCGCGACCGCCCTGCGCCAGCCGGACGCCGCGATCACGCGCGAGCTCACCGCCGCGCTGGATGACGAGCTTCCGCTCTTCAAACGCGACGGCGGCTTCGTGCGGGCCGGCTACGACGCTTCCCTCGACGAAGCGCGCGCGTTGCGCGATGAATCGCGACGCGTGATCGCCGCGTTGGAGGCGCGCTATGCCGGCGAGACCGGCGTGCGCGGGCTGAAGGTCAAGCACAACAATCAGCTCGGCTATTTCGTCGAGGTGCCGTCGCAGCACGGCGAAAAGCTCCGGCAGCCGCCGCTGAACGCGACCTTCATCCACCGCATGACGATGGCGGGCCAGGTGCGTTTCTCCAGCACCGAGCTGGGCGAGCTGGAGGCCAAGATCGCCAGCGCCGCCGATCGTGCGCTCCGCATCGAGCTCGAAACCTTCGAGCGGCTGGCGGCACGGGTGACCGCAGCGGCGGGCGCCGTCAAGGAAGCGGCGGAAGCGCTGGCGGCGCTCGACGTGGCGGCGGCGCTGGCGCAGCTCGCGGTCGAGCAGACATACGTGCGGCCCGACGTCGACAACTTCCGCGACTTCGTCATCGAAGGCGGGCGCCACCCGGTCGTGGAGCAGGCGCTGCTCGCCGACGGCGGGCCGTTCGTGGCCAACGATTGCGACCTCTCCCCGCTTCCGCAGCAGGGGGCCGGGCGCATCTGCCTGCTCACCGGCCCCAACATGGCGGGCAAGTCCACCTTCCTGCGCCAGAACGCATTGATCGCCATCATGGCGCAGACCGGCAGCTTCGTGCCCGCGCGCCGCGCCAGGATCGGCGTTGTCGACCGGCTGTTCTCGCGCGTCGGCGCCGCCGACGATCTCGCCCGCGGCCGGTCGACCTTCATGGTCGAGATGGTGGAGACCGCCGCGATCCTCAATCAGGCGGGCGAACGCTCGCTGGTCATCCTCGACGAGATCGGCCGCGGCACCGCGACGTTCGACGGCCTCTCGATCGCCTGGGCCACGATCGAGCACCTGCACGCCGTCAATCGTTGCCGCGCATTGTTCGCCACGCACTTCCATGAATTGACGGTGCTGTCGACCAAGCTGCCGCGGCTGTTCAACGCAACCGTCCGCGTCAAGGAATGGCAGGGCGAGGTGGTGTTCCTGCACGAGGTGGTGCCGGGGGCGGCCGACCGCAGCTACGGCATCCAGGTCGCGAAGCTCGCCGGCCTGCCGGCGAGCGTGATCGAGCGCGCCAAGCTCGTGCTCGCCAAGCTCGAAGCCGAGGACCGCGCCTCGCCGCGCGGCTTCGACGATCTTCCGCTGTTCGCGGCGGCGGCGCCGCCGGCGTCCGCCACACCGCAGATCGACGCGGCGCTGGCGGAAGTGGTCTCCGCACTGGCGTCGATCAATCCCGACGAGCTGTCGCCGCGCGAGGCGCTGGAGGCGCTCTACCGGCTCAAGGCAAAATCCGCCGCCAAGGACTGATGAAATCCGGATATAGTCTCTCCAACGAACGGGGAGACGGCGATGGCGGGCTTGCGGGCGTACGGTTCTCGCATTCATCTGTTTCGTTGCCATCGCGGCCGATGCATCCGCGTATCCGACGCGGCCCATCACCATCATCGTTCCCGCGGCGCCGGGCGGCGTGAGCGACAGCCTCGCGCGCGCGGTCGGCCAGCGCCTGGGCGAGGTGTGGAGCCAGCAGGTCATTGTCGAGAACCGCGGCGGCGCCAATCACCAGATCGGCGCGGCGCAGGTCGCCAAGGCGCAGCCCGACGGGCACATGCTGATGCTCGGCGCGGAAACGATCTTCGTGATCAATCCGTCGCTCTACAGCCGCCTGCCCTACGCGGTGAAGGATTTTGCGCCGATCACCGGACTGGTGCGCGCCAACCAGGCGCTGCTCGCGCATCCGGGCTTCGCGCCGAAGAGCGTCGGCGAATTGATCGCGCTCGCCAAGGAGAAGCCCGGCACGATCAGCTACGGCACCTCGGGCGTCGGCTCGGCCGGGCACGTCAATGTCGCGCTGCTCGAAAGCATGGCCGGCGTGAAGCTTCTGCCGGTGCACTATCGCGGCATGGCGCCGGCCCTCAACGACGTGGTCGCCGGTCACATCCAGCTCACCTCGGTTGCCGTGAGCTCGGCGTTGCAGCCGTGGCGCAACGGACTGGTCAAGATGCTGGGGATCGGCAGCGCGCAGCGGCTGCCGGGCATCCCGAAAGTGCCGACGGTCGCGGAGAGCGGCTTGCCGGGCTACGAAGCGACGACGTGGTTCGGCCTGTTCACCACCGCGGGAACGCCGCGCGAGGTCGTGCTCAAGATCAACGCCGAAGTGCAGCGCCTGTTCAACGAAGACGCCTTCCGCAAGCGCTTCCTGGAGCCGCTGCTCTATGAGGTGATGACGACCTCGCCCGAGCAGTTCGGCGACTTCATGAACGCCGAAACGACCAAGTGGGCCAAGGTTATCCGCGACGCCAATCTCAAGGTCGACTAGCACACAACCAATTGAAATAACGAAGTTTTTACGACTTGTCCGCCGCTGCCCGCCGCGGGTGGATGACAGTTGCCGCCGGCTCCGCTATCCCCACAGGCCATGCTCACGCCCCCCGCCGAGGCCCCGCGCGCGTCCGCCGACTTGCTCGACGTCGATGTGCTGGCGGCCGATCTCGACCAACTCTGCAAGCTTCACGCCGGGCACGAGCGCGAGCTGCGGGCCGCGCTCGCGCAGCGTCTCAAGGCGGCGCTCATGGAAGGGCGCGCCACCGCCGAGAAGATGCTGTTGAGCGACCGGCACGGCCGCCGCTGCGCCGAGCGGCTGTGCCACATGCAAGACGAGATCATCCGGCTGCTGTTCGAGCTGGCGCAGCGGCACCTCTATCCGTCGCAGAACCGTTCGGAAGCCGAACAAATGGCGGTGGTCGCGACCGGCGGATACGGGCGCGGCTTGCTGGCGCCGGGCTCCGACATCGATCTCTTGTTCATCCTGCCCTACAAGCAGACCGCGTGGGGCGAGTCCGTCGCGGAGACGATCCTCTATTGCCTCTGGGACATGGGGCTCAAGGTCGGTCACGCAACGCGCTCGATCAACGAGTGCATCCGGCAGGCCAAGGCCGACATCACCATCCGCACCGCCGTCCTCGAAGCGCGCTTCCTGTTCGGCGATCGCAAGCTGTACGACGAGATGGTCGCCCGCTTCGACAAGGACGTGACGCAGGGCACCGCGCCCGAATTCGTCACCGCCAAGCTTGCCGAGCGCGAGGAGCGCCACCGCCGCGCCGGCCAGTCCCGCTACCTGGTCGAGCCCAACGTGAAGGACGGCAAGGGCGGGCTGCGCGACCTGCATACGCTGTTCTGGATCGCGAAATACGTCTACCGCGTGCGCGAGCCCGAAGAGTTGATCCAGAAAGGCGTCTTCAATCGCGCCGAATTCATGCTGTTCCGGCGCTGCGAGGATTTTCTGTGGTCGGTGCGCTGCCACATGCACTTCGTCACCAACCGCGCGGAGGAACGGCTGTCGTTCGATATCCAGCGCGAGATCGCGGTGCGGCTTGGCTACACCTCGCATCCCGGCCTGCGCGACGTCGAGCGTTTCATGAAGCACTACTTCCTGATCGCGAAGGACGTCGGCGACCTCACCGCGATCCTGTGCGCCGAGCTGGAAGACAGCCAGGCCAAGGCCATGCCGGTTCTCAGCCGCATGATGGCGCGGTTCCGGCCCTCGCAGCGGCGCACGCTCAGCGAGAGCGAAGATTTCATCGTCGACTACAACCGGATCGTGGTCGCGGACCAGAATGTCTTCAAGCGCGATCCGGTCAACCTGATCCGCATTTTCCATCTCGCGCAGAAATACAATCTCGCATTCCATCCGGATACGATGCGCGCCGTCCGGCATTCGCTGCACCTCATCGACAACGGATTGCGTGAGAGCGAAGAAGCCAACCGCCTGTTCCTCGAGATTCTCACCTCGAAGAACGATTCCGAGACCGTGCTGCGCCGCATGAACGAGGCCGGCGTGCTCGGCAAGTTCGTGCGCACCTTCGGCCGCATCGTGGCGATGATGCAGTTCAACATGTATCACCACTACACGGTCGACGAGCATCTCCTGCGTTGCATCGGCATTCTCTCCGACATCGAGGCCGGACGCGCCGACGACGCGCCGTTCGCCACCGAGCTGATGCGCACCATCCAGCCGGAGCACCGCACGCTGCTCTACGTGGCGCTGTTCCTGCACGACATCGCCAAGGGCAGGATCGAGGATCATTCGATTGCCGGGGCGCGCGTGGCGCGGCGGCTGTGTCCCCGCTTCGGGCTGTCGCCGGCGGAGACCGACACCGTCGCCTGGCTGGTGGAGCAGCACCTGGTGATGTCCAGTGTCGCCCAATCGCGCGACCTCTCCGACCGGGTGACCATCCAGAACTTCGCCGAAGTGGCGCAATCGGTCGAGCGGCTGAAGCTTCTGACCCTGCTCACCACCGCCGACATCAAGGGCGTCGGGCCCGGGGTCTGGAACGGCTGGAAGGCGCAGTTGATCCGCACGCTCTACTACGAGACCGAGCCGGTGCTGACCGGCGGCTTCTCGGAAGTGAACCGCGCCCAGCGCGTGGCGATGGCGCAGGCCGAGCTGCGTGGCGAGCTCACGGATTGGCCGGCCGAACAGGTCGAGACCTATATCGGGCGGCACTACCCGGCCTATTGGCTCAAGGTCGATCTGCCGACCAAGGTCGCTCATGCGCGGTTCGTCCGCGCGACCGAGGCGGCCGGAAAGTCGCTTGCGACTACCATCAATCTCAACGAAGCGCGCGGCGTGGCGGAACTGACGGTCTATGCGCCCGACCATCCGCGGCTGCTGTCGATCATCGCGGGCGCCTGCGCGATGACGGGAGCCAATATCGTCGATGCGCAGATCTTCACCACCACCGACGCACGCGCGCTCGACACCATCGCGGTGTCGCGCGGCTTCGAGCGCGACGAAGACGAGGAGCGGCGCGCCGCCCGCGTGGCGTTGTCGATCGAGCAGGCGCTGCGCGGAGACTTGCGGCTGCCGGAGATGGTCGCCAAGCGGGCGCCGCCCAAGGGCCGCCTGAAGGCATTCGCCATCGAACCCGACGTGACGATCAACAACCAGTGGTCCAATCGCTACACGATGGTCGAGGTCACCGGGCTCGACCGTCCCGGCCTGCTCTACGAACTGACCGGCACGCTATCGAAGCTGAACCTCAATATCGCCTCCGCGCACGTCGCGACGTTCGGCGAACGCGTGGTTGACGTGTTCTATGTGACCGATCTTCTGGGGGACAAGATTTCCTCGGCGACACGTCAGGCGGCGATCAAGCGAGCGCTGCTCCAGCTCTTCGTGTCGGTCGATAGCGCGCCGGCGAGCACGGCCGCGGCCGCAAGCTAAGCGCACAAGCATCCGCCAAAAAACAACAACGGCTGCGGGCGATATCGCCTGCAGCCGTTGTGTTGAAGTCTCGTGTGTTTGAACTGCTCGTGGTTTGAACGGTTAGTGCGTTCGACGTTGAGCGTTCGGCCGGTGATGAACGAGAGCGGCTTACTTCTTCGCGGCGCCGCCCATGCCGCCGTCACCCATGCCGCCCATGCCGCCGTCACCCATGCCGCCCATGCCGCCGTCACCCATGCCGCCCATTCCGCCGCCGCCCATTCCACCCATGCCGCCCATTCCACCCATGCCGCCCATTCCACCCATGCCGCCCATTCCACCCATGCCGCCCATTCCACCCATGCCGCCCATTCCACCCATGCCGCCTTTTTTGCCGCCCTTGCCCTTGGCATCCGACTTGGCGGCAACGCTCTTGCCTTGCGCGTTGTCGCCGAGCGCGTCGAACAGGCCGCGGTTGTCAGGCGCTTTCGGCGCGGCGGACTCTTTCTTCTTCGCTTGCGCGAACGAGTCAGTCGCAGAAGTGGTGAGCAACGGAGCGGACACGACAAGTGCCGCCGCAACAAGAAGCGCGAGCTTTCGCATGATTGATCCCCCAAAAAAAATTCCCAGCCGGATATCCCGGATGCATCGACTTTATGCTGGAATTTTTCACGATGGAAGAGGATTTCGCAACTCGTTAGCCATATAAGACGCTGAATTTGTTTATGTATGTTTGTTCATCTGGTCGTTCATCAGTTGTACAGAAATCCGGCGCTGCAAACACCGCCAGCGAATTTTTCGACGAGAATCCAAAGGCTAGGACGAATGTGTGCAGCGCGGCGAGCGGGCGCCCGTGGCGCCGGTAACCGCCTCTTAAACGAGCCCACCTACGGTGCGGCCTCATACGTCTGGCCGCGGGGACGGCCGGGATGGGGAGATGCCAGCCAAGAAGCGAAAGTCGCGCGAACGTCGCGAGCCGGTCGTCGATGCGACGCCGCGGCGAAGGGCGCACGCCGACGCAGACGAGAACGACGGGCACGGACGCAAGCGCGCGAAGGGCGCGCCGCTGCGTCGTGCGTTCTACTGGTGCGCCGTGCTGGGGCTTTGGGCCCTGATCGTTTGCGGCGGAGCGGTCGTCTGGGTCGCAGCCAACCTTCCGCCGATCCATTCCCTGGAAATTCCGCGGCGGCCGCCATCGATCGAGATCGTCGGCAACGACGGCAAGCTGATCGCGACCCGCGGCGAGATGCACGGCGCTACGCTGACGATGAAAGAGATGCCGCCGTATTTGCCGAAGGCATTTCTCGCGATCGAGGACCACCGCTTCCACAGTCACTTCGGCATCGATCCGATCGGCCTGGTGCGGGCCGCGGCCGCAAATCTCATGCGTCGCGGCGTATCGCAGGGCGGCTCGACCATCACCCAGCAGCTCGCGAAGAACCTGTTTCTCACCCAGGAGCGCACGTTCACGCGCAAGCTGCAGGAGCTGGTGCTGGCGCTCTGGCTCGAGCGAAAGTTCACCAAGGCGGAGATTCTGGAGCTCTACCTCAACCGCGTCTATTTCGGCGCCGGCGCCTATGGCGTTGACGCGGCGGCGCAACGCTATTTCGGAAAATCCGCCCGTCAGGTGTCGATCGCCGAAGCCGCGATGCTCGCCGGCCTGGTCCGCTCGCCGTCGCGGCTGGCGCCCAACCGCAATCCCAACGGAGCGGAGCGGCGCGCGCAGATCGTGATCGCGGCGATGACGACCCACGGCTTTGTCACCGAGACGATGGCGAAGTTCGCGTTGGCGCAGCCCGCGCGCGTCGTGAAGGCCGCCGGCAACGGATCCGCCAACTACATCGCCGACTGGATCATGGACGTGCTCGACGACCTGGTCGGGCATATCGACCAGGATATCGTCGTCGGCACCTCGATCGACCCCGGCCTGCAGGCGCAGGCCGAAGCCGCGCTGGTCAACGAGCTTGCCCAAAAGGGCGAGAAGTTCGGCGTCAGCCAGGGCGCGCTCATCGCGATGACGCCGACCGGCGCGGTGCGCGCCTTGGTCGGCGGCAAGAGCTATGCCGAGAGTCAGTTCAACCGCGCGGTGGCGGCAAGGCGCCAGCCCGGCTCCGCCTTCAAGCCGTTCGTCTATCTCACGGCGCTGGAACGCGGCCTCGCTCCGGAATCGATGCGCGAGGACAAGCCGATCGCGATCAAGGGCTGGCGGCCAGAGAACTACAGCCGTGAATATTATGGCAACGTGACGCTGACGCAGGGCCTCGCGCATTCGCTCAACACCATCTCGGTGCGACTGACGCAGGAGTTCGGCCCGACCGCCGTCGCCCGCACCGCCTATCGCCTCGGCATCGCATCCAAGCTCGAGGCCAATCCTTCGCTGGCGCTCGGCACATCCGAGGTTTCGCTGATCGAGCTGGTCTCGGCCTACGCGCCGTTCGCCAATGGCGGCAGCGCGATCGCGCCCCATGTGGTCGAGCGCGTGAGCACCAAGGCGGGCAAGACGCTCTACCATCGCTCGCCGCACGATCTTGGGCGGATTGTCGAGCCGCGCTACGTCGCGATGATGAATGCGATGATGCAGGAGACGATCCGGGTCGGCACCGCGCGGAAAGGCCAATTGCCGGGATGGCAGTCGGCCGGCAAGACCGGCACCAGTCAGGATTTCCGAGATGCCTGGTTCGTCGGCTACACCGCCCACCTGGTCACCGGCGTCTGGCTCGGCAACGACAACTCGTCGCCGACGCGCCGCGCCACCGGCGGCGGCATCCCGGTCGACATCTGGGCCCGCTTCATGCGTACCGCCCATCAGGGCGTTACCGTCGCCGCCCTGCCCGGCCAGCCCGGTTCGACCGGGCCGTCGCTCGCATCCATCGTCCGGCAGGCGCTGACCGCGCCACCGCCCGCCAATGTCGAGCCCTCAGCGGGGGCGCAGCCGCAGCGAACGCAGCCGAGCGGCGGTATCGACGGATGGCTGGTCGACCGGCTGTTCGGCCGGCGCTGAACGTAAAGCTTCGCGCTTGAGCGCCGTCCGCGGCGTCGCCGAGAGCGACTGGCGCATGGCCGAGCAGCGCATCCAGTGCGCCGCGCACGGTCTCGTAGCGGAAGGTGAATCCGTTCAACTGCGCTTTGTCGGGAATGACGCGCTGGCCGCCCAGCAGCAGCTCATCGGCAAACGCACCGCCGAGATGATGCAGAATCGCGGCCGGCATGCGAAGCCGCGCCGGCCGCCGCAACACACCGCCCAGCGCCCGCGCAAACTCGGCGTTCGTGACCGGCTCCGGCGCGGTCGCGTTCACGGCGCCGGTCAGCAACGGAGTTGCGATGATGTGGGCGATCAGGCGCACGAGATCGTCGCGCTCGATCCACGACATCCATTGCCGCCCGCTGCCGATCGGTCCGCCGAGCCCGAGCTCGAACGGAAGCAGCAACCGGCTGAGCATCCCACCTTGGATTCCGAGCACCAGGCCGATGCGCAGCCGCACCACCCGCACGCCCAGGCGCTGCGCCTTCTTCGCCTCACGCTCCCAGGATTCGCAGAGGCGGTGCGAGAAGCAGCGCTTGCCACCGTCGAATTCGGTCAGGGTCTCGTCCTGCCACAAACCGTACCAGCCGACGGCAGAGCCGCTGATCAGCACCGCGGGACGCTCAAGCAATCGCGCGATGAGGCCGACGACGGCGCGCGTCACACGCAACCGCGACGACAGGATCTTGCGGCGTTTGCGGCGGGTCCAAAGCGCATTGCCGGTGGGTTCCCCGGCGAGATTGATCACGACGTCGATCCGCGCCTCGTTCGGAATCTGCGCAAGGTCGGTAATGATCCGCAGCGGCGGACGCAGCGTCGCGGCCTTCACCGGATCGCGCGTGAGCACGGTCACATCGTGACCCGCGCTCGCCAGCGCCTCGACCAGGCGGCGCCCGATGAAACCGGTGCCGCCGGTGACGAGCACGTGCTGCCGGGCCGGCAGCGCTTCGACGAGCGCGGTCGCGTGGCTTGGGATCGCATGGCGGCGCGAAAGCAGATGCGAGGTCATGGCGCCAACTCCCGGTACAAGGCCATTTGCCGGAGCATCAGCCCGAAGCGCGGATGCACGAGCTGCAGGGTGAAGCTGAAGCGGCCGTCCGGCACTTCGGCATGGATCACGGTCAACTCGCCGGGACAGAGCCAGGCCGGCAGGACGAAACGCCGCCCGAGCACCTGCACGAAGTAATTACGGCTGCGGAAGATCAGCGCGCCCTCGCGCACTCGCAGATCGAGCGACATGCCGACGCCGTAGCCGACATACTCCTCAAGCCCGGTGGGGCCGGCGAAGCGCTTGGAAGAATGGACGACCTGCGGGAAGCCCTTCCGGCGCCCATAGATGCGGGTCCAGATCTGTCCGCCGGTCGCCTTGTCTTCCGCGACCGTGACGACGCTCGGAACGTGGACGCTTCGCGCGATCGGCAGCGGGCCGCCTATCAGCCGCAAGGCCTGCGCCAGCAGCCAGCCCCCGAAATTCATCCGGGTTTCGAGCACCTCGCCGGCGTAGACCGTGGTGCCGCCGCACGGTAGCCGCTTGCTGAAACGGTAGCGGATCGCATCCGGCAGCGAGGACCATTCACTCTCGCGCAGCAATGCGCGGAACCGGAGATCGCCGAGATTGGGATCGGTGCGGGGGGCGGTCCGGGCTTCGATGTCGTTGCCCGGAGCGGGTGCAAGTTCGAACGCAACGGCTTCCGTACGCATGACGGACCTCGCTTCGGTTACTTCTGTCTCCCCATCGGCAGCAGGCTCACGATCCGGGTGCCGAGGCGCAGCAGGGCGGCGAGCTTCGGCTTCGGCACCGTCAGCATCTGCGCGTACCAGCGGTCGAGCGACTCTATGAAGGCGAGCATGTCCGTGAGCCGCTTGGCGGCGACCGGATGCAGTTTGGTGTCGCGGTCGGCGCCGGCGACGCAGGCCTTGAGAGCGTCGATCGCGGGATCGATCTCGCGCTCCTTGCGGACCGCGGCGATCCGCATCGCGATTTCCCAGAGGTCGGTCTCGGCCTCGAAATGATCGCGGCGCTCGCCCTTCACCGGCACGCGGCGGATCAGGTCCCGGGCCATCAGATCGCGGATCGAGTTCGAGACGTTCGAACGCGCGAGGCCGAGCGAGTCGGCGATGTCCTCGGCGGTCAGCGGGCGCTCCGAGAGGTAGAGCAGCGCGTGGATCTGGCTGACCGAGCGGTTGACCCCCCACTGGGAGCCCATATCGCCCCAATGCAGGATGAAGCGCTCGACGGTTTCCGGGAGTTTGGCCGGATTGCCTGTAATTTCTGTCATGACAGAAATATCGGAAAATCAGGAACGGTTGTCAAGGCCGTGCGCCAGTTTGGCTTAACTGGCGGTTGCAGGGGGCTGAAATTGTCGTCCGACGACCGTGCGCTCCCTCTTCCCGCCTGCCGGGAGAGGGTCGGGGTGAGGGGGATCTCCAAGGGCTCGAACTCGTTGAGAGTCCCCTCACCCGGCGCGCCGCGAGCGGTGAGAGAGGTGACGGAGCACGCGGCACCGCCTGCATTTAGGTCTTCGGATTGGCCAACGCCGATCAGCCGATGTTCCTGCCCGCTTTCATCGGCGCACCGTAGCGGTGCAGGTCGGTGCCGTGGGTGTCGAGCCACGCCTTGGCGCGCTCGCAGTCGGGATTGAGCCGCTTCAACAGCCGCCAGAACCTCGGCGAATGATTGAGCTCGACCAGATGGGCGACCTCGTGCGCGGCGAGATAGTTCAGCACGTAAGGCGGCGCGAGGATAAGCCGCCACGAGAACGACAGCACGCCGGAGTTCGAGCACGAGCCCCAGCGGCTCGACTGGTCGCGCACCGAAATGCGCGTCACCGCAACGCCGAGCTCCTTGGCATAGCGCCGGCTCGCAGCCTCGAGATCGCGCTTGGCTTCGCGCTTGAGGAAATCCCCGACCCGCCGGTTGTGATGCGGCGGCTCGCCGGCGACGCCGATCAGGCGCTCGCCGGCACCACTTTGTTCGGTCCAGACCGTGCCGCGCACATTCCGTCGATAAACGATGCGATGCGGGACGCCGCGGAGCGGCACGACCACGCCCTGCGCGAACGGAGTCGCCTGCGGCAGACGCTGCAGGCGCGCTGCGATCCAGGCGCCATGCTTCTGCGCGAACTCGCGTGCTTCCTTCAGGCTGCCGCGCGGCGGAATGGTCAGCACGACCTCGCGCGAGGCTGCATCGATGCGCAAGGTGTAGCGCCGCGCTTGCCGGTGACGGCGGACGCGCACGAGATAGATCGATTTTTCGAAAACGACGTCGATCGACTGCGGTTCGGTCGGCCGACGATAAAACAACGCACGCAACGACATGGCGGAAGACCCACCCAAAAAACGCCCCAGGCGAAATACTGGCATACTGGCAAGTGCGCGCATCATACCCGGCAAGAAATAAAGGCCCTTCCCCAAGCCGCAGGGCCTATGGCTGCGACTCACTACAATAGCTTGTGTCGGGACGGCGGTAAATCGGCTCCCGGCAACCGCCCGGCAGCCCTCCTATTCTACAGGAATATTGTGCGTGAAATTATTCACGCCAGAACAAACACTTAGCTGCAAGCAACCGAATTTGAGTCGCCGGACCGGCCAGAAACCCCGATAATACCGGCTTTTCCGGTCTTCGGCCGCGCCAAGCCTGTGATCCGATTCAGTTAATTCGGATCGCGGTCCTAGGCTGATCCTTCCGAACGCCGGTTCGCGGGTTGCGGGATCATGCGCGCGCAGGCGGCGGAAGCGGCGGCTTTGCGGAGCCATTCGGCGCGACGCCATTGGCGGCGTGCGCCGTGCCGTTGGCGGAGCGTGCGCCGGGTGCGGGCGCCTTCTTGCGCATGCTGTTGGCGTTGATCGAGAGAACGAAATCGGCGATGCGCGGCGCGATCTCGGCGCGGAAGCGCGAGCCGTTGAACACGCCGTAGTGGCCGACATCGGGCTGCAGCCAGTGAACCTTGCGGTCCGCGGGAATGTTCGTACACAGCGCGTGCGCGGCTTCGGTCTGCCCGACGCCCGAAATGTCGTCGTGCTCGCCTTCGACGGTCATCAGCGCGACACGACGGATCTTCGCCGGATTAATCGGAATGCCGCGGTGGGTCATTTCGCCTTTTGGCAGCGCGTGCCGGATGAAGACGGTGTCGCAGGTCTGCAGATAGAACTCGGCGCAGAGATCCATGACGGCGAGATACTCGTCGTAGAACTCACGATGTTTCTGCGCGGAATCGCCGTCGCCCTTGACCAGGTTCAGGTAGAGATTGCGGTGCGCCTCCATGTGACGGTCGAGATTCATGCTCATGAAGCCGTAGAGCTGCAGAAAGCCCGGATAGACGTCGCGCATGAAGCCCGGATTCGGGAACGGCACCTTGGTGATGACGTTGCGCCGGAACCATTCCATCCCGCGCCGGCCGGCCAGAAGATTGACTTCCGTCGGATTGATCCGCGTGTCGATCGGGCCGCCCATCAGCACCATGGAATGCGGCACATGCGGGTCGCCATCCGCCTCCATGCGCGCGACCGCGGCAAGCACCGGCACCGAGGGCTGGCACACCGCGATGACGTGGACGTCGCCGCCGAGGAAATGCAGCATCGAGATCAGGTAGTCGATGTAATCGTCGAGATCGAAACGTCCCTGCGACAGCGGCACAACGCGCGCGTCGATCCATTCGGTGATGTAGACGTCGTGGTTGGGCAGGAAGCCTTCCACCGTGCCGCGCAAGAGCGTCGCATAGTGGCCCGACATCGGCGCGACGATGAGCAGCTTGGGTTGCGGGCGGCGCGGCGCGTGATCGAACATCCGTTCGAAATGCAGCAACCGGCAGAACGGCCGTTCCCAAACCGAGGAGATGTGAACCGGAATGCGCTCAGCGCCGATCAGCGTCGAGGAGATGTTCCATTCCGGCTTTCCGTAACGCCGCGTCGAGCGCTCGAACAACTCATAGCCGGCCGCCATGGTCTTGCCGAATTCGGTGTGCGACCAGGGATTGGCGGGATTCTTGAAGAACAGCTTGCCGGCATCGGCCAACGCGCGCGCCGGATTGAGCGAGGCGTGTCCAAGCTCGTAGAACCAATAGGCGGGCGCCGCATAGGTCGGGCCGAAGTTCGTCGGCACGGCCGCAGCGCCGCCGAATTCCCCAATCGCCATGGTCCCGGTCCCCAGCCCGTTTTGCAGTGCAGCAGACTGTCTTTTTTCGGTCACAGCGTCAATCCTAGCCGGAAATGCTTGCCATCTACTGAAGTAAATGGTGATTTTTCCCCTGGATTATCAGTGGTCTCGCTATTCCCCGGACTGCAGCAGGGAGCCGATCCGGCGGGCGCTCCGGAGCAGCGCCAGGAACACCGCCACCGCAATTGCGAAATAGACGAGGTTGAGCGCAAAGGCCGCGATCATGAGGTCGGCGCGGAAGGTCTGTTCCAGCACCAGCGCGCGCATGCCTTCGAAAACGTAGGTCGGCGGCAGCGCCCAGGCGACCCATTGCAGCCAGCCCGGCAGCACCGAGACCGGGTAGTAGACACAGGTCAGCGGCATCAGCAAGAACATCACGGTCCAGGCCAGCGTCTCCGCACCCATCCCGTTGCGCATGACGACGCCGGACACGACGATCCCGACCGACCAGCTCGTGAGGATGAGATTGAGGAAGAAGGCCGCGAGCGCAAAGCCCAGCGAATAGAAATTGAAGCCGAAGAACACGATCGCCATGATCGTCACCGGCACCATCCCGATCGCGAGCCGCACGATGCTCATCACCATGAGCGCGGCGACGAATTCGATCGGCCGCAGCGGACTGAACATCAGGTTGGCGAGATTGCGCGACCACATCTCCTCGAGGAACGACACCGAGAAGCCGAGCTGGCCGCGGAACAGGATGTCCCAGAGCAGCACCGCGCCGATGAACATGCCGGCCGCCTTGGCGAAGAAGCCGGAATTCTGCGCGATGTAGTACTGCAGGAATCCCCAGACGAAGAGCTGCACCGCCGGCCAGTAGATCAGGTCGAGCACGCGCGACCAGGACGAACGCAGGAGATAAAGATAGCGCATCACCATCGCGCCGATGCGACGCGGCGACATCGCCAACGCCGAAGTCGAAGGGGTGCTCATTGCGCGGCCTCGCGCGCGGCTTCGCCGCGTCCGCGCGCAACGTCGAGGAACACGTCTTCGAGATTGTCGCGGCCGTAGCGCGCGAGCAGCGCCCCCGGCGAGTCGTCGTCCTCGATCTTGCCCCGCTTCATGATGATGACGCGTTCGCACAGCCGCTCGACCTCGGCCATGTTGTGGGACGCGAGCAGGATCGTGGCGTTGCGCTCGGCGCGGTAGCGTTCGAGGTGGCTGCGCACCCAATCGGCGGTGTCTGGATCGAGCGAGGCCGTCGGCTCGTCGAGCAGCAGCACATCCGGCCGGTTGATCAGCGCCTTGGCGAGCGACACGCGGGTTTTCTGTCCGGCCGAGAGCTTGCCGGTCGGACGCTCGAGCAGGTCCGACAAGTCGAGTTGCTCGGCGATCGAGACGATGCGCTCCCGCAGATTCTCGACCGCGTAGAGGCGCCCGAACACGGTCAGGTTCTGCCGCACCGTGAGCCGGTTCGGCATGTCGACATACGGGCTCTCGAAGTTCATCCGGTACAGCACGCGGTAGCGCTCGCGCGGCATCTCGGCGCCCATGACGCGGGCGTGCCCGGACGTCGGCTCGACGAGCCCCAGGATCATGGCGATGGTGGTGGTCTTGCCGGCGCCGTTGCCGCCCAGCAACCCAGTGACGGTGCCGGGCGCAAGCGCAAAAGAAATTCCGTCCACGGCGCGCGTCACCTTGCCCTTGGAGGTGTAGAGCTTGGTGAGGTTGTCGACTTCGATGGCGGGGGTTGCAGGCACGTAAATCTCAAAAATTGTCGGCGGTTTCCGCAGCACATGTGGCCTGATGGGCGGACGGAGGCAAGGGGGCGGGTCATTCAATGCGTCATTGCGAGCGAAGCGAAGCAATCCAGAAATGCGGCGGGGAACTGGATTGCTTCGTCGCTTTGCTCCTCGCAATGACGAACGAGTCGATGAAGCAACCCTTCCCTCTTATAGGTCTTGACCCTAGTTGATACTGTGGCAGCGAACGAGGCCCGCCATGGCGATCGCCGACACAGCCGAGACCAACCGATACCTCAACGCCAAGCGCAATCCGGATTTCACCATCGATCAGGATTGGCGGTCCTATACGCGCGAGGAGCACGACCGCTGGGACCGCCTGTTCCGCCGCTCGCAGACGGTCCTGCGTGAACGCGCCTGCGAGGAGTTCCTCGCGGCGATGGCCGCGCTGCAACTCTCCGAAGCCGGCATCCCCGACATGGCGAAACTGAGCGACCGGCTGGAGGCGATCACCGGCTGGCGGGTCGTTGCGGTCGCCGAGCTGGTGCCCGACGATATTTTCTTCAATCACCTCGCCAACCGGCGGTTTCCGGCCGGCGCCTTCATCCGCCCGGAAGCGCAGATGGACTATCTCGAGGAGCCGGACATCTTCCACGACGTGTTCGGCCATGTGCCGCTGCTGGCGAACCCGGTGTTCGCGGACTTCATGCAGGCCTATGGCAAGGGCGGGCAGCGCGCGCTCGATCTCGGCTGCCTGAAGAACCTCGCACGGCTCTACTGGTACACGGTCGAGTTCGGGCTGATCCGCAGCGCCGCGGGCTTGCGCATTTTCGGCGCCGGCATCATGTCCTCGATGACCGAAAGCGTGTTCGCGCTCGAAAGTTCTTCGCCGCATCGCGTCGCGTTCAATCTGGAACGCGTCATGCGCACGAACTACATCATCGACGACTTCCAGCAGACCTATTTCGTGGTCGAAAGCTTCCAGTCGCTGCTGGACGAGTGCTACCGCGACTTCGGCCCGATCTATACTCGGATCGGCGCCGCCAGCGACATTGCCCCCGACGAGCTGATCGAGACGGACCGGGTCGTGAATCACGGAACGCTCGCTTATTTCCGGGACAAGGCGCACAAGGCGTAACCAGCGTTAAGCGTAAGACGCGAAGCTCACCTCATTTCGCCGCGCGGCCATCCACCGCGCTTGAGGCCCCCGCGCAAGACGCTAGATTGCCCCTATGCCCGAGGATCTCAGACAAGCGCTGGAGACCGGCCGCCACGTCCGCGTCGACACGCTGGTGCGGCTGCGCTGGATCGCGGTCATCGGCCAGACCATCGCCGTGCTGGTGGTGCATTTCGCGCTCGATTTCACGCTGCCGCTCTATGCCTGCCTGGCGGTGATCGCGCTCGCCGCCTGGCTGAACGTGGCGCTGCGCGTGCGCTTCTCGGTGACGCAGCGGCTGCCGCCCGACCGCGCCGCCTGGCTGTTTGCGTTCGACATTGCCGAGATCGGCGTGCTCTTGTTCCTCACCGGCGGATTGCAGAATCCGTTCTCGTTCCTCCTGCTCGGGCCGGTGCTGCTGTCCGCGACCTCGCTGCCGCCGCGCATGATCGTCATCCTCGCCGTGTTCGCGGCGCTCTGCAGTTCCGTGCTCGCGTTCTACTACTATCCGCTGCCGTGGGACGCCGACGAGCGTCCGATGCAACTGCCAGCGGTCTACATCGCCGGGGTCTGGCTCGCGACATTGCTGTCGCTCGGATTCATCGGCGTGCATGCCTGGCAGCTCACCGAAGAAGCGCGTCAGCTCACCGACGCGCTGGCGGCGACCGAGCTTGTCCTGGCACGCGAACAACATCTCTCGCAGCTTGACGGCCTCGCCGCGGCAGCAGCGCACGAGCTCGGCACGCCGCTTGCCACCATCACCGTCATCGCGACCGAGCTCGAGCGCGCCGTCGAGAAGGGATCGCCGTTGACGGAGGACATCGTTCTCCTGCGCGAGCAGGCGCAGCGCTGCCGGCAGATCCTCGGCAAGCTCACCGAGCTGTCCGCCGATACGGAACCGTTCGACCGCATGCCGCTGTCGGCGCTGATCGAGGAGGTGGTGGCGCCGCACCGCAATTTCGGCGTCGCCATCAAGGTCGCGCTCACCCCGCACGACGCCGCCGAGCCGGCCGCCGGGCGCAATCCGGCAATCCTTTACGGCCTCGGCAATCTGGTCGAGAACGCGGTCGACTTCGCGCAGGGCACGGTGGAGGTCGCGGCGGACTGGAGCAGCGACGACGTCTCGGTGACCATCACCGACGATGGGCCGGGCTTTGCGCCGGAGATCATGGACCGAATCGGCGATCCCTACGTCACCAGCCGGCGGCAGCGGAAGATGAACGTCGGGAGCGAGGGCGGCGGCGGGCTGGGGCTGGGCTTTTTCATCGCCAAGACCCTGCTCGAACGCGCCGGCGCCTCGCTGGAGTTCGAGAACCGCGTTGCGCCGGCGCGCGGTGCCGTGGTGCGGGTGCGCTGGGGCCGCGGCGACTTCGAGCAGCCTGCCGCATTTGCGTATTAACCGCTTGGACGCGCTGCAACAGCCCCGGAACCACGACCGTTAAGAGCATCATGGATAAGAATTTACCCTGCCCTGCGGTTGTCAGGCACGGCGCACCGTGAATATATAGAATTGATGTCGCGCAAACGGCTGCAGCCGTTGCTCTGGTCTTGCAAAGTCCGGTCTCGCGAAGTCTTGGACTTCTCCGAATTTTGCATCCGGCAGCGGCGGCGCTGGAGGCAGACGCCATGGCTATGACAACAGTCGACAAGACAATGGCCGAGAATCGGAGTGCAACGACGGCAGGCGATCGCACGCTGCTCATCGTTGAGGACGACAAGTCGTTTCTGCAACGGCTCGCGCGCGCCATGGAAGGCCGCGGCTTCACCGTGATGACCGCGGAGTCCGTCGCAGAAGGCCTGATCCACCTTGAGAGTTCGTCGCCGGCTTTCGCCGTGGTCGATATGCGGCTCGGCGACGGCAACGGCCTCGATGTGATCTCGGCGCTCAAGCGGCGCCGTCCCGACGCTCGCGCCGTCATCCTCACCGGCTACGGCAACATCGCGACGGCGGTGACCGCCGTGAAGCTCGGCGCGCTTGACTACCTCGCCAAGCCGGTCGACGCCGACGACGTCGTCAACGCGCTGCTCGCGCTCGAAGGCAAGTCGGCCGAGCCGCCCGAAAATCCGATGTCGGCCGATCGCGTGCGCTGGGAGCACATCCAACGCATCTACGAATTGTGCAACCGCAACGTCTCGGAAACCGCGCGCCGGCTCAACATGCATCGCCGCACGCTGCAGCGCATCCTGGCGAAGCGGGCACCGAAGTAACGGCCGGGGCGGACTGCGGGCGTCCGCGAGAGACCAAAGCTTCGCATGTCCGAATTGTCCTATCGCTATCGTGCACATCCCTTCGCACGCGCCCGGACCTATCGTCTCGGCGAGAACGAACTCCTGATCGGCGACGGCGCGCGCGCGTGGTCGGTGCCCTATGCCGACGTCACCTTCATCGAGGCGTTCGACGTCCGCTTCCTCGGCGATCCCACGCTCTACGCGCGGCACATCCTGCGCACGCCGGACGGCCGGTCGGCCGTGCTGGACGCCGGCTTTCGCGACCGCTGGCAGGTCGCAGACCAGCGCACGGCGTACGGGCCGTTCATCGGCACGCTGCTCGCGGCCATCGGCGCCGCCAATCCCGACTACGAATACGTCCAGGGACGGCTGCTGCTCAATCGCGCGAACGGGCTCGGCGGGAAACTGACGGTCGGATTGCTGCGGCTTGTCCGCCGCACCAACCCGGATCGCTGGGCCAACGTCGCTGCATGGATCATGCGGCGTGTCGGTCCGCGCTTGCGCGGACATCGCCGCGCGCTCGAGCAACTCGCCCTCGCCTTTCCGGAAAAGTCGCCCGAGGAACGCGAGCGCATCGCCATCGGGATGTGGGACAATCTCGCCCGCACCGTGGTCGAATATTCACAACTCGATACCTATTGGCGGCAAGACGATCCGGCGCGGAGCCGCGTGGTCACGGACGCGGCGAGCATGCAGGTGGTGGCCGGCATCAAAACAGCGAAGCGGCGCACGCTTCACTTCTCGCTGCACAGCGCCAATTGGGAGATCTGCGCGCTCGCCGCGCCCCAGCACGGCGTCAGGGCGCTTGTTCCGTACCGCCGGCTGAGGAACCAGCCGCTGACCGCGGAGCTGGTCCGCATCCGGACCGTCGCCGGCACCACGCCGCTGGCCGCCGGTCCGTCGATGATCTTAGAGATCAAGAAGAAGTTCGGCGACGGCGATGCGCTGGGCATGCTGATCGATCAGCACTACGCCCACGGCATCGAGATCAATTTCTTCGGGCGTCCTACCAAGCTCAACCCGCTGTTCGCGCGGCTCGTGCGCATCTACGACTGTCCGGTTTACGGCAGCCGCATCATCCGCTGGCCCGACCAGCGTTTCGGCTACGAGATTGTGGGGCCGATCGAGCCCGTGCGCGACGCCCGCGGCCGCGTCGACGTGCCCGCCAGCACGCAACTATACGCATCGGTGCTGGAGCGTTGGATCCGCGAGCATCCCGAACAGTGGCTGTGGCTGCACCGCACCTGGCGCTGATCGCGCCGCCATAGTTGCGCCGCCGCGACCAGTGCTATGCTGGCGCCGCCGCTGCCAATCAACAACGGCATCGCGGGAGGGGGGACTATGGGACGCATACTCGCCGCACTGGCGCTACTCGCGGGCATGCACGCGGTCGCCGCTGCGCAGAGCTGGCCGAGCAAACCGGTTCGCGTGATCGTGCCGGTGACCGCGGGCAGCGCGCTCGACATCACCGCGCGGGTGATCGCCGAACGGCTTTCGGCGCAGCTCGGTCAAACCTTTGTGGTCGAGAACAGGACCGGCGCGGGCGGCACCATCGGCGCCGCCTTCGTCGCCAAGTCGGACCCCGACGGCTACACCATCCTCATCCATTCCACCGCGGTGACCATCTTCCCGGCGACCTTCGCCAATCTTCCGTTCGACACCGCACGCGACTTCGCCGCCGTCACGCCGGCGGTCAGCGTGCCGCTGGTGCTGGTGGTCTCGCCGGCGCGGCACAAGTCGCTCAAGGAGCTGGTCGCCGCCGCCAAGGCGAAACCGGGCTCGGTCAACTACGCCACCGTCGGCGCCGGCGCCGCCGCCCACATGACCGCCGAGCGGCTGCGGCTCTCCGCCGGCTTCGAGGCGCAGCAGATTCCGTTCCGCGGCGCGCCGGAGGCGCAGACCGAGGTGGTCGCCGGCCGCGTCGACTTCTTCTTCAGCCCGGTGCTGGTCGCACAGCCGCTGATCAAGGGCGGCCAGCTCGCGGCGCTCGCCGTGAGCAGCGCACGGCGTTCGACCGCGCTGCCGGATGTGCCGACCACCGTCGAAGCCGGCTTCCCGAACTCCGAATACGACTTCTGGCTCGGCTTCTTCCTGCCGGCCAAGACCCCGCCCGACATCGTGGAGCGGCTGCACCAGGAGATCCGCAAGGCTAAGGACCACCCTGACGTGAAAGCGAAACTCGCCGCGTCGGGCGGCGAGCCGATGGACATGACGCCCGCGCAGTTCCAGGACTACGTCCGCCAATCGGTGGAGATGAACCGGGCGCTCGCCAAGGCCGCCGGCATCAAGCTGGAGTAACGGCTCGGGCGCGACAGCGCTCTTCAATATCCGGAATGAGCTTCGTCGCGTTGGCGCCGTCAAGAACTGCTGCAGCCTGCGGCCCGATCGCGCGTATGGCAGCGACATAGGCCGCCACTTCGCCATCCTCGCGGATGGCCTGCGGATAGTCAGTGGCAAACACACATTGCGAGGCCGGAATCTCCGAAAGGCCGGCGCGCATCCATTCGGCCCCGTTGCCCGCGGCGTCATGCAAAGTCGACCATCCACAACAGTCATAGAACAAACGGTGCTTGAGATAGTGATCGAACGACTGCCGTGGCTGACGCCCATGGCGCGGCATTCCGGCCGTGCCTGCGCCCTCGCGATCCTGAAGCCCGCGGATGCGTGGCAGGTATCGGCCGAGACCGCCCGCGAAATGTGAGAGCTGGATTTTCAACGTCGGAAGCTCGTCCAATAGTCCGCTGTTGATCAGACGCACCGTCGCCACCATCAGCGAAAACTCCCAGCCGAGCATGCGGCCGAGGTCGTCGGCGTCCATGGCCGCCCATTGGATGACGCGCGGCAGGGGATGAACAAACACGTAGAGACCGAGGTCGGCGGCGGCTTTCCAGAATGGACGCAAATCAGCTGCATCGAGTTGCAGTCCCTGAAGCTCGGACCCAATGACAACCCCGGGCAAGCCCAGTTCGACGGCGCAGCGCTTCAGCTCGGCGATTGCGGCCGGAGGATTAAGGGCGGGTACATGCGCAAGCCCAATGAAGCGACCCGGATAGTCGCGTTCCGCCTGTCTCATGCTGTCGTTGATCAGGCGGCAAGAAGCCAAGTCCGGCTGATCGAAGCCCGAACCGCAGGAGAGCACCGCCATGTCGATGCCCGCCAGGTCCATCATCCGCACATGAGCGGAAAGATCAGCGAGCAACGGATTGAACCGGTAGTTGGGATTGCCGTTCTCATCGACCCGGACGGTGCCTTTGTCCGTTGCGCGCTCCATCAACTCGGGCGGCGTGTAGTGATGCTGGAAGTCGACGATCATCATTACCCTCGCGATGGCACGGTACGGGAAAAGCCCCCGGGCTCTACCGGGGGCTCTAAGGCGGTTCGGGAAGACATCACTGCTTGGCAAGGCCGAGTTGATCGATCACCGGCCTCCACAGCTTCTGTTCGCTCCGGATGAAGTCGCCCAATCCTTCCGTCGACATTGTTCGTGTTGAAACATTCAATGCGTTCAGTCGCTGCCTCACCTCCACATTGCCCAGTGCCGTTCGCAGGTCGTCGCTCGCCTTCGCCACGATCGTGGCGGGCGTGCGCGGCGGCGCCACAAGGACGAACCAGCCGGTTGCGACAAATCCTGGAATCGTTTCCGCCACAGTCGCAATATCGGGATGCGTGGAAACACGTTGCGGCGCGGCAATGGCGAGCAGCTTCAGTTGCCCTCCCGTGATAGGCCCCGCGAGGCCGTCGACGAAAACTTGAATTCGACCACTAACCGCGTCGCCCATCGCTTGTGCTGCGCCTGGATAGGGAACGGTCGTCAGGTCGGCACCGGAACGTTGGCGCAAAAGCTCGGCCGTCAGGTGCGTCACGCCGCCCGCGATTCCAAAGCCGACATTGAACTTTCCTGGATGCTTTTTTGAAAGCGCAACGAGGTCCGATAGCGAGTTCACTGGCAACGAGGGAGTGACGGCAATTGCAATCGGGACTTCACCGACGAAACCTATCGGGACGAACTCATCGACGTTGATCGCGAGATTGAGTTGCGTCAACGGAAGAGACGTGAATGTCGATGCTACGGCCATGTACAACGTGTGGCCGTCCGGCGCTGCCGTAGCAACAGCGCGTGCGGCGAGTGCGCCGCCGGCACCAGGCTGATTGACCAGCACGGTCTGTTGTCCCCAGACTTTCCCGAGCTGATCGACGACGACCCGCATGGCGGGGTCGGTGCCAGCGCCCGCCGCCATCGGCGTGATAAATTTCACCGGAGCCGCGGGATAGCTCTGTGCAAACGCCGGCGACCCCTCAGGCTCGCCAGTTGCAACGAGGAAAAGCAATCCGATCCTGAACCAACGGCTGTGCGCTGTCATGGCTCCCTCCCTCCAACCAGTGTCGGTCAAATCGTTGAACCGACGCTAGCGCGGGGTGGAGATAGACAAATAATTCTTTCTTTTGATGTCTACATAACCTTATATCTATGTGACGGTCAGACCGTCGGAGCGTTCGATGAAGTGGGATGATCGCATCGGCCGCCGACTGAAGCTGCACGACCTGCACGTCCTGCTGACGGTCGTCGAGCTCGGCAGCATGGGAAAAGCAGCCGAGCGGCTCGCGGTCTCGCAGCCGTCGGTATCGAAAGCGATTGCCGACATGGAGCACGCCATCGGTGTGCGGTTGCTCGATCGAACGCCGAAGGGCGTCGAGTGCACGGCCTATGGGCACGCGCTCCTTCGGAGCGGCATGGGCGCATTCGACGAGCTCCGGCAAGGCATCAAGGACATTGAATCGCTTGCCGACCCAACGGTCGGAGAAGTGCGTATCGGATGTCCCGAAGCGATTGCGGCCGGACTGATGCTGGCGGCAATCACGCGCTTCTCAATCCAACATCCCCGAATTCTGATCAACGTCACGGCCGCCAACAACATGTCAAATGAGTTCCGGCTGCTACGGGATCGACAAGTCGATTTCTTGATCGGTGCGCTCCCTCAGCCGTTTGGAAATGACGATCTGGATGCTGAGGTCTTGTATATGGACCGTTCGTATCTCCTGTGCGGCAACAAGCACCGTCTGGCACGCCGCCGCAGGATTGCCCTTGACGAGCTGGTCAACGAGCCGTGGCTGTTGCCACGCGAAAGCATCTTCAGCGCCTACCTGACGCAAGCATTCGATACGAACGGTCTGCCTATTCCGAAAATTGGCGTGCGATCCTACTCCGTACACCAGCGCATCGGACTGCTGGTAACTTTCGCTACATCTCGGCGGAGTCGGGTTCCACTCTTCGGTTCAACGCCGCCCGATTTCCGATCAAGGTGTTGCCGGTCGACTATGCATTTCACCCCTGGCCGGTCGGGATCGTCACGCTAAAGAAAAGGACGATGAGCCCGGTCGTGCAGACCTTCCTCAAATTCGTCCGCGACGTTACAAAGCCGATGCAAAGGCAAGCTGGTGTGAATCACCGCTAAACACGCAGTCCCTTCGCGGACTTTCGCATTCGATCGGAGTTTCTCGATGCCTTCCTCAATCCGCACCGCCAATCCCGCGACCATGGCCGCACCCGGCGGCCACTACAGCCATGCGGTGGCAGGCGGCGGGCTGGTCTTCGTCTCGGGCCAGTTGCCGATCGCGCCCGACGGCACCAAGCTCAACGAAGCGCCGTTCGCGGCGCAGGCTCGGCAGGTTCTCGACAATGTCGCGCAGGCGCTGGCGGGCGGCGGAAGCAGCATCGAGAAGCTCCTGCAGGTGCGCGTCTACGTGACCGACATCGCATCGTGGCCGGAGTTCAACACGATCTATGCGCAATGGGCCGGCGCCACGCGCCCCGCGCGCGCGGTGGTGCCGGTGCCGCAACTGCACTACGGATTCAAGATCGAGGTGGAAGCGGTGGCGCTCGCTTAGAGCCGAGCGCCACCTGGATATCCTAGCGCTTCTTCTCGGCCGCCATCGCCAGCGCGGCCGCTTCGACGACGTCCTTCGGCGCTTTCGCGATGGTGTCGCTGTAGCCCTGCACCACCTGGCCGGGAGCCGGCTCGAGATCGGCCGACCGCTTGGCGGCGTCAGCCCTGAAGGCCGGGTCCAGCACGAGCTGGTCGAACGCCGTGCGCAGCGCCGCGACCCGGTCGGCGGGTACGTTCGACGGCGCGATCAGCGCGCGTCCGATCGCCGAGCCCGCCGAAATGAACTCGATGACCTGCTTTTTCCGCGGATCATCGACCAGTTCCTGCATCAGCGGCACGTCTTTGAGCTCCTCGGTGCGCTTGAGCCCGCCCTGGATAACCGGAATGAGGCTGCCGTCCTTAAGGCCGGCCTGCTGGGTGGCGCGCCAGACGTGCCAGGATCCAGAGAACATGTCGGCCTCGGCGCGGTGAATCGCGAGCATGACCTCGGCCGAGCCCGGATAACCGCAGACGATGATGAACTTGAAGCCGCCGAGCTCCTTCAACGACGCAGGATACTGGTAGCTCTGCGAGTTGACGCCGGTGCAGGCGACCGTGACGGGCGTCTTGCGCATCGCTTCGGCGTTGACGGTCGGCGCGCTCTTGCGGATGACGAAGGCGGCGTTGCTCGGCGTGAAGGTGCCGATGTAGGTCATCTCCTCGACCTTCCACTGACCCTGCTCCGGAGTCAGGAGCTGCGTGTGGCCGATGGTTTCGGCGAACAAACCGATGGAGGTGCCGTCGCGCGGCGCCTGTGCGTGGAACCAGCGCACCGCTGCCACGCCGCCACCGCCCGGCCGATGTTGCACGATGATGTTCGGATTGCCCGGAATGAATCGCTTCAGATGATCGGCGGCGAGCCGAGCATAGAGATCGTAAGAGCCGCCGGGCGGATGGCCCAGCACGATGGTGATGGTCTTGCCCTTGTAAAATTCCGCGGGCGATTGCGCGACGGCAGGCGTCGCCATGCCGAGCGCGAAGATGGTAGCCAGAGTTGCAACGGCGCGGCCCCCCGGCATCGCTTTGATTTCGATCACGCTGTTCTCCTGTTACGCAACGAGTACTAGTACTAAGTCCGGCACGCGCAAAAGCGCCTACAAAATGCCATTTGTGAGGCGGCGCAATACTTCGGCGCTACCCCGAAATCAACCCGGGACTTTGACGGACCCAGGCAAGTGGTTGGGTGATCGCATGATCTTGTCCGGAAAGTCCGCAACTTTTCGGGATCATGCTCTAAAGTTCGTTACCGTAAGGCCCTTCCGGATCAGCAAGCGCGGAAAGCCGCAGCGCTGCGGCGCGCGCGAAGGCGAGCATCATGCTTTTGCGGGTCGAGGCATGCAGCCGGTGCTCGGGCGCCTCGCAGACGATCTCCGCCCCGAAGGCGTCGGCGACGATCAGACCGGTATCCTTCGGGAAGATCTCGCACGGCACCTCCATCGTGGTGGCAAAGAACAACCGGTCGCAGTGAATTCGGTAGTCCATCCACTTCTGATCGGCTCGGAAATCGGCGACCGAAGACTTGATCTCGACGATCCAGATCTCGCCAGAGGCGCCGAGCGCCACGAGATCGGCGCGCCGGCCCGACGCCAGCGGCAATTCGCTCACCACCGAGAGCCCGAACGCATGCAGGAGCCGCGTGGTGCCGCGCGCAACCGCGAGCGCGGTCGCCGACTGGCGGCCGTCGACGGGCAATGATGCGGCTAGCGAAGCGAAGCTCATCGAATGCAGAATCCCTGGCAACGGAACAAGGGTGGTCTTGTGTACGATACGCACGCAACGCCCCCGCACTACGCGATTCGATCTCGATCCGTCATCCTGAGGTGGCCGCGCTAGCGGCCCTCGAAGGATGCACGGCCCGGGCCGTCGCCCTTCGAGGCCCTCGCTGCGCTCGGGCACCTCAGGGTGACGGAGATAAATCTATTTTGCCGCATCGCTGCGCTCGGGAAAAGCCTTCGCCAACGCCTCCCGCGAGGGGGCCAGCACGCCGCGCTCGGTGATCAGGCCGGTGACGAGCCGCGCCGGCGTCACGTCGAAGCCGTAATTCGCGACCGCGGAACCATCCGGCACGATCCGCACCGTCTCGATACGGCCATCCGCGGTCTTGCCGGACATCGTGGCGACTTCGTCGGCGCTACGCTCCTCGATCGGAATGTCGGCGACGCCGTCCCTCACCGTGAAGTCGATGGTCGGCGACGGCAGCGCCACATAGAACGGCACGTTGTTGTCCTTCGCCGCCAGCGCCTTCAGATAGGTACCGATCTTGTTGGCGACGTCGCCATTGGCGGCGACCCGGTCGGTGCCGACGAGGGCAATATCGACATCGCCGCGCTGCATCAGGTGGCCGCCGGTGTTGTCGGCGATGACGGTGTGCGGCACGCCGTGCTGGCCGAGCTCCCAGGCGGTGAGCGAAGCGCCCTGGTTGCGCGGACGCGTCTCGTCGACCCAGACATGGAGCGGGATACCAGCGTCATGCGCGGTATAGACCGGCGCCAGCGCGGTGCCGACGTCGACGGTCGCGAGCCAGCCGGCATTGCAGTGGGTCAACACATTGACGCGCTTGCCGGGCTTCCTGGCGGCGATTTTCTCGATCAGCGCCAGGCCGTGGCGGCCGATCGCCTGGTTGATCGCGACATCCTCATCGCAGATTTCAGCCGCCCGGCGATAAGCCGCGGCGACACGCTCATCCCGCGGGCGGTTTCGTACCGCAGCCACCATCTCGTCGAGCGCCCATTTCAGGTTGATCGCGGTCGGGCGCGTTGCGAGCAGCGTCGCGCAGGCGCGCTCCAGAGATTCGTCGGACGCGTCATTCCGCAGGGCCAGGCAGATGCCGTAGGCGGCGGTCGCGCCGATCAGCGGAGCGCCGCGCACCTGCATCGTGACGATGGCGCGCGCGGCGTCCTGTAATGTTTCCAGCCGGATTGTGGCGAAGCGGTGCGGCAGCAGCGTCTGGTCGATGACGCCGACCGCTACGCCGTCGGCCTCCAGCCAGATGCTGCGCATCTGTTTTCCAGCGACTTTCATGGCCGCACTCATATCGCGGTTTGCAGCGCAACGCACGCGGCGTTGCCGCCGCACCACACGCGAATTTTTTCCGCGAATCCGCCGGTGACGCGCCGCAATTCGGGCCCGGCCCGGACGCGAAGCACGCCGAGCATCCTCGCCGGGGCGACCCTCCTGAGGGGATATCCATGTTCAGGCATTTTGCACCGGTCGCATTTCTAGCCTTCACCATGGTGCTGTCGGTCCTGCCGGCAAAGGCGACAGCATCCAAACCCGTGATCGAGGTCGTGTTTGTCCTCGACACCACCGGCTCGATGGGCCCGCTGATCGAGAGCGCCAAACGCAAGATCTGGTCGATCGCCACCACGCTGATCGATTGCAGCCCCGATGCCGAGATCCGCATGGGCCTCGTGGCCTATCGCGATATCGGCGACGACTACGTCACCAAGACCTTCGACCTCACCACCGACATCCAGGGCCTCTACGCCGATCTCCTGCAGTTGCGCGCCCGTGGCGGTGGTGACTGGCCGGAAAGCGTCAATGAGGCGCTCTATGTCGGCGTCACGAAAATGAACTGGAGCCGCGGCCGCGACACGACGCGCATTGTCTTCCTGGTCGGCGATGCGCCGCCGCACATGGACTATGCGCAGGACATGAAATACCCGGACGTGATGCGGCTCGCCCGCGCGCGCGACATCACGGTCAACACGGTGCAGGCCGGCAGCGCGCGCGACACCGAGCGCTATTGGCGCGAGATCGCGCAAATGGGCCGCGGCGAGTACATGTCGATCCCGCAGGACGGCGGCAAGATCGTCGTGATCGAGACGCCCTACGACCGCGAGATCATCGAGCTGCAGGGCCGCATCAACCGCACCGTGGTGCCCTACGGTTCGCAGACCCAGCAGCGCGGCGTCCGTGACCGCGTGAATATGGGCGCCGCGGCGCCGGCGCCGGTGGCCTCCGACATGGCGGGCTATATGTCCAAGCGCGCCGCGCGGCCGGGACGGGTCGCCGAAGCGATCACCGGCGATGGCGATCTGGTCGGCGACGTCGCCAGCGGGCGGCAATCGCTGTCGGCACTGCCGGAATCGCAACTGCCGGACGATCTTCGCCGGATGTCGCCTACCGAGCGACAGGCGCATGTCGATCGGCAGATGAGCGAGCGCCGCACGCTCAACGAGCAGCTTTCCACGCTCGTTCAGCGGCGCGATCGGCACATCGCCGACACCCGTGACAAGGCTCCGCGGCCCGCCGCCGATTCGTTCGACCGCGCGGTCGAGCGGACGCTGCGCTCGCAGATCGCACGGTAACGAACACGCGAGCGGCCGGCGCGCGATGCGCCGGCCACTTTCGCGGGTCTGCCATGCGATATGCCGGTTTTAAGGCTTTTGGCGGCGGCGGACGGAACGTCGCCGGGCACTGCGCGTTTTACGTCCAGAGAGCGAACACCTGGAAAGGAGGCGCTAATGACGTTGAACCCCAATGATCCCAATTTTCGTCGTGAGCTTGAGCGCGAAGCCGATGAGGAAGGCATGAGCACCGCCGCCTGGGCCGGCATCGCGGTGGCTGTGATGGTGGTCGGCGGTATCGCGATGTATGCGTTCTCCAGCGGCACGACCACCACCGCGTCCACCAATCAGCCCGGCATCGAGCGCAACCTGCCGCCAGCGACGACCGGCCAGGGTGGCGCGCAATCCCGGATGCCCGCCGCGAAAGAAAAGGCGGACTAGCCAGCCTCAGTGTTGGCACCTCAGGGGCCCCCGCGGTACGGGGGTCTTCTTTTTTTTAGAACCAGTATCGCCAGGCGAATGCGACGGTGAGCGACGCGCCGATCGTCACCAGCAGCCAGCGCGCGGCGTCACTCGGAAGCACGCGCGCAATGTGTGAGCCGAGCAAGGCGCCGATCGGAACGCCCGCCATCATCACCAGCGCCTGCGGCCACGCCACCACGCCGTTGAAAGCGAAGAACACCGCCACCACGCCGCTGTTGATTCCGACGACGAGGTTCTTGGTGACATTGGCGGAGCGATAGTCGCCGCCGGTCCCGACCGAGAGAACACCCAGCACGAGCACGCCGAGTCCGGCGCCGAAATAGCCGCCATAGACCGACACCGGGATGAGCCACGCGACGATCGTGCCCCAATTGTGCGCGCCGTGGCCCCTCGCCTCGCCGCGCGCCCGCAGCCAGGCGCTGATGCGTGAAGAATAGGCGAACAGCACGGTAGCAAATCCGAGCAGCAGCGGAATAAGCGCGGCAAAGACGCGTTCGGGCGTGAACATCAGCAGCGTCGCGCCGGCGAGCGCGCCGACGACCGACGCCGCCACCATGCCGGCAAAGGAGCGCCCGAGCGGCGGCAATTGCTTGCGGTCGTAATAGCCGGAGAGAAGATTGCCGGGGACGAGCGCCACCAGATTCGAACAGCTCGCGAGCACGGGCGAAATACCGGTGGCGAGCAGCGCGGGAAACGTGATGATCGCCGCGCCGCCGGCAAGGGTCGAGATCGCGCCGCCGGCGATACCGGCCAGGAAGAGAAAGATGATGTGGAGGGAATCCATTGAATGGGCTGCTGCGACCGGTTGGCAACTCAAGCGAAAGCGATCTACCGCCATCGCCCGGATGCACGCCGAAAGCAACTAGAAAGGAACCGGGCGAATGTCTCCGGGCCCCTCAACCGTTCCATGGTCACAAGAAGTCACTCAAGAAGCGGTCATTCACCACTTCAGGTTCAGTCCCAGGCGCCCAATGACGGCGGTGTTCCTGAATCGGGACGTATAGTTTCCGCCGGCGCCGCCTGTGACCGTCGGCCGGCCGAGGTCGACATAGAGCGCCTCCGCCTTCACCGTCACGTGGGGATTGCTGATGAAATGCTCGATACCGCCACCAGCAGTCCACCCCGCTTTTGTGTTGCTATCGCTCAGCTCGCAACCGCCGGGGCACGAGATGGTCGGGAAGGTCCAAGAGTTCTTGACTCCCCCCACCGCAAAACCGCCGGTGGCGAACAGCAGCGTTCGGCCGAACGCCACGCCGCCGCGTGCTCGCACGGTGGAGAGCCACGAAAGTTTCGTTGTGTGGGCGACCCCAAAGCCCAGGCCATTGTTGGCAACGTGCTGATCGGATCCCTTGCCGTTGACCCAGTTCACGTCCGCTTCGAGCCCGTACACGAAATTCTGCGATTGCCAGTTGTATCCAACCTGTCCGCCGAACGTGCCGCCGCTCGTTTTTATTCTTGTTGAATCGTATGTGCCGGCAAAGCCGGTAAGCGTCGTATCCGTCTCCAGCCGATGCCAAACGGCCCCTCCGTTCACGCCAACATAGGGGCCGGCCCAAATCTGCGTGACGACCGCCGGAGGCGGTGCCTTCACCGGCATCCTTGCTGGAAGATCGGCAGCCGAAGCAACACCGGTGAAAGCCAGGCACGAGACCGTTGCCATGAGGCTGCGCTTGATCGCGCCCGTCGCGGCCAGGTCTGCCGCAGTCATGCAGCGTGCAACAGCCGATCGGATCACGTGGCGTTCAAGGAAAGCTCGTTGCCGCATGCCGCCCCCCTTAAGATTCGGTCGATTCTTGCCATCGTCGGGCAACGCGGTCTCGGACCGGATGGTAGCGGCACTGGACTGGTGGGAAGTCGGCGACAATTCTCAGTACCCGTTGCGTATTGGCAACGCCCGGCGCGTGCAGATCAAAACGATGTCAGGATTTTCCGACCAACTGGGCGAGCCGCCGCCGGTCGATTTTCCCCATGTCGTTGCGCGGGATATCGGCCACCCGGACGAAATGCGTGGGTACGAAGGCGGGTGGCAGCTCCCGCTCGCAATGGCTACGCAGCGCGTCCACATCGAAATGGGCCGTCACGACCGCGACCGCCAATTCCTCGATCCCCGCTGCATTCGACAGCCCGAACGCTGCCGCCTGCTGCACGCCGGCGAACGACGCGAGCACCTGTTCAATTCGTTCCGGACTGACCTTGTCGCCGCCGAGATTGAGCACCGCCTTCTCCCGTCCCGAAAGAACCAGCAGGCGATCGGCGGTCAGGCGGCCGATGTCGCCAGGATAGAACCAGCCATCCTGGAAGGCGTTGCGTGAGCCCTCGGGGTCGCCGCGATACCCGCCGACCGTAAACCGGCCGCTGATCCGAACGAGCCCCTCCGTGCCCGCGGGCACCGGATTGCCGGAACGGTCCACGATGCCCACGGTTACACCGGGCGTGATGGTGCCGACCGCACCGGCAATGTCGGCGATGGCGTGCGCAGGCGCGGTCGCAACGATGTTGGCTTCGGTCGAGCCATAGCAGGCAATCAGGTTCGAGCAGATGCGCGCGCGCACGCGCTCCGACAACGATCGCGCCAGCAGCCCACCGACCGACAACACGATCTCCAACGGCGCCATCAGCGCGGGCGCCGTCTCGTAGTATCCAACGAATTCCGCCAGCGCTGCCGGCGAGGCGACCATGCATTGAACGTTGTAGAGGATGAACGCCTGCATTGTTTCGACGGCGTCGGGGCCGCGGACGACGACGGTGCCGCCCTTGGTCAGGGTGTACAGCCAGAACAGGAAGCCGATCGCCGTTCCGAGCCCGGGGTCGACAAAGATGCGAGAGCATGTCGTCACCCTGCCGCCAAACGTCCAATTGTGGCGCGCGATCCTTTCGATCAGCATGTCGTGGCTGAAGGCGACGCCCTTCGGATCGCCGGTGGTGCCGGAGGTCAGGACGATGCGGCAGGCGCCGCCCGCCGGCGGCGCGTGGTCGGACATTGGACGGCCGTCACCCGCGACCCAACCCATGTCCGCGAGGATGAACCGGGTTGCTGTCCTGAAAACATGAGGCCTGTCGGCGATGACCGCGTCGAGGTGGAGCTCTTTCGGCACGTCGGGGCTGCGCAGCGAGACGGTCTCAACACCGAGATAGGCGAAGCCCAGAATGAATGCCGCATGCAGGATCGGCTCGTCGATCAGCAACGCGACGACGTTGCCGGGAGCGAGTCCTTGCGCGCGGGCGTTGCGCGCCACGTTGTAGATGAATTGCTCAAGCCGTCCGTAGCTGACAAGTGGCAGCGCGCTGCCCGGCGCGCACATCGCCGGGACCGGCGCCTGTGTCTTGCAGTGAAACAGGATCGGCTCGACGATGTTCATGGAGGCGATTGCTGTGCGGCGCCGAACGCTAATCTTCTAGAAAAACGCCTGGATGCCGGTCTGGGCGCGGCCGAGCACCAATGCATGGATGTCGTGGGTGCCTTCGTAGGTGTTGACGGTTTCGAGGTTCGAGAGCACGCGCATCACATGGAATTCATCGGAGATTCCATTGCCGCCGTGCATGTCGCGGGCAAGCCGCGCGATGTCGAGCGCCTTGCCGCAGTTGTTGCGCTTCATCAGCGAAATCATCGAGGGCGCCGCCTTCCCCGCCTCCATCAAACGGCCGAGCCGCAGCGCGCCGGCAAGGCCGAGCGCGATTTCGGTCTGCATGTCGGCGAGCTTCTTCTGGACGAGCTGGTTGGCGGCGAGCGGCCGCCCGAACTGCTTGCGGTCGAGCACATATTGCCGGGCGCGATGCCAGCAGAACTCGGCCGCGCCCATGGCGCCCCACACGATGCCGTAGCGCGCATTGTTGAGGCAGCCGAACGGACCGGCGAGGCCCTGCGCATTCGGCAAGAGATTCTCCTCCGGCACCACCGCGCCTTCGAGCACGATCTCGCCGGTGATCGAGGTGCGCAGGCTGAGCTTGCCTTCGATGGTCGGTGTCGAGAACCCCTTGGTGCCGCGCTCGACCAGGAAGCCGCGGATCTTGCCGTCGAGCTTCGCCCAGACCACCGCGACGTCGGCGACCGGCGCGTTTGAGATCCACATCTTGTTGCCGGTCAGCTTGTAGCCGCCCGACGACTTTCTCGGCGCGCGTCGCCATCGAGCCGGGATCGGAGCCGTGATCGGGCTCGGTCAGCCCGAAGCAGCCGAGGATTTCGCCTGACGCGAGCTTCGGCAGATATTTGCGGCGCTGCGCCTCGGTGCCGTAGGCGAAGATCGGATACATCACCAGCGACGACTGCACCGACATCACCGAGCGATAGCCGGAGTCGACGCGCTCCACTTCACGCGCGATCAGCCCGTAGCAGACGTCGCCGAGACCGGAGCCGCCGTACTCCTCGGGAATGGTCGCGCCGAGCAGCCCGAGCGCGCCCATCTCGTTGACGACCTCGCGGTCGAACCGCTCTTCGCGGTAGGCGGTGAGCACGCGCGGGAACAATTTGTCCTGGGCATAGGCGCGCGCGGTGTCGCGCACCATGCGCTCGTCCTCGGAGAGCTCGCCTTCGAGATCGAGCGGATCCTGCCAGTCGAAGCCGGCGTCGGTCAGCGGCGCGGTGGATTTCTTCGCGCGGGCGGGCTTTTGCGGGGTCGCGGTGTCGGCCATGCCTCTCTTATAGGGGGCTTGCGAACGGCGGAAAAGAACGGCCGACAGTTATTTCAACCGCCGTGCCGCCTCCTCGACGAAGCTCAGGTCGAGATAGGGACCAGGGTCGAGGGCCAACGGCAGGAACCCCATTTCTTGCAGCGTCGCGAGGTTCTGCGTCAAAGCCGCGACATTGGGGCGCGCCGACGGGTCGCGATAAAAGTCATCCCGCGTGAAGGCCCAGCTCGCGAACCTCGTCTCCGGCAGGTTTGAGACCTTGGCCAGTATCCTGATCGCTTCGTCGCGATTCCCCGGATCGGTGAACCAGCGCATCGCGCCCACGTAATCTTCGAAGAAGTCATGGAGCGCTGCGCGGTTGCTTTCCAGGAATCCTCGCATCGCCGTGGTGACAAGCTGCTGGGTGGGGCCAAGCCCGTCCTTGACGGAGAACAGCTTGCGGGCGCCGGCCTTGACGGCCGGATCGTAGCTGAAGGGCGCCGGGAGCGAGACAAGCGCGACCTTGCCCTCCAGCAACAGCTTGCCGAGCGCAGGGAACGGCGCGGCAACGATGGTCACATCGCGCTTGTCCTGCAGGCCACTGCGATGAAGCATCGCGCGCAATCCAAAATCCGCAGCCCCGCCGATACCGTTCGTCGCGAGCACCTTGCCCTTCAGATCGGCGATTGAACGAACGTCGCTGTCATTTCGGACGTAGAAATCGACCGATGCATAGCCGTCGACACCACCCTGGTTGCCGTCCGCGACGATGCGCAGATCCTTGATGCCTTGGTTGACGACGCCGGCGCCGACGTTCGAATAGGACACGGCGCCGATCTCGAGCTTTCCAGCATGCAAAGCCGCGAGAACTTCGGTGGAACCCGCAAACTTGACGGCTTCCACCACGTAGGCCTTGCCGTAGTGCTTGAGAATCTCCGGCTTCTGAAACAGCAGCGGCGACATCGTCGCGGGTGTATTGACCCACCCGGCACGGATTTTCAGCGGCTCGGCGGTCGCAGTCCCGGCGTCAAGCGCCAAGCATGCCGCAGCAGCCGCAATGATCCACGCTTTCATCAAGCCTCCCCAGACTATTTTTAATTTGGGGCGCAGGTTACCGGCTGTCGGCCGCCACGGCCAGGGCCACAACACGAGCCCGACTGCGCCGTTGCCGCTGCCACCCGGTTCGGTTATCTAGGGGCCGGAACGCACCCGTAGCTCAGCTGGATAGAGCGCTGCCCTCCGAAGGCAGAGGTCACAAGTTCGAAATCTTGTCGGGTGCGCCAGTTATTTCAATCAATTGCGTTTCAACGCGGCAATGACCGACCAGCCTCTTCCCAAAACCTCTAAATGAGGCCGGAAGAAGACGACGCGATTGGGTGCCGTGAACCAGGGGGAACGCGCCCGCGATCCCCCAGCCCACGGATCAAATCATCGACGACACGAGCAATAAGCTTCGGACGCCTCGTCATTCCAACTGCTGCCGAATAGAGTTTTGACCGAAATCGTGCGCCGCCCCTGTTGAAATTCACATACAAGGTCAGCGTACATCCATTCGTCACCCTGAACGAGGACAGTTGGTCGTTCCACGATGGTTCATAGTACCTGCATGAACCGCCGGGGCCGTGGCTAACCGAACTGCATATGGACTCGCCCCTTCTCATTATCATCGCGTCGCCATCACCAAGCGCGTAGCTGGATCCGCCATAGTCCCTATGCTGATAAAGTGTGCACGAGGCATAAACGGATGAGGATATCGCCATCGAACCTGCGATCAGCAGCAATGTCTTCAAATGGGAATGCATAGACCAACTCCTCTTGATGAGGCAGCTCACATTTCGAATACAAAATTTGTAGTCCGCAGTTTATCGGCCGCCAATCATCCACCTGGATGATTGTTGGCGGTCCACGCTTTCCAGCAAAATCCGAAATGACGTGAACTTGCAAAATCGAAGTCCGCTTGGATTCGGCTCACGCGGATGTAGCCAATTGCACCTGATGAGGAGAGAGACGACATGTCCCGATGCGGCTGGCTTGTGCTATTGCTGCTCGTCGCCGCGACTGCATCTCAGGACGCGGCAGCTCAACAGCTGCGCCTTCTAACAGTAACGCGAACAACATCTTTCGGAGGACCCGGCGGCGGAAACTTCGAAATCTCGTGTCCCTTCGGAAGTATTATGACGGGCTTGCGCGCGCGCCACGGCGAGTGGATCGATGCACTCGCACCGATTTGCAGTCGTTACGTGCGCGGCGTGCAGTCGACCGGCGAGATCGCCCGCAGCCGTTCACCGGAGGTCGTGGCGGTGGCGAGGCTTTCATTCGTTGTCACCCGCCGCGGGGTGTCGTCGTAGGTCTGGAATTATTCGCTGCCAACAACAGATGGGCATCGGTCGGCCACATCATCGTGATCTGCGGCGACTACCTCAGGCCCACACAATTCGCGAACAAACTGCCCGGAAGCGCAGACTTCTTGGGTCAGTCGCAACGCGGCAGGCGTGTGACTTTGAGATGCGCCTCACCGCTCGTCGCCGGCGGCATCTTTGGACGCTCGGGTATCTACGTCGACCGGCTTGGCCTGAGCTGCGTCAACTATCAACCACGCTGACGCAGCGGCCCATTAGTCGATGGGAGTCGACTTTTACGGTTGCTTGGTCAGCTCCGTACAGGATGCGATACGCGATTTCGGTGACTGCGTGAGATAGCAGAGCTCCATCCGGTTCGGCGCAAGCATCGTGCCTACGGTGTAGCCGTCGTCGTCGACCATGTAGATCGCGCCGGTGCGCGACACGACGGCGATGACCGTCTCCTTGCCGCGCGGGGACGAAAACGTGCCGGAAAAGCGGCGGCCGTCCTGCCGGTCGATCGTCATCGTGAATGCAACGCTGTTGAGCCGGGGCGAGGGCTTTGGGCGCGGCATGATGGGGGTTGCCGGCACCCAGGATGATCAATTCGCTTTCGCCTTTCCAAGTGCCGCGCACGTCGGGAATCGCGGTCTCTGCTAGAGCAGCCGTTACGGCTGTGAGCATTGCGCACGGGATGATCCAAGCAAGTTTCGCCATCGGTGGTTCCTCCTTGCAATTCGATCAGCGACAGATCAGCGACCGACTCTATCCGCTGCAGGTGCGCACCACCATGTCTGCGGCGCCGACCTTTTTACGCGCGCTTGCGCGACCGACTGAGCATCCACGCGCTCAACCCCGCGCCGGCGCCGAAGAACAGGATGCAGGGCAGCGCGAAAATCGCCAGCCGCCGATCGTAGGCAAGGAGCCCGATACCCATCACGACGAAGACCGAGCAGACGGCGAGCACGACCGACTGCATGACGGCGGCGTGCATGCGCACGTGCGGCTCCATGACCTCATTGTAGGTTGTCGTCTCTTCGGTCCGCTGCATGCCGTCCAGCACGATCCGCACCCAGAGCAGATAGAATCCCATGAGGCCCGCGCCGACGACCAGCAGCCAGAACTCGGACACCGCGGCCGCCCCGAGTCCGAGCGCCAGCGCCACGACGGTGTAGATCCCGATCAGGCGCCGCAGTCGGCCGTAGTCCTCCTGCGTGGGAATGATGTAACCGCGTCCCCAGTTGCCGTACGTAAAGAACATCCGTTGCCCGTCCGGCATGGTCTTGATGGGAGTCGAATTCAGTTCGTCCAGAAAACCCATGCTGCCCTCGCGACGATCGCGCGTTCGCCCTCCCGATCCGCAACGCGGATGGGGAGACGGCGCGATTTTACCGGCAGGACGTTCCCGTACCGCTAAGCCATTGATTTGATCTTGAGCAAGATGGTTGAGCGGTCGTTACGGCCGCAGCTTGGTGCCTCGCGGGCGCATCAGTTGCTGCAATGTTCCAGCACGACACGTAACTTTCTTGTGGAATCTCGTACCTCGTTACCCTCACCGGTAGCACGGTGCCAGCATTGCGTTTTGCACCGACTTTTCTGACTCAATCCCGCGGTACGGGATTCGCCACCGATCGGACCAAGAGGGGTGGCGAGATGGTTGCGACCAAGGGCACGGAGCAGGCCTCAAGTTCGGAAGGAGAGAGTGTCGAAGACCCAGGCGCGGTCGCGACCATGACCCGCCTGATTCATGACCTTTACGCCTCGGACGGCTCGTACGCGGCTATTCGCGGGGGGCGTGACAGCGACCTGATCAATTGGAGCGAGATGTTAGGCGCGGTGCGGGCTCGTTAGAGCCGGATCAACGTTTCCATTCACCGATCAGAGCTTCGTCAGCTTGGACGCATAAATCGCCGCGACCGCCGGCGCGAGCACCTCCTTGACCTCGAAAAACGGCCGCCAACGACTTGATCGAGCCTCGCCAGTCCCGATGCATCCGTGCCGGCGCCTGATCCGTACAAGAGTGCGTGCAGGGATTTTTTGGAGGCGCCATGGCGCGGGACGTGGCGCTTTATTACGACGAACTGCATCGTTGGACGGCAAAGGACGCGGATTTTCAGGTCTTCTCGGGGCTCAAGAACGACACCATCCACCGCTTCCTGGTCGACGCAGACACCGGCGCGTTCTCGCCCGACACCGTCTATAAATTCATCGATCCGCACATCGCCGCGCAGTCGCCCGTGCGCGGGCTGGACGCCGGCTCGGGCTATGGCGGCACATGCTTTCGGTGCCTGCACGTCCACGGCGGTCACTGGACCGGCGTCACCATCTCGCCGCAGCAATGGACGAGCGCCAAGGCGATCGCGAAGGCGCGCGGCTTCGACCGCCGTATCGACTTCCACCTTTCGTCATACGACGCGCCGCTGCCCGGCCGCTACAATGTGGTGGTCGCGATCGAGAGCCTGATTCACTCGGCCGATCCCGCCCGCACCGTCGCCAATCTGGCCGCCGCGATCGATCCCGGCGGGCGGCTGATCCTCATCGACGACATGCCGATCGACGCGGTTGCCGCAACCGACGCGCGGTTTCTTGCCGAGTTCAAGCGCTGCTGGCGTTGCCCGGTCGCGCCGACCGTCGAGCGATGGATCGCCATCGCGGCGGCCGCGGGATTGCGGCTGGTCAAGCGCAAGGACCTCTCGGAGCTGATGAAGCCGCGCGCGGAACACGACCTCGACGCCGCCTTCGCCGATTTGCTGACGCAGGCCGACAGCAAGGCGAGCGCCGGCTTTGCACGCCTGAGCGAGGCCGAGCTCGGCGGCCTGCATCTTGAGCGCCTGCACCGGCGCGGCACCATCCGCTACACCATGCTGGTGTTCGAGAAGGCCTGACGCGGTCTCACCGACTATCGCCGCGCGCGCCGCGGCTTCAGAACGTCCCGGCCCGCGATCACGGCCCTCACGATGGAGATGTTCCAGTTTCCGTCCTTGAAGTCGCCGTCATCGTTGAAGAACTCCTTGATGAATTCGGGGCGAACTTCATCGGTCCAGTCGCTCTCCGGCAGCCCAAGGCCCTGATCGCGGGTCGTCCATCCGGGCGCATGGAGATCGCCTCGCAGAACGGCGTTGTGATCGTCGAGGATCAACGTGCGGGCATGGACGTCGCCGTTGATCTCGAGCCAGCCGTGATTGTAGGTCGCCACCATGATGCCCGACGCACTCACGTTGCCGAGCACCGTGACATCCGAACAGCCGACGACGAAGTGCTCGCAGGTGAGATTGCCGACCACGGACAAGAAAGATGCATGCGTGTCGATCTCCCAATTCAGGATCGACCCGCGGACGGTGGCATTGCCGTCGATGGCAAAGCCCGCGATCAGGTGGGGATCGAAGGTGGCATCGAGATCCAGGTCGCCGTCGATCACGGCGTCGTCCCACCAATAGCGCACGTAAGGCATGCGCCGCACTTGCCGCCGCGCCTTCTCCCGCCATTTCGGGTTGTCGTCATAGATCCGCAGCAGCATGGGATCGCTCTCGATCCGCGCGATCTCCTCGTCGGCGCTCTCGTAGTAGTTATAGAGGCATCGTTCGCCGAGCCGGCGATTGAGCCGCAACTCCTGGACGGCCTCCGGCCACGGCAGGTCGACATAGCCTTTCTCGGCCACCGTCACGCGCGCCGCTGCCGGATGCGGCGGTGGCGTGGTGCCGGTGACGTGCGCGACAGCGTCCTCGCGTTTCGCCCCCTGCTCTTTCAGCAAATCGGCGGCGGGGCAGCGCTCGGCCATGATGGCGACAACCACGTGCGCGCCGGTCATCGCCCCGGCGCCCGAGGCCTCGACGTGCAGGGCCGCACGACTGAGGATTCGCTCCAGCGTGTCGCTCACGCCCGGCGCCGCACCATCCCCGGCATGTGGCTCGCCGTCGAGACAGGCGACCAGGCGCTGCCTGAGCGTGTCGAGATCGACCTTGCAGGCGCGCAGCGTCTCGGCGGCGCGCGGCTCGTCGAGGAGCGCCAACAGCACATGTTCGGCTCCCGCCTGGGCGTGGCTCGCGGCACGGGCAAAGTCCGTGCTTCGGCGCAAGGCGGCTTCGAGGTCAGGCGCGTATGGCATGGTGCCGGACAAGGTCAGGATCCTCCGAACGACAGGCCGAGGGGGGTGGCGATGCGGGTACAATCGCACCGGCCGGAATGTAAGACCCGCCATGACATTTGTGTGGCGATAGAAGCCGCTCGTTCCAGCGTTATTTCTTGCGCTGTTGCGCTTCATCGTGGGCCTTCAGCACGCGCTTCGGCGCCTGTTCACGCCAGACCCTGATCAGATTGGCCTTGGCCCAATCGAGATCGAGCTTCTCCGGCCGCACCAGCACGAGCGGATGGGATTTGTAGTGCGGCGTAAAGAAGAACGTGTCGGGCGCGGCCTCCACCAGAACCTCGCGCTCCTCGAACGGCACCTTGAACACCGGAGCATCCTCGTGCGGGCTCCACCAGACCCAAAGCTTGCCATGCGCCTTCAAGGTCGGCTCGCCCCAGGACGTCGTCTCCTCGACACCGGGCAGGCGCAGCTTCAACGCCATCGCCTTCAGACGAGGCCAGGCGATCCGCCGCTTCGGCTTGCGACCGCCTTTCGGCTTCGCCGCTGCAGACCGCTTCGCCATCGTCCTATCTCGACCTTCACGCGTGAGCCCGTACAAGAGCATTCCAGAGAAGATAGCTCCCAAGCACAAACAATGCGGCTGCGAACAGGGCCAGAGCAACTCCGAGCCACGCATCGAATGCCCAAAACCGATAATCCGAATCTGCGGCCATGAGAAGAAGCACCGCCAGCGCCGGCAGGAGCAAAAACCGGCCGAGCTGCCTCTGCGAGCCGATAGCGGGCTGCACATAGACCTCGCTATTCGCGCTCTGCTGCAGGAACATGCCTAATATCAGCGAACCAAGTCCGGCGGATATCGCATACAGCAAGAACAGAAACACAAAAAAGAGGTCCCCAGAGCTGCCATTGCTCCAGGCCAGGACCATCACCACACTAAAAAGACCGAACAGCAGGATCGCCCCGCCCACCAAGCTCAGAACAATCCCGAGCGCGTTCACGGCAACCCTCTTTGTCGAGCTCATCGGCCGTCCTCCGGGCAACGCGAACCTCCGCACGCAGCCTGGTCTCTCCAGCGCGCGATCTGTTCAGACGGACACGCGGGATTTTTTCCAGCGCCTATCTTGAGATCGCCACCCGCCCTTCCGCCGCCGCGACGTAGTATTCCCACGCCCGCACCGGCTCGTGCACGCGGTCGTCGCCGTTGCGGCGCGCGGCGCCTTGCGCGGAATAGAATTGCGGCGTCATGCCGGCGGCCTGTGCGCGCAATTGCAGCTCCGCCATCTCCTCCAGGAACAGCGCCTGTACGCAGGCGTGCGGCACCGTCTGCCCGACCGCGAGCATGCCGTTGCCTTGCAGGATCACCGCCTCGCCGCCGCCGAGCGCCGATGCAACGCCGTCCGCCATCTCTCCGGCCGTGATCAGGTACGGCTCGCGGAATACCGGCACCTCGACGCCGAGATTGGCGCCGAAACCGTGCGCCACTTTCAGCGACGCGCCGGCGCAGGCGTAGGCCGCAACATTGCGCGGATGCCCGCGCGCGATCGCCATCACCTCGGGCCTGCGCCGGTAGACAGCGAGATGCATCGGCACTTCGAGCGGCGGCTTCCCCTCCCCGGCCACCTGACGGCCGTCGAGATCGAGCTCGACCAGCTCAGCCTCGGTCACCAGCCCGAGCGCGCGGCGCGGCGTGATCAGCACGCGCCCGGCGCCGATGCGGGCGCTGACATGGCCGAAGCCTTCGACGATCCGGAAGAAGGTAAGCACACGGCAGGCGGCAAGCACCTCAGCGCGCAGTTCCGGCGTGGACGCAAACGGCATCGATCTACACTCGCTTGATCAGTCTTCGCGAGTGCGTGTCGGCGTCGCGCTGCTTGTCCATCACCCACCGCGCGATGTCGCCGAACGACGAAAACCACACGTCGTCATGCTGGCGCATGTAGCGGAAGATTTTCTCGTACACGGCGGTGATCATCGGCCGCCCGCCGAAATGGCAGTGCAACGACAATGCGAGGAAGCCCGGCGGCTCGCATTCGCGCAGATAATCGAATGTCTCCTTGTAGACGTCCCAGATGTCCTGTGGACTTGAACGCAGCGTGCGGTTGTCGGTGAAGTCACTGCCCGGAATCTGGACGATCGGACCGGCCTCGGTCTCGACCACGCTCGGCAGATCGGTGTCGCGCGCATCGCCATGCCAGAGTAGCTTGTCGGCGGCGAGGAATTTGCGCGTATGTTCGGTGAAGGCGGTCACCGGGCTGATCCATCCGGTGGGCCGCTGCCCGGCCGCGGCTTCAAGAATCTGGAGCGAACGCCGGATCGTGGCTTGCTCCTCCGCGGGCTCCATTCCGGTCAGGAGCTGATCCTGCAGATAGCCATGACCGGCGACGTCGTGCCCTTGCGCGACGATCGCCTTGACCGCTTCCGGGAAGATCTCCGCGCAACGCGCGTTGACGCAGAAGGTGCCGCGGATGCCGTGGCGATTGAGCAGCGCCATCAGCCGCCAGACGCCGACCTTGCCGCCGTAGCTTCCCCACGCGATGCCCGAATGGTCGATGCCCGGCTTGTGCTGCGATGCCTGCACGCCGTAGGGCGGCGCCTTGCCCTCCGACCAGGTCTCAAGCATGGCGTTGACGGTCACGGCGATGCGCTTGCCGTCGGGCCAGGCGAAAGCACGTCCACTCATGTTGCGGTCCCCGATGTCCTTCAAAGTTCATCGGTCAGGGCCAAGGCCCCGTCAAGGCTTCGTCAGGCCGGGGCGACCGCAAGGAATTGGCAATCAAGCTCGGCGGTGCTGACCTGGCTGTGCACGATCACGCTGGCCGTCAGCGGCGCTCGCAAGCTCTTTTCCGGAAGTCGGCGTGATCAGGCGGCGTGGCAATCGTCGGCTTGGTGGTCGTCAGCCTGGTGGTCGTCGGCGTGGGGAGCATCGCTCTGGCCGACGTGGCTGCGCGGCTCCGGCACGTAAAACTTTCCGCGCTGGACCATCGCCCGCGGATTCATGACGATCGACAGCAGGCGCTCCTGCAATGCGCGCGGCGACGTCGGCTTGACCAGGAACTCATGCACGCCGAGTTGCATCGCTTCCGCGACATTGGACCGGTTCGCGCAAGCCGTGAGCATGATGATCGGCAGGTGCGGTTTCGGGAACACGTCCGGCGAGCGCACGATCCGCACCACCTGCGCACCGCTGAGCAACGGAAGGTCCCAGTCGATGAGCGCCACGTCGGGATTGGCGGTCCGGATGATATCGAGCGCGGCGACGCCATCACCCGCCTCGTAGATTGTCTTGGCGCCGATGTTCATGAGCATCATGCGCGTGAGCTTGCGCATGTACAGGCTCTCGTCGACGACCAGAATGCCAAGGTTTTCAATCAGCTTTTCGGCCTGTTTCGCGGACATCGGAACTGGCACTCGCTCTAATTGCTAGATGCCCTATTTTCCGCCTCCGGAACTGCGATTCCGATAATGTAGATAGATCAATTTTTATGAATTCCGCTGCGGATTAGAAACCAACACGCATCGGGCGCCGCGGATTCCCAGTGCAGATGGCGATTCCGTCAATGCCGGAGAATGGCGTTGACCCAATAGCAATTGCCGGCCTGCCGCTCGAAGATCGCGCCCCAGTCGATCGCGCGCGCTGCGTCATTCGACTGGAACTGGACCCGGAACTGCGCGATTTCCGCCGCATCGTTGATCACGAATTTTCTCACGCCGCTCGAAGGCTTCCAGGTGAGGATGTCCTTGGTCTGCTCGTTGCGGGTGCTGAAGACGTACTCGTCGGCGCTGAGCCGGAGCGCCTTGCGCTGCAGCCCCGCCATCATGTCGTCGGCCTTGAGCAGGATGGCATTGCCGATGTCGTTGATCGAAATCCGCCGCCAACCCGGCTCATCGCGCGGCTCATCGATGAGCGGGATGACCAGGAAGTGCAGCGCCTTGGACTCCTGGGTCGCCTGCTCGTCGCATTGCTTCATCGCCGTTTCCAGCCAGCTGAAATCGCCTTCCGCGCGCTGCGGAACCGCTGTTCCACTCGGGTCCGGAGACCGTCCCGTCAGCATCACCGCGCCAATCGCGACCGCCGCAAGGCATAGGGCGGCCAACGCCACGGCAATCACGACGGTCTTGCGCCGCGACGAAGTGGGCGCACCGCAGTAGTCGCAGGTACGAGCGCCCTTTGGAATCCGTTCCCCGCAATTTCGACAGTCGGTGTCGCTCATGTTCCAGAATCAATGCCAGATGCCGCGCCAGTTCAGCGAAATCTTCCGTGGGATTCAACTCTGCGGTTGAGCACCGGAATCGCCCGCGCGCAAGGCAAAATCGAGGCGAAAGAGCCAATGCACAGCTCCGGCGCGGCGCCTTGCCTCCGCAAACGATAGCGCCGAAGATGGCGCCATGAGACGGGCAATTGCGTCCCTATGCGTGTGCTGGCTGGCCTGGTGCGGCACACCGCGCACCAACACCGTGCCGCTGGCTTTCGGGATGACGCCGGCCGAAGCCTCGGCCGCCCTGGGGTTGCCACTGCTGTACCATTCCGGCCGACCCGGCTCGGAAATCTACGTTGCCGCAGGCCCCGCCGGTATTCCCGGCTTCTATCCGACCGATCACGGCATCGCCCTGCAGTTTCGCCGCGGGCGGCTGACGGGCTGGAAGAAAGACTGGCAACTGCGGCGGCCGGGACCATTCTGAACCGGATGGCTGGCCCAAGCATTCCGCTCTCCGTCCTCGATTTGTCGCCGGTGTCTGCCGGTTCGTCCGGCGCGACCGCGTTGCGCAACTCGATCGACCTCGCGCAATTCGCGGAGCGGCTCGGCTTCAACCGCTACTGGGTGGCCGAGCATCACAATCTGCCGTCGGTCGCGAGCTCGGCGCCTGAGATCATGATCGGGCAGATCGCGGCGGCGACCTCGCAGATCCGCGTTGGTTCCGGCGGAGTCATGTTGCCGAACCACGCGCCGCTGATGGTGGCAGAGCGGTTCAAGGTGCTGGAAGCCTTGTTCCCCGGCCGCATCGATCTCGGCATCGGACGCGCGCCCGGCACCGATCCGGTGACCTCCTATGCGCTGCGCCGCCGCCAACAGCAGGGCACGGAAGACGACTTCCTGGAGCGGTTTCAGGAATTGATCCTGTTCGAGAGCAACGCCTATCCGGAGGGCCATCCGTTCCGCAACGTGCACGCGATGCCGGCCGATGTCGCGCTGCCGCCGATCTGGCTCCTTGGCTCGAGCGGCTACAGCGCGCAGCTCGCCGGTATGGTGGGCGCGGGCTTTTCGTTCGCGCATCATTTCTCCGACTACGACGCCGTCGCCGCGATGCTGAGCTACCGCGAGCATTTCCGCCCGTCGCAGGCGCGCGCGACACCGTATTCCATGCTCGGCGTTGCGGTGGTCTGCGCCGACAGCGACGCCGAAGCGGACCGGCTGGCGACCACGCTCGATCTCAATTGGGTGCGCCGCGCCCGCGGTGAATTGCTGCCGCTCGCGAGTCCCGAAGAAGCGCAGAATTATCCCTACGCCCCGGTCGACCTGGAGCGGATCCGCCACCGCCGCGCCCGGCTGTTCGCGGGCACGCCCGAGACGATCCTCGCAAAGCTTGCGCCGCTGATCGAGGCGACCAAGGCCGACGAGCTGATGATCACGACGATGATCTACGATCATGCGGCACGGCGGCATTCCTACGAGCTCCTGGCCAGTGCCTTCGGTCTCACGCGCCGCGCCGCTTCGGCCGCACATTAAATTTTCGACACGGTCGCGAACTGCCACGCCCCGGCAAACGCCAACGCAAAAAACAAAGAGCCCCGGACGATGCCGGGGCTCCCGTGATCTTGCGATCAGGCCGAGGACTTAGTGGACGTGCCAGTGGCAGCGACGGTGCCAATGGTTGTAGTGCCAGAACCACCGGCAGTGACGGTGCACATGGTGGTGATGGAAGTGGTAGTGACCGTGATAGCGGTGCCAGTGGCGCCAGCCGTGGGCATCCGCGTTGCTGGTCGTGGTCAGGGTCGCCGCACCGAGCGTGAGGGCGCCGGCCAGAGCGAGCATTACAGTACGAGTGAGCATGGACTTCCTCTTGGAGCTACGGGTTTGTCCATCCGCACTATTGGTCGCGAGACCGTCGCGCTGCGTTCAAGCCGTTGATCCATTTAATCTTTCGTTCATTGCCCATTCATCGATGCGGCGCCGATGAGACGGCGCGTTAATTTGACGACGACGATTGATCGCGATCGCAGCAAACAAAAGCAAAGAGCCCCGGACGATGCCGGGGCTCCAAGTTTTCGCTCTTGTTGTTATTGTTAGCTTCCTTGCGGAGGGGCCTCAGCGGCCTGCGCCGGCGGGTTCATTGCCGACTCGTTGGTGCACACGTCACGGAACAGGACGGAGCCGTTCGGCAGGTACTCTTTCACCAAGCAGGTGCAGGTGGACGCGACCGGGCGCGGAGCGACCGCGTAGGTCGCAACCGGGTAGTACCGGCGCCAGCCATAAAAGTGGGCATGGCCATGGCAGTGGCGGTGGAAGTGGAAGCCATGCCGGTGCCAGCAGTGCCGGTGGTGGTGGTGATGGTGGTGGTGACCATGCCGGTGATGGCGGTGGTGGTGATGGTGGTGGTGACCATGGTGACGATGGTGGTGGTGGTGGCCATGGCCGTGGTGGTGGCGATGCATACCGTGACCGCCGCCGTGGCTATGACCGCCGCGACCGTGACCGCCGCCTTGACCGCCGCCGTGGCCACGCGCATCGGCAGCCGAGGAGACGAGAGTTGCCAGGCCGACGACGATTGCCGCGGCGAAAGCGAAGAGTGCAGTACGTTTGAACATAGTGAGGGACCTTTGGGTTAGAGACCTTTTGGCTCGTGATGAACCATCCGAGCCAGTAGTCGGGATCGGCGGGCCGCAGGTTCAAACGATTGATTTTCAGGGTTTTTTCGTTCATCTGACATTCATCGATGGAGCAATGGTGTGGCACCACGGCGGTTCCCACCGCCTGGCAACCGCTTGCGCACCCACGTGAAATCGGCTGAATCCGAGCACTTCAAGCAGCCCCAGCAAGAACGCCACAGGAGGTTAATTTGGGTAAGCACTTCACATTGACGGCCGACGACAGCCACCAACTCGGCGCCTATCGGGCCGATCCCGCGGGCGCATCCAAGGGCGGCGTGGTCGTCATTCAGGAAATTTTTGGCGTCAACAAACACATCCGCGCGGTCTGCGACCGGCTCGCGGCCGAAGGCTACACCGCCGTCGCACCGGCGCTGTTCGATCGCACGCAGAAGGATTTCGAGTGCGGCTACACGCCGGACGAGATCGCGAATGCGCGCAAGTTCGTCGCCAATCCCAACTGGGACGCGATGCTGAAAGACACGCAAGCCGCGATCAATGAGCTCAAGAAGGAAGGCCCGGTCGCGATCGTCGGATTCTGCATGGGCGGCAGCATCGCCTTCCTCGCGGCAACACGACTCTCCGGCATCTCATGCGCGATTGCCTATTACGGCGGACAGATCGCGAAGTTCGCCGACGAGAAGCCGAAGGTGCCGATGCAGATGCACTTCGGCGAGAAGGACCAGGGCATCCCGATGACGGATGTCGAGGCCATCAAGTCCAAGCGCAGCGGCGACAGCGAAATCTACGTCTATCCGGACGCCGGGCACGGCTTTCACTGCGACGAGCGCGGCAGTTATCACGAAGCGTCGGCGAAGGCGGCCTGGCCGCGCTTTGTCGACTTCCTGAAGAAGCATCTGAAGAAGTAATCCGGCGCACGCCTGCGCCGAGACAAAAACGGTCCCGGGCCGCGTGCTGCGAGTTTTATTCGCCGCACCGGGCCCGGGACGAGCTTGTCAGAACCAGCGTTCCTTGATGACGATCGTGTCGCCCGGCTGCACGCGCGTCAGCAGCGGCACCGAGCTACGGCCCCGCACGACGGCTCCGGACGTCTGCCGATCGATCTTGACGTCGTAGCGATAAGCGCGCGGAGTGAACCCGCCGGCAATCGCCACCGCGGTTTCCACCGTCATGTTGGGCACATACGGATACTGCCCGGGCTGCGTCACCTCGCCGAGAATGAAGAATGGGCGATAGGTCTCGACTTCGATCGCAACATGCGGCTCGCGGATGAAGCCGGCGCGCAGCTTCGCCGCGACGGCGCGGGCCAGTTGCTGGGTGGTGAGGCCGCGCGCAGTGACCGCGCCGATCAGCGGAATGGTCACCTGCCCGGCCGCGTCGACGAAATAGGAATTGCTCAGACCTTCCTGTCCGAACACGACGATCCGCAGCTTGTCGCCGGTGTCGAGCCCATAAGCGGGTTCGGGCTGTGCAACGACCGGGATCGCAGATTGCGCATGCGCCTGCATCGCGACGGCCGGCTGCGGCTGGCTGCGTGATTGCGGCTGCGCCTTGGCGTACGCCGTCGATGGCGCGGCAACGCTCCGCTCATAGGCGAGGCTGTCGAGATCGGCGGGAGCCGCGCGTTGCGCGGTGGTGCCGTTCGGTACGGACGAGTGCATGCACCCCGCGGCCGTGAACGCAGCCATCAAAATCGGAAGGAGGCGGCCTGGCCGCATGCGACGAATCCGAACCCAACTGACACGGTCTTCGGATTAACGCCGGATATGGTTAACAAAGCCTGACCCGCGGCCAAACGCGCGGGGATTGGCCTGGAAATCCGGGGCGATTCGATCACTCCTTGCCCGCGGATTTTTGCGTGGCGTGCGGCTTTTCCGCCGCCGGCTTGCCGGGGTCCGAGATCCGGTCCGCGATCACGACTGCCAGCAGCGAGCCGAGGAACAGCACATGGATGCCGACCAGCCAGGCCAGCTTGACGCTGTCCGGCGCACCGGTGCTCTGGTCGATGTTCATGAACGCCTTCAGCACCTGGATCGCCGAGATCGCCACGATCGAGGTCATCAGCTTCTGCTTGAGACCGCCGAAATCGACCTTGGTCATCCAGTCGGGCCGGTCGTGATCGCCGGCCTCGATCTTCGACACGAAGTTCTCGTAGCCGGAAAAAATCACGATCAGCACCAGATTGGCGGTGAAGGTGAGATCGATCAGCGCGAGAATACCGAGGATGACGTCAGATTCGGTTGCGCCCGGAATTTTCACGACGAAATGGATGAGCTCGCGCACGAAGTGGAACAGCATCAGCAGCAGACAGAACGCCAGACCGAGATAGAACGGCGCCAGCATCCAGCGGCTTTGGAACAGGATGGTCTCGATGATGCGCTCGAACTTCGGCATGGCTGGCTCTCACATCGCGCTTGCAGTCCGCCTTATAGCAGGGCGCAAAAGAAATTGATCCGCCATCTTGCGGGCTCGCATGCCGCGAACCCTCGGATGACGGATCAACGAATTCAATACGACAGCAACTTCAGTTAGTGCGTTGCGACACAAGCAGTCAAGCTTGCGCAGACTGCGTAGACTTGTCTACGATTCCAATGGGGCAGCTCACGCCGGTGCCGCCAAGGCCGCAATAGCCCATCGGATTTTTCGCCAAGTATTGCTGGTGATAGTCCTCGGCGAAGTAGAACGGCGGCGCATCGAGAATCTCGGTGCTGATGGCATTGAAGCCCTTGCTCTTGAGCTCCTTGTCATACATCGCCTTCGACGCCTCGGCGGCTTTGCGCTGGACATCGCTGGTGACATAGATGCCGGAACGATACTGCGTGCCGACGTCGTTGCCCTGGCGCATGCCCTGGGTCGGGTTGTGGCTTTCCCAGAAGGTCTTGAGAAGTGACTCGTACGAGATTTTCTTCGGGTCATAGACGACCAGCACGACCTCGTTGTGGCCGGTGCGGCCGGAGCAGACTTCCTCGTAGGTCGGATTGGGCGTGTGGCCGGCGGCGTACCCGACCGCGGTGACATGAATGCCGTCGCCCAATTCCCAGAACTTCCGCTCGGCGCCCCAGAAGCAACCCAGACCGAAAATCGCGGTCTCGGTCCCTTCCGGGTACGCACCTTTCAGCGGTCGCTGGTTGATGAAGTGCTTGGCGGCGGTGGGGATCGGCGTCTGCCGTCCCGGCAGCGCGTCGGCGGCGGATGGCATCTCGGTCTTCTTGCGGAGCATGAACATGAGGTGGCGTCTCCCGTCATTCGTGCCGATGATCTTGCCCCCAATATAGGTCGGCCGCGGCCGCCGCGCAGGGGTAGTAGCGATCAACTGTCGGCCACCGGGATGCGCCGCGGCAATCACACCACCGAGAGGACGGCTCCCCGGGCGGACTTGCTCAGTTGCGGGCGTAGCCGATCAGCGGACGCCGCTTGCGGCCGAGCAGGACCAGGATGGTACCGATGATGACCAGCACCAGGCAGGTCGGGGCGTTGAGGACATTGCTGGCGACCGGGTCCCACAGCCAGGGCGCTAACCCCTCCAAAAACGGCCTGACCTGCGCGAGGCTGCTTTCATGGAAGGTCGACCACACCTCCGCGACCTTGGTCACGTACAAGCGCTGGTCGGCAATCGACTTTGTGCCGTCATAGACGAAGAAGATGAAGGCCAATGCCAGCGACAAGAGGCCGATAAACCGCAAAAGGAAACGGATCATTGCATCGTCACGCCGGCTGTGCTGCCCCTAGTGTACAGGAGGCTGCTGCGAAACGGTACGAACTTCGGAATCGGAACACGCGCAGAATTACTCTGGTCGTCCGGCCGGTTCAATGCATTCCGCAGCACAAAGTGGCGCGATGTCGCACGCCATGCGCGCCCGTCATGCATTCGGTATATCAAGCGTCCCTTGAGCGGATGGCACCCAACCGCTAGTTTCGCCCGATCCGGCCGCTGTTTGTTGCGTCTGGTAGGCGTTGGGGAGTTCATATGGCAGGTAATAACGGCGGCCGCGGTCGGCGACCGGTTTTCACCGACCAGGAGGCGCTGCTGTTTCACAGCCAGGGCCGCCCGGGCAAGCTCGAAGTCGTGGCGACCAAGCCGATGGCGACACAGCGCGATCTGTCGCTCGCCTATTCGCCCGGCGTCGCGGTTCCGGTGCTCGCGATCGCCGAGGACGAGAGCAAGGCCTACGATTACACGACCAAGGGCAACTTCGTCGCCGTCATCACCAACGGCACCGCCATCCTCGGACTGGGCAACCGCGGCGCGCTCGCCGCCAAGCCGGTGATGGAAGGCAAGGCGGTGCTGTTCAAGCGCTTCGCCGACATCGATTCCATCGACCTCGAAGTGTCGAGCGAGGACCCCGACGAAATCATCAATTGCGTGAAGCTGCTCGGCAAGAGCTGGGGCGGCATCAACCTCGAGGACATCAAAGCGCCGGAGTGCTTCATTATTGAGCAGCGGCTGCGCGAACTGCTCGACATCCCGGTGTTCCACGACGACCAGCACGGCACCGCCATCATCGCGGCAGCGGGACTGCTCAACGCGCTCGACCTCACTGGCCGCGACATCAAGCACACCAAGCTCGTCTGCAACGGCGCCGGCGCCGCCGGCATCGCCTGCCTGGAATTGCTCAAGGCGATCGGCTTCGCCCCGCAGAATCTCATCCTCTGCGACACCAAGGGCGTGATCTACAAAGGCCGCACCGACGGCATGAACCAATGGAAGTCGGCCTACGCGGTCGAGACCAAGGCGCGCACGCTCGCCGACGCCTTCAAGGGCGCGGATGTCGTCTTCGGCCTGTCGGTCAAGGGCGCGTTCACGCCCGAGATGATCAAGTCGATGGCCGCGAAGCCGATCATCTTCGCCATGGCCAATCCGGACCCCGAGATCACCGTCGAGGAGGTCGCCGCGATCCGCGACGACGCCATCATGGCGACCGGGCGCTCCGACTACCCAAACCAGGTCAACAACGTGCTCGGCTTCCCCTACATCTTCCGTGGGGCGCTCGACGTGCGCGCGACCACCATCAACATGGAAATGAAGATCGCGGCGGCGCGCGCGCTCGCGAACCTGGCGCGCGAGGACGTGCCCGACGAAGTGGCCGCCGCCTATGGCGCACGGCCGAAATACGGCCCGGACTACATCATCCCGGTCCCGTTCGACCCGCGCCTCATCTCTTATGTGCCCCCGGCAGTGGCCAAGGCCGCCATGGACACCGGCGTGGCGCGCAAGCCGATCGTCGACATGGACGCTTACGGCGCAAGCTTGCGCTCACGGCTCGATCCGGTGGCCGGCGTGCTGCAGCGGGTGTACGAGCGGCTGCGCCGCCGCCCGCAACGCGTCGTCTTCGCGGAGGGCGAAGAGGAGCAGGTGATCCGCGCCGCCGCGAGCTTCGTCCACCAGGGCCTGGGCACGGCGCTGCTGGTCGGCCGCGAGGATCGCGTACGCGCCACCGCCGCCCAGCTCGGGGTCGAGCTTGGCGGCAACATCGAGATCATCAATGCGGCGCTGTCCCAGCGCAATGCATCTTATGCAGCCTATCTCTATGAACGGCTGCAGCGCCGCGGCTATCTGCAGCGCGACGTCCAGCGCCTGGTCAACACGGACCGCAACCACTTTGCCGCCTGCATGGTGGCGCTGGGCGACGCCGACGCCATGGTGACCGGTGTCACCCGCAACTTCTCGGTCGCGCTGGACGATGTGCGCCGCTGCATCGATCCCAAGCCCGGCCACAGGGTCATGGGCATATCGCTGGTGCTCTCGCGCGGCCGCACCGTGCTGGTCGCCGATACGGCGGTCACCGAGATGCCCGACGCCGAGGTTCTCGCCGACATCGCCGTCGAGGCCGCCGGCGTCGCGCGCCGGCTCGGCTACGAGCCGCGACTGGCCCTGCTCGCCTTCTCGACCTTCGGACACCCGCCGGGCGAGCGCGCGGCGCATGTCCAGAAGGCGGTGCGACTGCTCGACCAGCGCCGCGTCGATTTCGAATACGACGGCGACATGGCCGCCGACGTTGCGCTGAACATGGACACGCGAGAGGCCTATCCGTTCTGCCGGCTGTCGGGTCCCGCCAATGTGCTGATCATGCCGGCGTTCCATTCGGCGTCGATCTCGACCAAGCTCCTGCAGGAGCTGGGCGGTGCGACCGTCATCGGGCCGGTCCTGGTCGGGCTCGACCGGCCGGTGCAGATCGTGCCGCTGTCGGCGAACGACACCCAGCTCGTCAACATGGCCGCGCTCGCGGCATTCAACGTCAGCGGATGAGGACCTGAACCGCCACACTGGTAGGAGGCGTCCGATGCTGAATCGCAGGACATTCGCACGCCTGCTCGGAGCGACGGCGCTGGCCGGAGTTGCGGCGCCCGCAACGTCTCCGGCGATGGCGCAGGGCCCGGCGGCAACCGCCTCTCGCGGTCACTATCTCATCAGGAACGGCGCCGTCATCACCGTCGACCAGGCCGGCGTGCTGCCGCGCGCCGACATTCTGGTGCGCGACGGCCGCATCGAGGCCGTCGGCCCCGATCTCGCGGCGGCAGGCGCCGAGACGATCGACGCCACCGACATGATCGTGATGCCCGGCTTCGTCGATACGCACTATCACATGTGGAGCGCGGTCGGTCGCAACTTCGTCGGCGACGGCTTCGGCTATTTCGCCGCCAAGAATGCCACGTCGAAGCTGTTCGAGCCGACCGACTTCTACGACAGCGTGATGCTCGGCCTAGTGGAGCTCGCGAATGCCGGCGTCACCACCGTCCATAACTGGTCGCACAACACCCGCACGCCGGCGCACGCCGATGCCGAGTTGCGTGCCCACCGGGAAGTGATGCTGCGCGCGCTCTATTCGCACGGGCATGTCGACCAGATGCCGCGCAACGAGCCGCTCGATTTCGCCAGCATCGACCGGGTGCAACGCGACTACTTCGCCAAGGGCACGGCCTTCGAGGGGCTCGTGACCTACGGCGTCAACCTGCGCGGTGCCTCGCAGAGCGAGGAAGCCATCTACCACCAGGAGATGGAGACGGCGCGTAAGCGCGGACTATGGATCGCGATCCATGCCGGCCAGACGCCGCCGAACCGCATTTTCGCCGAGGACTACGAGAAGCGCGGCTGGCTCGGCCCGAAGCTCCTGATCTGTCACTATCTGCCGGCGAGCGATGCCGACGCGCAGGCGATGGCGCGCACCGCAACGCCGTTGAGCTTCGCGACGCACTCGGAGTTTCGGCTCGGCCGCGCCGGCGATCCACGCGACGCGCTGTTGCGCATGCGCCGGCACAAGGTGCTGGTCTCGCTGTCCTTCGACGCCAATTCGATCGCGCCGCCCAACATGTTCGAAACCATGCGGTTCACCTGGACCATGGGTATTCCCTGGCGCGGCACGCCGACGGAGAAGCTGCCGGAGCTCACCTTCCGCGAGGTGATCGAAATGGCGACATTGAACGGCGCCAAGGCGCTCGGCCTTGGCGACGTGACCGGCTCGATCACGGCCGGCAAGCGCGCCGACCTCATTCTGATCCGCGGCAACGACATCAACATCGCCCCGGTCGCCGATATCGAGGCTTCGGTCGTGCAGTCGGCGACGCCGTATAACGTCGACACCGTGCTGGTGGACGGCCGCATCGTGAAGCGTGGCGGCAGGCTCGTGGCCTATGACGTCGAGAAGGTGGTGCGGGAGGCGAAGGCGTCGGCATTGCGTATCCGCACCGCCGCCGGCGGCCGGCTCGCGCCGGTCGCGATCCGCTGATTGATTTCGACCGGCCATCGGTGCTTTAGAGACCCGGAAATCACGACCCCACCGGAGACATCATGGCCAGACCGACCCTATCCGGCGTCATCGCCGCCATCGCCACCCCGGTCGACGAGGCCGGCGAGCCCGATCTCGCGCGCGCCACCGGGCTGGCGCAATTCCTCCTGGCCAATGGCTGCGACGGCCTCAATGTGCTCGGCACCACCGGCGAGGCGACGTCGTTCTCGCTCGAGCAGCGCAAGCGCGTGATGTCGGCCTACAAGGACGCCGGCATCCCGACCGACCGGCTGATGGTCGGCACCGGCGCGGCGGCCACGGCGGATGCGGTGGCGCTGACGCGCCATGCCGCCGAGCTGGGCTTCGCCGGCGCGCTGGTGCTGCCGCCGTTCTACTATAAGGGCGTGCCCGACGACGGGCTCGCGGCCTACGTCGACGCCCTCGTGCAGGCGACCGCAGCAAAACCGATCGCGATCTATCTCTATCACTACCCGGCGCTGTCGGGCCTGCCCTGGCATGTCACGCTGATCCGCCGGCTGCTCGACGCCCATGGCGGGCGGATCGTCGGTCTCAAGGATTCCTCCGGCGACATGGCCTACGCTCGCGAGGCCGCCGCGATCTCGAAGGAGTTCATGGTATTCCCCTCGACCGAGGCGGTGCTGCTGGAGGCGCGAGGCGGCGCCTTCGCCGGCTGTATCTCGGCGACCGCAAACCTCAATGCCGATCTCTGCGCGCGCGCCTTCCATGGCGGCGATGCCGCCGCCCTCGACGCGGCGGTCTCGATCCGCAAGCTGTTCGACGGCAAGGCGCTGGTCCCCGGGGTTAAGGCGCTGCTGTCCCATATCCATCGCGATACGGCATTGGCGCGGGTCAAGCCGCCCCTGGCCGCGTTCCCGGCCGCCGACCGGGCGGCGGTGACCGCCGGCTACGACAGCGTGCGGGCCAAAAGCGCGGCCTGAGGCTGCCATTTGAGCGGTTTTGGCCGGGCTTTGACTTGCCCGGCTGCCCTGACTATAAACCGCGCCAACTGGCGGCGGGCCTCCGCCGCCGCTATCGTTTATCGGCGTCGAGATTATCGACCCACAGAGATCGATCAGAGAACAGCATGGCGAATACGAGTTCAGCCAAAAAGGCGACGCGGGTCATCGCGCGACGCACCGAAGTCAACAAGTCGCGCCGCTCGCGCCTGCGCACCACCTTGGGCAAGGTCGAGGAGGCGATGGCGTCCGGCGACCGCAATAAGGCGGCGGCCGCTCTCAAGGAAGCCGAGCCGGTAATCATGCGTGCGTCGCAAAAAGGCGTGCTGCATCCCAACGCCGCGAGCCGGAAAGTGTCGCGGCTCACCAAGCGGCTCGGGACACTCGGCAAGTAACGCGCAGCGATCTGCAACCGAAGGCCCGGCGGTAACGCCGGGCCTTTTTTGTTGTGCCGCTCCGGTTTGCAGCAAGACTCTCTGATCTTCTGTGCAGCATCTTCGCTAGGCAAATAGATTCAAAGTGGAATAACCCTCGCAATTGCTGTTGCATAAGTGTCACGCGCAGATTCTATGTTGAGCTGTAGTCGCTTACTCTCCGCAAACACCTCCTTCGCAGTGCAAAGCGCGTTTGATTGATCGGGGGTTACCTTTCTATTTCGATCAGAAAAAAATCTGCATACAGAATGCTTTAACAGGAATGTGGCTGTTGGGACTTTGATTTTGCGGCCTTTGCGCCACACTTGGGTCGGGCTGATACCAAATTCGGCAAACGGATTCTGATTGCGCTTCAGCGGCACCACTTGACGCAATTGCAAAACCGTTTCAACGAGTTATTGCCCCACTCACGGTCACTCATAGAGGTCGCATAGCGATTGTGCCTGCAAAACGGGCGTATCTTGCGACATTCACAATCTTGCGGCCCGGGCTCATCGTGTTATCAATTTTCCCACACGCCGCCGGGTTCACCGACGGAATTCAAAAATGAAACCGTAGTCGAGATTCCTCGATAAGGGGACGGTTGACTGTTGCCCAAAATGATCCGGGCAAAACGAGTGAGGAGTTGTTTGCGTAAGTAGGTAGAAGACGTTTCGTGCTCTCGCATGGATGGGAGACGAGGACACGAGACGAAACTGAGCCAACGACCGTAACCGGTCGAAGAATACGGAACATCGTGACGTGCGGCCACGATGGGACAAGGGGGCAATATGACGATTCTGACACACAGTTCTTTGCGTCGACGTTCTTTGCATCGACCCGATGCATGCCTGTCATCCAGCCTGAGCTGGCTGCGGTCGGATGTCTTGATCGCGGCACGGGGGCCGGTACCGCCCGGCCGTTAAGCTCACGATAGTCGAGCCGGCTCCGTTTCCGCCGCCTCCTCTCGCCACCCGTCGTCATCACAAACGTTACTTCGCTGAGTTCGTGTTTGCGTCCGCACTTTCGGGTGAGTGGAAGTAATCCGAATCCATCGAACAGAAACATCACGAACCAGGCTGGGACGACGTAATGAACAATACGGATCAAGATTTGTGGAACCGGGTGCGCGAACGGCTCAAATCCAATGTCGGCGACGACATCTTCAATAGCTGGTTCGCCCGCATGGAGCTGGAAGCGACCGAGACTGACATCGTCAGGCTGTCGGTTCCGACCCGTTTCCTGAAGAGCTGGGTGCAATCCCACTACGCCGATCGGCTGCTCGCTTGCTGGCAGGAGGAAGCACCGGCGCTCACACGGATCGAGCTCACGGTGCGCTCCGCAGTGATCAGGCCGCTGCCCCCGAAAGCGAAGGTGCAAGAGATCGCTGCTCCCGCCAACGACAGGCGCGACTTCAAGACCGGCATGGAGTTGCCTCGGGCGGCGGCACCGATTTCGGCCGTCCATGACGCCCTCGGCGGCTCACCGCTCGATCCACGCCTGAGCTTCGAGACTTTCGTCGTCGGCCGCTCGAATACGCTGGCGCACGCCGCCGCGAAGCAGGTCGCGCAGGGGCGGCGCGGTGACGCCGTGATGTTCAATCCGCTTTACATCCACGCCGGCGTCGGGCTCGGCAAGACGCATCTTCTGCAGTCGCTCGCCTGGGCGGGCAACGCGTCGGCCGAGCGCAAGGTCCTCTACCTCACCGCCGAAAAGTTCATGTACGGCTTCGTGGCCGCGTTGCGCGCGCAAAACGCGCTCGCCTTCAAGGAAGCGCTGCGCGCGATCGACGTGCTGGTCATCGACGATCTGCAGTTCCTGCAAGGCAAGAACACACAGGCCGAGTTTTGCCACACGCTCAACGCGCTGATCAATTCCGGCCGCCAGGTCGTGATCGCGGCGGACCGGCCGCCGTCAGAGCTCGAAACTCTCGACGAGCGCGTGCGCTCGCGCCTCGCGGGCGGGCTGGTCGTCGAAATGGGCTCGCTCGGCGAGGAGCTGCGGTTCGAGATCCTGAAGACGCGCGTCACGGCGGCGAAATTGCATCACCCCGGCTTCGACGTGCCGGCCTCGGTGCTGATCTACATCGCCAAGACCGTCACCCACAACGGACGCGACCTTGAAGGCGCGCTGAACCGGCTTCTTGCGCATAGCAAATTGACCGGGCCAGCCGGTCACGCTCGAAATGGCCGAGCGCGAGATCCGCGACCTGATCCGGCCGCAGGAACCCAAAAGGATCAAGATCGAGGAAATTCAGCGCATCGTGGCGCGGCAATATAACGTGAGCCGAGCCGATCTCTTGTCCTCGCGGCGCACGGCCAACGTCGTGCGCCCGCGCCAAGTAGCGATGTACCTTGCCAAGCAGTTGACGTTGCGATCGTTGCCGGAGATCGGGCGGCGCTTCGGCGGCCGCGACCACACCACGGTGCTACACGCGGTTCGCAAGATCGAGAACCTGGTGAATACCGACGCCTCGCTGGCGGAGGAAATCGAGCTTTTGAAGCGACAGCTTCAGGACTAAATTTCTAACGAGTCGAGAGCGCGATTGATAAGGGCCCGGCCCCGGTGGCCGGGCCCTTGCTTTTGTGCCCGCCGATCCGCGCCAATTGGGCCGAATAGCACCCGAGTTCGCGTGGATAAGGCCCATAAACTCTTGCGAAAACCGCGGCCACAAGCCACTTTGTCGTCCCCTCTGCAGGGGAAATTGTCATCCCCAGGGTCCGCCAATGAAGGTCACCGTCGAACGCGCATCGCTGCTGAAGTCGCTCGGACACGTCCATCGCGTGGTCGAACGGCGCAACACCATCCCGATCCTGGCCAACGTGCTGGTCCGGGCCGAGGGTTCGAAATTATCCTTCAAGGCCACCGACCTCGATCTCGAGATCACCGAAACCATCGCGGCCGAGGTTTCGCCCGGCGGCTCGACGACGGTGCCGGCCCACATGTTCTACGAGATCGTGCGCAAGCTGCCGGAGGGCACCCAGGTGGTGCTCGAAGGCTCCGGCGACCGCGCGGTGCTGGCGCTCAAGGCGGGCCGCTCGCGCTTCACGCTGCAGACCCTGCCGGAAAACGATTTCCCGGACCTTGCCACCGGCGAGATGACGCACAGCTTCACGGTCGCCGCCGCCGACCTCAAGCGCCTGATCGACAAGACCCAGTTCGCGATCTCGACCGAAGAGACGCGCTATTACCTCAACGGCATCTACCTGCACGCCGCCGGCACCGGCAAGGCGCAGACCCTGCGCGCGGTCGCGACCGACGGGCATCGTCTGGCGCAGGTGGAGCTGGCGCTGCCGAAAGGCGCCGCCGGGATGCCGGGTATCATCGTTCCGCGCAAGACCGTCGGCGAAGTGCAGCGCCTGATCGAGGACAACGAGGCCGAAGTCGCGATCGAGCTCTCGCAGGGCAAGATCCGTTTCACGCTCGGCGACGTGGTGCTGACCTCCAAGCTGATCGACGGCACTTTCCCCGACTATGCCCGCGTCATCCCGTCAGGAAACGACAAGGAGCTGGTCGTCGACAAGAAGGAGTTCGAGCAGGCGGTGGATCGCGTCTCGACGGTGTCGAGCGAGCGCGGCCGCGCGGTCAAGCTCTCCATCAGCAGCGGGCGGCTGGTGCTCTCGGTGACCAATCCGGATTCCGGCAGCGCAACCGAGGAGATCGAGGTCGAATACACCTCCGATCCGCTCGATATCGGATTCAATTCCCGCTATCTGCTGGACATTGCGTCTCAGATCGAAAGCGAAGCGGCCATCCTGAAGCTCGCCGACCCGGGCTCGCCCACGCTGATCCAGGACAAGGATTCCAAAGGCACGCTCTACGTCCTGATGCCGATGCGGGTTTGAGCAGTGCATTCCGGCCTGACGCATCATCTCCGTTTGGAAGCGGATCGTTTTTGCGGCGTATCCTGTCTGGCCGATGAAATCGTCCTGGCCTGCTCCGGTGGCAGCCAGACTTTCATGTCCTTGGACTCGTAGTCCGGCACCGGTTGCGAAAATCCGGCGACGGCATCGGCCCAGAATTCGACCTCCGCCATGTCCTCCCGCACGCGATCGATCGCGGCATGGAGGTGACGCGCCACTGAATGTGCGGCGACTGCTTTTTCGCCCATCGCTTCACCACTCCACTTGCGGCCATCACCGAATGTTCCGTCCGACAGCGGCTCGCGCTTCCTCCCATGATGGGTTAAGCACTGGGCGGGCCGCTGGTTCCGACATACCAGACGCGTGAAACTTCACGATTTCATGGACTTGCGCTGTTCCGCGGTTCCTTCGGTGTGCAATCCCAAGATCGCTCATGACTGCCGTCCGCATCCGCCGCCTGACGCTGAGCAACTTCCGCAGCTATCACGCAGCGCAAATCGACGTTGGCGCGGCGCTGGTCGTGCTGGTGGGACCGAATGGCGCCGGCAAGACCAACCTGATCGAAGCGATCTCGCTGTTGGCACCGGGGCGCGGTCTGCGCCGCGCGACGCTCGACGAACTGGCGTTTGCCGAGGGCGACGGCTCCTGGGCGCTGGCGTGCGATGTCGAAGGCGCGCTGGGCCTGGCGGCGCTCGGAACCGGCATTGAAGCGCCTGCGGGCGACGCACCTGCAACTACGCGCAAGTGCCGCATTGATCGCGAGCCGGTTCCCTCCGCGACCGCCTTCGCCGACCACCTGCGGGTGATCTGGCTGGTTCCCGCGATGGATACGCTGTTCAATGGCCCGGCGTCGGAGCGCCGGCGGTTCCTCGACCGGCTGGTGTTGGCGGTCGACGCCGATCATTCCGGCCGCGTGTCCGCGCTGGAACGGGCGCTGCGCTCGCGCAACCGGTTGCTGGAAGAGACGCGCCCCGACCCGCATTGGCTTGACGCGATCGAGCATGAGACCGCGGAGCTTGCGGTCGCGGTGGCGGCGCAGCGCGCCGAGACGGTGGCGCGCCTGCAGGGGGCGCTGGCCGCGCGCCGCGACCCCGCATCGTCGTTTCCCGCCGCCGAGATCGCGCTCGACGGCTGGATGGAGAAGCTCGTTCCGAGCCACCCGGCCGCCGAGATCGAAGACCGCTATCGCACGGTCCTGAAGAACAATCGCAGCCGCGACGCCGCCGCCGGGCGCACGCTCGACGGCCCCCATCTCACCGACCTGTCGGTGGTCCATGCCGCCAAGAACATCCCGGCGTCCGACGCCTCGACCGGCGAGCAGAAAGCGCTGCTGATCGGTCTCGTGCTGGCGCATGCCGGATTGCTCGCCGAGATGTCGGGATTCGCGCCGCTGCTGTTGCTCGACGAGGTCGTCGCCCATCTCGATCCCGGACGGCGGGCCGCGCTCTATCGCGAGCTCGAAAAACTCGGAGCGCAGGTCTGGATGACCGGTGCAGACCCCGCCGCTTTTGCCGAGATCGAACAGCGCGCGCAGGTGTTCCAGGTCGTGCCCGGCCATGTCGCGCCGCGATCCTGATCCGCGCACATCGGCCGTCCGATTGCTCTCGCGGAAATGAATCGCGCTTAGGATTCCAGCCTTTTTTGCGACCCTTTCCGAACCGGATTTTTCTGGCCGGCCGACCTTTAAATTTGTCGACAAATCAATATATTAGCGGCAGCCAAATGGGCCTGTACGGCCCCCCCTTTTCGTGTCACACCAACCCTTGATTCTACGCGCTTTTTCGAGCGCGATACGAAAGTCCTGCTCATGTCTGAAGTTGTCCGTCAGACGGCTCCAGCCTCGTCCGACTACGATGCGGAATCGATCAAGGTCCTGAAGGGCCTGGACGCTGTCCGCAAGCGGCCGGGCATGTATATCGGCGACACCGACGACGGCTCCGGCCTGCACCACATGGTCTACGAGGTCGTCGACAACGCGATCGACGAGGCGCTCGCCGGCCACGCCACCGATGTTTTCGTCATGCTCAATCCGGACGGGTCCGTCACCGTCCGCGACAACGGACGCGGCATTCCGGTCGACATCCACAAGGGCGAAGGCGTGTCGGCGGCCGAGGTCATCATGACCCAACTCCATGCCGGCGGGAAATTCGACCAGAACTCCTACAAGGTGTCCGGCGGTCTGCACGGCGTCGGCGTGTCGGTGGTGAACGCACTGTCGACGTGGCTCAAGCTCACGATCTGGCGCGACGGCAAGGAACACTACATTGAATTCCGCGACGGTGAAGCCGTTGCCCCCCTTGCGGTCGGCGGCCCTTCCAAGGATCGCCGCGGCACCGAGGTGACATTCCAGCCGTCGCCGCGGACGTTCACCAAGCTCGAGTTCGATTTCGCGACGCTGGAGCACCGGCTGCGCGAGCTTGCCTTCCTCAATTCCGGCGTGACCATCGTGCTGTCCGACATGCGCCATGCAGTCGAGAAGCGCGAGGCGATGCGCTACGAGGGCGGCGTGGAAGAGTTCGTCAGATATCTCGACCGCAACAAGAATGCGCTGGTGCCGAAACCGATCATGATCTCCGCCCAGCGCGAGGGCGTCACGGTCGAATGCGCACTGTGGTGGAACGACAGCTACCACGAGAGCGTGTTGTGCTTCACCAACAACATCCCGCAGCGCGACGGCGGCACCCACCTCGCCGGCTTCCGTGGCGCGCTGACGCGCCAGGTCACCGGCTATGCCGAGAAGGTCGGCGTCTCGCAGAAAGAAAAGGTGGCGCTCACCGGCGACGACTGCCGCGAAGGCTTGACCGCCGTGCTCTCGTGCAAGGTGCCCGACCCGAAATTCTCCTCCCAGACCAAAGACAAACTGGTCTCGTCCGAGGTGCGACCGGTGGTCGAGGGCGTGATCAACGACGCGCTGAAGGCATGGTTCGAGGAGAACCCGCAACAAGCCAAGATCATCGTCGGCAAGGTGGTGGAAGCCGCCGCCGCGCGCGAAGCTGCGCGCAAGGCGCGCGAGCTCACGCGCCGCAAGGGCGCGCTCGACATCTCCTCCCTGCCCGGCAAGCTTGCCGACTGCCAGGAGCGCGATCCGGCGAAGTCGGAACTGTTCATCGTCGAGGGCGATTCCGCCGGCGGCTCGGCCAAGCAGGGCCGCAACCGTGAATTCCAGGCGGTACTGCCGTTGCGCGGCAAGATCCTCAACGTCGAGCGCGCCCGCTTCGACAAGATGCTCTCATCGGAGCAGATCGGCACGCTGATCACGGCGCTGGGCACCGGCATCGGCACCGACGAGTTCAACGTCGACAAGATCCGCTACCACAAGATCATCGTCATGACGGACGCCGACGTCGACGGCGCCCATATCCGCACCTTGCTGCTGACGTTCTTCTACCGGCAGATGGCGCAGCTCATCGAGCGCGGCTTCCTCTACATCGCGCAGCCGCCGCTCTACAAAGTATCGCGCGGCAAGTCCGAGCAATACCTGAAGAACGAGCACGCGCTCGAGGACTTCCTGATCGGCAGCGGCATCGAGGACGGCGTTTTCCACCTCGCCACCGGCGAGGACCGGGCCGGCGCCGACCTGCGGACGCTGGTCGAGCAGGCGCGCACCATCCGCAACGTCCTCCACGGATTGCACAGCCGTTACAACCGAACGGTGGTCGAGCAGGCCGCCATTCTCGGCGTGCTCAATTCCGGCATCTTCGGCGATGTCGTGAAGGCGACGGCGGCCGCGCCCTACATCGCCAAGCGGCTGGATGCGCTGGCCGAGGAGACCGAACGTGGCTGGCAAGGCACCTTCACCGAGGGCGAGGGCTTCCTGTTCGAGCGGACGGTGCGCGGCGTGAAAGAGGTCGCGATCATCGATCAGGCGCTGCTCGGCTCGGCCGACGCACGCAAGCTCGACGAATACGCCGTGTCGCTGCAGCAGGTCTACCCGCGGCCGGGCACATTCCGCCGCAAGGACGAGGAGACGCCGATCCATGGACCGGTGAGCCTGTTCGAGGCGGTGATGGCGGCCGGCCGCAAGGGCATTTCGCTGCAGCGTTACAAAGGATTGGGCGAGATGAACCCCGATCAGCTTTGGGAGACCACGCTCGACACCAATGCGCGTTCGCTGCTGCAGGTCACCGTCAAGGAGATCGACGAGGCGAACACGCTGTTCGACGAGCTGATGGGCGACAACGTCCAGCCGCGCCGCATCTTCATCGAGCAGAACGCGCTCACCGCCAGCGTGGACGCGTAGCGCCAATTCAAGTTCGCTCTCTCCGCTCATTCCCGCGCAAGCGGGAATCCAGTCTTGCGACGAACTGGGTCCCCGCTTTCGCGGGGACGAGCGGAAGGGAACCCTCTCTCAATTCTGTCCCGCGATCGCCGCCCTGAGCGTCGTCAGCACGCCGCCTTGCACGTCGGCGAGCGAACGGAACACGCCGCTGCCGCGCGCCACGTCGATATAGGTGTAGGGCATCCCGAATCGCTTGGTCAATTCCGCGATGAACTCCGGATCGTTCGACGCCGCGTCGTAGGCCTTACGCAGGATGTCGAGCAGGCCGGCGTTGGTCGCGGGCGGCGCCAGACCGACAAAGGTGAGCTCTCCGGTCTGGTTGGTGAGCCAGTTGAGCGCGTCCCACATCGCGCCGGACGGCATGCCGCCGCGCACCTGCTTGTAGAGATCGGGGAACGCCGGCATCTCGGTGATGAATTTGCTGGTCTCGTAGCGCCCGTTGCCATCGACCGGCACGAGATAGGCGATCCCTACGCCGTCCGACTTCACGAATTGAGCGTTGCGTCCGCGAAACGTGGTGATGCTGGTCGAGTGCACGTTCACCTCGCCGCGCTGCAACGCCAGGAACACGTCGTTGCCGCCGCGATAGCCGACGACCAGCTTGTGCTTGATGTCGAGCGTGCGCAACGCAAGGTGCGGTAGCAGCCCGGAGATGTCGGTGCTGTTGAGCGAGCCTAGCACCACGGTCTCGGCCTTGACGATATCGGCCGGGGATTTGAGCCCGCCCGGCACCATGTCACGCCGTCCGTACAGCACGCGGATGTCGCCGGTGCCGCCGAGGAACTCGAACTTCTCGTAGCGCGCCCGCAAGCCCTGGTCGCCGAGCGCCTGCGCCAGCGGATCCCAGGGGCCGTAGAGCATGGTCAAGCCGTCCGGCGCGGCGCGCTCGAAGACATGGTTGGTCGCGGTCTTGCCGCCGGCGCCGGGCATGTTCTGGACGATGATCGTCGGATTGCCGGGAATGTGCTTGCGCAGGTACCCGGAAAAGGTGCGCGCGAACGTGTCGACCGTGCCGCCTGGTTCGAGCCCGACGATCACGCGGAGCGTCTTCCCGGCGTAGTAGTCGGCGGGCTGCGCGGTCGCCGGCTGGCCGACCGCCGCGAGCGCGATCCAACCGGCGGTGGCTGCCAAGATCGGCTTCATCCTTTCCTCCCGATGCGCCTTTGTTGAGCCCCCTTAGCACCATCGCATCCGACTGTCTCGGAGGGGCGCTGACTGGACGCAGGCGCCGCGCCGCGGGATATTCGACGGCATCTCAGGGCGCGGCAGCCGCCTGGCGGCCCGCGTCATCATGAAAGACCGACCCTGGAATGAATGAAAACAAAAAAACCTCGGTCATCGTCGTCGGCGCCGGGCCGGTGGGCTTAGGCCTCGCCTGCGACCTCGGCCAGCGTGGCGTCGATTGCATCCTGATCGAGAAGCGCGACGGCGCGATCAACGTGCCCAAGCAGAGCATGGTGAGCGCGCGCAACATGGAGTTCTGCCGCCGCTGGGGCGTGGCGAAGACGGTGCGCACCGCGGTCTGGCCGGAGAGCTTTTCGCGCGACTTCGTCTATCTCGAAAGCATGCGCGGGAATGAACTGCTGCGGTTCAAGGTGCCGGCCTACGTGGAACGCGACAAACGCGACTTCACGCCGGAAACCGCGTGCCCCTGCCCGCAGATCTATTTCGATCCGATCCTCGGCAATCACGCGCGCACGCTCCCGAGCGTGACACTCGCCTACAACACCAGGCTCGACAATTTCCGCCAGGACGCCGACGGCGTGACCGCGCAAGTCACCGACATGGCGACCGGCGCGGCGCGGACGTTGCGCGCGCAATACCTCGTCGGCTGCGACGGGCCGTCCGGCCTCGTGCGCGACGCGCTCGGCATCGGCATCGAAGGCGCGGGCGCGATCGCGCACAGCGTCAACCTGTTCTTCCGCTCCGCCGACCTCGCCACATCACACGACAAGGGCTGGGCGCGCTTCTACCGCGTGATCGACGAGACCGGCTGCTGGGCCGAGCTGATCCCGATCGACGGCAAGGAGCTGTGGCGGCTGACCGTGTTCGACGAGCCCTTGAGCAAAGCCGATCCGGATTTCCTGCTGCGCAAGATGACCGGCGGGCCGTTTCCCTATGAGATGATCTCGGTGTCGCCTTGGGAGCGGCGCGACTACGTCGCGCAAGAGCTACGGACAAGGCCGCATCTTCATTGCCGGCGACGCCGCGCACGAATGCTCGCCGACCGGCGGCATCGGCATGCACACCGGGCTCGAAGAGGCGGTCAATCTCGGCTGGAAGCTCGCCGCCATGGCCGAAGGCTGGGGCGGACCGGCGCTGCTCGCGTCCTACGAAATCGAGCGGCGGCCGATCGCCGTGCGCAATGTCTCTCTGGCGACGCGGTCCTACAACGCCATCGCCGCCATCCCCGGATGGCGGGAGGGCGTGACGGACTGGAAAGCCAATCCGGCCTGGCTGTCGGTGCCCGAGCACGTCAAGCTGCAATACGGCTACGACGGCTCGCCGATCTGCGTGCCCGACGGCACGCCTGCGCCGGAGATGGACACGACGCGCTTCGTGCCATCGACCCGGCCGGGGACGCGGGCGCCGCATGCCTGGCTCGACGACGACCGCTCGACCCTCGATCTGTTCGGCGACGGTTTCGTGCTGCTGCGGCTCGGCGCCAAGCCGCCCGATGCGACGCGGCTGATCGAGGCCGCCACGGGCGCGCGGCGTGCCCATGCGGGAAGTCACCCTCGCCGAACCCGACGTCGCCACGCTCTACGAAACCAGCCTGGTCCTGGTGCGGCCGGATGGCCATGTCGCCTGGCGCGGCAACGAATGCCCTGCCGATGCGGCGGGCGTCGTGGACCGCATCCGCGGTGCAGAACGCCCTCGGCATGGTCATGCCGGACCAGCCCCGCGAGGCGCCCGCACAGCGCGCGCATTTGCTATAGTGGCGGAAATCGCCCCTGGAGAAGCCCCATGAGTGCAACTGACACGCCGATGGCGACAGCGCCCGGCAGCCGGTCCTACGAGGACATCAGCAAGGACTGGAAGGCCGCCAATATGCGACCGCTGTGGGAGAGCGCGCTGGCCCACAAAGTCCGCGACGGCGGCCCCGCCCCGCACCATTGGAAATGGAAGGCCGTCCGGCCGCTGATCGACGACGCCATGAAGGTCACCAACCCGGCTGCCGTCGAGCGCCGCGTGCTCACGCTGACCGACCCCGACGCGACCGGCGGCGCCGGCAGCACGCTGACCAATCTCGCGACCGGATTTCAGATCCTGCTGCCCGGCGAGAAAGCGCGGCCGCATCGCCACACCATGAACGCGCTGCGCTTCGTGATCGAAGGCAGCGGCGCGTCCACCGTCGTCGACGGCAAGGACTGCCCGATGGAGGAAGGCGACCTCGTCATCACGCCGGGCTGGACCTGGCACGAGCACGTCCACCGCGGCAACGCGCCGATCATCTGGCTCGACGCGCTCGATGCACCGCTGCATCGTTATCTCGGCACCGACAAGTTCGAGCCGGGACCGGCGCACGACATGCCGAACACGCCGGCCGACAGCGCCTTTGCCGTTCCCAATATCGTGCCGGAATTGAGCGACGGGCCGACGCCGTTCTCGCCGGTGTTCCGCTATCCGTGGAAGGATGCGCGCAATGCGGTCCGCGCCGCGCCGACCTGGAAGGACGGCTCGCGCCGCGTGCGCTACATCAATCCGATCACCGGCGGCTCGACCATGCCGCTGATGGATTGCTTCCTCACCCAGATCGACAAGGGCACCGAGACGGTGCGCTTCCGCACCACCGCCAACGCGGTGTGCCTCGTTTGCGAGGGCCGCGGCACCACCAAAGTCGGCGAGGACACGATCGCCTGGGAGAAGAACGACGTCTTCAGCCTGCCGCACGGCAACTGGATCACCCACAAGGCGGACGAGACGTCGACGCTGTTCCTGGTCACCGACCGGGACGCGTTGCGCCGGCTCGATCTTCTCAGCGAGCAATACGGAAACGAGTTCTGAGCGATGGCAGAGGAAACAAAAACGCGGCGCGGCGGACCCGAGCGCAAGGCCAAGCTCGCCGAGAAGAATTACTGGGACGATCTCGTGGCGATCCGCGACGAGCAGCGCGTGCAGATCCGCACCGGCATCCAGGTGGTCAAGGAGGGCGACCTGCCGCTCGAAAGCAACCGGCAGGGGCTGATGCGCTGGTACATGCATCCGTCGATCAAGGACACGGCGCTCTCGACCATGATCTTCTATCAGCAGGAGATCCCGCCCGGCAGCCGCTCCGGCCGCGTGAAGTTCCAGGGCGGACAGGTGATCCTGATCCTGGAGGGCAAGGGCTACACCGTCATCGACGGCGTGAAGCATAGCTGGGAAGCCGGCGACGTGCTCAATCTGCCGCTGCGTCCGCGCGGCATCATCGTGCAGCATTTCAACACCGATCCCGAACGTCACGGTGAAATTCGTCGCCACCGAGCCGAACTGGACGGATTGCACGTTCGTCGACCGCGGCTCGGGCTTCGAGCAGCTTGAAGACGCGCCGGAATACCGGCGCCCATAGTCTGGACCCAAGAATGGACGACCGCACCCATCAACACGGCGCCCACACGCACGGCGGTCGCGTCCATGTTCACGCCAGCGTCGATCACCTCGCGAGCGACACCGCCCAGAGCGCGCGGCTCGCGATCCGCCTCGACGGCGCGCTGATGGAGGCACTGGGCGTCGCCGCCGACGCGATCGTGCGCGTGGCAACCGACCGCGGCCGCAGCATCCTGGTGCGGCTCGATCCGCCCGCCGACGCCGACCGCGGCGCCGGCATCGTGCGCCTCGACCGCTTCGTGCGGCAGGCGCTCAAGGCGCACCTCAACGAGTCCGTCGACATCGAGAAGGCCGACGCTAGGCCGGTGCAGCGTGTCGAGCTCAATCCCGCCGTCGACGTTTCGATGGCGCATGACCTCGTGCCGCACATCAAGAAGGTCTTAAGCGACGCGCGCACGCCGGTCAGCATCGGCGCGGTGCTCTACGTCCCCTTCCCCAAGTCGCATGCGGGAACGACCTACGCGGTCCAGCACGTCACCGACGGACCGGGCGTTGTCGACGAGAGCACCGAGATCGCGCTCCAGTATCACGACGCGCATTTGCCGGACGGCGCGTTCGACGTGACGTTCGAAGACGTCGGCGGCCTCAACAAGCAGATCAAGCTGATCCGCGAGCTGGTGCAGCTTCCGCTCTCGCATCCGCAGGTCTACCGCCACCTCGGTATCAATCCGCCGCGCGGCCTTATCCTCTACGGCCCGCCGGGCTCCGGCAAATCGCATCTCGCGCGCGCGGTCGCCAACGAGGTCGACGCGCGCTTCTACTACATCAACGGTCCCGACGTGATCGGCACCTATACCGGCGAGACCGAGGCCAATCTCCGCCGCATGTTCAACGAGGCCGGGCATCACGCGCCGTCGATCATCTTCATCGACGAGCTCGACGCCATGGCGCCCAAGCGCGGCGAGACCGGCGCGCATGCCGACACCCGCACAGTGACGCAACTGCTGGCGCTGATGGACGGGCTCAAGCGGGTCGACTCCGTGATCGTCATCGGCACCACCAACCGCATCGACGCCGTCGATCCGGCGTTCCGGCGGCCCGGCCGGTTCGACCGCGAGATCTTCATCGGGCCGCCCGACGTCGCCGGCCGGCGCGAGATCCTCGAAATCCATACCCGGGAAATGCCGCTCTCGGACGACGCGCAGGCCTATCTCGACGAGATCGCCAGGCGGACTCACGGCTTCCTCGGCGCCGATCTCATGGAGCTTTGCCGCGACGCCGGCCTCTCGCGGCTGCGCCGCAGCGCCGGGAACCTGCAGGACCATCGCGCCGCGTTCCGCATTCCGCTCGAGAATTTGCGGGTCGAACGCGAGGACTTCGAATTGGCGCTCGCGCAGATCCGCCCGTCGGCGCTGCGCGAGACGCTGATCAGCGTGCCGGATGTCTCGTGGAGCGACATTGGCGGGCTCGAACCCGTGAAGCGCCGCATGCAAGAGACGGTCGAGCTGCCGCTGCGTAATCCGCAGCTCCTGACCGCCAGCGGCCTGCCGCCCCATGTCGGCGTGCTGCTCTACGGGCCGCCCGGCACCGGCAAGACCCTGCTCGCAAAGGCATTGGCAAACGAGTGCGGCGTGAACTTCATCTCGGTCGACGGACCGGAGATCTTCACCAAGTGGCTCGGCGAGTCCGAGGAAGGCGTGCGCCAGATCTTCCGGATCGCGCGCCAGGTGGCGCCGACGGTGATCTTCTTCGACCAGCTCGAGGCGATTGCGCCGGTGCGCGGCGCGCATGCGGGCTCGATGACCACCGACCGCGTGGTCAGCCAGCTCCTGGCCGAGCTCGACGGCGTCGAGCAGCTCTCGCGCGTGATCGTGCTCGGCGCCACCAACCGGATCGACCTGATCGACCCCTCGATCCTGCGGCCGGGCCGCTTCGGCGTGCATATTCCGGTGGGGCTGCCGGACGTCGAGGAGCGCACGCAAATTCTCCGGATCTGCCTGCGCACGAGCGACAGCGATAGTACCGGCATCGATGCCATCGTCGACGCCGTCGTGCCGCTGACCGAGGGCTATTCCGGCGCCACGCTCAAGCAATTGTGCGACGACGCCAAACGCGCCGCCATCAAGCGCACCAATTTCACCAAGGTCGCCGCACCCACCGTTGCCGACATGCGCGAAGCGATCGAAGCGGAACGCGCCGAGAAGAAACAAGGGAAAAAGAATGGCTGAGATCGAACGAACGCGCGAACGCGAGCGGCCGCCGCTCTCCGACAACCCTTACGAACGGGTCATGCGCCAGCGCGCGGCGATGCTGGAGCGCAACAAGACCGGCCCGATCGTCGTGCGCAAGGCGGAACGCCCGTTGCAGCAGGCGCGGCAGGGCAAGCTGCGCTACTACCTCGAGCCGATCACGCATCCGGAAACGCCGCTGCAGATGTGGCGGGTGTTCACGCACGAGATCCGCACCAAGTCCGGCAAGCATCGCCACCAGGGCGGGCTGGTGATCTACGTGCTCGAAGGCAAAGGTTATTCCATCGTCGAGGGCGAACGCCTCGACTGGGAGAAAGGTGACCTCGTGCTGCTGCCGCTGCATCCGAACGAGGTCGAGCACCAGCATTTCAATCTCGATCCCGAAAAGCCTGCTGTCTGGTGCGCGTTTATTCATCTGCCGATCCAGGAATACCTGGCGTCGGACCTTCAGCAGATGGAAAACTCGCCGGACTTCAAGGAATAGCGGGTGACGCACTCTCGTCGTCATGCCCGGCCTTTGTGCCGGGCATCCACGTCTTAGGGCCTCGAAGCAAGACGTGGATGGCCGGGACAAGCCCGGCCATGACGTGGAGAGGATACGGACCCACCAGTTTGAGTTATCCGCCATGCCGCGATTCCATCTCAACTCCGCAGAGTTTTGATCCGACAATTCCTCCCAAGCGCAAGCGGATGCCTCGACGCGAGGCGCCGACTTGAGGGCACACACGGGAGGACTTCCATGGATCGACGCGACTTTTTGCTGTCCAGCACGCTCGCGGCCGCGACCGCAGCGACGGTGACCTCGAGCCATCAGGTGCTCGCACAGACCAAGGTCGAGGCCGAGCCGGGCGTGAACCTGGATCGCCCGAGCACGGCCTATGAAGGCAGCAAGCTGAACCGCAAGCTTGAGATCGTGAACCTGCTCGATCTCGAACCGGAGGCGCAGAAGATCCTGCCGACCGGCGGCTTCGGCTACATCTCCGGCGGCTCCGGCGCCAATTGGACGCGGCGCGAGAACACGGAAGCATTCAGCCGCGTGAATATCGAGCCGCAGGCGCTCAGCGGCGTCGCCAAGGTTGACCTCGCGACCGAGATTCTCGGCTCGAAGCTGTCGATGCCGGTCTTCATCCCGCCGATGGGCAGCCACGGCCTCGCCCATGTCGACAAGGAAGCGGCAACCGCGCGGGGAGCCGCCGCGGTCGGCACGCTGATGACGACCTCGACGGTGTCGAACCTGAGCCTGGAGGAGATCGCGTCGCACAATCCGGGTCCGAAGTGGTTCCAGATGTACGTGCCGACCGACCGCGGCTACACCCGCGAGCTCATTCAGCGCGCCAAGGCCGCCGGCTACACCGCGCTTGCGCCGACGGTTGACAATGTCTGGTCCTATCCGCGCGAGGAGAACATCCGCAACGTGTTCCGGCCGCCGTCGACCTTGGGCCGCGGCAACCTGCCCCGCGGCGTCGATCCGGGAACGGGCGCCAAGATGCTCAACGCCCGCAAGCGCGACCTCGACTGGAAAGACCTGGAGTGGATCAAACAGGAATCCGGCCTGCCTGTCATGCCCAAGGGCGTGCAGTCCGCGAAGGCAGCCGCGATGGCGCTGACGGTCGGCCTCGACGCCGTCTGGGTCTCCAATCACGGCGGCCGCGCCTTCGACGGCGTGCAGGCGACCATTACGATCCTGCCGCGCATTGCGCAGGCGGTCGACGGTCGGATCCCGATCGTGTTCAACTCGGGCGTGCGGCGTGCCGATCACGTTTTCAAGGCATTGGCATTGGGCGCGACCGTGGTCGGGATGGGCCGGCCGGTCATGTACGGCTTGGCGCTCGGCGGCGCGCAAGGCGTGCAGAGCGTGCTCGAGCATGTGCGCGACAACCTGACGATCGTGATGCGGCTTGCCGGAGCCAAGAACATCAAGGAGATCTCGCGCAGCTACATCGCGCCGGCGATCGCGTAGCCCGTCGCCACAACGGCTCTATCCCGCTCATTCCCGCGACCCGCCTACGCTCGGTTCGAGCTACGGCGGGTTCCGAGTTCCGCCGAAGCGCATGGTGCGAAGGCGGAACGCGGGAATCCAGTTTTGAGGCGCACTGGGTCCCCGCTTTCGCGGGGACGAGCGGGAAAGTACAGCTATCTGGCATGCAACAACGCTGAGCGTTGCGGCGGATTCCGTCTCGACTCTCCGCGGTTTTGATCAGACAATTCCTCCCAAGCGCAAGTTGACGTGTTTCGTGGCGAAGCACGGGCTTGATGCATACACGGGAGGGACTGCCATGGATCGACGCGACTTTTTGCTGTCCAGCACACTCGCGGCCGCGACTGCGGCAACCATCACCTCGGGCAATCAAGTGCTCGCGCAAACGGCGGAGCCGGGCGTCGATGCCGCTCGGCCGAACGTCCCCTACGAAGGCAGCAAGCTCAACCGCAAGCTCCAGATCGTGAATCTGCTCGATCTCGAACCGGAGGCGCAGAAGATCCTGCCCGCGGGCGGCTTCGGCTACATCTCCGGCGGCTCCGGCAACAACTGGACCCGGCGCGAGAACACCGAAGCCTTCAGCCGCGTCAACATCGAGCCGCAGGCTCTGAGCGGGGTCGCCAAGGTCGATGTCGCCACCGAGATTCTCGGCTCGAAGCTGTCGATGCCGGTCTTCATTCCGCCGATGGGCAGCCATGGACGCGCCCATGTCGAAAAGGAAGCAGCAACCGCGCGGGGCGCGGCCGCGGCCGGTACCCTGATGACGACCTCGACGGTCTCGAACCTGAGCATGGAAGAGATCGCATCGAATAATCCCGGGCCGAAATGGTTCCAGCTCTATGTGCCGAGCGACCGCGGCTATACCCGCGAGCTCCTCCAGCGCGCCAAGGCCGCCGGCTACACCGCGATCGCGCCGACCGTCGACAATGTCTGGTCCTATCCGCGCGAGGAGAACATCCGCAGCGGGTTCGTAACGCCGGCATCGCTGGGCATGGGCAACACACCGCGCGGCGTGGAGTTCGCCACCGGACTGAAAATGATCAGTGCCCGCAAGCGCGACCTCAACTGGGATGACTTGGCCTGGATCAAGCAGGAGTCCGGCCTGCCTGTGATGCCCAAGGGCGTGCAGTCCGCGAAAGTGGCGGCGATGGCCATCAAGGTCGGGCTCGACGCGGTCTGGGTCTCCAACCACGGCGGCCGCGCCTTCGACGGCGTGCAGGCGACCATCACCGTGCTGCCGCGCATTGCCCAGGCGGTCGACGGCCGCATTCCGATCGTGTTCGACTCCGGCGTACGGCGCGCCGATCACGTGTTCAAGGCGCTGGCGCTCGGCGCCAACGTCGTCGGCATGGGCCGCCCGGTGATGTATGGCCTGGCGCTCGGCGGCGCGCAGGGCGTGCAGAGCGTGCTCGAGCATGTGCGCGACAACCTGATGATCGTGATGCGGCTCGCCGGCACCAAGAACATCAAGGAAATCACGCGGGACTACATCGCGCCGCCGGCGATCGCCTGATTGCTGCGAAGCCGATCGTGCACAAATGCGTCATGGCCGGGCATAACCCGTCGAAGACAGGCGTAAACGCCCTTTTGCCCGGCCATGAGCTTGTTACCGGCGACCGCCCCCGTCAAAAAGCGGGGCAATGCCTTGCATTCTATTTCACCGAATTTTCTCGCGATTACGGGCATAGCCGGAGGCCCGCAGCGTACCAATCCCACCTAAGTTGCTGCAATTTCGACAAAAATCGACCCTTAAGCGGCCGAATTCGCGTGTGCAACTTCACGAATGCGGCTGAACGGAGGCGTTACAAGGCAATCCACAATGATCTGTTTCAGCAACCGCACTGCGTGTCGCGGGGTGCAGCAGGCAGTGCAGATGCGCCGACGGTTGGCAGTACCAGTTCTGTTGCTCGTCGTGACGCTGATCGGCTCGGCGGGCGACGCGCAAGCCGTCGAGTGCCAGAGCGAGAAAGGCGCAGGCTATCCGTGGGCTTGGCGCGAGATCGACGGCAAGCGCTGTTGGTACAAAGGCCAGCCCGGCATGGACAAGAAGCTGTTGCGCTGGGCCGAGAGCGGGACGACGGCGCCGACGGCCGCCTCGGCATCGGCCTCGGCCAAGCGCAGGTCCCCGGTGTCGACCGAGGACGCTGAGCGCGAGCGTCTGTTGCGCAGCTACTGGCCACCAATGCCGCCGGCCGACGTTTTTGGCGACCGCTTCAACGCCGTGCGCGGAGATAGACTTTAACGATCTCCCGGGCCCGGATGATCGCTAGGCCGGACCTTGGGATCGGCAGCCTCGGCGCCGATTGACGGCTCCCTCTACCAACCGGTGACGCGCGCAAGCAACCGGTCACAGTCTTCAGGAAGCGTGGAACCCCGCCAGGCAACATGTTGATCGGGGCGGATCAGCGCCAGGTCGCATTCGTACAGCTCCCGGCCCTCCCGCAGGTCGACCTTCAAAATCTTCAGCGGAATCCGCCGAGCTCGGGCCGCCTCTTCCATGCGGTCGGTGTTGTGATCGCCCTGGAGATGCAGGAGACAGAACCCGGCTCCGAAATGATCGAAAAGCGAGCTGTGGTCACGAAGAAACAGGTGGGGTGCCCGGCCGCCAGGACAGCCGCTTGGCTGATAAATTGACGGGTTGTCGGCTGGCGGCGGCGTGCCGTCGGAAGCGACGATCGGAGAGTCGTCGTATCTCGCGCCCAGCTGAATGCCGATCGAAGCAAACTCCTCCCGGGACATCTCAAGTCTTTTCCCAAGCGCGGAACGCGACATGTCTCCCGCCGGAGTATCAAGCTGCAAATCGTCACCGACGGATATCTTGCCCGCGCCGCGCGACAGCTCCTTCGCCATGCCGGTGTTCCGGAAAGCGATCGGCCGGCGTTCGACCTCGTAACTTGAAAGCAGTTTCGGCCCTCCCCAACCTGAAACCATGGCGGCAATCTTCCACGCCAAATTCACCGCATCGTCGACGCCGGTATTCATTCCGAAGCCGCCGGTCGGCGTGAAGACATGCACCGCATCGCCGGCAAGGGCCATCCGGCCGGAAACGAACCGATCGGCAACGAGCGCATGACCGGCCGTCCACGGCCGGTGGTCCAGGAACTCGATGCCGATATTCTCGCCAACGCTTTCCTGGATCAGATTGGCGACCAGCTTCGGGTCCGGCTTCTGTTCGGGATTGCGCAGCTTGGTGTTGATGGTGAATTCGCCTTCGCCGTCCAGAGTCACGAGGTTGCTTCGCACCTTCGAATTCACCGTCCGGTATTGCCAGCATCGATTGTGCGTGAGGATTCGATAGAGCTCGGGTGCCCGCAGGTGCGTCGCCATGGTCGCACCACTGCCATACGATTGTTCCTCCGGCGTTTCCCCGCGATACGAGATGCCGAGATGCCGGCGCACCATGCTCTGCGGACCGTCGCAGCCTGCGAGGTAGTCGCAGGTGATCTGCTCGCGTCGACCGGTCTCGGTGTTTTCAATGACGGCGCTTATGCGTTCCTGGCCTTCGACTATCTCCACGCAGCGCCAGCCGAACCTCACGTCGACCCTATCGAGCGTCTGAACGTGCTCCAGCAATTGCGCTTCGACATACATCTGATTGCAACGAAAAATCGGCTCGGGAACTTGGTCGGTCGATGAGGCATTGGCAACAGCGGCCAGCTTCTCACGTTCTGACGGCATGGCGATTCGTCCAAGCTCCCACCCGTTCAATGTCGTGAAGAAGCCGACGTCGGTCGGATGATCTGACGGGAGGCCGAGCTTGCGCAGCCGGCGCGAAAGCCCGAGTCGCCGATAGTGCTCCATCGTTCGCGCGTTGTGGGTCGATCCTTTGGGAAACCAGCGCGTGCTCGGTTCGGTGTTGACCAGCAATGTGCGAATGTTGAAGCCGGCGAGGCTTGCTGCCAACACCATTCCCACCGGACCACCGCCGACGATCAGAACCGGCACGTGCTGCATGTTTGTTACGCCGGAGAATACTTCGGATCAGAACAGGATATTGGATTTCGCTTCGATCGGTTTGAGATCGGTCTCCTCGCCGAGCATGACCCGCATCTCGATCTCGATCCGCCGCGCGATAAACGAGATCGGGACATCGTTGGAGCCCCCTTCGAACGGATTGGACGAATTCTCTCCGACTTTTTCCAGCGAAACGAAAATCCAGCCGACGAGCGCGCTGAACGGCACGTTCAGCCAGGCGGTCCAATGCTCGATTCCGGCGGATTTTCCCAGATCCTGCGCATACGGGAACAGACCGAACGGTACAAGTGCGGCGAAAATCATCACCAGAAAAACGGCGATCGAATAGTAGTTCCGCGCATACGGATAGTTCTTTATTCGCTTCAAGGCGCCTTGCACCCGGGCAAGATCATCAAGCGCGCCTGTCAACAGTGATCATCATCAATTCGCGTGATGAGCTTTTTGTTAAACAGGCCGCTGATGGCTTCATATTGCCAATGGAGAACAATCGCCTCCTTGTCACCTCGATGCGTCACGAATTTCTGCAGCTCGGCATCCGACAGATAGATCTTCAGCTCATCCTTCAGGACCGATTGGCTTTCCGGCGTGGGAAGTTGCGCAAGAAACTTGGCGTTCCCCGCCTCGGCCGTATTTTCCCAGGACTTTCTTTCGCGCAGGAAAAACCGCAACGCCGTCAGCCAAGCGAAATGACGATAATATATTTCCTTCAGCGGCGCGCCGGACTGCGCGGCATCCAGATTGACAACCGCAGTTTTCAGCTTGTTGGCCAGGATCAAACTGTTCGTGATCAGTTGCCCGGAAAGCACAAGCGCGTCGTTCGAGCGCGCGTAACATTGCGAATTCTTGAACGCAAGAATGATCGCGAGCGCCGAACCGATGATCGCCAGTATCGGCGCCGGTACCGTCAGAAAATTCCAGTGCGAGACTTGAAGGAACAAGGTGACGAGCAGCGCCCAGCCAATCAGGTAGCTGGCCTCCCACCTTGTCCAACCGAGAAACTGGGTGAACTTGTACTGTCTGCCGATGTGCATGGATCTCGCGCCTAGGTTGTTGCTCCATCATATCGGCTCAACTTGCGTCGTCGATACCGGCCAATGGGTTTAGAGCACAAAAGAAATCCGCGAATGTGAGCTAGCTCACCTTCGTCAGAAAGACCGTCGCCTAATTTTAGCGCACACCGAAGCTTGTCACGGGATAGCAAAGGGAGACGAACAATGCCCACTCGAACCTCCGTCCAACAGGCCGTTGCCCCCTGCATGCCGACGTCATCCTCTCGAAAATCCATGTAAAATAATGAGTTCGACCGGTTCCTGGGCGGGAATAAGCCGTGCGCGGGAGCTGTCTTAATCTTCGCGGTGTCAAACGTTGAGCCGGCTCCCTTCCAGTAGCGGCGCGACAACTCATAAGACCGCCGCTCTGATGTCTGTCATTTTCCAGGTGGGGCACCCATGTCGGTTCAATCAGACGGCGCTATGACGACCGCCATAAGTCGCCGCAGTCCACGGGTTGCGCACCCTCCAAAATACAACGGATACAACGGGCGGGCTTTGAACGCGGCTGACGTCCGAGCGATTGCGGAGCGTGCGCTGGCGGCGGCCCAGGACAAAAGAGCGACAGACCGTATTCGACGCGAACTTAAATCCATCGACCGTTCATGTCGGTTTTCCACGGATGCTCTAAGTCTCTTTCAAGATCTGCTTGCGCGGCTCGGCGTCGCAACGTTTCGACCGATCAAACTTCCGCTCAACGATCAGCCATTTTGGCACCGGACGCCCCATACGCTGGCGAACTACCAGACGACGACAAGCCTTCCCAAGGTCGCCGACGTTGTGGTGATCGGCGCAGGTCTGACTGGCGCCGCTGCGGCTTACCACCTGAAGAATACCGGAATGCAAATCGTGGTCCTCGACCAAGGCGATCCTGCCGGAGAAGCAAGCGGTCGCAACGGCGGCAATTTCGAACTGCTTCCCGAAAATTCCGTTGGGATTTACGAAGGCCTCGCGCCCGGCCGGCTGGCATTCATGCGCCGGCGTTACCCGCGGGTGCCGATCGAGGTTCTCCAGGCGGTCAGTGAACGTCAAGCCTCGCTGGTTCTTGGGCTTGCGCTCCGCAACCGCGACATTCTCAAGGAGACGATACTCAACGAAGGCATTTCTTGTGACTTCTCCCCCAAAGGTTGGCTTCACATCGCCTCCAATGAAAAGGAGGAACAGGCCGTTTGTGACGAGGTGTCGCTCGCCGCGCAGCATGGACAGCGGATCGAAATTTGGTCGCGCTCCAAGATCAGCGAGCAGTTTGGTATAAACGCAGGCTTCCTCGGCCGGTTTATCCCGGGCGATGGGACATATCACCCGTTCAAGTATGTCTGCGGCGAATTGCACAGTGCGCTACGCGCGGGAGTCGCCCTCTACACCCGCACCAAAGTGCGTCGCATCATTTCGGCCGGCGCGGACAAACATCGGGTCGTCACCGACCGTGGCACGATCGTTGCCCGGCGCGTCATCGTGGCGACCAATGCCTTCACGCGCAATGTCCTGCCCGAGCTCTCGGCAATTGCACCGTATCAAAGTCAGATACTTGTGACGGAGCACGTTCCAGATCGGGTCCGTGGGCGCATCGTCACGTCCGATAACGGTCCTGTCTTCTTCAATCAGCCGCGTGAAAGCGCACGCGACGGACGCGCTCCACTCCTGATGGGTGGCGGCGACGACCGGCCCATGAAGAATCCATCGTCGCGCCGGCGTTCCCCGGCTGTTCATGCGCGTCTTCTTGCGCTGCGTGACAGCTTCTACCCGGAGCTTGTGGGTCAGCCACCGACGGCCGAATGGGTCGGCCCCATGGCGTTCACGCCCGACGGGCTCCCCTGTATCGGCTTTCTGCGCCCCGGATTGATCATTGCGGCCGGCTACAATGGATATGGTGGCAGCTACACGACCGCGGCCGGGCACGCGGCAGCCGAGATTGCCGTAACAGATGTCGTTCCAGATTGGCTGCCGGAAGAGATATTCTCGCCGCGGCGGTTGCTGACCGACGATCCGCTATTCCTCACAGAGCGGAAGGGCCTGTGGCAAGTCGCTGCGTCGCTCTGCCATCAGCTAAAAATTGTAAATCACCAAATCTCCGAGACGATGACCCTTCAGCGCGCCGCTCCAGGTCTTCCGCCGAGCCCGACCGCACAGGTGCTTGGACCATCGGGGCAGAGTCAACCGGCCAACGGAATCAAGCCGGAAACTTTGCAGGCATTCGAACTCGTTCAAAAAATTCTCTCTCACAGAGATCCGTCGCTTGCTGCGTCATATGCGCCGCTGGAACCTTGCAAAAAATACCATTGTCTTGACCGAAGGAAGCCCGGGCGGCACCTGCTTCGCCGTTGTCGAGGGAGCGATCGATGTCAGCATCAACGCGCGCGGTCAACAACAGCTTCTCGCAACATTGAACGCGGGAAGTATTTTTGGCCAGATGAGTCTGATCGAGAATGAACCGCGCACCGCGACCTGTTCAGTTCGGACGGACGCAGTTCTCCTCGAATTCGAGCGTGAACCCTGCGAACGGCTATTGCGCAGCGGATCGGCGACCGCGCTCAAGTTGCTCGCCACACTCAACGAGGGGCTCATATCGGCTTTGCGCGGAGCAGACCATCAACTCATGCAACTGGATCGACAGAATTTTGTCGTCGGATAAATGCAGCCTCACACACCGTTGGCCCAGCTCGACGCCTTGCGGCGGGCCTCGTCGGTGCGGCGCCAGTATCCCTGCCAGTCGTCGGTCGGGCCAATGCCGTCGATCGCCGCAGGGCCGGTGAGCTTCGGCGCGGTGTCGGCATCGAGCACCATCATCGGCTTGCCGCCGTTCGCCGTGTCGTCGAGCGCGCGGCGCAGGATGCGCCGGTAGGCGCTGATCGCCTTGTCGGACTGGCCGAGATGCTCGTTGGTGCGATCCTGGATCGCGCCCATGGATTCGCAGGCCCACTGGTCGTGGACGTTGATGTCCGCGCCCATGCCGGTATAGGTCTCGTGCTCCTGCTCGTGCGGATCGAAGCCGTAATTGTTGGTCTTGTTCTTGCGCGGGACGTAGTCCGGCAATTCATAGAGCTCGAGGCGCTGGCGCCGCATCTCGTCCTTGTCCACCGGACCGCCGAAGCTCGTGAAGATCGCGTACCAGTAATGCGTCGTGTCGTCGGTCGGCACATGCCACTGGGTGATCGTCATCTCGCGGCTGAGCGGAATGTGGAATGCGTGCGGAAACACGAGATTGGTCACGCGGATATGCGTCGAGGCGTCGCTCAGCCGCCGGGTCGTGAGAATCCGCATGCCGTAGTCGGTCGGCTCGACGTCGATCTGCGGGCGCGTGTGCTCGCGCACGATCCGCGTGATCGGCATGTCGGAATCGGCCGACTTGTCGCGGAACAGCCGCCCGTAGGTGTCGCCGGATTCGTCGTCGTTGAAGAAGCGGTGCAGGAACGAGGTGTGCGCGGGGTCGATGCCGACCTCCAGCGACTGCAGCCAGTTGCAGTCGATGAAGCCCTTGAACGCGAAGGTGTGCGAGGCGGGCGCGACAAAGCAGTCGAAATGCGGGAACGGCGGCGGCTCGCCCGGCCCCATATAGGCGAACAGGATGCCGTTCTTCTCCACCACCGGATAGGCCTTCTGGCGGATGTTGTCGCACATGCGGCTGCCTTCCGGCTCCGCCGGCGTCTCGAGGCAGCGGCCGCCGACGTCGAACAGCCAGCCGTGGAAGGCGCAGCGCAGGCCGCCGTTCTCGAGCCGGCCGAAGGCGAGATCGGTGCCGCGATGCGGACAGGAGCGGCCGATCAGGCCGTAGCGCCCCTCCCCGTCCTTGAAGATCACGAGGTCCTCGCCGAGCAGCCGCACCGGCTTGATCGGCCGGTTGCTGGCGAGCTCGTCGACCAGCGCCGCCGGCTGCCAATAGCGCCGCATCAGCGCGCCCGCGGGCGTGCCGGGCCCGATGCGGGTGATGAGGTCGTTCTGTTCCTTGCTCAGCATGATGAGATCCCGCGGCTGATGGGTGGACCTTTATACGACCGCGAAGCGCCCGGTTCCACCGGTCCGGAACCCATGCCGCGGCGTTCGCGTTGTCCCAACCAGCAAGCGTGTGACAACAAGGAGTCCGACTATGCACAAAGAACAGGGCCGAACGGTCGAATCTCCGGTCGAGGCCCGGGCGGGATTTCTGGACCGGCCCGTGCTGGCGGTGCTGGTGATCAGCATCGCGCTGGTGCTCGTGCTCTACGGATTCATCTACTTTGGGTTCTTCGGAGCGTCGTAACGGTCTTCAGTCCGGAAACGTCGCGGCAGAGCCCACGTCCCTCAGGTGAGACAACAACGGGGAGCCGGTCCATGCAAAAGGTGCACGGACCACCGGTCGAGACGCCGGGTGACGCCCGGCACGGATTTCTTCATCAGCGGGTCCTGAGCGCGCTGGCGGTCGGCCTATCGCTGCTCCTCATTCTCTACGCGGTTATCTATTTCGGATTTTTCGGCGCTTCGTGATCGCAGCCGTCAGCGTCCCGGCATCGCCAGCACCTTCGGCGTCGTCGGCAGCGTCGCCTTGGAGATGACGGTCGACGGCACCGGCGCGTTTTCGACGTCCCATTTCAGCTCGCGCGCGCGGCCGAGAAACCGCTCCAGCGTGTAGCGGCTGAAGAAGTGCATCGGAATGATCAGCGGCGCCTTCAGCGACTGCAGCACTTCCATCATCCCGTCGGAATCGAGCGTCATCGAGCCGTCCACCGGCGCGAACACGACGTCGAGGCGGCCGATCTCGTCGAGCTGCTGCTGGTTGAGCGTGTGATGCAGGTGGCCGAGATGGCCGATGCAGAGCTGCGCCACCTCGAAGATGAAGATCGAGTTGCCGTGGCGCTCGGTGCCGCCGTCGAACCAGTTGCGGATATTAGTCGGCACGTTGCGCACGCGCACGTCGCGCACCGAGACGTCATAGCGCGCCGGCTTGTCCTGGCTCACGCCCCAGCCGCGCAGCACGTGCGGAATGCGCGGATCGGGATGGTCGGTGTAATGTGTCGTGTGCGCGTGGTTCATCGTGGCGATGTCGGGCAGCGCCGTGGGCCTGACGTAGTCGTTGTAGTCGGTGGCGATGCGGACCTTCTGCGGGCTCTCGATCATGAAGGTCGAGTGGCCGATGTAGTTGACGCGAATCTCATCGGCGTTGAGCGCCAGCCGCAGCGAGGCCGGCGTCGCGCGCGGACGGTCGCGCGCGATCAGGCCGGGGCAGCTTTCGTTCATTTCGGGCTTGGTCGCCGCCGGCGGCTGCGCGATCTGCGCGGCGGCCGGCGTGGCGGCGGCCAGCGTCGCGGCAGCGAACGCCATCAATACCGAAAGGACGTGAACGAGATTTGGCACAAGCGGGCTCCTCGTCCGCCCAGTCTGGCATGAAATCGGGCGGTGACAAAGATGACGGTGCTGCGGTGCCTTCCACCCTGTCCGTGACTTACCCACTGTCCGCTCGGAACAAATCAACTCCTCGGCGATTCTCCAACAAAGGAGTATCCCATGTCGAATTCCAACATTGGCCGTCGCGCGGGCCCGACGGACTTCAACTTGCTGTCGAGACACCGCTGGGACGACGAGGTGGCGCGGATTATCAAGGCATCCAAGACTACTCAGCAAAGAATGTCCGAGTGGTCGCCCGAACTAACGCGACATCGCTGGCCGATCTAGGACGTGTACTCATTAAAACAGACGGACCGGAAACAGACGGATCGGAGGTCCGCTTCCGGGATCAAAAAGGCCGCGAACGGGGCATGGCTGAAACACATCCGTCGCCACGGCGTTGTTAGCTCGGGTACAAACAAGGGGACTTGTGCATGGAGCGCCTGATCCGGGAGTTTGGTCAATGGCTTAAACAGGGATTTGGCTGGCTCGTCGACGTGATCGTGTTCGGATGCCTCTGGGGCGTCGACCAAATCTCGCGGCTTCTTGCTACGCAATGGGGCGGCGCTCCGCTTCTAAAGATTTTAGTGCTCCTTCTCGTGCTCCTGCTCATCCTATATGCGTTCTATTGGGTGTTCCGCCGGTTTATCGGAGTGATACGATGGGCCCTCGACAGGATTGCATATGCGTTGGGAGTGATTCTGTTTAGCGCAGTGATCGTATCGGTCGTGTTCGCCAGTGCGGGAGTGGTTGCGGCTGTGGCGCTCTGGGTGATGCGCAACCTCAACTTGGCTGTGCGGTGAGGCACCGCGGTGCCATATGAGTACGCGCCCTAGATGGAAAGAGACTTTTGGCGCTTGACGTAAAATCGCTCGAATGCGGACCTTCTGCGGGACTCTCGATCATGAAGGTCGAGTGTCCGATGTAGTTGACGCGGATCTCGTCGGCGTTGAGCGCCAGCCGCAGCGAGGCCGGCGTCGCGCGCGGACGGTTGCGCGCGATCAGGCCGGGGCAGCTTTCGTTCATTTCCGGCTTGGCGGCGGGCGGCTGCGAGATTTGGGCGGCGGCGGGCGTGGCGGTGGCCAGCATCGCGGTGGCGAACGCCGTTGCGATCAGGATGCCGACCGGACCTGCCACGCGCAGCGCTCCTTATGCCGTGCTTTCTCGGTGGTCGTGAGTGTGGCACGGAATGGTCCCGCAACAAACGGCACGCCGCTATCCCAGCCCAACGATGATTCTGTCCGGCTCGGTCGGATGGTTCGTCCAAATCCGCACACGGGTGCTTTGGGTTGGCACATTGGCGTTCATTACGGTCTCATGCTCGGCCGTGGAAATTATGACGGCCTTGCTTGGCGTCTCCAGAACTCCATCGAAGACGGGAGGGCCGCCAGGATCGACATCGCGCGCCGCCCCCAGAGTGACTTCGGTTTCTCCATCCTGAAACATGAGACATCCAACGGCAATGCACGAAGGTGTAGCCCAGAGGCTTTTTCCGCCGGTGCATTCAGGTGACGCGCCGCCATCGACGTCGGAAACAAAGATCAGCGAATAGGGCGGCGCAATTCGAACAATGCCAGGCATCTTACCGTCCTCGTCCTCTCGTGAGGGCACGCACCTTGCCGCCTTGATATGGGCTGCAAACTCTGCACTGAGGAAACAAACGCTGCGATCGCCCCAAGGGGTTCAGTGCAGTTGGCCATTGATGATCCCCAATCCAATTTCCTGTTCTAGTGCCGGGGTTCAAATCTGCCACATGTGTGACACCCTGATACGGAGCCAATCGCGTTGAGTTGGCGTTGTCCGTCGACAGTCAAGCGTTGACCGTGCGGAGGCACCGGAATTGATTCTGTTGCGAACGGCCCTGGCCCGACTAGATAGCTTCGATTCAGTTCTGCGATTCGGGCCTCCGCTTTGTGCGCGTCGGCTTGGTGCGCTCGAATCATTCCCTCGACGGTCTGATATGCACTCGGCTGCGGTCGCCAGTTCGGGTCTAGCTCTTGCACCCGACGGATGGCGTCGCGCGCCTGCGCCCGAGCGGCACTAAGCCGAAAAAGCTGCGCTGGCGTTGCTTGCGAAAGTGGCCCGCTACCCGAAGTCCGCGCGCGATTTGCGTATTGCGCGCCAAGCCGCCAGTCGTTGTCGGGGGTAACGTCTGAGCCGACACCCCCTTTGCTTATCCATTGCCCTCCATCGGAATGCCCAGCAGGAACGCGCGGCTGATTGGGATTGTATCTTCGCGCATCGCGAACGCTCGCGTCGCCGTGCTTAGCGGCGCCCCCGATCATGAGTTCATCTATCGTCAGTCCCTGGAGCTGAGTTTGGAGAGCGCGTGCTCTGTCTCGCCACTCCTGGGGATTCGCTGGTTTTGAAAATGGATTGATCATGGATCCTAGCCTCGGAAATTACGACTACGATCCTATCCTCGATAAACGCCATGCGTCAAGAATTTTTTCCTAACTCTTCGAAGCGGACAATGCAAGCGTGCGCAAAAACAATGCCCGGGCGTTGGCCCGGGCATCGCGTGTTTGAATGATGCTCGCGTGGTGTCGGCTAGCGCGGCGTCACCGTCGGCGACGTGATCATGCCGTTCGAGGTGAGCACGACCCAGCGGCCGTCCTGACGGCGGATCGAACTCGATGCGGCCGACGCCGGGCACGACATCGCCGGCTTCGACTTCGAACGCGCCCATGCGGCGGCCCTGGATGACGGCGACGCCGCGGCTGACATGGCGCACGGTCCAGCCTTCAACGATGCGCGGCGGGCGCGGCGGCTCGGAAACCGGGGTCGCGCCGGGCGCGGCGGCAGGAGCAACGGCCTGCTGCGGCTGAATCGACCCGGTGGCCTGGCTCGGCGCCTGCGCCGACTTCTGCTGCGACGCGGAAGCCGCCTGCGCGCGGTCGATGCGCTCAAGGCGCTCCGTGAACTTGGCGAACTGCGCATTGGCGTTGCGGTTGCTGCTGTCGACGCTCGACTTGATCGCAGATATTTCCGTTCGCAGGCTCGCGATCGAGTCGCGCACCGCGGTCAGATCGATCGCCGCCATCGGTGTCTCCCCCGCCGCCGGAACCGGCCGTGCGAACACCGAAGTGCCGAGCGCGCCGGCCATGGCGCCCATGGCGCCGGCGAACGCAACCGACGCCGCGAGCAGCGCGAAGCGGCTGGAGCGCGAGTCGTTGGCTGCCGCCTTTGCAGCGGCCGGCAGCTCCGGCGGAGCTACTGCTTCCTCCAACGGCGCGACCGGGTCTTTCGCGGCTTCCGCCGGCTTCATCGCCTCGACCGCCTTCAACACCGCCTCGATCGGCTTCGGCATCTCGATCATCCGGGGCATCTCGATGGGTTTTGCCGCTTCGCTCGCGGCCGCGGCTGTGATGGCGGGCGCTTCGGCGAGGCTGGTCCGATCGGAGCACGTGGAAGATGCTTCAGACGCGGGCGCTGCGGATATTTCGGCAGCGTTCGTCGGCGACTTGGCGTCGGTATCCTGGCTCATGGGTTCCCTCATTCGTCGTTGACGAATTGGAAACCAGGGCGGTTACCAAAACCTTTAAAATTTGAGGGATTGCCCCTTGGGATACCTGTTTAAGCGCACCCGCGACACAAGCCTCGCGATAACGTTGCTATCGCGGTTAACAAACCGCATGGCGATGAGTTTTCACAGCAACACTGTGTCGCCGCGGTCACACACCGAGATAGCGGTGCTGGATGTCGGGCGCGGCGGCGAGCGCCGCCGACGTTCCGCTCCAGACCACCCTGCCCCGCTCGATCAGATAATGCCGGTCGGCGATGCGGGTGAGCGTCTCGACGTTCTTGTCGATCACCAGGATCGACTGGCCCCGCGCTTTCAGCCGGCCGAGGCATTGCCAGATCTCCGCGCGCATCAACGGCGCGAGACCTTCGGTCGCTTCGTCGAGCACCAGCAGGCGCGGATTGGTCATCAGCGCGCGGCCGATCGCCAGCATCTGCTGCTCGCCGCCCGACAACTGGTGCCCCATATTGTCGAGACGCTCGGCGAGCCGCGGGAACAGCGCGCAGATCTTGTCGAGCGTCCAAGGATCGGACGCTGCGCTGCGGTTGGCGGCGGTGGCGACGAGATTCTCCTGCGTGGTGAGATTGGGAAACACCTGCCGGCCCTCCGGCACCAGCCCGATGCCGAGCTTGCCGATGCGGTAAGACGGCCAGTCGCGGATGTTCTCGCCGGCGAAGCGGATCGATCCCGCGAGCGCCGGCGTCAGCCCCATGATCGAGCGCACGGTCGTGGTCTTGCCCATGCCGTTGCGGCCCATCAGCGTCACCATCTCGCCGGCGGCGATGGCGAGCGAAATCCCGAACAGCACCTTGCTGCGCCCGTAGCAGGTCTCGATGCCGTCGACCTCGAGCAGCGCGTCAGCCAAGGGAACCCCCATGACCGTCCTGCTCACCCAGATAGGCCTTGCGCACCTCGGCGTTGGCGCGGATCGCCGCCGGTTCGCCTGACGCGATCACGCGGCCGTAGACGAGCACGCTGATGCGATCCGCGAGCGCAAACACCGCGTCCATGTCGTGCTCGATCAGGAGGATCGTCAGGTCGCGCTTGAGCTCCCGCAACAGCGCGATCATGCGCACGGATTCCTCCGGGCCCATGCCCGCCATCGGCTCGTCGAGCAGCAGCATGCGCGGACGGGTCGCCAGCGCCATGGCGATCTCGAGCTGCCGGTGCTCGCCATGGCTCATGCTCGCGACGATGACGTTCTCGCGTCCGGCGAGGCCGACGCGGGCCAGCGTCTCACGCGCCGGTTCACGCAAGGCGGCGTCCTTGCGCGCATCGCGCCAGAAATGGAACGAGTGCCCGCTGTGCGCCTGGACCGCCAGCGCCACGTTGTCGAGCGCGGTGAAATCGTTGAACAGCGACGTGATCTGGAACGAGCGCGCGAGCCCGAGCTGGCTGCGGGCATGGACCGGCAGCGCCGTGATGTCGTGTCCGGCAAAGCGGATGCGGCCAGCGTCCGGAGTTATTTCACCGGTCAGTTCGCCGATCAGCGTGGTCTTGCCGGCGCCGTTCGGGCCGATGATCGCATGCAGCTCGCCGGCCGGCACGGCGAGATCGATGCCGTCGGACGCGGTCACGCCGCCGAAGCGCTTGGCCAAACCGTCGATGGCGAGGAGCGCGTCAGTCACGGCGCAGGCTCTCCAGCAACCCGTTGATGCCGCCGCGCGCGAACAGCACCACCAGCAGGAACAGCGGGCCCAGCACGATCTGCCAGTATTCCGCGGCGCGCGAGGCCGCCGCGCCGACGAACGGCGTCGCGACGAGCTTGATCAGGATCGGCAGGGTCTCTTCCAGCACCAACAGCGTGACTGCGCCGATCAGCGGCCCGAAGGTCGAAGCCATGCCGCCGAGCACGACCATCACGATGAGATCGCCGGAGCGCGTCCAATGCATGATCGCGGGGCTGACGAATTCGGTGTGGTTGGCGAGCAAAACGCCGGCGAGGCCGCAGATCGTGCCGGCAATCACAAAGCAGATCAGGCGGTAGCGATAGGTCGGAAAACCGATCGCCTGCATGCGGCGGTCGTTCGAGCGCGCGCCTTGGATCACCAGGCCGAAGCGCGAATTCACGATCCGCCAGGTGAGGTAGATGCTCGCGACCAGCAGCACGAGGCACCAGTAGTAGAACTGCGTGCGGTTTCCGAGATTGACCGGATCGACGAACTGGCTGCGGCGATAGATGTTGAGGCCGTCGTCGGCGCCGTAGCGATCGAGACCAACGCCGAAATAGTAGACGAGCTGCGCGAAGGCGAGGGTGATCATGATGAAATAGAGCCCGCGGGTGCGCAGGCTCAGCGCGCCGACGCCAAGTGCAAACAGCGCGGAGGCGGCGATCGCGATCGGCCATTGGATGAAGCCGGAGCCGACGCCTTCATGCGCCATGATGCCGATCGCGTAGCCGCCGATGCCAAGATAGACCGCGTGGCCGAAGCTGACCATGCCGCCGTAGCCCAGGATGAGGTTGAGGCTGGTCGCGGCCATCGCCAGGATCACGATGCGCGTGAACAGCGTCATCAGGAACGTATTGGCGGTGAGCGCCGAATAGACCGGCACCAGAGCGAGGAACGCGAGCAGGGCGGCGACCGCCACGTTGCGCGGCGTGAGCCAGGCCGTCATTTGCCTGTCACCGGGAACAGACCCTGCGGCCGCACCACCAGCACGATCGCCATCACCAGGTAGATCATCATCGACGACAGCGCCGGCGCCACCGTCGCGGCGCCGCGCGAAGTCATCATCATGCGCAGGAGGTCGGGCAGGAAGGCGCGCCCGATGGTGTCGAGCAGGCCGACCAGAATCGCGGCGATAAAGGCGCCGCGGATCGAGCCGATACCCCCGATGATGATGACCACGAAGGCGAGGATCAGGATGTTTTCGCCCATGCCGATCTGCACGGTCAGGATCGGCGCCTGCATCAGCCCCGCGAGCCCGGCCAAGGCGGCGCCGAGCCCGAACACCAGCGTATAGAGCAGCTTGATGTTGACGCCGAGCGCGCCCGCCATCTCGCGGTTGGAGGCGCCGGCGCGGATCAGCATTCCGAGCCGCGTGCGCATCACCAGCACGTAGAGCCCCACGGCGACCGCGAGCGCGGTGACGATGATGGCGATCCGGTAGGTCGGGTAGGCGAGGCCGGGAAGGAGCGGCACCGACGTGTTGAGCCAGTCCGGCAGCGGCACCCGCAGGCCGGCGGGCCCCCAGACCATCCGCACCAGCTCATTGAAGAACAGCACCAGTCCGAAGGTGCCGAGCACGTGGTCGAGATGATCGCGACCGTACAATGGACGGATCGCGATCACCTCCAGGAGCATTCCGATCAGCAGGGTCGCGCCGAGCGCAAGCACGGCGCCGGCGATGAAATTGCCGGTCCAGGCCACGAAGGTCGCCGCGAAATAGGCGCCGATCATGTACAGCGAACCGTGCGCAAGGTTCACCAGGTCCATGATGCCGAAGATCAGAGTCAGACCCGCGGCCAGCAGGAACAGCAGCAGCCCGAACTGCAATCCGTTGAGGCACTGTTCGAGGACAAGAAGCATGATGCGTGATTTGGATGCCCGACTGGCCTTGTACGCTGCGCTATCCCGGCCTCATGCAAGCCGGCTGCCACCGGCTTGCGCACATGCCACATTAGAGGACCGATCCCGGGTAGACCACGAGATCGTGCGGCCGTCCCTGTCGTTCGACACGCGGCCTTCGGTCGCTCCTCGGGATGAAGGCGGATAAGCGCCCGTCACTACTTCATCGGACAGCGCGTGTGGAACTGGTCCTGGCTGTCCTTGACGATGGTCGCCATCGTCTTGAGCGTGAGATTCCCCTCGGCGTCCTTCACCACGTCCTGAAGATAGAAATTCTGTATCGGGAAGTGGTTGTTGCCGTAGCGATACGGCCCGCGCACCGATGCGTAGTTGGCCTTCCGCATCTCGTTGCGCATGCCGTCCTTGTTGTTGAGGTCGCCCTTGACCGCGGTCACGGCGCTGTTGAGCAGGAACGCGGCGTCATAGGACTGCGCGCCATAGAACGACGGATAGGCGTTGTGGCGCTTGCGGAAGTCGGCCACGAACTTCTTGTTGGCGTCGTTGGGCAGGTCGTTGACCCATTGCTGGGCGCCGGGAACGCCGAGCGCGAGGTCCTTCTGCAGCGGCAGCGACAGCGAGTCGATGGTGAACGCGGTGTAGAGCGGAATCTGGCCGCGCAGGCCCGACTGGGCGTATTGATTGAGGAACTGCACGCCCGCCGCGCCCGGATAGAACACGAACACCGACTCCGGCTTGGCGGCGCGCACGCGCGAGAGCTCGGTCGAGAAATCGAGCTGGCCCGGCCACTGCGTCAGGTCCTCGCCGATCACCTTGCCCTTGTAGGTCGAGCGCACGCCGGTGAGCATGTCCTTGCCGGCGGCGTAGTTGGGGCCGATCAGGTACACGCTCTTGACGCCCTTCTGGTTCATGTATTCGCCCATCGCCTGCGGCGTCTGGTCGTTCTGCCAGGAGGTCGAGAAGAAGTACGGCGAGCACAACTCGCCCGCGATCTGGGACGGACCGGCATTGGCGCTGATCAGGAAGGTTTGAGAATCGACCACCGGCTTCAATGACGCCAGGAGGACGTTCGACCAGATATAGCCGACGACGAAATTGACGCGATCCGACTGGATCAGCTTCTCGGTCTTCTGCCGGCCGACGTCCGGACGGATTTCGTCGTTCTCGTAGATGACCTCGACCGGCAAGCCGCCGATCTTGCGTCCGAGATGGTCAAGCGCGAGCTCGAACGAGTTGCGCATGTCGTTCCCGATCACGGCGGTCGGACCGCTGAACGTGCTGACGAAACCGATCTTCACGCTTTTCTGCTGCGCGGGTGCGGGCATCGCCGCAAACACAGTCAGAATGGCGGCGCCGGCAACGACGGTCCTCAACATGACTCCCTCCCAGAACATGAACTCAAGGGATACTAACGGAAGGGTCCAGCCGCCAAAAGTCCCGGTCCGGGTCGGGAATGGGCTGCCGGGCCTCAGCCGGAAGCAGGGGTTGCCGCAGCGGCGAAATCACGAAACAGCCTCGCACTGGCTGACAAGTAACGACCTTGCGCCCAGGCGACGCCGATGGCCCGCCGGGCGTTCGGCTCTGTAATTTTCAGGCTCACGACGTCGGCATACTTGCTGGCTTCCGGCGGAACGATGGCAACCCCAAAGCCGGCGGCGACAAATCCGGGCATGCTGCTGGAGTCGTCGCCCTCGAAGCGGATTGCCGGTGAGAAGCCCGCGGCTTTGCAAAGATCGTCGGTCATCTGGCGGATCGCGTGTCCTTGCTTGAAAGACACGAACGGTTCGTCCGCCACCTCTTGCAACCTGACCCGCCGGCGCCGCGCGAGCCGATGGGTGTGCGGGACAATGAGAACGAGCTCCTGATCCGCCACGCGCGTCCAGTCGAAGCCACCGCGGCCGGGAGGAACCGCCACAAAAACAAGGTCCAGCTCCCCTCGTTCGAGCTGCGCTTCGATCTCGGCGCTGTTGTTCTGGACGAACGTGAAACGCACGGCCGGATGGCGGATGCCGAACCGCCGCACCAGCTCCGGAATATATTTGGCGCCCAGCGTCCGCAGAAAGCCGAGCGAGATCAGCCCGCGATCGGCCTCCTTGAGATCGGCGAGCTCGCGGCGTCCATTGTCGATCTCGCCGAGCGCATGCTCCACCCGCGCCAGGAAGCGCTCGCCGGACGTCGTCAAGCGGATCGAACGGCCGGCGCGCCGGAACAACTGCACGCCCAGATCGGACTGGAGCTGCGCCAGGGCCCGGCTCAAGGCCGGCTGGCTGGTGCCGAGCTGCTCGGCCGCGCGCGTGACGTGCTGGAGGCGTCCGGCGACGCGGAAGGATTCCAGCAGGTGCCAATCCGTCTTGCTCATGCCCGAGCCGCGGCCTTTTTAATTCATGCGTATCTGATATGGATTTTAGCATAAATCAGCATTGGACAACATGAATTTCGCGACCAAAGGTCCCACAGGATTGGCATGTCCCGCCGCCGGGCCTATAAGTTTTCATTCCCTTCTGGCTTGGACCGGGCGGCAGCAGGAAAGGGCTCGTTATGCATGAAGTAGGCGACAAGACCCACTGGCACGAGCCGACCGGCATCGACCGGGCCGGCATCGGCAAATTCGGCCGTCCCAAGACCCCATACGACCTGTTCATGGAGTCGGACGGGATCCCGATTTTCCGCGGCGTGGGTCTGAAGACGGTGCTCGATCTGCCGATGAAGCCCTGGAAGCGCCTGGGCGGCAAAGGCAGCTACATCCAGCTTTACGGTACCGAAGGGAAATGGGGCTGCTACGTCGTCGAAATTCCGGGCGCCGGTGCGCTCAATGCGGAGAAGCACGTCTACGAGGAAGTCTATCTGGTCGCCGAGGGCCGCGGCACGACTGAAGTGTGGCTCGACAACGACAGCAAGAAGCACGTTTTCGAGTGGCAGAAGGGCTCGATGTTCTCGATCCCGGTCAACGCCTATCACCGGCTCGTCAATGCAAGCTCCTCGCCGGCGGTGCTGATCGGCGGCACGACGGCGCCGAACCTGATGAACCTCATCAACAACACCGATTTCATTTTCAATGCGCCCTACCAGTTCAAGGACCGGTTCTCGGGCGCCGACGACTTCTACAAGTACAAGGACGACATCGAGCCCGATCCCGTGCGCGGGCTCGCCATGCGCCGCACCAACTTCGTGCCGGATGTCATCAACTGCGATCTGCCGCTCGACAACCGCCGCTCGGTCGGATGGCGCCGCGTCGAGCCGTTCATGACCGGCAATACGTTCTACCTCTGGATCGGCCAGCACGAGGTCGGCCGCTATTCCAAGGCGCACGCCCACACGTCGGCGGCCGTGCTGATCTGCCTGAAAGGCAACGGCTACACCTATACCTGGCCGGAGCGGAACGGCGTGACGCCCTGGAAGGACGGCAAGGCCGACGAGGTCAAGCGCGTGGACTACGAGCCGTTCGGCATGGTGTCGGCCGCCCCCGGCGGCGCGCGCTGGTTTCACCAGCACTTCAACGCGTCCAAGGAAGGCTTCCGGCTGACCGCCTGGTTCGGTCCGCACAATCCCGGCCGCGAGCCCGGCCCGCCCGGCGAGAAGCACACCGACTACACCGCCATGGATATTCCGGAGGGCGGCTCCGCGATCCCCTACTACATGGAGGATCCGTATCTGCGCGAGGAATTTGCCGCCAAGCTCAAGGCGGAAGGCGCGGAGAACCGGATGGAGCCCGACTTCTACAAGAAGGGCACGGTGGTGCCGAAGTTCGTAGGCGCGTGATTGGTCGTTCCCTCGCCGCAGTTATCATGCCCGGCCCTGCGCCGGGCATGAACGCATATTGATGGACGTGAGTAATGTCTGACGAAGCCCAGGGCGGCCGCATTTTCTTCTCCAGCACGGGACGGTCGCTGGTCGACGAGGACGAGATCGTCGTCCTCAGCGTCGGCGTCGACATCGGCTCGTCGACCTCGCATCTGGTGTTCTCACGCATCGTGCTGGAGCGGCTCGACAGCCGCTATGTGGTGACGACCCGCGAGACCTTTCACGAATCCGACATCCTGCTCACGCCGTATTCCGCCGGCGAGACCATCGACTCCGATGCGCTCGGCGCCTTCATCGAAAAGCAGTACACGGACGCCAAGATCGATCCCGACGAGATCGACACCGGCGCGCTGATCCTCACCGGCGTCGCGGTACGTCGGAGCAATGCGCGCGCGATCGGCGAGCTGTTCGCACGCCAGGCCGGCAAGATGGTCGCGGTCTCGGCCGGCGACAGCCTCGAAACCGTGATGGCCGCTTATGGCTCGGGCGCGGCGGCGCGCTCGATCCGCGACAATGTCACCGTGATGAATGTCGATATCGGTGGCGGCACCTCCAAGATCGCGGTCTGCGCCGAAGGCAAGGTCGTCGACCTCACCGCGGTCGACGTCGGCGCGCGGCTCGTCTGCCTCGACGACGCCGGCAAGATCGTGCGCATCGAGGAGGCCGGCCGCCGCTTCGCCGCCGAGCTTGGCATCAAGCTCGAGATGGGTGCGCCGCTGGCGCCGGAGTCGAGGCAGGCGCTCGCCGCCCGCATGGCCGACCGGCTGTTCGAGGCGATGAAAGGCGGCGCTCCGTCGATCAACGGGTCGGGGCTGTGCCGGATCGATCCGCTCAAGCCCGGCCGCACCATCACCGAAGTCACATTCTCCGGCGGCGTCTCCGAATACATCTACGGCCGCGAGGCGCAATCCTACGGCGATCTCGGGGTTCTCCTGGCGCAAGAGATCCGCTCGCGCCTCGAAGGCTGGGGACCGGCGATCGAACCTTCGAACGAAGGCATTCGCGCCACCGTGATCGGCGCGTCACAATACACCACGCAGGTTTCCGGCAGCACGATCTATGTCTCGCCGATGGATACGCTGCCGCTGCGCAACGTTCCCGTCATCGCGCCGGCCATGGCGCTCGACGGCGAGGTCATCGACAGCGCGGCGGTGTCTGCGGCGATCAAAGGCGTGCTGCGGCGGCTCGATCTCGGCAGTGGCGACAGCCCGGTCGCCGTGTTCGTGCCCTGGCGCGGATCGGCGACGTTCCACCGGCTCGACGCGTTCTGCAAGGGCGCGGTCGACGGGCTCGCCGATGTGCTGGCGAAGGGTCATCCGATCGTGCTGGCGGGCGACGGCGACGTCGGCGGCCTGCTCGGCATTCACCTGCGCGAAGAGATGAAGGTTAAGGTCCACAACGGCATCGTCTCGATCGACGGGCTCGAGCTCAAGGATTTCGACTACATCGACATCGGCACCATGCTGCCGGCCTCGGGCGCGGTGCCGGTCGTCATCAAGTCGCTGATCTTCCCGACCTCCGCCGCCACCGGCAAGGAATGGCAGCCGGCGCCGCGTGCGGTCGGCGAAGCCGCTGCAGCGCGCTAGAGCGATGAGCCGCTACCGCGTCACGGTCGACACCGGCGGAACGTTCTCGGATTTCGTCTATCTCAACGAGGACACCGGCGAGGTCACGATCTCCAAGGTGCCGTCGACACCGGACGATCCGTCCCGCGCCATTCTACAAGGTGTCGAGACGTTGCTCGGCCAGGGCGTCACGCCCGGCGACATCTCTTTCTTCTGTCACGGCACCACCGTCGGCACCAATGCGCTGCTGGAGGGCAAGGGCGTCAGGACCGGTCTGCTCGTGACCGAAGGTTTCCGCGCCATCTATCCGGTCGGCGAACAGGCGCGGCCCTACGGCGCGCCGATCTTCGACGTCATGTACGATAAGCCGGCGCTGCTGGTTCCTCAGAGCCTGACCGGCGAGGTGCGCGAGCGTGTGGATTTCCGCGGCAACGTCCTCGTTCCCGCTCGATGAGGGCGCGTTGCGCGAGACCGTCCGCGACCTGGCGGCGCAGCAGATCAAGTCGCTGGCGGTGTGCCTTTTGTTCTCGTTCCTGCATCCCGACCACGAAACGCGCGTGCGCGAGATCGTCGCCGAGGAGATGCCGGATTGCAGCATCTCGCTGTCGTCCGACATCGTGCCGCAGATCCGCGAGTATTACCGGCTGAGCACGACCGTCATCAACGCCTACCTGCAGCCGATCCTGGCGCATTACATCGCGCAGCTCGAGCGTCGCCTCAACGAGGCCGGCCTGACGACGCGGCAGAAATATATCATGCAGTCGAACGGCGGCACGGCGACGTTCGCCGCCGCCGCGCGCAAGGCGGTGACCACGGTGCTGTCCGGTCCGGCCGGCGGCGTCACCGCCGGCGCCTATGCCTGCCGGATGACCGGCTTCCAGAACATCATCACCTTCGACATGGGCGGCACCTCCTGCGACGTCGCGCTGATCAAGGACGGCGAGCCCTCGGTCGCGAGCCGCGGCAAGATCGAAGGCCGCGATATCGCGGTGCCGATGATGGATATCAACACCGTAAGCGCGGGCGGCGGCACCATTGCCAGCGTCGACCGCTTCGGCGTGCTCAAGGTCGGGCCCGAAAGCGCGGGCGCGATGCCGGGCGCTGCCTGCTACTCGCGCGGCGGCGACATGCCGACCATCACCGACTGCAATCTCGTGCTCGGTCACCTGAGCGAGGACAATTTCCTCGGCGGCCGGATGCGCCTTGACTCTGCTGCTGCCTACAAAGCGGTCGAGAGCAAAGTCGCAAAACCGCTCGGTATGGACACGGCCGAGGCCGCCGAGGGAATCGTGCGCATCATCGACGTGAAGATGGAGGAGGCGATCAAGGCGATCTCCACCATGCGCGGGCACGACCTGCGCGACTTCATGCTGCTCGCCTTCGGCGGCGCCGGGCCAGTGCATGCCGGACGCATTGCACGTGAACTGGGAATGGCCGGCATGATCGTGCCGCTCTATCCCGGCGTCTATTCGGCGATCGGGCTGATCATGTCCGACGTCAAGCACGACTACATCCAGTCACGGATGACGCCCTTGAGCGAGCTGACGCCGCAGGACGTGAAAGCGATGTTCGCGCGACTCGAAGCGGTGGCCACGGACGAGTTGCATGCGGATGGATTTGAACAAGGCCAGATCCGCATCCAGCGCGCGCTCGACATGCGCTATGCCGGCCAGGGCTACGAGATCACCATGACGTGCGGCGACGAAGCACTGCGTGACGGCGGTCTGGCTACGCTGCGTGGTCAATTCGACGCGCAGCACAAGTCCATGTTCGGACACCATGCGCCCGATGAGCCGGTCGAGATCGTGTCTTACCGCGTGCGCGGCCTCGGGCTGGTGCCGCCGGTCGCGATGCCGACGTTCAAGCCGACCGGTGCGACGCTCAAGGACGCCTTGCGCGAGACCCGGCGCGTGCGCATGGACGGCAAGGACATCGACTGCCCGGTCTACCAGCGCGAGAAGCTCGACGTCGGTCTCAGCTTGACGGGGCCGGCCATTCTCGATCAGTTCGACTGCACCACCGTGATCTATGCCGGCCAGACCGCGCGGGTGGACGACTACAAGAACCTGATTGTCACGTAGGACGCGAATGCACATCGACGCCGTCGATCTCGAAGTGGTGAAGGCGAGCCTCTCCGGCATCGTGCGGGAGATGCAGAACTCGCTGTTCCGCACCGGCTTCTCGACCATCGTCCGGGAATCGCAGGACGCCTCCTGCGCGCTGATGAATGCCAAGGGCGAGGTCGTGGCGCAGCATGTCGTGCTGCCGCTGCATATCGGCGCGTTTCCCGCCTGCTGCGGCGCGGTGATCGCCGAATTCGCCAGCGACATCGCCGAAGGCGACGCCTTTCTCATCAACCATCCCTATTACGGCGGCAGTCCGCACGCGCCCGACATGTGCGTGCTGAGTCCGGTGTTCGTCGACGGCGAATTGTTCGGATTCTGCGGCTCGATCGCGCACAAGAGCGACATCGGCGGCCCGGTGCCGGGAAGCTGCTCCGGCCAGGCGCGCGAGGTGTTCAACGAAGGCTTGCATCTGCCGCCGGTGCGCTACCACCGCCGCTACCAGCCGCTGAACGACATCGAGCGCATCATCGGCGCCAACAGCCGCACGCCTGAGCTGGTGCTGGGCGATATCCGCGGGCAGCTCGGCTCCGACCGCCTCGGCGAACGGCGGCTCAACGAGCTCGCCGCCAAATATGGCAAGGCAAAAATCCTCGCCTGCTTCGACCGGCTGTTCGACATGTCGGAGACGCGCCTGCGCAAGACCTTTACGGAATGGAAGGACGGGCGTTTCGAGGCCGAGCGTTTCGTCGACGACGACGGCATCGATCTCGAGAAGCCGGTCCGTATCCACGTCGTCGTCGATAAGAAGAGCGACCGCATCCATTTCGATTTCTCGGGCTCGGCCGACCAGACCAAGGGGCCCGCCAACGTGCGCCCGCCGCTGGTGCAGGCGGCCTGCGCCTATTGCCTGATCTCGCTGATCGATCCAAACATCTTCGTAAGCCAGGGTTTGCTGCGCGCCTTCACCATCACGGCACGCGAGGGCTCCGTGCTCAATCCGCGCTTCCCCGCGCCGGTCAACACCTACAATCCGACCGTGCATGCGCTGGTCGACGCCGTCTACGACGCGCTGAGCAACATCGTGCCGGACAAGGTGCGCGCCGACGGCTCGGGCAGCCGATCGATCATCCTCGGCGGCCGTAGCACCTATACCGGTAAGGGCTACGTGCAATACGAGATCATCGCCGGCGGCGCCGGCGCGCGCGCCACCAAGGACGGCGCATCCGGCATCACGGTCAACCAGAGCAATGCGATGATCGCGCCGATCGAGATCATCGAAAGCGAATTTCCGACGCGGCTCCTGCGTTTCGATCTGATCAAGGATTCCGGCGGCGCCGGCCGCTTCCGCGGCGGACTCGGCATCCGCCGCGAATATCTCAATCTGGAGGATGCGCGCTTCTCGATCCGTTCGATGAAGCATGTGATCCCGCCAAACGGCTGCGCCGGCGGCAACACCGGACGTCCCGGCGACATCTGGATCAATCCAGACGGCAAGGACGCCAAGCGCCTCCCGACGCGCTATGCCGACTATCCGCTGAAGAAGGGCGACGTCTTCCGGCTTGATACGCCGGGCGGCGGCGGCCACGGCGATGCGTTGAAGCGAGAGCCCGAACGCGTGCTCGACGATGTGCGCGAGGGCGTGGTGTCACCCGACGCGGCGGAACGCGAATACGGCGTGGTGCTCAAGCGCGACGGTGGCGATTTCGTGGTCGATGCCGCGTCCACGAAGGCCAGACGCGCCAAGGCGACGATGTAGGCAGCGAGTGCATGATTCAAATTCATGCCATCAGGCTTTGTGGGCAATGATCGAGGAGGTGTGAGGCATGAAGACCGTGGGTTTCATCGGCACCGGCGGCATGGGCAGCGGCATGGCGGCCAACCTCATCAAGGCCGGCTATCGTCTGGTCGTGAGCGATCTCAGGCGCGAGCAAGCCAGGGGCCTGGAGGGCGCAGGCGCACAGTTCAAGGACTCGCCCAAAGCAGTGGCCGAATCGTGCGAGCTCGTGCTTTCGATGCTGCCGAACAACGATGCCGTCAGGGCCGTCGGCCTCGGCAAGGGTGGGCTCGCCGAGGCGACCACCGGCACCAAGGTGTGGATCGATTTCAGCAGCATCGATAAAGTGACCATCGTCAGCGTTAGCGATGAGCTCAAGCAGAAAGGCTGGACTGTCGTCGACGCTTCGGCCGGCGGCGTCGAGGAGGTCGCGGCGGCCGGTGAGCTGGCGCTTTGGCTTTCGGGCTCCAAGGCGTTGTTCGACGAGCATCAGCCGATATTCAAGGCGATGGGCAAATCGATTCTTCACGTCGGCGAGCTCGGCAATGCCAAGCTGGTCAAGAACGCCATGGCTATGTTGGCCGCTGTCCAACACCTGAGCCTTGTTGAAATCTGCTGCTGGCTCAGGAAGGGCGGTCTCGACGAGGCCACCTTCCAGACCATTATCAAGAACTCTCAGCAGGATTCGGTGGCGACCCGGCGCATCATGGAAATCTTGGTGAGCCGCAAGTTCAAGCCGCGCAAGTCCTGGATGCCAAAGGACGTGGGCTTCGGGCTCGATATGGCGCGCGACATGGAGGTTCCGATGCCGTTTGTCGGCCTCGCCCAGCAGATGTTTGCTATCGCGCAGGCGACGGGTCAGGACGGCTATGAGGCGACGGGCATTGCCAGCAACCTCTACGACGTGATCAACGGCAATAAAACCAAGCCCAGCTGAGGTCGCGAAGGCGCTGCTGTCGTAACGGCAGCGGCGGGGCGCGACGGCTCACTCGCCTTTGATGCCGAGATCCTTGGCGAGCCGCGCATATTTCGCTGAATCGTTGCGGACCAGCGTCGCGAACTGCTCAGGCGTGCCACCGATCGGCTCGTTGGCCGCCTTGAGCATGGCTTCACGGACCTTCTGATCGGTCAGCGACTTGCCGTACTCGGCGTTGAGGCGCGCGATGATGTCCGGCGGGGTACCGGCCGGGACGAACACACCGAACCATTGATCGAGCACCAGGCCCTTGAAGCCGGCTTCTTGGAACGTGGGGATGTTCGGCAAGCTCGGCGAGCGCGTCTCCGACGATTGCGCAAGGAAACGCAAGTTGCCGCTCTCGAAATGCGCCATCATCGACGTCGGCCCGAGGCACGCGATCGGCACATGCGCCGCGATCAAATCGTTCACCGCCTGGCCCGCACCGCGATAGGGCACGTGATCGAGCTTGACTCCCGCTTCCTTGAGGAACCATTCGCCCAGGAAGTGCTGGTTCGAGCCGACACCCGAGGTGGCGTAGCCTTTGCCCCGGTTCTTCTTCATCGCGTCGACGAATTCCTGAAGCGTGTTGATCTTCAGCGACGAATGAACGGCCCACACCAGCGGCTGGCGCGCAATGAAGATGACCGGCACCAGATCCTTGTTGTAGTCGCCGTTCACCTTCAGGATATGCGGAGCGCTCGCGATGTTGTCGTTGGAGAACAGCACCGAGTAGCCGTCGGCCGGACTCTTCGCGACCGACTCGATCCCGATCGTGCCACCCGCGCCGGTCCGGTTCTCGATGACCATCTGCTGGCCGAGCGCGCGCGATACCGGCTCTCCGGTCAGCCGGGCCAGGAAATCCGTTCCGCCGCCGGCCGCCAGCATGACGACAACGCGAACCGGGCGGTTCGGATAGCCTTGCGCCCACGACGGCCGCACGACGGCGGGCGCGGCAAGGGCGGCGCCTGCAAGCGACAGGAATTGACGGCGGATAAGTGTCATGGCCTTCCCTCCCAGGGGTCCGCACCGGATTTATGCATCGGTGTGCGGACGGGTCTGTTGTTGCATCTTACCCTCCCCGTTTCCAGCCGGAAGGGCGGAACTCTGAGGCACGTGAGCGCAGCATGGGCCGCGCTTGCGATATGCTTAATCGGTGGCCGAACATGCTGCGCCAGCGAAGCCGCCCGTGCTGCGGAGTCCCGTCACCAACTGCGCCAAATAATCCTCTGGTCCTGCGGCCTTCCGGCCTGCAAGATGCACTCCAAGAACGATTGGGGGAGGCACCGCGTTCCGTGACCACGTCGGCTGACGTCGCGCGCATCGACACGGATGCCGGCATCGCGGCCGCCGCACCACGCCGGTCCCGCCTGTCGGCGCGCCAGACGGCTATCCTCTCCACGCTGCTGATCGTGATCCTGCTGGCGCTGGTCGTTCCGCCGTTCCTGTTCCTGGTCCAGGGCAGTTTCACCATCGCCGGGCCGACGCCGAGCACGTCCACCTGGGGTCTCGGCAATTTCGAGGCGGTGCTCAAGGGCCGGCATATCGTCACGACGACGATCAACTCGCTGGTGTTCGCGGCGGCGAGCGCGGCGCTGGCGCTGCTTGTCGGCTGGGTGACCGCCTGGATCGTCGAGCGCACCAACACGCCGCTCAAGCCCCTCGCCTATCTCACCGCGATCATTTCGCTCGGTACGCCCTACATCCTCTACGTCACCGCCTGGCTTTTGTTCTTCGGCAAAGCCGGCCCGGTCAATCATCTCTACCGGACGCTCACCGGCAACACCGACGTCCTCATCAACATCTATTCGATGGCCGGCATGGTGATGGTGGAAGGTTTCCTGTGGTCGCCGCTGGCGTTCCTGCTGGTGAGCGCGACGCTGCGCAACGCCAATCCGGAACTCGAGGAAGCCGCGCGCGTGCACGGCGCCGGCGTCTGGCAGACGATCCACCGCGTGACCATGCGGCTGTCGCTGCCCTCGATCATGGCGCTGGCGATGCTGGTGTTCATCCGCGCCGTCGAGGCGTTCGAGGTGCCGGCGCTGGTCGGCCTGCCCGGCCGCATCTCGGTGCTGACGACCGACATCTACACCAACATGGTCGCGCGCGCGCCGCCCGACATCGGCGGCGCCAGCGCGCTGTCGGTGCTGATGCTGCTGCTTGGTGTTCGTGCTGCTCTATATTTACGGCCGCCTGTCGCGGCACGCCGAGCGCTTCGCCACCATCACCGGCAAGGGCTTTCGCCCGCGTCCGTTCGATCTCGGGCGGCTGCGCTACGTCGCGGCCGGGATTCTGATTTTCAATTTCATCCTGCTGCTGCTGGTGCCCATGCTGATGCTGGTCTGGGTGTCGCTGTTGCCGTTCTTCCAGCCGGTCAGCGCCGCCGCGCTCAAGCTCGTCAGCCTCAACAACTACCGCACGGTGCTGGATTCCGGTCAGCTCGAATTGATGCTCAACACGATGATGGTGGCGGTCGCGACCGCGACCATCGCGGTCGGACTGACGTTCGTGGCCGGATGGCTCGCGGTGCGGCGCGCGCCCGGCGGATGGATCGTCGACCGGCTCGCGACCATCCCGCTGGTGTTTCCCGGCCTTATCCTCGGCATCGCGGTGATGCAGCTCTTCCTGGCGGTGCCGATCCCGATCTACGGCACGCTTGGAATCTTGATCTGGGCCTTCGTCATCAACTACCTGCCCTACGGCATGCGCTACAGCGCATCGGGGATGCTGCAAATCCATCGCGAGCTCGAGGAAGCGGCGGCGATCTGCGGCGCCACGCCGATCACCCGGCTGCGCCGGATCGTGGCGCCACTGCTCGCGCCGGCGCTGCTGGCGGGCTGGCTGTTCATCTTCCTGATGTCGGCGCGCGCGCTGTCGCTGCCGATCCTGCTCTCGGGCCCGCGCTCGCAGCTCATGGCGGTCGCAATGTTCGATCTCTGGGGCAACGGACAAGGCACCGAACTCGCCGCACTCGGCCTGATGTGGTCGATGCTGATGACCACCATCGCCCTCGTGTTCTATGTCGTCGCCCGCCGCTCGGCCGGCGGCGCGCTTGGCCGTGCTTGAGGACCAACGATGCTTCGTGTCGAGCGCCTGACCAAGATCTTCGAGAACGCGACCGATCAGATCGCCGGCGGCATCCGCGATGCGAATTTCGAGCTCGCGCCCGGCACCTTCTTCACCATGCTGGGCCCGTCCGGTTGCGGCAAGACCACGACGCTGCGCTGTATCGCCGGCCTCGAAACGCCCGACGCCGGCGTGATCTCGGTCGACGGCCGCGCCCTGTTCGACGGCGACATGAAAGTGAACGTACCGGTCGAGCAGCGCGCCGTCGGCATGGTGTTCCAGTCCTATGCGATCTGGCCGCACATGACGGTGGCGGAGAACGTCGCGTTCCCGCTCACCGTGATGAAGCACAAGCGATACGCGCGCGCCGAGATCGAGGCGGCGGTCGCGAAGGCCCTGGCAGTCGTCGATCTCGACGGCTTTCAGGATCGCCCGGCGCCGCGGTTGTCCGGCGGCCAGCAGCAGCGCGTGGCGCTCGCGCGCGCGATCGTGCACGAGCCGCGCCTGCTGCTGCTGGACGAGCCGCTCTCCAACCTCGATGCCCAGCTCCGCGACGAGATGCGCAGCGAGCTCAAGCGGCTGCAGAGCAAGATCGGCATCACCACCGTCTATGTCACGCACGACCAGTCGGAGGCGCTGGCGCTCTCCGACCAGATCGCCGTGATCGACCAGGGCCGCATCCGGCAGGTCGGCTCGCCGCAAGACATCTATTTCCGGCCGGCGAACCCGTTCGTGGCGCGCTTTGTCGGTGCCACCAATCTGTTGGCCGGTCGGCTGTACTTTGCGGCCGACGGCCGGGGCGACGTCGAAGTCCTCGGCGATCGCAAGATCAAATGCCTCGTCCCCGCCGAAATTGCCGACGCGTCATCGGTCTCGGTGTCGATCCGGCCGGAAAGCATCCGCTTGGTGCCGCGCGGCGGCGGACCGGTGAAGGCCGGCGACAACTGCATCCCCGGCAAGATCGCGGCAGTCACGTTTCTCGGCGCAAGCCGCCGCGTGGATGTGACAAGCGGCGGCGTCACGCTTCAGGTCACGACAGCGGCCGATCATCCGCTACCCGCCGATGGCGAGGTCGACCTCCTGTTCGCGCCGGAGCGGACTGTCGCTTTGCCCGGCAAGGTGTCGTAGAAATTCAAGCATAGCGATCAAGCAAGCAAGGAGAAGAGAAATGGCCAAGAAATACGAAACGGTCCTGATCGAGAAGAGCGAGGGCATCACCTGGCTGATCATGAACCGGCCCGACAAGCGCAACGCCATGAGCCCGCAGCTGCATCTCGACATGGACGATGCGCTGGAGGATCTGGCGACCGACGAAGAGACCGAAATTCTGGTGCTCACCGGCGCCGGCAACGAGGCGTTCTGCGCCGGCCAGGACATCCGGCTCTATTTCCGCGGCACCGAGCAGGACCCGAAGACGCGCGCCAAGGCGCGCCGCGCCTCCAACCAGTGGCGCTGGCAGCGGCTCTCCACCTTCCCGAAGCCGACCATCGCAATGGTCAACGGCTTCTGCTTCGGCGGCGGCTTCACGCAAGTGTCGGCCTGCGATTTCGCCATCGCCGCCGACGAGGCGCAGTTCGGCCTGTCGGAAGTGAACTGGGGCATCCTGCCGGGAGGCATCGTGTCCTGGAACGTCGTGCAGATGATGAATTTCCGCGACGCCATGTACTACGCGATGACCGGCGACACCTTCGACGGCAAGAAGGCCAAGGAAATCGGCTTCGTGAATCTGCACTTCCCGAAGGCGAAGCTGAAGGAGGAGACCATCAAGTTCGCCAAGAAGCTGCAGGAGAAGAGCCCGGCGGCGCTGCTCTACACCAAAGAAGCGGTCCGTGCCGTGCGTTTCATGAACGAGCCGCAGGCGGCCGACTACCTCAACGCCAAGAGCGACGCGCTCAAGCACAATGACAAGGAAAACAGCCGTCAGCAGGGCATGAAGCAGTTCCTGGACGACAAGAGCTATCGTCCCGGGCTGGGCCACTTCAAGCGCCAGAAGGCGGCGGCGAAATAGCGCTCCGGCGCGTGCGCATTGTCGCGATCGATGCCAGCTCCGACCTGATGCCGGCGGCCTACGCTGTGCGGCATCAGGTGTTCGTCGTGGAGCAGGCGGTTCCACCCGACCTCGAGCGGGACGAATTCGACGATGTCGCCGTGCATCTGGTTGCGTTACGCGGCGACAACGTGGTCGGCACGCTGCGGATCGTGGCCAGCGGCGGCAGCGCCAAGATCGGCCGCATGGCGGTGCTGGCGGCTGAGCGCAAAACCGGTATTGGCACCCGGCTGATGGAACATGCGATCGAGATCGCGCGCGGCATGGGCGTCAGCGACATCACGCTGCATGCACAGCTCACCGCCAGGACATTCTATGCCCGGCTCGGCTATCGCGAAGAAGGGGAAGAGTTCGAAGAGGCGGGCATCGCGCATGTCAGCATGCGCAAGGCAATTGCATGATCGGCCGCCCGTCCTGAGCAAATAGCGAGGCTCCTCGATTGAGGAGCCTCGCCTGTTCGCAGTCGTCTGCTTAGATCAGCAGGAAGTCGCTGTGCGACACGTCGACGTTGAGCCTGGCCAGCTCCGTTCCTACCAGCTGCCAGTCCCCGTTGGGGTGGGTCAACGAATCAACCCTGACCAGCTGGTTGGTGTCCGTGAGGTAGATGATACCGTCGTGGCCATCGAGCCCGGTGCCATAGAAGCTGCCGTTCTCGAAGTAGCCGCAGGCCAGCTTACCGTCATTTCCGAACGGCGAGTCGAAGACGTCCGCGTTCGGGTCCCGGCTGCCGCCCCGCCCGTCCAGCACGATCTTGTCGATGCCGACCTGGAAATCGACGATCGTGTCGGTGCCACTGGACGGCCGGAAGACGAACTTATCGGCGCCGCTGCCGCCGATCAGCGTGTCGTAGCCGGTGCCGCCGTCCAGGGTGTCGTTGCCGGCGCCGCCATCGAGCTCATCCCGGCCGGAACCGCCGTTAAGGATGTCGTTGCCGAAGTCCCCGAACAGGTAGTCGCTGCCGTTCATGCCGTTGAGCGTGTTGTTGGTGGCGTTGCCGAGCAACACGTCGGCGTAGCTCGATCCGGACACGTTCTCGATGTTGAGGTAGGTATCGCCTTCGGCGTCGCCGCCGAAGCCGCGGTCGCGCAAATCGACCGTGACCGCCTGGGAGCCGGCATAGCTCACCCAGTCGCTGCCGTCGCCGCCGTCCATCCTGTCGGCACCCGTGCCGCCGTGCAGCGTGTCGTTGCCCAGGCCGCCAAACAGGTAGTCGTTTCCGCCGTTGCCGTAGAGCGTGTCGTCGCCGCCAAGTCCGTTGATGGCGTCACCGGCTTGCGAACCATAGAGCGTGTCAGCCCCCTCGGTCGCAACCGCCGGCCCGCCGACAGGCTCCCACGTCAGCTCCGCGGTTTGGTTGACTAAGTTGGTCGAGATTTTGGTCGTGATGATTGGCATGTCTAGCTCCCACTAGGTTGACCCCGTCATTGGGGTGATGCCTATGAGTGCCGGAACGCGCGTTCTGTCGCTGTGATCGCTGTCACAAGGTGTCGCTTTGTTAAGCCTGGGCGGTCGCGCGCGTCCTCGGCGCGCCACGCATCGCTGATGAGCGCGGCACGTTCCCCGGAACTACAGCCCGGTGCCGCGCGTTCGACATCAACGATGCCTCGAACTCACGCCAGATCCGCGCGGACAGTTATCCCGCTCGCCATACTCCTGACAGCCGCGGTCGCGATCGCCTTCGTTGCCGCCGGCTATGTTCCGTTCAACGGCCAATCAGCCCAACGCGCGCAAGGTGGGGTTATGCTCATCCTGCGCGGGATCGCGAGCGCGGAAAGGCCGCGCGGCCAGCTCGACGACAACTCTGCGCTCGAATATGCGCGGCGCCTCGGCTATCGGGGCGAGGTGCTCGACGTCGCCGGCGGCAGCAGCGAGCAAGCCAGCATGGCGCTCGATCGCATCCGCCGCGATGACAAGGTGACGGCGCTCTACGGCTTCTCCGGCGGCGGCTACAACGCCAAGCGGGTCTGGAGCGAGCTGAACGCCGCCGAGCGGGCGCGCATTGGCAAGGTGGTCGTGATCGGATCGCCCGGGGTCGGCAAGGCCGATTTCCCCGGCAGCGCCGAGGTGGTCGTCAAGCAGGACCCGCCCGCCGGGCACATGGCGGGACCGAAGGTACTGCTGGAATTGCTCGGACCGACTTGAACCGACGCGTCAGGCGCGGAAGCGGTTCGGATAAAACAGCCGCGTCACCAGGATCAGGAAGCAGGCCCCGACAAGCCCGGAGATCAAGTAGCCGAGCCAGCCGGCTTGCACGCGGACGCCGAACTTGCCGAACAGCCATGCCGCCACCCCGGCTCCGATCATGCCCAGGATGATGTTCGCAAGCAGGCCCATGTTGCTGCCGGTGACCTTCTCGGCCAGCCACCCCGCAAATCCGCCAATGATGATGGCCGCGATCCAACCAATGCCAGCCTCTTCCATCGCCGTCTCTCCTTGAGTGTGCCAACCGGACTAAAGCGATCGCGCGCGGAAAAGTTCCGCGTCCAGAATCGGCCTCGGGACGGCAGGATGGATGGGCGACAGGCGCCTGCACGCCGGCGCACGCTGGCGTCGAAGAGCGATGACGCCGGACGGCCACGCTCGGGTACGTATTCGTCAGAGCGGCTCGGATTGAAAGCTGTCCATTCTGGGCGCCTTGATGCCAAAAGGCCGGTCATCGGACAAAGCGACGAGCGCCGCGAACGCGGCGTTGCCGACGCGCTCGAGGCCGCGCACGGATACTTTGTCTTCCGCCCGCAATTGCAGCTCGAGACGCAGATAGAGCCAGGCCATGAAACTGACCGGAGCGCAGAGCGCCAGCACCAATGCGACGTAGAACATCGTTCAACACTCAAACACTGGACGCGCGCAAAATTCTTCGCCGCCGGCACAGCGGTGGCGTTCGGTGAGCACGCGAGGTTGGAGTTGCGGTTAAATCTCTAGCTTAACGGCGGCGGGAGCCGCAATCGAAAGACTAATATTTGGTAAACAGCGCGAGCCGAACGCGGCCGCTCCGGCATCAGCACCAGCCTCGCATTCGGCCAGCGCACCGAGCCGGCGGGCGCTCGCTATTCCCAGCCAAAAAAGCCGTACGCCCACGATAGTGCTTCAATGGCGATGGTGTAGATCACGACACAAACGAGAGCGCCGATCACGAAGGCGTAGACTCTCTCGCGGTAGCCGCGCGTCTGATCCCACCAGCCCGGCGCCGGCACGCAGCGCAGAAAAATCTCAAATCGCCGCTTCTCCCATCGGGAGAAGTGCGTCGTATAGTCTTCGTCATGGAGCCACTGCGCCGTGCCGGAGCTGTCGAGCAGCATTTCCCGGTATTTGAATCGCTTCTGCGGATGCACGAGCAACAGGCAGCCATCGTTCGACTTCGCGAAGTCGGGCCGGTAGCCCTTGCCGACCAACGCCCGCAGCCGCGCGAAGGTCTGCGTTCCGGCCGTCGCAATTTCGTCGACGGCCATGACGTCGGGCGCGTCGCGCAGCGGCGTTATGCCGGGCGCGTCGTGGATTGACCTTGGTTGTTCTTCGTTCCGTAAGCTCATTTCGCCCCGTCCCACGCCCGCGCCTCGATACCGCAAAGCAAGTCTGGCAACTGATTGTGACGAGCCTGTTGCAATTTCGGCGTCCCGTGACACGACACGGCCACAATTGTTAACAGCCGCGAGGGTGACCGGTTCCGTCCGGGCATGCTGAATTGGCGCGGGCCGACGCGCCTCGGCGTCACCGTCAAAACCCGTGCAGCCGGGCCGGGTTGTCGACCAGGATTTTCTGAAATCAGCGCCCGGTCGTGGTCGGCGTAGCGGTAGAGCAGCTCCACCACCTCGCCATCGTTCATCATGCGCGGCTTGCGCCACTGCACATGCGGCCAGTCCGAGCCCCAGATCACGCGGTCGGGCGCGGCCTCGACGTAGGCACGCGCGATCGGGACCGCGTCGTCCCAGTCCGAATCCATAGCCGAGAGCCGGTTGCCGTTCGAGAGCATCACCCACCAGTTGGGATCGTGCTTGAGGCGATCGACCAGCCAGCGGCAGGCCGGATCGGCGGCCCCAAGCGCCGGATCGGGATAGCCGAGATGGTCGACCACCAGCGGGATGTCGCGGATCGTCTTCAGCCGTTCGGCATTTTCCATCAGCGTGCCGCGAAGGAAATGCAGCCGCAGATGCCATCCTAGCCCACGCACGCGATCCGCCGTCCGCAGCACGGTGTCGAAGCTCAGCGGCCGCGGCAGGTCGTGACGAAAGCCGAAGCGCACGCCGCACGCGCCGAGCGCGTGAAGATTCTCGATCTCCTTGTCGCTCGTTGAGTCGTCGACACGAGCGATGAGGCGGACGTGGCTGCGGTCCGGCAGGGATTCGAGCACGTCGACGGCGAGCCGGTGGTCCGGACCGTAGAGCGTCGAATGCACGATCACGAAGCGCTCGAAGCCGAGCGTCTTCTCGACGACGCAGAGGTCCTCGAAGCTTGCAGACGGCGGGATGTAGGCAGCGCCGGGCTGCGTCGGATAGCGCGCGATGTCGCCGAAGATGTGCGCCTGGCAGTCGCATGCTTTGGGCGGCGGCAGCGGTGAAGGCGGGCGAACAGCCCTCTCCCATTCCGGAAACCGCTTCGGCGCCGCATCGGGTTCAGCGGAAGAATTCATTGAAGACAAGATTCCACTTCGGCATTTTGTCTTCGGTTTCTTCCGGCGTGAAGAAATGCGCGCGGAATTTTCCTTCCGACGGCTTCAGCGTCGGCACGGTCGCCGGCACATCGGGATGCGCCGGGATATAGTCGGCCTTCGCGAACACCTCCTGCCCTTCGCGCGAGATGATGAAGTCCATCAAGAGCTTCGCGGCGTTGGGATGCGGCGCCTTGGCGAGCACCGAGAGGGTCGAGAGCGTGACGGTCGCGGGCTCCATCGGAATCCAGTCGACAGGCGCGCCTTTCTTGGCGCTGATCACCGCATGGTGGTTGAAGATCTGCAGCGCCAGCGAATATTCGCCGGCGATCGTCTGATCGAGAACCTCGCGCGCGGAGCCCCGCAGGTTGGCGATCTTCTGTTTGCCCAGTTCGCGCAGGAAGGCCATGCCCTTCTCCTGACCCATCTCGGTCAGCACGGTGCCGATGAAGCCGCCGGCGCCGGACGAGGTCGGAAAGCCGTTCCACGCCATCTTGCCGCGCAGCGATGGGTTGAGCAGGTCGGCCAGCGTGCGCGGCTCCTTGCCGCGCGGGATCAGCGACGTGTTGTAGCCCGGCGTGATCACGAACAGGTTGTTGGCGATCCAATAGCCCTGCGGGTCCTTCACCTGGGCCGGATAGTCTTTGGCCGCGTCCGGCAGCCATTGCAGCACATGGCCTTCGGCCTTCAGCGGCACCACCGTGGTGGTACCGTCGAAGATGTCGGCCTGCAGGCGGCCGGCCTTGGCCTCGTTGAGGATCTTCACCGCGGTTTCGGTGGCATTGGCGCGGATCGCACGCACCTTGATGCCGGGATACTTCTTCTCGAAGGCGGCGGTGACCGGACGGACGAGCTGGCTGATGATCTGGGTCGTGTACCAGACCACCTCGCCTTCTTTCCTGGCCGCCGCGATCAGCGCCGGATCGGCGGCGGAAAGCGGACCGGCCGTCGCCAGCCATGCCGCGATTCCAAGCGCCGCACCTGTCCTCCACCCGAGCATGGTTGTCTCCCCGGCCTCGTGCCTTCGTTTGCGGCAATCCTCGCACGCGCCATCATCGGCTTGAATAGGCGATCAGGACATCCCTAGCACGCACTGGCAGCCAGGTTCCGGCGACCACGGCGGACTAAACTATTGATGCGGTGCGGGATTCTTCACAATCGCGACATCATCCCACCGCCACCACAAAATTGTTGTTTCGCATTAGAACATTCACAAGCTAGGCTTGTCGTTAGCGCGCGCCGAGGCAACAACCGCGCAACTTTCCCACGGGAGGATCTTCAATGATCTCACTGACGATCAATGGCCAATCGCACAACGTCGACGTCGAGCCCGATACACCACTGTTGTGGGCGATCCGGGAGAACGTCGGCCTGACTGGAACCAAATATGGCTGCGGCGTCGCACAATGCGGCTCCTGCACCGTGCACATCGACGGCGTCGCCATGCGCTCGTGCTCGCTGCCCGTGAGCGCCGCCGCCGGCAAGCGCATCACGACCATCGAAGGGCTCGCCGAGAACGGCGTGCTGACCAAGGTGCAGCAGGCCTGGCTCGCCAATGAAGTGCCGCAGTGCGGATACTGCCAGAGCGGCATGATCATGGCGGTCGCGGCACTGCTCAAGGACAAGCCGAAACCCACCGACGCCGACATCAACGACGCAATCACCAACATCTGTCGTTGCGGCACCTTCCAGCAAGTACGCGCGGCGATCCACGCCGCCGCGAACGCGTAAGAGGGAGGGATCCATGAACTACGTCCCGAAGATCGATCGCCGCTCCTTCGTCATCGGCACCGCCGCGGCCGGCGCCGGCTTCTCGCTCGGCATGACGCTGCCGTTTGGCGCCGCCTACGCGCAAGGCACGCCCGAGCTCAATGCCTGGGTGGTGGTGAAGCCCGACGACACCGTCGTCGTCCGCTTCGCCCGTTCCGAGATGGGCCAGGGCGCGCTCACCGGGCTGTCCCAGCTCGTCGCCGAAGAACTTGAATGCGACTGGTCCAAGGTCACGTGGGAATATGTCGACCCACGCGAGAACATCAGACGCAAGCGCATCTTCGGCAACTTCAACTCCACCGGCTCGAATGCCATCCGCCAGTCGCACGATTATGTGCGGCGGGGCGGCGCAGCCGCGCGGCAGATGCTGATCCAGGCGGCGGCCGCCGAATGGAAGGTGCCGGCGGCGGAGTGCGCGGCGTCGAACAGCACGATCACGCACACACCGTCGGGCCGCAAGACCACCTACGGCAAGGTCGTCAACGCGGCGGTGAAGATCGAGCCGCCGGATCCGAAGAGCCTCACGCTCAAGGACCCGAAGGTCTGGAAGATCGCGGGCAAGCCGGTCGCGCGGCTTGACACCATGGACAAGCTGACCGGCAAGCAGAAGTACTCGGCCGACACGCAGCTTCCCGGCATGCTCAATGCCGCGATCAAGGCCTGCCCGGTGCGCGGCGGGAAGCTCGTGAGCTTCGACGCCGCCAAGGTCAAGGGCATGAAGGGCGTAAAGAACGTCCTCGATGTCGGCGGCAACGCGGTCGCGGTGGTGGCCGACACCTGGTGGCACGCCAAGACTGCGCTCGATGCGCTGCCCGTGGTCTGGGACGAAGGCCCCGGCGCCAAGGCGTCGAGCGAGACGATCGCCGCTTTCCTGAAGGAAGGCCTCGATGCGGAGACGCCATTCGTCGGCAACAGAGCCGGCGACATCAACGCCGCGCTTTCCGGCGCTGCGAAGAAGGTCGAGGCGGTCTACGCCTATCCCTACCAGAACCACGCCTGCATGGAGCCGCTGAACGCCACCGCGCGCTACACGGCCGACAAATGCGAGGTCTGGACCTCGACGCAGAACGCCGAAGCGGTGCTCGCTGCCGCGGTCGAGGCGTCGGGCCTGCCGTTCAACAATGTGGAGGTCACCGTGGTCACCGCCGGCGGTGGCTTCGGCCGGCGCGCCCGCACCGACTACGTCACGCAGGCAGTGCAGATCGCCAGGCAGATGCCGGGCGTGCCGATCAAGCTCCTGTGGTCGCGCGAAGAGGACATGACCCAGGGCACCTACCATCCGATCACGATGTGCAAGCTCACGGCGGCGCTCGACAAGGACAACAACATGACCGGGCTGCGCGTGCGCATCTCCGGGCAGTCGATCCTCGCCGGCATCGCGCCAGACCGGCTCGATAAAGGCCGCGATCCCGCGACCTTCCAGGGACTCAACGCCGGCGGGACGGAAGGCCAGATCGGCTACGACATCCCGAACATCCTGATCGACCACGCAATGCGCAATCCGCACCTGACGCCAGGTTTCTGGCGTGGCGTGAACAACAACCAGAACGCCATCTATCTCGAGTGCTTCATCGACGAGGTGGCGCATGCGGCCGGGCAGGACCCGCTCGAATTCCGCCGCAAGATGATGGCGAAGCACCCGAAGCACCTGGCCGTGCTCAACGCCGCCGCCGAGAAGGCGGAATATGGCAAGCCACTGCCGAAGGGCGTATTCCGCGGCATCTCGCAACAGATGGGCTACGGCAGCTACGTCGCCGCCGTCGCCGAGGTCTCGGTGTCGAGCGATGGCCTGCTCACCATCCATCGCATCGTCGGCGCCACCGACCCCGGCCACGTCGCCAACCCGATGCTGGTAGAGCGGCAGATCTCCGGCTCGTTCGTGTACGGCCTGTCGGCGATCCTCTACGGCGGCTGCACGGTGAAGGACGGCCGCGTCGAGCAGACCAACTTCCACAACTACAACTCGATGCGGATGGCCGCGATGCCGAAGGTGGAAACGGTGCTGGTGCCGTCCGGCGGGTTCTGGGGCGGCGTCGGCGAACCGACCATCTTCGTGGCGGCGCCCGCCGTGCTCAACGCGATCTTCGCGGCGACCGGCAAGCGTATCCGCTCGTTCCCGCTGAAAGATCAGGGCCTACGAACCGCCTAGCGACTGCTCAAGGAACTGGGGCGGCGGCCGAAAGGCCGCCGCTTCTGCATTTTGAGGGCAGCGAAGGCTGCTGCCGCCTGCATTGTTGACTTGAAATCGTCACCTTGCCGTTCGAGTCTCCGGTCCGGCTGCTTCGGCGCGCTCAAGGGGACGCCGCATGGCGCGTATCACCGTCAACGGTCGCCTGCACGATGTCGACGTCGATCCCGACACCCCGCTGTTGTGGGTGTTGCGGGACACGCTCGGCATGGGCGGCACGAAATACGGCTGCGGCATCGCGCAGTGCGGCGCCTGCACGGTCCATCTCGACGGCGTCGCCATCCGCTCCTGCGCGCTGCCAGTCGGCGCGGTCGAGGGCAAGGCCATCACCACCATCGAGGGCCTCGCGCCCAACGGCTTGCTGCACCGGGTGCAGCAGGCCTGGATCGACGCACGACGTTCCGCAATGCGGCTATTGCCAGAGCGGCATGATCATGGCGGTCGCGGCGCTCCTGAAAGCGACGCCGAACCCGACCGACGTCGAGATCGATGCGGCGATCACCAATATTTGCCGTTGCGGCACCTATCAGCGCGTGCGCGCGGCGATCCACGCGGCGGCGAATGCATGACGGAGCCGGCGATGACAGCCGCCGGGGGCATCGATCGCCGCGAATTCCTGGTCAGCGTCGCAGCTGCCGCCGGCGGGCTCGCGCTCGGATTCGACGTGCCGCTTGGCGCGCAGGCGGCCGGCGGCGCGCCGGAGATCACCGCCTGGATCGTGATCCAGGGCGACGACACCGTGATCATCCGCGTGGCGCGTTCGGAAATGGGACAAGGCACGCTCACCGCGCTGCCGATGCTGGTCGCGGAAGAGCTCGAATGCGACTGGAGCAAGGTGCGAACCGAGTTCCCGCGTCCCGACGAGAACCTCCGGCGCAATCGCATCTGGGGCGACTTCTCGACCGGCGGCAGCCGCAGCATCCGCAATTCCCAGGAGCCGCTGCGCAGAGCGGGCGCGACGGCGCGCGAGATGCTGATCGCCGCCGCCGCCGCGCAATGGGGCGTCGCGGCGTCGGAGTGCCGCGCCGCGAACAGCGTCATCACCCATGCGCCGAGCGGCCGCACCGTCACGTTCGGCGCCGTTGCGCTAGCCGCGGCGAAGATCGCGCCGCCGAAGGACGTCACGCTCAAACATGCGAAAGACTGGCGTCTCATCGGCAAGCCGACCCGCCGGCTCGACGTCACCGCCAAGGTGACCGGCCAGCCGATCTACGGCATCGACGTGCGCGTCCCCGGCATGCTCTACGCGGCGCTCGCGCAGTGCCCGGTGTTCAAGGGCACGCTGAAATCGGCCGATGACGCGAAGATCGCCGGCATGAAGGGCGTCCGCCAGGTCGTGAAGCTCAAGGACGCGGTCGCGGTGGTCGCGGATAGCTGGTGGCAGGCGAAAAAAGCGCTCGACGCGCTTTCGATCGAATGGGACGCCGGCGACAGCGGAACGATCTCCAGCGCCAGCATCCGCGACTTCCTGCTCGGCGGACTGACCGCCGACAACGCCGGCGTCGGCCGCGCGCAGGGCAATCTCGCGGAGGGATTCGCGAGCGCGACCACGACGCGTCGAGGCCGACTATTCGGTGCCGTTCCTCGCGCACGCGACATTGGAACCGCAGAATTGCACCGCGCACGTCACCGGCGACACCGCCGAAATCTGGGCGCCGACCCAGAACGGCGAAGCCGCGATGGCGTCGGCGGCGCATGCGCTCGGCATCCGGCCGCAGAACGTGACGGTGCACAAGACCATGCTCGGCGGCGGCTTCGGCCGGCGCGGCGCCACGCAGGATTTCGTCCCGCCGGCGGTTCTCATCGCCAAGGAGGTCGGCCGTCCGGTCAAGGTCGTGTGGTCGCGCGAGGAGGACATCGGGCACGACTACTACCGGCCGGTCGCGATGGCGCGGATGTCGGCCGGGCTCGACGCCAGCGGAATGCCGCAGGCCTGGCACGTCCGCATGACCGGCAATTCGATCTGGGGCACGTTGATGCCGTCGACCGTGCGCGACGGCGTCGACAGGCAGTTCCAGGAAGGCTTCCTGGCCGACATGCCCTACGACATCCCGAACTATCTCGCCGACTATGCGATCCGGAACACCCATGTCCCGGTCGGGTTCTGGCGCTGCGTGAACCACACGCAGAACTGCTTCTTCAAGGAAAGTTTCATCGACGAGATGGCGCACGCAGCCGGCAGCGATCCGCTGGAATATCGGCGGCAGTTGATCGGCAGGCACAGGCATGCGGAGAAATTCCTCGGCGTGCTCAACGCCGCTGCCGAGCGCGCCGGCTGGACGACCCCGCTGCCGCCGCACACCTTCCGCGGCATCGCGCTGAACGAGGCCTACAACACCTTCGTTGCCGCGGTCGCCGAAGTCACGGTTGCTGCCGACGGCGCGGTGCGCATGCACCGGATCGTCGTCGCGCTCGACCCCGGCACAGTCGTCAACCCGCTGACCGCCGAGATGCAGACCGAAAGCGCCGTCGTCTTCGGCCTGACGGCGGCGCTCTATGGCGAGATCACCATCAAGGACGGGCGGGTGGAGCAGTCGAATTTCAACGAATACCGCATGCTTCGCATGGCCGAGATGCCCAGGGTGGAGACCGTGCTGATGCCGTCAGGCGGATTCTGGGGCGGTTGCGGCGAACCCCCCGTTGCGGTCGTCGCGCCGGCGTTGTGCAATGCCATCTTCGCGGCGACCGGCAAGCGCATCCGGTCGCTGCCTTTGAAGAACCACGACCTGAGAAGGGCCTAGGCTGCGTCAGACGGCCATGCCCTTCGCGTTCGGGAGGAAGCCATGAGACGTATTGATTGTTTTGCAGCGCTCGCCGTCCTTTGCCTGTCGCCAAGTGCAGCGTCCGCCATCGACGTCGCGCCCGCGGGCGCCGCGGCTTGCTCGGGCTGCCACCCGGCCAGCCGCGCGGTGGAGACGCCGTTCACGAGGCTCGCCGGACGCAATCCCGCCGACATCCTGACCGCGATGCAGGAATTCCGGAGCGGGCAGCGGCCCGGAACGGTCATGGACCGCATCGCCAAGGGTTTCACCGACGACGAGATCAAGGCCATCGCGGCCTGGTACGCAGCGCAGAAGGATTGACCGTCATGACACAGCATCATGTGAGCCGCCTTCATGTGAGCCGACGCGATTTCCTCAGGCGCACCGCCGCGACGGCTGCGGCCGTCAGCCTCTCCGCACCCGCAATCGCGCAGAAAGCCAGCAACCGCGTCGTGGTCGTGGGCGGCGGCTTCGCCGGCGCGACCTGCGCCCGGGCGCTCAAGCACATCGATCCGCGCACCAGCGTGACGCTGGTCGAAGCGAGCCACACCTTCACCGCCTGCCCGTTCAGCAACAACGTCATTGCCGGCCTGCGCGACCTCAAGGAGCAGCAGTTCGACTACAAGAAGCTCGAAGGCGCGGTCGAAGTGACGTTCGAGCCGGCGACCCGCGTCGATACGGATGCCCGCACCGTGATCATCGGCGACGCCGGCCGGCTGCCCTACGATCGCCTGGTGCTGGCGCCGGGCATCGATATCCGCTGGGACGGTCTTCCCGGCTACGTCGAGTCCGCCGCCGAGCGCATGCCGCATGCCTGGCGCGCCGGCGAGCAGACGCTGCTGCTGCGCAAGCAGCTCGAGTCGATGGAGGACGGCGGTCTGGTGGTGATCTCGGCGCCAGCCAATCCGTTCCGCTGTCCGCCGGGACCGTATGAGCGCGCGAGCCTGATCGCGCACTACCTGAAAACGCGGAAGCCGAAGTCCAAGCTGATCATCCTCGACGCCAAGGACGCGTTCTCGAAGCAGGGCTTGTTCCTGGGCGCCTGGAAGGAGCTCTACCCCGAGCTGATCGAATGGGTGCCGTTGTCGAAAGGCGGCCGCGTCACCTCGGTCGATCCCGCGACCAACACGCTGACGACGGAATTCGGAAGCCACAAGGCGGCTGTCGCCAACGTGATCCCGCCGCAGAAGGCCGCGCGCATCGCGGAGCTTGCCGGCGTTACCGACAAGACCGGCTGGTGCCCGATCGATCCCGTGACGTTCGAATCGAAGCTGCAGCAAAACATCCACGTCATCGGCGACGCCTGCATCGCCGGCGGCATGCCGAAGTCGGCATTCTCGGCGAATTCCCAGGCCAAGGCTTGCGCCGCCGCGCTCGCCAAGCTCCTGGCCGGCGAGAAGCCGGACGAGCCGAAGCTGATCAACACCTGTTACAGTCTGGTGGCGCCCGACTACGGGATCTCGGTGGCCGGCGTCTACACACCGCTCAACGGACAGCTCACCGACGTGAAGGGCGCCGGCGGCGTCAGTCCGGCGAATGCGCCCCGCAGCGCGCGCGAGCTCGAAGCGAATTTTGCCAATGGCTGGTTCAAGACGATCACCGGGGAAGTGTTTGGCTGATTGGATGGACTTGGATCGCGTCGGCCGCACTGTCGCGTGGGCTGCCTCTATCCTCCGCTCATTCCCGCGTAAGCGAGAATCCAAAATCTTCCTTTGTGGCCCCTGGGTCCCCGCTTTCGCGGGGACGAGCGGCGGAGAGAGTCGTGCCGGACTGGCGCTGGCATGCATCGCCGCGTTGGTGTTCGGCACCGCAAGCGCCCGCGCCGAGCTCAAATCCTATGCGGTGGTCGGCGACGCGATTCCCGAATCCTTGACCGGCACCCCCGGCGATCCGGCGAAAGGCCGGGCGATCGTCGCCAACCGGCAGGTCGGGCTTTGCCTGCTCTGTCACACCGGGCCGTTTCCGGAGGAGCGATTCCAGGGCACGCTGGCGCCCGATCTCAGTGGCGCGGGAACTCGCTGGTCGCCGGGCCAGTTGCGGCTGAGGATCGTCGATTCCACCCGCATCAACCCATTGTCCATCATGCCGCCATACTATCGCACCGATGGCCTTGTTAGGGTCGCGCCTGCGTTCGCCGGTAAACCGGTGTTGAACGCCGAGCAGATCGAAGACGTGGTAGCGTACCTGTCGACACTGAGAGATCAGAAGTGATGACCGACACCCGCCTCCCGATTGCGACGCGCCGCCGGTTCCTGATCGGCGCGGGCGGGATGGCGCTGGTCACCGTGCTGCCGCCCGGCCCCGCCGTCGCGACGCCCGCCTCGATGGCGACGGCGATCACGGCGGTGACCGGCGACGCGACCGTCAAAAAGGGCCGGATCAAGATCGATCTGCCGCCGCTGGTCGAGAATGGCAATGCGGTTCCGCTCGGGATCCAGGTCGAAAGCCCGATGACTGACGCGGATCACGTCAAGGCGATCCACGTCTTCACCGAAAAGAACCCGCAGCCCAACGTGGTCAGCTTCCAGCTCGGGCCGCGCGCCGGCACCGCCAACATCTCCACACGCATGCGGCTTGCCGACACGCAGCTCGTCGTCGTGGTCGCGGAAATGAGCGACGGGACCTTCTGGCGCGACGAGATCGAGGTCGTCGTCACCATGGCCGCCTGTCTCGAGGAAAGCTGATGGCCGCTCGCGCACTCATCAACGTGCCGCCCAAGGCGAAGCGCGGCGAGATCATCGGCATCAAGTCGCTGATCTCGCACGAGATGGAAACCGGGTTCCGCCCCAACGCCACCGGGCAGTTGATCCCGCGCAACATCATCAAGGAATTCGTCTGCACCTATAATGGCGTCGAGGTGTTCCGCGCCGAGTTCTTTCCCGCCGTATCCGCCAACCCGTTCGTGTCCTTCACCACGGTGGCGACAGAGAGCGGCACCATCACGATGACCTGGCGCGGCGACAACGGGTTTCACGCCACCGAGTCAGTCGCCATCGCTGTCGAATGACGCGAATGGCGATCGCGCGCATCGCCGCTGCGCTGTCAATTCCGCTTGCGATTTTTGGCGGCATTTCTTGCGCGGTCGCCGAAATTCCCCTCCCCGAACGCAAGTCCGGCTACGACTTCATGGCGCGCGAGACGCGCGCGATGCAGGACGACGACACCGCCAATGCCGGAATGCTGTGGGTGCTCGACGGCGAGGCGCTGTGGAATCGCGAGCCGGGCGCCGCGGCCAAATCCTGCGCCGGCTGCCATGGCGATGCGCGCACCAGCATGAAAGGCGTCGCCGCGCGCTATCCGGCGTTCAGCCCGGCGCTCGGGCGGCCGGTCAATCTCGAACAGCGCATCAACCTGTGCCGCTCAGAGCGCCAGCAGCAGAAGCCGTTCGCTTACGAGAGCAAGGAACTCCTGGCGCTCGCCGCATTCATCGGCCGGCAATCGCGCGGCGAGCCGATCGCGGTGGCGGACGACGAGCACACGCGAAAGTTCGTCGAGAGCGGCCGCGCCGCATTCACCCGCCGGCAGGGCCAGCTCAATCTTTCCTGCGCGCAGTGCCACGACGACAACTGGAGCGGACGGCTGGCGGGCAGTCCCCTCACCCAGGGGCAACCGACCGGCTATCCGATCTACCGGCTGGAATGGCAGAACCTCGGATCGTTGCACCGGCGGCTGCGCAACTGCCTCACCGGTATGCGCGCGGTCACGCCGGCGCTGGGCGCAGAGGACCTCGTGGAGCTCGAACTCTATTTGATGTGGCGCGCGCGCGGCATGCCGATGGAGACGCCGGGGGTGAGGCCGTAGGGTTTTCTCTCTCGGTTCGACACCCTTCAACCCGTCTGCCCGAGCATAGCGAGGGCCTCGAAGGACGACGGCCCGGCTGTTGCAACATCGGGGGCCGTGCATCCTTCGAGGCTCGCTTCGCTCGCACCTCAGGATGGCGGTGACAGATTTACTCCTGCTGCCCCACCTTTAATCCTGCTGTCCCACTGCCGGCACGCCGGAGCCGCGGCGATATTCCGGCAACGGCGGCAGGCCCCAGATCGTCGACTCGGTCCGCTTCCAGGTCTTCGGATATTGCGGCGTGTCGCGGTGCCAGGGCCGCGGATCGAAATAGCCGAGCACCTCGTCCTTCATCTGGTCGAGCTCGATATACATCTCGACCGTGTGCTCGTCCGGATTGCGGTGATAGGTGGCGACGTTGTGGCCGGGGCCGTGGCGCACTGGCCCCCACAGGATGCGGATGTTCTTGGTCGCGAACATCTCGCAGGCGTTCTGCATGTGCGACATGTCCTTCAGCTCGAACGCGATGTGATGCAGCTCGGCCTTGTCGCCCTTGATGAAGTTCACGGTGTGATGGTCGGTGTTGCAGCGCATGAACACGAACCAGTCGTCGATCCAGTCCGAGACCTTGAAGCCCAGCACCTTGCCGTAGAAATCGGCGACCGCCTTCACGTCGGGACAGTGGAAGGCGATGTGACCGAGCTTGAGCGGGCCGATACCGCTCACCTGGTGGTGGTCGCCGAGGTACTTCCACTCCGTGAACAGGTCGATTGAGGTGTCCTTGTTGTCCTTGAAGGTGAGCACCTTGCCCATGCCGGGGATGGAGTCGTTGCGCAGCTCGCTCTTGACGCCGTCCTTGCCGAGCTCCTTCGCGAGCGCGTCGAAATCGCTATCGGGCGCCACCTCGAACGACAGCCGGGCGCAGTGGTTGCGGTCGGATTGTTCAAGCTGGATCGACAGCAGGCCGGTCTTGGAGGCCAGGAAGGCGCGCTTCTTCTCGCGCTCCGCCAGCACCAGCCCGGCCACCTCGGTCCAGTAGGCGATCTGCTTCTCGATGTCGGTGGTCTCGAACGTCGCGTGACCGACGCGCCGGGGCTTGATCATCATCCTCTCCCACTTCAGAACTGTGCCTGCCGAGCACCCGCTCGGCACTCTTGGCTTCACGCCAACTATAGCCCACTCTTGCCAACCGCGCATGATCGCGGTTTTGTCGTGTCGCGGTTTGTCTTGCCGCAATTTTAGAACTTAGAACGGGGGAGTAGTGCCCATGGCCGCCGGATACAAGCTTGCAACCTACCAGACCAAGGACGGCCCGCGCGCTGGCCTCGTCGTGGACGACAAGGTCGTCGACGCCGCCAAGGCGACCGGCAAGGCCGGCTACGCCTCCATGCTCGGCATCCTCAACGACTGGACGAAGGCGCAGGGCGCCCTCAAGGCGGCGGCGGCCAAGGCCGCCAAGAGCAAGGCCAAGAGCCTGCCGCTCGGCAAGGCCAAGCTGCTGGCGCCCGTTCTCTACCCCTCGGCGATCTATTGTGCAGGCGCGAACTATCAGGACCACGCCAACGAAATGGCGGCGAAGGACAACCGGCCGCCGCCGCCCGATCCGCACACGCTCGGGCTGGAATCCTGGCATTTCATCAAGGCGTCCCGCTCGATCTCCCATCCGGGAGCGACCGTGAAGATCTCCGAGTATTCCAAGAAGATGGACTGGGAGGTCGAGCTTGCCGCGGTCATCGGCAAGACCGCCAAGAACGTGCCGATGAACAAGGCGCTGAGCTACGTCGCGGGCTACACCATCGCCAACGACCTCTCCGCGCGCGACCGCGGCCGCCGTCCGCATATTCCCGACCATTCTCCGTTCAAAGCCGACTGGGTCGCGCACAAGAGCTTCGACGGCTCCTGCCCGCTCGGACCCTGGATCGTGCCGGCGAGCGACATCAAGGACCCGCAGGCCCTCAGCATCAAGCTCTGGGTGAACGGCGTCCTGAAACAGGACTCCAACACCGGGCAGATGATCTTCAACCTCGCCGAGCAGATCGCGCACCTCTCGGCGCGGCTGACGCTGCATCCCGGCGACCTGATCCTGACTGGCACACCAGCCGGCGTCGGCGCGGGCCGCGGGGAGTTCCTCAAGGCCGGCGACACCGTGAAGCTCTGGATCGAGAAGATCGGCGAGCTCTCAAGCAAGATGGCCTGATCGGGAGGCGAACTCGGTGCCACCCTCCCCTGGAGAGGGAGGGTTGACGCCGAGTGAACGAAGTGAGCGAAGGCGGCGGGGTGGGGTGAATGGCGGTCGTTCACCCCACCCCGCTTGCGTTCGCGTTCGCTCCGCAAGCGACCCTCCCCCTCCAGGGGAGGGTGACGGAGCAAGCGGCCGCGCCGAGTTCATTCCAGGGGTGGTTCTCTGTAGCGAGATGTCCGCGTTTTAACGCCCCGGCCATGCAGTTGCGCAGTGCCGGGCGATCCGGCGCTGATTGCGTTCCTTCTTTAGAACAGGCATATATTTGGCCTGCCGGTTGCTATCCGGCCTGCCGGTTGCAGAACGCCCGGCCAGATCAAAACAACGGCGGAACGCCACATATAGGTTACACGCCAGGGTGTAACGCCCCAAGTAGAGCAGGATTATCAAGTATGCCCGAACAGTTCGTCGGTAAGCTTGCGGAGTTCAAGGACGGCGACCGCCGCATCATCTTCGTCGGTGACAATGAGATCGGGGTCTTCCGGCACGACGGAAAATTCTACGCCTACAGCAATTACTGCCTGCACCAGGGCGGCCCCGCCTGCGAAGGCCTGACCATCGCTAAAGTCGAAGAGCGGCTGCGCCCGGACAAGACCTCCGAGGGCCTGTTCTTCTCCGACACCGAGATGCACTTCGTGTGCCCGTGGCACGGCTACGAGTACGACATGAAGACCGGCGAGTGCGTGTCCGACCGCAAGCTCAGGCTGCGCAGCTACAAGATCGTGGAAAAAGGGGACGAGGTTTATGTCGTCGCCTAAGCGCGCCGGGAAACCGGCGCCGAAATCGAAATCATCGAAGGCCGCGGCCAAGCCTGCCGTCAACAAGCCTGCCGTCAAAACGGCGGCGGCCAAGAGGGCGCCGTCCAAGACTGACGCAACCAAAGCCGCGCCGAACGGATCGACGTCGACCGACGCGACGAAACTCGCCGCCGAGATCGAGCGCGCGCTGGCGAGCGGCAAGCTCGACACGCTCACGCCGCAGGCGCTGCACGCGCTGATGGGCGCCTGCTGCAAGAACTACGCGACCCGGGTCGAGGCCGGCGAGGACCTGCTCCCGCTCGCACAGCGCACGACAGTCAGTCCAACCGAAGTGATGGTGACGGCGAGCGGGCTGTTGCGCGCCGCCAATCTGGCCGTGTTCGAGCTCGGCATGTGGCAGAGCTGGACCGGACGTTAAACAAACCAAGAAGACGATTGGAGACGAAACCATGGACCTCATTGCCGACCGCGGCCGACGCGTCACAGTCGAAGAGCTCAACACCACCCGCCTCCTGGCGCACGCGCGCAAGCAGGCGGTGCAGCGCAAGTTCGACGACGTGCTGATCGTCGACGTGGACGCGCACCACTACGAGAACGAGCACATGTCCGAAATTCTCCCGTTCATGGAGAACGACGTGCTCAAGCAGATCACCATGGGCGGCCGCGCCACCTCCCGGCGCAGCATCCTGCCGTCGCAGGCCGGCTTCACCCAGGACATGGGCGGGCGCGTCACGCGCTATCCGATGCGCGGTTCGGAGAAGACCGAGCCGGGCCGGCATCGCGACATCCAGCTCGGCGAGCGCTGGATGGACGCCATGAGCGTCGACTACTCCTGCCTGTTCCCGACCGGCATGCTCAACATCGGCATGCATCCGCAGAAGGAAATGGAAGTCGAGCTGTGCTGGGCCTACAACCGCTGGCTCACCGAGAAGGTGCTGCCGGAATCCAACAACCGCTTCTTCTCGATGCTGTGCATCCCGTTCAGCGATCCCGAAGCCTCGCTGCGCCATGTCGAGACCTTCGGCGACCGCAAGGGCGTCGGCGGCTTCATGGTCACGACCGTGCGCCACCTGCAGGTCAACGACAACGCCTACATGAAGGTCTACCGGGCGATGGAAGAGCGCGGCCTCGTGCTGTCCTTCCACTCGGGCCCGAGCTGGTCGGAGCCGGTGTTCAAGGCGTGCAACCGCTTCCTGTCGGTGCATGCGCTCGGCTTCTCGTTCTACAACATCCTCCACTGCACCAACTGGGTGATCAACGGCATGGGCGAGCGCTTCCCCAAGCTGCCGGTGGTATGGATCGAATCCGGCCTCGCCTGGGTGCCGTTCCTGATGCAGCGGCTCGACCACGAATACATGATGCGGCCGTCGGAAGCGCCGGTGCTGAAGAAGAAGCCGTCGGACTACATGCGCGACATGTACTACTCGTCGCAGCCGATGGAGATCCAGGACCGCGAGGCCATCGAATGCACGTTCCGCATGATCAATGCGGAGACGCAGCTCCTCTACTCGTCGGACTACCCGCACTGGGACTTCGACCTGCCCTCGACGATCTGGGACCTGCCGTTCCTGTCGGAGAAGGCGAAGCACAACATCGTGGGCGGCACCGCGGCGCGTCTGTTCAAGCTGCCGCCGCGCAACGACGCGCAGAAGGCGAACCTGCAGAAGTTCGGCAATCTCGTCACGGCCTAGAACGAATAACAAGGCGTCAAACAGGAAGAACCGCCTCCCGGGAAACCGGGGGGCGGTTTTGTTTTGGCCTTCCTATCGAACCCGGCAAACCTCTATCCGTCATCCTGAGGTGCGAGCCGCGCGAGCGGCGAGCCTCGAAGGACGACGGCCTGGCTGTTGCAACATCGTGACCGTCCTTCGAGGGCCGCTTCGCGGCCACCTCAGGATGACAGGGATGGAGTTGCGCCCGAAGGTTCCATCCGACCCTCCCCTCAAGCCTTGACAGCGAGCATCACAGACCTAATATTCATCCAAATGGATGAATATTGATGCCGACGCCCCGCAGTGAGAATCTCGACCACACCCTGATTGCGCTCGCCGATCCGACCCGCCGCGCGATCCTGCGGCGGCTGGCGCGCGGCGAGGCGCGGATCACCGATCTCGCGGAACCGTTTTCGATCTCGTTCAACTCGGTGTCGAAGCACATCAAGCTCCTGGAGCGCGCCGCGCTGGTCGAGCGCCGCAAGGCCGGGCGCGAGTACATCCTGACGTTCAAGCCGAAGCCCCTGAACGAGGTGCAGGCCTGGATCACAAAGCAGCAGGAGTTCTGGGGCGCGTCGCTGCGGGCCATGGACGAGCTGCTGCGTGAGGAAGACAGAAAGGGTGGACGATGATCGAAGAATTGGCGAGCGCCAAGGTTTCATACCGCTTCACGGCATCGCCGGAGCGCGTCTATGACGCCTGGCTCGATCCCGCAAAACTGCGCGCCTGGATGAGTGCCGCGCTCAAGCAGATGGGACTGTCGGGCGACATGATGCGCATCGAGGTGGATGCACGGGTCGGCGGCAAGTTCTTCTTCTCCGACATGCGCGAGGCTGGCGAGGCGAAGCACTGGGGCACGTATCTGGCGCTCGACCGGCCCCGCAAGATCGCCTTCACCTGGATCGTCGACGAAAGCCAGAATGACGATCCTTCCGTCGTGACCATCACGATCGAGCCCGACGGCACGGGCTCCATCGTCACGATCGTGCATGAGAAGATCTGGAAGTCCTATGTGGAGAAGGTCGAAATGGGCTGGTCGAACATGCTGCGCACGATCGACGCCATGTTGGCCCTGCCGTAGCTGTCGGGCGGGTTAGCGGAGCGTAACCCGCCAAACCTCAATACGCGGCTAGGTGGTGGGTTACGCGCCTTGAGCGCTAACCCACCCTACGAGATCACCGCTGCGAGGCCGCCTCATTTACCGCCGCAGCGTCTGCGCCATGATCTCTTCGCAGCGCTTGCCGGCTTCCGGATCGGCGACCGACAAGTCGCCGGACGCCGCGGCCTTGAAGCGGTTGGACGGCATGCCGGCCATGCCCCAGCGGCAGGGACGCATCGGGAAATTCCGCCAATATTCGGCGTTGTGCGCCTCGTAGGTCGCCTCGTCCACCTGCTGGACCTCGGCGGTGTATTCGACCACGAAGCCGTTGTTCTCGACGAAATAGCCGAACACGTTGTCGCCGGGCCCGTGGCGGCCGATACCCCACTCGACATTGAAGCCGTGCTTCTTCATCCGCCCGGCGCCGCGCATCAGGCCGTCGATGCCCGCGACCTCATAGGCCATGTGGTTGAGCGTCGGGCCGTTGCCGCGTGCCATCGCGATCGAGTGATGGTCGCGGCTGCAGCGCACGAAGTCCATCATGTCGGTCTGGTCGGAGAGCTTGAAGCCGAGCACATCGACGAAGAACGACGTCTGCTGATCGATCTTGGCGCTGTTGAGCACCACGTGCGAGAGCTTGGTCGGTACCGAGCTGTTGCTGTTGACGTTCTGGTGCTGCGCCACGTCGGAGGAGATGTTGAGCACGTGCCCTTCAGGCGTCTTGAACTGGAAGCCGTAACCGCCGCCGGCGCTACGCGGCAGTTCGGCCGGCGCCGACGTCACGTTGACGCCCGCCGCCTTGGCGCGGTCGTGCAGCGCATCAACCGACTCGCGGTTCACGGCGGCGAAGTGCACGCCCAGCATCCCGGCAGTGGGGCGCTCGCGCAGCGTCACCGCATGATGCTCGGTGCCATTGGCGCGCAGATGGGTGGTCTCGCCGTCGGACACCACCGGCTCAAGTCCCCAGACCTGGCTGTAGAACCCAACCGACTGGGTGAGATTGGGGACGCCGAGCTCGATGCTGCGCAGCCCGGTGACACGTGCGTTATTCATGGGAAACCTCGTTGGAGCCCTGTTTGTTGCGAACTACCTAGCACAAGTTGCCGGCCTCGTGCAGCACCCTCTCACCTCATGGTGAGAAGCCGTGCGAAGCAGGGCGTCTCGAACCATGGCCGCACACCGGGGCCGCCTCGCCCTTCGAGACGCCCGCTGCGCGGGCTCCTCGGGATGGGGGCGGAGCCACAGTCCGGGGGCTGTGCTAAGACGGCAATGCCACACATTTTTGCGGCGAAACCCCAACGTGCACCGCCTGGCCGATATGGAATTCCGCCTCCGGGTTCGAGCGGATGCGGATTTCGCCATCGCCGGCGTCCACGAGATAGTCGACCACCTCGCCAAGAAACACCCGGTGGGAAATCTTGCCGGTCATCGCATTGAGCCCGTCGCCGGGCGGCTTGTCCGACAGCGTGAGGTCCTCGGGCCGGGCCGAGACCAGCACGTCCTGGCCCGCTGATACGGTCTGCCCAAAAATGCAGCGGAACAGGCCATGCCGGGTCTCGACCATGGCGACATGCTCGGCCGCGTGCACGTCCTTGACCTTGCCCCTCAGGAAGTTGGCGGACCCGATGAAGTCGGCGACGAACTGGCTTTTGGGCTGCCGGTAGATTTCCTGCGGCGTTCCGCGCTGGATGATCTTGCCGAAATTGAACACGACGATCTCGTCCGACAGCGCGAGCGCCTCGGACTGGTCGTGGGTGACGTAGACTGTGGTGATGCCGAGCCGCTTCTGCAGCAGCTTGAGCTCGACCCGCATCTGCTCGCGCAACTTGGCGTCGAGATTGGACAGCGGCTCGTCGAGCAGCAGGATTTTCGGCTCGCGCACCAGCCCGCGCGCGAACGCGAGCCGCTGCTGCTGTCCGCCGGAGAGCTGCGTCGCCGGGCGCGTCTCGTAGCCCGACATGCGCACCATCTCGAGCGAGCGCAGCACCTTCTCCTTCACCTCGGCCGAGGAATATTTGCGGTCGCGCGCGACCCGCAGCGGGAAGGCCACGTTCTCGAACACCGTCATGTGCGGCCAGATCGCATAGGACTGGAACACCATGCCGATGCCGCGATCGCTGGGCGGCACGAAGACGCCGCGCGCGGTATCGCACACGGTCTCGTCGGCGATGACGATCTTGCCGGTGTCGGGCCGCTCGAGCCCCGCCAGGCAGCGCAGCGTGGTGGTCTTGCCGCAGCCGGACGGACCGAGCAGCGTGATCAGCTTGCCGTCGCCGATACCGAGGTTGATGCCGTCGACCGCGTTCACCACCACGTTGCCGGGCGCAACGAAGGTCTTCCTGAGATTTTCGATCGCGAACATGAACTCCCTACCCTGTGGGCTGAGCCTTGGCCGCGTCAGCCTCGCTGCGGCGCTGCACCCGCATTTCGAGCCAGCGCAGGCCGGCGACAATCATGATCAGCGGGATGATCTGCAGCACGCCGAGCGCGGAGACCGCGCCGTAGCTGCCGCCCTCCTCCCACATGGTCAGGCTGATGGTACCGAGCACATGCGTGCCTGGCCCGATCAGGAACACCGAGGCGCCGAGCTCGCGCACCGCCAGCACGAAGATGTAGATCCAGGCCGCCAGCAGCACCGGCGCGAGCAGCGGCAGCAGGATTCGGAAGAATATCTGCCGCATGCGTGCACCCGACACTTCGGCGACCTCCTCGAGCTCCTTGTGGATCTGCGTGAGCCCGCTTGAAATGAACCGCATGCCATAAGGCAGATAGAGCGTGACGTAGGCGATGAGCAGGATCCAGATCGTGTTGTAGACCGGGATCGGCAGCATCAGATAGGCGAACAGGATCGCCGCGCCGACGATGACATGCGGCATCGCGATCGGCGTGAAGGCGATGGAATCCAGAACCCATCCCGACTTCGGCGCCGCCCGCAAGGCGATCCAGGCCATCACGAAGGTAAGGGCGACCACGAGGGTCGCAGCCATCGCGGCGAGCGACACGCTGGTCTTCACCGCGTTGAGGAAGATCGGATAGTGCAGGATGAATTCGTAGTTCTCCAAGGTCGCGGGCGAGCTCGAGCCGATGAACGGCTGCGCCAGATTGCGGAAGAACGACTGCCACACCAGCGTCAACAGCGGCAGGCCGAGCGCCAGGAAGAACATCAGCAGCACGCCGAGCGCCACCGGCCAGCGCCACTTCCGCAGCTTGATGCGGGTGGGCATGTAGCCTTTGCCGGTGATGGTCGCGAAGGCTTCGGCGTTGCGCGTCGCGCGCCGGTAGAAGAACACGGCGACGATGCAGATGAACAGCAACGTCATGCCGAGTGCGCTCGAAATTCCGAATTCCGGCGGCGCATTCTGGGTCGCGGCCTGGATCTCGGTGGTGAACACGTCGATCCGCGCCGGGCGCCCGATCAGCCGCGGCACTTCGTAGGAGGACATGCCGAGCATGAACAGCAGCAGCGTGGTGGAGAGGAGCGCCGGGCGCAGCAGCGGCAGCGTGATCTTCGGCATCACCTGCCAGTAGCGCGCGCCCGAGACCAGCGCCGCCTCTTCGAGGCGAACGTCCAAAACACGCAATGCCGGCCCGAGCGCGAGATAGGCCAGCGGAAAATAGTGGCTCGCCAGCGCCCAGATCATGCCCTGCATGGAATAGATGCTGAACGGCGCTTCGGTGAGCCCGAACCAGCTCTTCAACAGCGCATTGACCCAGCCGATATTGGGGCTCAGCACGAAGATCCACGCCATCGCCGTGAGCAGGCCGGGGATGGCGAACGATAACAGCGCCAGCGAATGGAACAGTGGACCGAGCGGCGCGTCGGTGCGTTCCACCACGAACGCGACCAGCCCGCCCAACACCAGCGTCAGCGCCGCCGTGCCGGCCGCAAAGATCAGCGAATTGCCGAACAGCCGGACGATGTGCCAGCTCGAATAGGCCTGGACGAAATTCGAGAGCGAAGCCGGCCCCGGTCCGAAGCCGGTGTCCTCGGTGAAGGCGGTGTAGAACAGCGCCGCGAGCGGCACGAACACCAGCCATCCGGCAATCAGCACGCAGGCGATCAGCGCGAGGCTGCTCGGACGGATGAGCACGGCGACGGCGCGCGCCAACACGCCTTGACCGCCCGGCTGCATGCCTGCCTGTGCGACGCTCACGGCTCGTTCCCCTCTGGCGGCTTCATCGCGGCCTGAACAATTCCTGGAACCGGCGCTGCCAGACCTTTTCTTCCTCCGGTGTCAGCAGCACCGGAATGATCTTCTTCTGCTTGAGCATGGCGACGGTGCCGGGCGGATTGTCGGCAACGTCGCTGCGCGTCGGAAACCGCCCGAACTTGGCGATGAACTGCTGCGCCTCCTGGCTGAGCATGAAGTTCGCCGCGAGCCGCGCCGCATTCGGGTTGGGCGCGAGCGCACTGACGCCGACCTGCCCGAACATCAGCGCGACCGGATCCATCGCCCAGGCATCGATCGGCCCGCCGCTAAGCTTCACGTTCATCGTCAGGTTGACGTAGTTGTTCAGCGAAATGGCGTGTTCGCCGGCGCCGGTTGCGCGCGCGAGCGCCAGATGGCCGTCCATGACGACCGGATTCAGCGTCGCGACGATGCCCTTGACGATCTCAGTGGCGCGCTGCTCGCCATAGAACTCGAACATCGCCTTGAGCCATTCATTGTCGGTGCCGTCGATCGCGACGCGCTTCGCCCACTGCTTCTTGGTCAGGAACTCCTCGTACGTCTTGGGCAGCTCGTCCGGCTTCACCAGCTTGGTATTGTACGCCGGCCCGTTGTAGTTCGCGTACATGCCGTACCAGCGCCGTCCCGGATCGCGCGCGTCCGCCGAGATGTGCTTGGCCTCCGGCGGATCGATCTGCGCTAGCATCGGCGGCGGAACCTTGTTGATCGTGGTGGTCTGCAGGATGTCCCACGCCTTCTGTTTCGCGCGGAATTCGATCGCGGTGCGACCCATCAGCTGCGTGTCCGAGCCGCGCACGTAACTGACTATGATGCCGGTCGCGTCGGTGAAAATCTTGAACAGCGGCAGGCCTTCCTGCTCGTTCATGGACGAATAGACGACCAGCGACCCTTCCTTCTGGGCGGCGGCGAGCAGCGCCGGGTCGAGCCAGGGGCGCTTTGTGTCCTGCGCGGTGGCGGGCGCGAGACCGCACGACAGGGCAACCGCGGCGAGCGCGCCCAGCCGGCATGCAGTATTAAGAAGACCACCCACTACCATGTCCTCCCCTGAACAAGACCGGCCGCCGCCGGCGGAAGCGCGCGGGCGCCTGGGCGGCGCTGATCGCGATTCCTGTTGGCTTTTCCGCCGTTTGGACGAGCGTTACCGCAGCATAACAAAGGCCGCCGGATTGACAAACGGTCACATCGCCGCCGCTCGGGCTAACGCTTGCGGAGCAGCGTCTCGAACGCCTGCCGCAGGCGTTTCTCCTCCTCCTGCGAGAACTGCGTGCGCACGACCTTGCGCACCTCGACCTGCTTGATGATGCCGGGCGGATTGGTCTCGACGTCGCCGCGCGTCGGCAGCCGGCCGAACTTGCTGTAGAACACCTGGCAATCCCGGCTGAGCATGAAATTGGCGGCGAGCCGCGCCGTGTTCGGGTTCGGCGCACTCGCGCTGACCGCGACCTGCGCGAAATAGAGCGGCACCGGATCAAGCGGGAAGAACTCGATCGCGCCGCCCGCGAGCTTCACGTTCAGCGTGAGATTGACGAAATTGTTGAGCGCGAAGAGATACTCGCCCGCCGCCACCGAGCGCGCCATGGCGAGGCGCCCGTCGGTCAGCACCGGCTGGAGATTGGCGGCGATCTCGCGCACCAGCGCGGTACCCTTCTCCTCGCCGTGGAACTGCATCATTCCGCGCAGCCACTCGATGTCGGTGTGGTCGATCGCGACCTTGCCCGCCCACTCCTTGCGCTGCGCGAACTCCTCGAAGCTCTTCGGCAGATCCGCCTTGGACACCAGCTTCGTGTTGTAGGCCGGCGTCGTGTAGACGGTGTAGACCCCGTACCAGCGCCGGTCCGGATCGCGCGCCAGTGGATTGATGTGCTGCGCCTCGGGAGGATCGAACTGCGCCAGCAATGCCTGGGGCATCTTGTGCGCATTGGTCATGTGCACGATGTCGAAGGACGGCTTCTTTGCCCGCGTCTCGATCGCGATGCGCGAGATCAGCGAGGCATCGTTACCGCGGATGTAGTTGAACTCGATGCCGGTGGCGGCCTCGAAGATCTTGAACAGCGGCAGGCCTTCCTGCTCGTTGGTTGAGGAGTAGACCGTCAGCCGCCCCTCTTTCCTGGCGGCGGCCAGGAGTTTTTGGTCGAGCCAGGCGGGCGTCTGCTGCGCATGCGCGGACCGACCGCGCGACAGAAGAACACTGGCAAGGCCCGCGGTGACGCCACGCCGCGACATTGTTGTGGGGTCCTTCAACCTGTGTCTCCTTCCGGATCGACGTTCAGCGCGGCTTGAACAGCGCGTTGAACGTCTGCTGCCACTTGCGCTCGTCTTCCGATTTGAAGAGCACCGGCACGACGGCCTTCGAATGCAGCCGCTCGATGATGCCGGGCGGATTGGATTCGACGTCGCCGCGCGTCGGCAGGCGGCCGAATTTGGCAAGATGCGCCTGCCCGTCCCGGCTGAGCATGAAATTCGCCGCAAGTCGCGCCGCGTTCGGATTCTTCGCCTTGGCGTTCACCGCGACGCCGGCAAAGAACAGGATCACCGGATCGAGCGGGACAATCTCGATCGGACCGCCGGCGAGCTGCACGTTGCTCGACAGCATCACGTAGTTGTTGAGCGACAGCCAGTATTCGCCGGCGCCGACCGAGCGCGCGAGCGCGAGGTGCCCGTCGTGGATCACCGGATTGAGCGTGCCGACCATGCCCTTGATGATCTGGGTCGCCTTCGCCTCGCCGAAATGCTGGAAGAAGCCCTTGAGCCAGTCGTAGTCGGTGCCGTCGATCGCGGCCTTGCCGGCCCATTCCTTGCGCGCCGCGAACTCCTCATAAGTCTTCGGGAATGCCGCAGCGCTGATCATCTTGGTGTTGTAGGCCGGCGTGTTGTAGTTGGCGTAGACGCCATACCAGCGCCGGTCCGGATCGCGCGCCATCGGATTGAGATGCTTCGCTTCCGACGGCTCATATTGCGCCAGCATGGTCTGCGGCAGCTTGTGGGCGGCGTGCGAGAAGATCGCGTCGAACGAGGCTTGGCCGGCGCGCACCTCGATCAGCGAACGCGACACCAGCATGCCGTCGCCGGCGCGGATGTAGTGCACCTTGATGCCGGTCGCGTCCTCGAAGATCTTGAACAGCGGCAGGCCCTCGCGCTCGTTGGTCGAGGTATAGATGACGACCGAGCCTTCGCGCTTGGCCGCCTCCAGCAATGTCGGATCGAGCCAGGACCGGGATTGCGCCTGCGCCGCGCCGGGTGAAACGCCGACAAGGGCGATCACGGCGAGCGCAGCCAAGAATCCGCCAATGCGTCCCACGGCTGCCAAAAGCACGCTCATGGCTCCCTCCCGCATTTTCTTGTCCGGGCAGCATAGCCCGGGCCAAAGACCCGACAAACGGCCATAGTGCCGCTGCCAAGCGTCCCCGTGCCGGCGCCGGCGGGTTGCGAAGGCGGTGCAAGGCCGACTATCTATGCGGCGGCATATCAAATGCGGCGAGGTGGCCCACGCCGCGGAGACGATAACACCCGTGGATTCCGCGACTGCGAACTCGAAGGTCACCGCGCCGGCCCCGTCGCCCGACGCCTTGATCGACGTCCGCCTCACGGCGATCCGCTACGTGGCGCGCGACACCAGCCTGTTCGAGTTCCGGAGCGTCGACGGCAAGCCGCTGCCCGCCTACGAGCCGGGCGCGCATATCGACCTGCATCTGCCTTCGGGGCTCCTGCGCAACTACTCGCTCACGAGCGCCGAGCCGGAGCCGTCGACCTATACGGTCGGCATCAAGCGCGATCCCGCGAGCCGCGGCGGCTCACGCTATCTCCATGACGAATTTCAGGTCGGCGCGACCCTGAAGATCGGCGGTCCCCGCAACAACTTTCGCTTGCGCGACGACGCGGCGCATACCGTCCTGTTCGCGGGCGGCATCGGCATCACGCCGATCTGGTGCATGGTGCAGCGGCTCAACACGCTCGGGCGGGAATGGCGGCTCCACTATGCGTGCCGCACGCGCGAGGACATGGCGTTCCGGCAGGAACTCGAAGCCATGCCGCAGGCCGCGCTGCACTTCGACGACGAGAGCGGCGGACAGTTCCTCGACGTCGCCGCCATCGTCGCGGCCGCGCCCAAGGACGCGCACCTCTATTGTTGCGGCCCGGCGCCGATGCTGCAGGCGTTCGAGATTGCGACCAAGGACTGGCCGCGCGAGCAGGTTCACATCGAATATTTCAGCCCCAAGGAGCTGGGGCCGGCGAAGAAGGGCGGCTTCACTGTCGAGCTCGCCCGCTCCGGCGTCGAGTATTTCATTCCCGAAGGCGAGACCATCCTCAACGTGCTGCTCGATGCCGGCATTGACATCGACTACTCCTGTGAGCTCGGCATCTGCGGCGCCTGCGAGCAGCGGGTGATCTCCGGCATTCCGGAACACCGCGACTCGATCCTCAGCGAGGAGGAGCAGTCCGAGAACAAGCGCGTGATGATTTGCTGCGCCGGCTGCAAGAGCGAGCGGCTGGTCTTGGATCTATAGGCCGCAGGGCCGACTGGTCGACAGGATCAACGCGGTAGTCAGGCGACGCGCTCGCTGCCCTTGATCTGGCTGCGATGCATGATCCGCCGGGTCTTGGGATCGAACGGGTCGCGCCGGTGCAGCACCGAGAGATTGTTCCACATCAGCAGATCGCCGACCTTCCATTCATGGCACATGGAGAAGCGCGGCTGCGTGGCGTGCGCCCACAGCGCGTCGAGCAGAGCATCGCTCTCGGCAACGCTAAGTCCCATCACATAGGCGTTCGGCCGGCGGCCGAGGAACAGCGCCTTGCCGCCGGTCTTGGCATCGGTGCGCACCAGGGGATGACGAGCCCCCACGGTCTGCGTTACGTCGGTGACTTCCTTGTAGCCTTTGCGCAGCATTCCGGCTGAATTGCGCGAGGCATCATGCACGGCGATCCTGCTCTCGACGGCCTTTTTCAGGTCGGCGGGCAGCGTCTCGTAGGCCGCGAACATATTGGCGAAATAGGTGTTGCCGCCCGCTTCCGGCGGCGGGACCTCCAGCGCGTGCAGCATCGCGGCCTTCGGCGGCACCTCGACATAGGTCATGTCGGCGTGCCAGACCGCCTCGCCGTCGCCGAGATTGCCGAGCGGCTTGCCGTTCTCGACCACGTTGGAGATGACATTGAGTTCCGGATGGTCCTTGAGGAACGGCTCGCCGTAGGGATTCGGCCCGGGCGGATCGAGCTCGCCGAAATTCTTGCTGAAGGCAATCAGTTGCGGATCCGAGAGATTTTGCCCATGCATGACGACCACCAGCCGTTCCCGCCATGCGGACTCGATGGCATCGATGTCGGATTGCGGCAGCGGCCCGGAGACGTCGACGCCGGCTATTTCGGCGCCCAATGCAGCGTCCAAATTCCTGATCGACAGAGTCATCGCATCACCTCGTCATCGTGTCGCCGCCGCTGCTGCCTGTTGGCCGGCATGCCCGCCGGCGAGAATAGAGCATACCAGCTCGGCATGTGGACGGTCGACGCATGAAACGAAACGGCCCGGCGTTGCGCCGGGCCGTCTCTCATTCATCGCGAGTGCCGCTACTGGCTGAGCAGTTTGATGGATTTCGGATCGGCCGGCTTCGGAAGCGCCACCAGATAGGCGTGGATCTCCTTCATGTCGGCATCGGAGAGGATCTCCACCTTGTACGGCGGCATCGAACGGCTGCTGTTGCGGACGAAGTTATTCATCGCCTCCAGCGGCATCACTTCCGGCGCCAGCGCAGGACCGGCGATGCCGCCCTGCCCGACGAAACCGTGACACTGCCAGCAGCCATGCTTGACGAAGAGCTGCTTGCCTTTCTCGGACGCCGAGGAGACCGAGCCCAGCGAGATCACGAGGCCGGCGGCAAGCGCCGCCAGCCATACTCGATTACGAACAACACACATTGCTTGCTTCCCCTTTAGCGCGGCTGCGACCAGACATCGACGAGTGCCGGCTCGCCGGCGCGCACGACCTGCACCGCCTTCGCCAGCACGGTGCCGAGCTCGGCCGGATCCTTGATCGGGCCTGCCGACCACCAGCCCATCGACTTCGCCATGGTGGCGTAGTCGATGTCCGGATTTTCGATCGAGGTGCCGACCGGCCCCATGGTCTTGCCGAGATTGGCCACGCGGTTGCGGCGGTTGGACAGCCGCTGCACGTGCATGACCTCCTGATGATAGCCACGGTTGTTGTGGATCATCATCAGCATCGGGGCGTTGTGATGCGTCGCGGTCCAGAGCGAACCGGGCACGTACATGAAGTCGCCGTCGCCCTGGTACGAGAAGGTGAAGCGGCCGAGCGACCTGTTGCCGAGGGCGGCACCGATCGCCGCCGGCGGGCCATAGCCCTGACCGGCCGCTCCGGAGCGACCGAGCCAGCGATAGTGCTTGTCCATCGGGAAGTACTGCAGCGGCCATCCGGCGGCACCGCTTGACGAGTTCACCATCGACCAGTCCAGGTCCTTGATGTGCGGCCACAGCTCCGCCGTCATCCGCGCAATGGTGATCGGTGACGCGTCCCAGCCCAACGCCGCCCGCTGCCGCATGTTCTGCTGCGCCTGGGCGTAAGCCTTGCGACGCGCAGCGCCGCGTTGCTCGAACACGGTCTTGCGATCGCCGGTGATGGCCTGCTTCACGTATTCGATCAGCATTGGCAGCGACGCCTCTGCGTCGGCCGGCATCAGGATGTCCACCGGCATGAAGCGCTGGAAGTCCTGAAGGTTCGACTTGGTGTTGAGCTCGACGCTGTTGATGTGCGCGAGCTTCACGTCGGGACGATGCCTGGATTCCATGATGCCATGGCCGTCATGCTCGCCATTGTCGACCCAGCCGTTGATCGTGCCCCAGAAATCGGTGAGCTCGAGACCGAGGACGAAGTCGGCATTGCGCAGCACCGCCGGTCCCGCCGTCAGATAGTGCGTGTTGGGGAAGTTGACGCGGTTCTGTTGGCTCACGACCGGCGCCTGGACCAGCTCGGCGAGCTGCACCAGCAAGTCGATGCCGGCCTGCGTGCGCGCACAGCGGTCCGCGACGATCACCGGGTTTTGTGCGTTGACTAGGAGCTTCGCAGTTTCACGCAGCGCCGGCGGGTCGGCGTGCGGCGGTGAAGGCGGGATGTATTTCGGGATGTAGAGGTCTTTCTCATCCGGCTTGAGCGACGCCTGCTGAGCGCCGGCGTCGAGCCCGATCATCACCGGGCCATAGGGCGGCGTCATCGCGTATTTGTAGGCGCGCACCATCGACTGCGCGAAGTGCTGGCACGACACCGGCTGGTCGTCCCACTTGGTGAAGTCGCGCACCAGCGCGTTGATATCGATCGCCGAGTGAACAGTCGGAACGCCGGGCGGCCGCTTGGAGGCGTCGAGATCGTTGCCGCCGATCATGAGAATCGGCACGCGGTCGGCCCAGGCGTTGTAGACGGCCATGCAGGCATGCTGCAGGCCGACGGTGCCGTGCATCATGGCCATCTGCGGCTTGCCGGTCGCTTTGAAGTGACCGTGGCACATCGCGACCGACGCTTCTTCGTGCGTGACGGTGAGGAACTCCGGCATGGTGTTTTTGCCGTAGTTGATCAGCGACTCGTGCAGGCCGCGGAAGCTCGATGCCGGGTTGGAGTAGATGTATTCGATCTTCAGGGACTTGAGGACGTCGACCATGAAGTCCGACGCCGGGCGGCCAGGGAGCTGCGTCGTCGGCTCGCGCAATCCGCCGGTCTCGGCGGCGATCTGGTGGTAGGTCGGCATCGTCGCCGACGGCAGCCGCTTGTTGGCGGTTGCGCCGGGCGTTGCCTGCGCACCGTTCGTAACGGTCGCTGCCGTGGTTGCAACGGCCGCGCCAGCGAGGAATTTTCGGCGGCTTACATCGGTACGCGTTTCTTTGCGTGCCATTCCAGACCTCCCTTGGATGTCATCCCGTGAGTGTCTCCGGCCGTTGATCGCCGGTGACACGGTAGGCAAGTGTAGACTCGGTCCAGAAAGCTGGAAAGGCCAATCGACCGGGCGGCGGTGGGAAATCTGGAACAGCGCCGCGTGGTATTCCATGCGACACCCGTGACGCCACGACCTATGGCAAGACCGGTTCCCGGGCTGCATAGTGCTCGGAAACCGAGGATCAGCCATGCGGTTTCGACCATCCCTCCCCTGCACAATCGCAGTGCTTGCCGTTGCGGCAATCAGTCCGGCGCAGGGTCAGGATTCCGTGGAGCAGTTTTTCCGCGGAAAGACCGTCAATATCTATGTCGGCTCGTCCGCCGGCGGCGGCTACGACACCTATGGCCGGCTCCTGGCGCGCCATTTCGGCAAGCACGTTCCCGGGCAGCCGGCCATCGTCGTGCAGAACATGCCAGGCGCCGGCTCGAACAAGGCGGCAAGCTACATCTACAGCGTGGCGCCCAAGGATGGCACTGCCATCGGCGCGATCTTCCCGGGCGCGATGTTGCAACCGCTGCTCGGCGATACCACCGTCCAGCATGAGCCCAACAAGTCCATCTACCTCGGCAGCGCCAACAGCGACGTTTACCATTGCTTCTGGCGCACCGACGCGCCCGCCAAAAACTTCCGCGAGGCGTTCGACAAAGAAGTGATCCTCGGCGCCAGCAACGAGGGCGGCACCACGCGCGACCTGCCGGCGATGATGAACAATCTCGCCGGCGCGAAATTCCGCATCGTCACCGGCTATGCCGGCTCGAAGGAGATCGGGCTTGCGGTCGAGCGCAACGAGGTGCACGGCGCCTGCGGCATCGGCTGGACCGGCTTTACCACGCTCTATCCGCACTGGTTCGAGAAGAAGCTCGTGACCATGACGCTGCAGCTTTCGGTCAAGGGACACCCCGAGCTCACCAAGATGGGCGTGCCGCTGGCGGCCGAATTCGCGCGCACCAAGGAAGACCGCCAGGCGATGGAGCTGGCGTTGAGCCAGGGCGTGTTCGGACGCCCGTTCGTGCTGCCGCCCGGCGTGCCCCAGGAGCGATCGGACGCGCTCCGCAAAGCCTTCATGGCCGCGATGACCGATCCGGCGCTGCTGTCGGACGCGAAGAAGGCGAACCTCGATCTCGAAGCGCTTTCCGGTTCCGACCTGCAGACCCTCATCGCGTCGCTCTACGCGTTGCCGGCGAGCATCGTCGAGCGGGCGAAGCAGTCGATGATCTACAAGCCGGCGAGATAGAGGAGAGACCGCGATGCGGTGGACAAGTCTCGCTTGCATCACCATCGCAATTTCGGCGGTTGCGAGTACGGCCTTGGCACAAGGCTCGGTCGAGCAGTTCTACCGCGGCAAGACCGTCAACATCATTGTCGGCGGCGCTGCCGGCGGCGGCTACGACAATTACGGCCGCGCGCTCGGCCGCCACATGAGCAAATACCTGCCAGGCAACCCGTCGATCGTCGTGCAGAACATGCCGGGCGCGGGCGGCAACAAAGCGGCCGGTTACATGTACTCGGTTGCGCCCCGGGACGGCACCACCATCGCCCTGCTATTTCCCGGCAGCGTCCTGGCACCGCTCCTCGCCGACACGCCGATCCAGCATGATCCGGCGAAATTCATCTACGTCGGCAGCGCCAACAGCGACGTCTATACCTGCGTGGTGCGCTCCGACACGCCGATCAAGTCTTTCAAGGATACGTTCACGCAGGAGGTGATCGTCGGCGCCAGCAATGAAGGCGGCACCACGCGCGACATGCCGACGCTGTCGAACAACGTGCTTGGCTCGAAATTCCGTATCGTCACCGGCTATGCCGGCACGCGGGAGATGGCGCTCGCGGTCGAACGCCGCGAGACGCACGGGCTTTGCGGCTTCGGCTACACCAGCCTGCTGTCGGTGCGGCCGCAATGGATCGCCGACAAGTTCGTGCGCGTCATCGTGCAGGAGAACGCCAAAGGCACGCCGGAGCTCAACAAGCAGGGCGTGCCGCGCACCGTCGACTTTGCGAAGACACCGGAAGACCGTCAGGTGATGGAGCTGGTCTACAGCCAGGCGGTGATCGGCCGCCCTTTCGTGCTGCCGGAAGGCGTGCCCGCCGAGCGCGTGACGGCGCTGCGCAAAGCGTTCATGGCGGCGTTCAGCGACCCGGCGCTGCTGGCCGAAGCCGAAAAGATGAAGGTCGACGTCGAGCCGATCGCCGGCGACGAAGTGCAGACTATGGTGGCGCAACTGTTCGCGATGCCGGCGCGCATCGTCGAGCGCGCCAAACAGGCGCTGATCTACAAGCCACCGGGCCGATGAGGGAGCTGACGATGAAGGCCGCACTGCTCGCCCTCGCCGCCTCGCTGTGCGCCGCAGGCAGCGCCGCCGCGCAGGATTCAGTTGCCGACTTCTATCGCGGCAAGACGGTGCGGATCACCGTCGGCTCGGCGGTGGGCGGCGGCTTTGACGGCTATGCGCGCCTGGTCGGCCGTCATTTCGGCAAACACATCCCCGGCAATCCGACCGTCGTGGTGCAGAACATCCCGGGCTCCGGCAGCAACAAGGCCGCCTCCTACGTCGCCTTGCAGGCGACGAAGGACGGCACCGCCATCGGCGCGATCCAGCCCGGCGCCGTCCTGCAACGGCTGCACTCCGACCAGCCGCTGCCGCACGATCCGTCGAAATTCATCATGCTCGGCAGCGCCGCGAGCGGCGTCTATCTCTGCCTGGTGCGCTCGGACGCACCGGTGAAGACCTTCGCCGAGGCCTTCACCAACGAGGTGCTGATCGGCACCCCCGGCGAAGGCGCGACCTTGCGCGAGCTTCCGATCCTGCTGATCAACGTGCTCGGCGTGAAATTCCGGCTGATCGGCGGCTATGCCGGCTCGAACGAGATCCTGCTCGCCATCGAGCGCAAGGAAGTCCACGGCATGTGCGGCATGAGCTGGTCGAGCATCTCGATGCAGCGCGGCGAGTGGCTTCGGAATGGCACGCTGCGCGCCATCGTGCAGGAGGACCTGCGCGGCCATCCCGAGCTGAACAAGCAAGGCGTGCCGCTCGCGACCTCGTTCGCCAAGAGCGAGGAAGACCGCCAGGTGATGGAGGTGATCTACACCCAGAACCTGTTCGGCCGCCCCTATGTGCTGCCGGAGGGCGTGCCGGCCGAACGGGTGGCCGCGCTGCGCAAGGCGTTCATGGCGACCATGAGCGATCCGGCGCTGGTCGCCGAAGCGAACAAGGCCGGCATGGAGCTTGGCGAGCGCAGCGGCGAAGAGGTGCAGGCGCTGGTGGCGAAGCTCTATGGCTTGCCGGAAAGCGTGATCGAGCGCACCAAGCGGGCCATGGTCTATAAGGGACCAAAGTAGCAACGGCCATGAGCAATCCCGTCCAACTCTACTGCTGGCACTTCATGGCCTATCCGCATTTGCCGGCGGATTTCGACGAAAAATACGACACCGGCTGGGTGACCGTCCCGAATTCGCTGTGGGACAAGGACAAGAGCCGCGGCCTCTATCAGCAATATATCGACCAGCTCGCCTATTCGGACGAGCTCGGCTTCGACGGCATGGTGCTCAACGAGCACCACCAGAACATCTACGGTCTGATGCCGTCGCCCAACCTGATCGCCGCCGCGCTGACGCAACGCACCAAGCGCGGCAAGATCGTCATCCTCGGCAATCTGCTGCCGCTGCATCTCAACCCGCTGCGCGTCGCGGAAGAATACGCGATGCTCGACAACATGTCGGACGGCCGCCTGATCGCGGGCTTCGCGCCGGGCTCGGGCCCGGAGACGTTCAACTACAATGTGCCGTCGGCGGGAACGCGGAGTCAGTTCTGGGAAGCAGTCGATTTCATCCAGCGCGCCTGGACCGAGAGCGGGCCGTTCACCCACGAGGGCCGGCACTATCCGATGCGCTACGTCAATCCGTGGCCGCAGCCGACGCAGACACCGCATCCGCCGATCTGGATCCCCGGCTCGCGCTCGCGCGAGACGCTGGTCGAGATCGCCAAGCGCGGCTACTGCTATTTTTTGTCGTCACGTAGTCACGGAAAAGAGACCGCGCGCTCGCAGCAACTGTTCGCGAAAATCCTCGAAGAGAACGGCGACCGCTACCAGCCGTCGCGCATGGGCATCCTGATGTCGGCCTATGTCGCGGAGACCGACGCGCAGGCGCAGGCCGAAGCGAAGGAAGGCGTCTGGTACTTCCTCAAGAATTGCCTCAAGGGTCATCTGCGCCGCGAGGGCCGCCAGCTCACCTTCGGACCCGGCATCCCCTATATCCCGCCGGAGGAGTTCCGAAACTTCCTCAAATTTTCCGATCCGACCACGCCGCTGCTCGGTGACGCCGAAAGCTTCGACGATCTGCAGCAGTCGGCGTCGATCGTCGTCGGCAGCGCCGAGACGGTCTATCGCCGGATCATGGACATCCTCACGCATTCCAAAGTCGGCAACCTGCTGATCCAGTTCCACCTCGGTAACATGCAGGACCAGCTCACACGCAAGAGCATGCACCTGTTCGCGACCGAAGTGGCGCCACGGCTGCGCGAGGATTCGGCGCGGTTGTTCGCGCGCGAATTTCCGCAATCGGCGCAGACGCCGGAGATGGCGAAATGACCGTCCGCAGCGTCGACGTCCGCGGACGCAAGGTTGCGATCGCCGAAGCCGGCGACGGCGTGCCGCTGGTTTATCTGCACGGCTTCGCCGACGTGCACGGCGTGGCCGGCGACCTGTTGCCGTTCCATCAACGGCTGGCGCGACATTCCCGCGTCATCGCGCCGGCGCATCCGGGCTGTAACGGCTCGGACGAGCTCGAGTCCTCGAGCATCGACGACGTCATCTTCCACTATCTTGAACTGTTCGACGCCGAGTTCCTGCCGCGCTTCGATCTGGTCGGCCATTGCGCCGGCGGATGGATCGCCGCCGAGCTGGCGGTGCGCCATCCGGAGCGGGTGGCGCGGCTGGCACTCATCGGCGCTTGCGGGCTGTTCGTGCCCGGCGAGCCGATCGGCGACGTGTTCATGCATGCGCAGCCGGAACGCGGCACCGACCAACATTCATTGCGGACGCTGCTGTTTGCCGAGCCGGACGGCGGGCTGGCGAAGCACTGGTTTCCCGACGGCCGTGGCGACCTCGACGAGGAGGTGCGGCGCTATCAGATGCTGCGCTTCGGCTCGTTCATGGGCTTCAAGCCGCCGTACTTCTATCACCGCGAGCTGCGTGAACGGCTCTACCGCGCGTCGATGCCGTCGCTGGTGATCTGGGGCGAACAGGACCGCATGGTGCCGGTGGCGCATGGCGAGGCCTACGCCGATGGCATGTCCGGATCGACCGGCCTGGAAGTGATCGCCGGCGCCGGTCACGCGGTGCATCTGGAGCAGGCGGAGCGCGTCGCCGGTCTCATCGCCCAACTCCATGACCAGTATCCGGATGAGTATGCCGGCTCACCCTTCGAAGAAACAGCGCAGGCATGACCGCCGCCAAGGAGAACTGACAATGGCACAACCGGCAATCCTGCGATGCTTGCTTGCGGCCGCAGCCGCGATGCTGATCGCGCCGCTCGCCTATGGTCAGCCGGCCGAGCCGTTCTTCGCCCGCAAGACCGTCACGATCTACATCGGCTACACTCCGGGTGGCAGCTACGACCTCTATGCCCGGCTGATCGCGCGCCATCTCGGAAGACACATTCCCGGCAATCCCACGGTGGTCGCGCAGAACATGCCGGGCGCCGGCAGCATGAAGGCAGCGAACTACGTCTACCAGGTCGCACCGAAAGACGGCACCGCGCTCGGCGTGATCGTGGAGTCGGCGGCGCTGGAGCAGGCGCTCGGCAACACCGCCGCGCAATACGACGCCGCCAAGTTCACCTATCTCGGACGCGTCGCCACCTCGAACAACGTGTTCATGCAGTGGCACACCTCGAAGGTGCAGTCGATCGCGGACCTTCAGAAGATACGAATCCACGCTGGCCGGCACCGGGCCGGGCTCGATCGCGGAGACGATACCGCGGCTGTTCAACGCCATCATCGGCACGAAGTTCAAGCTGATCAGCGGCTACCCCGCCTCGACCGAGGGAATGCTGGCGATGGAGCGTGGCGAAGTTGACGGCGCAAGCTCCTCTTGGGCGGCAGTCTTTGTAACGAAGCAGGGTCTGCTGAAGGAAAAAAAGATCAGGATCATCCTGCAGACCCAGCCCGAACGTCACCCGGACCTTCCGGACGCACCGACCATCACCGAATACGGCAACACGCCCGAGGACCGGCAGGTCACCGCGCTCTATGCCAGCGGCAGCGGCGTCGGGCGCAGCCTGATCGGCCCGCCCGACATCCCGGCCGACCGGCTGAAGATCCTGCGCGATGCATTCAATGCCATGGTCAAGGATCCCGAGTTCGTTGCCGACATCCAGAAACTCAAGGTGGAGCTCGATCCGCTGCCGGGCGAGCGCGTGCAGGACCTGATCACGCGCACGCTTGCCGTCCCCGCTTCCGTGCGCGAACGCGCCAAGGTGGCGTTCGGGCGCTAGGCCCGAAGATTTCCTCCCAGGTTCGTTCTAGTCTTAGTTTACCGGACGATGGCTCGCGCCCTCGTCAACGGCAAACAAAAGGGGAGGAATCACGATGTCGCTGCTGCTGAAAGGTTTCGCCGCATTGGCCGCGGCCACGGTCATGTCGACGTCGGCGTCCGCGCAGGCGGTCGTCATGCAACGCGAGTTGTCGCTCGCTGCCGCGCAACTCATGGCGGATGCCGCGGTCGAACATTGCCGCAAGGGCGGTTTCCGGATTTCGGTCACCATCGTCGACAGCGGCGGCCAGATCCGCCTGTTCCACAAGGACGACGGTGCGAATCCGCACACCGTCGATGCCAGCTTTCGCAAGGCCTACACCGCGCGCACCTACCGCGTTCCGAGCGCCGATTTCATGAAGCGCACCGAGGTCGGCGCCACAGGCGGGCGACCGGGACTGCGGCAGATCAACAACACCATCGGCGTACCGGGCGGGCTCCCGATCAAGATCGGCAACGAGACCATCGGCGGTATCGGCATTGCCGGCGCGCCGGGCGATCAAGGCGACGAGGCCTGCGCGGCCGCCGGGATCGCGCGCGTTCAGGATCAGTTGAAGTAGCTTACGTGAGACGGATCAAAGGCCCCGGGGCAGCCCGGGGCCTTTGCCGCTCGCTCGGCAGCACGCCGAACGATCGTCCTTAGTTGTCGTCGCGGTCCGGCGGGACACGCGCGAGCTCGTTGCGGATGAACGGATCCGGATCCGAGCTGATGTAACGGCCCTGGGTGTCGTAGACGTCGTAGGCCGGATTGGGTGAATGCATGCGCCCATCCAGGCTTTGCCCGCGCGCAATATAGCGGCGCTGTTGCGTCCTCATCGGCACCGGGTTGGATTGAGCAAACGCGCCGAGTCCAGGCCGATGCAGGTCTTGAAAGTCTCGGCTGTAGTTCTGCGCCGAGGCCGGCGAAGCTGCCGCAACGACGACGGCAAGCGCTGCAGTTGCAAAAAGAGTTTTCATAATTCGTCATCTCCGTTGTGAGGGTTGAAGTTCAACCTTCCCTGGCGCCTTTTCTTGCCGGTCCCGCACGCCGAGATAGTTCTCGAATGTGCGAAAACATGGCAACGTCGCATTGTCGAAGACAACTTCTCGTGAGCGATTTCTGTGGGCATGAAAAATTAAATCGAAGTCCGCGCGACAGCGTTTATGTCACGCGTCGCTTCGACGATGTGTATGCCCGAATTCCCGCAGTTCGCGATTGCGATATAAATTTGGAGTAACGAAGCGTGTTCGTATGTGTATCGTGCGTGTAGATTTCGCACTCACAATTCTGTGAAACGCCTCATCACGAGGCGTGAAGACAACACGTCGAAATCAAGCCGACAAAACGCAGCAAATTTGACACGCAGCAAAGCACGCGTGGCGATCCACGCGGGAGCGCATCATGCGGATTCGACTCAGTAGTCGTCGCGGCCGGCATCCATCTGGAGCATCGAGCGCACATTCGGATCGGGGTCCCAGCCCAGGCATCCGATCCAAGTGTTACGCGCCGCGCACGGCTTCTCGCCGCGCCTTACGCCGACGTTGGCGTGGCGCACGTATTGCTGCTGAGTCGTCGTCGCGCTGCGCGCCTTCGCTTTCTTGGTCTGCGCGTCGCCGACTGTCGGCCAAGCCAGCGCGATGACGAGCGCCACCGCCGAAACAAGAATTTTCATGAATGCCTCCATCAAAGACGCCGGGCTGCAGTCCCGCCCAAATGGACGGCCGCGGGCTGGCGCTGCCGATCTATCAACACCGCAGGACCCGCCTTGTTTCCATTGGGGCGGCAACTCAGTCGTCGCCGCCGATGTCCCGTGCCAGCATGGTGCGGACGTTCGGGTCGGGATCCCAGCCGGCGCAGCCCCACCAGACCTGCCGGACACACGGGGTCCCGCTGCGTTGGGCGACGACGTTCGAGCGCTGCGCAGGCTTTTGCTGCGATGTCACCGTACTGCGTGCCGTCGATTTCTTGCTCTGCGCCTCGCCAACGCTCGGCCAGGCGAGTACCAGGGCGAGCGCGATCACCGAAGCTAAAGTTTTCATAAACGCCTCCATTGCGCGCGTTACGCCGGGCGCCTGCCGCTTCAGACGCCGCGGCTCAAGGCCGCCAATGGAAGAACACCGATCACCCCCTCATGCTTCCATCGCCGCCGGTAGCGCCGTACGGCGGCGGACCATGTCTGACGCCTTTTCGGCCATCATGATCACACAGGCGTTAATGTGAGCGGAAACCAGGTCGGGCATTGCCGACGCATCGACCACCCGCAGCCCCTCGACGCCGCGCACCCGCATCTCGGGATCGAGCACGGCGGCGGGCGTCGTCCCCATCGGGCAGGTGCCGGCCGGATGGTGAGCGGTGATCAAGGTCTTCCGCAGCCAGGCGTCGATCTCGGTGTCGCCGTGCACCTTCTCGCCGGGGCTGAGCTCTTCGCCGCGATAGGGATCGAGCGCCCGGTGATAGGCGAGCTCGCGCGCCAGCTTGAAGCCTTGCCGCAGCGTCGGCAGGTCGTTGGGCGCGGTCAGGAAGTTGTAGTGGATGCGGGGCGGATCGCGCGGATCGGACGAGCGCAACGTGAGTTCGCCGCGGCTGTCCGGATGTAACAGCGTCGGCCGGATGCCGTAGCCGTCGGTAAAGGCGGGATAGAGCAGCGGAAACCACAGATGCGGATGATGCGAGGTGCCGCGGAACATGAACTCGATGTCGGGCACCGCCAGCTCCGGCCGCGTCTTGACGAAGGCGTGCAAGCCGCCGGGCACCACCGTCGCCGGGCCGCTGCCGTGGAAATACGCCATCAGCATGCTCACCGCCATGCGGTCGAACCGCATCTCGCCGTGAAACACGCCGGGACTCTTTCGCGTGTAGGTCATGTAGGAACCGATATGGTCCTGCAAATTCTTGCCGACCGGCAGGTCGGCGACGCAGGCGATCCCCATCTCGCGCAGATGCGCCGCCGGTCCGATGCCGGACAGCATCAGGAGCTGCGGCGAGTTGAACGTGCCGCCGGCGACGATGACTTCTTTCGCCTCGATCCGCCTGAGATCGCCTGAGTCCTTGGCGTATTCGACGCCGGTCGCGCGCGTGCCCTGCATCAGGAGTCGCGTCGCCTGGGCGCCGGTCTCGACCGTGAGGTTATGACGGCCCTTGGCCGGCCGCAGATAGGCGCGCGCGGTCGACGAGCGCCGCCCGTCGCGGATGGTGTATTGGCCGCGGCCGAAACCTTCCTGCTGCTTGCCGTTGTAATCCTCGGTGAAGGGATAGCCGGACTGCTTCGCCGCCTCGAGCCAGGCGTCGAAGATCGGATCGGGCGTCTTGGCGAATTGCGTGCCGAGCGGCCCCTCGCCGCCGCGCCAGGTGTCCGCGCCGTTTTCCCAGGTCTCGGCGCGATTGAAGTAGGGCAACACGTCGGCATAGGACCAGCCGCGCGCGCCCTTCTGCGCCCAGCGATCGTAATCGCCGCGGTTGCCGCGCGTATAGGCCATGACGTTGATCGACGACGAACCGCCGAGCACCTTGCCGCGCATCGCCTCGATCCGGCGGTTGTTGAGATTGGGTTCGGGCTCGGTCTCATAGCCCCAATCGAACATCGCCTTGTCGTGCATCCGTCCCATGCCAAGCGGGATCGAAATATAGGGATGCCGGTCCGGCGGCCCGGCTTCGAGCAGCAGCACGGTCGCGCCGTTATCCTCGGTGAGCCGGTTGGCGAGCACGCAGCCGGCGGACCCCGCCCCCACGATGATGTAGTCATACCCGTTGGTCACGCTTGCCCCGTTTCGTTGTGACGTTTCGTCTTGCTTAAGCGTTTTTCCGCCCCGCTCTTGCAACGATAGTCGGCGTCCCGGGTGCGTTCAAGCAAGCCTAGCGTGTTAACCGGTCGCGGCCATTTGCAGCCGCAGCGGGGGCGATAGAACTGGATTTATCGCATTGCAGCGGCCATCATGCCGGCCATGCAGTAGGAGCGTGACATGCTGGGAATCCGACGCTGGCCGGCGCTTGCAATGCTGGCGGCAGCCGGCATCGCCGTATTGCCCGACGCGGGACAGGCGCAGGACGGCGTGGCGGCATGGCGCGTCGAATGCACCGGCGACGGCAAGGTTTTGGATTGCCGCGCGGTGCAGCAACTGTTCCAGCGCATCCCCAATCAGGGCGACCGCTTGCTGGTCGCGCTCCTGGTGCGCCGCCCGGCCGATCCCAAAGCGCCGGCGCAGATGACCATGCAGCTTCCGCTCGGCCTCAACCTGACCGAGGCGGCTCAAGTCAAGGTCGACAACGGCGCCGCGGAGCGCCAGCCGATCCAGACCTGCACCAATATCGGCTGTTTCGTGCAGATGCCGCTCAACGAGAAGTTCATCGCCGCCATGCGCAGCGGCAAGGACCTCAAGGTCACCGTGCAGGGCCCCGACAAGAAGCCGGTCGAGATGTCGCTGCCGCTGCTCGGCTTCGGCCTCGCCTACGACAAGGTGAGATAGCGGGCCTACTTCCTCTTCCCTTTGCGGCCGCCGCGCGCGTTGACAATCTGCCGCGCGGTCCATTGCTCCATCACGCGCGCGATGTCGTCCGAGTTCTTCTCCAGCATCATCATGTGGCCGTTGCCGCGGATGCCGTGATCGGCGAGCCGGATGAAATCGGTGCGCACGCCGGCCTGCCGCAGATAGGCGACGGTGCAGTGATCGTAGGGCGCATGATAGGACGCCTCGCTCTGGATGACGACGACCGGTATGTTCGCAAGGTTCTTGAGCTTGCGCGCCGGCTCTTTTTGCAGCCAGCAATGCGCGAGATCGGGTCCGTCGGCTTTTTCCTGGCGCACGAATGACAGGCGCTCGCCGCTGCCGAGCGGCGGATCGTAGTTGAGCGGCACTTCGCCCAGCCCGGAGAGCTTGTCGGTGGTACCGTCCTTGAACCAGTCCGGCGCGCCGACCATCTGCAATTCACGCACCGGCGGACCGTTCGGCTCGACCGCGACGATCATCTTCACCAGGTCGGGACGTTTGTCGGCGACCGGCCACGCGAACGCGCCGGACTGCGAGTGGATCATCAGGATCGACGGCCCGATCTTTTCCATCAGCGCGATCAGCGCCGGCGGGTTGATCTCCTGCTGCTTCGGGAAGCTCGCGATCGATACCGCCTGCGCCGCATAGAACTGGTCGAAGTTGACGTCGCCCGGCCGGCCAGTGCCGGGCCACTGCGTGTGCAGCTTCGCCTGCGGCCACACCGGAAAGCGCTCAGGCGCGACGAAACGTTCCTCGACCTGACTCAACCGCGAGGGTTGCACCTCACCGTAGTATCCGTTCCAGTGCGCCGAGCGCCCGCGCGCCACCTGATCGACAATGTAGACGGCGTAGCCGCGGCGCACGAAGTATTGCGCCCAGCCCTCGCGGCCGTCGGGCGTGCCGGTGAAATTCGTTCCGGTCTGGTTGCCGCCGTGAACCATCACGATCGGATAGGGAGAGCGCAACCGCTGCGGGATCATGTACTCGACATACATGTGGCCCACGATCGGGCTGCCCTTCCCCTTGGTATCGATGTTGCCGCCGACATAGAAATAGCTGGCGCTCTTGAGCACCAGCGGCCCGCGCTGCTGCTGCGCTTGCGCGGCGGGCACCGCCAGCAGTCCCGCGAGGCCGGCGACCGACGCGACTCTCAGTCCGACGCGCAGCATTCTGTTGTTGAGACTTGTCGTCATCGTCCATCCTCCCCGCGCCGATCATGATGCCGGCGTCGTGTTGTCGTTGACCGTTGTCGCTACGCGTCCGGCTCGAACCGGTAGCTCGCGCCTGTCCGCACGATAGTGCCGATGCCGGGAAAGTCGAGATGCGCACCGGCGACGCATAGCCGGTCTGCGGAAACCATATCGAAGGTGCGCGCCCGCGTGTCGCGCGCCGCCTGCGGGTCGACGTCGTATTCGAACGCCGCCTCCGGCCGCGCGACCTGTATGGCCGGGATATGGACGACGTCGCCCCAAATCAGCACGCTGTCGCGGCCGGAATGAACGACCCAACCGGTGTGGCCCGGCGTATGGCCGGGCAACAGCACCGCCGACACGCCGGGCAACGCTTCGCCGTCGCGCACGGTACGCATGCGCTCGCGATAAGGCGCGGTGGCGTGGCGCGCCTTGCCGATGTTGCGGCGGATCCGCTCGGTCGCGCCGGCCGCGGGCTCCTGGCCGAGCCAGAAATTCGCTTCGACCTCGTGCACGATCAACTCGGCCTTGGGAAAGATCGCGGCGCCCTTGGCATCGACCAGACCCATCGCGTGATCCGGATGGATGTGCGTGAGCACAACGACGTCGATCGCCTCCGGCGCGACGCCGGCCTCGCGCAGGCGATTGGGCAACTGCCCAAGCTCCGGACCGACCGTCGGCCCGCATCCGGTATCGATCAGCGCCCATCGGCTCCCGAGCTTGAGGAGATAGCTGTTCACCGGCAGGAAGAACGGCGCGCCCGCCGGCTTGCCGATGAGCCGCTGCGCCTCGTCGCGGTCGAAATCGAGCAAGGTGTCGAGCGTCGCCGGGAACGGCCCGTCGCTCAGCGCCGTCACCTCGATGTCGCCGATCTTTCGCCGCACCCCGACCGCCTCCCAAGTCTTGGAACGATAGAGTAGCGTATCGCGAGGAGTGCGCCATGACCTCATCGACAGTGCTGTTCTGCGCCGCCGTGGCGGGTGCGCTTGCGATGGCGCCGGCCGGAAGCGCGGTCGCGCAGACCGCCGACTATCCCACGCGCACCGTCACCATTGTCGCGCCGTCGGCGCCGGGCGGATTGTTCAGCCTGTTTGCCCGGCTGATCGCGACGAGGCTGGAGCAGCGGCTCGGGCGGACCTTCGTGGTCGAGAACAAGCCGGGAGCCGGAACCGTGGTCGGCGCGCTCGCGACCATCCGCGCACCGCATGACGGCTACACCTTGATGATCGCCAACAGCACGACGCTCGCCATCAATCCCACGCTGCACAAGGCCCTGCCCTACGATCCCGGCGACCTCGCGCCGGTCATGCTGATCGCCCGCATCCCGCAGGTGCTGGTGGTGAACGCGGCGCTGCCGGTGCATTCGATCGCCGATCTGGTGAAGCTCGCGAAGTCGACGCCTGGGGGCTTGAGCTACGGCACGTCGGGCGCAGGCACTGCCCAGCATCTCGACGCCGAGATGCTCAAGAGCGTGCTCGATATCCCGCTGACCCACGTTCCTTACAAAGGCATGGCGCCGGCGCTGTCCGACGTCGCCGGCGGGCACATCCCGATGATGTTCTGCGTGATCCCGATCGCGCTGCCGCTGATCCAGGCCGGCAAGGTGCGCATGCTCGGCGTCACCACCACGCAGCGCATCGAGCCGATCCCCGAGGTGCCGCCGCTCGCCGAGATCGGCGTGCCCGGCTTCAATGCCTCGACCTGGTTCATGCTGGTCGCGCCCGCCAAGACCCCGCGCGCGATCGTCGACAGGCTGCATGCCGAACTGCGCGACTTCAATAGCGATCCCGCGGTGCGGGACGAGCTCGTGCGCCAGGGCCTGATGCCGGTGGCGTCGCCGCCGCCGGACGAGTTGAAGGAGTTCGTGCGATCCGAAACAATGCGCTTCGACAAGATCGTACGATCGGCGGGTCTCGCCGGCTCGCAATAACAACAAGAGGAAACCCCATCGTGATGGCACCAAGAACGCGCGCAGCCTCGCTCGCCGTGGCTGTCCTCCTTACCGCGACCATCGCCAACGCCCAGACCTATCCGAACCGGCCGATCACCCTGGTGATGCCGGTCGCGGCGGGCGGACCGAACGACACCGCCGGCCGCGTGGTCGCGCAGCGGCTGAGTCAGATCCTCGGCCAGAGTATCGTGATCGAAAACCGCGCCGGCGCCGGTGGAACGATCGCCAACACCGCCGCCGCGCGCGCGGCGCCCGACGGCTACACGCTGCTATTCGCGACCGCCGGCACCTATGTGCAGTCGGCCGCGCTCTACAAGAATCTCAGCTACGACATCGACCGCGACTTTATCGCCGTCAGCCAGGTGCTGGTGCAGCCGCTGGTCATGTCGGCGAGCCCCGGCACTCCGGCAAACCTCAAGGACTTCGTGGCCTACGGCAAGGCCAATCCCGGCAAGCTGAACTACGGGTCGGCCGGCCACGCGACATCGGGCCATCTCACCGGTCTCCTGTTCAGCAAGGTCGCCGGCATCGACGCGGTGCATGTGCCGTTCCGCGCGGCCAGCGCGGTGTCGACGGCCCTGATGCAGAACGAGGTCCAGTATTTCTTCGACACCGCCTTCACCGCCAAGCCGCATGTCGACGCCGGCAGGCTGCGGGTGCTCGGCGTCGCCGGCGACCGCCGCAGCAATGCGCTGCCGGACGTGCCGACCTTCAGCGAAGCGGGCTATCCCGGCTTCACCGCGCAGACCTGGGCCGGCATCGTGGTCCCGGCCGGCACGCCGCGCGCGATCGTCGATCGCCTGCACGCGGCATCGAAGGACGCGGCGGCGGCCAAAGAAGTGCAGGCGGCTTTCGCAAAGTTCGACACCCGCGCGGTCGGCAATTCGCCCGCGGAATTCTCGGCGCTGATCGCCGAAGAATTCAAGAAATGGAAAAATCTCGCCGCCGAATTCAACATCACCGTTGAATAGGCGCTACGCTTTCCCGACGTCGTCAACCTTACCCCGCCTCAGGGAGCTTTCCGCCATGGCCAGCATCGAAGTCGAGCGCAACATGCCTCGGCTGCCGCGCATCATCAATTCCGGCGTCGACTACAGCGATCTCCAGCGCGTGCTTGACCGCTGCAACAGCAACAACGAGCACTGGGGCAAGGTCTGGGAAGAGGTCGCCACCATGCACGAGGCGATCGGCGACGAGGCACTGCGCGACGGCCGCACCATCTCGGCCGGCGAGGCGTTCCAGCGTGCCTCGGTCTGCTTCCACATGGCGCAGGCCACCGAGCATCACGACCTGGAATGGAAAGACAGCCTCCAATGGCGCCAGCACGCCGCCTTCCGCAAGGCGATGCCGTATCTGCGGCCGCCGGTGCAGGCGATCGAGGTCCCTTACAAAGGCAAGAGCTTCCCGGGCTACCTGCGTCTGCCCGAGGGCGCGCCACGGCCGGTGCCTTGTGTGATCCTGCTGGCCGGGCTCGAACTCGACCAAGGAAGAGACGGTCACCAACGAGGCCGACTTCCTCAAGCGCGGCATCGCCACCTTCAGCTTCGACGGACCGGGACAGAGCCTCACGCGCGTGGACTTCCCGCTGGTGCCGAACATCGAGTGGTCGGTAGGTGCCATCCTCGATCACCTGTCGAAGCGCGCCGACCTCGATACGAACCGCTTCGCGGTCTGGGGCCGCAGCGTCGGCGGGCATACGGCGCCGCGCGCCGCCGCGTACGACAACCGTATCAAGGCCTGCGTGTCGATCGGCGGCTTCTACGCCTGGCCGTGGGACCGTTTCCGCAAGGAATCGCGCGAGGAGTTCGCGATGGTCACGCATTCGCCGAGCGTCGAGGCGGCCGAGAAGGTCGCGCGCGCATTCACGCTCGAAGGCCTGATGCCGAAGGTGAAATGCCCGCTGCTGATCGTGCACAGCCAGGGCGATATGGTCTGCGACTACAAGGATGCCGAGCGCATGGCGAACGAAGCCGGCGGGCCGGTGCAGTTGATGCTCTTCCCCGACGGCAATCACGTCTGCGACAACATCCCTTACAAGGTGCGGCCGCTGATGGCCGACTGGCTTGCGCGCCAGCTCGGTTTGTCGGCAAGCTGGTGATCGGAGGCTCGCCATGCACCGAACTGCCCTGTCGTTGACGGCGCTGCTTGCCGTCACCGCAACACCGGCCTGCGCCGACGCGGTCGCGGATTTCTATGCGGGCAAGCAGATCAAATTCATTATCCGCACCGGCTCCGCCACCACCTACAACTCGTACTCGCGGCTGCTGGCCCGGCATATCGGCCGGCACATTCCGGGCAGCCCGAACGTCATCGCGGTGAATATGCCCGGCGGCGGGGGCATCCGCGCCGCGACTTACGTCGCAAAGATCGCTCCGCAGGACGGCACGGTCCTGTCGATCGTCAGCCAGGGCCTGCCGGTCGACCAGGCGCTCGGACTGAACACGACGTTTCAGTCCGACCTTCGCGACTTCCATTGGATCGGCAATGTCTCGTCCTCCAACCAGATCTTGGCCACGTGGCATACCTCGCCAACCAAGACGTTCGCCGATCTCATGAAGCGGGAGACGGTGATCGGCTCAAGCCAGGCTGGTTCGATCTCGACGCAGCTTCCGGCCGTGCTCAACAACATCGTCGGAACGAAGATCAAGATCGTCTATGGCTATCCGGACGGCGGCGACATCAACATCGCCATGGAGCGCGGCGAGGTCGAAGGCCGCGCGGCGAGCCCCTGGGCCAGCTATGTCGCCAACCATCCACACTACATCGAAAAGAAGCTGATCAATCCGATCGTCCAGATCGGGTTGCGCAAGGAATCCGATCTACCCGATGTGCCGCTGATGCGCGATCTCGCGAGCAATCCCGACGGCCGAGCCGTGCTCGACTTCATGTCGAAGGCGGTGTCGGTCGGTCGCGCGGTCTCCACGACGCCCGGGGTGCCGGCGGAACGCGTTGCAGCGCTGCGCCGCGCCTTCGACGCCGTGCTCAAGGACCCGGAATTCATCCGTGAGGCGCAGGTGCAACGCGCGGAAATCTCGCCCACGACCGGTGCCGAGGTCGCTCAAGTGATAGGCGAGCTGATCGGCGCGCCGGTCGAACTGCGCGAGCAGGTGAAGCGGGCAATCCAGCCCAAGGACGCACGCAAGCTGCCAGGGAGCAAAGACGAGTAAAGGCCGCTGACCGGGACATAGCGGCCGGATCGCGCGGCACAGGGAGGTCATTCATGATGGGTTGGCTGACACAGGCCAGCGCAGTCGCGCTTGCGGTCATGACCCTCGGCCGGCCGTCGGCAGCGCAGGACTTCCCGTCACGTCCGATCACATTCGTCATCCCGCTCGGCGCCGGCGGCGTGATGGACGTGATCGCCCGTGTGGTCGGTCCGAAGCTCTCCGATCGTCTCGGCCGGCCGGTCGTCATCGAGAACCGCACCGGCGGCGGCACCGTGATCGGCGCCCAGGCCGTTGCCCGCGCCACGCCCGACGGCCACACGCTGCTGTTCGCGCCGAGTGGCACGCTCACCACCAACGTCACGCTCTACAAGTCGCTGCCCTACGACCCGGTGAAGGATTTCGTGCCGATCGCGCTCTACGCGAAGATCCCCTTCGTGCTGGTGGTCAATCCATCCTTGCCGGTGCAGTTGGTCGCCGACCTCGTCAAGCTCGCGAAGACCAAACAGCTCTCCTACGCCTCGACCGGAACCGGCGCGGTGCCGCACATGGCCGGCGAACTCCTCAAGAGCATGACCGGCCTCGAGATGACCCACGTCCCCTATCGCGGCGTCACGCAGACACTGACCGACGTCATCGCCGGGCATGTGAGCATGACGTTCGCCTCGCCCAATTCGGCAATGCCGGCGATCAAGGACGGCCGCGTGCGCACGCTCGGCGTATCGTCGCTGAGCCGCATTCCGGTGCTGCCCGATGTCGCGCCGATCGCCGACAGTGGCCTGCCCGGATTCGAAGCGGTGTCGTGGCATCTGATCGTCGCGCCCGCAGGGACGCCGGCGCCGGTGGTGAGTCTTCTGCATCGCGAGCTCAAGAGCATCACCGCGGCGCCCGAGATGCAGCGCATGATCGGCGACATGGGACTCATCGCCGTCGATACCCCCTCGGTCGACGAGCTCAAGCGCTTCCTTGCCACCGAGATCGCGCTCTGGGGCAAGCTCGTGCACCAAGCCGGGATTGCCGGATCGCAGTAGCGAGCGCAGGGCGTGAATTCCTGAGCGCGCCCGCGCAGATGGCGCCATCCTGATCGTCTTCGCACATCTCGAAGCATCCGAGTCCCAAGACCTAAGACGGACCATGCGGACAGCCGATGCGTTCAAGGAACGCCAGCAAAGACGGGGGATTCTGACCTACGTCGTCCTTTTCCCGAATTCCGTCCCAAGACGACAAGCTGATTCTCCGCGCGATCTCCGGCGAGCACAATGCGCTCGAGAAAACGCAATGAGATTCGCCATGGGAAACGCCGTAGAGCTAACGCAGCGCTCCAACCTCAAGGTGCCAAGTTTGGCCGCTGAATTGGTCGAGCTCGGCCGGGCCTTGCGGGGCCTACTCGATCCGTATCGGCCGGAGCGCCACTACATGCGCGGCCCCGGGCCCAAGTGGCACGCCAAGCACAATATGGTGCCGGCTGTTGCGGACACTCACGCCGCTGATTTCGCATTGCAGCTAAGGTTGACGACGATCAAGGGTGTCGCTGGGACGGCGGCGAACTACTCTGCTTGAGCATCTGGCTCAGCATCGCCCGCAATGTCATCGGAGCGACGGGCTTGTGCAGGAGATGAAATCCGTTCGCGCGCGCGTCTTGGAGCGGTTCGGGATTGATGTCGCCGCTGATCACGAATGCCGGGATGTCCGTGCGGAACGCACTGCGCAATTGCCCGATAATTTCGACCCCTGTTCGTCCGTCAGGCAGGTGATAATCGGAAACGATCAGATCTGGAATCGATCCCTGGTTGACAATGCTGCTGACGGCCGCTCCGTCCGCGGCAGCGGTGAGGACACGGCATCCCCAACTCCGCAACAAGCCGGACATCCCATCCAGAACCAACGGGTCGTCATCGACAACAACGACAAGCTTGCCATTAAATTTGTCGATCGACACCGGCAACGCGCCCTCCGACTCGACAACTTGGTCCTTCGGCTGGACGGACGGAACCGCGATCGCGAAGCGGGAGCCCTTGCCGACCGTTGACCTCAGCTCAATAGGATGGCCAAGCAGCCCGCACAGCCGGTCTACGATTGCAAGTCCCAGACCAAGCCCTGCGCCTTGGCGCGTTTCGCTCATCCGGTAAAACTCGCCAAAGATTTTCTGGCGTTGATCCGCCGGGATTCCGGCCCCTGTATCCCAGACTTCGATTCGCAACCATCCATCGCGTTTGCGGCAGCCTACAACGATGCCACCGTGGGATGTGTAACGAACTGCGTTGGAAACCAGATTGAGCAATATGCGCTCGAGCAGGATGAAATCGGTTCTTATCCAGGCGTCGCAGAGAGATACCCGAAGCGAAAGGCCTTTCTCTCGCGCCGGCCCTGCGAACGTCGTTTCGATGCGCCGCAGCAATTGCGCGACCGGAAATTCGGACAATTTGGGAGAGAGTACGCCCGCGTCGAGCTTGGAGATATCAAGCAATGCATTGAAGAGTTCGTTCATCGTGGCGATCGCCGCGTCTACACGGTCGACGATGTGGGCTTTTTCATCCATGCCGGTCGTCGAGCGTAGCTGTGCAACAAACAAACCCAGCGCATGCAGCGGCTGCCGCAGATCGTGGCTTGCCGCTGCTAGAAAGCGGGACTTGGCCTGGTTGGCGAGCTCGAGCTGCACCGTCCGTTGCTCCACCTTGCTCTCGAGCGTCGTATACAAATCGTGAAGCTGCGCCGCCATGCTGTTGAACTGATCACCAAGCGCCTGGAGCTCATCGCCGGTGTCGATTGAAATCTTTTGGTTGAGGTCACCTCGACCAATTCTCGCGGCGCCGTCGCGCAGTGCCCGGATTGGAACGACCATTCGCCGCGCCAGGAATATCCCGGCCAAGACCGCCAGCGCGAGCGCGCCGAGGAGCAGTGCAACGGACCGCAGGATCGAAGCGTAAAGCGGTGCGTAGGCTTCCGCGATGGGCAGCTCGACAAACAAAGTCCATCCGAGTGATGGGATTGGAGCATGGGCGGTCAATACCGGCCGACCTCGGATATCATTTGCGATCGTGCCGTCCTCGATCGGGGTCGCGGTCGAGGAAAGGGCGGCCCGGACGTGCGTCAGGTGCGACAGATCGATATTACGCAGGACGAGGCTGAAGTCCGGATGCGCGATAAGGCGGCCGTCCGAATCGACCATGAAGGCTGTGCCCTGCATGCCGAGTTTCATCTCCGAAACCACGTCCCAAACAAATTTGAGATTCACCTCGGCAGAAACGACTCCGTATTCCGGGCGCGCGCCCGCGATCGCCAGTGTCATATAAGGTTCGGATTCCCTCATGAAATAGATCGGCCCGTAGTAGCGCTTGTTCGCCATTGCCTGGACGAACTTGGCATCATGAGAAAAGTCGGCCTTGCCGCCGATGACATCCACAGCGATACGCGAAACGCGTGCCTGCTCATGGCCGGTTGCATCGATGCGGGAAAGCTCGGTGATCGCCGGCACTTGGCGCAACAGGCGCACGGAATCGAATTGCCACTCGTCCAGCGTACTGGAACTCCACGGCAGCTGCGTCAGCCACCCCATTTGGCTTTCGATTTCCTTGATGAATTGACCGATCCTTTCGGCCGCAGCTTCAGCCTGCTGCCGTTGCGCGCGGATCAGCAGCGTCCGTTGCTCCTGATATGAAAACCAGGTTTCGACCAGGCCGTTGGCAATCAAAGCAACGGCCACCACGGCAGCAAACAATGTCACGTATTTGCGGAACAGCCGGCCACGAACCTCCGCACCCGAACTTCCGAGGGCCCCCCGATCAGCGGCCCGAGGATTCATTCGATAACCTCGTCGGCACGAGCAAGCATGATCCGTGGCACGGTCAAGCCCAGCGCCTTGGCAGCCTTGAGATTGATGACAAGCTCAAACTTCGCGGGTGCCTGCACCGGTAGGTCGACCACCTTAGCGCCTCTCAAAATGCGGTCAACGTAGAACGGGGTGCGCTTGTACTGGTCAAGCAAGTCGGCTCCATATGAGATCAATCCGCCTTCTGCAGCGAAATATCGAAAAGGATAGATTGCGGGCATTTGTTGCCCGGCGCTTTGTGCAATGACGAGACTGCGATGCATTGCGGTGAAATTATCGGGCATGACGATCAAGCCGGAAGCACTTTCGCGTCCGAATGCAGCGAGCGCGTGCTCGATGCCCGCTCGAGTACGGACAGGAATTGCAAACGGACTGACCGCGTTTGACTTTGCAGCGGCCTCAAACGACGGCATGAAATATGACCCGCGGCCCGTTGCAGTATCCGGGTTGAAAATGATGCCCACGCGCGTGACGCTTGGCGCGATCTGCTTGAGGAGTTCCAGCCATTTTCCGCCCATCGACCAGATATTGTTGGTAAAGCCGGTAACGTTGTCACCTGGTCGCGCCAAGCTGCCGACGAAGCCGGCACCAACCGGATCCGACGCGGTGACGAAGACGATAGGGATCGTGCGGTTCTCGCGTCGCAGCGCCGATACGACAATGCCGCTGCTGGCCACGACGACGCCCGGTTTCAATGCGATGAGTTCTTTTGCCAGCGCTTGAATTCGATCTGTGTCTCCTGCGAAGCGATAGTGGATTTGAACGTTTCGGCCCGCAGTCCAGCCAAGCTCCCGGAGTCCTCCCTCAAATGCCGCGATGCGACGCGGCACCTCAGGGTCGCTTTCGGCGAGTGCGATGAGGACGCCAACAACGGCGATTCGTTCGAGCGTTTCTGCAATTGCTGCAATCGGCCAAGTCAGCAGCCCGCCGCCAAATAGAGTTAGGACCTCCCGGCGCCTCATGGCATCACCTCTTGGCGACAGCAATTCGTGCTGAATTCCCTGATCTCGGGCTTCGAAGCCGGATCGGCTTCTGCGCACGAGCCTCAAAATGGGATTGAGAGGGCACGTCGTCCTCGCCGTCGTAGCCATGGCCAAAGCGGGGAACATGGCTTTCTTTATTTGCGATCGCGCTGCGCGAAAGCAGCCGGGAATATTGTTGTCCCGGGCGCGGTCGGTAAATCAGCGAAACGTCAGTACCTACCCAGTACCAAAGTACTAGAGATTGCTGCGGTGCGGAATCCGCGATCGCCGAGCGGTTTTATTCAACCAATTCATCGGCGCGGCTCAGCAGCACGCGTGGAACAGTCAGTCCTAGAGCCTTGGCGGTCTTCAGATTGATCACAAGTTCAAATCGACTAGGGACCATGACGGGCAGGTCGGCTGGCTGCGCTCCCTTCAGAATCCGCCCGACAAAGACCCCGGTCTGGACGTAGACCTCCGCGACGCTGGGCCCGTAGCTCATCAGGCCTCCAGCCGTCGTGAATTCGCGCCATTGGTAGGCGGTCGGTATCCCGTAGCGGGCGGCGAGGCCGATCAATTGCGATCGTTTGCTGCTGAAAAACGCGTCGGCGGTCACCAGCAATGCATCGACCTTTTTCTGGGACAGTGTCTCGAAGGCAGCATCGATCTCCCGATCATTACTGGTGCCCAGGATCAGCAACTCGCGACCGACGGCTTTTGCCCCGGCATGCACTTCCCGCATCTGCATTGCGCCATCCGGGCGATTTGGATTGATCAGCACGCCGATCGGACCGCTCGAGGGTTTGATCTGGTGCAGCAGTTCCAGTCTTTTCGGATCGAGTTCCGAGGTCAGACCGGCATTGCCGGTGAGGTTTCCGCCCGGCCGATTGAGACTGGCGACAAGACCGTAGCCGATTGGATCGGCAACGGTCGTGAAAACGATCGGCAAGGTCGTGGTCACTTTTTTGGCCGCGATTGCAGACGTAGGACCGCCGGACGCGACGATGACGGACACTCCGCGTTTGACAAGTTCGGCGGCGAGCCCGGGCAGGCGGTCGTATTGGTTGTCGGCCCAGCGATATTCGATCGTAACGTTTTGATTCTCCACGTAGCCGGCCTGCTTCAGGCCGCGATGGAACGCGACGGCCTGTTCGTCTCGCAATCCAACGGACGTGCTGTTGAGCACGCCGATGATCGGCATTGCCGGCTGCTGCGCGTTCAGAGGCAGCGGCCAAAGCGCCACCGCACCAGCAAAAAGGACTATGGCAGTGCGCAGTTTCACGAGATCACCTTTTCGGTGCACGCTCAGGATATCCGGTTGTTAGAGCTCGTTGATGGTGCCACCGATACCGAGCGCGCTCGCCACATCAAGGAACAACTGGCTCTTGGGATCCATATTCATCCTTGCTGCGGTCTGAGAACTAACGAAAAGTTCGCGCGCTAGAGCTTCCCTGACCGGCAGATTTGCAATTGGTTCGCCGTTGAGGAGGCGTCCGGCATACTCGCCGGCATTGCGATATCCTTCATTCTTATCTGGTCCGAAGGCCATCAGACCGCCGTTGGCGGCGTATGAACGCCATTGGAACATGGCTGGAACCCCAAGGCTGTCCGCAAGCGCGACCACGGCCTGGCGGTGGCTGTTGAAGAGTGAATCGGCGGACACGAGGAGTCCCGTGATGCTTCCGAACTGGCTCGCAGCGGCGGCAATTTCGGCGGTGGTCGACGCGTCTACGACAATCGCTGTGCGGCCGAGCGCAGTCGCCATGTTTTCGTATGACGTCGCCTGGGCAGCGGGATTGGGATCTCTTGGAAACGGACGATCGGGATTGCAAAGGACGCCGATTGGCCCCGGGGCGGCGATCGCATGCAGCCCCGCCATACGCACGGGGTCCAAATCCGTGGTGAATCCATGAGTACCCGTTACGTTGCCTCCCGGCGTGACAAGCCCGCTCGCGACCGGATCGGTGATGGTCGTGAACACGATCGGGATTGTGGTGGTCTTGTTCTGCGCCGCGATTGCCGAGACGGGACCACCTGACGCGACGATCACGCCGACATTGGCGTCAATCAGCTGTTGGGCCAGCGCGGGTAGCTGGTCGTAGTCAAAGTCGGCCCAGGCATGCAGCATCATCGTATTGCTGCCATTGCGTCCGGTAAGGGCTAGGCCTTCGTAGAAGGCGTTCATCTCCTCGGCGCGCGCGTTGGGCGAACTCGTACTATCGAGAAATCCGATGATAGCCATGATGATCAGCCTCTGGTTGGTTCCGCGTTCTCCGGCACGGCCGGCGAAATCGCCACCACGCCAATGACAGTGCACAGTTTCATGACATCACTTCTCGGCCCACGCTCACTGGCTGTCTGGTCGTTAGATCCAATTGATGTGGATTATGCCTAGCCAGTCAGCCATCTGACGGAATGGCGAATCCTGGGGATCCAACTTGAGCCTGTGTGCGGCCCGCGTACTCACGAACAAATCGGGCGTTGTGGTCTGCCTGACCGGCAGATTTTCGGGTAGCGCACCATTGATTACGCGGGCGGCATACTCGCCCGCAATGCGATATCCATCTGTCTTCCTCGGCCCGAAGCTCATCAGGCCGCCATCCGCCACGTAAGCACGCCATTGGTACATGGCTGGAACCGCGAGCCGTTCGGCAAGCGCAAGCACGCGATAGCGGCGGCTGTTGAAGAGCGCATCCGCGGTCACAAGGAGTCCGGTGATCCTTCCGTTGAGTTGGTCGAAAGCGTTGTCAATTTCAGTGTCAGTCGACGCGTTCACGACAATGGCTGCGCGTCTGACCGCCGCCGCCATGCCTTCATACGCTCGCTGCTGGGCAACGGGATTGGGATCTCTTGGAAACGGACGCTGAGGATTGGCAAGGACACCGATTGCGCCCGGAGCGGCAAGGATGCTTAAGCCGAGCAGACGCTGGTCCTCCGTCTCGGTCGTGTGCCCGTAAGTACCCGTCACGTTTTTTTCCGGCCTGTCCAGATTTTGAACAAGGAGGGCTGGACGCGGATCGGTGATGGTCGTGAATACGACAGGTTTTTCGTTGTCCTGGGTCTTGATTTGGGCCGCAATAGCCGAGGCAGGACCTCCTGCTGCGACGATCACTTTGACGTCGGCATTATTGGCCAACTCCTCGGCGAGGTCGGGTAACCGCGTGTAGTCATTGTCGGCCCAGGCATGGATCACCCTGGTATTCTCAGGATCTACGCCGATACTCGTCAGACCGTTGTAGAATGCATCCATCTCCTCGCCGCGCCCAAAAGGCGAAGCGCTATCAAGAATTCCAATTGCATCGGCCATGATGATCACTCCTTGGTTTGTTAGTACACAAGGTGATTCACTGCTCCATTGCGCCGCCACGGACGTGGCTTGCAAAGAGTGGCTTGCAAAAAGATGTCTCTGAGATTGCGCGGACGATGCTGCCGCAACGGTCGAACAAGCGACCACTAAACGCAACAACGCCCGACAACGACTTACCACGTATTCCCTCCCATAGGCGGGAGCACCCCGAGGCGCAAGAACCGGTAATCAGGTAGAGGCGGCAAGTTGTTTGTTGTTAGAAGAATAGTTTAGGTTCCATAACAGATAAAGCAATCCCCGCTTTCCGGGATAAACCCATCCAGCATTCGTATCATACTGATCAGTAACCATTTTCGAATGACGTTTGGTCGCAGCGCGAGAAAATCGCGTGGGGACGCTGCCGTCTCAGATGAAATCCCGCGCATCGTTTAACGGCCGGGATACCAAACCTTCATTGCGATTTGACGTCGGGCGTAAGATCCCATCCCAGCTCGCCGGCCGCAATGACAGCCTCGGTCCGGTTGGTGACCTTCAGTGCCTTGAAGATAGCCGTGATGTGGTTCTTGACGGTCGGCTCGGCCAGATCAAGCACACGGCAGATTGCCTTGTTGCTCTTGCCTTGCATCATGAGCGCGAGCACATCGACTTGACGCTCTGTAAGACCCAAATCCGCGGGTGCCGCCCGCGATTGAAGGCCCAGCCGGGTCGCCGTTGGAGACGCTGGCGGAGGGGGTTCTTCGCGCGAGAGGATTTCTGGCGGAATGTAGATCCCGCCGGCAAATACGAGTTGCAAGGCACTCATCATTACCTCGCGCTGACCCGTTTTCGGGATGAATCCGACCGCGCCCATATCGAGCGCTTTCGTAACGCTGTTTCTGTCCTGCTGGCCCGAGAGCACGACGACGGCAATCTCCGGATGCTGCGCACGCAATTCGCTGAGGACGGAAAATCCATCTCGATCGGGCAGATTTAGATCGAGCAGAATGAGACCCAGGTCAGCATGCTCTGCGACGAGATGCATCGCTTGCTGACTGTCGGATGCTTCGAAGAGAGAAACGTCGCTTTTGAGATCGGCAAATACGCCACGCAACGCTTCCCGAATGAGGGGATGATCGTCGACGACTAAGATTTTCATAGCAATCTCGCTGTCTTTGACCGCCACTCCGCCACGCTGAGAGTACTTCAATCCGGCCACAAAAGCACCGTCATAAACCGAACCGCGATCGGCTCAATTACCACGGCCTTTGGCTGGACGAGGCCCAGGCCATGCTCTGGGCGATGTCGTCATAGAGCCGCAAGGCGTCCATCACCTGTCCGTCGAAGCACATTATTCGCGCATGCATGATCGTGCGCACCGCATCCATCCTTTCTTGCTGAGAGATGCTGCTCGCCTCGATCAATATCATGATCTGCATGTCGCGCGCTGCGCATCCTCGGGTAAAGCCTCCCCCGGCGGCCACGCTGCTGGTCGCGCCGACGGCCCAGATCGCCAGGGCAGCCACACACCATCCAAACAATTTGCGTCGCATCGAGAATCTCCTGTCGGCCTGACGGTCGTACGAACGAAAAAGTGAAGGCGGCCGACCCCGAAAGGGCGACCGCCTTTAGACTCGTTCAGTGGCGGGGCATGCCGTCGTCACGGCCCGTCGCCGTGTCGAACCAATTCCGTTCGGCATTGGTGAACGGCTGAACGGCCTGGTGCTCCTGACGGGGGGCGCGTTGCGCATTCGCGACCGACGTGGTGACGACGAGCGCGGCGGTAAGGACGAGAAGGGTCTTCGTGAACATTGCGATGTCTCCTTTTCACACCGATGTTGGTGTGACTGCATCCTCATCGATCGCGAGCGCTCGGAAAATCGTGCGGAGGTCTTAAGACCGCTCCTTCACGGAAAGGCCTAGAAATGGCAGTGGGAAAGGACAAGTGACGCGCCTGATCTCGCGCTCCGTGGACCATACTCACGTCCTGGGACCAAGAGGTTTTTGCTCCGGACCTGACTTCCAGCAAAGGCTGGGGTGAAGCCGGCATCCCGTTCGTCGCCTTTCCTCCCAAGGAAGACCGGCGACGAAGGAAATGTACTTCGGCTTTGGCCAACACCGGACAGTCAGTAGTAACACTCGCCGCTTCTACCGAAGTCGTGGTCGGCCTCGTCCTGGTTCGCGAGCGGCCGTGGTGAAGCACCGACCATCCGTCATGCCTGGGGGATTGGAAGGCGGTGCGCGAGCAACAAGATCAGTTGTCGCGGGCATTTCTCATGCGTCGGGCAATGCTGGCAGTCGAGGTCCTAGCACCTCTCGCTGATTCAAAGCGAGCATCGATGGCCGGATGATGCGCCCGCACCACAAACGGTGCGGAGCAATTCAACCAGGAGCTGCGTCGATGTTGAAGAAGACCCTTATCGCACTTTTCGCAAGCCTCGCCCTGATCGCAACGCTCGACTCTGGCGCGAATGCCCGAGGCGATTGTGATGACAGCGCTGCCAGCGCCTACGCCGTTCCGCGCTGCTGACGTACCAGTCTCTCGACGACCCCGGTGCGCACGGAGTACTGCCGCCGGCGGCCATCAGACTCTTGGCGATCAGATCTTCGCGATTCTCGCGTCGTCGATCACCTTGCGCCATTTGGCGACTTCAGCCCGCACATAGGCCGCGAAGTCGGCCGAGGAATTGCCTTCGGCCTCGACGCCGACTTCGAGCAGCCGTGCCTTCATGTCGGGCGCGCTGACGATCGCCGCGATCTCACGTTGCAACAGCTCGACGATCGGCTTCGGCGTTCCCGCCGGCACGAACACGCCGGTCATGGTCTCGGCGTCCTGGCCCTTGATGCCGAACTCGTCGAGCGTCGGGATGTCCGGCAACGCCGCCGAGCGCTTGCTGGCGGTGACCGCAAGCCCGCGCAGCTTTCCCTCGCGGATCAGGTTGACGTAGTTGCCGAGCGCCGAACAGACGATCGGCGTGTGGCCGCCGAGCAGCGACGTCGTCATCGGGCCGCCGCCCTGGAACGGTACCGTGATGAAGTCGAGCTTGAGCGCGAGCTTCATCATGTCGATCGACAGCGACGGCGTGGTACCGGTGCCGGGCGAGCCGACGCTGTGCTTGCCGGGCTCGCGGCGGATGATGTCGATCAGGTCCTTCATGGTCTTTGCGGGGAAGCTCGCATTGACGACCCATGAATTCGGCGTGCCGCCGGCCTTGGTGACCGGGATGAAGTCCTTGTCGATATCGAAAGGCACCTTGGCGTAGAGGCTCGGGTTGACCACGATGCTCGAGGACGCCAGCAGGACCGTGTAGCCGTCGCCCGGCGACTTCGCCACCATGCCCATGCCGAGATTGCCGCCGGCGCCGGCGACATTCTCGATGAAGAACTGCTGGCCGAGCCGCTCCGAAAGCCGCTGCGCAATCAGCCGTCCGGCGATGTCGGTCACGCCGCCGGCGGCAAACGGGATGATGATCTTCACCGGCTTGGTGGGATACGGCTGGGCCGACAGCGGCCCGGCGAAGATGAGCGCAAGAAGGGCAACGAATGCACGGATGGCAGTGTTCATGACATCCTCCACTGGCAGTAAATGCTGGCAGCGTCGGGTTAGTTGACCCCGATCTTCGCGTCCTTGATGACCTTTCCCCACTTCGCGATCTCGGCCTTGATCTGGGCCGAAAACTCTTCGGATGTGTTGCCGACGACGTCGACGCCGATCGAAGCGAAGCGCGCGCGCACGTCCGGCTGCTTCAGCGCCGCGATGATTTCACTGTAGACCAAATCCACGATCGGCTTCGGTGTTCCCGCCGGCAGCAGGGCTGCGACAAACGTGTTCGCTTCCTGGTCCTTGAAGCCCGCCTCCTCCATGGTCGGCACCTCGGGCAGCGCCGGCGAACGCTTCGCCGCCATCACCGATAGCGCACGCAGATTGCCGGCTCTGATCTGCGGGATCGCCGGTGCGAGCGTCGTGAACATGATCGGCGTATGGCCGGCGACCGTCGACTGGATCGCCGGGCCGGCGCCGGGGAACGGCACGTGCACCATGTCGACGCCGGTGGTGAGCCGGAACAGCTCGCCCGAGAGATGCGGCGTGGTGCCGACGCCGGCATGGGCGAAATTGTTGTACTTGCCCGGGTTCGCCTTCATCACCGTGACGAGCTCCTTGACGCTCGCCGCCGGCACCGATGAATGAATGATCAAGGTGTTGGCGATATCGCCCACCATCGTCAGCGGGATGAAATCCCTGTAGGGATCGTAAGGCACCTTGGCGTAGAGGCTCGGATTGACGACGTAGCTCGACGATACGAACAGGATGGTGTAGCCGTCCGCCGCCGCGCGCGCGGCATTGCCCATGCCGGCGTTGCCGCCGGCGCCGACCTGGTTCTCGATTACGAATTGCTGGCCGAATTTTTCCGACAGCTTCTGGCCGACCAGCCGCGCCACCACATCGACTGGGCCGCCGGCCGCGAACGGCACGATGATCCTGACCGGCTTCGCGGGATATTGCTGCGCGGACGCCGGAGCGGCGAACGCCAGCAGCGCAAGCGCGGCCAGACAACGAACGGTCGCGTGCACGGGTTTCTCCTTGAGGCCGCTGGACATCAGTTCATCCTGATATTGGCATCCTTGGCGACTTTGTCCCACTTGATGGCTTCGCTCTTGATCCGCGCGCCGAATTCCGCCGGCGTGTTGGCGATCGGATCGAATCCCAATTTGAGCAGCCGCTCCTGGATGTCGGGCAGCGCGACGATGCGCACGATCTCCTTGTGCCAGCGGTCGATCAGCTCCTTCGGCGTCCCGGCATGCACGACGATGCCGGTCAGCGTGTCGGATTCCTGGTCGGGAATGCCGGACTCGGTCATAGTCGGCACCTCGGGCAGGCCCGCGTTGCGCTTCGACGCCATCACCGCCAGGCCGCGCAGCTTGCCGGCCTGGATGTTGGTCATGGCCGGCGGGAGCGCCGTGAACGCAATCGGCGTATGGCCGCCGATGGTTGAGTTCATGGCGAGGCCCGCGCTGGTGAACGGCACCATTGTCAGGTCGAGACCGTAGCGCAGCTTGAACAGTTCGCCGGCGAGGTGCGGGGTCGATCCGGTGGCCGGCTGGGCGTAGCTGTATTTCCCGGGATTGGCCTTCACCAGTGCGATCAGCTCCTTGATCGACTTCGCCGGAAACGACGGATGCACCGACACCGCGTTGGGCGAGGCCGCGACCAGGCTGATCGGCGTGAAGTCGCTGATTGAGTACGGCACCTTGCTGTAAAGGCTCGGGTTGATGATGAAGCCCGTGCTCACGACCAGGATCGTGTATCCGTCCGCCGCGGCGCGCGCGGCGGTGGCGGTGCCGGTGTTGCCGCCGGCGCCGGCGATGTTCTCGACATAGACCTGCTGTCCCCAGCTCTCCGACAGCTTCTGCGCGATCAGCCGCGCGATCACGTCCGTGGGCCCCGCGGGCGCAAACGGCACGATCATCTTGACCGGCTTACTTGGATAGGTCTGCGCGAAGGCCGGGCCTGCGAGCACCAGCGCAACCAGCAATGCGAGACTGCGAACTGCCTTCACATCGTCCTCCCCTGAGATTTTTATTTTATGAAGACCATCATTGCGCCTGCGGGAGGGCGAGTAAATGGGTCATGCTGTCTCCATGGCGCGCCGACGGCGCGCGACCTGGATTCCCCACCCCGCTCTTTTCCGGCGAAACACGGCTGGTCAATATGGTGCGTTTTGTGGTTATGGAATCCGGGCCCGCGAGCCTAAGCTCGCGCCCGGCAGAACGAGGGGCAAAGCAATGGCGTCCAAGAAGTACACGCGTCAGGATCTCCGCGACGCTTCGGAGAAATACAAGAACTGGGGCAAGTGGGGCCCGAACGACGAAATCGGGACGCTCAACTACACCAGTCCCGACGACATCATCGCCGCCGCGCAGCTCGTGAAGAAGGGCAAGGTGATCTCGCTCGCGCTCAACTTCGACCACACCGGGCCGCAGGGCGCGAAGAGCAAATATCCGGCGATGGGCCGCACCAATCCGATCCACACCATGATCCGGACCGGCACCGACGCCTATTCCGGCGTGCTCGACAAGCGCGGCATCCGCGCCGCCGACGACATGGTGACCATGCCGCTGCAATGCGGCACGCAGTGGGACGGGCTCGGTCATGTGTTCTATGAGCAATGGATGTGGAACGGCTATGACTGCCGTGAGGTGACCTCGGCCGGCGCGCAGAAGTGCGGCATCGAGAAGACCAAGAGCAAGATGGTCGGCCGCGGCGTGCTGCTTGACGTGGCGCGCTACAAGGGCGTCGAGTCGCTCGACGACGGCTACGGCATCACCAATGACGATCTCTACAACACCGCGAAGAAGCAGAACGTTGCGCTCAAGCGCGGCGACTACGTCATCGTGCGCACCGGCATGATGGAGCGTTGCCAGAAGGCCGGAAGCTGGGACGGCTATCCCGGCGGCGACGCGCCTGGCTTCGCCTTCGAGACCCTCGACTTCGTCAAGGACACCGAGCTCGCCGCGCTCGCCAGCGACACCTGGGGCTGCGAGGTGCGTCCGAACGAGAGCGAGGACGGCATCAACCAGCCCTGGCACTGGATCACGATCCCGATCATGGGCATGACCATGGGCGAGATCTTCGAGCTCAAGGAGCTCGCGGACGACTGCGCCGCCGACAAGGTCTACGAATTCCTGTTCGTCGCGCCCGCGATCCCGATCACCGGCGCGGTCGGCTCGCCGGTCAATCCGCTGGCGATCAAGTAGACCAATGTTGATGGAAGCAGTGTCCACGAGCGATTGGTGACGCCGATGTTCGCGGCCACTGCAAATCACCTTCGGGTGCGGCACGGACACGAGCACCACCGGGTCACTTACGTCGAACTGTTCTTCGACCTGGTGTTCGTGTTCGCTGTCACGCAGCTCTCGCATGGCCTGCTCAAGCATCTGACGCCGATCGGCGCCTTGCAGACCGGCCTGCTGATGGTCGCGGTGTGGTGGACCTGGATCGACACCACATGGATCACGAACTGGCTCGATCCGCGACGGCCGGCCGTCCGCATGCTGCTGTTCGCGCTGATGCTGGGCGGTCTCGTGATGTCATCGTCAATTCCGCGTGCGTTCGAGGATCGGGCCTGGCCGCTGGCGCTCGCTTATGTGGGCATGCAGATGACGCGCGACCTGTTCATGCTCTGGTCGCTCAAGCGCCATGACCGGGCCAACCACCTTAACTTCCTTCGCATCACGCTTGTGGCATGTCGCGGCCGCGCCGTTCTGGATCCTGGGCTGCCTGGTCGACGATCCGGTCAACCGTCTCGGTCTTTGGGCGGCGGCCGTGGGCATCGAATCGCTTGCACCCATCCTTGGTTTCCGGGTGCCCGGCCTCGGGCAGTCGACGACCGCCGACTGGGTGGTCGAAGGTGCCCACATCGCCGAGCGCTGCGGCCTGTTTGTCATCATCGCGCTCGGGGAATCGATCCTGATCATCGGCGCGTCGTTTGCCGATCTCGCCTGGTCCCGCGAGACCGTTGCCGCATTCGCGGTCTCGTTCGTCGGCAGCGTCGCCATGTGGACCGTCTACTTCAACATCGGCGCCGAGCGTTCGAGCGCGGCCATCGCGAACTCATCCGATCCGGGCGCGCTCGCGCGCAGCGGCTACACCTACATGCACATCCTGATCGTCGCCGGCATTATTGTCGTTGCCGTTGCCGACGAGCTGGTGTTGCATCATCCCAACGGACACGACGGCCATACCGGCATGGCCACCGCCCTCGCGATCCTCGGAGGCCCGGCGCTCTATCTCGTCGGCAACATGATGTTCAAGCGGATGACGGCACCCAACATGCCGCTGTCGCATCTGGTGGGTCTTGCCTCGCTTGCCTTGCTCGTGCCGGCGGTCGCGATCACGACCCCCTTGGTGCTATCGGCTGGCACGACCGCAATCCTGATTCTCGTCGCGACCTGGGAATGGCTGTCGCTGAGCCATGGCAAGGCCGCGGACGCTACACCGCACTGACAAACACAAAGCGCCGAAGACGGCACGAAAGAGGTGGAGTCGAACATGCTGGGCCACAATCGCAAAATGACCGGCGCGGAATGCCTCGCCGACATGCTCAAGGACTACGGCGTCACGCATGTATTCATGGTGCCGGCGGTGCTGCGGCGCACCTTCGCCGAGATGGAGCGGCGCACCTCGATCGCGCGCATCCACACCCACGGCGAGAAATCGGCGGCCTACATGGCTGACGGCTATGCGCGCGCGTCGGGCAAGCCCGGCATCTGCATGGCGCAGGTGATCGGCGCGCTCAATCTCGCAGCCGGCCTGCGCGACGCCTGGCTCGCGCATTCGCCGGTCATTGCGATGACCGGCGGGCGCGACGCTAAGACCAAGTTCCGCAAGGTCTATCAGGAGATCGACGACATGCCGGCATTCGAGCCGGTGACCAAGTTCAACGCCACCGTCGACGACGTGGCGCGCTTCCCCGACATGGTGCGGCAGGCGTTCCGCGTGGCGACGTCAGGCACGCCAGGCCCGGTGCATCTGCAATTCCGCGGCAATGAGGGCCAAGTCGACGCCGATGAAGCCGAGATGGAGCCCCTGGCGGAGCCGCGTTTTGCGCACGTTCCGCCGTTCCGTCCGTGTCCCGACGACGCCAGCGTGCGGGCGGCGCTGGTTTGTCTCGAGAAGGCGGAGCGGCCGGTGATCGTCGCCGGCGGCGGCGTGCATGCATCGTGTGCGCAGGCCGAGCTGGTGGCGCTCGCGGAGGCATTGCAGATCCCGGTCGCGACCTCGCTCAACGGCAAGGATTCGATCCCGGGCAATCATCCGTTGTCGGTCGGCGTGGTCGGCTCGTATTCGCGCGAGAGTGCGAACCGCGTCGTCAACAAGGCCGATCTCGTGTGCTTCGTCGGCTCCGAGACCGGCGGCATGACCACGCACTTCTGGGCGGTGCCGCCGATCGGCACGCCCGCGATCCAGATCGACATCAATCCCGAGGCGCTCGGCCGCAATTATCCGTTGCAGGCCTGCGTCAACGGCGACGCTAAGATGACGCTGGCGCGCATGCTGGAGCATGCCGACAGGGACAGCGCCAAGAAGCGCGAGTTCTGGACCGCCGAGGTGCGTGCGATCTGCCGCGACTGGCTGGTGACGTACAAGCCGGCGCTGGAGTCGGACGCGGTGCCGATCCGGCCGGAGCGCATCTGCCACGAGCTGACCAAGCACGTGCCGGACAACGGCATCGTCGTGGTCGACACCGGCCACGGCGGCATGTGGATGGGCGGCTTCTTCGATCTCACCTCGCCGAAGCAGAGCTATATCCGCAGCGCCGGCCATCTCGGCTGGGCGTTCTCGGCCGGGCTCGGCGCCAAATGCGCCTGCCCGAACCGGCCGGTGGTGACGTTCACCGGCGACGCCGGCTTCTGGTACCACATCGCCGAGATCGAAACCGCGGTGCGCTGGAAGATGAATTCGGTGACCGTCGTGAACAACAATTCCAGCGGCAACCAAAGCAAGCGCGGCTTCGACCGGGTCTATGGCGGCAAGCAGACCGAGCAGGCGCTGGAGCTGTGGCACTACACCAAGGTCAACTTCGCGAAGATCGCCGAGGAGATGGGCGCGGTCGGCATCCGCGTCGAGAAGCCCAACGAGCTCGGGCCGGCGATCGAGCGCGCGCTGAAGGCCGATCGTCCGGTGATCATCGACGTCGTCACCGACATCGACGCGCTGGCGCCGCTGGCGGTTTCGTAGCAGCAACGGAAATCCTTCTCCGCCCTCATTCTGAGGAGCGCCGAAGGCGCGTCTCGAAGGACGGGGGCGGCCCCATGCTTCGAGACACTCGCTTCGCTCGCTCCTCAGCATGAGGGCCGAGGGAGACCGCAATCACATCCTGAAAATCCCGAACTTCGTCGGCGCCGGCGCCGGCGCGCTCATGCCGACCATCAGCGCCTGGCCGAGCACGGCGCGGGTGTCGGCGGGATCGATCACGCCGTCGTCCCACAGCCGCGCGGTGGCGTAGTAGGCGCTGCCCTGCTTCTCGTACTGCGCGCGGATCGGCGCCTTGAATGCGGCATCGTCGTCGGCGCTCCACTTGCCGCCCTTCGCCTCCACCGCCTCCTGCCGGATGATCGCGAGCACGCTCGCCGCCTGCTCGCCGCCCATCACCGAGATGCGCGCGTTCGGCCACATCCACAGGAAGCGCGGATTGTAGGCACGCCCGGCCATGCCGTAGTTGCCGGCGCCGTAGCTGCCGCCGATGATGACGGTGTATTTCGGCACGTTCGTGGTCGCGACCGCGGTGACGAGCTTGGCGCCGTCCTTGGCGATGCCCTGCGCCTCGGCTTTCTTGCCGACCATGAAGCCCGCGATGTTCTGCAGGAACACCAGCGGAATGTTGCGCTGGCTGGCGAGCTCGATGAAATGCGTGCCCTTGAGCGCGCTCTCCGAGAACAGGATGCCGTTGTTGGCGAGGATGCCGACCGGGAAGCCGTGGATGTGCGCGAAGCCGCAGACCAGCGTCGTCCCGTAGTGCTGCTTGAACTCCTCGAATTCGGAGGCGTCGACCAGCCGCGCGATGATCTCGCGCACGTCGTAGAGCATGCGCGGATTCGACGCCACGATGCCGTAGATGTCGGACGCCGCATAGAGCGGCTCGCGCGGCGCGCGCAAGGCGAGCCACGGATGCCGCAACTGGTTGAGGTTGCCGACCAGCCGCCGCACGATCTCGATCGCATGAGCATCGTTCTCGGCCATGTAATCGGTAACGCCGGACTGCCGGCTGTGCACGTCGGCGCCGCCGAGCTCTTCAGCGGTCACGACTTCGCCGATCGCCGCCTTCACCAGCGGCGGGCCGCCGAGGAAGATCGTGCCCTGGTTCTTCACGATCACGGCTTCGTCCGACATCGCCGGCACATAGGCGCCGCCGGCGGTGCACGAGCCCAACACGGCCGCGATCTGCGGAATGCCGGCCGCCGACATCTGCGCCTGGTTGTAGAAGATGCGTCCGAAGTGCTCGCGATCGGGGAAGATCTCGTCCTGCAACGGCAGGAACGCGCCGCCGGAATCGACCAGATAGATGCACGGCAGATGGTTGTCGCGCGCGATCTCCTGCGCCCGCAGATGCTTCTTCACGGTGACGGGATAGTAGGTGCCGCCCTTGATGGTGGCGTCGTTGGCGACGATCACGCAGTCGCGACCGCTCACCTGGCCGATGCCGGTGACGATGCCGGCCGACGCGACGTCGCCATCATACATGCCGTGCGCCGCCAGCGCCGAGAGCTCCAGGAATGGACTGCCGGGATCGAGCAGCGCGGCGATGCGGTCGCGCACCAGGAGCTTGCCGCGCTTGGTGTGGCGCGCCCGCGCTTCGTCGGTGCCGCCGCGCGTCGCCTTGGCAAGCTTGTCGTGCAAATCCTCGACCGCGCGGCGCATGGCGTCGGCATTGCGCGCGAAGTCGGGCGACTTGCCGTCGATGTTCGAGAGAAGAACCGCCATCCTCAGCCCTTGTTGAACAGTTCGCGCCCGATCAGCATGCGGCGGATTTCCGAGGTGCCGGCGCCGATCTCGTAGAGCTTTGCGTCGCGCAAAAGGCGCCCGGTGGGATTCTCGTTGACGTAACCCGAGCCGCCCAGAAGCTGGATCGCATCGAGCGCAACGCGGGTGGCGTTCTCGGCCGCGTAGAGGATCGCGCCGGCGGCGTCCTCCCGCGTCGTCTGGCCGCGGTCGCAGGCTTTCGCAACGGAATAGACGTAGGCGCGGCTCGCATTCATCGCGACATACATGTCGGCGAGCTTGCCCTGCACCAGCTCGAACTCGCCGATCGGCTTCCCGAACTGCTTGCGCTCGCGCACATAGGGCACGCAGACGTCGAGGCACGCCTGCATGAGGCCGAGCGGCCCGGCGGCGAGCACGACGCGCTCGTAGTCGAGGCCGGACATCAGGATCTTGACGCCGCCGCCGACGCTGCCGAGCACGTTCTCCGCCGGCACTTCGCAGTCGGCGAACACCAGCTCGCAGGTGTCGGAGCCGCGCATGCCGAGCTTGTCGAGCTTTTGCGCGGTCGAAAATCCCTTCATGCCCTTCTCGATCAGAAACGCCGTGATCCCGCGCGCGCCGGCGGCCGGATCGGTCTTGGCATAGACCACCAGCGTTTCGGCATGCGGGCCGTTGGTGATCCACATCTTGCTGCCGTTCAGCACATAGCGGTCGCCTTTCTTCTCCGCGCGGGTGGTCATCGCGACCACGTCGGAGCCGGCGCCCACCTCCGACATCGCCAGCGCGCCGACATGGGCGCCGGAAATCAGCTTCGGCAGGTATTTGCCCTTCTGCGGGTCGGTGCCGTGGCGGCGAATCTGGTTGACGCAGAGATTGGAATGCGCGCCGTAGGAGAGCCCGACCGATCCTGACGCCCGCGAGATCTCCTCCATCGCGACGCAGTGCTCGAGATAGCCGAGGCCCGCCCCGCCCCATTCCTCCTCGACCGTGATGCCGTGCACGCCGAGCTTGCCGAGCTCGGGCCAGAGGTCGCGCGGGAAGGTGTTGGTCCGATCGATCTCGTCGGCGCGCGGCGCGATCTTGTCGGCGGCAAAGCCGCGCACGCTGTCGCGCAGCAGGTCGGCGGTCTCGCCGAGGTCGAAATCAAGGCCGGAATTGCTGCGCATCCGTCTGTCTCCGCCCCCGGGCCATGGGGCCGAGCGAGTAGCCACATGAGTCGACGCCTATGATAAGACATGCCTCGCATCGCGGACAGTCACATGGCAGGCGGGACAAAATGAGTGAAGCAGGAACCCTCAGGATCATCTCCGGCGTCGGCGCCAAAGGCCCGGCCTGCTTTGTGCTGGAAGCACAGGGCAAGCGGCTGATGCTCGACCTCGGCTACGGCCCGCAGCCGGGGCTATGGCCGAATGTGGACGACGTCGGCCGCGTCGACGCGCTGCTGCTCACCCACAGCCACAAGGACCACATCGGCGGGCTGTCGCTGTTGCCGAAGATCGGCAATCCGCCGATTTTCGCGACCGAGATCACGGCGAAGAAATTGCCGGCCGGGACCAAGGTCAATCCATTGCCCATGAAAGGCCGCGGCGACGTGCTCGGCATTCCGGTCGATACCGGGCGCAACGGCCACGCCCCCGGCGGCATCTGGATGCGCTTCCATGCCGGCACCGGCTTCCTGTACACGGGCGACTATTCGACCGAGTTGGCGCTCTACGCCTTCGATCCGCTGCCGAAGTCGCGCACGGTGCTGTTCGACTGCTCCTATGGCGAGGACGATACGCCGATCGCCGAACGGCAGAAGACGCTCGCTCCCTTTCTGGCGGGCGACGTGCTGCTGCCGGCGCCCGCCGACGGGCGCGGGCCGGACATCGCGCTCTCGCTTGCCCGCGCCGGCCGGGCGATCCACCTCGACGACGCAACGCGCGACGCGGTGCGCGATCTGACTGGCATTGCGCGCGACTACCTGCGCGACGGTGTCGAAGCCGATCTTGCGCAGCTTGCAAGCAGCGCGCTGCCGCCGGGCGAAGCCACAGGCGCGACCTTCTCGACCCCCGCCGACGGCTCAGGCGGCGCGACCGCGAAGCTGATCGAGCAGTGGGAGAACTCGGCCCAGCCCGCCATCGTGTTCACCGGCTACATCCCGCCCGGTTCGCCCGCCGACCGCCTGGTGAAAAGCGGCCGCGCCAAATTCCTGCGCTGGAACGTGCATCCGCGCCTCTCCGACAACATCGCGCAACTGCGCGCGACCGGCGCGGCGACGGTCATTCCGGCGTTCTGCGACAGCAAATTCCTGCCCGCGCTGCAGGCGGCGCTGAAGCCGGCCAATGTGACGATGGATAAGGTCCTGACGCTGCTCTAGTCGCGCAAAGTTTGCTCAGACGAGCGGCAAGCTCCGTCACCCTCCCCTGGAGGGGGAGGGTGACACCGAGCAGTGGTCTAGGCGCGGTGCGCGGCGCTTCGCCGTGGCTTCCTTGTCGAGCGCGAACGTCTTCGGGTCGACCACGACGCCGTAGTGCTCGGCCGCGACCTCGGCCGACACGTAGCCCTGCCGCACGTCCTCCGCGACCTGCTCGGCCGGCCGCTCGTGCGGATCGCCGTAGCCGCCACCGCCGCCGGAGCGGATGCGATAGGCGTCGCCGGGCCGCAGCGGCGTCGACAGCACCTTGCCGTTCGGGAAGTCGGTCTTCCAGTTGCCGTCGCGGCGCAGCCCGACCGAGTTGCCGGTGCCTTCGAGCCCGCCCTCGAGGCCCCACGGCCGGCAATGGGCGCGCTCGAACTGGGTGTTGAACACCATGTTGGTGCGCGCGCGCACCACGCGCTCGACGCCGAGCCCGCCGCGATGGCGGCCGGCGCCGCCGGAATCCGGCACCAGCGCATAGCGCTCGACCACCAGCGGAAATTTCGCCTCCGACTGCTCGTTCGGCGCGTTGTGGGTGTCGCCGTCGTTGATCGAGACCGTGCCGCCGACGCCGTCCTCGCTGCGCTTGGCGCCCCAGCCGCCGCCGAGCGGACCGAAATTGGCGATGAAGAATTCCGACGTCTTCGGATTGATCCCGTGCAGGTGCGACAGCACGAGGTCGGCGTGATGGCCGGCGATGACGCGGCCCGGTATCGCTTTCGACAGCGCCTTGAACACGCTGTCGATGATGGTCATCGGATAGGTCATCCAGTAGCGCATCGGCGCCGGGCGCACAGCGCTCACGATCTTGCCAGGCGGCACGATCACCTTGAGGCTGCGGAACGCGCCGTCGTTGATCGGATAGTCGGTCGGCGAGGTCAGGCACTTGTAGGCGACCTGCGAGCAGGCGTAGCCGGTGGTGATGCCGGAATTGTAGAAACCCCTCACCTGCTTCGACACCTCGGAAAGATCGATGGTCATCTCGTCGCCCTTGACGATGACCTTGACCTTGATCGGGATCGGCTTGCCGATCTCGACGCCGTCGTCGTCCATGTAGGACTCCGCCTCGTAGACGCCGTCGGGGATCGAGCGCGTGCGCTCGCGCGCCATCGCCTCGGCATTGTCCATGATCGCCGCGATGGCGCCGGCGACCGCGTCGCCGCCGTAGCGGTCGAGCAGCTGGAGGAAGCGCCGCTCGCCGGTCTTCACCGCCGTCACCTGCGCGCGCAGGTCGCCCATGGCGCGGGTCGGAATCCGCACGTTCTGGCGGATCATCGCGGTGAGCGTCTCGTTAACCTGGCCCTGATCGTGCAGCTTCATGATCGGGATCTGCAGGCCTTCCTGATAGATCTCCGTCGACATGCCGCCGAGATTGCCGCCGATGTCGAGCCAGTGCGCCATGCAGCACGAGAAGCCGGCGAGCTTTCCTTCATGGAAGATCGGCAGCGTCAGCGTGACATGGTTGAGATGACTGCCGGTGAGATAGGCGTCGTTGGTGACGTAGATGTCGCCCGGACGCATGTTCTTGACGCCGAAATGCTTGATCTTGGCCTTCACCGTCTCCGACATGCCGCGGATGAACATCGGCAGCCCGATGCCGATCGAAACGGTCTCGCCGTCCGGCGTGAAGAGGCCGGTGGTGAAGTCGAGCGCCTCATAGATGATGATGTTGTAGGCGGTGCGCATGAGGTTGGTCTTCATTTCCTCGGTCACCGCGATGACGCCGTTGCGCACGATCTCCGTCACCACGGGATCGGGCTTGCGGGGTCTTGCGGGCTTGCGCGCTGGTCTTTTTGTCTTCGCCATCGACGTCACGCAAATCCTCTCGTGTGTCCCCGCTTGCGCGGGGACGACAATATCCTATGCATAGCGCTATTCCGCTGCGCTCGCGACGCGCGGCTTGTCCGGATTGAGCGCGGCGAGCCGCGGCGCGACCTCCGCCATGAAGCGCTCCATGGAGCGGCAGCGCTGCTCCAGCGTGCCCCAGTCCTTGCCGTAGATCAGCAGCAACGTCCCGAAGCCGCCGACCTCGTCATAGATGTTCTTGATGCCGGCATAGACGGTGTCGGGATCACCGCAGATGAAGAACCCGCGGTCGATCAGCTTCTCGAAGGTAAGATCGTCATTGCTGCCGCCCGGCGGGATCACGTGCTGCATGCGGTTGTAGGCGTGCTTGAGCTCCGCGTCGCGCAGGTCGCGCTTGGCCTGCGCAACCGAGTCGCAGACATAGACGACGCGGCCGACCCGCGCCCGGCTGCGCGCCGGTGCCGCGCCGCGCTTGTGCTCGGAGCTCATATAGATGCTCAGCATCTCGCGGACCTGCGCCACCGTCGGCGTCCAGCTCATCAGCGGCAGGAAGCCTTTCTCGGCGGTCAACTCCAGCGTGGTGTCGCTGCGGCTGCAGGCGATGCCGACCTCCATCTTGGTCATCGGCTTCGGAATGATGTGCCACTTCTCGCCCTGCCAGACCGTGCCGTTCCAGTCGAACGGCTCCGGCGCCTCCCAGGCCTTCAGGATCAGGTCCACCGCCTCGCGGAACATGGTGCGCGGGTCGTGCACCAGCGTGCCGCGCTGCTTGTTGCTCTGCGCATTGATGCCGACGCCGAAGCCGGCGATGTAGCGGCCGTCGGTAAGATGGTCGCAGACCGCGCAGTCGGTCGCGATCTGCAGCGGATGGAAGAACGGCAGCGGGCGGATGCCGGGCCCCATCCTGATCTGCTTGGTCAGCGCGGCAGCCTTGCAGATGAAGAGATCGGCCGAAGGAAGCTGGTCCGGACGCTGATATGCCAGGAAAGTGCCGTGCTCGCTGATCCAGGCTTCCGAAATTCCGAGCCGATCGGCTAGGATGATCTCATGCAAGTCCTCGTCATAGCTGGTTTTCGCCAGCGCGTTGTTGCGGTTGCCGTTCGAGAACAGGCCGATCTGCATCATCGTCTCCCCAATAACCATCAATCGTCGGTCTTGTGCCGTCGGGCTGTCAAGCAGCCGGAGCGTTCATGAGCGTCATCCGGGAGCTTTCCGCCTTTGTCGTAGGCGCCTCGGCCGCAAAGCTGCCGGCCGACGAGAACGCCATGCTGCGCCGGCATGTGGCCGATACGCTGGTCGCGGCCGTCGCGGGCGCACAGACCACGGAGGGCCGCGCGCTGCGCAAGGTGGTGCTGCGCACCTCGGCTGCCGACGCCGCCGGCCTGCTGGCCGCCGTGGTCCGGCATACCGAGATCGACGACATCCATACCCGCTCGTGCACGACGCCGTCCTCCGTGACCGTTCCGACGGCGCTGGTGCTTGCTGGCGAATATGACAGCTACGACGCCGACACCGTCGCCAGCGCGATCTGGATCGGCACCGAGCTGATGACCCGGCTCGGCGTCGCCATCGACGGCGCGCGCATCCTCTACCGCGGACTGTGGCCGACCTACTTCACCGCGCCGCTGGGAGCGGCCGCGATCGCGGCACGCATGCTGCATCTCAGCGAAGAGCAGACCGCGCATGCGCTCTCGCTCGCGTTGATGCTGTCGGCCGGACGCTCCGGACGTTTCCACGGCGCGCTGCCGGGGCGCTCGGTGATCCTGGCGATGGCGGTCGCGAACGGGGTTCGTGCGGCGCAGGCCGCCAAAGATGGCGTCGGCGGCGACCCGGCACTGCTCGACGGACCGTGGCTCAAGGACGCGCACGGGATCGACGCCAAGGTCGAAGCGCTAACCGCGGGCCTCGGCAGCGGCAGCATCTATCCGCAGATGACGATCAAGCCGTTCTGCTCGGCCAAGCAGGCCATTGCCGCGGTCGAGGCTTTCACGTCGATCATCGACGGCGGCGTCTCACCGGATGCGATCACCAAGGTCTTAGTGCGCGTGCCGCCGCCCTATTCCCGCATGGTCGCGATGAAGCCGGAAGCAGGCGCACGCGCCTCAACCATCGTCAGCGCCGCGTTCCAGATCGGGCTCGCGGCGTATCACCGCGAGCGGCTCTACGACATCGAACGCGCCGATGCGATGAAGGAGACGTCAGCGCTCGCCTTGGCCGGCAAGGTCGAGATCGTCGCGGATGATTCGCTGCTCGAATTCTTCCCCGCGACCTTTCCGGCCGAAGTCGAGGTGACCGCCGGCGGCAAGACGCTGCGCCAGCGTGTCACCGCCGCCGATGGCGATCCCGGCCGCGCGCTCGACGATGCGGCGCTTGCCGACAAGGCGCAGCGTATCCTCGGCCATGTATCGACGGAGATCATCCAGGCAGGCTTGAACGGCTTCCAAAGCGAAGAAAGCTGCAAGCGCCTCGCCGACGCGATGTGGCAAGCTACAATGGATTGAACAAAAGCAGCAATGACGATGCGAGCGGGAGGACTATGTGGCGAAGCGTAGCAAGAGCACAAAAAAAAGTACTTCAAAGAAGAGTAGCGTAGGCTCCACCAACGCTGCGCTGAAGGCCGTGATCGACGACCTCGTCGCCGGCAACCGCATCCTCTACAACGAAGATATCGTCGACGGCTACGGCCACATCAGCGCCCGCGATCCGCGCGACCCGAGCCGGTTCCTGCTGTCGCGGGCGCGCGCGCCGGGCCTCGTGGTCGCCGCCGACATCATGGAATTCGGGATGGACGGCGAACCGGTCAAGGACGACGGCACGCCGATCTATTCCGAGCGCTTCATCCATTCCGAGATCTACAAGGCGCGGCCGGACGTGAACTCGGTCGTGCACACGCACTCTCCGACTGTGGTACCGTTCAGCGTCACCAGCGAGCCGCTCCTGCCCATCCGCGCGGGCTTCTTCTATCCGGAGGTGCCGGTGTTCGATACTCGCGACGCCGCCGGCTGGACCGACCTGCTGATATCGAACCCGATGCTCGGGAAGGCGCTGGCCGAAAAGCTGGGCAACAATTCGGTGGTGCTGCTGCGCGGCCATGGCAACGCGGTGGTGGCGCCGGACGTGAGGGTCGCGGTCTATCGCGCGATCTACACCGAAGCCAATGCCAAGCTGCTGTTGCAGGCGAAAATGCTGGGCGGGCCGATCAAGTATCTGGCGCCGGAAGAGGCTGCGCTCATGAACACATCGCGCATCCTGAAACGGCCCGGCCATGGCAGCGACCGCATCTGGGAGCTCCTGAAGTCGGAAGCGATGGGCCCCTCAAGCAAGCGCGGGCGCTAACATGCCTACCGTTTCCGACATTGTCGCGACCACACTCGCCGCCTACGACACCAAGCACTTCTTCTGCATGATGGGCGGCGACCACGACTTGTGGATGTCGCTGCACGACGCGAAGATCCGGCTGATCAATTGCCGCAGCGAAAGCGGCGCGGTCTACATGGCCGACGGCTATGCGCGGGTCACCGGCAAGCCGGGCTTCGTCTACGGCCAGCGCGGACCGGGCGTCTCCAACGTCGCGGGCGCGCTTGCCGACGCGCTGTGGGCGTCGAGCCCGGTGATCTCGCTCACCTCATCGATTGCGATGAGTTCGCGCGACCGCTTCGAATACCAGGAGCTCGACGGGCTGCCGCTGCACGCGGGCGTGACGCGCTGGAACAAGACCGTGTCCTCCCCCGACCGTGCCGCGGCGATGCTGCGGGCGGCGATCCGTATCGCCACCGGCACGCCGCCGGGTCCGGTGCATCTCGAAATCCCGGCCGACATGTTCCGCGCCGACGCCGATGCCCACGACGCCTATCGCGAGAACAATGTCGGCCACGTCAACGATCGCCGCGTCGTCCCGGACCGCGCGGACGTCGCTCGCATGGTGGACCTCCTCACCCAAGCCGAACGGCCGCTGATCGTGGCCGGCGGGGGCGTGATCATGTCCGAGGCCTGGGACGCCCTCACCGCCTTTGCCGAAGCGCTCAGCATCCCAGTCGCGACCACGCTCGGCGGCAAGGGCGCGATCGATGCCGCCCACGATCTCGCGGTCGGCGTGATCGGCCGCAATTCCTCGAAGGTCGGCAACGACGCCGTGCGCGACGCCGACATGATTCTGGCGATCGGCACCCGCCTCGGCGGGCTCGCCACCCATCGCTGGACGCTGCCGTTCGGCGAGAAGCGGCTGATCCAGGTCGATTCCGACGCCCAGATCATCGGTCACAACTATCCGACCGAGCTGGGCGTGATCGGGGATGCGAAGCTCACCTTAGAGGCGGCGCTGGCGACGATGGACGAGCGCAAGCTGCGACGCGCCCGTGGCGCCTGGGCCAAGGAGATCACCAAACGCGTCGCCACCTGGCGCGGCCATGCAGCGGCGCTCGCCGAGGAGAAGCCGAACGACGGCATCCATCCAGCAGACGTCGTCGCGCGGCTGCGCGAGGTGATGGCGCCCGAAGACCTGATCGCGGCCGACACCGGTGCTCATGGCGGCTGGGTCGGCGCGCTGTTCCCGGTCCAGGCCGGCCGCAGCATGGTGCGCGCCAACGGCTCGCTCGGCTGGGTGTTCCCCGGCGCCATGGGCGCGGCGCTGGCGTCGCCGCAGCGCCGCACGGTCGCGGTCTCCGGCGACGGCGGCATGCTCTATCACATCGCCGAATTCGAGACGGCGCTGCGCTGCGACATCCCGATCGTCGCGGTGGTGCTCAACAATGCGAGCCTGGCGTCCGAGCGCCATACCCAGGAGAGCCGCTACAAGCGCGTCATCACCGAGGTCTGCGACTACCGTGACGTCGATTTCGCCGCGGTCGCGCGCGCTTTCGGCGCGCTTGGCACGCGCGTCGAGGATCGCGCCGACCTGCGTGACGCGGTGCGCGACGCGCTCAAAGCCAATGTGCCGGCACTGATCGATGTGCGCGTCAGCCGCGACGCGCATTCGCCATCGGCCAACAACGACAAGACAAGGCTGGTCTAAGAAAAAAGGAAACGACATGTACAAGTGCAAATTCGCGTGGCCGAACGGGGCGAACATCGCCGTGGTCTTCAACATGTCGTGGGAGACGTGGGAACGGCGGCTCGGCACCAACCAGAACAACCAGGTGACCTCCGAGCGCGTGCCGGCCGATGCGAAATACGCGCGCGGCATGCGCTGGATCTACGAACACGCCTTCGCCGAAACCGGCGGCATGCAGCGCCTGCTCGACATGTGGAGGCGCCACGGCATCAAGACCAGTTGCTACGCCGACGGCCACACCGTGACGCTGTTCCCCGAGCTCGCCAAGCAGGTGGCGGCCGACGGCCACGAGCTCATCGTGCAGGGCTGGGAGCACAATTACTTCTACGACATGACGGTCGAAGAGCAGGCGAAATCGCTCGACGACACCATCGCGGCGTTCAAGAAGCTCGGCATCACGGCGACCGGCTTCTCGAGCCCGGGCGGACACGTCACCGCCGAAACTTATCCGATGTGCGCGGAGCGCGGGTTCAAATACGTGGTCGGCCTGCGCAATGCCGACGTGCCCTTCATCATCCGCTACGGCAACCGCAAGGTCGTCGGCATGACGAGCTATGCGATCTCCGATTTCTCGACCTACAAGGGCGCCAACACTCCGCGCGACGTCGCCGGCATGTGGCGCGACTGCTTCGACGCGCTCTACGACGAAGGCGAGCGCGGGCACCCGAAGATGCTGGCCTACGGCACGCATCCGATCATCGCGCACGGGCATCGCACGCGCGTGGTCGAGGACCTGATCCGCTACGTGAAAAGCCGCCCGAAGGTGTGGATCGCCACCCGCGGCGAGATCGCCGACTGGATGCTGCAGAACTATCCCGACCACGACCTCGCCGCCTTCTATCCGGAGGCGGTGAATTCCGACAAATACTATGGGCTGCAGATCGGCCTCGGCGGCGAAGAGGCGGAGAAGGAAGCGCTGAGCTACCGGAGGAAGTAGCATGCGTATTGCCACGACGCTCATTGGACTCGCCCTCGCGGCTGCTGCGTCGAGCGCCCACGCGCAGGACACCGTCGCCGATTTCTATCGCGGCAAGACGGTCACGCTGCAGGTCGGCTCCGAGCCGGGCGGCGGCTACGACGTCGTCGGGCGCACCGTCGCGCGCTTCATGGGCAAGTACATCCCGGGCGCGCCGAACCTGATCGTGCAGAACGTGCCCGGCGGCGGGAGCCTGCGCCTCGCCAACCAGATGTACAACGTCGCGCCGCGCGACGGCACGCTGTTCGGCCTCGCCAGCAACGGCATGCCGACGACGCCCCTGCTCTCGCCCGAAGCCGCGCATTTCGACCCGACGCGCTTCATCTTCATCGGCAGCACCAGCCGCGAGATCGAGGTGATGGTGGTATGGCATGAAGCGCCGGTGAAGACCCTCGACGACATCTTCACCAAGGAGATGATCGTCGGCACCTCGGCACCGGGCAGCGCGACGCGCGATTTTCCGATCGTGCTCAACGCGGTGCTCGGGACCAAGTTCAAGATCGTCGGCGGCTATGTCGGCGCCGGTGCGATCAAGATCGCGATGCAGCGCGGCGAGGTGCATTCGAACGTCGCGCTTGCCTGGGGCAGCGCCAAGACCAGCTATGGCGATCTCCTGCGCGCCAAGCAGATCAACGTGGTGGCGAAATACAGCCCCACGACCGATCCCGAGCTTGCCAGCGTACCGATGATGCCGCCGGCCAAGACCGAGGCCGACCGCCAGATCTTGCAGATTCTCTATTCGCGCGAGGCCTATGGCCGGCCGTTCTTCACGCCGCCGGGCGTTCCGGCGGATCGCGCAGCCGCGCTGCGCAAGGCCTTCATGGACACCATGAACGACCCGGAATTCCGCCAGGAGGCGAAATTACGCACGGTCGAGGTCGAGCCGATCGCCGGCGAAGAGCTCGCGGCGCTCACACGGCAACTGGTCACTATCCCGGCCGACGTGGTGGCGCGGGCGCGCAAGCTGCTCGGCCCGAGCGGCACCAAATAGCGGCCGGCGCCGCCGCTCAGGTCGCGCTTGTTGCGACGGCACATCTTGCGCTAGATGATTGTCCAGCCAGTGTGCCCGCGGCCGCCATGACCGATCATCCTCCCAAGCCGCGACTGACGTTACGCGTCGGCATCACCGGCCATCGCCCGAACAAGCTGCCGAAGGCCGATTTGCCGCGCATCGAACGGCAACTGCGCGACGCGTTTGCCGCCATCGAGGCGGCGGTGGCCAAAGCCTACGACGCCAACAAGGCGGTCTATGCCGGCGCGCCGGCTACCGATCCGCCGGCCACCACCAAACCCTATCGCATCCGCTTGATTTCCGGCTTCGCCGAGGGCGCCGACCAGACCGCGGTCGCGGCCTGCCCCGCGGACTGGATCGTCGAGGCGATCCTGCCGTTTCCGAAGGACGAGTATCTCAAGGATTTTGAAAAATCCGCGGTCGGCGACGACCGCGATGTCCGCGACGACTTGCTCAAGAGCCTTGCGCGCGCCAGCGTCGTGACCGAACTGCCGACGCCGCAGGAACGCAACCAGGGCTACGTCCAATGCGGCAACTTCCTGCTCCGGCAGATCGACGTACTGATCGCCGTATGGGACGGCTCGCCGCCGAAGCCCGGCGGCACCGGCGCGATCGCGCAGGAGGCTTGTGACGGCGGCATCCCGGTCGTGTGGATTGCGACCGGTGGTGAGCAGCCGATCGTGCTCATCGAGTCGTTCCGGGACGACAAACCCGTGCGCGCCGGCGAAGGATGGAGCGAGCAGACGCTGCAAGCGACGCTCGCACCGATCCTCGCGGCTCCGGCGGCGGATGCGCTGGGTCAGCGGTCGCCCCGCGCGCGGCTCGAACAGTTCTATGCGGAGACCTGGCCGGAGACGACCCGCGCGTCGAGCTTCGACCTGCTTAAGCGCTGGACCACGGGCCAGCGCCCGCTGCGGCTGGCCCTCGAGACGGAACCGCGCGAGACCTTCATCGCCCGCTTCTCGCAATTCGTCGATGAAACGCCTGCGGCCGGCACGCTAAGCCAGCGGCTCAAGGACGTGGTGGCGCCGCGCCATGCCTGGGCCGACGCGCTGGCCGTTTATTTCTCGCACCTCTACCGCAACGCCTACGTGCTCTGCTACCTGCTGGCGGCCGCTGCGGTTCTGATCGCGGTGATCGGCGCCTATGTCGAAAACCCGGTCCTCAAGCTCGTGCTGGTCGCGCTGGAGCTGTTCGTCATCGTCGCGATCATTCAACTCGTGCGCTACGGCGGCAAGAACGCCTGGCACGAGCGCTGGATCGACTATCGGCTGGTCGCCGAGAGCCTGCGCCACGCCCGCTTCCTCGCCTATGTGGGCGAGTTCGGTCTGATTCATCGGAAAGACTTCGCCAGCCAACCGTGGACGATCTGGTACATCCGCGCGACGTTGCGCGAGGTCGGCCTGCCGGGCGCTCTCCTCGACCGCGCCTATCAGCGGCCGCTGCTGCAATCGGTGCTCCGGCGCGAAGTCCGCGACCAGCGCCATTGGCACGAGACCAATGCCGACGCGATGGAGAAGGTCGATCACTCGCTCCATCACTGGGCCGACCGCTGCTTCCACTACACCTTCGGTGCACTCTGCATCGGCCTTGTCGTGCTGGTCGCCATCATCCTGCTGCTGCCGGAACAGGAGGAGCACAATGTTCTCAAGCTGGCGAAACCCTGGCTGCTGCTGTTTGCCGCCGGCCTTCCCGCCCTCGGCGCGGCGCTCGCCGGCATCCGCGTACAAGGCGAGTTCGAGGACTACAAGGAACGCTCCGAGCATATGATCGCGGAGATGAACACGCTCGAAGCGACTTACGAGGCACAGCTCAGGCACCAGCCGCAGCTCGATCACACGGCCGAAATCCTGATCGAAACCGCGCGTATCCTGTCGGAAGATATCGCCGCCTGGCAGGAGCTTTACGGCCGCAAGCGGCTCAATCTACCGGCCTAGCCTTCCTGCCCGACCGACTCGCGCAGGATCCGCTTCACCTCCGGGCTGACCTTGCGGATGCGCTCGAAGATCTGCTCGATCTCGACCGGACTGACGATGTCGGGATCCTCGCCGGTGATCGCCCGGAATTCCTTGGCGAAGGCGGGATCGTCCTGCAGCGCCGCGAACGCTTTGCGCAGGGCGGTGATCGCTTCCGGCGGCGAGCCGGTCGGGATCAGCATGCCGCGCTGCATCTTGGTCGAGATGTCGTTCATCAGAAACAGTGCGTCGTGCTTCGCCCCCGACGGCGGCTTGCCGAAGGCTTCGCGGTAGAACTGGTGGAAGGTGACGATGCCCTGCTTCTCCAGCAGCGGGTTGCCCTGCGGGCCGCCGTCCGTCGCCATCACCGGATGGTGGAACAGCGCGACGCCGATCCCTTCCTTGATGATCTGCGGGATCACCTGGGTCTGGAATCCCGGCAGCGAGCTGCCGGTGAAATTGACCTCGTTCTTGAGCATCGCCTGATTGAGATGCCCGGTGCCCTGGAATCCGGTCACCATGGTGTAGGGCAGGTTCATGATCTCGAGCGCGAGCCGCAGCCGCGTGTCATGCGACGTCGCCTTGCTGTAGCCGCCGGCGAAAATCTTCTGCGCCTTCGCGAAATCGGCGGGCTTTGCGTAGCCGCCGGGCACGATGTCCTTGCGGGCATAGACCACGTTCCAGCCGCGGCCGCCGGCGATCGGCACGTAGACGTCCTGGATCTTCACCCTGAGCACCGGATCGTCGGTGATCGACGAGGTGGCGCTCATCGTGAAGAAGCCGAGCGTGAGCCCATCGGGCTTGCCGGCGATGCCGAGGCCGAGCTGGTTCATCGCATTGGCGCCGCCGGCGCCCGGCAGGTTGCGGATGATGACGTTGGGATTGCCGGGGATGTGCTTGGAGAGATGCCGCTGGAAGACGCGCGCCTCGGTATCGGCATTGCCGCCGGCCGCGTAGTTCACCAGCAGCGTCAGTGTCTTGTCCTTGTAGAACTGCGCCGAGGCGGGAGACGCTGCGAGGGCGATCGCGGCTGCGAGTGATGCCAGTCTCAGCATGATGTGATCCTCCTGCGCTCGCCGCGGCGGCTACTCCACGAAGCCTTCTTGCTTTGCCGGGGATTGTCGCAGCGATTGCCGCGGAATCAAAGTGGCTTGAACCGCCCGCTCGCCATCGCCCGGTCATAGATGATCGCCGCCGCCGCCACGTCTTCGAGGCCGACGCCGAGCGACTTGAACAGCGTGTGCGCCTTGGCATCGTGCGCGATCCGCGGCCCGGTCACGACCTGATGCAGCGGCTTTATGCTGTTCCAGTCGAAGCGGCCGGCCTTGGCGAGATCGATGAACTCAGCGGCTTCCATCTTCGCCTGCTCGATGTGATCGGTAACGACCAGCGACGCCTTGAGCACGCAGTCGGCGTCGACCTCGCGGCGATTGGCCGCATTCGCGCCCATGGCGTTTACATGCGCGCCGGGCGCGAGCCATGCCTGCTTCAGCACGGGTTCGGCGGAGCCCGTTGCGGTGACGACGATGTCGGCGCCCGACACCGCCTCCTCCGCCGATGCTGCGGCGCGCACCGGCACGCCGGTTTCCTTGGCAAGCCGCTCGCAGAAGGCCTCGAGCCTGCCGCGATCGCGGCCCGCAACCGCAAGCGCGTTGAGCATGCCCACCGCTTTCAGCGCCAGCACCTGCGTGCGCGCCTGCTTGCCGGCGCCAATCAGCGCAACCTTGCCGGCGCCCGCTTTGGCCATCTTCTCGGTCGCGACCGCGCTCGCGGCGCCGGTGCGGATCTGGCCGAGCGCATTGGCCTCGATGATGGCAAGCAGCCCCTTGTCTTCCGTGTAGTAGAGGACGTGGAACGCGCCGCCGCCGTAGGACTTCACCGCGAAGCGCTTCGTCGCGCGCTCGCCGCCGCCCATGACGTTGAGCCGCACGCTGCCGAATGGCCAGCGCGTGCGCGGCACGATGTTGGCTTCCCCTTTGGCCTCGGCGGTGAACGCATCGCGCAGCGCCTGGACGCAGGTCGGCATGTCGAGGAATTCGGTGACGTCGGATTCTTTCACATAGATGGGCGTCATGTTTTCACTCCGATCTGTCTCCGTCACCCTGAGGTGCCCGAGCGTTAGCGAGGGCCTCGAAGGGCGACGGCCCGGGCCGTGCATCCTTCGAGGGCCGCTACGCGGCCACCTCAGGATGACGGATCCATGTTTGCAATTGCCTCAAGAAAACTCCGGCCGCTCCTTGAGATAGTGCTTCTTCATCTCCGGGCGGAATTTTTCCATGATGGCGCGGTTAAGCGCGACCGGCGGCTTCTGCTCCGCCGGCAGCATCGACTTGTATTCGACGCCGCCGAGCTCCGCCTTGAAGGTGCGCTTGGCCTCGGCGAGCACCGACGGATTGCCAAAGCACTCCACCACCGCGGCCGCGAACGCCTTTGAGCCCGCGACCGCGCCCTTGTGCGCGATCGAATGCGCCAGCGTCACGCCGCCCGCCCAGTGGTGAAAACTGATATTGGGCACGTTGGACGGATAATAGAACTTCGCCATCGGCACCTTCCAAGAGATGTCGCCGGCGTCGTTCGCCGAGGTGCGCGGCGTCTTCAACATGCTCAACGGCGGAACCTCGCGCTTGAGACCATCGACCTTGACGTTGGCCTTGGCCTGCAGCGCTCGCGCCAACGCTTCCTCGTCCGCACTCCACTCCGGCACGCCGACCGCCTCGATGTTGCGCTGAAGGAGCTCCGAGATCGTCTGGTTGCAGCGTAGCGGCCACACCGCGCTGAGCACCTCTACCATCACTTCGGTGTTGCTCATCAGCGCCGCGCCCTGCGCGATCTTCTTCGCCTGTTCGAACAATTTCGTCGCGCCTTCCGCGGTCTGGTCGCGGAAGAACCACCACACCGCCGCGGTGCGCGGGATCACGTTGGGCTGGTCGCCGCCATTGGTGATGACGCGGTGCGCACGCATCTCCGGCCGCATGTGCTCGCGGTATTGCGCCATGCCCATGTCCATCAACACCACGCCGTCGAGTGCGTCGCGGCCCTTCCAGGGCGCGACTCCGGAATGCGCGGTCTCGCCGTGAAAGGTGAAGGTCGCGGAGACCAGCGCCGACTGCAGAAGGCCGTGGGTCGCGCTGAATTCCCCGCCGATGTGGTTGTGGAAGGCGAGATCGACGTCATCGAACCAGCCGTCACGCACGAAATACGGACGGCTGACGAGTTGCTCCTCGGCCGGGCCGCCGAACACTTTGAGCGTGCCCTTCAGCCCGAATTTGTCCATCGCCTGCTTCGCCGCGAGCGCGGTCGCGACCAGCACGGCGGCATTGACGTTGTGGCCCTCGCAATGTCCGGGCGCGCCTTCGACGATGAATTTGGGCTCGGCGACGCCAGAGACTTGCGAATTGTCGGGACAGGAATCGTACTCGGTGTGGATCGCGACCACCGGATGGCCGGAGCCGTAGGTGGCGCAGAAGCCGGTCGGGAATCCGGAGATTCCGCGCTCGACCTTGAAGCCGCCCTTCTCCAGGAGGTCGGTCATCAGGCCGGCGGTCTCGAACTCCTGCATGCCGAGCTCGCCGAAATAGAAGATGTTGTCGCCGGTGAGCGCGATCGCCTGGGCGTTGCGGTCGACGTAGTCGAAGACGAAGCGTTGCTCGGCCGTGAGGTTGTCGCCGCTGCCATGTATTTGCTCCAGCCTCTCGTTCGTCATGCCCGCGCTTGTCGCGGGCATCCACGTCTTTATTCGACCAACCTGTTCAAGACGTGGATGCCCGGCACAAGGCCGGGCATGACGGATCGAGTTCGTACCCGATGTTCTTCTTCAGGAACGCGAACACCTTGTCCCAGCCGTCGGCCGCCTGCTCCGGACGGTAGGCCGGCCGCGCCCAGTTGAAGAACGCGTGGCCGCAGCCGTCGTAGCGGTGGAATTCATAAGTCTTGCCGAGCTTCTTCAGCACCGCCTCGGTCTTGTTGACGTGCTCGCGGTTCGGGTTGGCGTCGTCATTGCCGAAGATGCCGATCAGCGGCGCCGTCAGCTTCTCGGTGAGATCGATCGGCGCGACCGGCTTGCGGGCGTCGAGTTGCTTCGCCGGATCGTCGACCACCACATTGCCGCCCCAGCAGTCTACCACCGCGTCGATGCCGGACAGCGAGCAGCCCGAGAGGTAGGCATGTCGCCCGCCCGAACAGAAACCGATGACGCCGACCTTGCCGTTCGAATTGGGCTGCGCCCGCAGGTAAGCGATCGAGGCCGCCACGTCGCCCATCACCTGGGCATCCGCGACGCCGCCGGCGGCGCGCACCCGTGCGCCGATGTCGTCGGGGCTCCCCGGCCCGTCACGGAAATAGAGATGGGGCGAGATCGCCGCATAACCGTGGTGGGCGAACTTGCGTGTAACCTCGATGATCCACTCGTCCCAGCCCGGCAGGTGCATGATGACCACCATTCCCGGCACTTTCCCGGCACGCGTCGGGCGCGCGTAATAGGCCTCGCCGGTATCGCCGTTGTGACCTTTGAAAGGGACGACTTCGGCCTGCAGACCCTCGTACGACATGCGCTAGCACTCCCCTGCGTGATTGCTGGAACCCGGCCGGCACAATATCATGGGCAAAGCCGCTGCAAAGGCGTGACGGCCACGAAGGAGTCCGGCGGATGAGCGAATTCAAGAGCCCGGCACTCAAAGGCGCGACGAGCGTCCGGCCGGTGGCACCCAGGCCGGTGAAGCCTTCTGGCATTCTGCATTTCAGCCTGAGCGTCGCCGACCTCGATCGTGCGCGGGCATTCTACGAGGACGTCGTCGGCGCGACGTTCTGGCGGAAGAACGACACGTCGGTGTTCATGCGCTGCGGCGAGCAGTATTTCGTGCTCGCGCGCACCGGTTATCACACGCCGCAGAACAAGGGCCGCGATTTCCTGATCCACCACGCCTTCATGTTCCAGGGTGATGATTTCGACGCGGCGCTGGCGCATGTGGAATCCAAGGGCGTCGAGGTGCTGCTGTACGAAGACAAGGGCCACCGCAGCTTCACCGGCCGCCACGCCTATTTCCACGACCCCGACGGCAACGCCATCGAGTTCATCGACTATCAGGGCGTCGGCGACGTTGCCGCACCGGACTACCAGGGCCGCGAGCGGCGCGCGAAATCGCACCTCGCGGACGAGACCACCGCCTGAAGATACCAGCTGCAAGGATCGCAACGATGCTCCGAAAAGAACAGAACGATCTCCTCACCCAGACCGGACCCGGAACGCCGATGGGCGCGCTGTTCCGCAGCTATTGGCTGCCGGTGATGCTGGCGAGCGAGTTGCCCGAGAACGGGTGCCCGCCGGTGCGGGTCAAGCTCTTGTCCGAGCGGCTGATCGCCTGGCGGGACGGCAAGGGTAATTATGCGCTGATGGACGAATTCTGCGCCCATCGCGGCACGTCGCTCTGGGTCGGACGCAACGAGGACGACGGGCTGCGCTGTCCCTATCACGGCTGGAAATACGACCACACCGGCCAGTGCATCGAGGTGCCGTCGGAGCCGGTGGAGTCCGGCTTCTGCGCGAAGATCAAGCTCACGTCCTATCCGCTGGTCAAACGCGGCGACGTGTTGTGGGCCTATATGGGTCCGCCGGAGAAGCAGCCGGCGCTGCCGGAATTCGAGTGGTGCACTGTGCCGCTCGAGCAGAGCTACGTTTCCAAGCGGCTGCAGGAATGCAATTGGCTGCAGGCGCTCGAAGGCGGCATCGATTCGAGCCACAGCGCCTGGCTGCATGGCGGCGAGTTCGCCAATGACCCGCTCTATGTCGGCGCCAAGGGCAACGACTACACCCTCGGCGATGTGCAGCCGCATTTCGAAGTCGTGGAGAGTCCCGGCGGTCTCCTCATCGGCGCGCGCCGCAACGCCGAGGAAGGCAAATATTACTGGCGCATCACGCAATGGATCATGCCCTACATGACCATGATCCCGCCGCGCGGCGACCACCCGACCGGCGGCCACTATTGGGTGCCGATCGACGACGAGAACTGCTGGATCTGGAACTGGGACTATCACGAGACCCGCCCGCTTACGCAGGCGGAGCGAACGGCGATGGACAACGGCGCGAGCCGCCACGTGGTGTACGAGGAAATCAACGGCGTGCGCACCTGGCGCGCGCGCGCCAACAAGGACAACGACTACCTCATCGACCGCGTGGCGCAAAAGTCCGGTCGCACCTATAGCGGCATCGCCGGCTTCGCCATGCAGGATTCCGGTGTGCAGGAGCTGATGGGTCCGATCGTCGACCGCACCAAGGAAAATTTGGTTTCCTGTGACAACGGGATCATCATGGCGCGTCACCGTCTGATGCGCGCCGCCAAGGCGCTGGTGGAAAAGGGCGAGACGCCGCCCGGCGTCGATCCCGCACACCAGCGCGTGCGCGCGGCGGCGATCGTGCTGCCGGCTGATGCGGTCTACAAAGACGCCGCCAAGGAAGCGCTGAAGGTTCAGCCGGGCAAGCAGCACGCGCGCGTGTGACGCACTATTAGCGGTCTTTCTTTCCCTCATCGGCGCGCTACCATGCGCAAAACAAGCGCTTAGCCGTGCGACCGGGAGGGAACGATGACACGCGACACGAGACCCGACGCCGTAACCTTTGTGGTGCGATTGCTCGGTGCATCCATCGTCTGCGGCGCAGCGCTTGCCGTCGCGGTAGCGCCGACGACGGCGCAGAACTTTCCCGACAAGCCGATCCGGATTCTCGTGGCGGCCGCGGCTGGCGGGCCGTCCGACCTTCCGGCGCGACTGGCGGCGCAAATCCTTTCGCCCAAGCTCGGCCAGCCGGTGGTGGTCGAGAACCGCGCCGGCGCCGGCGGCGCCATCGGCGCGCGCGAGGTGGCAAAGTCCAAACCCGACGGCTACACGCTGCTGGTCGGCAACACCAGCGTGATGGCGGTGATCCCGGCAGTGTCGAAGAGCGCCGGATACGATCCCGTGAAGGATTTCGCGCCGATCGCCAAGATCACCGAAGGCTTCCAGATCCTGGTGGTGCACCCCTCGTCGCCGTGGAAGACGCTGAAGGATTTTGTCGACTACGCCAAAGCCAATCCCGGCAAGATCAACTACGCGCATACCGGCGGCGGCGGACTGCCGCATCTTGCCGGCGAGCTGTTCCAGCTCCGCAGCGGCACCAAGCTCACCGGCGTGTCCTACCGCAGCGGCGGCGAATCGAATGCCGCCGTCCTGAGCCAGGCGGTGCACGCGACCTTCGAGAACATCGCTATCCTCGGCGCACTGATCCGCGATGGAAAATTGCGCGCGCTCGCGGTGCAGAGCGCGCATCGCACGCCGCTGCTTCCCGATGTGCCGACCATGGCGGAAGCCGGCGTTGCGGACGCCGAGGCCTACACCTTCTTCGGGCTGGTCGCACCGACGGGAACGCCCGCGCCGATCCTGACGCGACTCAACGGGCTGCTGAACGAAGGCATGCAGGCGAACGACATCCAGGCCAACCTCGCCAAGGTCGGGACCGAGTCGAAGCCGGGCAGCCCCGCCGACTTCGCCGCCTACATCGCCGCCCAGCACCGCAAATGGGTCGAGGTCGGCAAGGCCGCCGACGTCAAGATCGATTGATTGCCAGTGGAAAGCCGTCACGTCCCCGTCCTGATCGTCGGCGGCGGACCGGTCGGGCTCGCGCTCGCCGGCGACCTCGGCTGGCGTGGGATCCGTTGCGAACTGGTGGAGCAGACCGACGGCGCGATCACGACGCCAAAGATGAACGAGGTCAACACGCGGACGATGGAGTTCTGCCGCCGCTGGGGCATCGCCGATCAGGTGCTCGACTGTCCGTTCCCGCCCGACTGGCCTTTGGACGTGGTCTTCGTGACGAGCCTTGCCGGCTACGAACTCGGCCGGATCCGGCGGCCGTCGCGCGCGGCGGAGATTCCGCAGAGCCACAGCCGCGAGCGGCTGCAGGCGTGCTCGCAGATGTGGTTCGATCCGATCCTGCGAGACTTCGCGCAATCCTTCCCGACCCTGCGCTTGCGCTACCGCACCCGGCTGGAGTCGTTTGAGGATCTGGGCGACCGCGTCTCCGCCGAACTCGTCGATCTCGTCAGCGGTGTGCGCGAACGCGTGACCGCGGACTATCTTGTCGCCTGTGACGGCGCCAACAGCAGGGTGCGCGACGCGCTGGGAATCGGATTGACCGGCCAGGGCCTGCTCGGCCAACCGCTGAGCCTCTTCTTTCAGGCTCCCAATCTGCTCGATGACTGCGGCAAGGAGCCAGGCACCTTCTTTCTCGGGATCGATCGCGATGGCCTGTGGGCGAATATTCGACTTGTCGATCCCGTGAACGCGCTGTGGCGGATCATGGCGTTCAACAGCGGCGGCCGCACGCCGGAAGCCGTCGATCGCGACGCCCTGGTGCGCCGCGCCGTCGGGCGGCCGATCGACGTGGAATGGGCGGGCTTGAGCATCTGGAACCGGCGCAGCGCCGTCGCGGAGCACTACGGCAAAGGTCGCGTGTTGCTCGCCGGCGACGCCGTGCACCAGCTTTCGCCGACCGGCGCGCTCGGCATGAACACCGGCATTGGCGACGCCGTCGATCTCGGCTGGAAGCTCGCGGCGACCATCCAGGGCTGGGGCGGACCGGAACTGCTGGCCAGCTACGACGCCGAGCGCCGGCCGGTCGGACTGCGCAACGTCGCGATGACCACCGAGTTCTTCCTCACGCAGGATCAGTATGCCGGCGGGCTCGGCGCGATCGATCAGGACAGCGACGAGGGCCGGCGCCTGCGCGCACAACTCGGCGAACGGGTGGTGCGCGACGTCGGCGCGATGTTCCGCACCATCGGATTGCAGATCGGCTACCGCTATGAAGATTCGCCTGTCTGCATTCCGGACGATACGGCTGCGCCACCGGACGAGGCCGGCGACTATGTCCCGTCCGCCCGACCGGGTTCGCGTGCGCCACATGCATGGCTGCGGGACAGCCAATCGATCCTCGACCTGTTCGGGCGCGGCTTTGTCCTGCTGCGCTTTGGCGCCGATGCGCCCGACGGTGCCGCGCTGACCGCGGCCGCAGCGGCGCGTGGCGTTCCGCTTGAAACCGCGACGGTCGAAGAAACCAAGGCAGCCGTCCTCTACGAGCGCCGGCTGGCGCTGATCCGGCCGGACGGGCACGTCGCCTGGCGCGGCGACACGCTGCCGGGCGACGCTGGAGCGTTGATCGACCGCGTGCGCGGCGCCTAGCCGGTCTGCGGCAGGATTTGCGGCACCGTGGCGTTCGGCGGTAGAGTCCGCCGGACCGCTCAACACAAGGACTTAGTCATGGCCAAGATCGTGCTCGGGCTCGGCACGTCGCATACGCCGATGCTGCTCGCCTCCGACGAGACGCTGGAGCGCTTCGTCGAGACCGACCAGAAGATCAAGCACCGCGACAAGGACGGCCGCCCGGTCACCTACGGCGAACTGCTGGAGAAGGCCGACCCGAAGATGGCGCATCTGGTGGCGCCCGCGAACCTCGTCGCCCGGCAAAACGTCGCGCGGGACGCCATCAAGCGCGTGGCGCAGACCCTCGCCAACAGCAATCTCGATGCGCTGATCGTCATGGGTGACGACCAGAACGAAAGCTACAAGGAGGATTGCCGTCCCGCGTTCGCGGTCTACTACGGCGACACCATCCGCAACTCGAACGAGCAGCACGAGGAATACAGCAAGCGCTTTCCGGAATGGTACGTGCAGAATCGCCAGGCGTTCTTCGAGGACGCCGGCCCGCGCGACTATCCGGTGCATTCCGGCCTTGCCGTTCATCTTCTGGAGTCGTTGATGGACATGGGCTTCGACATGGCGGCATCGCAACGCCTGCCCGAGGGTGAAGGCGAAGGTCACGCCATCGCCTATGTGCATCGCCGCGTGATGGACGCGCGCAAGCCGGTCGCGGCGGTGCCGATCTTCCTCAACACCTATTTTCCGCCGAACCAGCCGCGACCGAAGCGCTGCTACGAATTCGGACAGGCGGTGCGCAAGGCGGTGGAGGCGTTTCCCGGCGACGAGCGCATCGGCGTGCTGGCATCCGGCGGCCTCAGCCACTTCCTCGTGGACGAGGACCTCGACCGCGCGATCCTGAAAGCCTGCGCCGACAAGGATGCGAAATTCCTGCAGACCCTGCCGCGCAACAAGCTGCACGCGGGCTCGTCGGAAATCCTCAACTGGGTGGCGATCGCCGGCGCGGTCGAGCATCTCGATCTCGACTGGTTCGAATACGTGCCCGGCTATCGCACGCCGGCCGGCACCGGCACCGGCCTGAGCTTTGCGAGCTGGACGTGATCGACGATTGATTGATGCACGCCGGGGCGCCGCGTCCGATGCCCGTCACCGTCCGCTCAGCGACGATCGATGACGCCGCCCAGGCCTGCGCCGTCATTCGCCGTTCGATCGTCGAACTCTGCCATCTGGACCACAACGGCGACGAAGCATTTCTCGCCAAGTGGCTTTCCAACAAGACAAACGAAGACGTCGGGCGCTGGATTTCGCAGCGTCGTCATTTTCTCGTGGCCGAGGAAGACGGAAAAATCCTCGGCGCTGCCGCAATGCTGGATTCCGGCAAGATCATTCTAAATTACGTCTCGCCGGATGCGCGCTTCCGCGGCGTCAGCAAGTCTCTCATGCAGGCCCTGGAAGACCGCGCGCGTGCCGGCGGGATCGCGGAATGCAGCGTTGAAAGCTCGCAGACCGCCCTCGCCTTCTACCAGTCCATCGGATATGTCCGGACCGATCAAAACTACATCCATCAATTGACCGGCACGCCAGCCATCGTACTGGCGAAGCGGCTGGAGCCCGACCCGCCACGCTGATCTGGACCTCGCCCATGCGGCCGCTGTAGGTTGACGTCCCGCCGGGCGTCGCGCGACGCCGTTCTGTCACCAGCGTACGGACACTTCCTCATGCGACTTCAGCTCAGCCTCGCCACCGCGGCCAATCCGCGGTCATGGCCGATCCTCGACGGCACCGTGAAGCCGGACGGCATCGATCTCGTCCCGACCGTCATCCACCCGTCCGAGATGTTCTGGCGGCAGCTCAAATTCCAGGACTTCGACATTTCCGAAATGTCGATGTCGTCGCTGATGATGGCGACCGCGCAAGGCAACACCGACTGGATCGGCATCCCGATCTTCACCACGCGCAAGTTCTTCCACACCGAAATCCTTGTCCGCAAAGACGCCGGCATCAACGAGCCCAAGGACCTCAAGGGCAAGCGCGCGGGCGTGCCGGAGTATCAGCAGACCGCTGCGCTGTGGACGCGCGGCGCGCTCCAGCACGAGTTCGGCGTGCACCAGAGCGAGATGGAGCACTGGATGGAGCGGGTGCCGACCCACAGCCACGGCGGGTCCACCGGCTTCAAGCCGCCACCCGGCACGACCGTCAACCAGATCCCGATCGAGAAGAGCCTCGGGCAGATGATGGTATCGGGCGAACTGCAGGCCACCATCCACTATCTGCGCGACAATAATCTCGTCGATCGATCGCGTATCGACCTCGACCACCATCCCGACATCAAAACGCTGTTCCCCGATCCGATCGCCGAGGGCGTGCGGTACTACCAGAAGACCGGCATCTTCCCGATCAACCACGGCATGGTGATCCGGCGCGAGATCGCCGAGAAGCATCCGTGGACCGTGCTCAATCTGCTCAAGGCCTACGACAAGGCGAACGAGATCGCCAACCAGCAGCGCATCGCGCAGGTCGAGTATCACGTCTGGGCCGGGCTGATTTCGGCAGAGGCCGGCAAGGCCCTGCGCGAGCCGGCGATTCGCCATGGCATCAACGCCAACCGCAAGACGCTCGAGACTGCCGCGGTCTATTCGCACGAACAAGGTCTGACGCCGCGGCTGATGAAGCTCGAAGAGCTGTTCGCGCCGAGCGCGATGGGGCAATAGCGCGCGATGGCCGCTGCGGACATTCGCCTCGACGGAACGGTCGCCATCGTCACCGGCGCCGCGCGTGGTCTCGGGCAAGCAATGGCGCTGGGCCTCTGCCGTGCCGGCGCCCATGTGGTGTTTGCAGACGTCGACGGCGCCGCGCTCACCGTTGCCACCAACGCGGTCGCCGGTCAGCCGAAATGCGGCACGGCGATCGGCATCCGCTGCGACATCACCAGCCGCGCCGACTGCGAGCGTGTTGTGGCGCAAACGGTCGAGAAATTCGGCGCGCTGCACGTCCTGATCAACAACGCCGCCAAGGGCCAAGTGCACCTGGAGCGTTCGCGCCAGACGAAATCGCTGAAATTCTGGGAATCCGACCCGGAGATCTGGCAGGACGTGATCGTCACCAACGTCAACGGCACGTTCCTGATGGCGCGCAGCGCCGTGCCGCACATGCTCAAGGGCGGCTTCGGCCGCATTGTCAACGTCACCACCAGCCTCGCGACCATGCAACGCCGCAACAACTCGCCTTACGGCGTGACCAAGGCCGCGATCGAGGCGGAGACGCTGATCTGGGCGCAGGAGCTCAAGGAAACCGGCGTCACGGTGAACTCACTCATTCCCGGCGGCGCCGCCGACACCGACTTCGTGCACGAGGCCTCGCGCAAGGAGCTCGCCGCGATGGGCCGCTCGCTGTTGCCGCCGTCGGTGATGGTGCCGCCGGTCCTCTGGCTCGCGTCGCGGCTGTCCGACGGCGTCACCGGCGCGCGCTTCGTCGGCAAGCTGTGGGACGACACAATGCCGCCGGGGGATGCCGCCGCGAAAGCACGCGAGCCGTCGGTACTATTGCCGGCGAGCGACGGAAGATAAATCGGGGCAAATCAGCTCAAAAGTTATTTTTCTTTCGACGTTTGTGCACATATCGAAAGCGTAAACCGCGCTGATTTCGCGGCGAATTTCGTCAAGCCGCTGCATATCAGCCTAAAGTCTAGCGAATGACCCGGCTTGCTTTTTTTCTGGCTCATAAGCAAATTGAGCGTCACCTGACTGTCACAAATCATCACTGCATCGCGACGTTTCTGTTCGCAAATTACCATCGCGTGGGCCAATGAGTTTCGAGATCGAGCGAAAATTCCTCGTCCGTAACGATGACTGGCGGAAGCTTGTTTCGAAGCAAACGACGATTCGGCAGGCCTATCTCGGCTCGAACGTAAAATCGTCGACCCGGGTCCGCATTCGCGATGACGGAAGCGCAACACTCACCATCAAGTCCCGCCCATCCGACCTGCGACGGCTGGAATTGGAATACCCGATTCCCGTGCTGCAGGCCGAAGCGCTGATGCAGCTTCGGGAAGGCTCGATCGTCGAGAAGACCCGTCACGAGGTGCCGCACGGCGACCTCAAGTGGGAGATCGACGTGTTCACGGGCGAAAACCTCGGCCTGATCATCGCGGAGATCGAGTTGAAAGACGTCGATCAGAAGGTCGAGCTGCCCTCCTGGATCGGCCGCGAGGTCACCGCGCAGCCGCAATACTACAACAGCTATCTGGTGCAGCAGCCGTTCAGCTCCTGGTCGCTGCGCGCACAGTCGTTGGCGCGGTTTGCCTAGCGTCTGATTTCAATAGCGCCTTCCACCCACGCCACGCGAACGTCGCCCAGGAGAGTCCCTTGCAAAATTCACGCCCGCTCTTGTCCTTCAGTATGGTGGTCGTCATCGGTTGGTTGTGCTCGGCAGGGCCGGCTTCAGCAGAACAGCGCAGCGGCGTGGGCCCCTGCCGGCAGGGCGTCTTGGCGCTGATCGGCATGCTCGATGACGGCGACACCAAGAGCGCCGACTATCGGCAAGCATTCACCGGAGTCGTCCAGACCTGCGGGCCTGTCGCAAAAACAAGGCCCGCCACGAAACCGGCAGGAGCGGCGCAGTGCAGAAAGCTCGCCGGTTACATGCTCGACGAGATCGAATCAAACCGCATGAACGGGAGAGCGTTCGTGGAGGTCAGAGACACGTTCGCGCAAGAGTGCGCGCCGAACTGATCGCACATCAGGCCGCAACTAAGCGTCGAGCGCACCGGGGCGGCCGGTGCCAAGTCCCTTCATGAAGCGGCTGCGGATCATCGCGCGCCGGCTCCTTGTTGCACGCACTTGGCGCCGGATGGCGGCGCTTTTGTCGCCTTTCTTTATCACTGCGGATCGGCGACAGTCCCCCGAGCGGCTCAAAGACCGCACGTAGACGAAAAAGCGCCGGAGGACGCGATGTTTTCACGATTTTCGCTGGCCGCGATCTTGGCCGCCGTTGCGGTCGCGAGCCCGCTCGGTCCGGCCACCGGCCAGAGCTATCCGAGCCGGCCGATCACGCTCGTCATTCCGTTTGCGCCCGGCGGCTCGACATCGATTGTGGGCCGCACCGTCGCCGACAAGATGAGCGAGATCCTCGGCCAACAGATCGTGGTCGACAACCGCGGCGGCGCCGGCGGCACGGTCGGCACCCGCGCAGTGGCGAAGAGCGCGCCCGACGGCTACACGCTGCTGCTCGGCTACACCGGCACGCTCGCGATCGGCCCCACGCTCTACAAAAATGCCGGCTACGACCCGCGCAAGGATTTCGCGCCGATCGGCATGATCGGCCATGCACCCAATTCGCTGGTGGTGCATCCGTCCACCCCGGCGAAGTCGGTACGGGAGCTGGTCGCCTACGCCAAAGCGAACCCCGGCAAGGTGAACTACGGCTCGGCCGGCGTCGGCACGGTCAGCCATGTGTCGGGCGAGTATTTCGCCAATGCCGCGGGCGTGAAGCTCGTGCACATCCCGTACAAGGGCACCGGGCCCGCGCTCGCCGATCTGATCGGCGGCCACATCCCGATGGCGTTCGCGCCGATCCCCGCGACACACGGTCCGGTATCGCAAGGATTGTTGCGCGGGCTGGCCGTGACGAGCAGCACGCGGTCGAGCCTCACGCCCGACCTGCCGACCATCGCGGAATCCGGCATCAAGGATTTCGAAGCCTCGCTGTACTACGGGCTGGTCGCGCCGGCCGGCACGCCGCGGCCGATCATCGACCGTCTCAACAAGGTGTTGCGTGAAGCGCTCGCGACCGCCGACGTCCAGAAGCGCCTGACCAATGATGGCGCCGAAGCGACGCCGGGATCGCCGGAGGACTATGGCGTCCACATCGATCGTGACGAGAAGCGCTGGTCGGTGGTGGTGAAGGCATCAGGTGCGACCGAGAATTAGGGAGGCGAACGATGCCACGCGTCCTCACTGCATCGCTGACGGTTGTCGCCCTCATTGGCGCGTTCGCGCCGGCGTCCGCCCAGCAATTTCCCAACCGCCCGATCACGCTGGTGGTCCCGCTGCCGCCCGGCGGCACCAACGACATCATGGCGCGTATCATCGGCGAGCGGATGACCAAGTCGCTCGGCCAGCAGGTCGTGATCGAGAACCGCGCTGCCGGCGGCAGCGGTACCGTCGCGACCCGGCAGGTCGCGCGCGCGACGCCGGACGGCTACACCATCCTCCTGTCCTACACGACGACCTTCGCGACCGGACCGAGCATGTACAAGAACGCCGGCTACGACGTGCGCAAGGATTTCGCGCCGATCGGCCTCATCGCGGTGTCGCCAAGTCTCGTGATCGCCAACAAGGATTTCCCGATCAAGAATATCCTGGAGCTGCTCGCGCATATCCGCAAGACCAACGAGCCGTTCCAGTACGGCGCGCCCGGCATCGGCAGCGTCAATCATCTTGCGGCCGAGATGTTCGCGCGCGCGGCCAAGATCAAGCTGCAGGCGATCCCCTACAAGGGTTCGAACCCGCTGGTGACGGACCTGATCGCCGGGCACATCAAGATGGGCTTCAACCCGATCCCGGTGTCGCGCGGCGCGCTCGAGGGCGGACTGATCCGCGCGCTCGCCGTGACCTCCGCCAAACGGTCGAGCCAATTGCCGGATGTGGCCACCATGGCGGAACAGGGACTGACCGGGTTCGACGTGTCGCTGCGCTACGGCCTCTCCGCACCTGCGGGCACGCCGCCCGATATCGTCGCGCAGTTGAACAAGGCGCTCAACGCGGCGCTCGCCGACGACGCGGTGATCAAGCGCATCAGGCACGAAGGTGCGGAGCCTGAGCCGGGCACGCCGCAGCAATACGCCGCCGACATCGACGCCGAGGAAACGAGGTGGTCGGCGGTGGTCAAAGACCTCGGCATCGTCGGAAACTAGGCGCTATGACACGATCGTTGCGTTCATTCCTGATTGCGGCCCTGGTCGCCGCCCTCGCCGGCCCGCTCGGCAGCGCGCGTGCGCAGGACTATCCTGCAAAGCCGATCACGCTGATCGTTCCGTTCACGCCCGGCGGCAGCACCAGCGTCATCGCCCGCGCGATCTCCGACAAGCTGAGCGACGCCCTCAAGCAGCCGATCGTGATCGACAACCGCGGCGGCGCCGGCAGCACCATCGGCGCGCGCGCGGTCGCCAAGAGCGCGCCGGACGGCTATACGATCCTGCTCGGCACCAATGCGACGCTGACGATCGCGCTCAGCCTCACCAAGAACGCCGGTTACGAGCGCAAGGACCTCGCATCGATCGGTTTTGTCGGCGCCGTGCCGAATGCCGTCGTGGTCAATGCGAAGTCTCCGGTCCGCTCGATTGCCGATCTGGTCAAGCAGGCCAAGGCGCAAGGCCAGCCGATCCAATACGGCTCACCGGGCATCGGCACCGTCAATCATCTGTCCGGCGAGCTGCTCGCGCACATCGCCAAGATCAAGATGGCGCATGTGCCCTATCGCGGCGCGATCCCCGCGTTGAGCGATCTGCTCGGCGGCCACATCGAGCTCCTGTTCAGCGCGATCCCGAACGTGCACAGCCATATCGGCGCCGGCACCGTGCGGGCGCTGGCGGTGACGAGCGCCAAGCGCTCGCAGCTTGTTCCGGATGTGCCCACGGTCGCCGAGTCCGGCTTCCCCGGCTACGAGGCCGTTCTCGGCTACGGCCTGCTGGCGCCGACCGGCACGCCGCGTCCGGTCATCGACCGGCTCAATCGCGAGCTGCGCGCCGCGCTCGCGACCGAGGCGGTGCTCAAGCTGCTCGTCCAGGAAGGCGTCGAGCCGCTCGCGACCACGCCGGAGGAATTCACAGCCATGATCGATCGCGAAGAACCGAAATGGTCGGCGCTGATCAAGGATCTCGGCCTCGTCGCCAATTGAACACCCGATGACAGGATCGACAATCATGCGTTCGTTCGTATTCGTATTCGCCTTCGCTGCCGCGCTCGGTATCTCGCAGCCCCACGCCCAGGAGTATCCGACCAAGCCGATCACGCTGATCGTTCCTTACGCGGCCGGCGGCGGCAACGACGTAATGGCGCGCATTGTCGGCGAGAAGATGAGCCGGACGCTCGGCCAGCAGATCGTCATCGACAACCGGCCCGGTGCCGGCGGCGCGCTGGCGACGCGGCAGGTCGCCAAGGCCGCGCCCGACGGCTACACGCTGGTGATCGGCGGCACCGGCTCGCTCGCGGTCAATCCGACGCTGCTGCCGAACGTCGGCTACGACGTGCGCAAGGATTTCGCCCCGGTCGGTATGATCGGATCGAGCGCGATGATCGTGCTGATCCATCCGTCGATCCCCGCGAAGACCATCCCCGAGATGATCGCGCTCGCCAAAAAGGACCCCGGCAAGTTCAATTACGCCTCGGCCGGCGTCGGCTCCGGCATCCATCTCGGCGCCGAGCTGTTCGCGTACATGGCGGGCGTCAAGCTGGTGCATGTCCCCTACAAGGGCACCGGCCCGGCGCTCACCGATCTGCTCGGCGGTCACGTCTCGATGTATTTCTCGTCGCTGCCGTCCGCGATCGGGCTGGTCAAGGAAGCCAAGGTGCGCGCGCTCGCCGTGACCGGGGCCCAGCGCTCCGACGTCTTCCCGGATGTGCCGACGGTGGCGGAGACCCTGCCCGGCTTCGAAGCGGTGCTGCGCTACGGCATCGTGGCGCCGGCCGGGACGCCGCGCCCGATCGTCGACAAGCTCAACGCCGCGCTGCGGCAGGCGCTGGCCGATCCGGACACGATCGCGCGCATGGCCCGCGACGGAACCGACTCGGTGCCGTCGAGCCCCGAGGAATACGCCGCCGACATCGACCGCGAGGAGCGCAAATGGTCGGAAGTGGTCAAGCGCTCGGGCGCGGCGTCGAACTAGCAAGGCTCGGAACGGCGCTCGATCCTGTCCGCTTGCGCGGGGCGCAAAAGCGTGAGTAAATCGCGCCCATGGACGCCAAAGTCGACAGCAAAGGGGCGAGCAAAGCCCCGTGGCAGCACGATCTCTACGATCTGTTGCGCCGACACGGCATCACGCAATTCTGCTACGTGCCGGACGCGGGCCATGCCGTCCTGATCGACCGCTCGCTCGCCGATCCGGACGTTTATTCGGTCGCGCTGACCACCGAGGAGGAAGGCGTGGCGCTCGCCGCCGGCGCGGATCTCGGCGGCGCCCGCGCGGTGCTGCTGATGCAGTCGAGCGGCGTCGGCAACTGCATCAACCTGCTGTCGCTGATCAAGGGCGCGCGGTTTCCATTCCTGACGCTGGTGAGCATGCGCGGCGACTTCGGCGAGGGAAATCCGTGGCAGTTCGCCATGGGCCAGGCGGTCACGCCGGTGCTGGAAGCGATGGGCGTGATCGTGCTGCGCGCCGAGCACCCGGACGAGGTCATCGAGGTGGTCAGCGCGGCGATCACCATGGTGTTCAAGAGCGGCCAGTCGGTCGCCGTGCTGCTGACGCAGCGGCTGATCGGCGCCAAACCGTTCTGAGAATCGCAATGACCACGCCACAGGAACTCAGAGCCCAGAAGGCCGCGCTCGCCAAGGCGCTGCCCGGCGTCGTGCTCGATCGCGGCGACGCCATGCCGAAGCTGATCGGACGGCACGAGGACTTTCTGATCGTCACCGGACTTGGCGGCTCGGCACACGATGTCGGCGCGGTGACCGGCGACAAGGCCCACATCTTTTCACTCGGCGGAGCGATGGGCGCCCCCTGCATGATCGGGCTCGGGCTCGCCCTGGCGCAGCCGAAGAAGCAGGTGCTGGTCGTGACCGGCGACGGCGATCTCCTGATGAACGTCGGCGCGCTCGCCACCATCGCGGTGATGAACCCGCCCAATCTCGTGATCGTCTGCGTCGACAATGGCCACTACGGCGAGACCGGCTGGCAGAAGAGCCATACCAGCCTCGGCGTCGACCTCGAAAAGATCGCGATTGGATGCGGCATCAAGCGCACCATGACGGCGGCCCAGGAGGCCGATCTCGAACGCGGCGCGCGCTTCATCCGCGAAGGCAATAGCGCCGGCTTCGTGCTGCTGCGCGTCAAGCCGACCGAGCCGCCGCCCTTCAAACGCAACTTCGACGCCGCGTTCTGCCGCGACCGGTTCCGGCAGGCGCTCATAGCGTGAGATGACCCCATGAACTTCGACTTCACCGAAGAACAGAAACTGTTCGCGGATTCCGTGCACAAGTTCGCGCAGGCGCATCTCGCCAAGGACGCGCTCAAGCGCGCCCACGATCCGCGCTTCCCGTTCGACGTGGCGAAGCTGATGAGCCAGCAGGGGCTCATGGGCATCACCATCCCCGAGAAGGACGGCGGCATCGGCGGCACGCTGATGGACGCGGTGATCGCCATCGAGCAGGTGGCGCTGGTGTGCCCGCGCAGCGCCGACGTGGTGCAGTTCGGCAATTTCGGTCCGATCCGCACCTTTGCCGAGTATGCAACGCCGGCGCAGAAGCAGCGCTGGCTGCCGGCGCTCCTCTCCGGCGGCGCCGTGATCAGCCTCGGCATGAGCGAGCCCGCCGCCGGCTCGGCGGTGACGGAGCTGACGACCAGCGCCAAGCAGGACGGCAATCACTACGTCATCAACGGCTCGAAGGTGTTTTCGACGTTCAGCCCCGACGCGAAAGTGTTCCTGGTCTACGTGCGCTATGGGCGCGGGCTCGACGGCATCGGCTCGGTGCTGGTCGAGCGCGATACGCCCGGCTTCACCGTCGGCACGCCGTCGAGCTTCATGAGCGGCGAGGAATGGTCGGAGCTGCATTTCGAGAATTGCCGCATCCCGGCCGAGAACGTGCTGCTCGGCCCCGGCGGCTTCAAGAAGCAGATCGCGAGCTTCAACGTCGAGCGGCTCGGCAACTCCGCGCGCTCGCTGGCGCTCGGCCGCTACGCCTACAACACCGCGCGCGACTACTGCACGACGCGCGAGCAATTCGGCCGGCCGCTCTGCGAATTCCAGGGCCTGCAATGGAAGTTCGCGGATATGGCAATCAAGCTCGAGTCGGCGCAGCTCCTGCTCTATCGCGCCGCCGTGAATGCCGACCGCGGGCTGCCCTCCGCCTATGAGACCGCGGTGGCGAAAACGGCCTGCAACCAGGCCGGCTTCGAGGTTTCGCACGAGGCGGTGCAGGCGATGGGCGCGCTCGGTTACAGCCGCGAGGCGCTGGTCGAATACTGCATGCGGCGTTGCCGCGGCTGGATGATCGCCGGCGGCTCGATCGAGATGTTGAAGAACCGGATTGCAGAGCATGTGTTCGACCGCCGCTTCGACCAGCGGCCGCCGCGCAGGGCGGAAGCGGCGGAGTAACATGAACACGTTGCGTGAGGCGCTGTTCGCGCCGCAATCGGTCGCGATCGTCGGACAATCGAACGACCCCTCGAAGACCGCCGGACGCCCGCTGAAATACCTGCTGCAGATGGGCTATGCCGGCCGCATCTATCCCATCAATCCGGGACGCGACACCGTGCTCGAGCAGCGCGCCTGGCCCTCGCTCGCGGCGCTGCCGGAAGCGCCCGACCACGCCTACATCGTGACGCCGACCGACGCGGCGCTGGAGGCTGTCGAGGAATGTGGCAAGCGAGGCGTCAAGGCGGCGACCGTGCTCGCCGACGGCTTCACCGAAGCCGGCGAGAAGGGCGATCGGCGCGTGGCGCGCCTGCGCCACATCTGCGCCGCGACCGGCATCCGCGTGGTCGGCCCGTCGAGCCTCGGCATCGTCGACCTGCGCACGCGCGCGATGCTCACCGCCAATGCCGCCTTCGACGAGAAGGAACTGCCCGCGGGCCGTATCTTCGCCGCCTCGCATTCGGGCAGCATGATCGGCTCGCTGCTTTCGCGCGGGAAGGCACGCGGTCTCGGATTCGCCGGGCTCGTCTCGGTCGGCAACGAGGTCGATCTCTCGCTCGGCGAGATCTGCGAAGCGACCGTCGATGATCCCGGCATCGACGGCTACATGCTATTCCTCGAAACCATGCGCAATGCCGACGCGCTGCGGCGCTTTGCGCTGGCCGCATACCAACGTGGCAAGCCGATCATCGCCTACAAGCTCGGCCGCTCGGAAGCCGCGCGCGAGCTCGCGGTGTCGCACACCGGCGCGCTCGCAGGTGAGGACGACATCGCCGATGCGTTTCTCGCCGATTGCGGGATCGCACGGGTGACGACCCTCGACGGCCTGATCGAAGGCCTCCCGCTGCTGATGCGCGTGCCCGTGCAAAAGTCGCGGCGCGGCGCGGTCGGCGTGGTGACGACCACCGGCGGCGGCGCCACCATGGTTGTCGACCCGCTGAGCGTTCAGGGCGTCTCGATCACGCAACCGAGCAACGAAACGCTGGCGCGCTTCAAGGCCGCCGGGATCGACGTGAAGCCGGCGCGCATCGTCGACGTTACGCTCGCGGGCGCGCGCTACGACGTGATGAAGGCCGCGCTCGACATCCTCACCACTGCTCCCGAATACGACCTGATCCTTCCCGTCATCGGGTCCTCGGCGCGGTTTCATCCGGAGCTCGCGGTCAAGCCGATCGTCGATTGCGCCGGCGCGGCGAAACCGCTCGCCGCCTGCCTGGTGCCGGACGCCCCGGCCGCGCTCGCCATGCTCAGTGAAGCGGGCGTGCCGTGCTTCCGCACGCCCGAAGCCTGCGCCGATGCGGTGGCCGCCGCGCTACGCCGGCGTGCACCGCGGCCTCCCTCCGAAAAAGTCGACCGGCCCATCGCCGGCGAGGGCCGCATGCTCGACGAGCTCGATGCCGGCACGCTGATGGAGCGCTATGGCATTCCGCGCGTGCCGGCGGTGGTCGTCGATGCCGGCATCACGCGCGCGCCGACGCTGCCGTTTCCCTATCCGGTCGTGGTCAAGGCGCTCTCGGCCGAGATCGCGCACAAGACCGAGACCGGCGGCGTCGTGCTCAACGTCGCCGACGGCGACGCGCTGCTGGCGGCGATCCTGCAAATTCGCATGAATGTCACGCACCACCGGCCCAACACCCGCATCCAGCGGGTCCTGGTGCAGCCGATGATCAAGGGCATCGGCGAGGCGCTGATCGGCTATCGCGTCGATCCCGTGGTCGGACCGCTGGTGATGGTCGCGGCCGGCGGTATCCTCACCGAGATCTATCGCGACCGGAGTCTCCGGCTCGCGCCGATTGACCTTGCGACCGCGAAAGAGATGATTGCCGAGGTGCGCGGCTTTGCGGCGCTTGCGGGCTTTCGCGGCCGGCCCAAGGGTAACCTCGATGCGCTGGCGGACGCGATCGTGGCGATGTCGCGGCTCGCCGACAAGCTTTCGATCGTCGAAGCCGAGATCAATCCGCTGATCGTCCGCACCGACGGCGTGGTCGCAGTCGATGCCCTGGTGAAGCTCGTGTGAGACGTGGTCAGCGTACCTCAGGGAGCGTTGAAATGATTTTCTTATCTTTCCGCGGTTTGGCTTCGGCGATGCTGGCCTGTGCGCTCGTTCTTTCGGTAAGCGCCGCAGGTGCCCAACAGCCCACTCCCGTGACGCTCTTCAACAATGTACGGGTCTTTGACGGCAAGACGACGTCCTTGTCCGAACCGACGAACGTATTGGTTCGAGGCAACCTGATCGAAAGAATTTCCCGAGCGCCCATCGCCGTCGACCGAAGCGCGAGCACCAGGATCATCGACGGCGGCGGTCGGACATTGATGCCGGGCCTAACCGACGCGCATTGGCACGCGATGATGGTGCGGTCGACGCCCGCGCAGCTTCTTTCCAGCGACGTCGGCTACAGCAACCTCTTGGCCGCCGCCGAGGCCACCGCCACGCTGATGCGTGGCTTCACCACCATCCGCGACCTGGGCGGGCCCGCTTTCGGCCTGAAACGCGCCATCGATGAAGGGCTGTTGCCCGGGCCGCGCATCTATCCGTCCGGGGCGGTCATCACGGTGACCAGCGGCCACGGTGACTTTCGCCAGTTCTCCGATCTGCCGAGGACACTTGGCGGAATGCTCAGCCGTATCGAGCAGCTTGGCGGAGCCATGATTGCCGACAGCCCGGATGAAGTGCGTCTTCGCGTGCGCGAGCAACTGATGCAGGGTGCGTCGCAGATCAAGCTCACGGCGGGCGGCGGCGTGGCTTCTCCGTTCAGCCCGCTCGACGTCTCGACTTTCACCGAGCCCGAGTTGCGCGCCGCCGTTGAGGCCGCTGAAAATTGGGGAACCTATGTCTGCACCCATGCCTACACGCCGGTTTCGATCCAGCGGTCGATCGCTGCTGGCGTCAAGTGCATAGAGCATGGCCACCTGATGGACGAAGCGAGTGCGCGGATCATGGCCGAGAAGGGTATCTGGCTGAGCACACAGCCGTTCCTCAGCGACGCGGCCGCCGCCGCTATGGGTCCGGCATCACAGGCGCGGTTGCGGCAGGTGATCACCGGCACGCAAAACGTCTATGCATTGGCGAAGAAGTACAAGCTCAAGACCGCATTCGGCACCGACATCCTGTTCTCGCCGGCGCTGGCGGAGCGGCAGGGCGATGGACTCGTCGATATGACCCGGTGGTATACGCCAGCCGAAGCATTGATCATGGCGACGTCAACGAATGCCCAACTGTTCGGTCTATCCGGTCTCCGCAATCCGTATCCCGGCAGACTGGGCGTTGTGGAGGAAGGCTCGCTCGCCGACCTGCTGCTCGTCGACGGCAACCCGCTGGAGAACATCAGGCTCGTCGCCGACCCGCATAAGAATTTTCTGGTCATCATGAAGGATGGCACGATCTACAAGAATGCGCTGGCCAAGTGACAGCCACCGACGCGCTGGTGAAGCTGGTCTGAGCGAGGCATAATACGCGCCGCCCCTCCCGAAGGCCCAAGAAACGCCGAGGAACGCTCATGTCGCACGCCGAAGAACTCCACACCCGCCATCCCGCCGCGGGCGCGACCGACAACGTGGTCGGCTTCGTCTCGAAGCTGCGGCATGACGCACTCAACGAGGAAGTCCGCCATTACGCGCGCCGGCATCTGCTCGACACCGTCGGGGTGATGATCTCCGGCGCGCAGGGGAATGTCGCGACCCAGGCCGAGGCGGTGCTGATCGCGACGCGCCCCGCCGGCAACGTGCCGGTGCCGGGCCGCGCCCGCCGCGCCGACCTGATCGACGCCGCCTTTCTCGGCGGCACCGCGGCCCACGGCATCGAGCTCGACGACGGCTACACCAAGGGCTCCGTGCATCCCGGCTGCACCGTCGTGCCGGCGATCCTCTCGGCCGGCTATGTGAAGAAGGCGAGCGGCGCGCAACTGATCGAGGCGATGGTGGCGGGCTACGAGACCGTGACCGCGATCGGCCGCGCCGTGCATCCGGATCTGCGCCACCGCGGCTTCCACCCGACCGGCGCGGTCGCGGTGTTCGGAGCCGCGATGGCGGTCGGCAAGCTGCGCGGCCTCACGCCGCAGCAATTGTCGAACGCGCTCGGCATCGCCGGCTCGAGCTCGGCCGGGCTGTTCGCCTTCGTCAATGGCGGCGCCGACATCAAGCGCCTGCACGCCGGCCACGCCTCGCGTGAGGGGTTGCAGGCCGCGCTGCTGGCCGAAGCCGGAGTTGAAGGCCCCCCCGCCGTGATCGAGGCGCGCGACGGTTTCATGCAGGCCTACGCCTACAACGCGGACCGTGCGCGTCCGGTGGAACTGCCGCCGGCGGCGACGTTCGGCATCACCGACTGCTACATCAAGCCGAACCCATGCTGCCGCCACATCCAGCCCGCGGTCGAGGCGCTGATCGGCATCCTCAACGACGAGAAGATCGCGAGCGAGGAAGTCAAGCACGTCGCGGTCGAGACCTACCGCATCGCCGCCGAGCACGCCGGCACCGGCTGGGACGACTATGCGAGCGCGCAACTGAGCTTCAAATACCTGATGTCGCTGGCGCTGAAATTCCGCAACATCAAGGTCGCCTATTTCGAGGACGCCGTCCGCAACGACCCGGGCTGGGCGGGGCTGGCGGCGAAGTTCGAGATCAGCGCGCCGCATGAGATCGACCGGCTCTATCCCAAGCTCAGGCCCGCGCGCGTGACCGTGACCACGGGCAAAGGCAAGTTCGTGCGGCAGGCCGACGAAGCGCTGGGCTCGCGGCTCGTCCCGCTCGACGACGATGGCCTGAAGGCGAAATTCATCGGCCTGGTCGAGCCCGTGCACGGCGGGGCTAAGGCGCAGGAGCTGGCGCAGCGGTTGTGGTCGATCGACCAGATGCCGGACGTGACCCCGCTGGTCGACGCACTGGCGAAGCCGGCGCGCTGAACCATGGCAAAGCGCATCTTCCTGGTTCATCCCACGCCGCTCGCGGTGGCACCCGTCGACGAGGCGTTCAAGAAACTGTGGCCGCAGGCGCAGGTGCTCAACCTGCTTGACGAGTCGCTCTATGCCGACGTCGGCGCCAATGGCGAGCTCACGCCGGCGCTGTACGCGCGGGTCGGCAACCTGTTCCGTCACTGCGAGGCGAGCGGCGCCGACGGCATCGTGTTCTCGGGCTCGACCTTCGGCCCGGCGGTAGAGGAAGGCCGCAAGGGCATCACGGTGCCGGTGCTGCGCATCGAGGAAGGCATGATGGACGAGGCGGTGGCGCGTGGCGGCTCGATCCTCGTGGTGTCGACCCAGAAGCGCGCGATGCCGGTCGTGCGGGCCACGCTCGATGGGTCGGCGAAGCGCGCCGGCAAGACGCCGACGATCAAGGACATCTGGGTCGATGGCGCCCGCGATGCGCTCAACGCCGGCGACACCGACAAGCACGACCGCCTGATCGCGGAGCAATCGGCGGCGGCCGGCGACTTCGACACGGTGGTGCTGAGCATGATCTCGATGGCGCCGGCGCGCGCCAAGATGCCGCCGGCACTCGCCAAGAAGACGCTGACCAGCGGCGAATGCGCGGTCGCCCGCATGCGCAAGCTGTTGGGCGAGTAACGGCGATGCTCGTTTCCATCAGCCGCGCGGTTGCGATTGCAGCGATCATGGTCGCGAGCCAGGCGCCCTCCTCCGCGCAGGATTTCTTCAAAGGCAAGACGGTCACGCTGCTGGTCGCCGGCACCGCCGGCGGCGGCATCGACATCGGCGCGCGCGTGATGGCGCGCCATCTCGGCAAGTACATTCCGGGCAATCCGAACGTCGTCGCACAATTGATGCCGGGCGCCGGCGGCATCCGCATGATCGACCACATGAACCAGGTCGCGCCGAAGGACGGCACTGTGCTCGGCACGGTGGCGCCGGGGCCGATCATCGAGCCGCTGGTCGGCAAGCGGAAGATCGGTTACCGCATGACCGACTTCACGATGCTCGCGGCGATGGACAGGGACGTCACGCTTTGCCTCGCCTGGGGCGCGTCGAAGTTCAAGACCATCAAGGATGTAATGGACACGCCGATGAATGTCGCCGGCACCGGCGCCGGTTCGTCCACCGACATCTATCCGATGTTCCTCAACGAGGTGATGGGCACCAAGTTCAAGGTCATCACCGGTTATCTCGGTTCTCAGGAAACCATCATCGCGATCGAGCGCGGCGAAGTCGACGGGCGCTGCGGCTGGGGCTGGTCGAGCCTCAACAGCACCAAGCCCGACTGGGTGCGCGACAGAAAGGTCACCTATCTGCTCCAGCTCGCGCTCGAAAAGAATCCGAAGGTCGACGCGCCGCTGGCGCTCGATTTCGCCAAGGACGACGCCACCCGGCAGATGATGACCCTGATGTTCGGCCCGCTGTCGCTCAACAAGCCGTTCTTCGGCCCTCCGGGAATGCCGGCGGCGCGCACCGCCGAGCTGCGCAAGGCGTTTGCGGAAGCGCTCAAGGACAAGGACCTGCGCGCGGAGGCGCTCAAGACCTTCGGCGACGAGCTTGAGCCGACCTCAGGCGAAGCGGCGCAGAAACTGATCGCCGACATCTACGCCACGCCGCCGGCGGTAGCGGAGCGGCTGCGCGGGATTTTGTCGAAGTAGCGGTTAGCCGAACAACGAAGCCTGGCTGTCCGCGCTGAACAGCCACGCGCCCTGTCCCAGTTCCTCCGGGAACGGCGCGACCAGCACATCGCCGGCGCGGCGCGATGGCAGGCCGCCGCTGCGCAACGCGGCCGCCGCCGCGTCGAGCGACCTCACCGTCACGCCATAACCGGCGATGAACGGCAGCGACGGGACCGCGATCTCCGGCAGCGCCGCCGCAAAGGCCTCGCGCGTGACGATATCGATCCGCCCGCGATCGAGCTGCACCGCCTGCCCTGCCCGCGTTCGAATTGCCGGCCGATTGGTGAACCGCGCATAGCGCGCCGCCGCTTCGTCGACATCGGCCACGACGATCGCAAGGCTCGCAAGCCCGCGCGCGCCGTTCGGATGCGTGAGCCAGCGCTTCTGCCACACCGCGTCTTCGGTGTGATGGGTGAGCATCTGGATGCGCCCTTCCGCCATCTCGCCGGGCTCGACCCGCGCCACCGTGAACGACGCGGTGTCGGTGCCGGTCTCGGTGCCGACCGGCCGCTTGAACGGCGCAATCGGGCGCGTGCGGAAACCCGCCTCGCCGAGCCGGCGGTGCCAGGCATTGGCGTCGGCGACCGCAAAGGCGGCGAGCTGGATGCCGCAATAGCGCGCCAATGAGGCCTCGAACTCGCACCCGAGCGGCGTGTCGGCGGTCTTGAACAGCACCTCCATATATCCGCGCGTCATCATCGCGCAGACATTGCCGGTGCCGGTCGGGCCGCCGGCCGGCGCGACCTGGACCGACACCGGCGTCGGCGCAAAGCCCGCCCGCATGAGCGCCGCGGCCGCAGCCTGCGGATCGCGGACGAAATGGCCGACATGGTCGAGAAAAATCTCGTCGCCAACCGGCAACTGGCGAGCAATTTCTGTCATTGCGACATTTTGAGCCATTAACGCATTCCCCTGCCTAACCATCTTACAAGACATCGCTGGACTGGATGACTAGATTGTTTGAGACAGCGCATGAATTCCGGAGTGTCCTTATGAACAGACGTGAAATCCTCGGTGGCGGCCTTGCGCTTTCGGCCTCGGCTTTGTCGTCGCTGCCGGCGCTTGCCCAGGCGAAATACCCCGACCGCCCGATCCGGCTGGTCGTTCCGTTCTCCGCGGGCGGCGTGGTCGACGCGGTCGCGCGCCAGTTCTCGGAACGGATCAAGCCGCATCTCGGCACCATCGTGGTGGAGAATATCAGCGGCGCCGGCGGCACCATCGGCATGTATGACGTCGCCCGCGCGAAGCCCGACGGCTATACGCTCGGGCTCTGCAACACCTCAACGATGGTGATCAATCCGGCGATCATGCCGAAGATCCAGTACAACGCGAGCAAGGACTTCGAGCCGATCTCGATCCTCGCGGTATCGGCCAGCGGCATCATCGTGAACCCCAGCGTGCCGGCGAAGAACCTCAAGGAGTTCATCGCCTACGCCAAGGCCAATCAGGACAAGATCTCCTATGGCTCGGCGGGCGCCGGCACCATGACTCACCTTGCCGGCGAGTTGTTCAAGCACCTGACCGATACGCCGAAGATCGTTCACGTTCCCTACAAAGGCGCCGGCCCGAGCATCAACGATCTCGTCGGCGGCGCCGTGCAGTACGCCACCATCAACGTGACCGGCCAGCTCCTGCAACTTCACGAATCCGGGAAGGTCCGCATCCTCGCGGTGACGTCGGAGGATCGCCTCAAGGGCGCGCCGAATTTCCCGACCGCCGTCGAAGCGGGCATGCCGAACATGATCGCAACCCTGTTCACCGGGCTGCTGGCGCCGGCCGGCACGCCGAAGCCGATCGTCGACCAGATCTATGAGGCGACGCAGAAGACGATGCAGGATCCGGCGATGCAGAAGGCGCTCACCGACCAGGGCCTGGAGCCGATCGTCGGTTCGAGCCCGGACAAGATGCGCGCGTTCCTGAAGGAAGAGGACGACCGCTGGCGGCCGGTGCTCGCGACCGCGGGACTGAAATTTTAAGCGATCGCGTCTACGACACCCGTGCCGCGCGCACGCGCTCCTCGGCCGTGCGCCGCAGCTGGCCGCGGTCGACCTTGTTGGTCGACGCGAGCGGCAGCTCGTCCACGAACCATACGGAGCGCGGGTGCTGGTACGCCGGTGCATTGGCGAGCGCGTATTTCTTGATCTCGTCTTCACTCGGCGACTGCCCGGCCTTCGGGATCACGAACGCGACCGGCTTCTGGCCCTTGATGTCGTCGTCGACCGGGATCACCGCCGCCTGCGCGACCGCCGGGTGACGTTCCAGCATGCGCTCGACGTCGGCGGGATAGATGTTCTCGCCGCCGGAGACGAACATGTCGTCGGTACGGCCCACGAACGTATAGAAGCCGTCGGCGTCGCGGCGGAACACGTCGCCGGTGATGTAGTAGCCGTCCTTGGTGATCGGCGGCGGCACGTCCGGCCGGTTGTGATAGCCGTTCATCACCGCCGGGCACTTCATCTCCAGCACGCCCTCGTCGGCGTCGCGGTTGTCGCCGTCGACGAGGCGGAGTTGTACCTGCGGATGCGGATAGCCGACCGACATTTCCGGCTGCTTCAAGCCTTTCGGATGCGGGCCGAACACCACCGGACCGGCTTCCGTGGTGCCGTAGGCATTCGTCACCGCCGCCTTCGGCAGCGCGCGATGGATCGCCTGCATCAGGCTCTGGCTCACCGGCGCCGAGCCCATGCGTACGAACTGCACGCTGGAGAGGTCGGTGCTAGCCATCAAATCGGTCTCGCGCAGCATCATCGCCATCATCGGCGGCACCGCGGTCAGCCAGGTGGCGCGGTAGCGCTCGATCGCCTCGATATAGCCGCGCGCCGTGAACTGCGGCAGCAGCACGATGGTGGCGTGCGCGGCGCAGGCGAGCTTGGAGAGCGCCAGCGCGTTCATGTGGTAGAGCGGCGCGGCGATCAGATAGCGATGCTGGTCGAGCCCGGGCGCGAGCCGCGCATTCACCACCCAGATGTGGCTTTGATGCGAGAGCACGACGCCCTTGGGCGTGCCGGTCGAGCCCGACGTGTAGAGGAACATCGCCGGCTCGCCTTGCGCCGGAACAACAGCGTCAAACGGACCGTCGTCAAGGAACGTATCGAAGCTTTCGGCACCTTCCGCGCCGAAGACGACGGCCGGAAGATCGCCGGGACAATCCTTGCGCCGCTGCGCATCGCAGAACACCAGCTTGGCGCCGGAATCCTTGATGATGAAGTGGATGGTCTGCTGCGGAAATTTGAAATTGACCGGCACCGCAACGAAGCCGGCCCGCATGATACCGAAATAGGCCGCGATAAATTCGGCGCGGTTGGCGGACAGGATGGCGATCCGGTCGCCGCGGGCGAAGCCGCGCTTGGTCAGTGCACGCGCCACGCCGTTCGCCATGGCGTCGAGCTCGAGGTAGCTGAACTCGCGCGGGGATTCCTCGCCGCCGAGATCGACGACGGCAATCTTCGACAGGTCGCGGTCGCGGACGATCAGGTCGCCGAGATTGGTGAAGGTAGGCATCGGACGCGATTTCTATCACGCCTTCGGCGGTGGTGGGGGCGCGGTGAAATAGGTGCCGCGGCCGGAGGCCACGAGCTTGCCGTCCTTGTCGTAGAGGGAGGCTTCGGCGCAGGAGAACTGTCCGCCCTGCCTCACCACCTTGCCTTTTGCGGTGATGTCGCCGGGCATGGCCGCGGCGTGGTAGTCGACCCGCAGGTCGATGGTCGGCACCGGGCGGCCGAGCTTCTTGAACATCGCCCAGTCGGCGGCGAGATCGATCAGCGCAGCCAGTATGCCGCCATGGGTGTAGCGCCGTTCCGGATTGACCACCCATTCCTCGCGCCAGGTGGCGGTCAATTCGATGCCGTCGTCATGCACGGCGATGACCTTCAGGCCGAGCCATTGGTGGTACGGACCGCGGGTGATCGAAGCCTGGGCTTTTTCGAGAATGTCGTCGGACATTGAAAACCTTCCTGAGAAGCGGCGTCATTCCGGGGCCGAGCGCAGCGAGGAGCCCGGAATCCACATCCCTATCTATCCGAAAAATGGATTCCGGACAGCGGCTTCGCCGCTTCCGGAATGACGCCGGAGAATCACGGCGCGACCACGACCTTGCCGATGACCTCACGGTCCTGGATCAGGCGAAGCCCCTCGCGCGCCTGCTCGAGCGGCAGCACCTTGTCGATCACCGGCTTCATCTTGCCCTCGGCGATCAGCGCCATCAAACCCTTGAGGTCTTCGTCGTAGAAACTGTTCGAGCCGATGATGTTGAGCTCGAAGCTCCAGATGTAGCGCAAATCCTCCTTCGGGTCGTAGCCGGCGGTGGCGCCGCAGACCAGAAGCTTGCCGCCGCGCTTGAGGCAGCGCAGCGACGGATGCCAGGTGTCGCCGCCGGTGAAATTGATCACCACGTCGACGCCGCCGTCATACGTGCGGCGCTGCGGCTTGCCGTATTTCTCGACCGCCCATTTCGAGAAGTCGGTGTCCTTGATGTTGAGCACCTCGTCGGAGCCGAGCTTCTTCAGCGCCTCCACCTTCTCCGGGCTCGAGGTGCAGGAGATCACCTCCGCGCCAAACAGCTTGCAGAGGATCACGCAACCGGTGCCGACGCCGCCTGACGCGCCAAGGATGATGACTTTGTCGCCCTTCTTGATGGTGTTGTGGGTGACGATCATGCGGTGCGCGGTGCCGTAGGCGACCGGCAGCGACGCCGCTTCCTCGAAGCTGACGCCCGCAGGCATGGCGACGAGTTGATCCGCGGCGACGAGGCAATATTCCGCCATGCCGCCGTCCAGCATCTCGCCCATCAGGCCCTTGGTCTTGTTGACGGGATTGACCAGCACGCGGTCGCCGGCCTTCCAGCCGGTGACGCCGGGTCCGACCTCGGAGATCTCGCCGGCCATGTCGAGGCCGATGACCACGGGCAGCGGCACCTTGATGCCGGGCATGCCGCGCATGGTGAAAACGTCGTGATAGTTGAAGGAAGAGGCGCGGACGCGGATGACGACGTGGCCTTCGACCGCCTGCGGGATCGGCTTATCGGTCACCACTTCGAGATTTTCGAGCCCTCCGTGCTGGCGCAGCAACAGCGCCTTCATCGTCCCACTACTCACATCCTCACCTTTCGCGTTCGGCGACGTCCATCAGCCGGTTTACGTGCGTTCCGACGCGCGAGCCTTCAACGCCATAGGCGTGGATCGAGATCGCGCCAACGCCCCCGGCATTACCAAGCCGGTGGATTTGTTCAAGCCCGGCCGGGGCGAAACAAGCATAGCCCGGCTCGCGCAGCGCTGTATTGCCCGCGATGGCCTTCCCGCTCCGTGCGTCGAAGTCATAGAGCGTCTCGGTGAGGGGGTTTTCGACCACGGCATAGGCGCACCAGGCGTCGTGGGCGTGCGGCGGGCTGAACTGGCCCGGCGCCCAGACGATCGAGAGCAGCGTAAAACGGCCGGCGGGATCGCTGGCGATGGTGTGGCGGGCGTAGCAGCCAGCGCCCGGGGCACGCAGTTCCGCGGTTAGGAGCTCTGGCATCGCCGCCGCAACGCGCAGCGCATGGATGATGCGCGCCCCCATCGCTTCGGCCAGACCGTCGCAGGCGTCGCCGATCTCCGCCATCAGCAGGGCAACGGGGTAGGTCAGCGCGGACGTCGAAATCGCCTGCCTGCGGCGGCTTTCAAGCGGCGATGGGCGGGCTTGCAGCATGGCTTGCTCCAAAACGCATCTGAATCAGTAGTAATATTCTACATCAGATTGCGATTTTGGCAAGTCATCCTACTATATAGGAATAAGTTAGCATGATCGTATTGCATAACAGCGACTTCTTAGGATATTTTCCCCGCTGCAAGCCCCCCGACGGCCGGGCGACTCGCGATCCCTCCCACAAGCGGGCTGCCCGGTCGTCGTCCGCTCCCCGCCCTTTGATTGACAGCGGGTGCCGTTCCGCTACCCATCGCGGATCAATTTTTTTCGGAGCGCGTCATGCAGGAAAACTTCCGCCAGTTTCTCGACCGGCTGCGGCAGACCGGCGAGCTTGTCGACCTGCATCAGCCAGTCGACATCCGCCACATCGCGACGCTGGTGGATCAGGCGGAGACCGCGCTCTTCTTCCACAAGGTGATCGGCTACGACATGCCGGTGGTCTCCGGCATCATCCGCTCGCGCGAGCGCGCGATGATGGGGCTTGGCGCCGAGACTTATCGAGAAATCGAAGACAAGCTCTCGGCCGCGATCGCGAAGCCGATTCCGCCCAAGCACGTGAAGACCTCGCCGACGCGCGAGGTGGTGATGACCGGCGACGACGTCGACCTCTACAAGATCCCTATACCGATGTCGTCGATCTACGACGGCGGGCCGATGATCACGGCGGGCGTCGTGATCACGCGCGATCCCGAGCTCGGGGTCAATTCCGGCATCTACCGTTTCATCGTGAAGGAAAAGAACCTCACCGGCATCGACATCGTCACGCCCAACAACATGCGGCTGTTTGCGCAGCGCGCGCTCGAACGCAAGGAGCCGCTGCCGATCTCGATCTCGATCGGCACGCATCCGATCGAGATCACCGGCTCCGGCTACCGCGCGCCGCTTGGGGTGGACGAGATGGCGATCGCCGGCGGCCTGCGCGGTGCGCCGGTCGAACTGGCGCCCTGCTCCACCATCGACCTGCCTTACATTGCCGATGCCGAGATAGTACTCGAGGGCGAGATCCTGCCGACTGGCTGGACTTGGCCGGAAGGCCGCTTCGGCGAGTTCACGCGGTTGATGGGCGGGCTGCACTGGAACCCGCTGGTGCGCATCAAGGCAGTGTCGATGCGCAAGGACGCGATCTACTACAACCTGCACATGCCGTGGGAGAACACCTGGCTCGCGGCGCCGACGCGCTATGCCGCGATCCGGCAGGCGCTGCGCACCGCCGGCGTGCAGGTGAAGGACATCAACGTCACGCTCGGCGGCTGCGCGTTCTGGCACGCGGTGATCTCGATCAAGAAGCAGCCCGGCGAGGCGAAGAACGCCCTGCTCGCGGCGCTCTCGGTGATGGACCTCAAGCATGTGGTCGTGGTGGACGACGATATCGATGTCTTCGACCCGATGGACGTCGAATGGGCGATCGCCACCCGCGTGCAGGGTGACAAGGACGTCATGATCGTCGGCAACGCGCGCGCCAAGCCGCTCGATCCGAGCCTGCCGCAGGGCGCCGGTATCGTGCCGACCGGCGCCAAGGTAGGCATCGACGCCACCATCCCGGACGGCATCCCGAAGGAGCACTACGAGCGCATCACCTACGCTTACGCCGACACGGCCAAGATCGACGACTACGTCAACGGCAAGAAGGACGAAGCCGGCAAATCGGCCGACGACGCCGAGGTGGCGGCGCTGGCGAAGGACATCCTGGCGGCGATCGAGAAGGCGCCGCTCTACTACACCGACATCGCGGAGAAATTCGCGGCCTACAATTTCCGCACCGTCGCCCGCGCCATCGGTCACCTGCACGCGACCGAGAAGCTCTGGCAGGACCCGCGCGGCCGCATGTGCGTGCGCGGCTCGCAATTCGCGGCGTCGCCGCCGAAGAAGTAACGACTACGCCCCGCGGACGCGGTCAACGACCGCGATGAGATCGGCGGGTGGCGCGTCGCCGCGCCAGGCGACGTGGCCATCCGGCCGCACCAGCACCATGCGGCGCTCATAGAGCGCGCCGATCTCGGGATCGTCGAGCGCCACGATCGTGAGCGGCACGCGCCGCGCCGCGAAGGCGGATTCGAATGCGGATGACTCCGGCGCATCGGCGCCAAGCTTCATCAGCGTAAAGCCGCGGCCGAACAGATCGAGCGTCGAACAACCATCGGCGAGCCAGGCATGCGGGGCGCGGGCGCCCGGCCGCGTGGTCGGCCGGTATTCGCTGACGCTCGCCTCGGGCGGCGGCGTGCCGTCGTCACAGACGATCGGCGAATTGTCGTAGACCTGCCCGAGCGCGGTGCCGTCGGTGAGATAGACCTTCGACTGCGACTTCGAGAATCGCCGCGCCCATCGCGCGGCGCGCCTCCGCGCCGGTGGGCGTGTCCATCGCGATCTCCGGATGCGACGGACGCTTGCGGTCGCGCAGGAAATTGTCGGTCGCCTGCTTAACGATGCGCGCCGCGACCGGCCGCCGCTCCGCTTCATAGGAGTTGATCAGCCGCGGCCCACCCCAGCCCTGCACCAGCCCCGCAAGCTTCCAGCCGAGATCGTTGACGTCGCCCATGCCGGTGTTGAGGCCGAAGCCGCCGGACGGCGTGTTCTGGTGCGCGGCGTCGCCGGCGAGGAAGACGCGTCCTTTCACATAGTGGTCGGCGACGAGATCTCGCGCGACCCACGGCAACGTGGACACCACCTCGTGCGGGATCTCGCGCCCCACCATCTCGGTGATCATCGCCGAGGCGTCGACCTTGTCGGGATTCTCGAAATGCCATTGGCCGCGGATGCCGAGCCGCCACAGCTCGCGCCCATCGAGCTGCACCAGCGTGCGCCAGATGCCTTGCGCGTCGGCGAAGAAGTGCAACGCGCCTTTGCCGTTGTTGTGATAGTTCCACAGCTCCTTCACGCGGAAGAAGATGTTGAGATTGTATTCGAGCGTCGGCACGCCGTTCATGGCGATGCCGAGCGTCTTCTGGATCGAGCTGGCGCCGCCGCAGCAGGCGACCAGATAGTCGCACGCTATCTCCCGGGTTTCGCCGCTCGCGCGATCGGTGACGGTCGCGACAATGCCGCCGTCGCGTTCCACGAAAGATTCGAAGCGCGTGCGCATCGCGAGCGTCACGGTCGGAAAGCTCACCGCAAAATCCCGCAGGATCGGATCGAGCCAGAGCTGGTTGCAGCGCTGCGGCCGCTCCGGGCTGATCGCCGTGCGCGCAGTGCCGCCGTGGCCGGGGCGGTCGATGCGCGCGATCTCATAGCCGGTGAGGCTCGTCAGATAGAGCACGGTATGCGGGAAATCGGGCGGCGTACCTGCCTCCTTCACGCGCTCGGCGATCCCCCAGCGGCGGAACAGCTCCATGGTGCGCGCATTCTCCGCGGTGGCGCGGGGATGCGCGATCGAGCCGTCGCCCTGCTCCACCACCGTGCATGCGACGCCGCGCCAGCCGAGATCGGCGGCGAGCCCGAGCCCGACCGGCCCGCCGCCGACGATCAGGACCGGTGTGTGCGTGACGCTTTTCGACGCAGCAGGCATCGACTATTCCCATGCAAAACGTGAGCGCGCATACTGCGCGCCGCCGAAACTCGGCGTGAGGAATAGCATGAAGTGTCGTGAAGTCACCAAGCGCGAGCTGTCGACCTCGCTCGCCGCGTTCGCGTTGTCGGCCGCCGTACCGTTTCCGGCCGCCGCGCAGGTCGCCGGCCGCCCGATCACCATCATCGTGCCCTACTCACCCGGCACCGGCATCGACATCCTCGCGCGCTCGATCGCGACCGACCTGTCGAGCCGCTTCAACCAGCCGGTGGTGGTGGACAACCGGACCGGCGCCAGCGGCAATATCGGCACCGGCATGGCGGCGCGCGCCGCGCCCGACGGCAACACGCTGCTGATGATCGCGAAGGTGTTCGTGGTCAATCCGAGCCTGTTCAAGAGCGTGCCCTACGATCCGGTCAAGAGCTTCGATCCGATCATCAAGCTCGCCACCGGCACGATCGTGCTGGCGGTGCATCCCTCGGTGCCGGCCAACGACGTGCGCGAATTCGTCGCCTATGTGAAGTCGCAGCCGCCGGGCTCGGTCAACTACGGCTCCGCCGGTTTCGCGACGCCGCATCACCTGTCGATGGAGCTGTTCAAGCAGGCGGCCCGCGTGAACCTCACCCACATTCCCTACAAGGGGACCTCGGGCGTGATGACCGACCTGATCGGCAATCACGTCAGCGCGATGTTCATCCCGACCCATGTCGCGCTGCCGTTCATGCGCGACAAGCAGATCCGCGTGCTCGGCGTCGCCGGCCGCGAACGCTCGGCCGCGGTCCCGGACGTCCCGACGCTGCACGAGCAGGGCCTGGGCGAGGTCGAGAACGACCTCTGGTTCGGTCTCCTGTCGCCGGCCGGCACGCCACCGGAGGTCGTGGCGCGCTACAACACGGCGATCAACGAGATCGTCCGCACCAAGGAGATGATCGCATCGCTCGCCAAGCAGGGTCTGGTCGTGTCCGGCGGCGGCCCCGAGGTATTACGCGATCTGATCGTCAAGGACCGCGCCAAATGGGCGAAGGTTATTTCCGACGCCGGCATCAAGGCGGAATGATTGTCTTTTGATTTTGTGAAATAGTAGACATCAAGAAAATCGGGAGGACACTCAATGGACGACCGCACCCGTCTCACGCCTCGTAGCGAAGTCCGCGACGGCATGCGCATCGACTGGGACGTGCCGATCACGATGGACGACGGCCTGGTGCTGCGCGCCGACGTGTTCCGGCCGGTACAGGACGGAAAATATCCTGTCATCCTCACCTATGGCCCCTACGCCAAGGGGCTCGCGTTCCAGGACGGCTATCCAAGCGCGTGGGAGCGCATGACGCGCGAGCATCCCGACGTCACCGCGGGCTCGTCGAACCTCTACCAGCAGTGGGAGGTGGTCGACCCCGAGAAATGGGTGCCGCACGACTATGCCTGCGTGCGCGTGGATTTGCGCGGCGCCGGATGCTCGCCGGGGAAGGTCGATCCGTTCTCGCCGCGCGAGACCAAGGACTTCTACGACTGCATCGAATGGGCCGCCGTGCAGCCGTGGTCGAACGGCAAGATCGGGCTTAACGGCATTTCCTATTACGGCTCGAACCAGTGGCACGTCGCGACGCTGCAGCCGCCGCATCTTGCCGCGATGTGCATCTGGGAGGGCTGCGCCGACTGGTATCGCGACATGACGCATCACGGCGGCATCGTCTGCACGTTCTGGGAGAACTGGTACGACATGCAGGTGAAGACCGTGCAGTACGGCGCGGGCGAGCGCGGCAAGCGCAGCCGCGTGCATGGCGAGCTGGTTTGCGGGCCGGAGACGCTGTCGGAGCAGGAGCTTGCCAGCAACCGCGTGCCGTTCGGCGACGACATCCGCGCGCATCCGCTCGAGGACGACTACCACCGCGGCCGCTCGCCGATCTGGGCGAAGGTGAAAACTCCGTTCCTCTCCTGCGCCAACTGGGGCGGGCAGCCGCTGCATCCGCGCGGCAATTTCGAGGGCTTCTTCCGCGCGGCGGCGAAGGACAAGTGGCTCGAAGTGCACGGTATCGAGCACTGGACGCATTTCTACACCGACTACGGCCGCGAGCTGCAGCTCAGGTTCTTCGACCACTTCCTGCACGGCAAGAAGAACGGCTGGGACAAGCAGCCGCGCGTGCAGCTTCAGGTGCGTCACACCGGCAAGTTCGTCGAGCGACATGAGGACGAATGGCCGATCAAGCGCACGAAATGGCAGAAGGTCTATCTCGAACCCCGCCGACCAGTCGCTGTGCGGCGACAAGCCGAAGGGCAAGACAACGGCAATCAGCTTTGACGCCATGGGCGACGGCGTGACCTTCCTGACGGAGCCGGCGAAGGAAGATGTCGAGATCACGGGACCGTCGTCGCTCAAGCTGTTCGTGTCGTCATCGACCAGCGACGCCGACATCTTCGTGGTGCTGCGGGTGTTCTCGCCGGAGATGAAAGAAGTCGTGTTCCAGGGCGCGATCGACCCGCATACGCCGGTCGCGCAGGGCTGGCTCAGGGCTTCGCACCGCAAGCTCGACAAGAAGCTCTCGACGCCGTGGCGGCCCTACCACACCCACGACAAGAAGCAGCCGCTCAAGAAGGGCGAGGTGGTGGAGCTCGACATCGAAATCTGGCCGACCTCGATCGTGGTGCCGAAGGGCTACCGCGTCGGGCTCTCGATCCGCGGCAAGGACTACGTCTATCCCGGCCCGAGCGGCGGCAAGCTCTCGAACTTCAAGAACGAGCTGACCGGCTGTGGGCCGTTCCTGCACGACGACCCGCGCGACCGGCCGCCGAAGATCTTCTCCGGCGTCACCACGCTGCACTTCGGTGGCAAGCGGCAGGCCTTCATGCTGCTGCCGATCATCCCGCCGCAGAAGGCGGCGTCCAAATCACGCAAGCCCAGCCGGAAATCCCGATGACCCAGTGGAATAAGTACGAAGCGACCGCGGCGCGCAAGCACGGCAAGCCGGGCCGCGAGGCGCGGCCGAAGTCGATCACCATCGACATCCACTCCCATGTCGCGGTGCCGGCGGCGGCGGAATTCGTGAAGCCGCATTTCGATCCGATGAAGAACGCGATGGTGCTGCACGCAACGCCGGAGACGCGCGCGCTCAACCAGATGCAGGAAGCCGACATCCGCCCGCGCATCACCGGCTACGACCTCAGGCTCAAGGACCTCGACGCCATGGGCATCGATTTCCAGCTCGTGATGCCGCCGCCGCCGCAGTGCTACTACACGGTGCCGCCCGACATCGCCGTGCAGGCGGCGCGCATCGTCAATGACGGCATCGCCGAATACGTCGCGGGCAAGCCCGACCGTTTCGCGGGTCTCGGCAGTGCGCCGATGCCCGCCGGCGAGGAAGCCGCCAAGGAATTGGAGCGCTGCGTCAAGACGCTCGGGCTCAAGGGCGTGCAGATTTTGACGAACGTGAACGGCCAGGAGCTGTCCGACCCGGCCTTTGCTTCGTTCTGGAAGAAGGCCGAGGAATTGCAGGCGCTGGTCGTGCTGCATCCGCTCGGCTTCAGCGAGGCCAAGCGGCTGGCGCGCTTCTCCTTCAACAACACCATCGGCAATCCGCTCGATACCACCATCGCGCTGCATTACCTGATCTTCGACGGCGTCCTCGAGCGGCATCCGAACCTGAAGATCCTCGCCGTGCATGGCGGCGGCTATCTCGCCGCCTATTCCGGGCGCATCGATCATTCCTGGGGCGCGCGCTCGGACGCGCACGGCGACCTGCCGCATCCGCCGACGAGCTATCTCAAGAAGATCTATTTCGACTCGGTGGTGTTCACGCCCTATCAGCTCGCGGAGCTGGTGCGGCTCTACGGCGCCGACCGCATCATCATGGGCACCGACTATCCCTTCGACATGGCGGACTACGATCCGATCGGGCATGTCGCGGGTGTGGAGGGCTTTGACGCATCGACCATCGCCGCCATCGCGGGCGGCAACGCGAAACGACTGCTGGGGCTTTAGAGCTACTCCGCCTTCACGCCGGCCTTGGCCGCGATCTCGCGCCAGCGCGTGAGATCGTCGCGGATGAGGTTGCCCATCCGATCGAGCGGAATCGGATCGGGCTGCATCGCCTGCAGATCGAAACCCTTCATCACGGCGGCGTCGGTGATGATGGCATTGACCTCCTTGTTGAGCCGCGCCGTGATCGCGCCCGGCATGTTCGGCGGCCCGACCAGCGCGAACCAGAGCGACGTTTCAAAGCCCGGCACACCGGCCTCGACCATCGTCGGAATCTCCGGGCACCTGGCTGGCGCGCCGGTTGGTGCTCACCGCGAGGATCTTGATCTTGCCGTCCTTGATCAGCGGCAGGCTCGAGCCGAGCGTTCCGAAGGTGATGTCGATGCGGCCTTCGGCAAGGTCGATGACCGCCTGCGAGGCCGCACGGTAAGGAATGTGATTGAGCTTGATGCCGGTCATGTTCGAGAGCATCTCGGTCGCGAGATGCGCGACGCTGCCGAGCCCTACCGACGAGTAATTCAGAATGCCGGGCTTCGATTTCGCCAACGCGAGCAGCTCACGCACGTCCTTCACCGGCAGCTTCGGCGACACCGACAGCGCATAGGGCACGACGCCGATCATCGCGATCGGCGTGAAATCCTTGACCGGATCGTAGACCAGCTTGGAGTTGACGATGGCGTTGGTGACGTGCGTGGTGGTCGTCGCCATGCCGAGCGTGTAGCCGTCGGGCGCGGCCTTGGCGACCGCATCGGCGCCGATGGCGCCGCTGGCGCCGGCGCGGTTCTCGATCACGACGGTCTGCCCGAGTCGTTCGCCGAGCTTGGCGGCGACCAGCCGTCCGATCACGTCGACCGACGCCCCCGCCGGCAGCGGGACAACCATGCGGATTTGCCTGCTGGGCCATGCATCCTGGGCGCCGGCGTTGGTGACGACGGCAAACACCGACAGCAACGCGATGGCAATGCGCCTCATAGCCGTTAACTCCCCAAATATTTTCGTTCTTGTGAGGCAAGTCTGGCATGCCTCAAGGAGCCGCTTCAATGCGCGGTTTGCGTGCGCCACGGCGGCGCGCGATAATGACGCATGAGGCGCTCCGCCGGGCTGCGGTAGGAGCGGCCCCCGGAGAGCCACGAATGCCGTTCCACGACTTCCGTCAGTTCCTCGACGTGATGCGCCAGCAGGGCGAGCTCGTCGACATCAACCAGCCGGTCGCGCTCACCGACGTCGGCAAGGCGCTCAAGCACGCCTATGCCAAGGGCCGCAAGGCCACGAGCTTCAACAAGAACGGCACCGAGTTTCCGCTGGTGTGCGGGGTCTATTCCAGCCGCAAGCATGCGCTCATCGCGTTCGAGGCCGACGAGAAGAACGTCACCCAGAAGGTGCTCGAGGGATTGAGCAAGCCGATCGCCCCGAAGATCAGCAACGGCGGCGGCGCGCCCTGCCAGGAGGTCGTCATCACCGACGATATCGACATCAGGCGCTTTCCGATCCCGACCTACAGCCCGAAAGACGGCGGGCCCTACATCACGCCCGGCATCGTCGTCTCGAAGGACCCGGAAACCGGCGTGCCGGACATCGGGCACTATCGCTTCCTGATCCTGGGCAAGGATACCTTCTCGTTCTCGGCGCAGCCGTTTCACCGCTTCGGCAAGAACCTCACCAAGTGCCAGCAGATGGGCGTCACGCCGAAGGCCGCGCTGATCATCGGCGTCGATCCGATCCTCGCCTACACCTGCCAGGTGCAGGTGCATGACCAGACCAACGACTGGGAGGTCGCCGGCGGCCTGCGCGGCGCACCGGTCGAGCTTACGCATTGCAAGACCTGCGACATCGAGGTGCCGTCGACGTCGGAAGTCGTGATCGAGTTCGAAGTCGACATGAACAACACCGTGATGGAAGGCCCGCTCGGCGAATACACCGGCTACTACACGCCGGCCTCGCTGAAGCCGGTGGCGAAGATCACCGCCATCACGCACCGCAAGAAGCCGATCTTCCAGGGCCTGCTCACCGGCAAGCCGGTGACCGAGAACCACATCCTCAAGCAGATCCCGTTCGAGGCGTCGTTCTTGCGCGCGCTGAAGGCGCAGTTCCCGACCATCGTCGACGTGTCGGTGCGCGCGTCGGCGGGCGTGTCGTTCTTCGTGGTGATCTCGATGAAGCCGCGCTTCAAGGGCGAACCGCGGCAGGTGATCCTCAACGCCATGTCGAGCAACATCCGCCCGAAATGGACGGTCATCGTCGAGCCCGACATCGACGTGCACAACTCCGCCGAGGTCGAATGGGCGATGGCGTTCCGGACGCAACCGCAGGAGGACGTGATCATCGTCGGCGACATCCCGGCCGGTCCCTCCGACCCTTCGATCGACGACCCCAAGGTTGCGCGGCCGATGCGCGTCGCCTCCGCGATCGGCATCGACGCCACCCGGCCGTTCGGTAAGCCGTTCTCCGAGGTCGCCGATGTGCCGGGCTGGGAGGAGTTCCAGATTCCGGAGCTGGACGCGTGGCGATGAGGCACTGCACCGTCATGCCCGGCCTTGTGCCGGGCATCCACGTCTTTACAAGGGTGCCGAAAGTCGTGGATGGCCGGGACAAGCCCGGCCATGACACAGTGGCGGGTAACTAGCGACGAGGAACTGCCGAAAAATGCCCGAAGTTCTGGTTTGCAAGGACGGCGAAATCGCCGAAGGCGGTGTCCGGCTGATCAAGGTCGGACGCGAGGAGATCGGCGTCATTCGCCACCGCGACAAATACTACGCCTACCGCAACCTGTGCCCGCACCAGGGCGGCCCTGCCTGCGAGGGCCTGCGCATGCCGCAGGTGGTCGACCGGATCGGCGACGGCGGCATCCTGCTCGGCCAGACCTTCGACGAGGACGACATGCATATCGTCTGCCCCTGGCATGGCTACGAGTTCCATCTCGCGGACGGCTGCCATGTCATCGACCGGAAGTTGCGGCTGAAGAAATACGAGGTGGTGCAGCGTGGCGGCGAGATTTACGTCGCGGTGTGAACGGCGCAAGAAATCAAGAGAGATCAGAAGGACAAATCGTCATGAACGAACATACGCGCAGCTTCCGCGATCTCTCCGCCGAGGGCTTCGACACCCGCACGCTGCTGCGTAACGCCGCCGAGCAGGCGATCGAGCGCCGCTACGAAGACTTTTTCATCGCCGACGTGGACTCGCACCACTACGAGACCGAGGCGTTCAAGGAGATTGCGGAGTTCATCGAAGATCCGGTGCTGCGCCACGAAGCCAGGTTCCAGGGCACGTCACGCGGCGGCATCTCGTCAGAGACCGGCTCGTATCAGGAGCTTGCCGGGCGCATCACCCGCTATCCGGAGCGCAAGAACGAGAAAGTACCACCCGCGCCGCATCGTGACATCGTGCTGATGGAGCGCTGGATGGACCAGCTCGGCGTCGACGTCGCCGTGATGTTCCCGACGCCGATGCTCAATCTCTCGAACTGTCCGCGGCACGAGGTCGAGGTGGGGCTTTCCTTCGCTTACAATCGCTGGCTCTGCGACACCATCCTCGACAAGGAGCCGCGCATCAAGTCGATGCTGTACCTGCCGTTCCACGATCCCGAGGCCTGCTGCAAGATCATCGAGCAGTTCGGCGAGCGCAAAGGCGTCGTCGGCTTCATGGTGACGGCGACGCATTACACCCGCAACTACCAGAACCCGTACATGAAGATGTATTCGATGCTGCAGGAGCGGAACATGCCGCTCGGCTTCCACGCCGCCTTCACCTGGGCCGACCAGAGCCTGCAGCTCACCAACCGCTTCATCGCCGTGCACGGGCTCGGCTTCACCTGGTGCAACATGCTGCACATGGCGAACTGGCTGGTGAACGGCATGCCGGAGCGCTTCCCCAAGCTCAAGACGATCTGGATCGAGTCCGGCCTCGCCTGGATTCCGTTCATGATGCAGCGTCTCGACAACGAGTTCATGATGCGCACGTCGGACGCGCCGCTGCTCAAGCGCAGGCCGAGCGAATACATGCGCGAGATGTTCTTCACCTCGCAGCCGATGGAGATGGTCGACAATAGAAAGGCGCTGGAGGTCACCTTCGAGATGATCAGCGCGCCGACGCAGCTTCTCTATTCGTCCGACTACCCGCACTGGGACATGGATCTGCCGGCGACGATCTACGACCTCCCGTTCATCGACATGCAGGCCAAGCGCAATATCCTCGGCGGCAACGCGCAGAAACTGTTCAACCTCGAGCCGGTGCTGTCGCCGGTGAAGCAGGCGCGGCTCGCCGCGCGCAAGGCGGCCGGTGTCGCCGGCGTTGCGGCGGAGTAGCTATTCCTCGAACTGCTTCTTCCGCCAGGCGAGCGCGGCCTTGAGGCCGTCCTTGGCGCGGATGGCGTCGAATTCCTTGCCCACCTCGGTCTCCGCCGCATAGAGCGGCGCCAGCACGTCGAGGCCGTTGTTCAACGCAGTGCGGAAGCCGGCCGCGTCGAGCCCGCGATTGACCGCGAGTTTCGCGGCCGCCAGCGCTTCCGGCGCGATCAGCGACAACCGCTTGGCGTATTTCATGGTTGCCGCGGCCAACTCAGACGGCGGCACAATGCGGTTGACCATGCCGATCTCGTGCGCGCGCTTGGCATCGATCTTGTCGCCGAAATAGATCAGCTCGCGCGCCCGCTTGTGCCCGACGATGAACGGCATCACGACCGCCGGGCCGACCTGCGAGAACAGAACCTCCGGCTCGCCGAACAGCGCGTCGTCGGCCGCGATGGTGAGATCGCAGAACATCGCAAGCTCGCAGCCGCCCCCAAGCGCATGACCCTGCACCGAGGCGATCACCGGCTTCTTCAGCGTCCACGGCGTCATCAGGCAGCGCATGCTCGTTGCCAGCCGCTCGCGATACTTCAGGGCGTCGTGCCGCCACGGCCGCTCGTGGCCGCCCCCGCCGCCGACATCGAAGCCGACGCAGAAGCTTCGCCCTTCCGCGCGCAGCACGATCACGCTGGTCGCGTCATCGGCGTCGGCGCGCTGGAGCACCGACTCGATCGCGAGCCGCATCTCCATGGAGAGTGCGTTGAGCTTCGCCGGACGGTTGAGGGTGACGATGCCGACCTTGCCGTCGGCAGCGTAGAGAACCGTGTCTTCGCTCACGCCGCTTCCGCCTCGAGTGGAGCGATGCGCTGCACGCCTTTGACGCTGACGCCGCGGCCGAAGCGGCCTTCGCGCTGCGCCTTCGGGATCGGCCGGCCGTTGGCATCGTAGAGCCATAGCCGCAGCAGGTGCCGCTTACGCTCCACTTCCGGCCAGTCGTGATATTCGCGGCGGGTGTGCAGCATCACGAAATTGTTCAGGAACTGGATGTCGCCGCGCTGGAAGTCGATGTCGAGCGCGATCTCGTCGACGGTGTCCCGATAGACCTCGATCGCCTCCGCCTGCACCGGCGTGAACTTCGGCACGCCCGGAAGCTTCTGCGCCTTGTCGATGACCGCGCCGGCGCCGGTCGCGCTGAAATAACCTTCATGGAACGAGAAGATCGGTTGCTTGAAGTACGGCAGGTCGCCGGGGCTGACCTCGCCGCTGCGGGAGCGGTAGTAGTCGCCGCACAGCGCCTCGACCAGCTCGGGCTTGCGTTGCAGCATGGTGTTGTAGACCGTCACCGAGCTGGCGATACGGCTCGCGCCGCCCGACATCGGCGTCTGCAGGCAGAGCAGCCCGACATAGTCGCACGCGTCGGTGTGGAAACGCATCTCGGCATTGGTCATGTAGCCGCGGGTGTTCGGGTCCTGGTAATCGCCGCCGAGGTCCTTCACATGGCCGAGGATGTGACCGAGCTTGTTCTGCGACATGGTCTGCCCGAGATGCGCGCCGAGCCCGATATAGGCGATGGCGACACCCTCGCGGTCGAAACGGTCGAGCGGGAAATCCTGCATCATCACGATGCCGCGGCCGTCCATCAGCTCGCGGCGCACGTCAACGAGCGCGTCGGCAAAGGCGTTGAGCGGGAAGTCCTCCTTGCGGATGTCGACCATGGCGACGCCCTTGCGGCGCACCGCCGCGACCGCCGTTTCCAGCTCGCCGGCATCGTCGGCGTCGATCCGGTAGCTCCAGCTTGAGACGTCCCTGAGATCGTTCGCGGTCCAGCCGGCAGGATCGACCAGCGGCTTCATCGGCGCGGCTTGTTCGCGCCGGGCGGTCTTGAAGCTGCGGAAATCAGCCATGGTCGAAGGTCTCCGTCGTTTCGTATTCTTCTCGTTGCGCGTGATCTTGTCCGAAAACCGGTGTCCGCTTTTCGGGATCACGCGCGCTTATTCTAGCACGTCTTTGGCCTTGCGGATCAGCTCCGCCGGGGCCGCATAGATCTGCGACATGATCTTTTCGGCTTCCTCGCCCGCGACCGGATCGAGTAGCAGGCTCTGCTTCTTGGCTTCCGCCAGGAACGCCTCGTCCCTGAGCGTTGCCTGCAGCGCAGCCCGCAAGGTCGCCACCCGCTCGGCCGGCACCTGCCTGGCGACGATGAACGGCCGCCCCAGCTCGCCGGGAGAGTTGAGGATGTCGATGACGTCCTTCTGCTCCTGCGTCTGCGCGAGGTCGAGCACGTAGGGCACCTCCGCCGGCATGTCGACCGGACGCGTCGCCGAGAACCGCAGCAGCGCGTTGATCTTCCGGTTGACCAGCCACTCCTGCGGCATCGCCGTCCAGGAGCCGCAATTGCCTTCGAGCTCGCCGCGCTCGAGCGCGAGGCGCTGCTCGTTGCTGCCGGGGTAGCCCGCGATCTGGCGTACCGGCGCCTTGAACACGTTGCGCAGGATCGCACCGTTCACATAGGCGTTGGAGCCCTTGGCGGTGGTGCCGATCATGAACTCCCTGCGCTTCATCATGTCGCCGAACGTCTTGATGCCGGTCGCCGACCACGCGTAGCAGATGCGGATGTCGCGCAGGAGCGTGCCGATCCACTGGAAGTTGGCGAAATTGACCACCGGCTTGTCCGCGGTGAGCACTTGCGTGATCAGCCCGGGATCGAAGGTGGTGATGACCGTGCCATCCTTCGGCGCGGTGGCGTCGAGATAACGAACCGACGTCATGCTGGCCGCGCCAGGCATGTTCTGCACGATGACGTTCGGATTGCCGGGGATGTGGCGGCCGTAGTGCCGCGCCAGCATGCGCGCATAGATGTCGTAGCCGCCGCCGGCGGAATAGCCGACGACCAGCGTCACGGTCTTGCCGCTGTAGAACGGCTCCTGCGCGGCGGCAGGGAGTGTCGCCGCGATAACCAGCATCGCAACAAGCCCGGCTCGTCCCCGCGAAAGCGGGGACCCAGTCTTATAGATTTTGGCAACTGGATTCCCGCTTGCGCGGGAATGAGCGGAGCAAGATCAGCCATTCGTGTTATCAGCCCTTGAACTCGATCACGTCGAGGCCGCGCTTCTTGTCGGTGACGAAAAGGAGCCCGCGGTCGTCCTTGTAGATGTCGTTGGTGAGCGGCGCATTGGCGCCGTCGCCGGGTTTCGGAATGAAATAGCCGCGCTCCTTCGGATTGGCAGGATCGCTGATGTCCATGATGCGCAAGCCGCCGGCAAACCAGGTGACGTAGAGCAGATTGTCGGTGTCGACCTTCTCGCGGAGCTGGTGCGTCCCGAACCGCGCGACGTTGGTGTCGTACGGGGTCGCCGCCTCCGGCAGCTCGTAGGTGCACAGGAGCTGTGGATTGCTCGGGTCGGTCACGTCCCAGGTGCGCAGCGGTCCGTGCGGCTTGCCGGTGTCGGGCCCGCGGTTGGCGCGCTCTTCTTCGGTGGAAACGGCGATGCGTTTGCCGCCGATGGCGTGGGTGACTCCGAGGAATGTGTGGGTCGGCTCCGGATGCGGCGGATTGTACTGGTAGCGCGATAGCGTCTTCGGCTTGGTGATGTCGCTCACGTCGACGATGCTCACACCCGACATCCAGCAACCCGCAAACATCAGGTTGCCGTTGCGCATGGCGTGATGCAGGCGATGCTCGGTACCCTTCGGGTGCGGCGTGTCGCCATTGGCGACGTGCTGGTTCTCCATGCACCAGCGCCCCACTTCAACCGGCTTCGACGGATTGCGGATGTCATAGATCACCAGGATGTTCCCGACATAACCCTCCATCTCGGTCGAGAGGTATGCGTAGTTCTCGTCGAGATCGAAGCGGTGCACGCCCTTGCCGTGCGTCTTGTGGAACGTGATGAGCTTCGGATTGGTGCGGTCCTTCACGTCGTAGATGCGGAAGCCGCCTTCCGGATATTCACGAATGTTGCCCTTGCCCGGCTCGCGCTCGGAATTCACCACCATGATGTCGCCGACGACGCGCGCCTTGTGCGTATGCGACCAGGGATGCGAGCACATGATCTGCGACAGCACCTTCGGCTTGCGCGGGTCGGAAATGTCGAGGATCGTCGTGCCCTCCGGCCCGACCTGATGGCCGACGAAGGCGGTGGTGCCCTGGATGACGATCTGTCCGCCGCCCGGCAGCTCCATCCGGCTGAGGTGACGGATGTTCGCCGATCCGCGCGGCGCGGCTCCGGCGTCGGCGTCGAAGGCAGGCAGCACATCTCCCGTGGCGATATTCATCTGGCGTTCTCCTGGCAGTCTCTGTTTGGTTGCCGAAGGCTACCCCCGCCGCGCACCGGCAGCAATGTCTCAAGCCTGCGGCGCTGTGTTGCGCGGTCCGGGGGATTGTGCAGGATACAACCAAGCCCAGGATCGGGTGCGGCCGGAAACGCGCATGGGATTGTCGATCGACGAGATTGTGCAGCGCAGGGCGTATAACGCCGCCGCCGATCTCGTGGACGGCAACGTCGCGCGCGGCCTCGGCGGCAAGGTCGCTTTCACCGATCCGGAACGTACGCTGACCTACGGCGCGTTGCAGGCGCAGAGCTGCCGGTTCGCGCGGGCGCTGAAGACGCTCGGCATCCGCCAGGAGAGCCGCCTCGCCCTCCTCCTGCTGGACACCGTCGATTTTCCAGTCGCGTTCTTCGGTGCGATCCGCGGCGGCGTGGTGGCGCTGCCGCTCAATATCCTGCTCACGGAATCGCAATACGCCTATGTGCTCGCCGACAGCCGCGCCTGCGCGATCGTGGTGCAGGCAGCGCTCGCCAAGCCGATCGCGGCGATCGTCGATCGATTGCCCGAATTGCGCACCGTGATCCTGATCGGCGCGACGCCTTCGGACAAGGCGGCGTTTCCGAACAACGACGTTCATCTGTTCGAAGACGTCCTCGCCCATGAGAGCGGCGAGCCATGCGTTGCCGCGACCAACTCCGACGAAGTGGCGTTCTGGATGTACACCTCGGGTTCGACTGGCGATCCCAAGGGCGTGAAGCATGTGCAGACCACGCCGGCCGCGGCGGCGGCGCTGATGGGCCAGACGGTCATCGGTATCAACGAGAACGACGTCGTGTTCTCGGCGGCGAAGCTGTTCTTCTCCTACGGCATGGGCAACGCGCTGGCGTTCCCGATGTCGGTCGGCGGATCGACGATCCTCTGGCCGCACCGTCCAACGCCCGACGCGGTGTTCGACATTATGCAGCGGCACAATCCGACCGTGTTCTACGGCGTGCCGACTCTTTACGCGTCGCTCCTGGCACACAAGGACATGGCGAAAGGCGCCGGGTCCAACCGGCTGCGGCTTTGCGTGTCGGCTGGGGAAGCGCTCCCCATGGCGCTCGGCGAGCGCTGGCGCGCGGTTGCGGGCTGCGACGTGGTCGACGGCATCGGCTCGACCGAGATGTTCCAGACGTTTCTCTCCAACCGGCCCGGCGACGTGCGCTACGGTTCGACCGGCAAGCCGGTGGCCGGCTATGAGCTCAGAATCGTCGATGAGAACGGCCGCGACGTCGCCGACGGCGAGATTGGCGAGATTGCTGGTGCGCGGTCCCACCGCCGGCGAAGGCTACTGGAATCAGCGCAACAAGAGCCGCCGCACTTTCGCGGGCGAATGGACTCATTCCGGCGACAAGTTCTATCGCGACGCCGACGGCTACTACTATTACTGCGGACGCACCGACGACATGTTCAAGGTCTCCGGCATGTGGGTGTCGCCGTTCGAAGTCGAAGCCGCCCTGGTATCGCACGAAGCGGTGTACGAAGCCGCCGTCATCGGCAAAGAAGACGCCGACGGATTGATCAAGCCGAAGGCGTTCATCGTGCTCAAGGATGGCTACACCGCCGACGACAGCCTGCTCGAAAATCTCCGCGTGCACGTGAAGGAACGCGCCGGCCCATGGAAGTTCCCGCGCTGGATCGACGTGCGCGACGACCTCCCGCGCACCGCCACTGGCAAGCTTCAGCGCTTCAAGCTGCGCGACCTGGACTCGGCCCGCCCGTGACCGATTTTATTTTCCGCCGACAATTCGCCATCGAGTGGGGTCACTGCGATCCCGCCGGCATCGTGTTCAACAGCCGCTTCTTCGAGTTCTTCGATCGCAGCGCCTGGCTGATGTTTGAAGCCGCACTCGGCGTTCCGCCGCACGAGCTGTCGAAGACCTACGACATCGTCGGTATCCCGCTGGTCGGGTCGCAGGCGAAGTTTCTCGCGCCGGCGAAGTTCGGCGACGTCGCCGATATGGAATTGCGGATCGTCGAAATGCGACGATCGAGCTTCGACGTCGAGCACAAGATGTTCGTCGCCGGCACGCTTTCGGTCGAAGGATTGGAGAAGCGTGTTTGGGCCGGCAAACATCCCGACGATCCCTTGCGGATGAAAGCGCGCCCGATCCCCGACGACGTAATCGCGAAGTTCAAGAATGCCTGACGATACGGTCTTGCATCGGCATGCTGCGCACCCAAATTGAACGCAGTGCCGATTGTTGGTAATGGAACGCCACATGGCACGTCTCGTCGAATACGTCCTTAATGGCCGGCCGCGAGTTGACGCGGTGCCGGACAATGTGCTGCTGCTGGACTATTTGCGGGAGACGATCGGCCTCACCGGAACAAAAACGGGATGCGACGGCGGCGAGTGCGGCGCCTGCACGGTGCTGGTTGACGACAAGCCGCGTCTTTCCTGCCTCACGCTCGCCGCGACCGTCGCGGGCCGGCGTGTCGAGACCGTGGAATTGCTCGGCAGCGATGGGCGCCTTTCCGCAGTGCAGCGCGGCTTCCACGAAAAGCTCGGCTCGCAATGCGGCTACTGCACGCCGGGATTCATCATGGCGTCGGTCGGCCTGCTGCGCCGGAATCCGCAACCCAGCGATGACGACATCCGCGCGGCGCTCGGCTCGAACATCTGCCGCTGCACCGGCTACGTGAAGATCATCGAGGCGGTGAGATACGCGGCGTCGCTCGGTCCGCAAGGCGTCGCGCCATGAACGAAGTGGTGCCCGCGCACAATATCGGCGACTACGTGCCGCTGGTGGACGGCCCGGAAAAGGTGTCCGGACGCGCCAAATACACCGCCGACCTTGCGGTCGAGCCGGGCACGCTCGCCGGCCGCATCTATCGCAGCCCCTACGCTCATGCCGAGATCATCGACGTCGATGTGTCGGAGGCGCTGAAGCTGCCCGGCGTGAAAGCGATCGTCACCGGCGCGGAATGCGACAAGACCTTCGGCGTCCTGCCGATCGCCCGCTCCGAGCATCCGCTTGCGCGCGACAAGGTGCGCTATCGCGGCGAGCCGGTCGCCGCAGTCGCCGCGGTCGATGACGCCACCGCCAAGGCGGCGCTCGCGCTCATCAAGATGACCGTGAAGGAGCTGCCGGCCTATTTCACGTCGGCCGACGCGCTCGCGCCGGGCGCCGTGCCGCTGCACGCCAGGAAGCCTGGCAATCTCGAGCGCGACGTGTTTTTCGAGCTCGGCAGTGTCGAGCAGGCGTTCGCCGACGCCGATCTCGTGCGCGAGGCGACCTACAATTGCGCCGAGGTCTGCCAGAACCAGATGGAGATGCACGCCGCGGTCGCGAGCTACGACGCCGAGCGCGACCGCATGACGGTTCATGCCTCCACGCAGGTCCCCTACTACGTCCACCTGATGCTCTCGCAGATCCTCGCCATGGACATGTCGAAGATCCGCGTGGTGAAGCCGCACGTCGGCGGCGGTTTCGGCTGCCGCACCGAGACGCTCAATGTCGAGCTGATCGCGGCGCTCTTGGCGCGCAAGGCCAAAGGCAGCGTCCGGCTCGTGATCAACCGCGAGGAGACCTTCATCACCCATCGCGGACGGCCGGAGACCGACATCAAGCTCAAGATCGGGCTGAAGAAGGACGGCAGGATCTCGGGCGTCGAATGCGAATGCATCCAGCGTGGCGGTGCGCATTCCGGCTATGGCGTGGTGACGATCCTCTATTCGGGATCGATGCTCTACGCCATCTACGACCTCAAGAACGTCAAATATATCGGCAAGCGCGTGCTCACCAACACGCCGCCCTGCGGGGCGTTTCGCGGCCACGGCACCGTGGACGTGCGCTTTGCGTTCGAGAGCCTCATCGACCAGATGGCTACCGAGCTTGGGCTCGACCCGCTGGCGGTGCGGCGCGCGAACTATCTGCCGGCGCCCGGCGCGAAGCCGACCTTCACCGACAACGACCTGATGGTGGCGAGCTACGGCCTGCCGGAATGCATCGACTGGGTCGAACGCGAGAGCGGCTGGCATCAACGCAAGGGCAAGCTGCCGAAGGGCAAGGGTTTGGGCTTCGCATGCTCCCACTACATCTCGGGCGCGTCGAAGCCGGTGAACTGGACCGGCGAGCCGCACGCCACCGTGAAGATCAAACTCGACTTCGACGGCTCGGTGGTGGTGCTCTCGGGCGCGGCCGATATCGGCCAGGGCTCGTCCACCATCCTGGTGCAGACGGTCGCCGAGGTGCTGGGGCTCGATCTGTCGCGCGTGCGCGTCGTCACCGGCGACAGCGAAGTGGTGCCGAAGGACAATGGCTCCTATTCGTCGCGCGTGACGTTCATGGTCGGCAATGCCGCGATCGAAGCCGCACGCAATCTCAAGAACGTGCTGGTCGCCGCCGCCGCGCGCAAGCTCGAGACCCGGCCCGAGGACATCGAATGCCTGGGCGAGCTCTATCGCGCCGGCGCGCAGGACAAAGGCCTCACATTCAATGAGGTGGTGGTGGAGGCGCTGAAGGACACCGGCACCATCACCGTCACCGGCAACTACTCGACCATCCCGGACTTGCACGGCGGCAACAAGTATCGCGGCTCGGCCATCGGCGGCACCATGGGCTACAGCTATTCGGCGCAGGTGGTGGAGGTCACCGTCGACGACGAGACCGGCGTGGTCACCGTCGACAAGGTCTGGGTCGCGCACGACTGCGGCAAGGCGCTCAACCGGCTCAGCGTCGAGGGGCAGGTGCAGGGCTCGGTCTGGATGGGCATGGGCCAGGCCATGAGCGAGGAAACCGGCTATCACGACGGCCTGCTGGTCACCGGCAACATGCTCGACTACCGCGTGCCGACCATCCAGGACTCGCCGCCGATCGAAGTGGGCATCGTCGAGAGCAACGATCCGCACGGGCCGTTCGGCGCCAAAGAGGCCGGTGAAGGTTCGCTCGCCGCGTTCCTCCCGGCGCTGACCAACGCCATCGCCGACGCGGTGGGCGTGCGCTTCAACGACCTGCCGGTAACGCCCGACCGGGTGTTCGCGGCGATCGAGAAGCAGCGCCGCGCCAAAGGAAACGGGCACGGCTGATGGACGCGCTGCCGAATTTTTCGCTGGTTAATGCGTCGACGCTCGACGACGTGGTCAAGGCGCGCGCCGCCCACAGCGACAGCAAGCTGGTCGGCGGCGGCACCGACCTGGTGGTCAACATCCGGCGCGGCATCGTCGCGCCGCCGGTGCTGATCGACGTCACCGCCGTCAAGGAGCTGCGCGCCATCAAGGCCGACGCGCAGTCGATCGAGATCGGCGCGTCGGTCACGCTGGAAGAGCTCGCCGAACACCCCGACGTGATGCGCCACTATCCCGTGGTGGCGGAGGCCGCCGGTTCCATCGCCGGGCCGACCCACCGCGCGATGGGCACGGTCGGCGGCAACCTCTGCCTCGACACCCGCTGCATCTATTACAATCAGAGCGACTGGTGGCGCGGCGCGGTCCATCATTGCCTCAAGACCACCGGGGAGGTGTGCCACGTCGCACCCAAGAGCCGCGGCGTGTGCTTCGCGACGTTCTCCGGCGATCTCGCGCCGGCATTGCTGACGCTCGGCGCAGAGGTCGACATCGCAGGCCCGGCGGGACGCCGCACCCTGCCGCTCGCCCGGCTCTACATCGGCTTCGCCCGGCAGGATCAGCCGGTGACCGAGACGCTCGGCGACGGCAAGCACTTCCTGTCGCTGCGCCCCGGCGAGTTCGTCACCGCGGTGCGCGCCAGGAACACCCCTGCCCTGCGCTCCGGTTATGACAAGATCCGCATCCGCCGCTCGATCGAATATCCGGTTTGCGGCGTGGCGGTAGCAATGCGTCGCGACGGCGATACGCTGGCCGAGCTGCGCGTCGCGTTCACCGGCACCAATCCACGGCCGGTCTTGCTCGAAGGCGCCGACCGCCTCTGCGGCGGCCCCCTCGATGCGCGCGTGTTCAAGGGGCTCGACGATCTGGTGCGCGACCAGATCATGGCGATGAAAACCACATTCACGCCGGGCCACTACCGCCGCCGGGTCGCCGGCGTACTGGCGCGGCGGCTGGTGCAACGATTGTGGGATACCGCCGCCTGAGCTACGGTTACTGTCTCAAGGACAGGGAACCGACGCCGTGAGCAAAAGAACCGATAAAATGAAGGTCGGAATGTTCATCCGACCGTCCGGCCACCACATCGCATCGTGGCGCCATCCCGAGGGGCACGCCGACGCCGGCGAAAATTTCGCCCGCATGATCGAAATCGCGCAGACCGCCGAACGCGGGCTGCTCGACATGGTGTTCTGCGCCGATACCCATTCGGTGTTCACCGCGCACGAGCAGGGCCTGCACCGGCTGCACTATGTCTCATGGATTGAGCCGTTCACGATGCTCGCGGCGCTCGCGAGCCACACCAAGAACATCGGCCTCGTCTGCACTGCCTCGACCAGCTTCGAGCAGCCCTACACGGTGGCGCGCAAGTTTGCCTCGCTCGATCTGGTGAGCGGTGGACGCTCCGGCTGGAACATGGTCACGTCGGGCAATGCCACCGAAGCGCTCAATTTCAGCAACGAACCGCATAAGCCGAAGGACGAACGCTACAGGCGCGGCAAGGAATTCGTCGAGGTCGTGCAGGCGCTGTGGGACTCGTGGGACGCGGACGCGTTTGTTCGCGACAAGGAAGCTTGCCTGTTCTTCGATCCGGAGAAGATGCACACCCTCAATCATCACGGCGAGTTCTTCGACGTGCGCGGCCCGCTCAATGTGCCGCGCTCGCCGCAGGGCCAGCCGGTGCTGGTGCAGGCCGGCGCTTCCGACGACGGCCGCGAACTCGCCGCGCAGACGGCGGAGGTCGTGTTCACCGCGCATGCGGGCATTGATCGCGCCAAGGCGTTCTATGCCGATCTCAAGGGCCGGATGGCGCGCTACGGACGCAATCCCGATCACCTCAAGATCATGCCCGGCCTGTCGATCACCGTCGGCAGGACCCATGCAGAAGCCGTCGAAAAGCAAGAGCGATTGGACGAGCTGCTGCATCCTGACGTCGGCGTTTCGCTGCTGTCGACCCGCATGGGCCATGACCTGACCGGCTTCCCGCTCGACGGGCCGTTGCCGGAGCTTCCGCCCAACAAGGTGATCGGCAGCCGATCCGACGACGCGATCGCGATGGCGCGCAGCAAGAACATGACCATCCGCCAGCTATACCAATGGTTCGCGCGCCAGCGTGGCCACGCCGGCTTTGTCGGGACGCCGACCGAAGTCGCCGATCAGATGGAGCAGTGGTTCAACGAAGGCGCCTGCGACGGCTTCAATTTCCTCGCGCCGGTATTCCCGATCGGACTCAACGACTTTGTCGACATGGTCGTGCCGGAGTTGCAGCGCCGCGGACTCTACCGCACGGCCTACGAGGGCCCGACGCTGCGCGATATCCTCGAATTGCCGAAACCGCAAAGCCGCTACGCGCGCGGTTCTGCCATGCGGGACAAGGCGACCGCCAACGCGTGATCGGGTTGGGCGCGCTCGAATTCGACAAGCGCCCTGGCTCTCTGCTTAAACATCAGCCGGCAACAATGAAGAGCCGGAACCGGTGCAAGAACACACTCCGCAAGACATTCACCAGATCGGGCCGTCGGACGAGCTGAAGCTTGAGATCGTGCGGCGCGGCAAGGGCCCGCCGCTCCTCCTGCTTCCCGGTGAAGACGCGCTGGAGGCCGGCGCGCCGTTCCTCGACGAGCTGGCCAAGTCCTACGAGGTCATCATCCCATCGCCGCCGGGATTTGGTCACTCGACCCGGCCGGACTGGGTCACCGGGCCCGACGACATCGCCTATATGGTGCTCGATATCGTCGACAAGCTCGGCCTGAAGAACACTCCCGTCGTAGGCTTCTCGTTCGGCGGCTGGATCGCCGCCGAGATCGCGACCAAGGACGACGGCTTCATCTCGAAGCTGGTGCTGGTCGATCCCTACGGCATCAAGACCGGCAAGCCGACCGAACGCGACATCCAGGACGTCTGGCTGCTCAGCCCCGACGAAGTGATGGCGCTGAAGTGGCACGACACCGCCAAGGGGCAGCGCGACTTCAAGGCGATGCCGGAGGACACGCTGACAGTGGTCGCGCGCGACCGCGAGACCTTCGCCCGCTTCGGCTGGGAGCCCTATTTGCACAATCCCAAGCTCAAGCACCGCCTGCACCGCATCAAGGTGCCGACGCTGCTGATCTGGGGCGAGAACGACGGCATCGTCACGCCCAAATACGGCGAGGCCTATCGCAAGCTGATCCCGGATGCGCGGCTGACCGTGATCCCGCAGGCCGGCCATTTGCCGCATATCGAGCAGCCGCAGGCGTTTCTCGCTGAGTTGCGGAAGTTTCTGGGGTAGGATCGGTTCCGGAGGACGACCTTACATGCGTGCCTGGCACTTCACCGAAATGCCCTATCCGGACATTCCGCCGTTCGACCAGTTGAAGAATACGCGGGTGACGATCCCGAACCGGCTGTTCGATCCGAAGCGCGGCGCCGATCTCTACAACCGCTATCTCGACGAGCACTGCATCGCCGACGAGCTCGGCCTCGACATCATGCTCAACGAGCACCATTCCTCCGCGAGCTGCATCGATTCCTGCGTGCCGCTGCCGGCCGCGATCCTGGCCCGCCAGACCCGGAACGCGCGCATCCTGATCCTCGGCAATCCGGTCGCCAACCGCGGCGAGCCCGTGCGCATCGCGGAAGAGATGGCGATGATCGACTGCATTTCGCGTGGCCGGCTCGATGTCGGCTTCGTGCGCGGCGTGCCGACCGAGATCAATCCCGCTAACTCAAATCCGACGTTGACCAACGAGCGGCTTGTGGGAGGGCATCGACCTCGCAATGCGCGCGTGGACGACGCATGACGGGCCGTTCAACTACGAAGGCCGCTTCTGGCACAAGCGCGCGGTCAACATCTGGCCGCGCCCCTACCAGCAGCCACACCCGCCGGTCTGGATCACCGGCTCGAGCGACCGCGAGAACGTGCGCAAGGTCGCGCAGCACGGCTTCACCTTCGCGACCTTCCTGCAGCCTTACGAGAACACGCGCAGCCTGTTCGACGAATACCGCAAGCACTACGTCGACGCCGGCGTGCCGCACCAGGGCGGCACGGCGTTCCTGCCGCTGGTCTACACCGCCGATTCCGATAGCGAGGCGGAAAAGGGCGCGCAAGAATTGCTCTGGTACATCCGCTCCAACAAGACCGAGCCACAGTTCAAGAACCCGCCCGGCTATGCCTCGATCGCGCTCAACGTCCAGGCGCTGCAGGGCAAGTTCGGCGGCCGCACCGAGGCGGTGCGCGCGCAGGGCCTCGACTACATGATGGAGCAAGGCATTCTCGTCGCCGGCACGCCCGACAAGGTCGCGGCGCGCATCCGAAAATTCTACGACCAGGTCGGCGGCTTCGATCACCTGATGATGATGCAGCAGGCCGGGCACCTTGATCACAAGCGCACGGTCCGCAGCATGACCTTGTTCGCCAAGGAGGTTTATCCGCGGATCAAGGATCTGCCGCCGACGGTGGCGTCAAAGGCAGCCGCGGAGCCCGCGCTGGCGAAGTAAGATAAGGCGCCCGCAGAGGCGCTCGACCGGCCAACTCGCCGGCCAAGGTGAAGACAACGAGGAACGCTCGAGGAGGACGCGCCGATGTCCAGCAACCGCATTGTCATGCCGCGCCGCAGCTTTGTCGGCGGTCTTGCCGCGTCCGCCGGGCTCGCCGCGGTCGCGCCGTTCAACGGCGCATCCGCGCAGAGCTATCCGAACCGCAGGATGAGCGTCATCATCCCCACTGGCCAGGGTGGCGGCGCCGAACGCATCGCGCGACCGTTCGACATGGCCTGGGGACCGATGCTGAAGACCCAGTTCGAGTACACCTTCCATCCCGGCGCCTCGGGTCAGATCGGTTACGAATTGTTCGTCAAGCGCCGACCGCGCGACGGGCACAATCTGCTGTTTGGCAACATGGGCGCGGAGATGCTCATGTATGCGCTGCAGAAGCCCGACTACAATTTCCCGCGCGATTACATCTATTTCTCGCAGGTCGAGATCGACGACAGTTGCATCTATGTGAACCGCGAATCGCCATACAAGACCATCCAGGATGTGGTCGCGGCGGCAAAGAAGCGGATGCTCAACGTCGCTGTCAGCCGGCTGCCGACCCAGACCTCGATCGCCGCACTTGCTCTCGGCGAAGCCACCGGTGCGCGCTTCAACCTCATCCCCTATGGCGGTGGCAACCCGACCTATATCGCCGTGCTCAATGGCGAAGTCGACATCGGAGCGAGCCCGATGGTCGGCGTGATGACGCTGATCGAGAAGTTCAAGGTCCTGGGCGTGTTCAATCGCAAGCAGAACGTCTACGCGGATCTCACCGACAATGCGCCGACCATCAATTCGGTCTTCGGCATCGACGTTCCGGACCTCTTCACCTCGCGTGCCTGGGGCGTTCACACCGAATGGGCCGACAAGAACCCGGAGCTGTTCGCCATGCTGGAGCGGACCTCGCGCGAGGCGCACGCCTCGGAAGTGTTCCGCGAAGGCTACCGCAAGACCGGCGCCACCGACCGCAACCTGGTCTACGGCGACCGCAAGACCTGCACGGAATTCGCGCTCCGCACCTTCGAACTGGCGCAGCGCTACGAGAAATTGCTCACCGCCAAGCGCGGCAAGGGCGGCTGAGCCCTGTTGCCGCAGTAGCGTAACCGCGCTTTTTAGCCCCTGCCCCCTGTGGCAAGATGGCTCATGATTCCGGCGCTGCCGGCCCCCATCTCTGCCAGGAATGCTCCAAGGAGAAGCACAAATGACCACCAAACTGTCCATGCCGCGCCGGGCCTTTTGCGGCGGCCTTGCCGCCTCGGCCGGACTTCTCGCCACCTCGCCCTTCAACGGCGCATCGGCGCAGAACTATCCGAGCCGCCGGTTCAGCGTCGTGATCCCGACCGGCCAGGGCGGCGGCGCGGAGCGCCTCGCGCGCGCGTTCGACGACTCCTGGGGCAAGATCCTCAAGCAGCAGTTCGAATACAACTTCTTCCCGGGCGCCTCGGGCCAGATCGGCTACGAGCTGTTCGTCAAGCGCCGTCCCAAGGACGGACACAATCTGCTGTTCGGGAACATGGGTCCCGAGATGATCATGTATGCGACCCAGAAGCCGGACTACAATTTTCCGCGCGACTTCATCTATTTCTCGATGGTGGATATCGACGACAGCATCGTCTTCGCGAGCCGGACGTCCCCCTACAAGACGATCGAGCAGGTGGTCGACGCGGCGAAGAAGAGGCCGCTCAACGTTGCAGTCAGCCGCATTCCGCATCCATGCTCGATCGGTCTGCTCGCCCTCGGCGACGCGACCAAGTCGCGCTACAACCTTATTCCCTATGGCGGCGGCAACCCGACTTACATCGCCGTCCTCAACGGCGAAGCCGACATCGGCGCGCTGCCGATGACCGGCGTGCTCACACTGTCGGAAAAATTCAAGGTGCTCGGCGTGTTCAACCGCACCAAGAATAATTTCGCCGACTTGAGCGACAACGCGCCGCTGATCAACAAGGTATTCAACACCGATATCCCGGACCTCTATTCCGCGCGCGCCTGGGCGGTTCACACCGAATGGGCCGACAAAAACCCGAAGCAATTCGAGATGCTGGAACGGACTTCGAAGGAGGCGCACGAATTGCCGATCTTCAAAGAGGCGTACCTGAAGACCGGCGCCCCGTCGAACGCCCTATTCTACGGCGACCGCGCGGCCTGCACGAAATATGCGCTGGGGACGATCGAACTGACGAAGCAGTACGAGAGCATGCTCACGGCCAAGAAGGGCCGCGGGTAGGCGTAGAAGCCGCGCACACAGGCGTCATGGCCGGGCTTGTCCCGGCCATCCACGTCTTTGGATATTGGATAACAACAAGACGTAGATGCCCGGCACAAGGCCGGGCATGACGTCACGTTGCGATTTGCGAGCTGTATTTTCTAGCCCACCACCAGCGCGGCGTGCTGGCTCTGGCCCTCGCTCAGTCCGCGCGCCTTCATCCAGTCATAGGCGCGGTTGAACAGCGTCGGATCGTAATAGTCGACGTGCTTGTAGCGCACGAAGGCGCGCAGGAGCTCGTGCGGCTCCAGCGCACCCTTGGCATGCGCGGCGACGTGGTGCGCGTATTTGTAGAAGTCGGCGTTGATCAGATCGACCGCCTTGTTCTCGGCGTCGTAGTAAGCTTTGCGCTGCTCGGGCGTCAGATTGGCCGCGATCACCTCGCCACCGCGATAGAACGACGCCGCGATGATGTGCGCGCCTTCCTTGAGGCCGAGGCTGATGAACGGCTCCATGACGGTGACGGCGCGATAGGTGCCATTCTTGAGCCCGGCCCAGCGCATCTGCGGCAGGCCGCCATGGAAGATGTTGACGTGATCGGCGCCGACCGCGCTCTCCAGCATCTGCAAGGTGCAGTAGTGCGAGCCGGTGAGCTCCTGCACGACGACCGGAACGTCGGCGAGATCGCGCGGCACCTGCAGCGCTTCGTCGAACGACAGGATCGCCTGCGCCGCCACCGCCGCGCGCAGCGCCGCGATATTGCCGCCGCGGCTGCCGCGCTCCAGGCGGTCGATGCTCGCCCACTCGCAGACATTGTAGCTGTCGGCCGAGCCGCAATCGAACAGGTTCTCCTTGAGCCGCGCCATGATCGCGCCGCCGACGGCGTCCTTCTCGCGGTCGGCGTGGGTGGCGGAGAACTTGACGTCGAGGCCGGCGGCGTCGAACAACCCCTCCTCGATGCCGACAATGACCGGCAGGTCGAAGACCTGGTTGTTGGGCGCGATCCGGATGACGGGCCTGAAGTCGGTCATGGACGTTCTTCCTTGTTGCGTGCGCGGCGCCTGCGGCCGCGTCTCAGGCTTTGATGGGCGGATACTACCGGTTGCCCTAGAATCGCTCAAGCAACCAGCCCCGGCCGAAAATCTTGTCCTCTATGCCGTGCGCGCGGAACGCGTGCCAGATCGTCGCAATATTGATCGGGATAATAGGCTTCCCCAGCTGCTGTTCGAGCGCCGGGAAGATGTCCTGGGTCGAGAGATTGGTGCCGGCCTGCACAATGGCGTCGACATTGTCGCCGTCGAGCTCGTTGAGCACCGCGTCGATCACCTCCCGCGGCGGGGTATGGGCGATCGACGTGGCGGTGTCGCATTTCAGTCCGACCACATTGGTCACGGTGTAGCCGGATTCCTCCAGGAACCGGCGCACCTGCTCGTCACCCACAGGTTGATAAGGCGTCAGCGCCGCGACCCTGCGGGCGCCGAACGCGTCGAGCGCGGCCTTGAGCGCGGCGGCGCCGCTGGTCAGCCCCATCTCGGGGCCGATATCCTCGCGCAGGCGCGTCTCGAACTCGACATTGCCTTCCAGCCCGCCCCAGAACGTCTCCGCCGACATGCCCATCATGATGTAGGTCGGCTCGCAGGTCATGATGTCGCGGATGGCGTCGGGGATGGTCTTGCGGATCGCCTCGATGAAGGCGAGGAACATGTTGTCGCTCGAGAGGTCCGGCTGCTCGACAAAGAAGCGTGCAAAATGCCATGTCACGCCCGGCGGAATAATCCGCTGACAGTCGTATTCAACGCCGATATTGGTGGACGGGATGATGACGCCAATCCGGCCGCGCGATCCGATCCAGGGTTCCTGTGCCTTGGTCAGCCTGACGGACTGATCCATCATCGTCTCCTGCATTTGGTAACGCGGACCTTATCCCAGCCCGATGGCCCTGACAGCCCAATCCTCAAAACCCGGCACGCAAGCGGACCGCGTCCTCATCGCCGGCGCCGGGCCGGTCGGCCTGACCGCCGCGCTGAACCTCGCCCGCCGCGGCATTCCGGTGACGGTGCTGGAGGCCGGCGCCAAGATTTTCGACGATCCGCGCGCCGGCACCATCCATCCGCCGACGCTGGAGATGTTCGCCGAGAGCGGCGTGACCGACGCCATGCTCGCGCGCGGATACATCGTGCGCAACTACCAGTATCGCGACCGCCGCACCGGCGTGGTCGCCGATTTCGATCTCGGGGCGCTCGCGGATGATACGCCGTATCCCCATCGGCTGATGCTCGAGCAGCACAAGATTTGCTACATCCTGCTCGACAAGCTCAAGCAGTTTCCGCACTGCGAGGTGCTGATGGAGCATCGCGTCGCGAGCGTCACACAAGACGGTGACGGCGTCATCGCCACCGTCGAGACGCCGGGCGGCACGAAGACGTTTCGCGGATCGTGGATGATCGGCTGCGACGGCGGGCGCAGCCAGGTGCGCAAGTCCATGAACGTGGACTTCTCCGGCTTCACCTACGAAGAGAGATTCCTGATCCTGAGCACCCGCTACGACTTCGAACCGTTCGGCTATGCACTCACCAACTACATCGCCGACCCCGACGAATGGTGCGCGCTATTCAAGATTCCCGGCCACGACGAGCGCGGCATCTGGCGGGTGGTGTTTCCGGTCGACGCGCACCGCTCGGCCGAGGAGATCTTCGAGGAAGGCGCTGTGCAGCGGCGGATCCAGGGCTTCCACCGCAAGGATGGCGACTACGAGGTCTTCCATCGCAACCTCTACGATGTGCATCAGCGCGTCGCCTCATGCTATCGTGACGGCCGTCTCCTCATTGCCGGCGATGCCGCGCATATCAACAATCCGCTGGGCGGGATGGGCATGAATTTCGGCTTCCATGACGCCTTCAATCTCACCGGCAAGCTCGCGGCGATCATCCATGATGGCGCGAGCGACGATCTGCTCGATCTCTACGACCGCCAGCGCCGCACCGTCGCGCAGGACTATCTCCAGCGCCAGACTATCGAGAATAAGCGCAATATCGAGCAGAAGGACCCGAGCGAGCGCGAGAAGTTCCACGACGAGCTGCGCGCCATCGCCGCCGACCGCGCGAAGCTTCGCAGCTACCTCCTGCGCGTGGCGATGATCGAAGGCGTGCACCGCGCCAACGCGATAACCTGAATCTCACGAGGAACGAGCAGATGAAGATTGCGATCCCCGACATGATTTCAAATTCCTACTTTCCCGCCGCCGCAGCGGTGGAGCTCGGTTTCTTCAAGGACGAAGGGCTCGATATGACGCTCGAGCTGATCTACCCGGTCAATAAGACGCTCGAAGTGTTACGCGACGGCGGCATCGAGTTCGTCGGCGGCTCCGCGCACTCGACGCCGTTCGCGTTTCCCGGCTGGAAGGGCGGCAAGCTTCTCGCCGCGCTCGCCCAGAACACCTACTGGTTCCTGATCCTGCGCGCCGATCTCAAGGCCAAGAAGGGCGACATCAACGCGATCAAGGGATTGAAGATCGGCGCGGCGCCGCTGGTCGATCTCGGCCTCAAGCGGCTCCTGGTCGAGTCCGGCCTCGACGAAGCCCGCGACAACATCAAGATCATGCCGGTGCCGATGGAATTCCTGGGCGAAGGCGCGGTCAAGAATTTCGGCGTCGGCGCCGCCAAGGCGTTGCAGGCCGGCGCCATCGACGGCTTCTGGGCGAACGGCATGGGCGCGGAGGTCGCGGTGCGCGGTGGCTATGGCACGATGGTCATCGACGCCCGCCGGGGCGACGGCCCGCCAAAGTCGCTGCACTACACCATGCCGGCGCTCATCACCTCTGACGCGGTGATCGCGCGCGATCCGGACGCGGTCGCCGCGGCCGTGCGCGCACTGGTGAAGACCCAGAAAGCGCTGAAGGCCGACGTCAGCCTGGCGACCAAAGTGGGGCGCAAGCTCTTTCCAGAACACGAAGCCTCGCTGATCGCCGACATCGTGCAGCGCGATCTGCCGTTCTATGATCCGTCGATCTCGCGCGAGTTCGTTAGCGGCATGACCGAGTTCCAGCGCCACATGGGGCTGCTCGATCGTGCGGTTAACTATGAGGACGTGGTGGCGACGCAGTTCAGCCAGTACTGGACGTCGTAAAAACCGGCAGCCCGTGCCCATTGCACGCGCATGCGGCAATCAGGCGCCATCCATGCTGCGTGCACGTATTGTGCACGCAGGCGGCTGGCCTAAGATGACCGGGCCGGCCACCTTCATGGAAGAAACTCGACTCATGCAACTTCTTCGCTCGCGTGTACGCGTTGCACTCATTCTGTCTTTGGCCTTGCCGACATCATTGCATGCACAGGGCGCCGACTGGCCGGCCAAGACCGTGACGGTCGTCGTTCCCTTCGCCGCCGGCGGCAACACTGACGTCATGGCGCGCATGGCGAGCAGCCGGCTTTCGACGGAGCTCAAGCAGAATTTCGTCGTGGAGAACCGCGTCGGCGCGGCCGGTGCGCTCGCCGCCGCCTATGTCGCGCAGGCGACACCCGACGGCTACACGCTGCTGTTCGGCGCCGCGCCGCAAATCGCGGTGGTGCCGCGCATTCAGAAGGTCAGCTACGACCCGTTGAAAGACCTCATTCCGGTCAGCGTGTTCGGGACTGGACCGTTCATCCTCGCGATCAACGCCGCGATCCCGGCAAAGACCATGCAGGAGTTCGTCGCCTACGGAAAAGGCAAGAAGCTCAACTACGGCTCGGGCGGCACCGGCTCGATCGGGCACTTGTCGGGCGCGCTGTTCGTGGCGCGGGCCGGTCTCGATTCCGTGCACGTCCCGTTCAAAGGCGGCGGTCCAGCGATGACGTCGCTGGTCGGCGGCCAGATCGACATGTATTTCGGCAATGCATCCGAAATCATCCCGCATGCGGAGAGCGGCAAAGTCCGCATCCTCGGCGTCGCCACCGACAAGCGCATGCAACAGCTTCCGGACGTGCCGACGATCAGCGAGCTGTTTCCGAATTTCTCGCTCAACTCCTGGAACGGCTTTCTTGCTCCAGCCAAGACGCCACAGACAATCGTCGACAGGCTTGCGCAGCAGGTGATCGCCGCCGCACGGGATCCGGCGATCGTCGCGCAGCTCACCAAGCTCGGCATCGAACCGAACGGCACCACGCCCCAGGAGTTCGTCGCGCAGATTGCCCGCGAACAGCCGCAGTTCGACGCGGCCATCAAGGCCGCCAACATGACGCCGTAAGACTGCGGCGCTCAGGCTTCGGCGGGCGCCGCCTCCGACAACCAGCCCTCGACGTCGAGCGCATCGCAAAGGGCGTCGGTTGCAACACGGATGTCGGTCAGCTTGCCGCTTTCGGACGCTGCAACCACCAGCAGGCCGGCGTTCAGCCAGTGCGGCTGCTTGGTCGTGCCCGGCGGCAGGTCGTAGACCATCGCGGAGCGAACGTCCGCCAGTGTGACCATCTTTCGCACCGGGCCGCGCGTCGGCGCGATCTCGTACGACAGCGGCTTTTCCCAGAAAACTGGTGCAACTTGCATGATGGCCCCCGAACTCGCCCCGCAGCTGGATCGCTGAATTACCCTACGCTTGATGGACGATCCGCTACAGCCTTTGTATGGTCATTCGGTGGCAATCAACAGTTCAATGGACCATAAGAGCGCGGCATGATCGTTCGCAATCAATCGGACGGCTCGGTCGTGATGATCACGCAGAACGACCATGCCAAACTTGCAGGTCTGTTCGCTGCACATTGGGGGAACCAGACGTTCGAGCGGCCACGCCCCTACACGTCGATGATGCGCGCCGCGCAGTATCACGACGGCGGATGGTTGCGCTACGAAACGAACCCGTATCTCGATACAGCCACGCACAAAAGTCCAAGCTTTCAGCAGGTTCCCACCGACACCGCGCAGCTTGCCGCCTATCAGTGGGCGATCGACATGCTCACGGACGTCGACAGCTACACGGGCCTCATGGTCAGCAAGCACCGGACCGGGCTTTGGCAATCCCGCTACGGCGCGATCACGCAACCGCCGCCGGGGCCGCCGCGCAAGCTCTCGGGCGAGATCGAGGATTTCATCACGCGCAACGAGGCACGCCAGCACGTCATCACCGCCGGCCTCGATCGCCATGAGGTGGCGGCAAATTATAACCTGCTGCAAGTCTGGGATCTGCTGTCGCTCTACATCTGCACGCACGAGCGTCTTACGGAGCACGTGATCGAGCCGGCTCCGACCGCGTACGCCACAACCGGCGGCATCGCGCTGAAGCTCATACCCACCTCCCCCACCACCATTATCGCTGATCCGTTCCCCTTCGACCAAATGCCTCTGGAAGCCGCGATCGTCTATCGCCAATTGCCGCAGTCGGCGCTGCACGACGCCGATACCTTCAAGGCCGCCTATTTCGGCGCGCGCCCGCAAATCGCGGTCTTCACCTTCGCCGCAACCCACTGACCCCGCATGGCTCACGACGACAAGGCGATCACCAACACCGTCGACGGCGGTGAAGCGATCCTGCAGGCGTTCCGCAATCTCGGCATCGACTACGTGATCTCGTCGCCGGGCTCGGAATGGGCGCCGTTCTGGGAAGCGCTGGCGCGGCAGAAATCGAACGGCACGCCCGGCCCGACCTATATCGACTGCGGTCACGAGACTCTCGCCGTCAACATGGCGCTCGGCTACACGCAGATGACCGGCCGCATGCAAGCCGTGCTGCTGCATGCCGGCACCGGCCTGCTGCAGGGCTCGATGGCGATCCATGGCGCGACGGTCACCGAAGTGCCGATGATCGTGATGTCAGGCGAGGCGCTCAGCTATGGCGAGGATCCGGACTACGAACCGGGCACGCAATGGATCCGCAGCCTAAGCGTGGTCGGCGGCCCGCAACGGCTCGTCGATCCGCTGGTGAAGTGGGCGAACCAGGCCACCAGCGTCCACACCATCTACCCGTCGACCGTCCGCGCCGGCGAGATGGCGCAGCGCCTGCCGAAGGGCCCGACCTATCTCTGCATGCCGATGGAAACCATGATGGAGAACTGGACGCCGCCGGCGGGCATGAAGCGCGGTCGCGCCGCCCTCCAGCGTTGAAGCGCCCGGGGCCGACATCGACAAGGTCGCGGCGCTCATCCTTTCGGCAAAGACGCCGATGATCACCACCGAAGCCGTCGGCCGCGACCCCGGCGCGTTCCACGCGCTGATCGCACTGGCCGACCTGATGGCCATCCCGGTGGTGGAAGGGCGCGGCATGAGCCACGCCAATTTTCCGAAGGAGCATCCGCTCTATCTCGGCGGCGGCAATCCCGGCGCGCTCTTGAAGCAGGCGGATCTGATTGTCGTGCTCGCGAGCCGGGTGCCGTTCTATCCGGCGCGCAACGCGCCGACCGACAAGCCGATCGTCGTCATCAGCGACAATCCGCACAAGGCGTTCATGGTCTATCAGGACCTCCACGCCGACCACTATCTCGAAGGCGACGTCGCTTCGTCATTGCGGCGGCTGACCGAGGCGCTGACGCGCGCGGGCGCCAACGCCGCACACTATCAGGAGCGCCGGGCGCGCTGGCGCAGCGAGCACGACAAGATCGTGGATGGGCTGCGCGCCGAGGAAGCCAAGGCGCCGCAGTCCGGACTGGTGGATCCACTCACGCTCTGCGCGCGCCTGCGCGAGATCATGCCGGTTGATTCGATCTACATCGACGAGACCGTGGTCTACGGCAACATCGTGCAGGCGCACCTGCCCTGGAGCGTGCCGCAAAGCTTCTTCCGCACGCCGACCGGGCTCGGTCAGGCGCTCGGCATGGGGCTCGGCGTCAAGCTTGCGGCGCCCGACCGGCCGGTGGTCGTGCTCACCGGCGACGGCTCGTTTCTGTACAACCCGTCGCTCGCCGCCTTCGGCGCCTCGAAAGCGAACAAGCTCCCGATCCTCGCGATCATCTTCAACAACCGCGAATACAAATCGATGAAGCGCAACCACCTCGCGCTCTATCCCAACGGGCTCGCGAAGCAGACCGGGCTCCATCACGGCAACAAGGTCGACAGCCTGGACTACGCCGAGATCGCGAAGGCGTTCGGCGGCTTCGGCCGGCGCGTGGACGACGCGGCGGACCTGGCCAAGGCGATCAAGGATGCGCTGGCGGCGCTGAACGCCGGACAGACCGCGATCCTGGATGTGATGATGGCGCGCTAGCCCAGCACTTCGCACATCAATCCTTGCCGGCCTTGAGGCCCATCGATTTGATCAGCGCCGACCACTGCGTCTCCTCGCGGTCGATGATCGCGCCATATTCGTCGGGCGTGGTCGGCGACGGCTCGGCGCCCTCCTGGAACAGCCGTTGCTGCACGCGCTCGGTCGCGAGCGCGCTCTTCAATTCCGCGTTCAGCCGCTCGACGATAGTGCGCGGCATCCCGGCAGGGCCGACGATGCCGTAGGTCAGCACCGCATCGAAGCCCGGCAAGCCTGACTCCGCGATCGGCGCGACGTCCGGAAATAGCGACGAGCGCTTCAACGATGACACCGCGAGTGCGCGGATGAGCTTGTTCTCGATCGCGGCGCGCGATACCGGAATCGGATTGAACGCCACCTTGATGTGGCCGCCGATCAGGTCGTTGATGACAGGCGCCGAGCCCTTGTAGGGGATCTGCTGGATCTTCACGCCGGCGCGCGCCGCGAACAAACCGGCGGTGAGATAATTGGTCGAGCCGGTGCCCGGCGAGCCGACCTGATAGGGCTCCGCCGATGCCTTCATCAGCGCAATCAGGTCCTGCGCACTGCGCGCCGGCACGTCGAGATTGGCGATCAGCACGCTCGGTGCCGACGCGATGAGTCCGACCGGGGAAAAATCCTTGCGCGGATCGAAACCCACATTGGGATAGAGACTTGGCGAGGTCGCGAGCAACGTCGTGTAGCCGATCAACAGCGTGTAGCCGTCGGGCGTCGCCTTGGCCACACCGCGGGCCGCGACCGTGCCGCTGGCGCCGCCGGCCCGATTCTCGACCACGACCTGCTGGCCGAGCCCCTTGCTCAGGGTGTCGGCAATCGCGCGCGCCATGATGTCGACGGTGCCGCCCGGCGGATTCGGCACGACCAGGATGATCGGCCGGTTCGGATAGTTTTGGGCTGCGGCCGGATAAGAAGTGGCAATGGCCGCGATCAGCAGCGCAAGTGAAAGGTAGGCTATGGGAGGCGTTCTGCCGGAGGAGTGCATCCTCCGACTAGACCAGCGCTCCTAAACGGAGTTTAGCGAGCGTGCGGTCGCAGGCTCAAAGCCGCCACAGCGGCTCGGGCTCAAACTTGGCGGCGAGATCCAACACCTGCTGGGGGCTGACGCCGTGACGGCGCGCGACCTGCTGCGCAGCATTCAGCTTCTCGCCGCATCTGGCCGAAAGCTCGTGAAACAGTTGGGCAATCCGGTAGCTTTCAACATCCCAGAACGAACTATCGCGTCGCATGCGATCCATGACACCTACTCATTCGGAATGAACCAGAGACAGCGTGTGGGCCAAGACGAGCCCCGGCCTGTACATCCGAGGTCCGGGTCTCGTCCGGGTCCACCAGGTTGGCGCTTTGCACGCCACCATCGCATTGCAGCAAACGCCGATACCCGCCGAAAGTTTCACCGCCGCGCGCTTCGTTCCTTGGGAACTTTCTTGCCTTTCTTGCGAGCCTTGGAGAGGCCGATCGCGATCGCCTGCTTGCGGCTCTTGACCTTGCCGCCACGGCCGCCCTTGCCGCTCTTCGCTGTGCCGCGCTTGTAGCGGCGCATCTCGCTCTCGACCTCGTCGCCCGCGCTGGGGGAGTACTTCCTTCGTCCGCTTTTCTTTCGTCCACGCTTCTTCGCCATTTTACTCCTCCGGCGACGATCAGAATTTCGAGATCATCGCGTTGTGAGGGGCCTCCTGGCAGCCAGGAAACACTTGCCAGACAGCCGCTTTTGCTGCCCGCTTTGTAAAATCGCAGCATTTGTAAATAGTTCCGCCTTTCAGCCGATGCGCACGGGAACCGCACCACAGGCTCCCCGGTTATGCAGCCATGACGATCGAATTCTATTTCACACCCGAGCTGCATCTGCGGGACGGTCGCATCATCCGCCATCTCGAAGACGCGATTGATTTCGCGCGCGAGCAAGAACTACGGCCGGGCGTCGATCAGCGCGATGAAGTCCTGCACGTCCTCGAGCGCGCCAAGACGCGCGAGGAAGCGCACGCCGCCGCCCACCAATTCCTGCGTTGGCTGGAAGAGCTGGAAGTCGTCGCCTAGCGCGAGGCGTCGGCAGACAGATCAATCAATCCGCCGCGTCATGGCTCGGAAAGTGGTAGAGACCGGCGTCCACGTCGGGCTTGCCAGCGATCGCGCCGGAAATGACATCAGCCGCAATCGCCGCATAGGTGGTGCCATTGCCGCCGTAGCCGAGCGCTATCCAGCAACGCGGCATGCGCGGAACCTCCCCGATGAGCGGCAAGCCCGTGGTGGTTTCACCGAACGCCCCGGTCCACGCGAACTCGACCGTGGTGTTGAGCTTCGGTAAAAGCCGGTGCAGCTTGCGCCGCAGCATCGCGGTCTTGCGTCCCAGCAATGCGTCGCGCCGTACATCGTCGGCGATGTCCTGGTCGCCACCGCCGCATATAACACGCCCGTCCGACGTCGTCCGGATATAGAGATAGGGGTCGGACGCTTCCCAGATGCAGCATTCCCCCGGCCACAATGCCGTTCGCTTCTGACGTACCGTCGCGACGGCCCAGGTGGACGCGATCTTGTGATGCCGCCGCGGCACCCCGTGCGGCAGCTCATAACCCGTTGCAAAAACCAGATGATCGCAATGGATGCGGCATCCGTTGCTCGCCGTCGCCGCAACGCCGTTTCTTTTCGGCGCCACGTCGATGATCTCGAGTGGCGCAAAAATCCGCGTACCGCACTCAGCCGTGGCTTTCAGCAATGCAAGCGTGGCCTTCCTCGGATCGATCACCAGATTTCCAAAGCCCAGGAGCGCCGCGGCCCGCGCGATTCCAAACTCGTCATGGAGCGCTCCGCGGTCCAGGAAGCGGCCCGGCAAACCGCTTGCGCGCCGCGCTTCGTACTCGCGATAGAGCTCTTGTCGGTCGAGGACGTTGCCCGCGAGATAGAGAGAATTGCGCCGCGTGACGTCGGGCACGTCCAATTCACCGAGCCTCGCCGCGAGCGCTTCCACCGCCAGGCGCGATCGGCACCAGGCGCGGATGGCCCTCTCCTTGCCGATCTTGCGCGTGAGCGTCGTCAGCGGCGTGTCGATTTCATATTGCACGAGCGCGGTACTCGCGACCGTCGAGCCCTTGGCGAGGCCGCGCTTGTCGACGATCACGACTTGAGCTCCCGCGGATGCCAGCGCATCAGCAATCAAGGCTCCGGTAATGCCGGCGCCGATCACGAGCACGTCGGTCGTGATGTCGCGGTCGAGGCGGTCACGCGGCACGGAAGGCGCGCGTCGGCCCTGCCAGACCGAGCGTCCGCTGCGCAGATCTCTTTTTGTGGTAGCCACCGTTCAGCCCTGGCGGCCGACGCTTTGCTGCAATGTCATTGGTCCGGTACGCCTTGAGCCCCAGCAAATTCAGTCAATAACGCCTCATTGGGGTCGGGAGTTCCTGTGTGCCATGGGGTCGCGTGGACGGGGCGGGCCAGCCGTTCGACCCGGCTGAACCGAAACTTGCCCAAGGCGTTGTCTGCCTGGAGATCTCATCATGGCAACAACGACCCGTAATCGCGTGCCTCGCCACACCGCCAGCGACGTCAATCGTGACATCCAGCAGTCGATCGAGCACAGCATCCGCTACCACCTGAAGCATAAGAACCGTATTGCGGGGCGGCTGCAGGAACTGGACGAGGAATGGGACATCGAGCGCGCCATCCAGGCGAACGCCGCGACAGCCAGCCTTGTCGGACTGACATTTGGCCTGCTGGGCCGCAGCCGGTGGTTCCTGCTGCCGGCGGCAGTCGGCGGTTTCCTGCTGCAACATGCGGTGCAGGGTTGGTGCCCGCCGATCCCGGTTCTTCGGCGGCTGGGATTCCGCACCTCGTTCGAGATCGAGCAGGAGCGCCAGGCGCTGAAACTCATTCGCGGCGACTATAAGAGCGCCGCCGCCGGCGATGCCGAGGCGGAAGACGTCCTGGAAGCCGTGCTGGCCTAGCCCGCCAGGGGCGGCTCAACACGATCAACGCATGGCTTGAATCTTGCCGCGGTTTGCGCGCCTGATGCCTGTTACCGGCAAGCGCCGCTCCGGAGCAACGATCTTGAACACGCTACCCCTGTCCTACGCGCAAAATCTCGAGGACTATCATTTGTGGCTCGCCTTTGACGGTAAGCCGGCCGGTACCTACATCGATATTGGCGGCGGCCATCCGATCGCTGGAAGCGTATCGTTCTGGTTCTATGAGCGGGGCTGGCAGGGAATCGTTGTCGAGCCGCAGGAAAGCCTTGCACTGCTGCATCGGCAGTTGCGCCCGCGCGACACGATCGTCAGCAGTCTCATCGGGCGTCAGAGCGGGACCGCCAATCTGTACGCGGTCGACCGATATCACGCGCTGTCAACGACGATTGAATCCTACGCGGAGAAAGCGAAGGGCCTTGGCGTCGCATTTCAGTCCATCAAGCTCCCGATGGTGACACTGGCCGAGCTTTGCGCTTCGCACGGCATCGAAGCGATCGATTTCCTGAAGATCGATGTCGAGGGTGCGGAAGGCGACGTCATTGCCGGAGGCGACTGGCGGCGTTACAGGCCCAAGGTGGTCATGGTTGAAGCCATCAAGCCGATCTCCGGCGAACCGGCCTGGGAGGCATGGGAAGGCGCGCTGCTCGCGCAAGGATACCGATTTGCACTGTTCGACACGCTGAATCGATTCTATGTCGCCGAAGAGCATCCCGACATCCTGGCGAGATTACCCTCGGAGAGAGCGCCGTGGGATTCCGTCAAACACATGTACGAGATCGGGCGCGCCGGTGAGAACCCCATGCATCCCGACCATCAGCTTGCCAGCGATCTGGTGAAGGGATTTCTTGCAAGGCTTCCCTTTCTTTCGCCCGAGTTGCTGGCTTCGCTCCTGAATTGGGAGGGCAAGCCTGCCGAAGCCGACATTCGGCATTTGCAGAAAATGCTCGCGGAAGAGCAGCTTCGCATGCGGCTGGGGCGAATTGCCTGCGGCTACGATGGCGGACAGATCGACACAGACGCCGAAATCAGCCGCTAGCGACTGACAAGCGGGTGCTTTGGTACCCCAGGCCGGGAACGACCGATCCATCCAGGCGTTGTCCTGCAGGGGTATCTGCCTGGAGGACCTCATCGTGACCTATGACCCCAATGACGGACGGCGTCCCGACATCCTTCGCAAGCACGACGACAGCATGAGCGGCGCGTTGATGGGCGGCATCGCTATCGCACTGCTCCTGATCTTCGGCGTCGCGATCTACATGCTGAGTTCCGGGAACCGGGACGTGGCGGGCACCGACGTCCCACGGATCGAACGGACCACGCCGGCCCCGTCGACCACCGGCCAGGGCGGCACGCAAATCACGCCCGGGCGCGACCAGAATATTCCAAACCCGACGCCGCCGGTGAATCCGGGTCGAGGCACCGACGCGGCGAAATAGCCGCCCGGTTGCGGCCCCTTCGGAAAGAGCCTCCCACTCCGGGGAGGCTCTTTCTTTATGGCGGGCAACGTCGGGAATGCTGATGATAGATTGGCGACCGGCAGACCTTTGAGCCCGGCGGCATTTGTCAGATGGATTCCTACGACGCCTTCATCTCGTACAGCCACAGCAAGGACAAGCCCGTAGCGGCCGCGCTGCAGGCCGTCCTGCAACGGCTGGGCAAGCCGTGGTATCGCCGCCGTGCGCTGCGCATCTTCCGCGACGACACCAGTCTGTCGGCGACACCTGAGTTGTGGCCGTCGATCGAGCAGGCCCTCAGCCGTTCCCGATACTTCATCGCGCTCGCCTCGCCACAATTTGCCGGTTCGATATGGTGCGCGAAGGAAATCGCCTACTGGCTCCAGAACAAGAGCGTCGGCACGATGTTGATCGTGGTGACCGAGGGCGATCTCACCTGGGACGAAGCCACGGGTGATTTCCTCTGGAACGAGGCCACGCCGCTCCCAGTGAACCTGAAAGCGCAATTCCGGTCCGAGCCGAAGTGGATCGATTTTCGCCCGCATCGCGTAGCGCCAAATGCTCGCGATCCGCATCTGGTCGAACGGAGCGCGGACCTCGCGGCAGCCATCCACGGCATACCCAAGGACGACCTGCTTTCGCAAGAAGTGCTGCAGCAGCGCCGCGCCCTGACGCTGGCGTGGTCGGCGGCAACGTTCCTGCTGCTGCTCGCCGGCGTCGCCGCCTGGCAGTGGCGGGAAGCTGTCGTTGCGAGGCGAACCACGGAGATCGAGCGCGACCGAGCGACCCGAAACTACGTGCTCGCCCAGCAGTCCGCCGAAGAAGTCGCCTTCAAGCTGGTGGAAGACATCTCTCGGACCGCGGGCGGAGACCCCAAGGTCATCAACGCGATCCTGGAAACAGCCAGGAACATGATGGATCAATTGGCCAAGGCAGATCCGGCCAATCTCTTCCTCCAACGCAGCCGGGCCGGTCTCTTTGCGCAATTCACGAACGTTTATCTGAGATTCGGTGATCTGGAGAAGGCGCGCGCGGCGTCTGACGAGAGCCTCTCCATCATCCAGCGACTGCTCAAGATCAGGCCGGACCACATGCTCTGGCGCAGCGACGAGGCGACCAGCTGGGAAAAGGTCGGAGACGTTCGTATGGCCTCGGACGACCGGGAAGGCGCGTTCGCCGCCTACAACGAGAGCCTCGCGATCCGGCGGCGGCTCGTTGCTGACTATCCCGAGTGGCTGCACAGCAGGCGGGAGATCTCCGTCAGCCTGCGCATCATCGGCCGAATGCACCAGGAAGCGGGCGATAGCGGACGCGCGAAGGCCGCGCTCGAGGAGAGCCTTGCGATCACGCGCGCGCTGGTGGCTTCCGCTCCGGACGATCTCGAAGCGCAGAGCGCGCTGAGCGACAGCCTGTTCGCCGTCGCCGCCATCCGCGACCGCGAGGGTGACATGACCGGTGCGGTGGCCACCGCGACGGAGAGCATCGCCATCTGGCGCCGATTGACGGCGGCCAGGCCCGACGTCCGCATATGGCAATTCAACTTGGCGCAAGCTCTGGATCGGCTCGGCAATCTGAACCTGAAAGCAAACGACCGTCCGGCCGCGTTGAAAGTATTCGAGGAGAGCCTCGCGATCCGCCGCAAGTTATTCGCCACCGACCCCGGCAGCGCGGACCTGAAGGTTGCGGTGGCGGCAAGCCTCTACAATGTCAGCCTGGTCGTGTCGCCGGCCCAAGCCCGATTGCTCCTGGAGGAAGCTGTCAAAATTGTCCAGGAGCTGGCGCAGGACAACCAACTCGGCAATGACAGGCGGGACTGGCCAAAGATTTTCGCCGAGCGCCTCGCCAGCATTCCGGCGGGCGAATAGGGGTTCGATGCCCGGGTCTGCGCCAGGCGTCAGTCTTTCAGCCCGGCTTTCTGCAACCCGAGCAGAAAACGGGAGCGGTCGGAGGGATTTGCGAAGACCGTGTTCTTTTCGACGTGGTTGAGGGACAGATCCGGCTGCAGACTGAGTGTGTGCGCCAGCGCCTCCCTTGCTTCGTCGATCCGCCCCAGCAATCCCAAAGACACCGTCATCAAGCGCCATGACCCCACATGATGGGGGTGCAGCGCCGAGGTCGAACGGCAGACGGCTATCGCCTCCTCGTAGGAACCGAGTGCAAACAGCGCCATGTACCGCACCGTCGGAGCATAGATCGCGAGAAAGGGATCGCGCGGGCTGAGCCGCTGCGCCTGCTCCAGCGATTGCAAACCACGCTCCGGCTCGCCGCCGCAGGCCAAGGCGTAACCGAGGCCGGCATAGCCGAGCGCGAAATTCGGATTCAGATCGATGGACTTCGAAAGGTGGCTGACCGCCAGTTCGGGACGACGACGACGCGCGTGGCCGAGTCCAAGAACGAGATGCCCCCAGGACTCCTCGTTGTCGAGCGCCACCGCTCTCGCGCCTGCTTCCAGCGCCTTGTCGGTGAACTCGCTGATCGGCGCCCGCGCATCCAGATTGAACAGACTGACATAGGTCCATCCCATCAGGGCGTGGGCATGGGCGTATTCATCGTCGAGGCTGATCGCCTGTCGCAGAAATTCCTGCGCACGCCGCTGATCATCCGCGCTGACGCGCCACATATGCGGCAGCGCCTGCATGACCAGGTCCCATGCGTCGAGGCTCTGCGGTGGCTTGCGCCGAATGCGGGCCGCCTCGGCGGCCAGGATCTGCGGCAAGACCGACCCAATGACCCGGTTCGTGATCTCGTCCTGAAGCTGGAAGATATTCTCCATTTCGCGATCGTATTTGTCCGCCCACAAATGGATGCCGTGCGCGGCATCGATCAATTGCCCGGTGACACGAACCCTGTCGGCGACCTTTCGCACGCTGCCCTCGAGGACATATCTGACGCCGAGCTGGCTTGCGACTCGGCGCACGTCGACCGCTTCACCTTTGAAGGTGAAACTCGAATTGCGCGCGATGACGAAGAACCACCGCTGCCGGGACAGGCCCGTAATAATATCCTCGGTCAGCCCGTCGGCGAAGTATTCCTGTTCCGGATCGCCGCTCATGTTTTGAAAGGGCAGCACGGCGATCGACGGCTTGTCCGGTAGGGCAAGCGCCGCCGGCGCCTGTTGCGGTGGCGCGGCCGCAACTGCGGCGGCAGGACTCTCCGGCACAGACGGCGCGCCATCGGCCAGCAAAGTTTGCGGCGGCGTAGCGTCGTCGAGCGAGCCGACAAACCGGAAGCCCCGCTTGGAGGCGGTCCGAATCCGGCGCTGGTCTTTGCCGCTGTCCCCGATCGCGCGGCGCGCCGCGCTGACGCAGGAGCTGAGCGCAGCCTCCGAAATGACACGACCCTGCCAGACCGCCTCGATCAGTTCCTCCTTGCTGACGATCCGGTTCGAGTTGCGGACGAGATAGACGAGCAGCTCGAGCACCTGCGGCTCGATGCGGACGACCTCTCCGCTTCGTCGCAGCTCCTGCTGTCCCAGGTCGATTTCAAATTCGTCGAAACGGAAATCCAAAGCTTCGTCCCTTTTGAAGAGCCGATTTCCTTCCAAAATGGAGAGGGTGATCACCCCCGGCTATCATCCGAGGGTACTGGGTCAACATAGCACCAAGGATTCCTCCAGAAAATCTCCAAAGAAAAGCACGGCCAAATCGGGATTCCCCCCAAGCGTGTCATCCCATTCGCCGCTACTGACGCGCCACAATGAAGGCTGTCACATCGGCGCCTCCCCCCGCCCGTGAACAGCATTTGCCCAACTGGCCCGGCTCGTGCGCAGGCGCACGGAAGGCTCATTTTGGAGGCCGAATCATGACCGCCGCCGTCACCGATACCACCCCGCCGTTCCCAGGCCGCCCGGTTGACAACCGAGAGTTTCGTCGCTTTGCCGCTGGTTTGGGCATCGTCTACGTCGTCGCGACACTGGCGATCTTTGCAAAGCTTCTAGTCTTTCCCGCGACGGCCGGCTCGGCACCTGCCACTGCAGGCGCAGCGTGCATTGCAAGCGACATTACAGCGATCCACGCCGATCCTTCGGGTGTCGCCGATTTCGCCATGGGCTCCGGATACCTCGAATTCAACCCGCCGCCGGCGGGGCCGCGCAGCACCCTCAGATTTTCTCCCGCGTCGACAACGGAGCCGGCGCACGAGTCCGGGAAACCGGCGGACGCGCAGCACGGTCGCGTCGTTGCCGACACCCAAGAATTTTAATTCACAGGAGATTGACGATGTTTGAGTTCGAAACATCGATTGCGCGGCCGTCCGCCTACCAACTTCATCTGCGCGCGCAACGTGCGCGCAGCCACGCCATCGGCGGGCTCTCGCGCCATGCGGTGAGCAAGTTCGCAGATTGGCTCTGGACGCTCGCCTACGACGGCGGCGTCAGGCTGGTGCGCCAGTTGGCTGCCGAGCGCCGGCTGCGTCGCGACATCCACATGCTCAAGCAACTCCAGGATCGCGAGCTCTCCGATATGGGCGTGGGGCGTAGCGAGATTGAACACGTCGTTCGTGGCGGGCGGTCCCGTACGACGGAATCCCCCCCCTACCGCCGCACCCCCGCGCAACGGCAACGCGCCTGAGCGCACCACCCACCCCCCACGGGCACCCCCCACTGCTAACGGCTGCCGCGCGTCCGCGCTGAAGCCGCAACAACACAAGGACGATTCCAGATGGCTATCAAGGCAATGTATAATCCGGGCACGAAGTTCCTGACGGTTTTTGGCGACGGTCAGGACAACAACATCACGATGAGCCGTGATGCGGCCGGCAATATTTTCGTCAATGGCGGCGCGGTCCCCATTTTGGGCGGCAAGGCAACCGTCGCCAACACAGCCCGTATCCAGGTGTTCGGCCAGGACGGCAACGACACCATCACGATGAACGAGTCCAACGGGGCATTGCCCGCCGCCGATCTGTTCGGCGGCAACGGCAACGACACGATCACCGGCGGCTCAGGCAACGACCAGATCTTCGGCCAGGCCGGCAACGACACGCTGCTGGGCAAAGGCGGCTTCGACTTCCTGTTCGGCGGCGCCGGCAACGACATCCTGACCGGCGGCGACGCCGACGATCAGGTGTTCGGCGAGGCCGGTGACGACCGAATGATCTGGAACCCAGGTGACGACACCGACATGTACGAGGGCGGCGCCGGTAACGACACCACCGAAGTCAACGGTGGCAACGGCGCCGAAGTTTTCACCACGACCGCCAACGGCACCCGGGTACGCTTCGACCGCCTCGATCCGGCGCCGTTCTCGATCGACATGGGCACGATGGAGAACCTCGTCGTCAACATGAACGGCGGCGACGACTCCTTCAGCGCCACCGGCAACCTTGCTGCGCTGATCAAAGTGACCGTCGACGGCGGCACCGGCAACGACACCATCCTCGGCAGCAACGGCAACGACACGCTGCTCGGCGGCGACGGCAACGACTTCATCGACGGCCAGCAGGGCAATGACTTCATCAATCTGGGCGCCGGCGACGACGTCATGCAGTGGGATCCGGGCGACGGCAGCGACACCGTCGAAGGTGGCGCTGGCACGGACAAGATGTTGTTCAACGGTAGCGCCGGCAACGAGATCTTCAACATCTCGGCGAACGGCGGACGCACGCTGTTTACGCGGAACCTCGGCACCATCACCATGGATCTCAACGACATCGAGACCATCGATCTCAACGCCCTCGGCGGCACCGACACCCTCACTGTCGCCGACCTGTCCGGAACGGACGTAAAGAACGTCAACGTCAATCTGGCGGGGACCATCGGCGGCAGCGCCGGTGACGCCGCGGCCGACACCGTGATCGTCAACGGTACCAATGGGAACGACATCGTCGACGTGTTCGGAGCAGGAAGCTCGGTCTCGGTGCTCGGCCTCGCAAGCAATGTCAACATCACCAATTCCGAGGGAGCGAATGACACGCTCGTGATCAGCACGGGAGCCGGCAACGACGGCATCACCGCCACCACCATGCCGGCCGGGGTCATCAAGCTCACGATCGACGCGGGTGCCGGCGACGACACCATCCTCGGCAGCTCGGGCGCCGACACCATTCTTGGCGGCGACGGCGACGACTTCGTGTTCGGCGACAACGGCAACGACGTCGCGTTCCTCGGCGCCGGCGACGACGTGTTCCAGTGGGACCCGGGCGACGGTAACGACACCATCGAAGGTGGCGACGGCACCGACCTGATGCTGTTCTTCGGCTCCAACGCGTCCGAGAACATCAACATCGTGGCGAATGGTGGACGCGCGCTGTTTACCCGCGACGTCGCGAGCGTCACGATGGACCTGAACGACGTCGAGCACATCGAATTCAGGGCCCTTGGCGGCGACGACAATATCGTCGTCGGCGATCTCAGCGGGACCGATGTGACCGATGTCAGCATCGATCTTCGCGGTCCGAATGGCGGCGGGGATGGAGCGGCAGATACCATCACCGTCAACGGCTCCAACGGCGACAATGTCTTTGGCGTCACCGGCGACTCCGGCGGCGTTTCGGTGTTTGGTCTGCAGGCCGAGGTGAACATCTTCTTCACCGAAGCGGCCAACGACCGGCTCGTCCTCAACGGGCAGGGCGGTAATGATGTCATCGACGCGAGCAGCCTCGAAGCCGACGGCATCCAGCTCACGATGAACGGCGGGCTCGGCAACGACGTGCTCATCGGCAGCGAGGGCAACGACCTGATCAACGGTGGTGACGGCAATGACACCGCGTTCATGGGTGCCGGCGACGACACCTTCGTCTGGAACCCGGGCGACGACAACGACACCCTCGAAGGCCAGGACGGCACCGACACGATGCTGTTCAATGGCGCCGTCATCGCCGAGAACATCAACATCTCCGCAAACGGCGGACGCGTCCTGTTCACACGCGATATCGCCAACGTCGCCATGGACCTGAACGATGTCGAGACCATCGACTTCAACGCCCTGGGCGGTGCTGACGTCATCACGGTGAACGACCTGTCAGGCACCGACGTCCAGAAGGTCAATATCGACCTTGCTGCAACGGTCGGCGGCACGACCGGCGACGGTCAGGCCGACACCATCATCATCAACGGCACCGGTGGCGACGACGTCATTCAGATGTTCATCGACGAGAATGGATCGTTGGTGGTCACCGGCCTGTCGAGCACGATCGTGATCGAGCACTTCGAGGCGGCCAACGACACCATCCAGATACTCGGCTTGGGCGGCAATGACGTGATCGACGCCTCGGGCCTCGGCGCCAATGGACCGAAGCTGCTCTTCGACGGCGGTGCCGGCGACGACATCCTCCTTGGCAGCGACCGAGACGATACCCTGCTTGGCGGCGAAGGTGACGATGTGCTGATCGGAAATGGCGGTATCGATATCGTCGACGGCGGTCTCGGCGACGACATCGAGATCCAGTCGCTGGTGGCGCCGCTCACCCAGGACATGGCCAAGCACGACTTGCTCGTCGTCTGATCTGTTCCCCGAGTGGTAGCGTTCCCCACGCTACCAACCACCCGCGGGGCGATGGCTTGCCCCCATCGCCCCGCGGTCCCTCATCAAGCCTCTGACGTTCAAGCCGCGTTCGCGTCGGTCCGCCCCCGCGGCCAGCGCGCCCGGATTTTTTTGCATCCATTGCGTGAGCGACATGATCAAAATGCCTGCACCTTTCCGCTCGGCCAACCCGGATGTAGCCGCCGCACTCAAGGAATGCCGCCAGGCATTCACAAGCGTGGCCATCTTCTCGGGCGTGGCGAACATGATCATGCTCGCCGGCCCGCTCTACATGCTTCAGGTCTACGACCGGGTGCTCGCCAGCCGTAGCGTGCCGACGCTGGTCGCGCTGTCGCTGTTCCTGGTCATTGCCTACGCGTTCCAGGGCGGACTCGACGTGGTCCGCTCGCGGCTCGTGGTCCGGATCGCGTCGATGCTGGATCTGCGTCTCGAGCGGTCGGTGTACAATTCGCTGATCCGGCTTGCGAACCAGAACCGCAATTCCACAGAAGCGCACCAGCCGGTGCGCGATCTCGACCAGATCCGCTCATTCCTGACCGGCCCCGGACCGACCGCCATCGTCGATCTGCCGTGGACGCCGATCTTTCTCGCCATCTGCTTCCTGATCCATCCCTGGCTCGGCGTCGCCGCACTCGCGGGCGCCATCGTCCTTTTGGTCTTTACGATCCTGACCGAACGGCGCAGCCGCGAACCGGCGCGCGCCATGGCCCAGAGTGCCGGCGCGCGCTTCGCGACCGCCGAATTGACCCGGCGCAGCAGCGAAACCGTCGCGGCCATGGGCATGACCAAAACGCTGGCGACGCGGTGGCAGCAGATGAACGACCGCCATCGGACGGCCTCCACGCAAGCCACCGACGTCACCGGCTCGTTCGGCAGCGCGACCAAAGTCATACGGATGCTGCTGCAGTCCGCGATACTCGGGATCGGCGCCTATCTCGTCATCCGCCAGGAACTCAGCGCGGGCGCGATGATCGCGGCATCGATCATGATGGGCCGCGCACTGGCCCCGATCGAAATCGCGATCGGCAATTGGCGCTCATTGATTTCCGCGCGCCAATCCCTGCTGCGCCTTTCCAACACGCTCGGAAAGTCGCCGGCGAACCGCTCGCGCACCAACCTGCCCCGGCCGATGCGCCGCCTCGACGTCGAGCACGTCGCCGTCGCCGCGCCCGGCGGCAGCGGCACGATCCTGTCCGACGTCCACTTCGGTCTCACCGCGGGCGAGGCGCTCGCCGTTGTCGGACCGAGCGCCGCCGGCAAGACATCGCTGATCCGCACATTGACCGGGGTCTGGCCCGCCGCTCGCGGCAAGATCCGGCTCGATGGCGCCGCGCTCGAGCAATGGGACGAGGACACGCTCGGCGCCCACGTCGGTTATGTGTCCCAGCATGTCGAGTTCTTCGAGGGCACGATTGCTGAAAACATCGCGCGCATGAGTCTTACGCCCAATTCCAATGCGGTGCTGGCGGCCGGCCGCGCGGCCGGCGCGCACGACATGATCCTCCGCCTCGCCGGCGGCTACGACACCCGGATCGGCGACGCCTCCACCGTTCTCTCCGCCGGGCAACGCCAGCGCATCGCGCTCGCGCGCGCGCTCTATGGCGATCCGTTCATGGTCGTGCTCGACGAGCCCAATGCCAATCTCGACGCGGAGGGCGAAGCCGCCCTGCAGAACGTGCTCGGCGAGCTCAAGGCGCGCGGCGCGATCGTTGTCATCATCTCGCATCGGCCTTCGGCGCTCGAGCAGTGCGACAAGATCCTGGTCTTGAGCAACGGCGCTCAACAGACGTTTGGCCCGCGCGAGGCCATCCTGCGCAAGGCACCGGCACATCAGAGTCGCCCGACGGTCTCCGGCAATCTCGCGCTCGTTCGCCAAAATGACGAGGAGGTCAAATCATGATCAAAGGTGCGCCGGTATACATAGGCCGGGTTTCGAGCCCTCAAGAGGCCAAGCCTGGACGCAGCGCGATCCGAAAGCTGAATGTCATCGGAGCGGCACTGGTTGTCGCGTTCGTCGGCTGTATCGGAGGATGGGCGGCGACCAGCGAGCTCGCCGGCGCGGTGATCGCATCCGGTACCGTGACCGTTAAATCGAGCGTCAAGAAGGTGCAGCACCCGACCGGCGGCGTGGTCAAGGAATTGCTGGTACGGAACGGCAGCGCGGTCACAGAGGGCCAGATCCTGGTCCGAACTCGACGACACGGTGACGCGCGCCACGCTCGGCGTCGTGCGATCCCAGCTCGACGAGAGCAATGCGCGGCACGCGCGACTGATCGCCGAGCGCGACGACGCCGACACTGTCACCTTTCCGCTGGACCTTCTCGCACGCATCGGTGAATCGAATGTCGAGAACGCGATCCACGGCGAGGAGAAGCTGTTCGAGTTCGCGCAAGGCGGCCCGAGCCGGCCAACGGTCGCAGCTCCGAGAGCGCATCGCGCAAAGCAACGAGGAGGTCCGTGGACTCACCGCGCAGCAGCAGGCCAAGGAAGGCGAGATCAAGCTCATCTCCGAAGAGCTGATCGGCGTCTCCGATCTCTACAAGAAGAACCTTGTCAGCATCTCCCGCTACATGGCGCTGCAGCGCGAGCGGACGCGGCTCGATGGCGACCGCGGCCAGTTCATCGCCGAAATCGCGCGCGCCCGCGCCCGGATCAGCGAGACCGAGCTGCAGATCATCCAGCTTGATGAGGAATTCCGCGGCGGAGTCCTGAAAGACCTGCGCGAGACGCAAGGCAAGATCGCCGAGCTGGTCGAGCGCATGGTCGCCGCCGACGATCAGCTCCAGCGCGTCGACATCCGCGCGCCCCATGCCGGCATCGTCAACTTGCTGACCGTCCACACCGTCGGCGGCGTAGTCGGCGCCGGTGAAACGATCATGCAGATCGTGCCCCAGGGCGAAGAACTGATCCTGGAGGTCAAGGTGGCGCCGCAGGACATCGACCAGATCGAGGTCGGCGGACAAGCCGCGGTGCGGATCGTGGCCGGCAACCAGCGCACGATGCCCGAGCTCAACGGCATCGTGACCCATGTCTCGGCCGATCTCACGCGCGAGCAGACGAGCGCAGGAATGACATTGACCCACTACGTCGTCCACACCTCGCTGCCGCCGGCGGAGTTGGATCGTCTCGGCGAATTTCGGCTTGTTCCAGGCATGCCGGCGGATGTGTTCATCCAGACCTACGCCCGCACGCCGTTGCAGTACCTGATCAGGCCGCTCCGCGATCAGATCGCTCGCACCTTCCGCGAGCGATGACGATGGTCACGGGGCGCGGATAGCTCCTAGAATTCCTTCCACTCCGGATCGTCGTGGATCGCGGTGGCGAGCGCGGTCTGCATGCGGCCGACCGGCCCGCCGCCCCTGCTCGCTGCAGCGACGCGCTTGGGCGCCGCGGCAGGCGGCCGCTTCGCGGCGGCGACCGGCGTCGCCCGTGACGCCGCGGCGGCAATCGGTTGCGCTTCGCCTTCGTTGCCGCGCGCGGCGGTGCTGCGACCGCCCGGCACTGTCGATGCGGAAGAACGCCACCCGCTCGGTCATCGCATGCGCCTGGTGCTCGAGCGTCTTGGCGGTCGCGGCGTTCTCCTCGACCAGCGCCGAGTTCTGCTGGGTGACCTCGTCCATCTGCGACAGCGCCTTGTTGACCTGCTCCAGCCCGGTCGCCTGCTCGGCGCTCGCCGCCGCGATGCCGGAGACGATCTCCGCCACCTTCTTGATCGAGGTGAGGATCTCGTTCAGCGAGGTGCCGGCACGGTTGACCAGCTCGACGCCCTCCTGCACCTGATTGGAGCTGTTGCTGATCAGGTCCTTGATGTCCTTGGCGGCCTGCGAAGAACGCTGCGCCAGGCTGCGCACTTCCGACGCGACCACCGCGAAGCCGCGGCCGGCCTCGCCGGCGCGGGCCGCTTCGACCGCCGCGTTGAGCGCAAGCAGGTTGGTCTGCCGCGCGATCTCGTCGATCACGCCGATAATGTCGGAGATCTTGCGCGAGGAATCCTCGATCCGCGACATCGCCTTGACCGCTTCCGCCACCACCTGGCCGCCGCGATCGCAGACTTCGCGCGTGCCGGACGCGAACTGATTGGCCTGCTGGGCGTTGTCCGCGTTCTGCTTCACCGTCGCGGAGATCTCCTCCATCGAGGCAGAGGTCTCCTCCAGGCTCGCCGCCTGCTCTTCCGTCCGCTGCGACAGGTCCGTCGTGCTCGACGAAATCTCACCGGCAGCGTTCGACACCTCGCGGGTCGACGTCACGATCGAGCCGATGGTCTCCTGCAACTGCGAAATGGCCGCGTTGAAGTCGCTCTGCACCTTCTTGTATTCGTCGGCGAACTCCGTGGTGATCCGGTAGCCGAGCGCGCCCTTTGCGAGCTGCTCGAGCCCTTCGCCGAGCGCGTCCACGACGTGTTTGACCTGCGCCGCGGCAGCGGCCCGCGCCGCCTCGTTGCGCTGACGTTCCACCTCCGCCGCCTTCTGCGCGTCGGCGGATTGCGATTCGAGACGCTCCTTCTCGACCGCCGCATCGCGGAACACCAGCACGGCCCGCGCCATGTGCCCGAGCTCGTCACCGCGGTCGGTACCCGGCACCTCGATGTCGTGGCGGCCGTCGGCCAACGTCTTCATCGTATCGACCAACTGCCCGACCGGACGCGTGATCGAGAGCACGACAAACCAGACCACGGCGCCGGTGATGGCCAAGAGACCGAGAGCGACAGCCAGCAAGGTCCAGAAGCCCCACCGCGCTTCCGCAGCGACTGCTCGCACCGTGGCCATGAAATCGTCTGCCAGACGATGTTCAGTGCTATTGAGCGCATCCATGTATCGTGTGGCGGCGTCTATATATTGTTGAACCGTAACGCCGGCCATCTTGTTGTCGAACGGCGAGGCGATGGCGATCTGACGGTGCCGCATCGTGTCGTCCGTGATCGGACCTCTGAGCGCGTTGTTCACGTACTCGACCTGTGCCGGCGTCGCAAACCGCCGGAAGGTGGCCGCGTACCCGTCGCTCAGAACCCACGACCGCACGAATTGTTGATAGTTTTGCTGCGGGAACTGACCCGATGCAAAGCCCCGCGCGCCCCATCGCGCGCGCCTGCGCGGAAAACTCCCAGCGGCGAATGTGCGCGGCCAGCGCGGTCGCCTGCCGGATGATCCGTCCATCCTCGCTCATTTCGGTGATTGCATCGACAACAGCGATGAGGCTCGAGATCGTCGTGGTATACCACTCTGTCGCCTTTGCAAAATCAATGGTCAAAGCGTCGGCGCTCGCGCGCATACTGGTGAGGTCGTTCAGCCTGGCATTGGCAGCTTCGAGATTCTTCGCAAACTTCGTTCCGGCAGCGGCTTTCGAATATTCGGCGACATGCTGCTTCCAGGCGGCCAGAGACTTGTCTGTTGCCAGTCGCGCACCGCGCATATTGTCCGCTGACGCTTTCCCTTTGGCTTCGACGAATCCGCCCGTGGGCCCCCGCTCCAACTGAAGATCGGCGATGAGCTTGGAGATCATCGGCGCTGCTTCGACGACGACCGCGACGTGCTGCATCGTCGAAAAGGTCTCACGCTTGTCGAGCAGTTCCTTGACAGCGAAACCTGTGAAAGCCAGGAGGGGAAGCAGGCAGGCGATGGCGATACGGACGGGGATTTGGATATTCGAAAGCTTCAGCATAGACAGGGGCCCTCCTGGCCAAGGTCGCCTAACAGATCGTCGGGATCAGCCGATGTGCGCGTCTGGGGACCGTTCAGCCTGCCCAACTTTATAAGTCGGCAACCTTTGTAGAGCCTTTAATCGCATGCCGGTCTGGAATGGCATTCCAGATCGATAAAGCAGTTTGCCGAATGTGGCCGGCGTGCGCGCTTGGAGAGGGCGCGCATGCCGGCGGAGGGCTTGGCTTCTCCGCCGGCATGACGTGGCGCCGGCTAGTGCGCGTTGCGTTGCAGGCAAGCGCGCATCATCGCAATTTCGGTCTCCTGCGATACCTCGGGGCCTTTCGTTGACGCCAGACCTTCGGATGATTGCCATCGTCCGCGCGCATGTGCTCGCATGCGCCTCATTGGGCGACCCGGCAATCCCTCTAGGATACGCTGCGGGATCATCCCGGTTCGACACAGACAAATCTTTTTTTGCTGCCTGTCGCGAGAGGCGCTCGTAACGGACAAGGAGCAAGTCATGTCTCGAACGCTATCAAGAGCGAGCAGAAGCATCACTTTGCATCCTGTTATCGGCGCCTTCGTGCTGCTATTCGCCTCAATCTGCGCGTCGTTTGCTCAAGCGGCCTGCATTCCCGAGAATACTGCAAAGCCTGCACCCCGAGATTCCCTGATGCGGGTCTTGGCCACACAGACGGCGTGCCCAAAAGACGCCGTCGAGTTTGTGGACGCGCTCCGAAAATTGGGAGTGCGCTCGGAACCCACGATGGTCAACTTCCGCGGATTTCACAGCCCCGATTCAGGAGCATTTTTCATCTTCGAGAGTGCTTCAACGGAGGGCTCGCAACCCGGAGGCCTCAGCATCGGGCGTGGCGACTTGCTGTTCGGGCACTTCACGACCGCCACCGGTGATGGCCGGCTGGTCGCCAACAAAGAAGACCTTGTGATCGAGTTGATCGTCTGGGATCCAGACAAGCAATTCTTCAATTTCTACGAGTCAGTCGACGGCAAATGGTTCTATCGCGGCGACTCAAAAGATATTCTGGATGACGTGCAATTCCTTCATCGTCGCCGAGACGCTTCTGTCGGCCCGTTTGGCGATCGGCTGCGCTGTTCAGGTTGCCACATAAACGGTGGCCTGCTTCAAAAGGAGCTGACGTCTCCTCATAACGATTGGTTTGCGCAAACGCGGCCACTTCCATTGGGTAGGCTAAAGCCGGATTCGTTCGTAAAAGGAAGAGTGTCGGCTGTTGTGGATGCGGGCCGCCTCTCCGAGCAGGTCACTGCATCGTTGCGTCGACTTGCGGATAGCCCGGGCTACCAAAAGATATTGGAGGGACGCAGCATGCAGGAACGGCTGCGGCCGCTGTTCTGTCCGATGGAATTGAACATTGAATCGGACATCCTCCCCTTTGACGACCGCAAGCCCGCGGTCCGCGTTCCGTCCGCGTTTTTCGTCGACCCGCGGCTGGCGACGGCTGAGATCGTCGTTCAGCGGGACCTCTACGATGTCGCCCTGCGAACAACCAACTCACACCTGCCGAAAATGCCTGGGCGCCTCGATGCCGACCATGGCTGGCTCACGCCTGTGAAGGCGCGATCCGATGTCGTCGCCATTGACAGCCTGATTGAGCGCGGAGTCGTGAGCAAAGATTTCGCCATGGCGGTGTTGGCCGTGGATTTTACCAACCCTGTGTTTTCCAAGACCCGATGCGGTCTATTGCAACTCGTGCCCGACAAAGCCGGATCGGACTTTCTGGTCCGATTCCAGTCTGCGCTACGCAACGCAGGCACGCCGCGTGCAACGGCGTTGCATGAAAACCTGACCGATCCCGCAAGGAACGCGGCTTTCTTCGAAGGTCAGGCACGTGCGTTCCTGGCTGCTTGTCAGCGCCGGACGACGGAAGCCGCCGCAGTTATGGAATGGTACCAGCTCCTGGCACAACGCCGGGCCGAAGTTGCCGCGTCTGAGATATCGCAGAATCCGAGCGGGCGCATTCTCGAGGACCCAGGTCGGATCGTTTTCCCGTCGACGCGGCCGGCTGCCGTTCCGAGGCGTCTCGCTCTCACGCCGGCATGCCGGGTCGAATAGCGGAGCGTGGCGGTGGGAGCGAAATCAAGCGCATAGGACCGGAGCTGGTTGAAAACTCCATCCAACATTCTCCCCGTGCTCGATCGTGGTCGGGAGCAGGTGGGCAATCGCAGCGAGTGTTACAATCGCGCCAAATATCGTATCGCGCTGCGGCCCGGCATGAAGAAGTAAGCTCCGCCCTCGTCGTCACAAAGCTCGGCATACCTTCAATCGTCAGCGGGCCGGCCGGCGTCGGAATAGTCAGCCGCCCGCCCAACTGTCCGCGCCCGAGAATGGAATCGACTTCCCCGTCCAGGCCGTGAAACAGCCGCTTCATCGCCCAAGTCTGTTGGATGAATTCGAACTGCCGTTCAATATCGACATTCAGGCACATGAACAGCAATCCGGAATCTGCAGCGTTCGCAGAGTTCAGGTAGGAGCGTCCGAAGCGTAAGATGCGATGACGGTTGTTGATATCGATATTCTCCTGCGAACCAGGGAGAAAGCTGTCGCGAGGATTAGAGCGGCGAATATGTGCGCCAAAGGGGCAGTTGTGGCCGGCGGGATCCTCTTTGCCGAGAAGGAAAGCGTTGTCAGGAGCGCGCTTCAATTCGCCGTTCCACCCCGTGCCGGGCCGATGCGGATACCGCACCAGCGAGGTGCCGTCGCGCCAGCGACCGACCAGTTTGGCGGCAACCCATTGCTCCAGCTGCTCTTGTGAATAGCCGGCCGGCGTTCCCGGCCGCCCCTTGATCGTGTTCGCCGCCCTCGAAACAAAGTCACCGAATTTTTCGACGTCCTGCGCAAGCTGCCTGATGACCATGAACGACCCATTGACGCCGAGATCGTGAGGCTGACCGGCATTTGACCTTTCGAATGACGGGTAGTCGAGCGTCGAACGCATCGGTTGTTCGGCCATCTCGCAGGTTCAATGACCTGCGCATCGCTCGATGCAGGGTTTCACTGTCGTAGTTCGCTTGTAATTGACAACGGCCACGAGCTTGCACGCGCGGTTCCCAGACAAAGTTCCTCTCGCTGTACGGAGCGCCACATTGGTTTCACAAATCGGTCGGAACAGAAAATCCGCGCGACCATTAATAAGGGAGAGCCGCATTATTTGAGCAAAGGCGAATGTCGGAAGATGGACGAAAGTGATCGAGACCTCTTGGACAAGCAATTGTGGGGAGCTAGCCCGAGTCCCCACGGCACAGCGGTGCATTGGGTTTGGCATTTGTTGCGGTGTTTTTGGGCGGTCTGACCCTCGGTGGAATTCTTTTTGCGAACCAAAGCACGCAGATGCAAGTGGCCTTGCGTGACGCGGCTACTGTGCTTTCCTTTGTCGATAGCTCGCCGCAATAAGGTCGGTCATCGTTAACTCCGATTTCCGCTCCTGGCCCAAAGCAGACATGGCGAGAGCGGGATCGAATGTCCGCTTTGGGCCAAATGCGGACATCACCCGCGGCGCGCATTGGCGTCTGTTTCTGACCCATCCGGCCATAAGCCGGCTGGTTGCTCCGACTGCTCTGCTGTCGCAAAGCTGAACAGAGTCCTGCTCAGCTGGTCGCACTCGCCTCGGCCACGATGGAATCGCGGTGTAACGTTGGCGGTTTTATGCTACCGCCACGGCTACGGCGGCGGATCGCAATCTCCCGAGCAGTCCAACTTTGCCCGCATTTGCTGTGTTGATTGCGAATGCGTGAACTTATTGAGGGCGGCGTGCTGGGAGTGGACCGGCACGGCGTCGATGGAGAGGACGGGGGACTTTGCTTCGAATCGGCGTGGGGCCGATCGCTGCAGGAACTCGCGGCGTTCGCTATTGGCTTTATCTCTTATCTAGGATTGACGCTCGATTCCGAGAGGGCGAATGCCGGATCGCGCGCCCACGCTCGCAACTCTTCCGTTTCGAGCACGATCCATCCGAAGATGGTCGATTTCCGCACCGCCAGCGCCACCTCCGGATGGGACATCAGAGGCGATCGCGCGCACTTAGCTGGCCTTCGAACGGGAACCGTTGCCGAATTAGCGTCCGAGGAGTCGGACGATCGGTCAGAGCCGCCGCCGGCGCGCGCCGCCTTCGCTGAGCGGTTCTCGTTCGACCAACCCAATCCGCCCAACTCGTCCTTGCAACGCTCCTCCCTCTCGGCATCCTTCGACGACCGTCATATCGGCGATATTTTACCCTCCAGTGCCGCGATTTCATCCGCACCGGTTGCGCCGACCGCAGCAGCCCCGCGCGTTACGGCGGCGGCAGTTCCTGTGCCGCGTCCGGCTCCGAAGCGACCATCCGAATCCCGATTTCAGCTCGCCAGTGCGTCCGACACGTCCGTTTCCCTCGCATACGCGCCGAGTGACCTGGCGAAGAACTCAGCGATTCCGGGTTCGCCTCTGAAAAGCTTGACGCCGAAGGATTCAAATTCACCAGCCGACGTCGATACCAGCCGCACCGCGATTTACGACATCACGTCTCGCACGGTGTATCTGCCGAATGGACGCCGGCTTGAAGCCCATTCCGGCCTCGGCGGCCACATGGACGATCCGCGCTACGTGCATGCAAAGCGCACCGGGCCGACGCCGCCGAACGTCTATGAGCTCAAGTTGCGCGAGCAGCTCTTCCATGGCGTTCGCGCCATCCGGCTCATTCCGACCGACAGCTCCAGGATGTACGGCCGCGCCGGCATACTGGCGCATTCTTACCTGTTGGGTCCCAACGGGGAATCCAATGGCTGCGTGTCATTGAAAGATTACGCCGCTTTCCTGGAGGCGTTCGAGCGGGGCGAGATCAATCGTCTGGTCGTGGTCGAGCGTCTCGCTAACCCGCCCTCGCCAAAGACAGCGTCGGATTGGCTCGCCAATACGCTCAAAGATATCTTCGGGCGATCTTGACCAATGCGAACTTGGTCCCAGACTTAGCCAAACGCGCTAAGGCTTCGGACCTGATCGCATAAAGAGCGCCGGACATTGTCGGAGTGCCTGAAGTTTCAGGCTCCTGGCTTTCATCAGTTCGGATTGCTGGTCATTGCCATGCGCGGGCGGCCAAGACCCGGGGCCAGCACGACGACGATCGCGCCCATCTTCACGCGGTTGTAGAGGTCGATTACATCCTCATTGGTCATACGAATGCAGCCCGAGGAGATCGCGTGTCCGATATACTCGGGTTGGTTGGTGCCGTGGATACGAAATAGCGTGTCGCGGTTGCCCTGATACAGATAAATGCCGCGTGCCCCGAGCGGATTATGTGCGCCACCTTCGACGCGATTCGGAACTTCGGGAATGCGCCGTTTGATATCAGCGGTCGGCACCCAGGCCGGCCACTCTTCCTTGCGTCCAACTCGCGCGACGCCCCAGAAGGCCAAAGCGTCTTCGCCAACAGTCACGCCGTAGCGGATCGCCTTGCGGTTGGGGAGTACGTAGTAGAGATAGCGCGAGTCTGAAATCGACAACGATAGAGCCCGGCGCTTCCGAGCGGTGATAATCGACGACGTGGCGCTGATAGGCCTGCGGGATCGCAACCCGCGCATACGGAGCTTTGGCGAGAAGCTGACGGTCGCGCGGCGTAAAGTTAGCTTGGGTGGCAGGTTCAAGCGTCGCCTGCATGCAGCCGCCCAGCATCAATCCGAGAAGAAGTACGCTCTTACGCCCTGCCATATCCGCCCCATCCCATGTATGGCGCCCCACAGCCTACCACTCTAAGCGCCCTTGGGCAAATCTACTCAAAATTATTCACCATGACCTTAGCGTTCGGTCATCCACTGCGCGAGGGACACGAACTTTTCCGAGGTCGAAAAACCGTCCATAGGTATCATAATGGCGCCGCCCCTTCCCATCATGCGAGCGCGATCTTTGGTTACGCGCCTTCGCGGGGCGGCTCGGTAGCGCAAGTATTTCGTGCCCGCAGCCTGGAAATGCTGACCATCACATTCAAGACGCTTTCCATTTACCTGCGTACAAACCTGCTCGCTAGCGGACGGTTCATCACTGCGTTGCCGCGCTCCGTGCTGTGGCTTTACGCTCGCTGAAGATACTGCTGGTCGAGTTGCCGACCAGATCCTGGCCGGTCGCGGAGCACCTCAAGGCGGGAAATTTAACGTCCGCTTTGGGTCACAAGTGGACATGGCGAATGCCGACATGCATGTTGCTTCTGATCCATAGCCGACGTGCCGGAAGAAGACTTCCTTGCTTAGTCTAGAAGGCAACGCAGACATTTGAGAGCGGGTCATCGGCCGTTCGTTTGTCGCGCACGGCAAAAGTGAACCCATCATCTCCGCGAGCCGGCCGCCTTCGATCGGGTTGCCGACCGGCAACTCCACGCGGTGGGCATCAGCTTGATCCTACGCCATGGCGACGAAGGCCTCGCGCAGGATCGCGGTCTGTTCGGGCGGAAAGGCCGGCGGAGGAAGTGCCACCGGGTTCGAACATTCTCCTGGTAGGCCAACGTATCTTGCACGCAACTCTTGCTTCTTCGTATCAAGGCGGATCGCGCACCGAGCGACGCGAGTTCCCTGCTGAGCCGGCCCCATTCGCAACTCGTTCTGCGTTAGCCAGCGATAGTTCGCGTGGCGCCTCGAATTCCCGCCACTATTCGGCTTTTCGGGTTCAATTCTATCGGGAGAAAACGGCGCGCCTTGGAACAATGGCGGAGGATGTAAAAAGCCGATCCAACATTCTCCACGGGTGGAGGGGTGGGGGGGTGCTTGGGTCACAGTGGACTGGCGATGGACATGCATGTTGCTTCTGATCCATAGCCGACGTGCCGGAAGAAGACTTCCTTGCTTAGTCTAGAAGGCAACGCAGACATTTGAGAGCGGGTCATCGGCCGTTCGTTTGTCGCGCACGGCAAAAGTGAACCCATCATCTCCGCGAGCCGGCCGCCTTCGATCGGGTTGCCGACCGGCAACTCCACGCGGTGGGCATCAGCTTGATCCTACGCCATGGCGACGAAGGCCTCGCGCAGGATCGCGGTCTGTTCGGGCGGAAAGGCCGGCGGAGGAAGTGCCACCGGGTTCGAACATTCTCCTGGTAGGCCAACGTATCTTGCACGCAACTCTTGCTTCTTCGTATCAAGGCGGATCGCGCACCGAGCGACGCGAGTTCCCTGCTGAGCCGGCCCCATTCGCAACTCGTTCTGCGTTAGCCAGCGATAGTTCGCGTGGCGCCTCGAATTCCCGCCACTATTCGGCTTTTCGGGTTCAATTCTATCGGGAGAAAACGGCGCGCCTTGGAACAATGGCGGAGGGTGTGAAAAGCCGATCTCCACGGAGCCCATCGCGCCAACGCCCGGGTCAACCTGGTCAACTCGACTTGATCTTAAATTTTACCCGATTGTAGGAACCGTCGTGCGTATAGGTCAGCTCATCGGCATAGGCTTGGAGCAGCACGAGCCCGCGCCCTCCGCCGTTGGAAGGATCGGGTTCGACGAGAGGTTTGGAGGTCGGATCAAAGACTCCACGCGAATCCAGAAACTCTATCCCGATGCCATCGGCAAGATGCTTGATGGTTATGACAATGTGATCACTGGTCGACTGCGACACGCTGTGTTCAAGAACGTTGGCAGCAAGCTCTGCGATGCAGAGCCGCACCATGAAAGCCGCTCGCTCAGTGGCACCCAATTCAACTGCAACACTTTCGACCCAGGCGTCGATGTCGCCGACTTCACCAAGATTGACTTGAAAGGTCCTGATCTGCACGCCCGCCTTCACAGCACACGCCGACGATAACCACGAACTGAGGATGCCAAGGCGTCCCTGGCTTCATCCTCAGACCGCACGATGGGCAGAAGGTCCTGCAATCCCGCCGTGCGGAATACTTCAGTCACCAGCGGGTTCGGATCCAAAAGAACAAGCTTGCAGGCGCCGCGCGCAACAGTCCTAGCAGCAATTACAAGGTGCCGGATACCAATCGAAGCGATGAAATCGACGCCGACCATGTCGACAACAATATCGCATTTTAGGCCAGCGACTGTAGCCAGTGGCAACGCGATCTTTTGTGCGCCGACAATGTCGAGCTTGCCAACCAGAACAACCTTCTTACCTGCTTCTCCAAACTCGCTGATTGTAACTTGCATTGGCAGCCCCTTGACCCTTGGTACGGAATATTACCGCTTAATATCGGTCCTGTGACATCATCGTGACGCAGAACGCGTCATGACACGGCTAGAACAGCGGCGATACCGACATACGTCATTTGGTGCAGCCACTGATCAACTCCAAACGCCCACCAATACTGACGTTGGTCCTGCCGAAGTTTCAAGGAATACCCGATTTCTTCCTTAAGCCAATCGATGTGATAGTGCAGAATGAACTCAGCGACGACGATGCCAAAGCCAACCGCGAGTGTGGGCGTTATTACCGCAAAGGCCACGCAGGTGCCGGCCGCATGACCAGCCGCGTGCAACAGTCCATCGGGGTGACCGTAAATTCGCTTGTTCTTTATTTGCGACAGCGACTGCATAAAGAAATCAAAAATGAGATGCTTCGTGGTGAGCACCGCGAGCACGATCAGAACTAGATAGGTCTGCTCAACCATCCCCCGCCCCGCCGCCTTGCACAGGCTTCCTCGCAACCACGGTAGCCATCAAGGCCGTGAGATCATCGAATTGCGGTGCGCCCACTGCAAAATCATCGACCGTCTTCATCAGCGAGCCGATGAAATCACGGGACGGAGTTGACCTCAGCCTGTCGACCGCCGCCCGCAGGCGATCCTCTCCGAAGAGCATCTCCGCACCATTGTGAGCGTCGGTAAAGCCATCAGTGAACAGAAGTACGCGATCACCCGGCTCCAAGATTAATGTACTCGTTTTGTATTTGGTCTTCTCGTCAATTCCCAGCGGCAAGCTGGCCGTTGCGACTTCATCCACCATTTTATCCCCGCGTAAGATGAGCGGAGAATGGTGACCACAACTGCAGTAAGACAATATTCCCGTCCTGAAGTCGAGGACGCAGCAGAACAATGTCGCGAACATCATTTCGCGATTGGTCGCCGCCAGGAGTGCGTTCCCGGCGGTGGCGGCAGCTCCGACCTCGGGCTGCTGACGCAACGTGTATCTCATGACCATTTGCGTCATCGCCATGAACAGGGCCGCCGGAATCCCCTTTCCGCAGACATCCCCGATGGTGAAGGCTATGCGATCGGAGTCTATCAAAAAGAAATCATAGAGATCGCCGCCAACTTCGCGCGCTGGACGCATCTTCGCATGAATTTCAACATAGTCTTTGCACTGCCCCAGAACATCATCTTCCGGCAACATACTTTCCTGGATGGCGCGCGCATTTGCCATCTCTTCGCGATGTGCCCGGCGAAGAGTGATCTGTTCTGCTAAGCGGACGAATGACCGAGAGAAGTCGACCAGCTCAGGCAAAGGGTGCATCAGGTCTTCAAGAAGCGTGAGGTCAAAATCCTCGCGTTCAAGCGCTTCCAGCGAATGAGAGTAAAAGCCGATTGCCCTATTGAAGGTCTCGAAACGTCGACCGAGCTGACGCATCATGGTCGATAGAAAACTTGGATTCTGCTGGCCAAAACGTTGACACGCATCGTCACCAATCTTAACGGCCCGAACCTTGGTCTTGGCTTGAACGGAGGCCGTCCGAGGAACGTCTGTAAAGATCCCGATCTCACCGACGAGGGCAGGCGCGTCCAAGGAAGCCAACTGAACGATCCCATACTTGCTTTCGACCACCACCTCCACGACGCCGTCGACCACCAGCAAGGCAAAATTGCTTTGGTCACCCTGTTTGATCAGAAGGTCCCCCTCCTTGTATTCAAGAAGCTCGCCACTCGCGATCAGGTCGGCACCCGCTTGTTCAGGCACGCTTCCGAAGATCGGCAGCGACCGCACAATGGGCAAAATTCGAGAGGGATCCAGCTTGGCGGACATATTTAGGCCAGGACGACAACACGGAACGTCACCAGCGGGCCCGAGCCATCGTCGTCAGACCATCCGGTTGGAGAAAGGTTATCCAAGACGACCACAGGCGACATCAGCCTGTGAGGGTCTGTCGCTGAGCGGCTTCAAGCATGACGCTCACAGGATCGCTTGTGCCCAAGGTTCCGTAGCCCGCCAGTACCGCTGCGGTAACGAAACTATCACCGCCGCCATTGACGTCGACGAGCACGTTGACGTTGGCGCCGGTTTGCTGCAATCGGACGAAATCAGAGACCTGATCGCCGGGGCCGAAGGCGGCGGCGAGCAATGCCGAGAGGTCCAGCGTGTCGCCCTCGAGGAAACTGTAATCCACAATGTAATCGGCGTTGGTGGTCGGCAAGCTGCCGCTGCCGGGATCCGTTGCCGCGAAGTAGAAGGTATCTGCGCCGCGCCCGCCGGACAGGATGTCGATGCCGATCCCGCCGTGCAGGTGATCGTCGCCGTCGCCGCCGAGCAGCAAATCCGATCCGCCACCGCCCCACACGATATCGTTTCCGGCGAGCGCAACGAGAATATCGTTGCCATTGTTGTCGGTGTCGTTCGCGTTGACCCCGCCACTCAGGGTCTGGCCGGCAGCCGAGCCCAACACAGTATCGTCACCCGCATCGGGTGACGGATCAATGTCCGGCAGGGTTGCGTCGGTCGCCCCGATGGCGGAATAGACCACGAACCCTGAGAAACCGGCCGCGATCGCAAGAGTCGCGTTCTCGAACCCGCTGACCTGCGCGTTCCAACTGGTGCTTCCGAGGTTCAAGCTAGTACCGCTAACGTCGCCGTCGAGATAGGTATCCAGCGTGGACGCCGCCGCGCCGCTCAGGATCTCCGCAAGCTGTGCAGGCGTGAATACGAGCGTGATCGTATCGGTGCCGTTGCCGCCCTCGTAGTGGACGTCCTGCGTCGAGGGGCCATGACTCCAGGAGGTAACGACAATATCGTTGCCGCCCCCCGCATTGATGAGGGTCGCTGAACCTTCGTTCAAATTCCAGCCCGCGAAGTTGGCGGTATCGCCGTTGCCGCTGAACGTGGCCGTCTTGTGATCGAGGATCAGGCTCTTGCTGGCGATGTTGCCGCCCGGGTCGATACCGTTGTCGTCGATCGAGATCGACAATGTCCGGTCGACCTGGTTGCTGGGAATGCCCGCACCCGCCGGATTCCACGCTACGTGGTTGCCGGCGAGGAAGGCGTTGATGTCGGCGATGGTGCCGTCCAGCGTGATCACACCGGTGCCGCTGCCGCCAACCGTGACCCCGCCGCCGGACGCGGCAGTGAAGGCATCGCCGCCGTTGGGCGACGCGATCGCGACCCTAACCGAAGCGGGATTGTCGCCGTCGAAAAACGAGACCCGATTGATGAACGTCTGGGCGGCGTCGGTCGTATCGGTCGTCCAGAACGGGATGAGGCCGCCAGGCGGCGTGAAGATCTGCGGCGTGGTAGGAATCGGCACAAGATCGATGGTCAGCGTCGCGGACGACACATCGCCGTCGCCGTCGATCAGCTTGTAGGTAAACACCTCATCGGGCATCGAGGCGTTGACGTTCGCCGGCGTGGTGTAGCTCCACCCCCCGGTGAGGAAATTGAAGGTGAGCCTGCCCCCGTCCGGCGTCAAAATACTGGTCAGGCTGGTGGCGACGAGATCGTCGCCTGCGACACCGGGAGTGCCCGGGTCGATCCGGGCGGCCGCGCCCGTGAGACCGTTCCACGTATAGACTTTACCGTTGATCTCAATCGACAAAATCCGTCCGCCGTCGGCGCCAAACGCGTCGCCGGTCCCGTTGGTGAGCACGTTTCCGGAAGCCGTGCCGGGCACCGTCGATTGCAGCACCGAACCGAGGAGCGCGATATTCGTGTCGTTGACGACAATAACGTTGCCGTCCTGCGCCGCGGTCGTATTCGTGCCGGCGACTTCCGGCGCTTGCCAAGCGATCGGCTCGAGATTGTTGGCATTGGTGGCGTTCAGGCCGCCGAAACCGAAAGCGCTCGACCTCACGACGTTGTTCGCCGCCAGGAAGTTGATCCAGTGGGACTCCTCGCCCAATCCGCCGAAACCGGAGTTGTCGGTGTCACTCTCCAAGATACCGGTGCTGCCGGTATTGCCGCTTTCGGTGGGCTCGCCATCTGACAGGAAGTTCACGACCCGCGGATCGACCGTCGAGGGTGCCGTCTGGAACGCCTGCTTGGCAACCTGCAGCGCCGCATCGTAGTCGGTCGCGCCGCCGGTCGCGAAATTCGCCGCGTTGAGGACGTAGGCGATGGCGTCCGCCTTGCTCATCCACACCGTCGACGTCGCATCGCTGCCGAACTTGACGATCTTCACTTCGTCCACGTTCGACTGGTTGATGAGGTCGAGCAGCGCGACGCGCGCCAGCGCGATACGCGTGTTGCCGAAGCCGAACGTCGATGGAACGCCCGACACGACGCCGTCCATGCTGCCCGAGGTATCGACGATCAACAGCATGTCGAACTTGGCGCCGACCTGGTTGGGACTGGCCTGTGCAAGGTCGCTGACCGCGGTCGGCGCGTCGTCGTCGAACGTCACCGTCAGCGTGCCGGGCGCGGACGAGCCGTCCGCGTCCGTGATCAGATACCCAAGCGACACCGACGCATCGGTCGCCTCGTCGTTCGGACCGCCGGTGTGCAGCACGTTGTCGAGCAACGTCACCTTGTAGGCGCCGGTCGCCTGATCGGTGATCTCGACCTTGAACAGCGGTGTGCCCGAACGCACGCCGGAATCCACCGTCGCCGTCAGCACATTGCCGACGACACTGTAGGTCACGGTCTCGGTGCCGACGGCCACGCCGGCTTGGCCATTGAGTGAAGCCGCAAACTTGAAGCCGTTCGCACCCGCGCCATCGCCACCGACGCTGCCGCCCAACGTGCCGGTGTAGATGGCCTCGCTCGCGTTGAGCGGGACCTCGCCCGCATTGGCGTTGAGGTCGCCGATCGTGCTCGCCGCGTTGCCGCCGGTCAGCCCATCATCGTCGACGGTCGCCGCCGCGCTGCCGCCCGTCGGCACGTGGGCGTCGGTCACCTGGAAAGCGATCGACGCCGTCGCAGTGTCGCCGTCGCCATCCCTCACAGTGTAGGTGGCATTGATCGGCGCCACCGGGCTCACGGTCGGATTGTTCGCCGTGAACGAGTACGACCCGTCCGCCTTCACCTTGAGGAAGCCGGAGCCGAGGTTGATCGACTGCGAGTAGCCGTCGCCACCAAACGACAGCAGCGTACCGTTGATGTGCGTCACCGACGCGCCGTCCGCACCCGCCACAAAATCCAGCGTCCCGGTGATCGTCGCACCTTCGGCGACGCTCTGCGAAGCCTCCGCCGTCGCGATCGGACCGTCATCATTGACCGTGATGTCGAGCGTCGTGACCCCGGACACGGCTCCTTCGTTGTCCGTCACACGGACGCCAAACGCCTCACCCGGTTTCTGGTCGGCCGTACCGCGGTCGCTATCGCCGTCAACAAGGGTGTCGTCGTGCGTCAGCAGCTTATGCGCCAGCGTGTACGACCAGCTGTAGTGGCCGGCGCCGTCCGACGTCACCTTCAGCACGCCATTGACGCCCTGAACCGTGATCGGCGAACCGGCCGTTGCAGCCGTTACGTTCACCCACGTGCCGGCGTTGTTCTGAACCTCCAGCGCACCCAAGGTGTCGTTGCCGGTCCCGATCGTGAACGTTCCGACCGTCGTCTCCGAGTTGTCCGTATTCGGCGCCGGATTAGCGACCTCGCCGGAACCGGTCGCAAGGCCCTTCTCGTCGACGACACCGTCGGTCACCGACACCGTCGGTTTGGAGTCCGGCCGCAGCTCGATCGTGATCGTTGCGTTCGCGAAGTCGCCGTCGCGATCCTCGATTCCGTAGCCGATAGTCTCTGTGCCGCTCACACCCGAGAACGGCGTATAGGTGAACAACCCGGTGTTGGAGTTGAGGGTCAACGTGCCGAATTGCGGCACCGACCACACCACCTTGCTGAAATCGACCCCATCGGCGCCGAACACATCGTTGGCAAACGCGTCGAACGTGATCGGCTGGTTCTCCACCGACTGCGTCATCGTGTCATTGGCCGCCGTCGGACCATCGTCGTTGATGGCGATCGTGAGCGTATCGGTCGCCGTCTCCCCTTCGCTGTCCTCCACCACCACCGTGAAGTTGTCGAACACCTGGTCGGCGACGCCCCGGTCTCCCGGCGGCGGCGCATTGGTCGTGTTGGTGTGCGTCAGCGTGTTGTCGCTCAGCGTGTACGACCAGCTGTATGAGCCCGCGTTGTTCGTCACCGTCAGCACGCCAAGCGATGTCGTAACCGTACCGCCCGTCGTCACGTCGATGCCATTGATCAGCAGCGTGCCCGGCGTGTCGCCGCCAAACCCGACCGTGATCACTCCCGTCGTCGTCTCGGACGGATCGCTGTCCAGCGCCGGATCGGCGACCTCGCCGGAGCCCGCCGGAAGGCCCTTCTCGTCGACGACACCGTCGGTCACCGACACCGTCGGTTTGGAGTCCGGCTGCAACTCGATCGTGATCGTTGCATTGGCGAAGTCGCCGTCACCGTCCTCGATCCCGTAACCGATAGTCTCCTTGCCGCTGGCACCCGGGAACGGCGTATAGGTGAACAACCCGGTGCTCGAATCGAGGGTCAACGTGCCAAATTGCGGTGTCGACCACACCACCTTGCTGAAATCGACCCCGTCGGCGCCGAACGCATCGTTGGCAAACGCATCGAAGGTGACCGCTTGGTTCTCCGCCGACTGCGTCACGGTATCATTGCCTGCCGTCGGCGCGTCGTCGTCGAACGTCACCGTCAGCGTGCCGGGCGCGGACGAGCCGTCCGCGTCCGTGATCAGATATCCGAGCGACACCGACGCATCGGTCGCCTCGTCGTTCGGACCGCCGGTGTGCAGCACGTTGTCGAGCAACGTCACCTTGTAAGCGCCAGTCGCCTGATCGGTGATCTCGACCTTGAACAGCGGCGTGCCCGACCGCACGCCGGAATCCACCGTCGCCGTCAGCACATTGCCGACGACGCTGTAGGTCACGGTCTCGGTACCGACGGCCACGCCGGTTTGGCCATTGAGTGAAGCCGCAAACTTGAAGCCGTTTGCACCCGCGCCATCGCCACCGATGCTGCCGCCCAGCGTGCCGGTGTAGATGGCCTCGCTCGGGTCGAGCGGAATCTCGCCCGTATTGGCATCGAGATCGCCGATCGTGCTCGCCGCGTTGCCGCCGGTCAGCCCGTCGTCGTCCACCGTCGCGGCAGCGGTGCCGGCGGTCGGCACGTGCGCATCGGTCACCTGGAAGGCGATCGACGCCGTCGCGGTGTCGCCGTCGCCGTCCGTCACCGTGTAGTTGGCGTTGACCGGTACCGAGCCCGCCGTGGGATTGTCCGCCGTGAATGAGTACGACCCGTCCGCCTTCACCTTGATGGTGCCGGCCCCGATGTCGATCACCTGCGAGTAGCCGTCGCCGCCGAACGTCAGCAATGTGCCGTTGATATGCGTCACCGACGCGCCGTCCGCGCCCACCACAAGGTCCAGCGTCCCGGTGATCGTCGCACCCTCGCCGACGTTCTGCGAAGCCTCCGGAGAAGCCGTCGGCACATCGTCGTCGAACGTGACGGTCAGCGTGCCCGTCGTCGAGGCGCCGCCGCCATCGGTGACCGTGTAAGTCAGGCTTGCGGTCGGCTCAGACCCATCGTTCGGACCCGGGGCGTGGATGACGTTGTCGAGCAACATCACCGTAAAAGCGCCCGTCGTCGGATTCACCACGACGGTGAACAGCACGATCCCGCTGCGCGCGCCGCCGCTGACGGTTGCCGTTAGCGTGTTGCTGGCGCCGTCCCAGCTGTAGATCACAGACTCCAGGCCGACGACGCCGGAAGTCCCGTTCATCGACGCAAAGCCGATCGAGCCAACGCCACCGCCGCCAAAGTTGAAGCCCAGCGTTCCGGAACCACCGGTCGGCCCGGCGTCGGCGACCGCCGTCGCCGCTGCACCTGCTGTCGGATTTGCGAGCACAACCGGCTGCGCTATGGGCGGCGTGTTTTCGCCAAAATTGATGTTAGGGCCGTCTTCACCAAGCGGAAGCGGTGCCGGCTGCGCACTTGGGGTGAACGCAATTCGCGTAATTTCGAACGGGCCACCGGATCCGAGCGAGGCGCGTCCTCCGCCGATGGCGCCCGTGGTGAAGGGATCCGCCTGCCCCGCCAGATAGGTGGCGTTGGCATCATGCGATGCCGCCAACAGCGCCGCCATGTCCGACGACGTGTTCGCAACCTGCTGAACGCTGAAACCCGATGCCGTCGGGCGGACCACAACGGAGGTCTCGGGATCGTCGACGACGATGGTGCGCGGCGTGGCCTCCTTGGTCACGATCTCGAATGTGCCGTGCTCCAGATCCTGGTATCTGACGATGTCGTCCTGAGGGAAACCGGTATCGTCGAGAATCGCCGCTTCGGCGTCTCGCAGGAGAATGAGCGTCAGCGCCACGAGCGTCAGGACGCCAAACAGGCCGCCCTGCGCGCCTCGAATGGTCCCGAAGGGAGTGTTGATCGCAAGACTGGCGTTCCTTGCCAGCCGGCCGGCAACGAACGCGAATGTCCCTTGCGTCAGATTGAACAGCGCCGAATTTAGGTGCCCGTCGGAATTGCAAACGAATTCGTCCAACGACATCCGCGCGCGCGATGACAGATTGAACAGCGTCCCGTCGGAGAATGTGATGCCGACGCGCCCGTCGGCCCCGGTCTCGATCAGATCGCCGCGGGAAAGAATATCTCCGGCACCAACCTGCTCGGTTTTCCCATTGGCGCGGACGACTGTAACTGAACCGAACAGAGATCGGATTTGACCGATTACGTCCGACGACCCGCCGGGCGCGACCTCACCGGGGCGGACCACGTCATGATCCGACGTATTGCCAACACTGCGGACCATAGTCCCACCAACCCCATGGCGCGTCGGGTCTTTGAATCACTGAACGCCCTTGAGACCCTTAGGCGCCGTCTGCGTTCGAAACCGTTCGTGTTTAGAAATAGCTAACCATTATAGGCCTGCGAATCCGGCCGAAAATGGCAAATCTTCTCGAAACGTTAACTTTCCAGGCCTGCGGCGAAGGCACGGACGGGACGGACGCAGCCCCGTGGAGATGCATTTCAAGACACAATTTCATCTAAACATCTGAAATTACATAACAATTTACAGGAGCTCGTCACGGGACAGCTCCGTCACAACGGAGACCTGCTCGCTTGGACTGACCCCATGATCGCCGCCCCAGTACTTCAGGATGGGGTGCCTTTCAGGACAGCGTACCCCGGACGCCGCCTTGACTGCCGCCGATTCCACCAACGGATATTTGTGATTTGCTGGCCGTGATGTACGATTACGCCACATTCTGCGCGGTCAATGCCGCCATCTATTGATTGGAGTGGATTCATGCGAATGCGTGCGATCGCTGTAGCGGTCCTGCTTGTCGTCACGAGCCTCGTCCTGTCGGATTCGGCCTGGTCGCAGAGACCGTCGCAGCCCGGACCGCAGGGGGGCCTGGATTCGCCCATTGGGCGGGTCATTTCGGTCTCAGGAACGGTCACGGTTGAACGTACGGCCACGGCCGTCAGTCAGGTGGTTGCAGCAGACGGCGTTATTCGCCTCCGGGAAGGCGACGTCGTGTATCGAGGCGATACCCTCCAGAGCGGAGGCGACAGCAAGGCCAGCCTGACCTTCGCTGATGGCACCGCGTTCAATATCGGCAGCAATGCTCGCATGGTCCTGAACGAGTATGTTTACAATCCAGACGCCCAGTCGAATTCGAGCTTGTTCAGCCTGCTCAAGGGGACTTTCACATTTGTGGCCGGCAAGATCGCAAAAACCGGCAATATGAAAGTTGACACTCCCGTCGCGACGATGGGCATCCGGGGCACCACACCACACGTTGTCGTCTCCGAAGACGGCACCGTCACGTTCTCCACGCTGGTCGAAGAGAAGCGGTGAGCACAGGTCAACCGAGTTGGGGTCTGCCACCGACCCGACAGCCTCGGGGCCGGAGTTCGTTTGCCTTGAGGAAGTTCTCGCGCAGGCACGCTTCGCACGCAGCGATGGCGGCGGCGGTGTTCCTGTTGCTGGCGGCCGGCGCATTGGCGCAGGACTCAGGCCTCCGCAACATCGAGCAAAACGTTCAGCTGTGTAACCGCACCGCAGACGTCTCACCCGACCAGCGGATCGGCGGCTGCACGGCTCTTATCAAGTCTGGGGCACGGACGCCGCAGACTTTGGCCGTCGCCTACAACAATCGCGGCAATGCTCACCTCGCGAAACGTGACTACGACCAGGCGGTCGACGACTACAGCCAAGCAATCAAAGCCAACCCCACCTATGCCAAGGCCTTCAACAATCGCGGCTTGGCCTACCAAAAAAAGGGCGAGTACAATCGCGCCATTCAAGATTTTGACCGATCGATAAAGCTCTATCCTGTTTCGGGTCCGGTTTTCGCAAACCGCGCGGCGGCCCACCACAAGAAGGGCGACTACCGTCTTGCATTGCGCGACTACAACGAGGCGATAAGGCTCCAGCCTACCTTGGAAGGCGTTTGGAATGGGCGCTGCTGGACCCGCGCCATCGTCGGCGAATTGAAGGCGGCCCTGGCCGATTGCAATGAGGCGCTGCGCGTTGCGCCAAACGTTGCAGCGACGTTCGACTCCCGTGGCCTGACATATCTGAAGATGGGCCGGCTGGACGAGGCCATGGCTGACTACAATTCGGCGCTCAAGATCGAGCCGAAGCTGGCGAGTTCACTCTTTGGACGCGGAGTCATTCTGCTCCGCAAAGGCAATGCGTCGGATGGCAATGCCGACGTCGCAGCCGCGGCGGCAATCGAGCCAAACATCAAGAGTGACTTCGCGCGCTACGGCGTAAAATAGCGAGCCTGTGAAATTTGCGCCTGCTGCCCGAACGGCGTCGACACGCCGCACAGCTTTGCACCCGGCGGCCTTGGCACCGTTCAATAAACAACGCGGTCCAAGTAATTGTTGGCATCGATGGCAAATTCTCTACGCTATGGCTATCTCCGGAGCGCAAGGACGGGCACGCTCTTGTACATTTCCACTTTGATCATTGAGACTGGGTTGCGGGTAGAGATACCCTGCATGCTCACAGGCATGATGGGATGAAAGCACTTCTTTCGCTACTCGCGCGCGTTGTTGGGTCGCGCAGAAGTCTTGGATTGGCCGTACTGGCAGTGTTGATCGCTGTTCGGCTGTCGGACCCTTTGCCTTTGGAGGAACTTCGACTCAGAAGCTTCGACTGGTTTCAGACCATTGCCCCGCGGAGCGACACGTCCCGTCCTGTCGTGATTGTCGACATCGACGAAGCAAGCTTGAGCGCCTACGGCCAATGGCCATGGCCGCGAACACTCGTTGCCGATCTTCTAACACGCTTGTTTGAATGGAAGAGCACTGCTGTCGCGTTCGACGTTATTTTTCCGGAACCCGACCGCACATCGCCGAGCGAAGCGATGAAGTACTTCGGTGATCTGGACGACGCTACGCGCGCGCGCCTGCTGCAACTGCCAAGCAATGACGATCTGCTGGCAAAAGCCATCGGACGCGGAAAAGTGGTGCTTGGGCAATCTGGCACGAGATCGATCAATAGTAGCGTCGCCGGATCGACGCCCGAAACCGGCATTGCCACGCTCGGCCCCGACCCGAGCCCGCATTTGATCGCTTTTCCGAGTTTGCTGCGTAACCTCCCGGAGCTGGAACAGGCGGCCGCCGGTCGCGGATTATTCTCCATTGCCACCGAGCGGGACGGGATGGTGCGCAGGGTTCCGCTCATCATGAAAGCGGCAGACAAGGTCGTGGTGGCGCTTTCTATCGATCTGTTGCGCGTTGCCTCGGGAGCCGGCGGCGTTTTGGTCCGCTCGGACCCGTCCGGAATCCGCAGTGTCGTGATCTCGAAACTTGAGATGCCGACCGATCAGAATGGCCGCGTCTGGATTCACTTCAGTCCGCATGACATGACCAAATACGTCTCGGCCAAGGACGTCATCGATGGAAATGTCTCACCGGAAAAGTTCGCCGGGAAGCTCGTGCTGATAGGGACATCGGCGATCGGCCTCCTGGACCTCAAGACCACACCGGTTCATGCGGCGATGCCGGGCGTCGAAGTCCACGCGCAATTGATTGAGGCCGCGCTCACAAACTCGCTCCTGAACGCGCCCGCATCCGCGATGGTTTTCGAACTGCTCGCTGCTGCTGTCGCTGGCGTGATCCTTATCGCCCTGGCACCAATGGTGAGCGCCGTCGCGCTGTTCTTGCTCGCCGTCCTCGCGGGGATCACAATTCTGAGCGGATCATGGACGCTATACAGCGGGTATCGGACGCTGCTTGATCCGACCTTTCCGCTGATTGCCATGCTCTCCGTGTATACGAGTGTAGCGCTAGTGGGATATTTCCGGGAACAATCGGACCGCCGTCGAATCCGGTCCGCATTTTCCCAATATCTGTCGCCAAGCATCGTTGAGCAGCTCGCAAATTCGCCACAGAAGCTCGTCCTTGGTGGTGAAGAACGCAATATGACCGTCCTGTTCAGCGATGTACGGGGGTTTACCGCCATTTCCGAAACATTTGCAGACGACCCGCAGGGACTCACGGCCCTGATGAATCGGTTTCTCACGCCCCTGACGAACGTCATTCTCGCCCGCAATGGCACCATCGATAAATATATGGGTGACGCAATCATGGCGTTCTGGAATGCGCCGCTCGATGTCAAAATGCACGAGAGCGACGCATGTCACGCCGCATTGGATATGATTGAGCGTGTGGGGATGCTGAATCAGGAGCGTCAACGCGAATCATTGGAAACAGGGACGTCGTTTCTGCCGATCAAGATTGGAATTGGTATCAACACCGGGCATTGCGTCGTCGGCAACATGGGGTCGGAGCTGAGGTTCCAATACACGGCGATGGGCGACACCGTGAACCTCGCCTCGCGCCTGGAAGGGCAGACCGCTTTACATGGCGTCCCGATCTTGATCGGGTCGAGGACGGCCGAGGCTGTTCTGGAACAGTTTGCGCTGTTAGAGGTCGATTTGATCCGGGTGAAAGGCAAGACTGAACCTGAAGTTATATACGCGATCGTGGGCCGTGCCGATGTCTCGGCATCCAGCGACTTCAAGTCACTTTACGATCAGTGGGCAAAGATGCTGGTCTGCTATCGGAAGCAGGACTGGCCCGGAGTGACTGAGACCCTCGAACGCTGTCGTCAAGCCGCCGAGAGGTTCGAATTGATTGAACTGACAAAACTCTATGAAAGTCGCACGCGCCAATTCGTCATATCTCCTCCACCCCCCGATTGGGACGGAATTTTCACTGCAGAGACAAAATAAATATGCAGGGCGTGGGCGGCAGGCCGCGCTCTACATGCGAGATATCGCCGCGGGGCATACCGACTTCGGAGATCGCATGGACAACTGTCGTGTCCGCGCCTTGCGACGCCGCCAAGCTGTGGAAATGCGAACCGGTTCGTGTTGAGAGCGAGGCATGATTCCGGCCCTGCGCAATCTAAGCGGTGGTCTTGCAGCGTCGCTGCTGTCGCTCGCCTATTGCTTCTCCTACGGAGCGTTCATTTTCACCGGCCCCTTGCAACCATTCCTTTCGCAGGGGGTGGCGGCGGCTCTGATCACCGCGGCCGTGACTGCGACCATCGTCGCGCTGACGAGCGGATTCCGCTCGGCGATCGCCGGTCCTGACAGCAATACGACGGCGCTGCTCGCTGCGATGATGGTCATCCTGGCGCCCGCAATGGCTGCCATGGCGCCCGGACAGGCGCTCGCGCTGGCCATGGCCGCTCTCGGATCTGCAACGCTCTTGACCGGACTCGCGTTGTTCTTGCTGGGCTGGCGGCGACTGGGAAAGCTGGTTCGCTTTATCCCGTATCCCGTAGTCGCCGGCTTTTTGGCGGCGACCGGATGGTTGATGCTGTCGGGCGCGGTCAGCATGACAACCGGCGTGACGTTGTCATGGCAGACATTGCCGGTGCTCGGCGAGCGGCACGCACTCATCGTCCTGGCAACGACTGTTCTGTGGGCAGCCGCGCTGTGGTACCTGACCACGCGCTGGAAGTATCCATTGATGCTCCCTCTGGCGTTGCTTGCAGCGATCATAGGCACGCATGCGGTTCTCGCTTTACTCCCTCTGCCGGACGACCTGGTTGCGACCTGGGGCCTTATGTTCTCGGTGCCGTCAGGCGGGCGGCCCATTTTTCCATTGGTGACGGGAGATTATGCCGATGTCGATTGGACCGCGCTCGCACCGATCGCCGGAGATATGGTTGCCGTCGCGGTTCTCGCGATCCTATCGATTCTGATCAATTCGACGACCATTGAATTGGCTACGGGAGTCGACGTCGACCTTGATCGCGAACTGCGGGTGCAGGGCGTTGCCAACGTCGCGTCTGCCTTGGCGGGGGGATTCGTAGGCCATATATCCGTCAGCCGCACGCTCGTAAACGTTGCGGCAGGCGGTGCCTCGCGTCTAGCCGGAGTGGTGGTAGGGCTTGTGGCACTGTCTGCACTGATGTTTGGCAGTCAGGCAATTTCTTTTGTCCCCCGCTTCGTTTTGGGCGGCTTGCTGCTCCAACTTGCAGGGCGGTTGATTTGGGACTGGGGTCTCCTCAGCCGTCGGAGCCTCCCGCTGCTCGATTGGTTCGTGGTGGTTGCGATCGTTCTGATCACATCGAGCTTCGGATTCTTGCATGCGCTGTTGTTCGGCTTGCTCGCGGGCTGTGTCATTTTCGCGGTTGACGTCAGCCGAATTCGCGTTATCCGCCACCAGTTTGGACTCGACGAGAGATCGTCCTCGCTGGTGCGCTCTCGGGAAGAGAGCGCATTCCTCCTGAAGCAAGGCGGGAAGGTCCAAATCCTGGAGTTGTCCGGCTATCTGTTTTTCGGATCGGCCTATTCCGTGCTCGAACGGGTGACGACCATGGTGGCCGAACGAAGCCCGCAGGAAATCATCTTTGAGTTTTCCGGCGTAACCGGCATCAACTCCTCGGCCGGCGCGTCGTTCACGAAGATACGAGACCTGTTGCGAAAGAATGGAATCCGCCAAGTCATGGTCGGTACATCTCCGATCGCGGAGCATATTTTGACAAGCGCCGGGCTCGATCGAGACACTCCCCGTCATGACAGCCTCGACACAGCGCTGGAGCAGGCCGAAGAAGCCTTGCTAGCCACCCGCGACGTGTCGCTGGACCAGCGCCGTTCAATGGTCGACTGGTTGGGCGACGTCATCGGCTCGCAGGAGCATGCCCAGACACTTTTTGACAGAATGACTCCCGCGCCCCGCGACGCGAAATCATATCTGTGCCACCAGGGCGATCCAACGGACAGCCTGTTCTTCGTCGAGCGGGGGCCGGTTAGCGTTACGTTGGAACGTGAGGGGCACTCGCCCTTGCGAGTGCGCGTGTTCGGCGCACACACGCTTCTCGGCGAGGTCGGATTCTTCCTCGATGTGCCGCGCTCAGCCAATTTGCTGGCCGCCTCCGGCGCTATCGTTTGGTCGCTGAGTCGCCAGGCATTCGATGAATTTATGAATACACATCCGTCAGAGGCGCTGTCGCTAACGACCTATGTCATCCGACTGCAATCCGAACGCCTGACATTTGCCAATCGGCAGATCGCCTCGCTGCAAAGATAGATCTTCCAAGGGCTCAGTAGCCACTGAGCAAATCGACCTTGGTATTCGCCCAGATGAGACGCTTGGACAACAAGGTCGCGAGATTTCGCATGATCGTCTCGCCGAATTTCGGGCAACTTTCACGAAACAAGGCAAATTTATCGAGCGGCAACTCAAGACACTGAACATAGGTATCCGCCCAGACGTCAGCCGTCCTGCGAGGCTCGATAAGGGCCATTTCGCCAAACACCATGCCCTGAACCAAGGTCGCCAATCGAACGCCGCTTGCAAGCTTTACGCTGACCATTCCGCTTTGGATGAAATGAATGGTCGATGCGGGCTCTCCCGCAGCGATGATACGCTCGCCTGTGTGATACGATCGTGTCGTGGCAATTTGAGCGAGCTGATCGATCTCATCTTCCGTCAGTCCTGCAAGTAACGCCTGCTCGCCGAGCGGGGCCGGCGTCTTGCTCAGATTATAGCCGCCGTATCGATAGATTATCTGATCTTCCGCCCATTCGATAGCTTCATCGAGAAGCGTGAAGCTTTTCGCAAGCAACTCCGCATCGACCCATTCACTGATGGTTTTCCAGACTGTCGAGGATTGCTGTATTCCGGAAAGGATGGGTATCCCGTCTTCTGCCCTGAGATCGTTCAGAACCTCCGCGAGAAGGCGAGCAGCGGCTTTGGTAACGCCTGGAACACGATGGAAGTCGACAATCAGAATCCGAGGCCGCTGGCCCTCGCTGGACAATCGCCGTGACACATAGTCGATGCTCGCAAAAGTCAGTGCGCCAACCAACTCAATAATGCGAACGTCCTTCTTGTACTTTTCAAGGATCCTCTGCTCGGAGGGAGGCCGACTTCGTCGGGAAGCGCCGGTACCAGCATCATAGTCGGCTACGACGCATGTGCGGACATCGCCGCCCCTGACAAGGACGTGCAAGTCGAAATGCGACGACAGCGCCTCGCAGACTTTGAGGCCCCGCACGCTGTTGCCGTGGCTGTCAAGAAGAGGTGAGTAGGTGCCCAATCCAAGCTGCGATGGGAGCGCCGCGACGATACCGCCGCCGACACCGCTTTTCGCAGGCATACCCACGCGATAGGTCCATTCGCCTGCATAGTCGTACATGCCTGAGCTGGTCATGACCGACAGTGTGCGCGCGACTGCACTGGGCGTAACGACCTGAACGTCCGTCATGGGGTTGATGCCGCGGTTTGCCAATGTCGCGGCCATGATCGCGAGATCTCGAGAGGTCACGAGCACCGAGCATTGGCGAAAGTACGCCTCCAGAACCTGGTCAACTTCGACGCCGATAACCGAGTAGTTGCGCAACAACCATGCAATCGCTCGATTGCGATCTCCGGTAGCCCTTTCTGAAGAAAACACCGACTCATCGACGTCTAGGTCGCGTCCGGCAAACCGCCTGAGCGCATCGAGAATACAGTCGAACGTACGAACTCCCTCGGCGCTGTAGATCAAGCCGGTACAGGCGATCGCCCCGGCATTGACCATGGGATTGAACGGGCGATTGTCCGCCGTCAGACGGATGGAATTGAATGCGTCACCGCTCGGCTCGACGCCGATCGCGGCCTCCACGCGTTCGGCGCCGAGCAGATCCAGTGCCAATGCAAAGACGAATGCCTTCGAGATCGATTGGATCGTGAACGAGACGTCGCTGTCGCCGATCTCATAGACGTGCCCGTCAATAGTGGCCAGGCTGATCCCGAAATGGGCGGGATTCGCCTTGGTTAGCTCCGGGATGTAATTCGCCAGGGTGCCGTTGTTTTCCGCAAGGAAATCGGCGTGACACTTATTGAGAAAGCGCGAGACCGGGGTCGGGAAACTGTCGGTTTTTCTGATGAGGGGGCCGCTATTCGCCAGGGCCGTAGCAGTCTTGTTCATCGACCAGTCGCTCGCACTTATGCAGGCCGACGATCTTAGAGACAGCAATTGCTTTCTGTAGCGCAAATTATAGGCATTTCGGCATCCATGGCCCACTAGCCGTCGGATGCCGCCAGGTGCCGATTGGGCAGCGCCGCCATAGCCGGCAGAACTGGTTTGCCGGCTCCACCCGGCCCCCGACTGGCCGCTATCCCGGTACTGAACTATTCAGCTATCGTTGCTCAGTTCGAGGGCACCAAGGATGCGAGTAGCCTCCTATCTCTAGTGTCGACAATGCTCGGGTTGGCCGCCAGTGTTCAGGTTGCGGTCCGCAACCGGGACGGTCTATGCAGATCGACGATCAGCCGAGCGTCGTGCCTGATCCACGCGATGAGATGGAGCAACGGCGGCATTCAATATGCGCCGCCCATACGGTGATTTGAAAACGCAGAAGCGCTTCAACTGACATCCTAGCGGTGCGAAGGAGCATCCCCTTGACGGATTACTATTCAATCCTTGCACGCGCCGGCGCGTCCCTATCGGAACCGGCGTTGTCGGGCTGAATTAGCATGACTGTTGGCCAGCGAAGTTCCTGGCCGGCGATTTATTGAAGGTACCAAAAGAGGAATGGGCTGGTCGCCGTCGCGAGAGTTGCCGCCGCGGCCCCAACCCAAAGTGCTGCCAACAAACCCTCGCCCATCTAAGCACCCATGTGTTCCGCAAGACGGTACGCAAAGCAAACTGCAACAGCCGGATGCTCACTGACCCATCAAACGCCGCTCAAGCTCCAGTCCGAACTCGGCGCGGTACGAATCGTGCTGGATTGACGAGAGGTGGAGAATTTCGCGGTCTGCCTTGCGCTGTTGTGTAGCCACAATCGCGCGGATCAAACGTCCGCCGAATGACTGCTTCGGCTTTTCATCGGCGGCAAAAAAGTGCCGGAAGGTCACGGGAAGTGAGCTGGCGTGAGCGGTCATGGTATTTTCCCCGTTGTTGTCGTCCGTACGCAATTCAGTAGCTCACGGAGGCGATGGGCGCCTGTGACGTACTTCACAGGAACGTCGAGTATTTTCAAAAACCACCTTTTTGGGACGCCAAGGCGCCGATAGCACTCCGACACGTGGTGCGAAAAAAGCCGGGCCCTACCCCGCCACCCGGCCAAATCGCGACGCGGCGGCACGTGGCAGATGGGCCGGGAACGCTCGATCCGATCGCCCGTCAGCGCTCGCAAGAAGTTACCGGTAGCTGTGAAACAGGTCACAGGTACCGGTCAGCCTCCCGCGGTAATAATGAGGCACGACCCCACACAAAACCCGGAGAGTGACCATGATCGACATGTTGGCTTTCGCGGTAGTCGCAGTCGCGCTGGCAGCGCCCGGCCTGATCAACCTCGTTTGGGGCCACGTGAACATCGAGCAACTGGCCAACGACTGACCAGCTTGAGCCGGCGAGGCTCCCGGGCCGGCTCTGCCAGGAAGCCGCGGCGAGCTGACGGTGGCAAATTACCGCTACGGTGCCGCTATAAAGGCCGCGGTGGATTTCCCCTCACCATCGCGGGCTGCTAGGTTCTTAGTGGGCTCATTGCAACCACTAAGGAAGCCGATGCCCGAGGCATCAAAAAAGGGCGCGGACAACGAGGCGCGCCGACTGATTGGAAATTGCGTTCTGTTCGAAGGTTTGAGCGGCAGCGAGCGTTCCGCGATCTCAGAGCGTGCCCATATTCGGGTCTTCGATGCCGGCGAGAGCATCTTTTCCATAGGCGCCCCCGGCGACCAGATGATGGCTGTCCTCAGCGGCACGGTGCGCATCAGCGTTCCTTCGAACGACGGCAAGGAGCTACTGCTCGCCATCATCCATCCCGGCGAGGTGTTCGGCGAACTTGCCGTGCTCGATGGCAAGGAGCGATCGGCCGATGCGGTTGCGGAAAGCGCATGCGCGCTGGCGATCCTGGACCGTCGCGATATCCTATCGTTCTTCGATCGCAATCCTTCTGCCTGGCTAAAGATCGTTGAGGTCTTGTGTCATCGGTTACGGCGCACCGATCAGGTCTTGGCGGAGGTCGCGCTGATGCAGCTTCCGACCAGGCTAGCCAAGATGATGCTGCGTATCACCGGCGACAGCTCGCCCAAGCCGGTCGAGAAAATCCGGTTCAGTCAGCGTGAACTCGCAAGCATGGTGGGTGGGACACGCGAGAGCGTGAACAAGTGTCTGCGCAAGTGGCAAGTCGGTGGGATTGTGCAGGTATCCGAGAACTGGATCGCCATAACGGATCGGTCGGCCCTCGAGGGCATTGCGGAAGATAGCTGACACCATTGACCGGCCGCCCGCTCGCGTTGAATCCCCTATCTCACCGGGCGAGGCGATCCGCGGGAAACAGCCGCCAGCCAACATGGCTTCCAACCCAACTCGGATGCGGCAAGTCGGCACCTTTGTGTCCGCATTGCGTACAGCGCGACGACCGTGGCAGCTGCGCCAGCATGCGCGGATTTCGCTCCACTCTCGAAGGCCACGAATTCGGTTACGCATCACACAAATGTAGTGTCTTGGACACAGCACAAAAAAATGGTGCTGGCTGCCCAGATGTCGGTTCTGGTTCAGAAGCGGACGTTACCAACTCAATAGAACGCCGGCCTGCTGAAATTAAAGCCCCGACGGTGGGGGGACCGCCGGGGCTGGGGATTATCGACGAGCTATCGGGGGATGGGGATGCGCGCCGACCCCATTTACGTAGGACGCCCGCGGACGGCCACCAGTTACAAATCGTCAATTAATAAATCTCGTCGGCGCGAACGACGTTCATCAGCGAATCCAACAGACCTGAATAGAAAGGAAGGTCCATCCGCCGGACATGCGAGGAGTTTAAGTCAGGTCCACTTCTGACCCCAAGCGGACACAGGCGAATTTTGGGGTCTTTCCGATGTTTCCGACCTGAACGGACCATGGCCATCCGCCCCTCAAGTATTTCAGCCTACCAGTGAAATAGGTCACAGGTCGCCGGCAGCCACTCGGGCTACTGTTTGGTACACGGAAGCCAAACAAGGGGACCAGCCATGACCCAGACCACCCAGATCCGCGCTCGCTTCGCCCGCATGTATGCCGCCGGGATCATGACGCTGCTCGCGGCGACGGTCGCCGCCGCTGCCTACACAACGAATGCCCCCGCCCAGCCGGCCATTGATGTGTTCGCGATCCATAGCAGCGTGGACACTGCAACTCTTCTTGTTCAAGGCCACGTCGACGCTTTCTGAGAAATTCGGACGTTCACCGCATTGCCCCCCGAGCGGCCCCGCCACCTTCTTACTGGCGGGGTCGATTTCGTTATGGCGACCGCGCACCTCAAGCGCAAAAGTCGGGTAAAGTCTGAGACCCACGCTCGGCCCAAATCGTCAGAACGATGAGCGCTCCAAAAAGTGGTGGTTGCCTGGCTAGCGGTGGTCACCTAGCGCGGCTTTCCTCGTCATCGCCTGCGATCGCAATGTCCGCTTCTGGCCCAAAGCGGACATCCCGGCCAGCTTCGTCAATATCCGCTTTTGACCCAAAGGGGACATTTCGAAGCTATCCACAGCCTTCGACCGCGACCATTGATGGGTACAGCGGTGCCGGTAAAGTTGGCCCGTACCGTTGTGTGGGGCTGAGCATGCGCAAGATCGACTACCAAGAGCGTATCCAAGAGTGTTCTCGGCAATCAGAAACCGCGCCGAACATGGCTGCGCGGGTACAATGGAAACGAATGGAGGCGTTTTGGCGTGAACGCGCCAAAGCAAAGGCCTCCCCAGACTATTACATTTCCAGAATGGTGTCTGCACTTGGCACCTCAAGCTTCTCCCATACGCCATCGAACGGAACATCTCGGTAGCGATGCGACGCATTGAAGAAAATTTCATCAAATTCGAAGGATCGCGACTACTCCGACTTCATCTGAGGAAGGCGGGCCTGCGACGTACGCGCTATACAAAGCCCGTGCTGTCCCCCGCCTAACTGCGCAAGCATCTCAGGCCCGTGAAGACTAAGAAGTTGGATTTTGCGGCGCCATTACGCTACGGGCATCGCCAGCACGAGAGCAATGCGGAAAGCGCAGCCGAATCGGTTAGGCTCAACGGAACGATCGGGGAAGGAATGCCTTTGTGAATATAAGAGCCAGCCGCACAGTCGGAGAGACACCGCATATGGCGAAAATGACCATTTCGAAGAAGGAGGACGAGGTCCTTCTCCCAATGGGACAAAAAAAGCCGCTGTTGCACCGGTACTGGATTCAAGTGGATCGGCAGACGAAGAGTTCGTGCCAAACGCTTGAAGAGGCAGAGAAGGCGGCTAAGGCAATCAAATCTTCGCATCCCAATTTGCAGGTTGGCATCTACGACGCGGAGAAAAGTCAAGTGATACTCATCAAGGCTTAAGTCGGTGTCGATATACGAACTACTTGGCGAGGCCCTGCGAGCGCAGCCAGTCGACTTTCCGACTACCCGATAGCCAGTCGTCGCAGTCTTCCTTCGTCCTCAGCCCCTTGATGAATTGGTCCTCAACTCCCGGGGATTTGGCGATGATGTGCCACTCGTCCGGAGTGATACGCTTCATGCTGAAAATGACGCGTTCCTTGGGCATGCGGGCTTATATATTTGTTCGGTCAGGCAAGCAAACTTGGGGTACGAACGGATCACACGTGATCACGCTGAGCAAACCAGAACCATCAATCGCATCCCGAGACATGCCCAACTGCGCGCACTAAGGCCCCGATTGCCGTCGCGGCCTTCGAGGCTTCGGCAGGTCTTCGCGAATATCTCTAAATTCTTGGGGGCCCTTAGGAGCCGACGCTTTCGAGTACCGTCGCGATCGCGGTGAATCGATTTATGATCCTGGCTATCGTGGCCAATGGGCAGAGCCGATGCGCTGTTTATCCTGCGGTGCAGAGATGATCCTGATTAAAGTCGTCGAGGACGATACCCTGATGGTCCGCGGCTTCGAGCACCACACCTACATGTGCTCTGCGTGCGCTGACATCGAGAGGCGCTTCGTCTTCAATAGGCATGATAGCGAACACGAGCTCAATGCTGCGCCTTCCACGGCGCCGCCTATTGCGCCGGCTTCAGTCCAAACTCAGCCAGCAGCCACCCGGAGTTTGTTAAGCCGCGTAATATCCAAGATACGGCACCAGTAAATTATGGATGCGGTGGCCGAAGTCCGTTGCCGGCAGGCTTGTACTTATGTTCGGCCTAACGCTCGCATCGCCTCTGCGGCGGACTGCCTAATGTTCACGTTAACACGTTCACGTTGAAGTGCCGGGCGTCGGCGTTCATGTGGGCTCTGACCACAATCACAACTATCGCCGGGCATATCGCGCTCGCGCACAGACTAACTGCCGCCAAGTGACGACTCGCACCGTGCGCCCTAATGGCACAGTGGTCGTCAAGCGGATGACGCGCTGCTAACCAGTTAACGCGTCTCTTGTAAGGGTCCCTTCTGGCATGACGGGGCCCTTACTTTGTTTTGAAAAGCAATGTGCCGGCACTCGATCTCGCCAACTCTGCACTTCAAAAAGGGCGCGGTCCAACCGGCACCCCCCGATCCGATGTTCTTTGCAATGTCGGATTGGGGCCTTCGCATCCAGCTTTCTCGTTCTAGACCCTGACCGCGGGAAGTTGCCCGTGTGGTTGCTTATCGGGAAGGCTCGACCGTTGTTTTCGACGAACCTTCAGGCGCGGCCTGCATTCCAGGAGGGGTTTGCCCTTGAGGACTTTCGGCGGGAGCGGCCGGTCCTGTGGTCTCGAGCGGTCCGGTATAGCCCTGAGGTTGTTTCTGGCCTTTCACCTCTGGGGTGACAGTGCGGCCAGTGCTGTGGGGTGTGGCACTTGTTTCCGGGATATTCTGGCTTTTGGCTGATGTTCCTCCCACACCCAAGAGGAAGGCGGCGGCAAGTGTGAAGGTCACGAGATTTTTTGTCATCATGCATCACAAACGAACGGATGGCCTGGGAGTTCCTAGGCCACTGCTTTAGCTAGCCAGACCACCGTGGTGCACTCTGCGCGTTCCGCTCCGGAGAAGTAAGCGCGCGAAGGCTCAAGTGTCCCGGTCTGAGCCGTCTCAGGCACCGCAAATGTCCGCTTAAGGCCCAAATCGGACATCCGGGATGCCTCTCGCCACGTCCGCTTCTGGCCCAAAGCGGACGTCGCCTGCTTTCCAGAGGCGGCCGCGTTGGCCTGGCTCAGGACCTAAAATTTTACCCTTCCCGCCCGGTCTTTGAACCTACTCCGTGTTTGGTGCCGTCTAATTGGCAAAGCCCCGACCGCCACGAGCACGCCCGTAGGGGGAGCCCAAAGCAACGCGGAGATTTCCAATGTCCCAAGCGAACGTTCCGGTCATGGTGGAAATACAACTGAACGGCCATACCTACGCCGCCGACATAGGCGACCATTTCGACTTCGAGCCGCTACTGACCACGGAGCCGAGCGCTGCGGAAGGGCGCCACATCGGCGACTGCGAGTCGAAGGTTTACCTTCAAACGCGGCTGTTAAACGACGGCAAAACTTTTGACGACCTCGCGGTCGATCCGAACAACCCGAACACGGACGACGCGGTAACTTTCACGGCGATTGCGCTGGCAGAAAGCGGCGGAAATACCCGCTCTCACGCCCCTCAAGGGGAGGACAGCTGGGGTCTTTGGCAGATTAACGTTGACCCGGCCCAAACCGACAACCCTGACACGTTTGACTGCTCCGAACTCGTGCAATGGGCAAGCGTCGCGACAGAAACCCTCACCATCACCCACGAAGGGTTCTGGTTGATTTGACGAGCTATTGCGCTCCCCGGTGCAGTTGTCTCATGCTTAAGTCTCTTGCCCCGCGGCAAGTTGATGTTCGCTTTGGGTCAGAAGCGGATGCTAAGCCTTGACGGCTGCTTCTGGCCCAAAGCGGGACATGGTTGGATTTAGATTGCGGATCAGTTGCGAACGAGCGGTGTGGTGCGAGGCGTATCGCTCGTCCTGAGCGAGGCGATCCAGCGTACGAGCACGTAGAACACAGGTGTGAAAATCAGGCCGAAGAAAGTCACGCCGAGCATGCCGAAAAAGACCGCCGTTCCGAGCGCCTGACGCATTTCTGCCCCTGCGCCTGTTGCGATCACGAGTGGCACCACGCCAAGGATGAATGCGAACGACGTCATCAGGATCGGTCGCAGACGCGTCCGCGCCGCCTGCACCGCGGCGTCCCATCGATTGGCTCCCTGTTCTTCAGCCTGCCTGGCAAACTCGACGATTAGGATGGCGTTCTTTGCGGCCAGCCCGATCAATACGACAAAGCCGATCTGGGTCAGGATGTTGTTGTCCATGCCGCGCAACAGCAGGCCGCTGACGGCGGCCAAAAGACACATCGGAACGATCAGGATCACGGCCAGCGGCAACAACACGCTTTCGTACTGAGCCGCGAGCAGTAGGAACACGAAGACGACGGCAAGGCTGAACGCGATCGGTGCCGTGTTGCCCGCAACCTTTTCCTGCAGCGCGATCTCGGTCCATTCGAAGCCGAAGCCTGACGGCAAGTTCGCTGCCAGAATCCGTTCCATAGCGGCGATCGCCTGTCCGGTTGAGAAACCGGGCGTGGTCGCGCCTTGTACTTCGGCGGCCGGAAACAGGTTATAGCGCGGTACTCGGTACGGGCCCGTGATCTCCTGAAATCGCGCAACTGCCCCGAGCGGCACCATGTCGCCCGACACCGAACGGGTGCGCAGATTTTCGACATCACGGACCGAAAGCCGGAACGGGTTGTCCGCCTGTGCCGTGACCCGGTACGTCCTTCCCAGAATGTTGAAGTCGTTGACGAACACCGAGCCCATGAAGATCGACAACGTATCGAAGAATCGCGTGATCGGGACACCAAGCATCTCGGCCTTGGTGCGATCGATATCAGCGAATATCTGCGGGGTGCTGGTATTGAACAAAGTGAAGACCTGAACCAGGCCAGGCGTCTGGTTGGCCGGCCCGAGGATTCCTCCGACTGCCTGTTCGAGCGCGCGCGGCCCGCGGCCGGCGCGGTCCTGGACATACAATTTGAACCCGCCGCCAGTGCCGATCCCAGGGACGGAGGGCGGCGGAATCACCAGGACGAAAGCTTCGCGCAGCGCCTGCATCTGACCGCGCAGGTCATTGAGAATGGTTGCGGTGGCGAGCCCGGCCCGCACCCGCTCCTCAAAGGGCTTGAGCGTCACGAACACGACGCCCGAATTGGGCGCGTTTGTGAAAGTGGCGCCATCGAAGCCGGCAAAGGCAACCGCATTCGCCACACCGGGGCGTGACAGCAGGATCTCCGATGCTCGGCGCACCACGCGGTCCGTGCGCTCGAGGCTCGACCCCGGAGGCAACGAGATCGCGGCGATGAAGTAAGCGCGATCGAGCGGTGGGATGAACCCCGACGGAGTACGACTGAATCCGAATGCCGTGAGGCCAATAAGGCCGACGTAGACGATGAGTATGAGCGCCGAAACCCGCAACAGGCGCCGCGTCAGCTCGGCGTATCCCTGTGCCAACTTGTCGAACATGCGGTTGAAGCCGCCGAAGAACAGATTGAACGGTCGGCTCACGGCACTCCAGAATCCCGGCCGCACTTCATGGTCGTGAGGGCGCAACAACAGCGATGCCAGTGCCGGAGACAATGTCAGCGACACGATGGCGGAAATGATCGTCGAGGCGGCGATCGTGACGGCAAACTGCCGATAGAACGCACCCGAAATGCCGGTGATGAAGGCGGTCGGAATGAACACCGCACAGAGCACGAGCGCGATCGCGATCAGCGCACCGCCGACCTCTTCCATGGTCTTATAAGCCGCATCACGCGGGGTCAGGCCCTGGCGCAGGTAACGCTCGACGTTCTCCACGACCACGATCGCGTCATCCACGACGATCCCGATCGCGAGGACTAGTCCGAACAACGTCAGGTTGTTCAGCGAGAAGCCGAATGCAGCCATCACGAAGAAGGTGCCGATCAGCGAAACCGGAATGGCGACGATCGGGATAATAGCGGCGCGCCAGGACTGCAAAAACAAGACAATGACGATGACCACCAGGATGACGGCCTCGAAGATGGTCTTGATGACCTCGTCGACCGATTGCTGGATGAACTCCGTGGTGTTGTAGACGACGCGGTAACTCATGCCTGACGGAAAGCTCCTGGAAAGCTCATCCATCGTGCTGAGCACCGTCGCAGCGGTGGCAAGCGCGTTCGAGCCCGGCCGTTGGAAGATTCCGATCGCGGTCGCGACCTTGTTGTCGAGATAGGCATTGGTTGTGTAGTCCTGCGAACCAAGCTCCACCCGCGCGATATCGCGAACGCGGGTCACTCGCCCGTCTAGATCGGTGGCGACGACAATTTCGCTGAACTGCTCCGGGCTCGACAGCCGGCCGAGAGTCTGCACGGCGATCTCGAAACCGCCCGGAGACGTCGCCGGCGGCTGATTGATCGCGCCTGCAGCCACCTGGACGTTGGCTGCCCGCAGCGCCGCGACGACGTCGCTGGCGTTGAGACTGCGGGATTGGACCTTCGCGGGATCGAGCCACACCCGCATGGAGTAGTCGCGCGCACCGAACACGATCGTGTCGCCGACACCATCAATGCGGGTGATCACATCCTTGATATTGATGCTCGCGTAGTTGGAAATGTATTGCTGGTCGAGACTTCCGTCCGGGGAGATCAAATGGATAACCAGCATCAGGTCAGGCGAGCTTTTGCGCACAGTCACGCCGATGCGCTGGACCTCCTCCGGCAATCGTGGCAGCGCGATCGAGACGCGGTTCTGGACAAGGACTTGCGCCTGATCAATGTTGGTTCCCGGTCGGAAAACCACGTTGATCGCAACCGCGCCGTTGCCGGTCGATTGCGACACCACGTAGATCATGTTGTCGACGCCGTTGATCTCCTGCTCGATCGGCGCTGCCACGGTTTGCGCGATCACTTCGGCCGAAGCGCCGGCGAAAGTTGCATTCACAACGACCGTGGGCGGAGCTATTTCCGGATATTCGGTAATGGGAAGCGCGCGAAAGGCGATCGCGCCGACGAGCGTCAGCAGGATCGAGATCACGCCGGCAAAGATCGGCCGATCGATAAAGAAGTGCAAGAATCGCATAAGCCGTGCCCCTCAAATCATGCGGTTCAATTTCCGCCGGACGGCGTGGCGGCAACGGCTTCGATCTTGCCCACTTCCGGGGTCACCTTCTGCCCCGGGCGGGCACGCTGAAGGCCTTCGATGATGATGCGGTCGGTGGGCGTAAGGCCGGAGCGGATGACGCGCAAGCCGTCGACCATCGGACCGAGCTCCACGCGTTTGACGCCAACGGTACCGTCGTCGACAACCGTGAAGACGATTTTGTTGGATTGATCGGAGGAAATCGCGCTGTCCGGCACTAAAAATGCGTCGCTCTCGCCGCCATATAGCCGAAGCCGACCGAAGTACCCCGGGGTCAGAAGGCCATCTTTGTTTTCAAAGATGGCACGCCCGCGGATGGTGCCGGTCTTCGGGTTCAGCACGTTGTCCACGAAATCCATCCGGCCGACATGCCTGAAATCGACCTCATCCGCGAGCCGGACCGATACCGGATTTTGCACATCGCGGGACAATTTGCGCCCGCCCGCAGCAGCGAGACGCTGGTAGCGCAGGAAGTCGGCTTCACTCCCGTCGAAAATGAAGTGAATGGGTGCAATGGACACGATGACGGTCAGGAGCGTGGCGCCAGCTGGGCCGCCGGTGACAAGGTTGCCGGGGTCAACGCGACGATCGGAGATGCGTCCAGAAATCGGCGCCCGCACGTCGGTCCATTCGAGATTAAGTTCGGTCTGCTTGAGAGCCGCTTCGAGTGACATTACCGCGCCGGCGGCTTCGCGCTGGGTGGACACGCCGCGTCTCAAACTCGCGCTGGGTCAGCGTTTGGCTTTTGGCCAGCGGCGCCGCCCGCTCGACGTCGGCGGTCGCGATCTGAAGTCTGGCTTGAGCGCGTTCGACCTCTGCCTTGGCTTGCTCTACGGCGATCCTGTAGGGGCGCGGATCAATGACGAACAACAGGTCGCCCCGGTTGATGAGCTGACCGTCCTTGAAGTGAACTGAATCGATAAACCCCGAAACGCGGGCGCGAACCTCTACCGTATCCACGGCTAAGAAGCGGCCGGTGTATTCGTCCCATTCCGTGATCTGTTTGTGCAGCGGCTGCGCCACCGTAACCGCCGGCGGAGGCGCCGAATTGGCGGTCGGCGCCCCATCGCAACTTCCCAGCACGAGAGCCGGGAGCAGTACGAACAATGGAGTGGCACGGATCATCCGGACCTCCGGTACGCCCAAATGGATTCGGCGTGCGCGAGCGCCTTGGAGCCGAACCTTGTTTCTATGGCCAATATTAAACTAACGATGCGCCAAACCTCAAACTACCCAAAGATAACGGCGCGGCTTGCCGAACTGGGCTCCTCCGCCTTTCCAAGTTCGTTCGTGGAGTTTAGCAAATTCATCGCCGAAGAGACCAGGAAGTCGGGCAAGATTGTGAAGTTTTCGGACGTGAAGCCGGAATAGCCTTGTGACCTGCCCATGTCCGCTTCGGCCAGAAGCCGAAACTACGGGCGCCGCATGGACGCGCGACCGGTATCCGAATTGGCGACTTTCCGGGTGCACTCAATAAAACGCTGCGCCAGCGGGGTTAGCGTACGATCCTTGACTGTGATGAACCCGACCGGCGAGGGAGGCGATAACACTTTAACCGGTAGAGCCTTGAGATGCATTTGCTTGCCGCCAAAACGCATGACGGAGGCGGGGACGAGGCCAAGCCAATGTCCCGTTTCGATCAGGCGCATGTAAAGATGGAGCGACACCGTCAGTACCGTTGCGGGCGGCGGCTCGAATCCGCTCTTTCGGAACAGTTCGTCGTGCAGCGACCGCGCCAAGCTACCCGGTTGCGCCAACACCCATGGCTCTCCCATCAAATCGGCAAGCGTTAGGTTTCGTCGCTTGGCCCAACGACTCTCGGACCCGGCGACAACCACATTCGGTTCGTCAAACAGCGGCTCCGCAACCAAGTCAGGTTCGGTCATCGTTGTGGGAAGCCGCCCGAATACCAGCTCGACTTTTCGATCGCGCAGATTGTCATATTGCTGAACCGCGATGTTTTCAGGCAAAACGTGAACCACCGCGCGCGGGAATTCCTGCGAGAACCGTTCCATGATCGCCGGAAGCAGACCGGCATCCGTCACGATTGACGAACCAATCCGCAGGTCGCCCGCGTCCGGTTGCTTTATGAATTCTATTTGCTGGAGGCCCCTCCGCATTTCGTCGAACACCGCGACTCCGGATTTAAGCAGCGCGCGGCCGTAGTGCGTCGGCTCGACCCCTGAAATGCTGCGATCAAAAAGCTTGACGCCAAGCGTGTGCTCCAATTCCGAAATCGTCCGGGAGACGACGGGATAGGACACAGCCAACTCTTCGGCTGCCCGGGTCATGCTGCCTGCCTCCGCGACGGCGAGCGCAATGTGAAGGTCGCGTAGCTTGACGCGCCGACCGATCCGATCCGTCCACTTCATCTGGAACCTAGCTGAATGGTCAGGGGTATAGCCATTAAATAGAGCTAATCAGCTATACATAATTCTGGCAAACACAAACTGCAAACTCCGAAGCGAGCAAAGCTCGCAGCAACCCGAAGGGAGAATGGTCATGGCTGGAAATTCAGCACTCACCGTCGTCCTCGTCCACGGCGGCTTTGTCGACGGCGCAGGTTGGGAAGGCGTCTACAACATTTTGAAGAAGGACGGTTACAACGTCAGCATCGTTCAAAATCCAACGACATCTCTGGCTGACGATGTGGCGGCCACGCGCCTCGCGGTCGCGCAGGCGCAAGGGCCGGTCGTATTGGTCGGTCATTCCTACGGCGGTGTCGTCGTCACCGAAGCCGGCACGGATCCGAAGGTCAAAGGGCTGGTCTACATCGCGGCGTTTGCCCCGGATAAGGGCGAGTCAGTCGAGTCGCTCATCAAGAATCCGCCTCCCGGCGCGCCCGTTCCGCCGATCCTGCCGCCGCAGGACGGCTACCTCTTCCTCGACAAGGCGAAATTCCGCGCTTCGTTCGCTGCCGACGTCAGCGAAGCAAAGGCCGCGTTCATGGCCGACTCTCAGGTGCCGTGGGGCGTTGGCGCTCTTTCCGGCGCGGTGACCGAGCCTGCCTGGAAGACCAAGCCAAGCTGGTATCTGGTCGCGACCGAGGACAAGATGATCCCGCCGCCCGCTCAGCGCCAGATGGCAACGCGCGCCGGCGCAAGCGTCGCGGAAGCGGCCGGCAGCCACGCGATCTATGTCTCGAAGCCGGAAGTCGTGGCGGCTCTCATTGCCAAGGCGGCGACGAGCGTGACCTCCGAAATGGCAGTCAATTGAAGTGGCGAAATTTGTCGCCGGTCTTTCCCAGAAGACCGGCGGCGTCTTACTTTAGGGAGGGCGATGTCCGCTTTGGGCCAAGAGCAGACATGGGCAATGTGTCATGGAGGTCCGCTTTGAAGTTGCCCGTTGGCACTGGCGATGTGCGAGGGGCGGCGGGTAAAGAGCGGCCGTGACGGCCTCCATCAAGGCGGCCAAGCGCACAAGGTCTGGGAGCGTGAGCCGACGTTGCGCAATCCCGGTTGAGCCGTCCTCTGTCGAGAAGAGCGCCTTCTCACGGAGGACGCGCTGACCTATCCCTTCATCAGTCCCGCGGCTGTCAGGGCCTTGGTGATGATCGCACCGATATCCGTGCGAGGAGCGTCCGCTTGTTGAGGAGTCGCGCCGAATGCTTTGCCATTCGAATGATCCCGGCCCAGGCGCTGGATTGGTGCCGGAAGCTCGATATTCGACTGTCGTTCCTGCGCTGCCGCTGAGACTTCTGCCGAAGCGATGTCGCGCGGCTGAGCCAGGCCGAAGAATTTAGCGATGTGATAGGACGACGAGATGCCGACTTCGAGCAGGAACGGACCTGCCGCGCCGCATTTGCCGTCAGCCACGCCCGTTGCGAGAGGAGTGCCATGAGCCATGTGCGTAACCGCATACAACTCGATGACCTCTTCGCCCGCCGCATTCACCCAGGCCTGACGCGGGTAGCCGTCGACCATGTCTTGAGCCACCGGGGTCGGCGCGAGTCCATGCACGTCGGTCCATTGCTTGAGGATTTCACGCGCGTTGTCGGGGATCACCGTTTTGTCCGCGCTGCCATGCCAGATCGAAACACGGGGCCACGCGCCCTTGTGCGATGCGGCTCGGCGCACCAGATCGCCCCACTCGCGTGCGGGTCGCGCCGGGCACTGATGCATGCTCTGGAATGCTTGCTGCACGTTCGCCGCCGCGCCATACGGCAGGCCGGCAATGATCGCGCCTCCCGCGAAGACCTCGGGGTAACAGGCGAGCATGACGGACGTCATCGCCCCACCGGCTGACAAACCCGTTACAAACACGCGACGCCGGTCCACCCCCGTGTCGGTGATCATCTTTTCGATCATCTGACGAATCGACAATGCTTCTCCTCTTCCCCGCTCGATATCGCCGGGCTGAAACCAGTTGAAACAGCCGTTCGGATTGTTGGACCTCTGCTGTTCGGGCATGAGAAGTGCAAAGCCGTAACGGTCGGCGAGCGTCGACCAACCTGCCCCCAAATCGTAACCCGCGGCCGTTTGCGTGCACCCGTGCAGAACGACGACCAGAGCGGGATCGGCCGCCAGGTCTGAGGGAAGGTATCGGAACATCCGCAGGTTGCCGGGGTTCGTGCCGAACGCCGTTACCTCGTCGAGATGAGTGCCCGCAGTTGGAGAATCCTGTGCTGTCGGGCGGCTCAGGCTTCCAACGAGATGTTCCCACCTGTTTTGGTGGCGGGGCAGCCTGGCCATTAACTTCCTGAGACTGAGCACGTTTCGGACTCTCCTTGTTGCGAGGATAGAACCTACTAACTTGCTCAGATCGAAATGGTTGCTGCACTGCACAAAACAAGGGGAACGCAGTGTCGGCGTTGATCTTTTTGAGTTTGGCAGCGCACAAGGGCTATCGGGGATTGCCTGGCAGCCTGTTGTGGATATCCGTCGCGGCAATGGCGGCGTGTCCGGTCGCAACGCTGAGCTGGTGAAGGTCGGTGACGACATCGCCCGCTGCGTACAGGAGGTTCACCGTCGTTTGTTGATGCGCATCGACGCGAAGATTGCCGGTTTCATCGCATGCTGCGCCAAGCGAAATGGCGAGCTCGGACCGCACCGTGCAACCGAGCACCGGATACAACACATCGAGATTCACCGGAGCCCCGCCCGCGGCAGCCACGCTCACTTTGTTGCCGATCTTCTCGACGCGGCGGGACCTCCGAACAACAGTGACGCCTGCGGCGATCAACGCGTCCAGCTTTGCGTTCGGAGCCTTCGAGTGGAAGAGCATGGCAAAACATCCAAATGCGAACAGCAATGGGATGCCAAGCAAAGCCCACATCACGGATATGAGAGCGGTTGAGGGTTCAACTGCTTCCTTCTTTTTGGTCGCTGCGTGTGCGCTGCTGAAGATGGAGAAATTGAACGGAGCCACTGATCCGAAATCCTGCTGCAGTTGCTTTTGTTGGAGATAGAAATCCCGTAGTTTCTGCGAGTTTTCTACGGAGCGGTCGATCCATGCGGTCGCGATTCTCAGTTGTTGCTCGAGGACGAATATCTCCTGAAGAGCGCGCCCCCTTCGTCCTACGCCCAACGGGCCTGTGGGCATGCTATTAACAGTTGCCCGCAAACGGGCAGCGGTCTCATACAATTCAGTCATCTGTTTTTTGATTTGGATGACGATCTCAAAATCCTGGTTCGTCGCAGAAATAAACTGCCTTCCAAAATCTAGGAGTTTGGCGCGGCTCGCATCGATCTGAGCCAGCCTAATTTCTTCCCTCTGAACCTTGTCGGAATACTGTAGAGTCAGACTGACGCATGCGCTCACCAAGACCATCAGTGCGAACGCGTACCCAACCGCTCTCCGCTTGTCTTCAGGAATTTGCTGGATCAATTGCATCACCGCCTCCCTGACTTGAAAGGCAAAAGGTATCAACTCACGCATGGGTCGCAAGGACTTTTGCTGCGTACCTTTGGCTGTGGGCATGGTGGGCTTTAAGGCGGGAAGGAATCAGGAAGCGAGATGAACCGACACCGTTTCTTTTGGATCGCCCTCTTTCGAAAGCTTGGGCAGCACGCCCTGCACACTCTGAGCAATGAAAGCGTACGGAACTTGATCCAACGCTGTCTCACCACGGCGGTTTCGGACGCTTCGACCACCAACCGAAACTTTCATAACGATTTGGAGGACATGGGCGCCCCAGCGTTCGAGGGCCGCTTTCCGTTCGGCCAAAAAGTCGTGTCGCTGATAAACTGCGGCTACCCCGGAAATCGTCCCCGACTTGGTGATTGAGCACCTTGTCCGCAACGTGCGGAGCGATGCCAAGGCGAGCCATGCCAGACACGCAGGTGCGTCGCAGATCGTGAAGCCGCCACTCGGTGACGCCCCGCGAGCGCGTCGAGCTTACGCTTTGCTGCCGAGAAGCGACGAAACGGTTTCGTTCCCTGAATAGTGAAAACGAAGTCGCCGTACTTCGGCATTCGCGTGAGCATGGCGATAGCTGAGCTGAGAGATGCACAATGTGCGTCTTGCCGTTTTTCGTCCGTGCTTTGGGTATCGTCCAAGTGCGGCCTTCAAATCGAATTCATCCCAGGTTGATTGCGCCACTTCTTCGCGGCGTTGACCGGTCAGTGCCAGGAATTCGACAATGCTGCCATATGGCCCCGCCATTGTTCGGGCGGCCCGGATCACTTTCGCTAGCTCCACATCGCTCAAGATTCGGTCGCGTGCCACCTCTCGTGCGGGCAGCGGAACGCCCTCTGCCGGTGATTTGTCGAGGATTGCCCGTCCCACACACCAGCCAAGGAAAGTCTTGATCGACTTCAGCGTCTTATTGGCGGCAGCAGGGGCTCCGCGCTGATCGATAGCTGAGACAAGCTCGACAACATCTCGCTTGCTAATGTCATGGATGCTCTTGTGCCCCCAAGCCCCGCCGACTTCCCGTCGCAGAAGCCTTGAGATCTCAGCAGCAGACCGGTTGGCTGAGACATGCTGGGTAATGTAGGTCTCAAGCACGTCTGCCACTCGATCTGTCACCTCCCGGATTCTTGCTTCTCGCTTTTCGCGAGCGGGATCGCGTCCTTCGAGCTTCGCTGAGAAGACCTTCTGAGCTGCGATGCGGGCTTGATGAAGCGTGACCTTCCCGTAAGGCGCCAATCGTATATTTTCGCAGCTTCGAGCCGGCGCCGCCGGTGCGATAGAGAACGATAAAGACCTTCCGACCTTTGGGAGTGACCTTGACCCCAAAGCCCGGACAACCGGTGTCCCAGTAGACAACGTCAGCGGCTCTGGTCGGTAGCGCGTCGATCGCGCTCTTCGTGAGTTTGATGCGTGGCACGGACTTACCTGTTCAGTGATGCTACCTTTCGTTCGAATAGGTAGCGCTTTAAATGAAACGACAGGCACGACCGTGATCCGCAGTCCGTGTTCACGCAAGCGAAATCAAACGGTTATGAACCGTGAGCAATCAACTTCCATCTCGGGGAATGATGCGCCCGAGAACGCAAGGGGAGAGGGCGCATTAACAAGAGCCGGCGCCCGCGCATCGTCACCCCAAATTCAATTCC
>CAWAWR010000030.1:0-175915 GCA_963785745.1 uncultured Alphaproteobacteria bacterium
AGTAGAGCCATTTGCGTACATAACGATTTCGCACGAACTTAGTCCGCTTATGTGAAGCTCCGGTTACGATGACTGTCTTCCATTGTCATCTGCCTCTTGACAGAAGACACTTCGACGGGCATCAAATAGCACAGTGGACTCGGACGAGTGCCGTACCCGCGCAATCGAGCACAGGCGTAATCACTTGGAGCCAGCCATGCCGAACATGCGTGCGGTTCAGGTTTCACGCCCCGGTGGTCCTCTCGAGCTTGTCGAACGGCCATTCCCGAGCCGGAGCGGAGCTCAGTGCGGATTAAGGTGGAGGCCTGCGGCATTTGCCATAGTGACGTGCTAACCAAGGACGGTTTGTGGCCCGGGATCAAGTTTCCTCGGGTCCCGGGGCATGAAGTAATTGGCATGATCGATGCTTTAGGCAACGACGTTCCTACGCGCTGGCAACCAGGCCAGCGAGTCGGTGTCGGCTGGCATGCATGGCACTGCGGCTATTGCGATTCTTGTCGCCGGGCGAATTTTTTCGCCTGCGAAACTGGCGTCCAGATAACCGGCATCTCACTCGACGGCGGATATGCTGATTACATGATCGCCCCGGCGACCGCGCTCGCGGTTGTGCCCGAGGGACTTGCCGCCGTGGAAGCGGCGCCGCTAATGTGTGCTGGTCTCACTACGTTTAACGCACTTCGAAACAGCGGCGCGAAGCCGGGCGATCTTGTGGCCGTGCTCGGCATCGGTGGCCTCGGTCATCTCGGCGTTCAATACGCGGCCAAGATGGGTTTTCGTACGGTCGCCATCGCTCGCGGGAAGGACAAGGAGCCGCTCGCCAGGCAGCTCGGCGCATTTCACTACATCGACAGCGAAGCCACGGATCCCGCTGCCGAGCTGTCGAAACTGGGCGGCGCCAAGGTCGTGCTCGCCACCGTTACGCACGGCCCCGCGATGAGCGCCACGATCGGCGGACTTGCTCCCAAGGGCCGGCTCATGGTCCTCGGCGCCGCCGGCCCGTTTGAGGCTTCCCCGCTCCTACTCCTATCAGCCCGTCGCGCTATCGAAGGTTGGTACTCCGGAACCTCGATCGATGCACAAGATACGCTCGCCTTTAGCGCGCAGTCCGACGTGCAATCCATGAACGAGGCCTATCCATTGGAACGAGCGCCGGAAGCATTCGACCGAATGATGAGCGGCAAGGCACGATTCAGAGTCGTGCTCACAATGATCGACTAGAAGCTGCTAGTTGTTCTGTCACCCACTTTGTACTTCAAAAACGTGTGTCACATGGGTGGTTAATTTCGCTCGTCTCATGTCTAAGTTGGACGGGACGAGTTGCTGACACATTTCGGCTAAACGCGCCATCAACGGTCGATCTTGAAAAGCGCGTCGTGGTGTCGCTACCGAAGCAAGCCACAGGCTTTCGTGAGACTGTGGACTAGTGCTACCCGGGGAATATAGAAATATCAGTTGTGCGAACAAGCTCTGGTTTACAGGTTCGATGGGATCAGTGACCGGGAGAAACCAAATGTCTCGCCACCGGATGGAATTCCTAGTTCACTTCGTCGTAGTCTCCACATGGATCATCGGTGGGCACGCGGTCGCGCAGGCTCAGAGTGTTATTGGCGCGGGCACGCAGCGGCCATTTGTCGTTGGTGTCGTGCCCGTCGTGGGCAACGGCGCGGTTGGCGGCGTGGCGATTGACGCCAAGGGGGCCATCGAGCAGGCCGAGCAGCGTGACGTTGTCGCGCTGCGTGATGCCCGGCGCGACGCGACTGTCAGGTCTTGCGGGGGATATTACCAAGCCGAGCGAGCTACGCAAGATTTCGCTCCGTCGGCTTGACACACTTCTGGCGCAACACGTGAGCCAGAACAAGCCGCTGCCGCCGGACATGCTCTATCTCGCAGGTTTGCAGCGCGTCGAGTACGTGTTCGCTTATCCTGAGTTCAAGCGACATCGTGTTGGCCGGGCCGGCGGAGGGATGGACGGTCGATGACGCCGGCAATGTCGTTGGGGCAAACTCCGGCGCGGCCGTGCTGCAGTTGGTCGACTTGATCGCCGCCTTGCGGACGACCGATCAAGATGCTTGCCGGCGAGCTGATAAGCTGCTCGATCGATCCGACTCCGGCAGGGCTCAAGCGGTTTGCACGACTCATGCGCGGCAATCGCGTGTCGCCCTCGGCCCAATTGCTCAGACGAATGGAGCAGGCCGTGGGGCCGCAGACGATTACGCTGACCGGCGTGTCACCGGAGAGCCACTTCGCCCAGGTTCTCGTCGCGGCGGATTGGCAAATGAAGCGGCTCGGGATGGGCCTGGCGCCGTCGCCTGTTGATGGATTGACGAGTTACCTGGAATTGTTGAACGATGGGCCTGATTCGAAGCCGCGAAATGCCCTGCCTCGCTGGTGGATCGCCTACGGCGAACAGCCCGTGGAGCGGGATGCCGAAGGGCTTGGCTGGCGAATCTCGCGGCCAGGTATTCAAGTCCGCACGGCGGCCGGACGATTGGAGTCCGACGGTCGGATTGCGACTCAGACCGAGAGCGATCCGATCGCAAAACAATGGGCCGACTCCATGACGGCGAAGTACGATCGACTGGCGATCGTCGAACCCGTGTTCGGTCAATTACGCGGCTGCATGGATTTGGCGCTGGTGACGGCAATTCTCGCCAGCGGCGATCTGTTGACGCACGTTGGTCTGGAATTGCCGATGCTGCTTGACGACACGCGCCTTCAGCTCGCCGCGCATCGACGTACCGAAAACCGTCGCCTCGCATGCGAGCGCGCTTAGGAGAGGCCGCACGTGGGTGGTGAGCGTATCCGGCGGCGTGGAGCTGGATGTGCCGCGCGTGGTCAATGCGGCCGAATTGCAAGCTGACGTGCGGGAAGCGCGAATGCACGCATCGCCGAATCACACCAACTCATGGTGGTGGGACTGAACACATCAATCTGCGTCGGTCGCATCGACCGAGAGCACGAAAAGGTTGGGGACGCATCCGAGATATCGTTGGTTTGCCGGCGTGTTTCTACGGCCAGAACGACCGCCGAGTGCCAGACGCGGCGCGGAGATGAGTTTGCGGCACAGTTTTACTGTGTCATCAAAGGGGTCGGTTGTTGACGTGTCTCACGCGTTGACGAGTTTTGGAACTCGCTGGACCTCAACAGGGTTTCTAAAAAGATACCCACCGCGCACACTACACCCCCGGTTTTCGAGAGCTGCCCCTCAAGACTGCTCGGCAACATACCGCTCAATAAGTACCGCCGGTCGCTTGACGAAATTGAGTGACAGTATCAGCGCATTCTGGCCATGGAGCTGTCGCAACGAACAGCCGAGGCTGTTGATAGATTCTTGATGCCGAACAGCCAAATCTTGAGGCCCTTTTGAGGCGGTCGTCGCTAGGATTACACAGAACGGTAGTGCGCGAGACGCCGCGCATCACTTCGATAAAGGGAACCGGCGATGATCGATTTCACAATACTCCTCGTGGCCTTGGGCCTTGGCGCACTGGCATGGGTGATGCTCGCGGTATCCGACCGGCTTCTGAGAGATAAGGACAAATGATCGCTTGACGGTCTGTTTCCGCGATCGAGCAATCCAAGAAGAGGTATTTGACCGAAGGAGAGTGTCACCTCAACGATCATGCTTCTGGCGCAAGGCATTCGATCTTGATGCTTTCTTAATGCCGTTGGGCCCAATATTGACTCTATCTTGATGCGCGGGTTGATAGGATTCAGACAGCTACGTTCTTTATCGTGTCGCCCCACCACGGGCACTAAATCTGGATTGGAGATCATGCTGTGAACGACTTGACATTGCTCGCAATTTCGGCCGGGTTCGCTCTGTCGTCGTGGCTGTTGATCGTCCTGTGCGACCGGCTGATGGGAGGCACGCAATGAGCGGAAGCGAACTTGTCGGACTCGTGTTGTCGGTGGGACTGCTGGTGTATTTGATCATCGCGCTGTTGAAGCCGGAGTGGTTCGCATGACTGCCAATGATTGGATTCAGATTGTGCTTTATTTTGTCGTGCTCGCGGCGCTGGCCAAGCCGCTGGGCTGGTACATGGCCCGCGTCTATCGAAGGCAAGCCGTGCGGGCTGGACCGTGCGCTGGGCTGGCTGGAGCGCGGCATCTATCGCGTTGCCGGCGTCGATCCGCAGCAGGAAATGGGCTGGCGGCAATACGCGGTCGCCGTGCTGCTGTTCAACGCCGTCGGCTTCCTGGCCGTGTACGCGCTGCTGCGGCTGCAGGGCGTCTTGCCGCTCAATCCGCAGGGTTTCCCGGCGAACACGCCCGACCTGGCGTTCAACACGGCCGCCAGCTTCGCCACGAACACCAACTGGCAGAGCTACGGCGGCGAAACGACGATGAGCTACCTGTCGCAGATGCTCGGGCTGACCGTGCAGAACTTCGTCTCGGCGGCGTCCGGGCATGGCCGTGCTGGTGGCGCTGATTCGCGGCCTGGCGCGGCGCACCGCCGACGACGATCGGCAACTTCTGGTTCGACCTCGTGCGGTCGACGCTCTACATCCTGCTGCCGCTGTCGATCGTCCTGGCGCTGGTGCTGGTGTCGCAGGGCGTCATTCAGAACTTCAAGCCGTACGAGACGGTCGACGCTGCTGCAGCCGATCGACGGCGGCGGACGGCACGAGCGTGACCGACGCAGACGCTGGCGATGGGCCCGGCGGCGTCGCAGATTGCGATCAAGCAGCTCGGCACCAACGGCGGCGGGTTCTTCAACGTCAACTCGGCGCATCCGTTCGAGAATCCCACGCCGCTGTCGAACTTCCTCGAGATGCTGGCGATCCTGCTGATCTCCGGCCGCGCTGTGCTACACGTTCGGCGTGATGGTCGGCGACACGCGGCAAGGCTGGGCCGTGCTGGCGGCGATGTTCGTGATCTTCGTGCCGCTGACGATTGTTCGCCGTCTGGCAGGAGCAATCGGGCGTGCCCGCGTACGACGCGATGGGCGTCGACCAAGTCGCCATCGCCGCTGCAATCGGGCGGCAACATGGAAGGCAAGGAAACCCGCTTCGGCATCGCCAACTCCGGCCTCTGGGCTGCCGCCACGACGGCCGCCTCGAACGGCAGCGTCAACTCGATGCACGACTCGTTCACGCCGCTGGGCGGGCTGGTGCCGATGTGGCTGATGCAACTCGGCGAGGTCGTCTTCGGCGGCGTCGGCAGCGGGCTGTACGGCATGTTGATGTTCGTGATCGTCGCCGTGTTCGTCGCCGGGCTGATGGTCGGCCGCACGCCGGAGTATCTCGGCAAGAAGATCGAAGCCTACGAAATGAAAATGGCCTCGCTCGTGATCCTGATTCCGCCGCTGGTCGTGCTGGTCGGCACGGCGATCGCCGTCGTCGGGACCGGGGCTCGACTACGTCGTCGGGCGACGAAGTGAAAAGCAATCTCGAACAATCCCGGCGCCCACGGCTTCTCGGAAGTGCTGTACGCGTTCTCGTCGGCCGGCAACAACAACGGCAGCGCGTTCGCCGGACTGACGGCCAACGAGCCGTTCTACAACACGGCCTTGGGGCTGGCGATGTTCGCGTCCCGCTACTGGCTGATGATTCCGACGCTGGCGATCGCCGGTTCGCTGGCGCGAAAGAAATACACGCCGCCCGGCGCCGGCACGCTGCCGACGCACCCGCCGCTGTTCGTCGTGATGCTGGTGGGCACGGTGCTGCTGGTCGGTGCGCTGACGTTCGTGCCCGCACTGGCGCTGGGCCCGATCGTCGAACACTTGCAAATGATCGCGTCGTAAGCGATCGCTCGAGAAGTAAGGATTCATCCGCTATGTCCACGACCACGAAAGCTCGTCCGCTTGTTCGATCCGCCGATTGTGCGGCGGGCGATGGTCGACTGCGTTCCTGAAGCTCGATCCGCGGCGCCAGATCCGCAACCCGGTGATGTTCACCGTGTTCGTCGGCAGCATCCTGACGACGGGCCTGGGCATCTACGCGCTGTCGAATCCGCGGCCAGGAATCGCCGGCGTTCATCTTCGGCGTGTCCGCCTGGCTGTGGTTCACGGTGCTGTTCGCCAACTTTGCCGAAGCGATGGCCGAAGGGCGCGGCAAGGCCCAGGCCGACTCGCTGCGTGCAACGCGCCGCGACGTGCAGGCCAAGAAGCTCGACGCAGCCGCAGCTACGGCGCCGAGCACCATCTCGTCTCCGCTGCCACGCTTGCGCAAAGACGACGTCGTGCTGGTCGAGGCCGGCGACTGATCCCCAGCGACGGCGAAGTCATCGAAGGCGTCGCCTCGGTCGATGAAAGTGCGATCACCGGCGAAAGTGCCCCGGTGATCCGCGAAAGCGGCGGCGACCGCAGCAGCGTCACCGGCGGCACGCGCGTGCTTTCCGACTGGCTCGTCGTGCGCGTCACCGCCAATCCGGGCGAGACGTTTCTCGACCGCATGATCGGCCTGGTCGAAGGCGCCAAGCGGCAAAAGACGCCGAACGAAATCGCGCTCGACATCCTGCTGGCCGCGATGACGATCATCTTTCTGTTCGTGTGCGCGACGCTGCTGCCGTTCTCGAAATACAGCGTCGCGGCGGCCGGGCAGGGAAGCCCGATCACGGTGACCGTGCTCGTCGCGCTGCTGGTGTGCTTGATTCCGACGACGATCGGCGGCCTGCTCTCGGCCATCGGCATCGCCGGCATGGACCGCATGATTCAGGCCAACGTGATCGCCATGTCGGGCCGCGCGGTGGAAGCGGCCGGCGACGTCGACGTGCTGCTGCTGGACAAGACCGGCACGATCACGATGGGCAATCGGCAGGCCGTCGAGTTCATTCCTGCGCCGGGCGTCGAGCTGCCCGACCTGGCCGACGCGGCGCAACTGGCGTCGCTGGCCGACGAAACGCCCGAAGGCCGCAGCATCGTCGTGCTGGCCAAGGAGAAGTACGGCCTGCGCGGGCGAAACGTGCACGATCTTGGCGCGACGTTCATTCCGTTCTCCGCTCAGACGCGGATGAGCGGCGTCGACATCGAACGGCCGGCAGATTCGCAAGGGCGCCGCACAGAGCATCGAGCGATTCGTCGGCGAGCAAGGCGGCGACGTTTCCGCGTCGAGTTCGCGAATCGGTCGACGAGATCGCCCGACAAGGCGGCACGCCGCTGGTCGTCGCCGACGGCGCGCAAGACGCTCGGCGTGATCCACCTGAAGGACATCGTCAAAGGCGGCATCAAGGAGCGGTTCATCGAGCTGCGGCGGATGGGCATCAAGACGGTGATGATCACCGGCGACAACCCGCTGACGGCCGCCGCGATCGCCGCCGAGGCGGGCGTCGACGATTTTCTCGCCGAGGCCACGCCCGAAGCCAAGCTGAAGATGATCCGCGACTATCAGGCCGGCGGCCGGCTGGTGGCGATGACCGGCGACGGCACGAACGATTCGCCCGCGCTCGCCCAGGCCGACGTGGCCGTGGCCATGAACTCCGGCACGCAGGCCGCCAAGGAAGCCGGCAACATGGTCGATCTCGACTCCAATCCGACGAAGCTGATCGAGATCGTCGAGATCGGCAAGCAACTGCTGATGACGCGCGGCTCGCTGACCACGTTCAGCCTGGCCAACGACGTGGCGAAGTACTTTGCGATCATCCCGGCCGCGTTCGCCACGACCTATCCCGTGCTCGACAAGCTGAACGTGATGCGGCTGGCCACGCCGTCGAGCGCGATCCTGTCGGCGGTGATTTTCAACGCGCTGATCATCATCGCGCTGATTCCGCTGGCGCTGCGCGGCGTGCCGTATCGGGCCGTCGGTGCGGCGCGGCTGCTGCGCGACAACTTGCTGATCTACGGCCTCGGCGGCCTGATCGTGCCGTTCATCGGCATCAAGGTGATCGACGTGTTGCTGGTGGCCTTGAGAATTCGCCTAAGGAGACTTCCATGTTCGCATTGTTACGACAAGCAGTTTTGATGTTCGTCGCTCTGACGGTGGTGACCGGCGTGGCCTATCCCGCTGGTGATGACGGTCGTCGCCCAAGTCGTGTTTCCGCACCAGGCGAACGGCAGCTTGATCGAGCGCGACGGCAAAGTGGTCGGCTCCGAACTGATCGGCCAGCAGTTCGATGATCCGCGATACTTTTGGGGCCGGCCGTCGGCGACGGCGCCGCGCGTACAACGGCGGCGCCTCGACAGGCAGCAACTTCGGCCCGACGAACCCGGCTCAGCTCGACGCGGTTCGCAGGCCGTGTCGAAGCATTCGAAAAGCGCATCCGGACAATCGGGCCCGATCCCGGTCGACCTGGTGACCGCGTCCGGCAGCGGGCTCGATCCGCACATCAGCCCGGCGGCGGCCGAGTATCAAGTCGCGCGCGTGGCGAAAGCGAGAGGCGTCGATGCGCAAACCATTCGCGACCTCGTCGCGCAACACACCGCCGGCCGGGCACTTGGTGTGCTGGGTGAACCGCGAGTCAATGTGCTGGAACTCAACTTGGCACTCGACGCAATGTAAGTGCATGGAAGCGCCGGGCGGCACCGCGCCTTGATCGGTTCCCCGTAGGCTACACACTCGCGAGGACCTCTTCATTGGCCGGTGCCGCCTCTAAGTTGCAGCTGGATTTGAGGACCGAATCATGATGGCGCTGGTCTCAGCTACGATTCCGATCTCAGAAAATCGTACGGATCCGATCAATCCCGTCCAAGTGAGCGTTGGTGGCAGCATTTCTGGCGCGGCTTCCTGAAATGGCTCACGGAACCAATCCCATTCCCCGGCAAATGGCCCGTCATCGATAGCCAGCGAGAAAGGTACAATAAAGAAGCAGAGTTGAAATCTGCGAAATCGGATGAAATAGAAATTGATGAGCGACGAGCGGCCGAATCCCGACGCCTTGCTGGCCCGCGTGCGAGCGAAGAGAGTCGCGCGCGCCGCGGCAAGCTGAGGATATTCTTTGGCTACGCGGCCGGCGTTGGCAAAACGTACGCTATGTTGGAGGCCGCCCAGGCCGAGCGTACTGCCGGAATCGATATCGTCGTCGGCTACGTCGAGCCGCACGGCCGGCCGGAAACCGAGGCGCTGCTTAAGGGACTGGAATCTCTTCCGGTGCTTACCGTAACCTATCGTGGCGCAGCACTCCGCGAATTCGACCTGGACGCCGCATTGGCACGAAGGCCACGGCTGATCTTGGTCGACGAGTTGGCCCACACCAACGCGCCGGGGATGCGGCACCCAAAGCGCTGGCAGGACGTTGAGGAACTACTTGCGGCCGGCATCGATGTGTGGACGACGCTCAACGTCCAGCACATCGAAAGCCTCAACGATGTGATCGCCCAGATCACGGGCGTCGCGGTCAAGGAGACGCTGCCGGACACCGTATTGGAGCGGGCCGACGAAATCGAGCTGATCGACATCACGCCCGACAAGCTCATGGAGCGGCTCGCTGCCGGGAAAGTGTATATCCCTGCGCAAGCGGAGCGGGCTCTTAAGAACTTCTTTCAAAAGGGTAATCTGGTCGCGCTGCGTGAGTTGTCGCTGCGCCAAGCGGCCAGCCGAGTGCAACGGGATGTCGAGATCGCCAGACAAGAGCGGGCTGCCGTTGCGCCGTGGCTTACGTCCGAGCGGCTGCTGGTTTGCGTCGGCCCAAGCCCGACGAATGCGCGGATCATCCGTGCCACGAAGCGGTTGGCGCAGTTCCCTGGGCGCCGAGTGGCTGGCGGTGGCCGTCGATACGGGCGTCGAGGGACGTCGGTCCGCCGCCATCAAAGAGCATACGGCTCGAAACCTGCGTCTGGCGGAGCAACTCGGCGCGGAAACGCAAACGTTGGTCGGCCGCAACGTGGCCGACGTACTGCTCGACTTCGCGCGTTCACGAAATGTCACCAAGATCGTGGCCGGCAAAACGGCCCAGCCGCGCTGGAAGCAATGGTTTGCGGACACGGTCGTCGATCAGTTGCTGGACAAAAGCGGCGACATCGACGTTTACATCGTCTCCGGCGAAGGCGACGCGCCAACGCCCGTCCGCTATTCCGGCATCCGCAACGGCAACTCGCTGGAGCGAGTATCTCAAAGCGGCAATCGTCGTCTGCATCTGCGGCTTGTTCGGCTGGGGGGCACAGTGCGGCAGGCTTGGCCGAGGCCAATATCGTGATGATCTTTCTCGCCGGCGTTGCCTTCGTATCCGCGCGGTTGGGCCGTGGGCCATCCATCGCATCGGCAATTGCAAGCGTGCTGGTATTTGATTTCTTCTTTGTGCCTCCGCAATTGACGTTCGCCGTAAGCGATACGGAATACGTGATCACGTTTGCCGTAATGCTGGGCATCGGCCTGCTGATAAGTGAACTGACGAGCCGTCTCCAGGCGCAACTGCGTGCGTCGCAGCAGCAGGAACGCCGAACAGCAGAGCTTTTCCGCATGACTCGGCAACTGAGCGAACTGTCCGGATCGGATTTTCTTGTCCGGACAGCCGGCCGGCAATTGCAAGAGATCTTTGACGGCGAGGTGGTGTTCTATTTGCGCGAACCGTCTGGCTCGTTATCGCTCCGCTTTGGCGAAGGGACCGGCGATCGCTCAACAGCCAATCAATGAAGTCGTTGCACAATGGGTGGCGACGAATGGAAAACTGGCCGGCGCAGGCACCGACACATTGCCGAACGCGACGGCGCTATTCGTGCCGCTTGCCGGTTCGCAACAAATTGTCGGAGCGCTCGGCGTTGCGCCCAAGGACAAAGATCGATTCCTCGATCCGGAACAGGTTCGGTTGTTAGAAACCTGCGGCAGCCTGATTGCCCTATCGATCGAGCGAGACCAGTCGGTGCTCCAAGCGCACGAAGCTCAACTGCAGGTTCAGGCCGAGCAGCTTCGCAATTCGTTACTCAACTCGGTGTCGCACGATCTGCGCACGCCGCTTGCCACGATCGCCGGCACGGCTTCAAGCATGCTGGAACGCGCCTCGTCAAGAGGATCGCGAATCGCTGCAAACAATTGTCGAGGAGTCGCGTCGGCTCGCCCGGCTAGTGGAAAACCTGCTCGATATGGCCAGGCTCGACTCGGGCTCGATCGCGCTCAACCGGCAATGGCACGTGCTGGAGGAAATCGTCGGGGTCGCTCTAAATGCCGTCAAAAGGGAGCTCAAAGACCATGAAGTGCGGGTCACGATCCCGGCCGATTTTCCGCTGCTCAACATCGACGGGTTCTTAATCGAACAAGTGCTCGTGAACCTGCTCGAAAATGCGTCGAGATACACGCCGGCCGGCAGCCAGATAGATATCATGGCTATCGCCAAAGATAAGCGTGCGGAGATTCGCATCGCCGACAATGGCCCTGGTTTACCAGCGGCAGTGAGGAAAAAGTGTTCGACAAGTTCTTCCGCGGTTCCACGGTCGCGCCCGACGGCCGACGAGGCGTAGGCTTGGGACTGGCCATTTGCCAGGCTATTGTCGAGGCACATGGTGGAAAAATCACGGCGGCCAATCGACCGGAGGGTGGAGCCGAATTCGTCGTCAGCCTGCCGTGCACCGAAACGCCACCGCGAGTCGAAGCCGAGCCACTGCTGTTTCTGCAAGCGTGTAACCGATGTCCGCCACGTCACCACGCGTGCTGTTGGTCGAAGACGAGCTTCCGATTCGGAAGTTCGTAGGTGCCGCATTAGACTGCCGCGAACTATCAACTCGACGAGGCCGGCACCGCCGAGCAGGCACTACAACACGCGATGCAGCTTCCGCCCGACCTGGTGATTCTCGACCTCGGCCTTCCCGATATGGACGGTCAAGAGGTGATCCGACGACTGCGCGAATGGCTGCTGCGCCGATCATCGTCCTTTCGGCGCGCGACCAGGACCAGCAAAAGATTACGGCTCTGGACAACGGTGCGGATGATTATCTCACGAAACCTTTCAGTACCGGGGAGCTCCTCGCGCGCATTCGCGTCGCACTTCGCCACGCCAAGCCGTGCTGGCGATGAAGCAGGAAAGACTTCTTTCGAATGTGGCGATCTCAAAGTGGATTTGTCGGCCAGGAGAGTATTCGTTTCCGACGCCGAGGTCCATCTGACGCCAATCGAATACAAACTGCTCACGACATTGATCCGAAATGCTGGAAAGGTGCTGACACACCGCCAGTTGCTCAAGGAAGTTTGGGGGCCAGATCAAGTCCAAGAGACGCACTACCTTCGCGTATTTATGGCCAATCTGCGGCGCAAGTTGGAAACCGATCCCGCCCGTCCGCGCTACCTTCTCACCGAACAAGGAGTTGGTTATCGGTTGGCGAGCGAATGAGACGAAAAATTGGGCCTCCTTGGCCATAGAGGCTAATCTTGATACTTTCTTGATATTTATCAGGCCAGTTTTGACACTTTCTTAATGCGCCGATCGCTAGACTAACTGGCGTGTAGCCTAATTCCGCGCCGAATGGTGCGGGAACGGGGGAACCCAATGCATCTGCCACTGCGGATGCCGGGGCGCAGACTCGCCGCTGCGAGTCGGAGTACTTTCAAGCTCTAGCCCGTCAGCTAACCCCGTCGGCCTGCTCGGGTGTGTTGCCCGAGCCGATTTGAAAGGGCACTTCCGCTCTCCTGAATGATGCGCCGCGTCCGCACGGGTCGATTCGATTCCCGTTCGCATCGCTAGCGTTTCGATGCGCTACGGATTTCGTTTCTCGCGCCATCATCCATCAAGCGCCAAGCGCCTGCTCCGCTTTCTCGGGATCAATAGTCCCAGGTCGCTTTCATGGCTTCTACCAGATCCGCAAGACCTTCCGGCAGGTCGGTCGGTCGGTCGCGCTGCGCAAGTTGTTGTCGTCAGCAGCGTGATGTTCACGTTCATCTCGTTCTGGCGCACGGCGGCGGTCGTGCTGTGCGACATGTCGAGCACGGTGTACTACGTCGGCGCCATCGTCGAAAACGCGATTGGCAAGGCCGCGCCGTGGTTCATCCTGGCCGTGCTGCTTGTTCAGCTACGCGATGCGTGCGGTCTACATCGAAAGCTGCGCACTGTTCGTGCGCGGCGGCGTTTATCGCATCGTCAAAGAAGCGCTGGGCGGCATTTTGGGCGAAGGCCGCCGTGTCGGCCCTGTTATTCGACTACGTGCTGACCGGCCCGATCAGCGGCGTGTCCGCCGGCCAATACATCGTCGGCCTGGTATTGGAAACAGCGAGCTCGGCTGCTAGGAGTGGAACTCGATGAATCGACGCGGCAAGCCGTCAAGAGCTGGGGCTCCGTCGCCATTGCATGCGCCGTCACGCTCTATTTCTTGCACCAGAATCTGCTCGGCATTCACGAGTCGAGCGGCAAAGCGCTCAAGATCATGATCGCCACGACCGTGATGGGCGTGATCATGTTGGCGTGGAGCGGCGTGACGCTCGGCGTACGCGGTCCGGTCAACGATCTGCCCACGTTGGAAGCCCGACCTGCATGAAAAAGTCGACGTCGACCCGCAAGGCAATGTTGTGCCCAAGCTCGACCCGGTCACTGGCGAGCAACAGGATCCGCTCGGCTTGCTGGGCCGCGTGCCACAGATGGCCGAGCCGATACGCAATCCCACTAGTTGGCTCAGCATTGTTGGCGCTATTGGCATCATCATCGCCTTTGGCCATTCGATTCTGGCGATGAGCGGCGAGGAGACGCTGGCTCAGGTCTATCGCGAAGTGGAGTCTCCGAAGCTGCCGAACTTCAAAAAGGTTGGGCTTTATCGTCTTCGCGTACAGCCTGCTCCTGACCGGCAGCATGAACTTCCTCGCCGTGCTGCTGATCCCCGACGAGCTGCGGATGACCACGTACTACGACAACTGGATGGGCGGCCTGGCGATGCAGATGATTGGGCCCGGTGTGGCTGTTGCTGTTGCTGAATGCATTTGTGGTGGTCGTGGGATTCCTGATTCTGTCCGGCGCCGTGAACACGTCGATCGTCGGCTCCAACGGCGTGCTGAGCCGCGTGGCGGAAGACGGCGTGTTGCCCGACTGGTTTCTGCGTCCCCATCCGCGCTATGGCACGAACTATCGCTTGTTGTACATGATTGCCGGATTGCAACTAATCACGATCATCGCCAGCCGCGGCGACGTGATTTTATTGGGCGAGGCCTATGCGTTCGGCGTGGTGTGGAGTTTTGTGTTCAATACGCTGTCGATGGTCGTGTTGCGGTTCAGGAAGCCCGGACCGCGAGATTTCGTCGTGCCGCTCAATATTCGCTACCGCAACGTTTATGTCCCGATCGGATTGGGACTGATATTCCTCACCGTCTTTCTCTCGGCACTCGCGAACCTCGTCACCAAGCCGGTGGCCACGGTTAGCGGACTCTGCTTCGCCGGCGCGTTTCTCTCGGTCTTTACGATTACCGAATACATTCACCGCAGACGGCGCGGCACCGAACACCACGAGCATATCGAGCAGTTCAATCGCGCCCTGGTCCAACAAGTGACAAAGGCCGACCTGGGCTTAACCCGGCCATATTGCAAGCTGGTCGCCATTCGCTCGCCGCACAATCTGTTCATGCTCGACAAAGCCCTCGCCGACACCGATCCGCAAACGACCGACGTCGTCGTCATGACGGCCAAAGTGGAAGCCGCAAGGCGCCGATTTGCCCCCGGGCCATGCGCTCGATACTTACGACAAGCAGCTTCTCACCGCGGTGGTCAATCACGCCGAGCGGTTGGGGAAAACCGTCACTCCGCTTTTGGTGCCCACCAACAATTCGCTGCACGCCGTCTTGAACACGGCCAAAGACCTCCCTTGCCAAGAGATACTGCTCGGCGCGTCCAACAAATACACGGCCGAAGAGCAACTCGACCAGATTGCCTTCTACTGGATCAATTTGCACGGAGGAATGCCGCAGGGACTGACCGTACACATCGTCAGCCAGGATCGCGACGTGACGTTCGATCTGGACGGCGGCAATCGCATTCCGAAGGCGGCCGAACGGCAGGCACGGTCCGTCGCGGAGCTGCGTGCTGCAGGACTTGGCGTGCGGCGTGTCCTTCTTGTGCATGATGGAACACGAATCAGCAGCGATGTCTTCGAGTGGCTGCTGACGATGCTCTCTACCGGCGTCGAGCTGGATGTCGTGCGAGCGTCCCCACTGGAACCGACATTAGTCAACGGGCACGACACGTTGGACAAAGATCGACAGTGGGCCGAGCGGCTCGGTCGCACCTTGAAGGTCTTAGCCGATGAACCACAAACGGGCTCGGAAATCGTGCGAATGAGCCGCGAGGGAGGCTACGACGCGATCGTACTGCCCGCCGCGTCGGCATCGTGGACGCCTTCCAGCGCTGCTGCCGAGGATTGGATGTCCTTCGTGTTGCAACATGCCCCGTGCAGCGTGTTCATCGCAGTTCATCCGACGATTCCACGCGAGGTCGTCGGGTAATAGGCATTTAGCGTGGCGTCGATGTAGCATAAATGGTTCGGTTTGATGGGGCGTTTCTGCAGGTGCAGAACAGCCGTGTACATCAGTCCCAGAAAAGGGATGAGTTTTCGACACTATATATAAGTGTCAGAAACCGGTGTATCGACGAGTTTTGGAACACGGGATGGAAAGCCTTCGTCACGACCACCGGAACATGCAGGAACACTAGCGGCAGGCCGTGTCTATACGGTGGGTTGTTGGCCTACGTCACGCGTTGATGAGTTGTCTGGGACTTTCTATGCGGCCGGTGTAGTCTGAAATACCAGCCCGCCGCAGCAAGCATCAGCAACAACAGAGTCGCCGGCTCGGGTACAGCCGCCAAAGATGTCGATCCAAGCTGCGAACCGCTGCCAATGCTTGGCGTGTGGCCAAAGTTTTGTCGCCAAACATCGTAACCGCTGGCTCCGCCGAAGCTCAATGGATTCTTGCGCCATCTTCCATCATCGCGCCGATCCACGAAGTTATCACTGTTGTAGTCGCCGGGCAGTGGCAATACCGGCGGCACAGACACGGCTAACTTCGTCGTCCTATTCAATGGCGTTTGCGAGTTAACGCTCATCAAATAGTTCTGCAAAGCTAAGCTTAAATCGTGAGCGACGTTTGGGTTGGATGCGAGCAAATTGGTGGTTTCACCGATGTCGGTGGTTAAATTGTACAACTCGTAGTGGCGATCCTCATAATAAAACAGCAATTTCCAATCGTCGTCTGCCACGGCACTTACGAATGATCCACCGTTGATTTGTGCTGACACCACATCCTGATTGCTACGATGTGGGTAATGCCAGTACAGTAGGCCGCGATCAACTGCGCCACCCTCAAGCACTGCCCGCATGCTAATGCCATCGATGGGATTGTTTGGTGGCATCGCTCCGGTCAAACCCGTCAGGTCGAATATCGTCGGATAAAGATCGTACAGTGACGCGCGGGCACTTGTCCTTGTTCCCGGCACAATGTTCGGATCGGCTCCCCAACTGACCATTAGTGGAACGCGAATTCCGCCCTCATACATGCTGCCTTTTCCCTCGCACAAGGGCCAAATTCCGAGTTGGATTTCCATCGGCGTCATAAACACCACCGTTGTCGGAGGAGAACATGAAGATCGTGTTGTTCAATACCGAGTCGGATTTATTGAGGTCAAGGTTCGGGTCATCGAGCCGATCGAGGAGAGCACGAGGTCCTGATCCATCTTTTCCATCATTGCCGCGTAGATGGCGTTCGTATGACCTTTGAGATCAAGTCCTTGGCTTTGGAGTAAAGCGATTTTGTTTTGATACTTGGTCATTAAATTCGCTGGTGCCTGAAGGGGAGTATGGACCTGGTATTCCCAATTAGCAATTACGAACGGCTGGCCCGCATGTTGCTGAACGAAATCTCCGACCTTTTCAGAAATTGCGTCCGACAGGTACTTGTCGGCTGGATATTGGCCGGGAGTGTCGAGGCCAGGCAGGCCGGCCCACATTCCGTCGGAGCCGGCAAACCAGCCACCTGCTCCATCGCCCGGGCCACCAAACCAGGTGCCGCCTACGTTAACATCAAATCCATAATTGGTTGGACCAGCGTTCCCCAGGTGCCACTTGCCGAAAAGGCCCGTCGTATAGCCGTTGTTCTTTAAACTGTTGACAAAGTTCGGTTGCACCACCGGTCCGGGCAAAAATGTTTGAATGAGAGGTTCTTTAAGTGTGGCCGACGTATTTGGCGTGCTGGGAATGATATTGGTGATCCGGGTAACGCGGGCGACTTGCCGGTTAGGATTGAAGCCCGCGTCGGCGAACAAAGTGGGGCGGTCGCATCAGCATACTAGTGAAGGAAAACACTTTTGTTGCGCCAACCGCAATAAATTGGGCGTCTCATACAGCATGCTCCCGGTGGGATTCAAGGTCGCGTCGAACTGCCTTCTGTCCAACCCATGTCGTCCGCTAGAAACATAACGACGTTCGGCGGCGGATCGGCATAGGCCACCTGCTGGCCCGAACCCAAGAGAGTCCCGAAAGACAGAACACGGACGACAAGCCCAGTCCAAAGAAATCGCGGTCCCGGCCCATAACCAATCCTGAGACGGCCATTAGAATAGAACCCGTTGTCCAGAATAAGATCGAGTTGGCCAATCAAAAATGCAACAAGACAACGGGTCAGCCGTTCGGGCTTGTAGATGTAAAGTATAGATACGGAGGCATTACGGTCAAGCAATATGTGGCGAGTGGCCGTCACGCATGCAGTGTCACCGACTGAGAACTACGCCAAATAGTGAGGGCAATGTCTCGACTCATAGGTAAACAAGTCAAAGCGGATTAGTCTGCCGAAACCGATGCCAAACCAATCCCGCTCCAAGTACGATGATCCCCATCGACCACACTTGCCTTTCAATTGCGAAGGCCAAGGCCAAGCATGCCAGCAACCCAGCCCACGCCCAGCCCTTCCCATAAAGGCGTTCATTGGCTGGAAGTCGCAGAGCAGCCAAATTGGTTACGGCATAGTAGATCGACACGGTAAAGGCACTGAATGTCAGATTAGTTTTGACGCTGCCCGTCGCGGCCAATGCGGCGATTAGACCCCGACAACCAATACTGACACGGTAAGATTCGACATTGCGGAAGGCATATCGCCCCGACGCCCCATTGCCAAGCCGACGCGCGACAATCCCAACAAGAGATTCAGCAATACGCCAAGCATCGCAGTCATTGCCCCAAGCGAAACAAGCCAATGTACTCGCCACGTAAAATCGCGGGACACTATTTCTAAAGGGGCAGCATTCTTGACGGTTGCTGCTTTGTAATTTTGTCCGCTCCCGCCGCACCAACGGCGACGATGGCAACTGCGACATAAACCAACATGGAGATTACAAGCGTCAATATGATCGCTTTCGGAATAGTCCGATGCAATTCCAAGACTTCCTCACCCAGCGTTGCGATTCTTCCATAACCCGTGTACGCCACGAACATCAGAGCATGGCATGAAGTAGCGGCATTGGTTGAATCTGCATGGGTTAGTCGGCTGGTCGAAACTTGCTGGCAAACCGGCGACGACAAAAGCGGTCAATGACGCGAGTGTGGTTGAGACAATGAGGATATTGACTGGATTAAAAATCCTCAATACCTGAAAGCACAATCGCGGTGATAATGACTACGGTGCCAATGGCTAACGGAATCAACCAGCGTGTTTCATCGCCAATAAAATTCAGCAAGTTAACCGCAAGCAGAAACAGAGTGGCCGCCGTAGCAGCCGATGCCGTCTTAGCACAAAGGAACATCCAGCCGGCCGCGAAACCTAGCCACGGTTTCAGATTAACGATACCCGTATTCATAGGTGCCACCGCTCACGGGATGATTGGCGGCGAGCTGCGCACTACTTTAGTGCGTTGCAAGTCGCAACTGCGGCTGCCATCGCAAGCGCAATAATAACCGCTGGGCCGGCAATCCCGGCTGCAATACCAATACTGACGAATACACCTGTCCCAATGATCGACCCCAGGCCCATCATCGTGGCACCAAATACGCCTAATTCACGTTTCAGGCTCATCGGGGCCAGTCGGCTTTTACATCGAAGCTGATGATTGGCGATTCCGGTTGAGTTGGAATCTGCGGACGCAGAAACGGCTTGTCAGCGGCTTTGTGACAGCCATAGCACGTTTCCATTGTGGTGCGATAGGTCTTCTCAAATGCCGCACCGTTGTGTGCGGCAATCGCTTCTCCTAACTGTTTGAGCGGGCCGTTTTCCATGCCTTCCAATATCGGGGCTAAATTGACTTCCGCTCCTGCGTTGTCCTTCCGCACCGGGATAATTCTGATGGCCCAATGAAGGTGCGAACGAGTTTCGGACCAGTAGAAATTGGCTAAGTCCCAGTTGTCGTGTTTTCCAGCAAACCAAAGATTGGAAAAATGGTAGCTTACGTCCTGCATTGCATGGGACTGGTCCGGTAGCTTGCCATTGATCGCTTCAATTTCTGCCACCACGCCGTGCAAGTCGGGTTGGGGTTTTGTCGATTGAGCTACTGCCGACTGAGTAGTGGGAACAGAATTGCGTGTGCGACCGCACCGATAAATACGCCTGCAAACAATGCCAGTAGCGGTTTTTTGGCCGTCATCATAAATGCTCCCAATTTGTAGTCGATCGGCAAATTACCAAACAGGATTCTATCAACGTGCACAAACAACTCACCATCGGCACCACGGCGGCGGTAATCATCAACTCGTGCCCTAAAGCGGAGAATAGATTCGCAGTATTTGGCACACGAGTTTACCGCGCATGAAAAAGACCGCCACTAAGGTCGCTACCGCAGCCACACTATCAGCCCCAGTCCCACGGCAACCAGCGTCGTAGCGATGAATACGGCGCGAAGTCCAAAACGCGGGGACATCTGACTCCGCCATGGGATAGTTGCAATCGCTGCCGACGGCGCTAATAGAAACCACAAACCATAGAACTACACCAACGACTTGCTTGTAGACATGGCTCGGCAACGTCAGTGACCCGCCAAGAAACGCAAACGGGATTGCGCCCAACGCGAACGGCCAGAGCAGCGACCATGAAAAACAACCGGCCCTGTAGAAGCGAATCGTACCGATGCTTGCAACCAAGATGTTTAGTATCAATGCCGCTGGCCGCATCGATTCAGGCACGACACCGAAAAGCGCCATTGCTGCCAGATAACCCGACGCCCCGGCATGGCCTACTGATGAGTACGGTCGGGCAGCCGCGGAGATTACACACGATGAAGGCAGCATCATACATTCAGACAGCGTACCGCATAGCGGTTGAGTAACAAGTCTTGACGGCTCCATTGGCGGAGTGCGGGGCTTTTCTTTGTACGGAAAGGTTTCCAATTCTCTTGGCTCTTCACAATATCTTCAGCGCGTTCGCCAACGTCGCCAACGGCCAGCGGCTCGCGACAAGCGACGGCCTCGGCTCGTTCATCGTCAACTATGGCGCCGGCAGCGCAGCTCAATCCGAAATCAAGTCGTGGGCTCCGGCCGGGGCGTTCCCCGGCGACTACAACGCCAACGGCGTCGTCGACGCGGCCGACTACGTGCTATGGCGAAATGGCGGTCCTCTGCAGAACGAAGTCGATACACCCGGAGTTGTCAACGCGGGGAACTACGGCGCGTGGCGATCACGATTCGGCAACACCGGCGGCGGATCGGGTGCCAGTGCGAACGCTGCCGTACCGGAACCGGCGACCTGCGTACTGCTGGTGATTGCGGCGACTGGATTATGTCCTCAGCAGCGCCGGAACGCGTAGCGAGTGCCATCAACTCGTCACCGCGTGAGCTCTTTCAATAAACCATCGTTTTATCGGAAAGACCGCCGAGGGCGCACCTCTGAACGCACGACTTTGTATCTAACTTGAGAGTGTGCTCAATTGCGTACCATTGCGGACCAACGCAGTCGATGGAGGCTTAATATGCGAGATCGTCTGCCGCCCCTGCACTTGTCTTCGCCGACGTATCTCCGGACGTATCTGAATCCGGTCCTTCGATGTCCTCAGGAGTCTCCGTCTGTCCCTTCCTCCGCGCATGAAAGAGGCCCGCCCTGCCCCGTTCTTGACGGGACAAGACGGGCCAGAGTGGTCGCCAGTGGTCTCGTTACCCAGTGGAGGCGGCGGGAATCGAACCCGCCGCCCTCGAAAATACATCACGTTCAAATCGAACATTGAAACGGCGGACGTATTTCGAGACGAATTTCGTCGCTCGGTCGAGCGGTCGACGTGCGACAGAGCTATCAGCGGACAGGTGGCACGGTTGAGTTTGTCGACGCAGTCCCCCGCGTTGATGAGTTGCTTGGGACTTACTATGCGGCCCGGCGTCGACGTGAACAGACGCCCGCAGCTGCCAGAACTAGCATCACCAGCGTCGACGGTTCGGGGACGGCCACGCGCAGGTCTTGGGCCACGTTGATCATCGATCCAGGAATCGGACCGAGGCCCAACAGGGACAAAGCAGCGAGATTGCCCCCGTCGCCATTACGAATCGGTTGGCCTATGGCATTGTAATCGGGCCGCGCTGTGCCGGGGTTCAAGCGGGTGGCGCTGTTGATCGAGTAAAAGTCGCCGTGGCCGACGCCTGCACCCCACGCAAAAAACGGAATTGTGTAATTCGTTGCCGCCGTGGCAGTGCTGTGGCCAGTTCCCGTGCCGCCGTGATCGGCACTAAGAATAATGGCGGTCCGGCCGGCGAGCGTCCCATCGCTTTCCACGAGATGAAACGATTGGCCAGCGTGAACATCGATCGTGATCAGCGCCACTGTTCCATGCGGTATCCCCCCATCCGGAACCATGCCCGGCATCATCGGTGTCTGCATAATGGAGAAACGTGTAATTGAAATGGTTGGTCGCGAGGTCGGCAAGAAGCTGGTTCTGCATGGTCGCGGTGCTTTCTGGGCCAAAGAACCTGTCGACCTTGTCGCGTCCGTTGGCGTGCTCGGCACCTGTCGTGGCATTGTAGCTCTGATCGTAGATGATGAACTTGTACTTTGATGCAAACCGAGCGGTCGACAGCCCCGCGTCGTGGGCCACGTTTAATACAGCGCTCGCTTTGTACCAGTCTGGAGTGGTGAAATTGTGCAGAGTTTCTACGCAGCCTATACTGACTTCGACGAACGGAGGGCGCAAGCATGGTCCCGTACGTTGGTGATGTGAGGGCGGTATATCCCTGTCTGCGCGCTGCGTTCGCAAATCGACACTCCCCATGATGCTTGCCGCATGTTCGCAGCAAGCTGAAACCGCCGCACCGGAGGCGCGCCCCGTGCGGACCATCACGGTCGAGAAGCGCGCCGCCGGCGTCCCCGTTACATTGACCGGCCGCATTGAAGCCGAGGACGAGGTCGCACGATCATTCCGAATTGCCGGCCGACTTCTGCAAAGCGACCTCAAGGTTGGTGATCGCGTCGAAGCCGACCAGTTGATTGCGCGGCTCGAATCCCAAAACGAGCAAAATGCCCTGCGGGCCGCAAACGCGAACTTGGCGGCCGCCCAAGCGCAATTGACACAGGCGCGAAATCACTATGAGCGGCAGGAAACGTTGCTCGCGCAGGGGTGGACAACGCGTGCGAACTACGATCAGGCCAAGAAGGCGCTGACGACCGCGCAATCACAAGTCGAGGCCGCCGAGGCGCAACTCAAAACCGCCCATGACCTTGTCAGCTTCACGGAGATCAGGGCCGATTTTCCAGGAAAAAACGTTTAGGCATTAGATTTTGCCTTAAGGCCTCGCCGCCCGGCGCGAAATCTACAGGCCGCTGCAGGCCCTTGCTGAAATGCTACACAGGCCGGCACGGCGGCAATCCTGAAGGTCACTTTCTCATGACGAGAATCGGCACCCGGGCGGAGGTCTGGTTTTCCAACGTGGTCGCGTCGTTCGCGCGCTACATCGCCGAGCGAGCGCTGCCACAGTCCGTTCCGATGCTGATGCGGCAAGAGGCCGTCGTCAACTCGTTCAATTTCGCCAAAGACAATATGAAAGAGGCCTATTCGTTTCTGGATCGCTTTGAAGGCCTCGGTCTGTCGATCCAAGAGGCGAAGCGGCGGTTTGCAACCCGCACATTCGTCATGGAGTTCGGGGTCTACAAAGGCGGCATGATCAACCACCAAGCCAAGAAATTTCCCGAACTGAACTTTGTCGGCTTCGACAGTTTTGAAGGCTTGCGGGAAAACTGGCACGGCATGGCGCCGGAAAAAACCTTCGATCTCGGCGGCAAGCTGCCGAGGGTTCGACGCAATGTTACGCTGGTAAAGGGATGGTTCGCCAGTCAGCACCGTGCTGGAAAGCGGAAAATCCTGGCGCCGGCATCCCGCTTCTTGTGCATGTCGATTGCGACACCTACGACGCAACGGTCGACGTGCTGGAATTCTGTTCCGGTTACGTCGAGCATGGCCTGGTCCTCCACTTCGACGATTACTTCGGCTTTCCCAATTGGCGAACTGGCGGCTTCAAGGCGCTGACGGAAATATCGGAACGCCGGCTATGGCGCCTGACCTACCTGTCCTATGGAACCAAAGAGGTGGCGGTGCTGGCCGAAAAGTCTGCCGGCTGACGGGCGATCATATACGCGTTGACGTTTCGCCCTAGCTGACGCGGGGCGATGCCAGCGTTCGCGTTGCGGTCGCCTCCCGCCCCCTACGCCGCCACGCCCCTCGCCTTCAGCCGCGCCTTCTTCTCCGGCGAAATCAGCGTGTCGAGCTTGAACAGCTTGCGCGCGCTTTCGCCCAGGATGTTCTTCTTCGCCTGCAGCGAGAGGAACGGCAGGTCGTAGATCGTCGACGGCAGGTCCATGTCCCAGTGCGGATAGTCCGAGGCATAGAGCAGCTGCGTGTCGGCGCTGATCATCTTGAACGTCTCTTCCAGCATCGAGTGATTGTTGATCATCTCCATCGGCTGCGAGGTGTAGTACATCTCGCGCATGTAGTCGCTCGGCAGGCGCTTGAGCGTCGGCGCCTCCGACGAGCGCATCATGTATTCGTTGTCGAGGCGCTGCATCACGAACGGCACCCAGGCGAGCCCGCTCTCGATCCAGATCGACTTCAGCCCGGGGAAGCGCTCCGGAATTCCGTTCACCACCCAGTTGGTCATGTGCAGGATGTTGAACCACGAGAAGCCCAGCGCATGGATCGCGATGAACTTGTTCGAGATGTTCATGCTCTGATCGCCCCAATTCGTCGCCGAATGGAAGCCGATCGGCAGCCCGCGCTCTTCGAGCGCGCGGTAGAGCTTCATGTAGCAATTGTCGTAGAGCGGCTTGTAGCGCGCCGTGGTGACCAGGAAGCCGATCACGCCTTTGCGGTCTGAGAAGTCCTCGACCATCTTCAGCGCCGCCTCCGGATCGTTCATCGGCAGATAGAGCATGGACACCATGCGTGGCTCTTCCGCCAGGATGCGCTCGGTGAGCCAGCGGTTATAGGCGCGCGCGTATTGCACCTCGACCTGGATCACCGGATTGAGCCCGAGCCCCAGCATCGGCGTCGGGAAGATGCAGGCGACGTCGACGCCGATCGAGTCCATCCATTTGCGGGTCAGCCCGATGTCGCGGTGCGGCGCTCCCGGCGCCTGCTCGGAAGCACGATGCTGGTAGCGCGTGATGCGTCCGGCCATCTCCTGATAGCCGCCAGTCGAGCGCGGATGCAGCGTCTGCCCCTTCGAGAATTTGAAATTGTCGCGCATCACCGGATCGTCGATGTAGTCGAAGATCTCCTTGTAGGAGCCGGTCTCGTAGTGATGCGAATCGACGTCGATGATCATGAAATCTTCGTACTTGCGATCCTCGGCCTGCTGCTGCGCGTGCGACAGCAGGCGGCGGGTATCGAATTGTTCCGCATTGGGATCGCGGACGATCGGCGTCATCAGGTTCATGGGATTCTTCCCCAGCATTGGAGCGCCGCACGCGGGCGGCCTGTCGGTGAATCTCTAGGATTGCGGCGCGTCGACCCTCTGATGCGGGGCAATGCAATTGCCGGACATCGCCTGCCACATGGCGAGCTCGAACATCTGCACGTTCAGCGCATGCAGAAGATCGGTGACGGTGACCATCGTTTCGGTGACGGTGAGGCCGCCGCCGCCGGTCGGCAGGGGCTTGCGCATGCCGTTTTCCGCCTTGGCGGCGTAGAGCCGCACCACATTGACGATCAGGGCGCGCAACTCAGCGTCCGGAATGCGGTCGGGATCGCTGACGGCCGCGCCGAGCACTTCGGCCGCGTGCGCCAGCGCTTCGGCCGGGCGATCGAGAACCTCAGATGACGACATAGACGCCTCCTTCGCGCTGAACCACCTCGTGGCGCTTCAGCCGCAGCTTCGGATCAGGCGCGCATTCGCCGGTCTTCAATTTGTATTCCCAGCCGTGCCAGGGGCAGATGATGTGCGGATCGTCTTCATCGTAGGTCTGCGCCACGAACGACTTGTCCTCCGCATAGATGTCGACGACCTTGCCCCGGATGATGCCCTCGCAGGCCGGGCCGCCCTGATGCAGGCAATGATTCCGGTAAGCGTAGAACGCGCCGTCATGGCGATAGACGCCAACCTCGATCCGGTCCTGGCGGATGATGCGGACGTCCCCGTCCTTCATCTCGATTTCATTACAGACGAAGACTTGCTGCGCCATCCTTCCCGGGCTCCTTTTGCTTTGACCACGATTTGGAACCACTCTAGCCCATAAATGCCGGAAGACTAAAGCTGGCCGGTCAAGGCTGCCCCCCGGGATTGTCAGGGCAGTTTTCCCTCGAAAACCGCGGTGCCGTCCGGCAAATGCACGCGCTCGATCAAGTCGGGGCCGTCGAAGTCGAGGGTGAGATAGCCGTGCGGCCCGAACTTCTGTTCCTCGCCCGGCACCAGCGGATTGGGGCCGTCGAGCACCAGGCAGGACGGAGCCTCCGAGCTCGCCGCGAGCCGTTTCCAGGCAATTCCGCTGAGGCTGCGCTCGGTCTGAGCGTGCGTCACCATGAGCTTGCGCGGCGCGGGGATGCCGCCGTGGCCGACGCAGCGGCCGAACAGCCCGAAGTCCGCATGCCGGTCGTAGATGATGCACTGGTGCTCATGGCCCCAGTACCAGGCAGTGATCGCCTGCTGCTGGAACAGGTCGGCGAGCGCGGTCTGCAACGCGGGCCCCTGGTCGCCGAGCCCCGAGAACGGCTGATGATGTGAGAACAGGATCACCTTGCGCGGCCCGGCGTTCTGCACGATCGATTTCAGCCATGCGACCTGCTGGGCGTCGAGCGCGTGATCGGTGTGGGCGGTGTCGAGCCCGGCCAGCAGCCAGTGGGTGTTCTGCAGGGCGAAGTAACTCGAAGGCTGTCTGAACGTCGGCAGGATGTCGTCGAAATAGCCGAAGCCGCCCGAGTACATTTCATGATTGCCGTTGAGCGCGCGGCTGAGCTTGGCCGCACGCGTTGGCCAGGCGTCGAGGAAACGCTCCTTTACCTCTCGCTTGGTGCCGGAATAGTAAATGTCGCCGAGATGCAGCAGCAGCTCGTAGCCGCCGGCCCGCGTGATGGACGCCGCGGACACCGGCGCGCCGTAGAGGTTGGTGCCCCAGTCACTGAGCAGCGCGACGCGGCCGCGGTCTGCCAGTGTCCCGACGTTCTGATCGGGCGGCCGCACGATCGGATGCCACTGGCTTTGGCTGATACGGTCGAACAGGCTACGGAACCAGCCCCAGATGTCGCCGCCGGTAGGGCCGGTGCCGAACTTGGCTTCGAGGCCGCCCGGCGGCAGCGCCGGTCCGGCGTCGCCTTCCTCAGCGATGAGGCTCTGCAGCATCGACGTGTCGCGGTCTTGCACCGTGATCAGCACGTCCGAGCTGGTCCTGGCGGTCTCTTCCCGCAGCTTTTCGACGATGCGATTGTAGCGTGCGATATCTTCCGGCCGCGCCGGACCGGTCGCGGCCTCCAGCCCTGACAACTCGGCGCGGAGTAGCGTGCGCAGCGTGACGACCAGCACCGGATCGCTTTTGGACAAGGGATCAGCCACGACCTTCCCTCCACGGTTCGCCTGACGGCAAGATCCGCCGCTCGGCCGGGTCAGGAACAATCATAGGTCGTATTCGCGGCCCGCTCCAGGATAGAGCGGGCGCTGCACTGTGGAGCGAGAAGAATCGCCCTCACGTCTCCAAATGATCGTCGAGACGATCGAAGCAGCTGGTCCAGCCGCCGCGATGTCCGTCGAGCTCACCGGCCGACTGGAACGGTGTCTGGCGAAAGGTCATCAGCGTCTTCGCGCCTTGTTCGGCGAAGGTAATAGTCACCACGGTTTCAAGGCCGCGCTCGCCCTCTTCCTCCCAGGCGAAGGTGAAGACCAGTCGTTCGGGCGGGACAATCTCGCGATAGACGCCGCCCACCCAAAGGTCGTTGCCGGTTTCCGGGGAGCGCAGGCAGCTGCGCCAACGCCCGCCGGGCCGCACGTCCATCGCGATCTCCCGGGCCGGATGGTGCCGCGGACCGAACCATTTCCGGATGTGCTCCGGGTTGGTCCACGCCGTGAACACAAGCTCGCGCGGCGCATTGAACACGCGCTCGATCAGAAGCTCGCGTCCGGCCGATCGTCCGGCATCAGCGATGACCACCATGTTTCTCCTCGGCTATCCCGTCACCGTCCTTCGACCAGCTCCGCAAGCTTCTCGAGGCTCTGGGTCCAGCCCGCCTGCATGCCCGCCAGCATCTGCGGTGCGATCGGCGCGATGCCGACGGCGCGCGACAGCACGGTGACCTTGGTCTTGCCGCCGACGTCCTCGAAGGTGATGACGTTGTGCCCTTCGACCAACGGCTTGCCGTCGGTGTCCCTTGCCACCGACGTGAACACAAGCCGGTGGGGCGGGACAATCTCCTCGAAGGTGCCGGTCATGGGATAGATCGTGCCGTCTGGTCCGCGCATGTCGATGCGGATCGCGCCGCCCGCCCGCAGGTCGAGCTCGCACACCGGATTGGTGAAGCTCTTGGGGCCCCACCACTGCGCCATGTGCCTGGGGTCGGTCCACGCCGTCCAGACCAGTTCGACCGGCGCATCGAAGACACGGATGAGGCTGACTTCACGACGTGCAGGAGCGTCGGTCTGAGCATTCATAACGCTCTTCTCCTCTACTTCTCGGCAATGGCTTTGAGATCGGCGAGGCCCTTCTCAAAATCGCCACCGACCATGCGGTCCATGTTGAAGAACACGTGCAGGATCTTGGCGAAATAGGGCGTGCGGCCGTGCATCGCCCAGGTGACGACCGTGGCGTTGCCTTGCGGCTGCAGCGAGAACTCGCCTTTGTTGTGCGCCTCGAACGGCTTGAGCATGTCGAGATTGAACGCGAGCCGCGCGTTCGGCGACTCCTCGGTGATCTCGATGCGCCCCTTGCCGACGTTCTTGTCACCGTCCCACTCGTAGATTGCGCCGGGACCGGTGGCCGGGCCGCTGAACGTCCGTTTCATGGCCGGATCCTTCTTCTCGTAGGGCGACCAGGCCTGCCAACGCCGGTAGTCGTTGAGATGCGGGAAGATCTTCTCCGGAGCTGCGGCAATCGTGAGCGAGCGCTGAATCCGGAAGGCGTCGGGCTTGGTCGCCGCAAAAATGAGAACGGCGGCGATTGCGACGGCAACAATGATGAGAATCGTCCAAAGCATGGGGTTCTCCTCTAATGGTGGGCGCTACTGACGCAGCGGGACAAGCGCACGGACCATGCCGTCGCGCAGGTAGAGACCGCCCCAGATCAAGAGGCCGAGATACACCCCGAACAGGGTGTGGCTGAACAGCGGACTTCCGGCGCGCACATGCACATAGATCGCGCCGCCGAGATAGCCGGTCAGCACAATCGCTCCCAGCACCGACGTGCGTGGCCAGGCGTAAAGGGCCACGCCGACGAGGGTGAGGACGCCAAGCGTGCGCGCGAGATGCTCCGGAATGGCGAGCTCGCGCGAGGTCTCGATCACGACGTCCAGCGGAATGAGCTTGATGGCGCCGTCAAAGATCAAGAACAGGATCACCAGCCCGCTGATGATGCGGCCGATCCAAAGCGCCTTGTTCGAAACCGTCGGGATCTGAGTGCTCTGCATAGTCGCTCCTGTAAAATGTCGTCTGCGCCCCTAACCGGGGAACATTGCGAAATAGGGTTGCGCTTCCTTGAGCACCCGTGCGTAAGACGGTCGCTCCAACAGGCGATTGAAATAAGTGGCCAGGTTCTTGTGTGTCAGCGCGAACGGCATGACCTTGTCGGCATAGAACAGCGCCGGCGCCGCGGCGCAGTCAGCTATCGTGAAAACCTCCCCGATCGCCCAGGTTTTGCCGGCCATATCTTTCTCGATCACGTCATAGGCCGTTTTGAGCTGCGCCTTCGCCTGCTCGACGCCGAAACTGTCGCTCTGCCCGGCCGGGCGTAGCTTATCGGTGACGATCTTCTGCATCGGCTCATGCACATAGAGGTCGAAGAAGCGATCGCGCATGCGGGCCTCCCGCGCTAGCTCAGGCTCGGCCGGCACGAACCGCGTGCGGCCCGGGCGGTGCTGATCGAGATATTCGATGATGATGCTCGAACTTCGGAATCGTGAGATCACGATCATCGTCGCGGAGCACTGGAAACTTGCGGATCGGCCAAATCGCCTTGAACGCAGCCGCCTGCCCCGCATCGCCGAGATCGACGATGTGCGGCTCGAACGCCGTGTCGTTCTCATAGAGCGCGATCAGCGCCTTGTGGCAGAACGACGCTAGCGGATGGAAATAGAGCTTGAGCGGCATAAGAAGTTGCTTCGCTTGGGGTGGTAGCGGGAGGCCGGCCGCGCAATGCAGCCGGCTCCCGTGTCGTGCCTACTTTGCCTTCGGCAGATAGCTTTCGATCTTGTCGAGCGTTCCGCCCCAGCCCTGACGCATGCTGTCGTGGCCGGCGTCGAAGGTCTTGCGTTCCTCTTCGGTCGCATTGTGAGGCGACCAGCGGACCGTGAACTTGGTCTTGCCGCCGGGCGCGTCCTCGAACGTGAAGATCGAGAACATCTCCAGCGGCCAGGTCGGCGCCATCGGATGACGCGTGGTGCCGCCGGCCTCGTCCGAGAACGAGTTGATGAAGACGATCCGGTCGCGCGGCGTGATCTCGCGATAGACCATCTTCCCCCAAATCTCCGTGCCGTCCGCCGTCTCCATGCGGTAGTGGAAGGTGCCGCCCGGCCGCAGATCCATCTTCGACTGCGTCACGACGGCGCCCTTCGGGCCCCACCACTGCTGCATGTGCGCGGGATCGGTGAAGCATTTCCACACCAGCTCGCGCGGTGCGTTGAACACGCGCGAGATGACGAAGTCGTCGCTCTTGGTTTCGGCCAAACTCATGACGTCCTCACTGTTATTGTTGCAGTTATCGTGGTTGCTCAGGCGGCCTTCGCCGCCGCCTGCTCGACCACGACCATCCAGCCCATGCCGAACTTGTCCTGCACCATGCCGAAGGCCGGCGAGAAGAAGGTCTTGATCAGCGGCTGGTGCACCTGGCCGCCCTCCGACAGCGCCGCGAACAGCCGGCGGGCGTCGGCCTCGTCCTTGGCGCTGATCGAAAGCGAGAAGCCCTTGAATTCCGTCGTGCCTTCGGTGCATCCATCCGAGGCCATGATCGCGGTGTCGCCGATCTTGAAGCACGAATGCATGATCTTGTTCGGGTTCGGCTGGACCGGCATGGACGACTTCTCCGGACTCTCGCTGAAGCGCATCATCATCTCGACCTTGGCGCCGAGCGTCTTCTTATAGAACTCGATCGCTTCCTCGCAGCGGCCGTTGAAAAACAGGTAGGACTGCACTTGCATGGCTTACTCCTCTTGAGGTTGGGGTCTTGAGGTTGGTGGTCGTCGAAAGATTTGCCGCTCAGGCGGCGTAGGCTTTTTGCAACGTCGCGATGTCGATCTTCCTCATCTGCATGATCGCCGCGAACACACGCTGGCCTTTTTCGGATTGCTCGTCCTGCAACATCTCGGGCACCATCGACGGAACCACTTGCCAGGAGAGCCCGAACTTGTCCTTCAGCCAGCCGCAGGGCCCTTCGGAGCCGCCGTCGGCGAGCTTGCTCCAGAAATAATCGATCTCGGCCTGCGTATCGCAGAAGACCTGGAAGGAGACGGCCTCGTCGAACTTGAATTGTGGGCCGCCGTTGAGCGCGAGGAACTTTTGCCCTTCGAGCTCGAACTCGACGGTCATCACCGCGCCCGCTTCCTTGCCGTGGATCTCCTTGCCTTCCTTGCCGTAGCGGCCGATGCGGCCCAGCTTCGAATTCTTGAAGATCGACACATAGTGTTTCGCCGCCGCCTCGCCCTCGGTGTCGAACCACAAGCAGGGCATGATCTTCTGTTTGGCGATTGGCATACCGTCCTCCTGCGTACTGATGCGTCTTGTCAAACTGTGATCTTGGCCACGTAGTCGGCCAGACGTGCGAGCGTCTGCATCGCACCCTTGTCGGCGCCATATTCCTTGACCACACGATCGCGGTCGGCCGATGACGGAAATACGGCGTGCAACGTGACGAGGGTGCGACTGCGGCCTAGATCGTCGAACGTGACAGTCGTCCGGAACTGCACCGGCTCGACGTCCTCGCCGCCGCCGTGGTGGTAGCGGATACGCTCCGGTTTCATGATCTCGTCGAAAGTGATCCGGTTTTCGTAGTCGCGGCCGTCGGGCCCGTGCATCACAAAGCGCCAGACGCCGCCAGGACGCATGTCAAAGGCGCTGGTGGTCGTGGTGAACCCATCCGGTCCCCACCACTGCGACAGATGCCTGGGATCGGTCCACGCCTCGAATACGAGATCGCGCGGGGCATCGAATTCGCGCGTGACGATCATCGCGCGCGGATCCCGTTCGAGGTCGATGTCGTTCCTTGCCGGCACGCTCTCACTCCGTTGCTTTCAGATAATCGCTGGATCGCAATTGCGGTCAGGCCATCGTCTTGAGGTATTCGTCGAGGCGATCGAAGGTCTCGGACGCTCCCTGCTCCACGCCGAAGTCGAGCACCGTCTTGCGAGCCGCGGCGGTCCGATAAAGCGCCGTGCTGGTCATTGTCGTCTTGCCGTCTCGTTCCTCGAACGTGACCGCAATGAGCGCTTCCATGTTCGGATCGTCGTCGATCCGCTCCGTGCAGACGATCCGCGCCGGCGGCACGATCTCGCGATAGACGCCCGACAGCGAGTGCTCCAAGCCGTCCTGCATGCGCAGCACGAAGCGATAGGCGCCGCCCGGCCGCAAATCGATGTCACAAGAGGTCATGGTCGAAGCGGCACAGCCATACCAGCGCTTCACATGCTCGGGCTTGGTCCAGGCGTCGAACACCAGCCGGCGCGGCGCATTGAACACGCGCGTGAGCACGATCTCGCGGTCGGACGGCAGCTCCAGCGCCAAGGCGCTATCTCTTGTCCTTGCGTCCACGCTTCTTCTCCTTGGCTTGCAACGTTTGCAGATACGCGTCCAAGCGATCCAAGCGTTCTTCCCAAAGGCGGCGATAGCGTTCCAGCCAATCGTCAACGCCTCTTAGGGCGCCCGGTTCGATCCGGCATGGGCGCCACTGCGCCTCGCGGCCGCGCGTGATGAGGCCGGCGCGTTCCAGCACTTTCAGATGCTTGGAGATGGCGGGCGCGCTGATGTCGAAGGGCTTGGAGAGTTCCGCCACCGACGTCTCGCCGAGTGCGAGCCGCGCCAGGATCGCCCGGCGCGTGGGGTCGGCGAGCGCCGAAAAAGTGGTGCTGAGGGGGTCGACGGGCACGGTGGTTTACCCTGCGGTTAATTAACTTATCGGTTAAGTACTGAACGGCGGCGCCGCTGTCAAGTGCTCCTGGCGAGGCAAAGACGAATCGCTGCGCGGTGTTCGGACGGCCGCGCCCCTGATTTTCGCCGGGCAGCCCTGCGTGTCCCGGCGTTCATTTTCCACACGCAATTCGCGACAATAGGAACAGACGCTGCCGTCGGAGCCCGGCGCGCACGCGTCATGATCCTGACGCGTTTGCGGCAGAAAATCGTTTTCGCGGGTACAAACGAGAAGAAAATGCCGAAAGATAATATCCACCGACTTCAGGACACGTTTCTCGATCACCTTCTGCGCCGGAGAACGCCGGTCACGATCTTCCTCGCCAACGGTGTTCGGCTGCAGGGCGTCGTGGCTGGATTTGACGCGTTCTGCGTCTTGCTGGAGCGCGATGGCGAGCAGCAGATCGTCTACAAGCACTCGATCACGACGACCGTGCCCGCCTACCCGGTCGATCTGCGCGAAGACGGCGACGCCCCGGCGCCTCCGCCTCCCGTCGAGAAAGCAGCCAGACCCCCGCTGATCGTCGAGCGCAAAGGCCGCCGCCCGTTGCGGTCGAGCTAGGCCGACGGCGGCAAGAAATCGGCAATCGCTCGCGTCCACTAGTGCCCCGTTTCCGAAGTTCGTAGTACGCCCGAAGCACTAGCAATCATGCGATTGCTAGTGCCGCTTTTCGATTTGCAGTTCCTGGTCGAATTTGCTGCTACCGTAGGAACCTCAAATCGGCGGCCTTGGTGGGCAAGACAGAAATGCCTGAAGTTCGGCTAGGCGTGTTGACTGCCGCGCTGGTCGCGCTCTTTGCCGTTTCGACCACGGCGCAGACGGCACACCCGAAGATCGACGTCGTCCCGCAACTGGCAAACTCCTTGTCGGAGGACGAGCCCTACGGGGTCAATCCGACCGCGTTGGCGTTCTCGCCGGACCTGCGGCGTGTCGCTTCGGGCGACACAAACGGCGTCGTGAAGCTGTGGAATGTTGCCGACGGCCGGCTCATTCGCGCGATCGGCCATCCGCAGCAGGTGACGGCCGTGGCGTTCACACCGGACGGCCGGCGCCTGGTCACGGCCGCCGGCAGCATCCGAACCTGGGACGCCGAGACCGGCCGCCTCATTCACACTTTCGAGGACTCCTTCCGGACCACCGCCGTTCTTGCGATCTCAGGCGATGGATTGCGCGTCGTCGCTGGAAGCGACGATGCGAGCGCCCGGGAATGGGACATCGCCTCCGGCCGCAAAGTCAAAGATTATGTGAACGACCTGGGCGGCGGCCCGGTCAGTGCTGCCGCGTTTTCGCACGATCGCCGGCTGGTCGCGACCGCCCATGATGGCGGCCTCGTCCGCATCTGGAACACAGAGAACGCCGAACTCGTTCGCACCGTAAAAGGCGATGAGCAACCGATCGCGCCCCTCATCTTCTCGCCCGATAGCGGGCGGCTGCTGTCTTACACCACCGCCGGAACGGTGAGCGTGTGGGAGGTGGCGTCCGGCCAACTCATCCGAGCCCAGAAGCACGATGGCGATACGCAGGTGCTCGCACTCTGGACCGATTGGAAGCGAGCGCGCATCTGCTGCGGTGACGCCCTATTCACGATCGACATCATGGCGACCCGGTCGACGCGCACGGCACTTCCTTCCATCAACAATCCAACGGCCGCGGCGTTTTCGCCGGACGGTTCGCTGCTGGTGATCGGTGCGCGCGACGGAACGCTGCGGCTGCTGCAGGCAGAGAGCGGCAAGCCCACACGGACCTTCAACCCTCCGGCTGCCACCACCATTGCCTCGATCGCGCTGTCGCCCGACGGCACGCAGGTGCTGGCGGGAGAGAACGGCCCGCGGATGCAGCTATGGGACCTCTCGGCGGCGCGCCTGGTTCGCACCACTGAGACACAGGTCGAGCGAAACCATTCGCTCGGGATGTCGCATGACGGGCGGCGCGTTCTTGTCGGCGACGGCATCAAGTTCGAACTACGCGAGGTGGCGACCGGCCATCTCATCCATACGTTCGACCGCGACGACCAGCATCCGAGCCCGGTTCTCCTGTCTCCCGACGGCAAGTTGATCCTCGCTCCGAGCCCCGACGACGGATCGCTTGGGCTGTGGGATGTCGAGGATGGACGCCTGGTGCGAAAGCTCGCGGGCGATCTCAGAACCGCCGGCTGGGCGGCGTTCTCGGGCGACGGCCGCCTGTTGGCGACCGACGGCGAGCCGCGCTCCGTTCGCGTCTGGGAGGTTGCGACGGGCCGTCTCGTCCGCACCTTGAAGGGCCTCGAGGAGGCCGCACGTCCCGTGGGATTTTCGCCCGACGGCCGGCGCATCCTGGTGGCAAGCGGCGACACCCCCGGCACCCGAATGTGGGACGTCGAGAGCGGCAAGCGCGTCGGCGCCGGCGTTTATCCGGAAGCGGGTTCCTACGCGTTCTCGCCGGACGGCCAGCGGCTGTTGGCGATCAACACCGAGGACATCCAGCTGATCGCGACCGACAACGGCCAGCCGATTGTGACGGTTGCCGGCCAGATCCCGTTCCAGATTCCCGGCGAGTTCCTGCCTGACAGCCAAAGCTGGATCTCGGGCAGCTACCCTCAGGCCGGCGTGAACTTCGGCACCGAGACGTTCTCCGCCACGTCGTCGAACACCACCTTCACCGGCATCTCGCACTGGACCGCATCCGGCTTGACGCCGACGATGTTGCTGAGCAGCCGCGGTCCCTCTTCGAGCTCGACGATCGCAACGACGTAGGGCACCTCGCCGGCGAAGGCCGGATGATAGACGCGGTGGAAGGTCACAAAGCTATAGACCTTGCCGCGGCCGGACACCGGCTTGAAGTCGAAGTCGACCGCCAGACAATGCGGACACGACTGCGACGGCGGAAACCAGAATTTTCCACAGGCATTGCACTTCGGCAGTTCAAGCTGGTGCCGTTTGGCGGCATCCCAATAAGGCACCGACTCCGGCGCGGGCTTGGGGACGGGCTTGCGGGCGCGATCGCTCATCACGCCCTCCCGAGGATCAGTGTCGAGTGGCAGACCTGGTTGCCGCCGTGCCCGGACACCAGCGCGATCTCGGCGTCCTTCACCTGGCGTTCCGCCGGATAGGTGTGTCGCATCTGCCTCGCGCCCTCGACCACCTGCAGCATGCCCTCGACGTGGGCTTCCGAGAGCTGGCCGCCCGAGGTGTTGGTCGGCAGCCGTCCACCCATGCGGAGCGCACCGGAGGCGACGAAGTCGCCGCCCTCGCCTTTCTTGCAGAAGCCGTAGTCCTCGAGCTGCGTCAGCACCATGTAGGTGAAGCAGTCGTAGATCTGCGCGGTGTCGACGTCGTCGGGGCCGAGCCCCGCCATGCTGTAGGCGATCTCGCCGCTCTGCTTCGCCGCCGTCACCACCATATTGTCGTCGTTGAACCAGCCGCGCAGGTTGTTGAAGCTGCCGAACCCCTTGATCAGCACCGGCGGCTGCTTGAGGTCGCGGGCGCGCTCGCGGCTGGTCACGATGACCGCACCGGCGCCGTCGCTGCGCAGGCTGCAATCGTAAAGTCCGAACGGCGACACGATCTGTGGCGCCTCGTGGTATTGCGCCTTGGTGAGAGGCTTCTTCATCTGGGCGTCGGGATTGCGCAGCGCATGCTCGCGGCACGCGACGGCAATCTCGCCGAACTGGTCGCGGGTGGTGCCGTAGAGATGCATATGACGCGTGGCGCCGAAGGCGTGCGCCGCGACCGCGCCGAAATAGCCGTATTCGGGCGCGAACTCCTTCGGAAGCTGATCGTCCGGCGTGGTCTGGTTCTTTACCCGCGCCTCTTCGGAGGAATGCGTGCGCGACCAGGAATCGCGGCCATAGCCGCAGATCACCGTGGTCGCCATCCCAGCCTTGATCGCCATCGAGGCGATCGCGACCGCGAGTATCTGGCTCGCGCCGCCATTGTCGAGCGAGGTCGAGAATTTCACGTTGATGCCGAGCCGCGCACCGATCTGCTGGTGATGACTGTAGATGTCGTCCGGGCCGCGGCACACGATGCCGTCGATGTCCTTCACGTCGATCCCGGACTCGGCGATGGCGTTGCGCATCGCCTCGACCAAGAGGTCGAGGCTCGACACGCCCGGCACCCGGCCGAGTCGGCTGTGACCGGCCCCGACAATGGCGCAAGCGTCGCGCAGCTCGCGGGATGGCTCGATCATGGGCTCTGTCTCCGTTGTTCTTCTCTTACTTATTCCGACTTCCGGGATCAGCGGAAGAGGTCCTCGACAATCTTCGCCGAGCGCTCCGTGTGCGAGTTGAGGTTCTCGGGCGTGACGAAATTCTCCTGCACCCCCGCCCGCGCCGGAACGATCGGCGCGATCTGTGGGAGCGGGTCGACGTCGGGACGTACAGGCAGATACTCCGCGCCGGCGAGAATTTGCTGTCCTTCCTTCGACAGCAGGAAATCCATCAGCAGCAGGGCGGCGTGAGGATTGCGTGCGCCCCTGGGGATGACCAGCGTGCCGGGCGCGCTCGCGACCGGTGGCAGAAGCTGCGCAGCGACCGGCGCGCCCTTCCCTGCGCTGATCAACGGATGATGCGCGAAGATCTGCACGGCGATCTGGTATTCGCCGGCGATCACCCGGTCCACCAATGTGCGGGGGTTGCCCGCACCGAAATTCACGATCTTCTGGGTCCGCAATTTCTGCAGGTAGGCCAGCGCTTTTTCCTCGCCCCAGGTCAGGCGAAGATTGGTGACGAACAGCGGCGCGCCGATATGGGTCAGCAGCGGCCACACCATCTTGCCCTGCCATTTCGGATCGAGCAGGTCCTCGTAGGTCTTCGGCGCCGTGCCGGGAGGAACCAGCCGCGTGTTGTAGGCCAGCCCGAAATAGCTCATGCGGGTGGGCGCCCAGAGCCTGCGCTGGTCGCGCATGTATTCAGGGATATCCGCGAGCTGCGGCGACCAGGCCTCCTGCGCCATGCCGGAGCGCACCGCGAGCTCCCCGATGCCGGTCCCTTCGGCGATATCGACCACGAGCTTCTTGGCGCGGACCTCCGCCGACATCCGCGTCTGGATGTCTTCGGAGTCGGCCCGCCAGAACGTCATCTTGATGAAGGGATATTTCTTCTGAAACGCGTTGGTGAGCGGCCGCAGCGCCTGGTTGACGATCATCGCCGAATAATACGTGACCTGGCCTTCGCGCTTGGCGCCGGCGATCAGCCGTTCGGTGCGGTCGGCGCCGGTATAGGTCAGGATGTCGGTGTCGGCCGGCTGCGCTGACACCGCCGTCACGTGCAAGCCCAACGCCACCACGCCGATCGAACAGCCTCTCGCCAATCGACCGAGGGCTCCGGCCGCGCAAGGCATCTCAGGCGCTCTTGCGGCGTTCGGTGGCCGCCGCGGCCGCCTTTGGCGTGACGCCGCATCCGATCGCATCGGTGAGGTGCAGAACGCCATCAACCAGCTTGATCCCCTCCCAGGGGTCCTCCTCCAGACCATCGAACTCGGATAGCTCGGACGCGTACCAGATACCCGGCAGCGCGGCCGCGAGTTGCATGGCGTGTGCCGCGAGCAGCATCGGCCCCACGTGGGCGCCCATGCGGTAGCGCACACCACCGGCGTCGCAGATCTGCGCTGCCGCGAATGTTTTTCGCAGGCCCCCGAGCTTGGTGATCTTCAGGCTGATCGCGTCGACGATACGCTCGCGCACCAGGATCATCACCTGATCGAGCGAGTACGCGGCTTCATCGGCCTCGACCGTGATCGGCACCGCCTGCGTAACGGCCTTGAGGCCGGCCAAGTCCTTGACCTCGACTGGTTGCTCCGCGAGGTCGATCTTGTAGGGCGCCATCAAGTTGAGCGCGCGGATCGCATCTTTGGCGGCATAGGACTGGTTGGCGTCGATGGTGAGGTGCGCATCGGGCCCCAGCTCGGTGCGGATGGCGCGCACGCGCTCCACGTCTTCCTCGACCTCACCGTGGACCTTGATCTTGAAATGCCGCACGCCTTTGTCGGCCAGCGCGCGGGCATTCTTCGCCATGTCGGTGGGCGATTTGATCGGCAGGATGCGCAGGCTCGCGAATTCACGGACAGCCGGGCCGCCGAACAGATCGCATAGCGGCACGCCGAGCTCGCGCGCCCGCAGGTCGTGCAGCGCGCAATCGATGCCTGACTTGGCCTGGTTGTTTCCCATCATCGCGTTGTCGAGATCGTCGAGGATGCTCGCGATCTCGCGCGAGTCGCGGCCGATGAGCCGCTTGCAGAGCCGATCGAGCGCACCCTTCACGGCCTCGTGCGGCGCCCCATAGTGGTTCATCGTGGAGGCGTAGCCGTAGCCGCCCGTCCCGTCTTCATTCCGAATGTTGACGGTCCAGCCTTCGGTCGCCGGGTTCGCCGCGAGCGCAAATTTCCAGTCCTTGTCCTTTTTCGGCAGAACCGTTTCCTCGATCCGCACATCGACGATCTTCATGGCATTCCTCCCTTTTCTGGTTCTTATTCGGCCGCGGTGGCGGCGGCGCGATGTTGCGGCTCACGGAGCCCGGCCCGCTCCATGCGCGGGAGCAGCTCGTCCCGGATGTGCGGAAAGTCGTTGACGTAGTTGATCATTCCCATGGCGAAGCCATCGAGTCCGACGCTATTGAGGCGCAGCATTGTTTCCACCGCATCATCGTAGCTGCCGACGATCGGAACACCGGCGCCGCTGATCAGGCGTGCCTTGAGCTTTTCTTCGTCTTCCTTGAGCCAGGAATTGATCCGGGAGCCGCGCAGGTTGAAGGCATACTCCGCCGACTCCCAATCGCCTTGCTCGTAGACGATGTAGTGATGGTAGTCCTCCGCCTCTTTGCGGGTGCGCCTTACCATCAGATGGCAGCTCGCGAAGATGTTGCGCAACTGTCCGGGCGGCGCGGCATCGCGAAAGTACTTAAGCTTTTGCTGGAGATCCTCGAGCTTGGGCGGCACGGTCGTGAATAGGCAATCCGCATTGTTGGCCGCGAATGTCCGGCCGGTTTCCGAATTGCCCGCGCTCACGAGGATGGGACGGGTTCCCCACCACGGCTTCGGTTTGCCGCGGACAGCCTTTAGCTTGTAGTGGCGGCCGTCGAAGTCGAATGGATCGTCCTCCGACCAAACGCGATTGACGATCTCCAGCCACTCGTCCGCGTAGTCGTAGCGGCCGTCGTGATCGCCAAGCGGAACGCCCATCATGCCAAACTCGATCGGGTTCCAGCCGGACACGACATTGAGCCCGAAGCGCCCGTGGCCGATGTGATCGGCCGTCACCATCTGCTTGGCGGCAAAGACCGGATTGACGAACGCGACGTGGAGCGTGCCGAAGGTCGTGATGTCCTGGGTCGATGCGAGCAGCCCGCACGCCCATGCAATCGTTTCGAAGGTCGTGCCCTGGGTGTCGCTCGATCCCTGGTAACCGTGCCAGCGGCCGATTGGGAGCAGGAACTCGAGCCCCGCATCGTCGGCGGCCTTCGCCGCTTTGACGTTATTGTCCCAGGACGCGTCCCAGCTCTCGGGTGCCTTGGTCAGGCTTAGCCCGCCCTTGCAGTTCATCCCGAACAGACCAAGCTTGAACTTGTTCTTGTTGTAGATGCGGGTTTCATCCCTGCTCTTTGCCATTGTCGGAACTCCCTAGCGCACGTTTCTTCAAGCATTCATCTGGTGCCGGCGCGTCAGCATGTGGAAGATCGCGCTAACGGCCGTCATCAGCAACATCCACAGCACGCCCATTGATGCGAGTTCGGTCACCTGGCCATTCTGCCAGAGCTCGAACAGCGTGACAGCCATCACTTCCGAGCCGGGCCCAACCAGCAGCAGGGGCAGCGAAACCGCTTGGACCGCCAGCAGGAATACCAGCAGCCACGCGTTGATAAGCGTCGGCGCCAGCAGCGGCAGCACGATGCGCCGGAACACGGATACGCCGGACGCGCCCGAAACCGATGCCTGGCCTTCGAGATCGGGCTGGATCTGCAGTGCCCCGGCGTAGGCGTAACGCATCCCGTAGGACAGATAGCGCACCGACGACGCGATGATGATCGACAGCAGCGTGCCATAGAGCGGCAGCGGCATGTTCACGAAGATGTTCAGAAACGCCACGCCCAGGATGATCGCCGGAAACACCAGCGGGAGCATGGTGAGGTGGTCGAGCAGCACCGCCCCTTTGACTTGCCGCACGACCAGCCATGCGCATAACGCGGTAAATGGCACGACGATGGTTGCGGTCGAGGCACCCAGGATCAGCGTGTTGACGATGGAGTCGCGGAACGAGCCAGGCCCGAACAGCACGGCGTAATTGTCGAGCGACATCCGGCCGAACGATTCGAGACTGACGCCGTCATAGAACGGCAGGAATGACGTGAACACGAGGATGCCGGCCGGAATCACCGTCACCAGCAGGAAGAGGACGAACAGCAACGCCGAGCACAGATATCGCCAACCGCCGAGATCGACGATGCGTGGGCGAAACCCCTTACCCGTGATCGTCTGGTAGCGATGTGCGTCGCGGGCGAGATTGTTCTGCCAGATCAGCAACACGGTCACGATCAGGATCAGGCAAATGGAATAGGCACCGGACTCGCCGTAGTTCGCCGCGCCGGTGCGGCGGGCACTTTGATAGATCGTGGTCGTCAGCACATTGATGTTGCCGGCAAGCCCGACCAGCGCCGGCACCTCAAAGGATTCGAAAGTCCTGATGAAGATCAGCATCGCCAGCGCGCAAATCGCCGGCACGCCCATCCGGATCGTCACCTCCCAGAATGCCCGCAGCGGACTGGCCCCTGCGACGATCGCGGCCTCCTCGAATGAGGCATCCATCGAGCGAAAGACCGCGGACATCAGCAGGAAAGCGAGCGGGACAAAACCGATGCCCTCGATCAGGATCATGCCCCACATCGAGTAGACGTTGATGGCCTGGGGTTGCTGCGTGATGAAAGCGATCAGGTCGTTCAGCGGGCCCGCGCGCCCGAGCAGGAGCAACCAGGCGACCGTGTAGAGGATGTGCGGAACACCGAGCGAGATGATCGCCCCGAAGAATGCCAGATTGCGGCCGGGCGTATTGGTGCGCTCCACGATCAGGGCTTGAACGGTGCCGATCACGATCGCGATCAGCGCCGAGCCGAAGCTGTAGATCATGGTGTTGTAGAGGCTCGGCAGAAAGAACCGCCCGGTGAACAAGCCTTCGTAGAAGCGCAGCGTGAACGGCCCGAGCGAGCCGTCTGGCAGCGTCTCGTGCAGGCTGATGCGCAGCAGGAAGATCGCCGGCGGAACAATCAAAACGAGGAGGATTGCGACCAGCACCGCCACCACCGGAGAGATCGCAGGAATGCCCGGCAGTGCCGCAAGGAGAGAGCGCGAGATGGTGCGGCTTTCGGAGCGAACAGTCACAGGCGACGCTTTCCGTTAGCAACAGGACTCAGCGAAACATGTCGTCGAATATCTTCGCCGAGCTTTCGGTGTACTCATTGAGCTGGTCCGAGCTGACGAACAGCTCCGGCACGCCGGCACGCGTGGGGATGACGGAGGCCAGAACATCCTTCGGTGGCACATCCGGGCGAACCGGAAAGTAATCGGCCTCGGCGAGGATCTGCTGCCCCTCCTTGGAGAGGATGAAGTCGGCCAATAGAAGCGCCGCATGCGGATTGCGCACGCCTTTCGGGATGATCATCGTCCCGGCGGTGCTCGCGACCGGATCCATGAGCTGCGAGTTGACCGGGGCCCCCTTCGCCCTGCTGATCAGCGGATGATGCGCGAAGATATTCAGCGCAATCGGAAACTCGCCCGCGATGACGCGGTCGACCAGCGTACGCGCGCTGCCGGCTCCAAAATTGACGACCTTCTGCGCGGCAAGCTTCTGGAAATATTCGCGCGCCTTCGCCTCGCCGCGGGCGAGCCGAATGGTGGTGAGGAACAGCGGCGTGCCGCTCGACGTGCCGATGCGCCAGGCAAGCTTGCCGCGCCAGCGCGGATCGAGCAGATCGTCATAGGTCTTCGGCACCTGCTCCGGCGGCACCAGCCGCGTGTTGTACGCGATGCTGAAATAGCTGATCCGGGTACTGGTCCAATGGTTGCGTGCATCCCGATAACGTTCCGGCATCGCCTCGATCAGAGGTGTGAAATAAGGCTGCGCCAGCTTGGCTTCGATGGCGAGTTCGCCAACGCCGGTGCCTTCGACGAGGTCGGCGACGAGGTTGTTCGCGCGCATCTCGGCCGACAGTTTGGCGATGATCTCCTCGGTGTCGCCGCGCCAGAACGACATCTTCACGAAGGGGTATTTCTTCATGAAGGCCTGAGCCAATGGACGCTGGGCCTGATTGACGATGGCAGCGGAATAAAGAACAACTCGGCCTTCCTTGCGAGCTCCATCCAGGATGAGCTGCTCGCGGTTCGCGGCACGGTTCGTAAGGACGTCTTGTGCCGCGGCAGGCGATGGCGGCGAGGTCGCAAATGCGACCGCGGACAACAAGATCGCGCCGATGATGAGCCCTTGGCGCCGCGACGTCTCTTCCCCCATCGACTTCGTTCCTTCCCTGCCGTGACGCTGCTTGTTCTTCGAGAGCATGCGCCGATTGTTTTCTATTTGGCCATGTCACGTAGACGCGCCGCAAGCTCCGGAGCCGCGGCATAGACCCGGTCCAGCAGCGTATTGATGGCCGCGCCCGTGACCGGGTCGATTTCCATGTTTTGCGCCTTGGCGTCCTCGAGCAACGCCTGGTCCTTGACCGCGGCATCGAAGGCGGCGCGCAACAACTGCACGCGATCGGCGGGAACGCCAGGCGGCAGCACGAAGGGGCGGCCCATCACCTGCTCGGCAAACGCAATTTCAAACAACTGCTTGCCCTCGGCGTTCGGCATGATCTCGATCGCGGTCGGGATATCGGGGAACGCCGCATCGCGGCTCATGCCCATTTGCAGGATCACCTTGGCGTCGCTCTTGAGCCAGGGTGCGATGCGCGCCCGGAACGCGGCCGACGAGCCGCCGGAAACATGACCGTCCACCTCGTTGCGCTCGACCGCGAGCAGGCTCTCCTGCGAGCCGCCATAACCGTCGACCACCTTGATCTTGGCGCCATAGAGCACATTGAGCATGCGCGGATAGATCGAGGTCGGCGCGCCGCGCGTCGTCGACGAAACGACGACCTCGATTTTCTTCAGATCGTCGATCGACCTGGCGCCTTTTTGCGTGCGCAGCACAAAGAGCCCGATCTCCTGCTGCGGCGATCCGAGCCAATGGAATTTGCGGGCGTCGAACTGCACCTGCGCATTGTTTACGTCGTAAAATTTGGCGAGCCCATTGTTGCGGGAGAGCCCGCCGATGACCGTGCCGTCCTGGGCCGCAACGTTGTAGAGGAAGTTCGCCGCCCGGATGCCCTCGGCCCCGACCATGTTCTGCACCACGATCGCCGGATTGCCCGCAATAAACCGCGGCATGTGCTTGGCGAGCAGGCGCGCATATTGATCGTAGCCGCCGCCGACCGAGGCGGACGTGATGAGGGTCAGCCGCTTCCCGCGATAGAACTCCGCCGCCGGCTGCGCCCGCGCGGCAGCCGCGGCGAGCACCAGGCCCGCCATCAGCACGGCGCCGAACCGGACCGTCGTCATCCTCCGCTCCTTTTGTCCTTGTTCGCCATTTCTCTTATTCACCCAGTATCTCACGGTTGTGCTCGCCGAGCTCGGGCGAAGGCCGCTCGATCCGGACCGGTGTGTCGGAGAGCCGCACGCCGTTCCGCACCAGGTCGACTTCGCCCAACTTCGGATGCGGCACGCGCACGCGCATGCCCAGCGCCTCCACCTGCGGGTCCGCGAATACCTCGGCAAAATCGTAGAGCGGTCCCGACGGCACATCCTCCTCGATCAGACGACGCAGCCAATGCTCCCGCCCCTGCGTCGCAAAGACCTCGCTGAGCAGGCCATGCAGCATGTCATAGTTCTGTTGCCTCGCCTTACGCGGGTTGAACCGCGGGTCTTCGAGCCATTCGGGATGACCGGCGACGCGGGTCAGGCCCTTCCAGAATTTCTCCGGCGACGACAGGTGCACGACGAACGGTTTGCCGTCGCCGGCCACGAAAGCAAAGACCTGCGCGGTATGGGTGCGGGTGGCGCGGTTCGGCACCTTGCCGTTCTCGAAAAAGCGGGCGGCGTTCTCGCCGATGAACGACACCGTCGCTTCGAGCAGGGACGTATCGACGCGCTGGCCCTTGCCGGTGCGGTGGCGCGCCTGCAGCGCGGCCAGGATGCCGTTCGCCGCGATCATCCCGGCGAGATGATCGGAGAATGAAATGCCCATCGGGTTGGGCGCCTCCATGTCGGTCAGCACGCTGAGCAGGCCGCCCATCCCCTGCCCGACCGTGTCGTAGCCGGGCCGGTCGGCGAGCGGGCCCAGATTCCCGAAGCCGGTGATCGAGCACCAGATCAACCGCGGATTGCCGACACGCAACTCGTCATAGCCGAGACCCAGCCGCTCCAGCGTTCCCGGCCGGAAATTCTCGATCACCACGTCGGCGCCGGCGATCAGCTTGGCCGCCGCCGCCTTGCCCGTGACGGTCTTCAGGTCGAGCACCACACTCTTCTTGCTGCGGTTCACCGAGCCGAAGGTCGGGCTGTAGTCGACCGTGCCCCAGCCGCGGAACGGATCGCCGGTGCCCGGAACCTCGATCTTGATCACCTCGGCGCCGAAGTCGGCAAGCATCATGCCGGCATAGGGACCGCTCACATAATTCGCGAGCTCGACCACGCGAATGCCGTCAAGTGCACCACCCATGCCCACCTCTGCCGGTCGTTCCGCCCTGCGCCATGGCGCGCACGACGACGCGCGCCCGGCCATGGGCAACCATACTCGACGGAGTCAGCGAGCGGTAGGTTGCCGGCGTCGCAGACCGGCGGCAGCACCGGTCAACGGTTGCGGGCAACGGTCACGGGCTGGACGCGGCTGCCGTTGGTCACTTCATTCGGCAGGTTGATGACGACCCGTTCACCGGCCTTCAGGCCATCCGCCAGGCTGACGGTCGCCCCGTCGGTCGTTGCAACGGTGACGGTGCGGAACCGCACCAAGTCGTTTTCCAGCACGCCGACGATATTGTCCTCGCCGCGCGTGATCAGGCCCGCGACCGGAATCTGGATGTAGCTCTGGACCGGAACGTGCAGGGTCACATAGGCGAAGCTGCCGGGCGTGAAGAAGCCGTCCGCATTGTCGAGGTGGATCTCGATGAGCATCGTGCGCGTGCGCGGCTCGAGCTCGCCGGTCATCCGGGTCACCGTTCCGACCTTGTTGCGCTCCGGATTGGCGGCATCGCTGACCACGGCGCGGTTGCCAACCTGCACAAACGGAACGTCCATCTGCTGCACATAGGTGAAGACGCGCACCCGGCTGTCGTCCGACAAGGTCATCATCGGCATGGCGCTCGTGATATTGGTCTGCGAGTTTGTGACGAGCGCACCCGGATCGACGAAACGCGCGGTCACGCGGCCCGCGAACGGAGCACGCACGGTCTTGTAGGATACCGAGGTCGCGAGCACGCCGACATTGTTCTCGGCAACCGCCACGTCGGTCTCTGCCTGATACATCGCCACCTGGGTGGTGTTGCCCTTGGAATAGAGCTCTTTGATACGAGCCAGGTTCCGGCGCTTGTGCACGAGGTCCGCGGAGGCGGCCGCGAACTGCTGTTCCACTTCAGGAGACTCGATCTCCGCAAGAATCTGGCCGGTCTCGACCTTGTCGCCCTTGTCGACCAAGACTTCCTTCATGTAGCCCGCGACCTTCGCATACAGCACCGCGGTCGCACCGGAACGCACGTCGCCGAGGAGCCTGATTGTCCGCTCGGTCGGGCCCGCCTTCGACATGATGAACTCGAACTCGCGGCCCGCGATCGGACACCACCGCCCGCGACTCGCGCGCCGAGGCGACGTTCTGATTGCGGGTTACGTGGAAGTAGACCACCGCACCGATCACAACAACGAGCGCACCAACGCCGAACACGTAGAACTTCGACGAGCGGCCTTCTCTTGTTTTAGCCATGGCCCAAGGCCTCCTTGGATGCGCCGGCGGCTTCGGCGGCGAAACGTTGATCAAGCGTGTGGAGCGCCGGCGCGTTCTTGCGCAGCAGCGTATAGAAGATCGGAACCAGCAGCAGGGTCGCGAACGTCGCGAACACCAGCCCGCCGATGACGGCGCGGCCGAGCGGCGCATTCTGCTCACCGGCATCGCCCAGGCCCAGCGCCATCGGCACCATGCCCATGATCATCGCAAGCGCGGTCATCAGCACCGGACGCAACCGCGTCTTGCCGGATTCGATCACCGCCTCGACCGGCGTCAGCGACTCGTTCCGCGAGCGCAGGTCGTTGGCGAAGGCCACAACCAGGATCGAGTTCGACACCGATATGCCGACGGCCATGATCGCGCCCATCAGCGACATCACGTTGATGGTGGTGCCGGTGAGCGCCAGCGTCCAGATGATTCCGAGCAACGCCGCAGGCACCGCCATCATGATGATGAAGGGATCGACCCAGGACTGGAACAGGATGACCAGCACCGCATAGACCAGGATGATCGCCAGGATCAGCCCGAAGCCGAGCATGCGGAACGAGTTCTCCATGACCTCGTTCTGGCCGCGCAACACGATCTTGGTGGTCGACGGCAGATCCTTCTGCACTTCGGCGATCACCTTGTTGATCTCGGCCGCAACCGACCCGAGATCGCGGCCCTCGACATTGGCGGCGACGTCGATGACGCGCTGGATGGTGTAGTGGTTGATCGAATTCATCGTCGAGCCGGGACGAACGCTCGCGATGTCGCTCAGTCGCGTCACCGGAGCGCTCGGGAGCGTCGTGGGCAAGGCCTGCGCGATGACCGGATTGATGTTGTTGGTGGGCGGATTCGCCGGGAAGTTCAGAATGTCTCCCACCGACTGCAGCCGCTCCATGGGCGTGACCACGGCCACGGTGTAGTTCACACCGTTCTGCGGATTGAGATAGTAAGTCGGACTGATCAGTGAGCTTCCGGACAGCGACGCCAGCATGTTGTTCGCGACGTCGCGCTGGTTGACGCCGAGCCGCGCCGCGCGCTGCCGGTCGACGTCGATCTGAAGCGTCGGGAAGTCGAGAATTTGCGTGATGCGCGGATCGACCACGCCCGGGATACGCCGGACCATCTGCAACAGCCGCTGCCCCACTTCGTAGGAGCGGGCAAAATTCTGGTCCTGGATCTGGATGTCGATCGGCGCCGGCAGGCCGAAGTTGAGCACCTGGCTCACGATGTCGGCGGTCTGGAAATAGAAGGTGACGCCGGGGAAATCGTACTCGAGCCGCTCGCGAAGCTGGCGGCGATAGTGCTCGGACGGACGGTGCGGCTTGTTCAGCGAGATCAGCATCTCGCCATCGGCGCCGCTGACGTTGTCGCTGGGCACGAAGGCAAGGTTGAGCGCACCCGGGACACCGATGGTGTGGTTGACGGTCCGCAGTTCCGTCGTCGGGATGATCTCGCGGATCCGATCCTCGACCTTGATCATGATCCCTTCGGTGCCCTCGAGGCGGTAGCCCTTGGGCGCCCGGACATGCAGCTTGAGGATGCCGACGTCGGCTTGCGGGAAGAAATCGGTGCCGACGACCGGGACCAGCGCGGCCGTCGCCGCGAAGAAGATGGCGAAACAGCCCAGCACGAACTTCTTGCGGACCAGCAGGCCCGACAGCAGGTTTCCATAGGCGTCGCGGAAGCGATCGAAGGTGCGATCGAACGCGCCGGCCAGGCGCCGGCCCCATCCGAGCTTCTCGCCCTCGGCGTGATGGTGCTCGTCCTTGAGCAACTGGCGCGCCAGCGCCGGCACCACCGTGAACGACAGGACGTAGGACGCAAGCATGGCCAGCACGACGGTGATGGCGAGCGGAATGAACAGGAAGCGCGCCGGGCCTTCCAGGAACACAACCGGGAAGAACACGATGCAGATGCACAAGGTCGCGACCGTGAGCGGCTGCACCACTTCGATCGAGCCGTCCAGGATGGCCACCGTCACCGGCTTGCCGAGCGTCTGGTTCCGGTGAATGTTCTCCATGACGACGGTGGCGTTATCGACCAGCAAGCCGATCGCCAAAGCCAGCCCGCCCAGCGTCATCAGGTTGATGGTCTGGCCCGTCATGTAGAGCCCGGCGACACCGGCGAAAATCGACAGCGGGATTGAGATCGCCACGACGACGGTGTTTCGCCAGCTTCCGAGGAACACCAGGATCATGAGAGATACGAGGACCGAGGCGAGCGCCGCCTCCTTGATCACGTTCTCGACCGCCGAGCGCACGAACACCGACTGGTCGAAGTCCATCGCCAGTTCCATGCCGTCCGGCGCAATCGCCTGAAGCTCCGGCAACATTTTTTTGACGGCATCGACGACCGCCAAGGTTGAGGCCGTGCTGTTCTTGAGGATCGGAAGGAAGCTCGCGCGCTGTCCGTTGATGCGGACGATGTTGGTCTGCTGCGCAAAGCTGTCGCTGACTTTCGCCACATCGCCGAGCAACACCGCGACGCCGTCGCGAACGCCGATCGGCAGATAGTTGAACTGCTCGACGACCTTGGGGCTGGAATTGAGCTGGATGTTGTATTCGTTGGTTCCCAGCCGCGCGATGCCCGCCGGCACGATCACGTTGGTCGTGCCCATCGCATTGACGACGTCCATCTGCGAGAGCCCCTTGGAGCTCGCCTTGGCGGTGTCGACCTCGACGATGATCTGGCGTTGCTTGCCGCCGAACGCGCCGGGGATCGACAACCCCGGGATCGTGAACAGGCGCAAGCGAAGGAACTGGTTGGCGTAGTCCGACAGCATCTGCTCCGGCAGCGTCCGGCTGTTGAGCGTGACCTGCACCACCGGGACGTTCGACGCATTGAACTGGATGATGTTGGGCGGCTGCATCCCGGGCGGCGCGATGCGCAGCACCGCGTTGCTCTGCGCCGAAATCTGCGCGATGGCGCCGCCGATATTGGCTCCCTGCTGGAAGTAGATCTTCAGGATGCCCTGGCCGGGGATCGAGAGCGACTCGATGCGCTCGATGCCGTTGACGGTCGTGGAATAGGCGCGCTCGGCGACCAGCACCACGCGGCGTTCCATGTCCTCGGCGTTGAGGCCGTTATAGCTCCAGGCGACGTAGACGACGGGGATGTCGATGTTCGGGAAGATGTCGACAATCATGCGCGTGACGGAGATTGCCCCCATCAGCATGATGAGCATCGCCGCCACCGCCATGGTGTAGGGGCGCCGCAGCGACAGACGCACGAGGTTGATCATCGCCGAACCTCCCCTCCCCGGACGCGGCGATTTGGCCCGCCGTCGTCCGTATCCGATTGCAGGTGCAAGGGACGTGCCGAATCGGGCGTCCCGATGCCCTGTTCCCGAAGTTTCAATTCATCGGAAGATTGCGCGGTTGGCAAGTTAAACGCGCGATGCGCGGCGCGCGTAACTTTTGCGTAAACATCGTCAACCCAAGGACGTATTCCGCAGCTTGCCGCATTGTAGTTCTACGCTGCCGGTCGGGCGTTTTCACTGCGCCGCCATCAATGTGCGCACGCGTTCGACCACATCGGCGGGCGTCGTCCGGTGCACTTGGTCGACCAGCGCTTGCACCGCCTCACCTGTCATCGGGTCGACGTCGACCTTCATCGCGGCTGCTTCCGCGATGAAGGCCGGGTCGCGCATGGTCGCGTCGAAAGCGCGGCGCAACGCCGCAGCGCGGGCGGCCGGAACGCCCGGCGGCAGGAAATAAGGGCGTCCGTGGGCCTGCCGCGCCAACACCAGGCGCAGCGCCTGGCGGTCCGATTCAGTCCGGGCGAGATCAACGATCCGGGCGAACGGACGCAGCTCCGGCGGATCCTCGAGGCTGAAGTGTCCGATGACGGTGATGGTCTTGTCGCGGACCCATTCCGGCCGCTGCGCCTTCAGCGAGTCCCAGCCGACGATCTGGGCGTGAACCTCGCCGCGCTCCATGGCGATATTGATTTCGGTGCCGCTCTTGTAGCCGCGCACGATCCGATATTTCAGCCCGAGCACGTCGCGCGCCAGGATCGACAGGTCGTTCGAACCGGAGCCCGGCCCCGAGGTGCCGACGATCGCCTCTTTGGTTTTCAATTCTTCCAGGCTTTGCACCGGCGACGTGTGCCAGACATAGGCGACGTTGTTCGACCGGTACATGCTGCCGATCCATGTGAATTGCGTCGGGTCGAACCGCGACACCTTCGGAGTCAGCAAAGGCCCGGTCGGCATCCCGTTGAGCGGCGCGCCGATCACCGTCCCGTCGCGAGCACCGGAAGCGAACAGGTGGTTGGCCATCTGGTTGCCGCCCGCGCCCGGCACGTTCTGCACCACGATGGCGGGCTTGCCGGGGATGTGGTTCTGCAGATGGCGCGCAACCAGACGGCCGATCAGGTCGACGCCGCCGCCCGGCGAAGTGCCGACCATCATGTGCACGGTCTTGCCGGCGTAGAACGCCGCAACCTCGTCGTCGGCCCGCGCGGCGCTGCCGGCACAGGCCAGCGCCGTGAGTACGATCGCAGCGCAGGCGAACGAAATTCTCCCGTCCATTCTTGTTTTCATTCTTTACGTCCCCTGCGGCCGGCGAAGTCCTGCCGGAGCGGTCGTCATCTAGCGTATAGTGGATGATGCGCTTCGCACAAATCGCACAACCGGGAGCGGCGGAATGCGGAACTTCGACCTGGTCGTGATCGGCGCGGGTGTTGCCGGGCTGACCGCGGCGATGCATGCCGCCCGCTGCGGCTTGAGCGTTGCGGTGGTCGAGCGCATGGGCGTCGGCGGCCAGATCGCGGCTGCCGAGCGCATCGAGAACTTTCCGGGATTTCCGCAAGGCCTCTCCGGCGCCGAACTCGGCCCGCTGCTGCACGAGCAGGCCGAGGCGGCGGGCGCGGAATTCGTTCTCGACACCGTCGAAGGGATTGCCATCGACGGCGATTGGCGGGTTGTCGCCGGCGCATCGGAGACACTTAAGGCGCGCGCCGTGGTCGTCGCCGCCGGCTCGGCGCTCAAGCCGCTGGGCGTGCCCGGCGAAGAGATATTTCTCGGGCGCGGCGTCTCGCACTGCGCGTCCTGCGACGGGCACTTCTTCTCCGGCCAGGACGTGTGCGTCATCGGCGGCGGCGATTCCGCGCTCGACGAGGCGATGGTGCTGACCGAGCACGCGGCCCGCGTGGCGATCATCCACCGCGGTGAGACCTTCGACGCGCAACGCGCGCTGAGCGACCGTGTGGCCGCCAATGGCAAGATCGAGATCGTGGCGTCGACCGCCGTTGAGGAAATCTTTGGTGAGGAAAGCGTGTCGGGCGTACGGCTGCGCGACCTCACATCGCGGAAGGTGCACGACCGCGCGATCAAAAGGCGTGTTCGTCTATGTTGGGCTTGAGCCCAATAGCGCGTTCCTGCGCGGCGTGGTGGCGCTGGACTCAGCCGGGCACATCGACACCGACATCATGATGCGGACCTCGGTTCCCGGCATTTTCGCCGCCGGCGACATCCGGGCGCATTCGGTCGCGCAACTGGCCGCCGTGGCCGGCGACGGGGCGACCGCTGCCATCGCCGCCTGGCGCTACCTGAGGGAGCGCGTCTGAGGCGATGCAGCAATGCGCCCACCTGCTTGGCTAGGCGCGCTCACAGACCTATACTTGCGGCAAATCCGCCGGGAACCCCAAGGATTCGCACCATGAACAAGCCGACCACGCCGCACGACCTGTCGAACAGCGCCGCATTCGACGACAAGATCACGGTCCTCAATCCGGTCGGCTTCCCGCCCAAGATCAACAAGAAGGCGCTCTCGCCGCGGCCCGAGAGCCTCGACGGCAAGACCATCTATCTGGTCGACTGCCGCTTCGATGACTCGATCGATCTGCTCAAGCAGATCCAGGCCTGGTTTGCCGACCACATGCCGAGCGTCCACACCAAGATGATCTCGCTGTCGGCGACCTACCAGCACGACGACAAGAAGACCTGGGAAGAGATCAAGGCGAACGGCGACGCGGCGATCGTCGGCGTCGGGCATTGCAGCAATTGCGCGCCCGCGGTCGCCACCCATGCCATCACGATCGAGACCAAATACGGCGTGCCGACGGTGGCGCTGCACACCGACAAGTTCGATCGCGTGGTGCAGTCGGTGACCAAGATGGCCGGCCTCCCCGAGGCGCAACGCGCCTTCGTGCCGATGCCGGTGATGGGCAAGACCGCGCAGGAGCTGCGCGACTACGTCTACGGCAAGGATCCGATCACCGGGAAGCCGGTCATGCAGGAGGTCATCGCGGGGCTCACCACCGCGCTGAATGCTTAAGACACATGTCCGAGCACGCGAGTAAGGCCGAGTTCGAGCGTACCACCCCGCGTCTCGTCGAGCCCGATACCGAAGAAAACCTCCAGCGCCAATTCCACGAGAACGGCTGGACCGACTTCCTGCCGATCGTGCTTCCGACCGAGAAGCGCGTGCAGGAGATGCTGGCCTATACCAGCCGCAAGGCGGATGAGATCGTCGGGCATATGGCGGCGACGGAATTCCGCGTCGCCTGGGAATACACGGTCGAGAAGGTCGCGGTGAACGCGGTGATGGCCGGCGCGCGGCCGGAATATTTCCCGGTCATCCTGGCGCTCGCAGCATCCGGCGTCTCCGCGCGCGGCTCGACCACCTCGTCCTCGGCGGCGATGGTGGTGGTGAACGGTCCGATCCGCAAAGAGCTCAAGATGAACTCCGGCATCGGCGCGATGGGCCCCTACAATCACGCCAACGCCACCATCGGCCGCGCCTACGGCCTGCTCTCGCAGAACCTGCAGGGCGGCTCGGAGCCGGGTGTCAGCTTCATGGGGTCGCAGGGCAACAGCTACACATATAACAATGTCACCTTCGCCGAGAACGAAGAGGACAGCCCCTGGGAGCCGCTGCACGTGCAGAAGGGGCTTAAGCCCGACGACAGTGCGGTCAGCATCTTCTACGGCTGCCGTTCGACAACCTTCTGCCTGGGCCTGCGCGAGAAATACTGGCGCGAGCACGTGCGCGACATGCTCGCTGGCATCGACGGCAACTCGACGCCGTGCCTGCTGCTCGATCCGCTGACGGCGCAACAATTCATCGACCGCGGCGGCTTCGACACCAAGGCGAAGCTGATCCGCTTCATCCACGAAACCGCGGAAATGCCCGCCGGCCGCTACTGGGACCTGCAACTCGTGCAGAACTACGTCTATCCCTGGGCGACGTTCGGCCAGGAGCCGATGGCGTCCTGGCTCAAGGCCAAGGAAGACGAGCCGATCCGGATCTTCCCGGAGAAGGACATCAACGTGGTCGTGGTCGGCGGCGAAGCCAACGCCTATTGGCGCATCATGGGCGCGAAGTACCGCAAGACGGTGTCCGTCGACGCGTGGCGGTAGTTTCTATCGGCGCACGTTCTCGATCGGCCTCATGCTGAGGAGGCAGAGAACCCTTACTTCGGCGGCGCGAGCTTGGCGAAGCTGACGACCTTGGCCCACTTGTCGATGTCCGCGCGCAGATATTTCTCGAATTCGGGCGGCGTCATCGTCATCGGGACCGCGCCTTGCCGCGCCCACGCGTCCTTGACGTCGGGCCGCGCCATGATCTTGCGGATTTCCGCGTTGAGTGTGTCGACGATGGCTTGCGGGGTCTTCGCCGGCGCCATCACGCCGAGCCAGATGGTCGAACTCGTAGCCGGGCACGCCGGCCTCGTCGATGGTCGGCACCTCAGGCATCACCGACGAGCGCTTCTTGCCGCTGGTGCCGAGCGCGACAAACTTCCCTTCCTTCACGTTCGGCGCCAGCACCGTGATCGCGTCGAACATCATCTGCACATGGCCGCCGAGCACGCTGGTGCGCATGTCGCCGGAGGTCTTGTGCGGGACATGCACGATATCGGTGCCGGTCATGGCTTTGAACAGCTCCGCCGCCATGTGATAGGGCGTGCCGGGGCCGGACGACGCGTAGTTGAGCTGCCCGGGCTTCGACTTGGCCAGCGCGATGAACTCCTTGAGGGTCTTCACGCCGAGCGCCGGATTGACCACCATCATCACGTCGGACTCGTTGATCGGCGACACCGGCACGAAGTCGCGCATCAGATTGTACGGCCGGTTCGGGATCAGCGACTCGTTGGTCGTGTGCGTGTTCGACATCACCAGCAGCGTGTAGCCATCGGGCGCCGCTTTCGCGACCGCCTCGGTGCCGATAATGGCGCCGGCGCCGGGCCGGTTCTCGACCACGAAATTCTGCTTGAGCTGCTCCGTCAGATGCTGTGCGAGCACGCGGGCAAAGACGTCCGCGGGGCCGCCGGCGCCGAACGGCACGATCATCCGCACCGGCTTGGTCGGATAGCTTTGCGCCGAGGCATCGGTTGCCGCCGCCATCAAGCCGATCGCAAGCAGGGCCACAGCGCGCATCAAAGCGGTCATGAACATCCTCCCGGAAGTGTTTGTGGAAGCGTTGATATACCGCCCTTTGCGGCGGTTCAATGCGGCACAGCTTCGCGGCCCCTGGGAGAACCCCTCACCCGCCGTTTCATTCCCGCGCCGTCACCACCGCGGCAGTGATTGCGCACAGCGCCACGAGATTGAATGCCGCGCTGGCGGCGTGGCCGTACTCCCATTGCCGGCGCAGCCCCTCCCAATGGCCCGGGATGACGGTCCACTGCTCGGTCGCCAGATTGGCCGGATTCACCCAGATGAAATAGATCGCCAGCGTCGCGGCCATGGCCACGCCGCCGATCAGCGCAAGCCGGAACGGCAGCGCGTCACCGCGCATCATGGCCGCGAGCACAAAGGCGACGATCACACTGGGGATTTGGACGAAAGCGAACAGGAACCAGCCGTTATACGAACTCTGGATGATGAAATACTGCTCGGCCGTGAGGCTGATCTTGTTCGGAAGCGAAGCGAGATGCGCGCCCAGCGGAACGAGCGCGAGCGCGGTCAGTATGATGGCAAGAAACTGAACGACCCTGAGAGCCACGAGAACGCGCCCGCGTAAACGCCCACCGCCGGATCAACCGATCAGCCAAGATTCGGTTCCTGGCTGCGGTGCGTCAGCTCCACAGCTCTTTGCTCGCAAGCCGCGCTCCCGCCGCGAGCGCCTCGAGCTTCGCCCACATGATCGAGGGATGGACACGGCGATGGAACGGCCCCTGCGCAAAGCCGCAGTCGGTTCCCGCGATCACGTTCTCGCGCCCGACCAGCTTGGCGAGCCGCACCACCCGCTCGGCGACAAGCTCGGGATGTTCCACCACATTGGTGGCGTGACTGATGACGCCGGGGATGAGCACCCGCCCCTCCGGAAGCTTGGCGTCCTTCCACACTTTCCATTCATGCTCGTGGCGCGGATTGGCGCCCTCGATCACATAGGCGCCCACGCGAATTTTCAGGATCAGATCGACGATGTCCTTCAACGGCACGTCGGTGGTATGCGGACCGGGCCAGCTTCCCCAGCAGACGTGATAGCGAATGCGGTCTTGCGGAAGGCCCTCAATGGCGTGGTTGATCACGTCGACCTGCCGCGCCAGCCAGTTCCGGTAGTCGGCGAACGTCCCGGGGGGCACCATGCGGTCGTAGGTGACGGCGTTACGCGCATCGTCGAGCTGGACCAGGAATCCGGCGTCCACGATCAGCCGATACTCGGTGCGCATGGCGTTGGCGATCGCCTCCAGGATGTCTTCCTCGCTCTTGTAGTATTCGTTCTTGCGATCCGGGATCACGCTGGCCGGCGCCGCCACCGGCATGAACGCCTCGGCGACCTTGGTGCTCTTCAACGCAGCCTTGAAGTTGTCGATGTCGCGCTGGAGCTGCGCCTGGCCGGTGTAGCTGATCGGACCGACGCAGACGGAGTCCAAGGTCGTCGTGACGCCTTCGCGCTCGTCGAGCTCGGCGTAAAACGCGGCGAATCTCTCGCGATCGGCGCCGCGCTGGAACGTGTTGACGCCTGGCTTGAACGGCCGGCGCTCGAAGCCGCTCATGCGTTCAAGCACATATTGCGACCAGCTGATCGACTTGCCGAATTCACCGTCGCTCACGACGTCGACACCCGTGTCGGCTTGTTGGCGGACGACAGCGGCGACCGAATCCTCAAGGCAGCGGTCATAGGCAGCTTCGTCGAAACCGTCGCCTTTCTGCCGCGCGCGCAGGAATTCCTGTAGTTCGGGCGGCCGGATCAGGCTGCCGACATGGGTGGTGAGTATTCGGTCGGTGCTGCGTTGCATGCGGTCCTGCAGATTGTGCGCGCCGCGAGATGTCATGGCGCGTGCCGGCGGGCTTGTAGCAGGCTGTCACACCGGGCGACAACCCGGCGGCACAAACAGCAACGGCGCACCGCTCGGGGTGCGCCGTTGGGAAGCGTTGTCGGAGTGGGCAGCCGCCCGTCACAGCCGGTGGCGATGGACCTCCTTGGGCCCAAGGATTTCCGGCGTCGGATCGATGGCGTTGCCGTTGTGCCATTTCTTGAGCTGGCTGATCCGCCACGCGATCAGCACGACCAGGAACACGCCAGCCGCCAGATAGACGAAAGTGTGCATGGCCTTCTCCCTGTTGAGCCCGCCTAACGCGCGCGCGGCGGGAATTCCTCCGGACCCGGCGGGTCAATGATGAGCGGTTGCTCAAACGCGCCCTTGTGCTTCACGCGACGGATGGACCATCCCACCGCGACCACGAAGATTGCGCCCGCGGCAGCCGCCCACAGGTGGATCTTGTCAACCAGTCCCTCGCCCAGATAGCTGACGACGGCGGCGTCCTTGACGATGATCTCGCCCGCCACCCAGCCCAGCAGCGCCGCGCCGGCCCACACCAGGATCGGAAACTTCTCCATTACCTTCATTAAAAGCGCGCTGCCCGCGATGATGAGCGGAACGCTGGTCGCAAGCCCGAACACAATCAACGTGGCCTTGATCGTGAGCGCATTCGCGATGTCCACGCGCATCGACGCGGTTTCCGCCGCGGCCGCGATCGCAATCACGTTGTCGAGACTCATGACGATGTCGGCCACGGTCACGAGCCAGACCGCGCGCCAGAGCGTGTCACCAGCTTTTACGCTGTCCTCGCCGTGCTCATCGCTCGGCACGATCAGCTTGACCGCGATCCAGAGCAGCAGCAGGCCGCCGATCAGCTTGAGGAACGGAATGCCCATGATCTGGGCGATGATGACGGTGAAGAAGATGCGGAGCAGCACGGCGGCGCCGGCGCCGAGCAGGATGCCCCAGAAGCGCTGCTTCGGTGGCAACGAGCGGCAGGCCAGCGCGATAACCACCGCGTTGTCGCCCGACAGCAGGATATTGATCCAGATGATCTGCCCGACCGCGACCCAGAACGACCATTGCAGCATATCCGCCCAGATATGGCTCACCGAAGTTCCCTTTCTCGTTCCCCTCGCACGTTCGATACGACGAACGAGCGACCGTGTTCCGGAATATAAGTATTTATACCACGGTACTATTAGAGAAGCCTATTCCGGTTTTCCAGCATCCCATTGTCGCGGCCCGACACCGTGGCCGAAGGCGCGATTTTGGGGCATATGTCCGCTGGTGCAGGACCAAATGGCCCATCCGGACACCGTTTTGCGGCCCTCCGGGGCCTCACCGGCGTGGTTGCACGCCGTGGTGATCGGGGCTGCCTTCCTGGTCGCCTATGTGGCGCTCGAATGGATCAGCTTCATCCACGAATACAAAGGCTTACCCGTCACGCCGTGGAACCCGGGTCTCGGCGTGGTCTTCGGGCTCATGCTCTATGCCGGCGCGCAGTACGGCGTGGTGCTGTTCGTCGGGGTGCTGGTCGCCGAGATCGCGGTGCTTCGCACCAACCTGCCATGGCCGTTCCTCATCGGCGTCGCTACCGTCATCGCGGTTGGCTACAGCGCGGTGGCGTTGTTCGCGCGCCGCAGATTTGACGTCGGGCTCAATCGCCTGCGCGACGTGCTGGTGCTGCTGGCAGCCGGAGCGGTCGGCGCCGTTCTTGTCGCATCGCTGCTGTCGCTCCTCCTGGTTGCCGACGAGAAGCTCAACCTCTCCGACGTCTTCGTGGCGTCAGGGCCGCTCCTTGTCGGCGATGCGATCGGCATTGCGGTGATGACGCCGCTGGTGTTGCGACTCATCCTCCACATCCCGCATCTGTCGCTGCAAACGCTGCGGGCGTTCGCGCCGGAGGTTTCGCTCTATGTCGTGGTGGTGCTTTTGTTTCTGTGGTTCATCGGCCTGACCGAAAACGAAAGCGGCTTCAAGCTGTTCTATCTGTTCTTCCTGCCGGTCGTGATCGCGGCCATCCGCTACGGCCTCGACGGCGCGTGCCTCGGCCTTGCCCTCACCCAATTCGGCTTGGTCGGACTGCTGCACCTGCACGGCTACGACGCCAACGTGTTCACCGAATTCCAGATCCTCATGCTGGTCTTGACGGCAACCGGCCTGACCGTCGGCGTCACCGTCGATGAGCGCCAGCAGGCGCATCGCGAAGTCCGCGAAGTCGAGTCGCTGCTCCGCACCAAGGAGGCGGAGGCCGCACAGGCCGCCCGTTTCAATCTCGTCAGCAGCATGGCCTCCGCGCTCGCCCACGAGATCAACCAGCCGATCACGGCGGCGCGCGCGCTCGGCCGCGCGGCCCAGCACCTGCTGCACAACGACAGCGGGAGCCACACCCGCGTCGACGACAACCTCTCCACCATGATCGCCCAGATCGATCATGCCGCGAGCGTCGTGAAACGAATGCGCGAGTTCCTGCGCCGCGGCGAGCCGCACATCAGCACCCTCAATGTCAGGACGCTGATCGACGAAGCGATGATCCTGGTGGGCACGGAAGCAGCCGGCGTCCCGGTCCGGATCGATGTCGATGTGGCCACCGACCTGCCCCCGGTGCACGCGGACCGCGTACAACTCCAGCAGGTCGTGCTCAATCTCGTGCAGAATTCGATCGATGCCGTCGGCGCGTCGGGTAACAGCGAGGGGCGCATCCGGGTGGCGGCCGCCCTGCGGGACGATCCGCCGCGGGTGGAAATCGCCGTCTCCGATAACGGCGCCGGCATCGCCCCGGCACTGGCGGAGCGGCTGTTCGAGCCGCTTACAACGTCCAAACGCGACGGACTCGGCCTCGGCCTATCGATCTGCGCGACAATCGTGCAGTCGCATCACGGCCGGCTCTGGCTACAATCCGGCGCACCCGGCGCAACCGAATTCCGATTCTGGCTCCCTCTGCAGCAGGCAAACCCATCATGACCGCCGTCTTTGTCATCGACGATCAGGATTCGGTCCGCCACGCCCTCGGCGAGATGCTGAGGGTCTTCGGCTTCACGGTCGAGGTATTCGATTCCGCGGACCGGTTCCTGCAAACCGCCATTCCGGGGCGCGCCGGCTGCGTGGTCGCTGATGTCCGCATGCCGGGCATGGACGGAATCGAGCTGGTGCGGGAATTGGCCCGCCGCAAGATCGCGCTGCCGGTCGTGCTGATTTCCGGCCATGCCGACGTTGCAATGGCGGTTGCCGGCATCAAGGCCGGCGCCGAGGATTTCATCGAGAAGCCGATCGACGACCGGCTGCTGGTCGCGGCCATCAACCGCGGTTTGGCGCGCACCTTCGAGCAGCAGGTGGCCAAACAATCGCAGGACGCGCTCGACGACAGCTTTTCGCGGCTGACGCCGCGGCAGGTCGAGATCTTCGATCTGGTGGCCAGCGGCTTCACCAGCCAGGCGATCGCCTCCAAGCTCGACATCAGCATCCGGACCGTCGAAAGCTACCGCGCGCAGATCATGGAAAAGATGCAGGCGGAGAGCGTCGCGGTGCTGGTGCGGCAGGCGATCCGGCTGGGACGGATTGCTCCGTAGAATTACCGAGCAATCGTTACGGCTGCCAAGCAACGCTCTTGCTCACTAGCCTGTTCCCCGTGGGACATAAAGTCCCCGGGTGGAAACACGCATGCAGCGCCGCACGCCGGCCGGTCGTCATCCGCGATGGCGGATGCCCGAGCCGTTGCAGTCTCAGATCAATCTCGCAGCGATGGTCGCGGTCGCCGCCGTTCCGCTGTTGCTGCTGGCCTTGCTGCTTCCGCGTCCGCTGGTGCTTCCCACGCTCTGCCTCATCGCCATCGGCGGTGCGGGCATCGCGGCATTTGTCGCCTGGAGTCGCGGCATGAATTTCGACTCTCCCGATGTCACTGCGTGGGATGTCGCCGGCGCGATGGCGTTCATCGCGTGCGCTTCCGCCATCCTGAGCAATCCGGAGCACATGATCTCGCTGACGATGTAACGACACTGAGAGTGAGTGGATAAACGACCAGGCCGGGCCCCTCTGGCAGCCACAAGCTGCGATGTCGGACTGGAACCAAATGGAGTGGCCCGTTGGACCTGTGGATACGCGACATTCGTCGCGCTTTCGAGCATGCACAGGCATTGGCGGCGCACCGTGGCGGTGCGGCGCAGCGTTCCAGCGGTCCCCATTCCGAACCAGACCGACAGACGCATCAGGCCGGCCGCCGCATAGCGACCGCCGGCTTGAGGTCATAGCCCAGGGGAAACGTCATGGAACTCGTGCAATGGCTCACGCTCGCGGTGTTCGCGATCACGATCCTATTCGTCGTCATCAACAAACTCGACAGCACGGCGGCGGCGCTGATCGGCGTCACCGTCATGATCTGGATCGGAACCATGTCCGAGGAGGCCGCATTCCTGCTGGTCGACTGGAACGTGATGGCGATCCTGGTCAGCATCTGGGTGATCGCCGGCTACTTCGGCAAGACCGGCGTGCCAAGCTGGCTGTCCGTGCAATCGATGAAGTTATCCGGGGGGAGACCGGGCCCGCTGGTCATCGTCCTCTCGATGCTCGCGGGCGTCATCTCGATGTTCGTCGACAACGTCGTCACCATCCTGATGATGGCCCCCGTTGCGCTGCCGCTGGCTCGCGCCTTCGGGATCCCGGCGACACCGCTGGTGCTGATGATCGGCTTCAGCGCTAATTTCATGGGCACGGCGCTGCTGCTCGGCGACCTGCCACCGCAGATGCTGCACAGCGTCGCCGGCGCCGAGTTCTTCGATTTCATCTGGCAGCACGGACGGCCGTCGTCGTTTCCGATCCTGATGGCGACGTTCATCGTGACGCTCACCTTCATGTATTTCTACGGCTTCCGCCGCATCGGCAAGCGGGTCGCGCTGAGCGAGGTGGCAATCGAGGCCAAGATTCCCGATCCGCTGTTTGCAATCCTGACCGTCGGCGTCTTCCTGGGCACCGTGCTGGCGATGGCGTTCCGGGAAGTCCTCGGCGTCAAGCTGGGCTTCATCGCGATGACGGGAGCGGTCTCGCTGGTCCTGATGCTTGAAATTTTCGTCAAGCGGCTGACGCACGCGCCGAGCTTCGAAGAGATTATGCAGGAGGTCGATTGGCGTGCGGTGTTCTTCTACATCGCCCTGTTCGCGCTCGTTGGCGGACTTGAGAAGACGCACATCCTGGAGATGCTCGCCAACGCGATGAAGCCGATCTTCGTCACCAACTACGCACTCGGCGCCACCCTCCTCTACTGGATCACGATCCCGATCGTCGGCCTGGTGGAGCACGACGCCTACATCCTGACCTTCCTGCACACGATCAAGGAGCTCGGCACGTCGGCCGGCATCAATCCCTGGCCGCTGTGGTGGATGATCCTGTGGTCCGGCACGCTCGGCAGCAACCTCACCATCGCCGGTGCTCCCGCACTCTATGTGGCGCTGCGCCTCGCCGAGAAGGAGGAAGACCGCAAGGTCTCGCTGCGCGAGTTCCTGTCCTGGAGCGTGCCGTTCACGATTGTCGCGTCGGTGATCTGCTACGTGCTCGGCATGCTGATCTGGGTGCTGCCTTACGCGAATTGACGCAGCGAATTGAGAGGCGGACGCGGGCACCGCCTCTCCGCCACATCAAGTCGGACACCGAATTCAATTCAGGAGTGAAGCCTATGTACAAGCACATCCTCATTCCGACCGACGGTTCGCCGCAATCCGCCAACGCGATTACCGGTGCGGTCGAGCTGGCCAAGGCGATAGGCGCCAAGGTGACCGGCCTCTTCGCCGCCCCGCCGGCGACGCCGATCATCTATCGAGACAACCTGCCGTCCGGATTTGGGACAATGGAAGATCACAAGCGGATCATCGATGAAAGTGCGGCCCGCTATCTCGACGTCGTTAAACAGGCGGCGAAACAGGCTGGCGTTCCATGCGAGGTCATGACCCTGACCAGCGACTATCCGGCCGACACGATTCTGGAGACCGCCGCCAAACGTAACTGCGATCTCATCGTGATGGCGACCCACGGCCGCCGCGGCATCAGTGGTGTCTTGCTCGGCAGCGAGACGCAGCGGGTCATCACCCACGCCAAAATTCCCGTGCTGGTTTATCCCTAGCAAACGCGTGCGACCAATAGACTTCGACCGACGGCGGTTATTGCGCGCATGCGGCGGCAAGGCAACAATGCCGCCACGGGGGTAGAGAATGCTGAGACGTCTCAGGGGAATGTCGCTATCGTTGGGGATCGCCATCGGCGCGCTGGCGCTTATGGCGCTCATCGACTCGGCGTTGGCAGCCGAAGCAACCCGCACCGTCACGCCGCTCTATATCTTCGGCATTCCGGTCGATTTCATCCTGTTCGGCCTGACCCTGCTCGGCGTCGCGCTGTTCCACCACTATACGCTCTACGTCGCCCTGACCGGGCTTGCGGCCATCACGCTCTACAAGCTCATTTTCACCGGCTTCAAATTCGGCGTGGGGCTGACCGGCTTCGCGCTGCACATGCAGCACGAGTGGGTGATCCTGGCCAACCTGTTCCTGCTGCTGATGGGCTTCGCGCTGCTTTCGCGCCATTTCGAGCTGAGCCGCGTGCCCGACGCGATGCCGGCCTATCTGCCGGACGACTGGAAGGGCGGCGTCGCCCTTTTGGCGGTCGTGTTCGTGCTGTCGAGCTTCCTCGACAATATCGCCGCGGCATTGATCGGCGGCACGATGGCGCGTCATGTGTTCCGCGGCAAGGTTCACATCGGCTATCTCGCCGCCATCGTGGCGGCATCGAACGCCGGCGGCTCCGGGAGCGTCGTGGGCGACACCACGACCACGATGATGTGGATCGACGGAATCAGCCCGTTGTCGGTCGTGGAGGCCTATGTCGCGGCCGCCGTTGCGCTTGCGGTTTTCGCCGTTCCCGCCGCGCTCCAGCAGCATCGCTACTCGCCGATCGTGAGGGAGGCGCCGGTCGGCCTTCAGATCGAGTGGATCCGCGTCGCGATCGTCGCGGCGATCCTGATCGCGGCGATCCTCGCCAATGTCACCGCCAATCTCCAATTCCCGGCATTGCTCGACATTATTCCGGTGATCGGGCTCGCCGTGTGGGTTGTGATCCTTGCCGCAGCGCCGCTGCGGCAGCCCGATTGGGCGGTTATGCCCGAAACCTTCAAGGGCACGATCTTCTTGCTCGCGCTGGTGACGTGCGCTTCGCTGATGCCGGTCGAAGAACTGCCGCTTGCGTCGTGGCAGACTGCGCTCGGCCTCGGCTTCCTGTCGGCGGTCTTCGACAACATCCCGCTGACCGCGCTGGCGCTTAAGCAGGGCGGCTACGACTGGGGCTATCTGGCCTACACCGTCGGCTTTGGCGGCTCGATGATCTGGTTCGGATCGTCAGCCGGAGTGGCGCTGTCGAACATGTATCCGGAAGCCAAATCGGTCGGACGGTGGATCCGCCATGGGTGGCATGTCGCGATCGCCTATGTGATCGGCTTCTTCGTGATGCTCGCGATCCTCGGCTGGAAACCCGATGCAGAGCATCGCAAGCGAACCGATCTTCCGAACGCGACGCCGGTGGTCGCGATGGTGGTGGCCGCGAGCCGTTAGGCGGCCTGTTGCTCGCTACAGCGCCAGGAATTCCTGTAGCGCCGCAATGACTTTGGAAACGGCCTGTCGCAACCAGTCATCGTAGAACTACGGACCATTCGATACGACTGCCGCTGCTCACGCGTCCGCACTAGTTGTTATGGGCTAGAACCTTCCAGGCCGGGCCCCTCTGGCAGTCCTCCACGGACTGCGATGTCGGACTGGACTCCACAGTCGGAGTGGCCCGCGTGGCACTTTCACCGCAACACGCATTGCGCGTGGATTCCTCATCCATCGAAACGTCGTCGCGTGGCTTTGCCATGCGCGATGCGTATTTCGATGGGCGGGGATCGATGCGGGCCCTCCTCACATCGCAGCGATGGAGGGTCGTCGCACCATGTTGGAAGCCATCTTCAACGCCGACGCATTGTCGGCCTTGTTCAAAGTCATCCTCATCGACCTCGTGCTGGCCGGCGACAACGCAATCGTCATCGGCCTCGCAGCGGCGGGCCTGCCGGAACACCAGCGCGCCAAGGCGATTCTGATCGGCATCGCCGCCGCGACGGCGCTGCGCATCGGCTTCGCCGGCGTCACCACGCAACTGCTTCAGATTGTCGGCTTGCTGTTCGCCGGCGGCCTGTTGCTGCTGTGGGTCTGCTGGAAGATGTGGCGCGAGCTGCGCGCCATGCATGAAGCCGAGAACGCGGCCAACGAGGCGCTCGCCGATTTCGACATCAATGCCGACGGCACGATCGCAGCCGTCACGCCGCGCAAGACGTTGTCGCAGGCGGCTTGGCAGATCATCATCGCCGACATATCGATGTCGCTCGACAACGTGCTGGCGGTCGCCGGCGCCGCGCGCGACCATCCCTACGTGCTGGTCTTCGGCCTCCTGCTGTCGATCGCGCTGATGGGCGTCGCCGCGAGCTTCATCGCGCGCCTGCTCCAGAAGCACCGCTGGATCGCCTATGTCGGCCTCGCGGTCATCCTCTATGTGGCGGTCGAGATGTGCATCCGCGGAAGCATCGAGATCAAGCCGATCGTCGTGGCGATGCTCGGCATATGAAGAAGGGGCGCGCCGCAGATTCCTGCCGGCGCGCCTTTCCACCCCACGGACGCGAGTTTAGAGTTACGCCAACCGGGCCGCCATCGGCCGCGGAAAAAGCAGCGGGCAACTCAGAGCCGCTCCGTGGGAGAGAAACATGATCGGAATTCTTGGCCGCTTCAGTATTGCCGTTTCGGTGCTGGTTTGCGCCCTGGCAAACGCGGGATCCGCCGTCGAGCTCGACCCGAAGGCGGTGGTCTTCCAAACGCCGAACCAGTTCAAGTGGCGCGATCCGTTCAACAAGTCGCCGAGCAACGCGGTGTTGCTCCATGGCGACGGCGTGAACGGCTTCTATGTGAGCCTCACCAAGTGGAACAAGGGAGGTAATTTCAGCCGCCCGCATTCCCACGCCAACGATCGAATGATCTATGTCCTCGGCGGGACCTGGTGGAACGGCACCGGCACGTCGTTCGATCCCCCCAATACGATCCCGATGCGCGCCGGCACGTTCGTTACCCATCATGCCAAAGGCGTGCACTGGGACGGCGCCAAGGATGAAGAGGACGCCGTGCTGGTGATTGCCGGCGTCGGCCCCGCCGCCAGCACGCAGGCGACCCAGACCCAGGGCACGTTCAGCACGCTCAATTCTTCAGCGGTGACGTTCCTGACGCCGGAGCAATTCAAATGGCGCGATCCGTTCAACAAGTCCCCGACCAATCAGGTCATCCTGTATGGCGATCCGTCGAAGGAAGGCCCCTACATGGTGATCAACCGGTTCTCGCCGGGGTCCTTCAGCCGCCCGCACTTCCACCCCAATGACCGCTTCATCACGGTGCTGAAGGGGCCGTGGTGGGTCGGTAGTGGGTCGAAATTCGACACCAACAACACCGTCCCCATGCCCACGGGCACGTTCGTGACCCATTTCGGCAAGGGTATCCACTACGACGGCGCCAAGGATGAGGAAGTGATGGTCCTGATCACCGGCATGGGACCGGCGACCAGCACGCAGGTGAAGCAGGACTAGTTGGTAAGAGCTAGGCGGCGGTTTGCGCGTGGACCAGCCCTGACGGGATCAGGTCCCTGCGCTTGTGCATGAGGTCCAACGTCGCGACCTCGACACGGTTGCGGCCACGCTCCTTGGCGTAATAGAGCGCCTGATCGGCTTGCGCCAAAAGCTCCGGCAGGTCGAACGTGTCATCCTGGTTCAACACCACGCCGATGCTGACGGTCGCACCGACTGCGTAACCATCGACATAGGCGGCCGCCTCGACAAAATGCCGGTGGATGCTTTCCGCCAGTGCAATCGCGTCCTCGCGCCGGACATTGCGGAGCACGGCCGCGAATTCCTCGCCGCCAAGCCGGCCAAACAGATCGGCGGCACGAATGGTCTCGCGGGTGCTTTCGGCAAAAACCTGCAGCACGCGATCGCCGATGGCGTGACCGAAACGGTCGTTGATCGACTTGAAATGGTCGAGATCCATCAGCAGCACAGCCGTCGGACCGGCGGCTGCGGAATGGCTGGCCGTCAGCTCCGACGCGTCGTTCAGGAACGAGCGGCGGTTGGCGATGCCGGTCAGCGAGTCGACCATCGCGGCGGTCCGGTGACAGAATTCGGTGCGCTCCTTCGCCATCGCAAGCAGGATGAAGGCGATCGAGATCGTGAACATCAGCGCCTCGAAGCTGATCACGGTCAGCCAGACGCTCTCGAACGGGCCGACCGGCGGCCATGGCAGCAGGGAGGCGAGCGGCGTGCGCAGCAGGAAGATCGAACCGTGCGCGAACAGCACGAAGATCGCCGGCCAGCGCGACACCAGCGGCTCTTCGCGCCCGCGCCAGAATTCGTATGCCGTGAGCCACGTATAGGTCGCGATGATGGCGGACGCGAACAGGAAGCGGAGCTCTTGCTGGCTGCCAATGCCCGGCAGCTGACAGACGGCCAGCCACACCAGGGGTCCGGCCATCACCGCCAGCAGCAGCGGCCTGCGGCCGTCGAACACGCGCGCGCCGGTCCAGGTCACGGCGAAGGACAAGAACAGCAGAGCGTTGGCGAGGTCGATCGAAATGATCTGCGGCACCGACCCGAACTGGCCGAACAGAACGATCGAGCCGGCACGCATCAGATGCGCGCAGCCCCACCAGGCCACGGCACGGATCTCCAAGTTCTGGATCCACGCGAATAACAGCAGCAATCCGAGGATCGCTTCGACGTAGATCGTGACAAGGAAAAGGGTGTGGATGTCGAGAGTCATCAAACGCTGCGCCGACCCGCCGGATCTCAGAAACGAGGAACTCAGGAACTCTGATGTCCCATCACGAAAACTAGGGTTGGCACCGTAAGAATAGGTGAATCCGCTGCGAGACTTTGCTCCTGACATCGGAACTAATGATGCATTGCATTGCCATGGTTTCGGCAACCGTTCCGCTTTCCGTAAAATTCGAATGACGACGCGTGCGCTGCCGGGTCGCGATTGTGCGATCGCCAGGCGACGTGCATCCTCATGGTCGAGATTTTGACCGTTCCGGGGGCTGCGTGGGACGTCTGACCTTTCTGGCTGCGATGACGGCGGCCCTTCCCTTCGCCGTCCCGACAACACCGGCGCGGGCCCAGACGCCGGCTGAATTCTACAAGGGCCGGACGATCGAGGTCGGCATCAGTTCGACCGTCGGCGGCGGCTACGACGCCCACGCGCGCATGCTCGCGCGTCACATGGGAAAGTACATCCCCGGCAATCCCACGATCGTGCCGAAGAACATCGAGGGCGCCGGCGGATTGCGGCTGGCCAACTTGCTCTTCAACACGGCGCCACGCGACGGGACGAGTTTCGGGACCATCTACCGCGCGACCGCCTTCGAACCGCTGTTTGGCAACAAGGCCGCGCAGTTCGACGCCACCCGGTTCACCTGGATCGGCAGCGCCAGCAGCGAAGTCAGTCTCTGCGTGTCGTGGCGCGCCAGCGGAATCACGAATTTCAATGACATGCTGTCGAAGGAGCTGGTGGTCGCCCATTCCGGCGCCGGCGCCGATGCCTATCAGTTCAGCCGGATCATCAACGGCGTGCTCGGCACCCGTATGCGCCTCATCGGCGGCTATCGCGGCGGCAACGAAATGCTGTTGGCGATGGAGCGCGGCGAGGTCGGCGGCCGCTGCGGCTGGTCGTGGTCGAGCGTGCAGGCGACTCGCCGGGAATGGATCGAGCGCAAGCAGGTCAACCTGCTCACCCAACTGGCGCTGAGCAAGCACCCAGACTTGCCCGACATTCCGCTGGTCATCGACCTCGCAAAGACCGACGAGCAGCGCGACATCCTGCGTCTCGTGTTCGCGCGCCAGCAGATCGCCTACCCGTTCCTGGCGCCGCCCGGCGTGCCGCCGGATCGCGTCGAGGTGTTGCGCGCCGCATTCCTCAAGGCCATGGCCGATCCCGAGCTTCTGGCCGATGCCGCCAAGGCGCGGCTCGAAGTGCTCCCTGCATCAGGCGGCGACGTGCAAAAACTGGTGTCGGAGCTTTATGCCACGCCTGCCCCGGTTGTCGAAAAGGCGTCCGAAATGCTCAAATAGGCGGACAAGCCTCGGCGACAGAGAACAGCCGCGGGCACGGGGAGAGGCATGCGACCGATCGCATCTGCCGGCATAATCGCGGCTGCTCTCGCGTTGGTGTCCCCTGTTCGCGCCCAGACGCCCGCCGAGTTCTACCGCGGCAAGACGATCAATCTGGACATCGGTTCGAGTGTTGGCGGTGGCTATGACATCCACGGCCGGCTCCTGGCGCGTCACATCGGAAAACATATCCCAGGCAATCCGACGATCGTCCCCAGAAACGTCGAAGGCGCCGGTGGCCTGCGTCTGGCGAACATTTTCTACAACTCCGCGCCGCGCGACGGCACGGCGTTCGGCATCGTATTCCGCAGCATCCCGTTCGATCCGCTGCTCGGCAACAAGGCCGCCCAATTCGATGCGACCAAATTTTCCTGGATTGGGAGCACCAGCAACGAAGTCTCAATCTGCGTGGCGTGGCACACCAGCGGCGTGGCCTCGATCGACGACTTGCGGAAAACCGACCTCGTCGTCGGCTCGACCGGCAACAACGCGGACACCAGCATATTTGCGAAAGTCATCAACGGCGTGCTTGGCACGCGGATGAAGGTCGTCACCGGTTATCCGGGCGGCAACGAAATCTCACTGGCGCTCGAGCGCGGCGAACTCGGCGGCCGCTGCGCCTGGTCGTGGTCGGCGGTCAAGGCAACACAAATCGCCTGGATCGAGCAAAAGCAGATGCACGTCCTGGTCCAGCTCGGGCTCAGCAAGCATCCCGACCTGCCCCATATTCCGCTCGTCGTCGACCTCGCGAAAACCCCCGACGAGCGCAACATCGCGAGACTCGTGTTCGCGCGCCAGGAATTCGCCTGGCCCTTTGTCGCGCCGCCCGGCGTGCCCAAAGATCGGACTGACGCATTGCGGGCAGCCTTCAATGCGACCATGAAGGACCCGGCCTATCTGGCGGAGGCCGAAAAGGCGAAACTCGAAATCATGCCGGTCGCGGGCGAGAGCATCGCGCGGCTCATCACTGAGCTCTACGCAACGCCGGCGCAAATCGTTCAGAAGACCGCGGACATGATCAAGTAGGAGGCGGAATGCCGGAAGTGTTCGTTTCCAAGATTGACGACTTCGCCGAGGGCGATCGCCGTATCGTATTCCACGGCGGACTGGAGATCGGCGTGTTTCACTGGCAGGGCGGCTTCTACGCCTACGAAAACCTCTGCCTGCACCAGGGCGGCCCCTGCTGCGAAGGCGTCATCATGCACAAGGTCGAGGACGTGCTCGCGCCCGACAAGACCTGGCTCGGCCAGAAATTCTCCGCCGACGAAGCGCATTTCGTCTGCCCCTGGCACGGTTACGAATACGACATCCGGACCGGCGAATGCATCGGCAATCGCAAGCTCCGCCTCAAATCGTTCGAGGTGCTACGGCGCGGCGACGAGCTCTACGTCGTGGCCGGCTAAGCATGACCCTGAAAAGGGGCAACCGGTTTTCGGAAAAGATCATGCGCAAGCAAGGAAGCTAGAGGAAATCCATGGACATCCAGCCCAACGACTTCCGCCGCATGTCGGTCGAGGAATTCGACACCACCAAGCTGCTTGCGCACGCCGCTAGGCAGGCGAAGGAGCGCGGCTACGAACGCTTCCCGATCGTCGACGTCGACTCGCATCACTACGAGAACGAGTCGATGCCGGAAATCCTCGACTATCTCGACGACCCGGTGCTCAAGCAGCTCGCCACCGCGACGTCGCGGCCGAACGCCAAAAACGCGCGCATCATGAACACCATGGTCGGCTACCAGGACATGGGCGGCCGCATCCCGCGGTACGGCCAGCGCAGCTTCGAGAAGACCCCGCCCGGGGGTGACCAGCGCGACGCCGCGCTGACCAAGCGCTGGATGGACGCGGTCGGCGTCGACGTCGCGGTGCTGTTCCCGACGCCGATGCTGGCGCTCGGCGTGCACCCGCAGGTCGAAGTCGAGATCGCGCTGTCGCGCGCCTACAACCGCTGGCTCTGCGAGAAGGTGCTCGCGCATGAGAAGCGGCTGGTCTCGATGCTGTATCTGCCGTTCAACGATCCGGACGCGACCTATGAGTTCGTCAAGGAGTTCGGCGACAAGAAGGGCGTGGTCGGCTTCCTGATCACCTCGACACGCTACCGCCCGGTACACGCCAACCAATACATGAAGACCTACGCGCTGCTCGAGGAGATGGGTAAGCCGATCGCGTTCCACGGCTCCTATCACTGGCACGACCAGGCGCAGGGCATGCTCAACCGCTTCATCTCGGTGCATGCGCTCGGCTTCGTCTGGTACAACATGATCCATCTCGCCAATTGGATCATCAACGGCATTCCCGAGCGGTTTCCGAAGCTCAAGGTGGTCTGGCTCGAAAGCGGGCTCGCCTGGATCCCGTTCATGATGCAGCGCTTCGACAACGAATACATGATGCGCACCTCGGAGGCCCCTGCCCTCAAGAAGCTGCCGTCCGACTACATGCGCGACATGTATTGGGCGTCGCAGCCGATGGAGGTCACCGACATGGGATTGCTGCAGGAGACCATGCGCGTGATCAACGCGGAGACGCAGCTCGTCTATTCGTCCGACTATCCGCATTGGGACTTCGATCTGCCGTCGACGATCTACGATCTGCCGTTCCTGAGCGAGACCGCGAAGCGCAACGTCCTCGGCGGCAACGCCAATCGGCTGTTCAATCTCAAGCTGGGTGCGGAGAAGCTCGCGCAGGTCGCGTAGCCGGATTGGAGCGTGCGATGTCCTGGTTCCGCCCGACGGCCTGTCTTGTCGCCTTTGCCGCTCTCGCCGGGGGCACGCATGCGCATGCGCAGTCGCCGACCGACTTCTACAAGGGCAAGTCGATCGAGGTGTATATCGGCACCAGCGTCGGCGGCGGCTACGACGCCTATACCCGCATCCTCTCGCGTCACATGGGCAAGTACATGCCCGGCAATCCGGTTCTCGTGCCGAAGAACCTGGCCGGTGGCGGCGGCATCCGGCTCGCCAATTTTCTCTACAACGCCGCGCCGAAGGACGGCCTGGTGTTCGGGACCATCAATCGGGGCATCCCGTTCGAGCCGCTGCTCGGCAACAAGGCCGCGCAGTTCGACGCGACCCGCTTCCACTGGATCGGCAGCACCAACGACGAAGTCTCGATCTGCGTCGCCTGGCACACGACCGGAGTCGAGCGCTACCAGCAGGTCCTGGAGCGCGAGCTGGTGGTCGGCGCATCGGGCGTCGGCGCCGATACCTATCAATTTCCCAAGGTGGCGAACGGCGTCCTCGGCACGAAGTTCAAGGTCGTCACCGGCTATCCCGGCGGCAATGACATCGATCTCGCGATGGAGCGGCAGGAGGTGCAAGGCCGCTGCGGCTGGTCATGGTCGAGCGTGAAGGCCACGCATCCAAGCTGGCTGCCGGAAAAGAAGTTCAACACGCTGTTCCAGATGGGATTGTCCAAGCACCCCGAGCTGCCGGACACGCCGCTGATCATGGACCTCGCCAAGACCGACGAGGACCGCGCGATCTTCAAGCTGATCTTCGGCCGGCAGGTGATGGCTTGGCCGTTCCTCGTTCCACCCGGCGTTCCGCAGGACCGCGTCGATGCGCTGCGCACGGCGTTCACGAAGACGATGCACGACAAGGACTTCCTGGCCGACGCCGCCAAGGCCAAGTTCGAGATCAGGTCGGTGACCGGCGTGGCGATACAGGAGCTGGTGCAGGAAATCTACAGCACGCCGCCGGCGGTCGTGCGCAAGACCATGGATTTGCTGCAATAATAGCGACGGGCGCGGCTTGTCGCGTGGCGGGCGGTCATCTAGTTTCGCCGTTCCGAGCAGCCGGATTAGATCGCATGCCCATGCCCATTCGCAACGACGTCGTCGAAGCCATCGGCAACACGCCGCTGATCAAGCTCAAGCGGGCGTCGGAGGCGACCGGCTGCACCATCCTGGGCAAGGCCGAGTTCATGAATCCCGGGCAGTCGGTCAAGGACCGGCCGGCGCGGCAGATGATCCTCGAGGCCGAGAAGCGCGGCGAGCTCAAGCCCGGCGGGCTCGTGGTCGAGGCGACCGCCGGCAACACCGGCATCGGTCTCGCGCTGGTCGCGAATGCGCGCGGCTATCGCAGCGTGATCGTGATCCCGAACACGCAGAGCCAGGAAAAGAAGGACGCGCTGACGTTGTTCGGGGCCGAACTGGTGCAGGTGCCGGCGCTGCCCTACTCCAATCCCAACAACTATCAGCACATCGGGCGCCGGCTCGCCGACGAGCTGCGCAAGAGCGAGAAGAACGGCGTGCTGTTCGCCGACCAGTGGAACAATCTCGACAATCGCAAGGCGCACTACGTCTCGACCGGCCCGGAAATCTGGGCGGATACCCAGGGCAAGATCGACGGCTTCATCTGCTCGATCGGCACCGGCGGCACCATCGCCGGCGTCTCGACCTTCCTGCGCGAGAAGAAGAAGGACATCGTGATCGGCGTGGCCGACCCGAAGGGCGCCGCGATGTACAATCTGTTCGCCCACGGCGAAGCGAAGGCGAGCGAAGGCGGCTCGGTGTCGGAAGGCATCGGGCTCGGCCGCGTGACGTCCATCATCCAGGACATCAAGGTCGACCACGCCTACCTGATCCCGGACGAGGAAGCGATCCCGCTGATCTTCGACCTTCTGGAGCACGAAGGCCTGTGCATGGGCGGCTCGACCGCAATTAATATCGCTGGCGCAATGCGTCTCGCTAAGGAGCTCGGCCCCGGCAAGACCATCGTGACCGTGCTCGCTGACTACGGCACGCGCTACCAGTCAAAGCTGTTCAACCCGGAATTCTTGCGCTCGAAGAACCTGCCGGTGCCGGCCTGGCTCGAGCGCAAGTCGAAGCTCGAGATCCCGTTTCAGAAATGAGCGGCGCGGCTGCGCAGCCCTAGAACCGGTAGTTCACGCCGCCGCGTACGATGTTCGACTGCAGCTGCGTGCTGTCAGTGATGGTCGGCAGTCCCGTCAGCGTCCAACTGCCGTTGTGACTTCCGAAATCCATGTAGAGATATTCGACCTTGGCGCTCCAATTGCCCCCGAACGCCACCTCGATGCCGCCGCCGGCGGTCCAGCCCTGCCGGTTTTGATCGCGGTCGATGCTCACGCCGAGGCCTCCCGCCGACGCGGAGGCGTGGGCCTCCAGGCGTGAGTAGGCATAGCCGCCGGTGGCGTAGAGGAGCCAGCCCGCGGACGCATAGCCGATGCGGCCACGCGCGGTCCCGAACCAGGGCATGGAGTGATCGAAGCTCGCCGCCAGTCCCAAGCAGATGCCCGCCGGACACGGCGCACTGATGCCACCCTTCATCCCGCTGTACTGGAAATCGGCCTCGACGCCGAACACCCAGGCGCCGCTCTGCCAGTTGTAGCCGGCCTGGCCGCCGGCGATCACGCCGGACATGTGGTTGTCGACGTTGGCAAACGACGGGAACCCGGCGGTGCTGAAGTCGGTGTTGGCGTTCGACCAGCCGCCGCCCACGTTTACGCCCACATAAAAGCCGGTCCAGGTGAAGATGGCCTGCATCGGCGGCGGCATCCTGCCCGGCAGGTCCGCCGCGGAAACCGCGCCAGCGTTCGCTGCCAGTGTCAGCAGTGCAATGACCAGGTTGCGCATGGACGTTCCCCCTCTGCCACGAACTCCCATTACGCAACCAGACGTGTTAACGAATGCGTAAGCCTCGCTTTTGGCGGTTTATTTCGCGGAAAAGGCGTGCGGTAATCCGATCCGGCCCATTTCGAAATTCCAAGAGATTCGGGCCCAGCGCGCCCCGTGCCGCGGTAGCGCGTCACAACGAACGAGAAGTCCCATGGCCGAGACACCGCAACCGAGCCGCTGGCTCGTCACCACCGAATGGCTCGCGTCCCATCTGGGCGCACCGGATGTCGTCGTGGTCGACGGCTCCTACTATCTGCCCGCGCACAAGCGCGACGCGGCCGCAGACTACATCGCCGGCCACATCCCCGGTGCGGTGCGCTTCGACGTCGATGACGTATCCGATCACGCGCAGAACCTGCCGCACATGCTGCCGTCGGCCGAGGCGTTCGCGGCGAAGGTCGGCGCGATGGGCATCGGCGATGGCGACACTATCGTGGTCTATGACGGCCTCGGCATGTTCTCGTCGCCCCGCGTGTGGTGGACGTTTAGGCTGTTCGGCGTGGAGAAGGTGTTCATCCTCGAAGGCGGCATGCCGAAATGGCAGGCCGAGCGCCGACCGATCGAGGCCGGCATCGCCACGCGCCCGCCGCGCAAGTTCACCGCGCGCATGCGCGGCGGCATCGTCGCGGCGCTGCCGAAGATCCAGTCGGTGCTCGCCGACAACAGCGCGCAGGTGGTCGATGCGCGGCCCGCCGACCGCTTCCGCGGCGATGCGCCGGAGCCGCGGCCCGGCGTTCGCCCGGGCCATATCCCCGGATCGCGCAACGTGCCTTACACGGACCTGGTGAAGGACGGAAAGCTTCTGCCCCCCGACGAGCTGCGCAAGGCCTTCTCTGCCGGCGGCGTCGATATCGAGCGGCCGATCATCACGAGCTGCGGCTCGGGCATCTCGGCGGCGACCATGTGGCTCGCGCTCGACGTACTCGGCAAGCCGCCGAGCGCTCTCTACGACGGCTCATGGTCGGAATGGGGATCGCGCAACGACCTGCCGGCCGCGACCGGACCGAAGTAGGCGCCGCACCGCTAGTTCCGCGCGCGGCGCAGCGTGAGCTTCATGTGCAGCGTCGCCTGCGCAGACGCCGGGGTCACGGGCCATTCGCCGCTTGCTTCGACGCTGCCATCGGCCTTGACGGTGTCAGGCTGTTCAACAGTTGATCGAGCCCGGTCTGGCCGAGCGGGCCGCTCCCGCCGAACGGCTGTCCCGACATGCGCAATGGGCCGCCGCCCGGCCCGATCGCGCACATGCTAAATTGCCCCTGTTCGGAGTGCGGATCGGCCACCCGGAGCGACATAGCGTTGCGACCGGGCGTATATTGGCCGACCAGCTTGGCCGAAAGCTTTGCCGGCGTTTGAGTGGTCATCCCACAAAACTCACCCCTCGCCGGCGACTCTAGGTAGCTGTCACCCGCCATCCGGCCCGTGAGATTGCCCTTGCCGTCATAGTCAAATGCAAGATCAAGCCGGCCCCACAGGCGGCTATTAGGATTCGGGATCCACCAGTCGATCCGGCCATGCCAATCCCCGGTCGGGAAGTCGGCCCACAGTTCGGTTTCATTGCCGGCGAAGTCTTTGGTGACAACGCGCAGGCGCACCAATGGCGGCGGATTGGCCGGCACGGTGTATACGCCGTCCAAAGTCCGCGGCGGCGGCAACCGTTCGCAGGGTGGCTGCGGGCGCGGAAAATCCTCGAAGCCAAAGGACCCACCGCCGTCAACATTGAGATCGATGGTGTTGATACCGCTTTGCCAGCGATTGGTGTCATCGCGCGCGACCGCCCTGGCGGTGATCCGCTGTTTCGCTTTGACCTTGCTTCCCTTCGGCGGCGTCCAGGTCACATCGAGCGTCGGCAGAGTGTCGTCACGTGCCGCGTTGAGGTCGAGTTGCACGTTGTTTTGCGTGCCGCCGACTGTCACTTCGGCGAAGAAGCGGCTAGGGGTGATGCCCTGACGGTTCAGGAAACCCAACACCGCGTCCCGGCGGGCATTCCCCAGTGCAATCTGGAAGTTGTCATCGCCCTTCGGCACAAATACCGTGAACTTCCCCAGGGGACATTCACCCGGCGCCTGCGCCTTGCGCGCGGCGTCTGCAGAATCGCTGAGCCTCCTTTGGATTCAGGTCGACGCTATCCCCGGTAAACAGGTCGAATGTCAGCGGCCCCGCGGTTCCCGGGGTTTGCGCGAACACGGCTCCGGTCGGAGCAAACGAACTCACGCCGCCAATAGCGAGAAAGGCGACCGAAGCGGCGAGCGCGGCACCCATCGCCCGGCCCGGTGCGCATCGCGTTGGTTCGGTCCGAGAACGAATGAGACGTGTCATACTGCCATCCCTCTACTGCGGCTTCACCTCAAGCACTTCGCCCGCAGTGGCGGGGAACGGAATCTTTTGGCCGTCCACCTCGACGAGGTAGTCGCCCGGCGGAAGCGCCGCTCGGGAAGTGACTGCGTCGAAGGTGAAGACTTCCGTTCCATCTTGCGTCATGATCCGCGCCGACTTCCATTTCAACTCGGGAGCGAGGATGACCGCGACCGCGCGGAGCGTGACGGTTCTCCCGCCGTCGACTTTCACGAAACGCCACTCGCTTTTCGCAAAGCGCAGGTCATAGACACCGGGCATCACGGTCACCGACGTTGACACCGGGTTGATGGTTCCATGCGTCTCGCCGGTTTCGGAATCGACCACGGCCGCGTGTACGTGCACGCTGGGATTACCGACTTCCACCTTCATCACGCCCGGGTCGATCGTGGTGGTCTCGCCGGGGCGGACCTCGATCCCTTTCCAGCTCGCCGGTCCGAACTTCACCTCGTAGATGCCCGCTGGAAGAGTCATCTCCCTATGCGAGCTGTTGAACGCCCCGACCTTCTCGCCGGTCTCCGCGTTGAGCACGTCGTGCGATGTCAGCCAGGTCGCGGACGTCGTCCGCAGCTTCCCGGGTTTCGGCTTCGCCGGCAACGCGACCACGCGCTGCGTGCATGCATTGAGTGCCTTCTTCAGCGTGTCCGGCAGCTCCGGTCCCACCGGCGCGTCGAAATAGGTGCCGCCCGTGACTCGCGCGATGGACTGAAGTTGCCCGCGCGCCGCGGTATCGACGACGAAGCCCACGGTATGAACCGTGATGCGCTTGGCCGCGAGCGCCTTTGCCGCCACGACCGGGTCGCCCTGGCAGGTTTCCTTGCCATCGCTGACGAGCACGATCACGCGCTCCTTGGCGTCGGCCGGGAAATCATTCGCGCCTTGATCGAGCGAATAGGCGATTGGCGTGTAGCCCTGCGCCTTGGCGCCGTCGACCGACGCCGTGATCACGCTCGCGCCCGCGCTCGCCGGGCCGAAGGGCACGGCCGAATGCGTGTCGCGGCAATTTTTCTGGCGCGCCGACGATTGCGCGCCGTACATGCGCAGCGAAAGCTGCGCCTGTGCGGGGATGAATCCGGCCACTCCCTTGATCGCGCGCTGCGCGACCGCCATGCGCGTTTCGCCGTTCGGCAGCTTGGCGTTCATGCTGCCCGACGCATCGAGGATCAACAGGACCGAACGATCGGCAGTGTTGCAGGACTGGGCCCAAGCGGTCGATCCGAACAGGAGTATTGCCAGAGCCGGAATCGCCGAGCGTTTCATCCTGTTCTCCATCGTGAGTCTCGATCGCAGCGACATCCATCCGCCAGGGCACAGCGCCGCGCCGGCCGTGGTTGAGGCCATGGATGAGATCAAAGATTGGGCGTTGCCGCCTCACTCATTTGAGTGAGGCGGTGCGATCCCGCACGGTGCTACGATTCTTATGTCGGCACTTCGGGCGAATTCCAGACCAGAAGGAACATGCCATGCTGATGAAGAAGGTAACGATAGCGGTCGCGGTGCTGGCGACCACATTGCTGGCGCTGGCGTCCGTACAAGCGGCGGCGGAACCCCGAAGCGGCGGCGGCATGGCCGCGGGCACTAAAGCTGGCGGCGGACCGGGCGTGCAGCCCCGGGAAACCAGAACCACAGCCAAGGGCAAGAAGTACAAGGCGCAAACGCCTCCCACGCAGGCGCAGCCCTACTGTCCCTACGGCAAGAAGGCGGATGGGACGTGCTGGGTGCGGTGCAGATACACAATCTGTTTGTGACCGTGATGCTCAGCCCCGCCTATGGGCGCGGGGCATTTGCGAATAGGTTTTCGGTCACAAGCCTTGGATGCGGAAAATCGCCGGGTTGCGAGGCCTGACCCATGTAAGATAGCCCCCATCGTGGCTGCCAACGGGTGGTCGATATGGGTCATCGGGCACGGACGAAAACGGGGCGGAACGCGGGAGAGCAGGCGCTCCTCGACGCTGTTGGCGCGATCTATGACGCAGCTCTGTCGCCGGAGCTGTGGCCGGCAGCCCTATCGAAAGTGTCGCACGTGTGCGGATCGAGCTGGACGCTCTGCTCGATCACGCCGCTGGATCCCATAAGGCGGGGAACAACTTTTCAAAACGCCGAGGCCGATCCCGAAATTATCGCAAGAATGGCGCGTTTCACCACGCCCGAAAACAACCCGTCCGTTCCGCGTCTGCTCGCCGCGCCGCTCGGAAGCATCATCCGGCGCGAAGAACATTTCAGCGATGCCGAATGGGAGCGAACGGAAATTCACAACGAACTGTATCGCCCGCGCGGCATCTATGCGGCGATCGGAACTCCGCTGATCAGGTCGCAATATTTTGTTCCGTTTGGTGTCCATCGCAATCGTTCGCGCGGCGGGTTCGAGCGCACGCATGTGATGGCGCTATCCCACATCATCCCGCACATGCAACGCGCCATCCAAATGACATTGCGCCTGAATACGTTGGCAGCACATGCCAATGCGTTCGAAGAGGCCTGGGATCGGCTGGCGTTCGGCCTTTTCGTTCTTGACGGCAATGGCCAAATCTTGTGGGCCAATCGCGCGGGCGAGCGCACGTTGGCCAAGCAGGACGGCCTTAGTGGGTACGAAGGATCCCTGCTCGCAGCCACCAATGGGGCCAACGCCAAGCTTCGGCAATTGATCGGCGAAGCCGCGCGGACCGCAAACGGTGACGGGCTTTGTCATGGCGGGGCCATCCTGATCCCGCGGCGTCCGCCGGCGCAACCGCTGGCGCTGGTCGTGTCACCGCTTCGCGCCGAGCGCGCAAGCCGCATCGCGCCAGGCGGCGCAGTCCCAGCCGTTCTCGTGTTTGTCAACGATCCCGATCTCAATCCAAAAATTCCAGGCGCATTGCTGCAACAGCTCTACCGCTTGACGGAACGAGAGGCGAGGCTCGCCGTCCTGCTGCTCGAAGGCCTCGACGTGCGAGAAATCGCCGAACGCATGGGCGTGTCCATCCACACGGCCCGGACCCACTTGCGCCACCTGTTCGACAAGACCAATACGCGCCGGCAAGCCGAACTTATCCGTGTTCTGTCGGGAAACCTTTCGATTTTCGAAAGCGCGTAGCCGTAGTGCACTCAAGGGTGCCGACGAGGTTGCAGGCATTGCGGCCCGCTAGAATACGTTCAGACCTTGCTGCTACTGCGGCTTCACCTCCAGCACTTCGCCCTCGGTGGCGGCGAACGGAATTTTGTTACCGTCCACCTCGACGATATAGTCGCCGGGCGGCAGCGGCGCCCGCCAGTCGACCGCATCGAAGCGGAAGACCTCCGTTCCATCCTGCGTCGTGACCCGCGCCCTCTTCCATTTCAGGTCGCGAGCGAGGATAACTGCGGCCGGCCGCAGCGTGACGGTCTTGCCGCCGTCGACCTTGACGAAGCGCCACTGGCTTTTCCAGAAATGCAGGTCATAGACGCCGGGCATCAAGGTCACCGACCTCGACACGGCGTCGAAACTTCCATGCCTTTCGCCGGTTTCGGAATCGACGACAGCCGCTCGTACTTCCATTTTGGGTGCGGGTATTTGGATGCTCAGCACCCCCGGATCGATCGTGGTCGTCTCGCCGGGGCGGACCTCGATCCCCCTCCAGCTCGCCGGTCCGAACCTCACCTCGTAGATGCCCGCGGGAAGAGTTAGCTCCTTTTTAGCGCTATCAAGCGTCCCTACCTGCTGGCCGGTCTCCGCGTTGAACACGGCGTGAGACGTCAACCAGGTCGTGGACGTCGTCCGTAGCTTCCCGGGCTGTGGTTTCGCCGGGAGCGCGACGACGCGCTGCGTGCACGCATTGAGCGCCTTCTTGAGCGTGTCCGGCAGCTCCGGCCCCACCGGCGCGTCAAAATAGGTGCCGCCCGTCACGCGCGCGATGGCCTGGAGCTGCCCGCGCGCCGCGGTGTCGACGACGAAGCCTACGGTATGAACGGTGATGCTCTTGGCGGCGAGCGCCTTGGCGGCGACCACGGGATCGCCGCGGCAAGTCTCTTTGCCATCGCTGACTAGGACAATGACGCGCTCCTTGGCATCCGCCGGGAAATCGTTCGCTGCTTGCCCCAACGAATAGGCGATCGGCGTGTAGCCCTGGGCCTTCGCGCCATCGACTGTCGCCGCAATCGCGCCGCCGCTGGCGCCGGCCGGACCAAAAGGAACGCCGACATGCGTGTCCTCGCAGTTTTTCCGGTTTGCGGCCGACTGCGCACCGTACAGCCGCAACGAGAGCTGCGCCTGCGCGGGAATGAATCCGGCCACTCCCTTGACCGCGCGTTGCGCGACCGCCATGCGCGTTTCGCCGTTCGGCAGCTTGGCGTTCATGCTGCCGGACGCATCGAGGATCAACAGGACCGAACGATCGGCGTTGTTGCAGGACTGAGCGAGCGCGGCAGCAGGCATCACGCCCGCCACAAGCGCGACGAGACACAAACGAATTTTTTGCACGGAATGACCCTCTTCAAGTTGGTTGTTGCCAATCGCAGGATCATGGCCATGCTAACCCAATACCGGCGGTGGCGCATAGGCGCACCTGAGGGCGCCGGCCAGGCTGCGGGCAGGACGGGACGGCTAGAATAAAATCTCAAACAGCCGCGGGACGCCGCGAGGACCTGCTCGTCCTTCGGCTCGAACAGCCCGTTGGCGCGGACCCAGCCCGTGTCGAGATATGGCAAGCCGCGCACGCTCAGCCGCAGGAACCCGGCCGCCGCGCCATCGCCAGGAGCTGCCACTGGTTAATGACGGCATAGGACTGGCAGATGGAACGCCAGCCTCACCACCCGATGTCTTGTTGCGGACGGCGTCGTGTGTTGCTGTGTAACAAAAGGTGTAACGCGGCACGGGCCAACGCTTTGTCGCATCGGACGACGAATCCAGGAGCATCGCCATGGCACCGCCTCGGGTCGCGATCGTCACCGGGGCCGCACGCGGCATCGGGCGCGCGATCGTGCAGCATCTACACGGCGAAGGCTGGCGGATCGGCGCCGTCGATCTGCCGAAATCCGCCTTGGCGCGCTCGTTCCCGCCCCGGCAACGCAACGTGCTCGCGATCGAGGGCGACGTATCGGACGAACCGACCACGCGGATGGCGGTGAGATCCGTCGTCGATCGTTTCGGCCGGCTCGATGCGATCGTCTCCAACGCCGGCATCATGGTGCGCAAGCCGCTGCGGCAACTCACGCTCGCCGAATGGCGCAAGGTCATCGACACCAATCTGACCGCAACCTTCCTGCTGGCGCGCGCCGCCGAGCGGCCGCTGCGCGCCGCCAAAGGCGCCATCGTCACCATCGCGTCCACGCGCGCGCTGATGTCGGAACCTGACACCAAATCCTATGCCGCCTCCAAGGGCGGGCTGGTCGCCCTCACCCACGCGCTGGCGGTCAGCCTCGGGCCTGACGTGCGGGTCAATTGCATCAGTCCGGGCTGGATCGCCACGACGCTCGAGGGCACCACGAAGCTGCGCCGCAAGGACCATGCGCAGCATCCCGCCGGCCGGGTTGGCCGCCCCGCCGATATCGCCGCCATGGTCGCTACCCTGCTCGACGCCGAGCGGTCCGGCTTCATCACCGGCGCGAATTTCGTTGTGGACGGCGGGATGACGCGGAAAATGATCTACGAGGAATAGTGCTTACTCGGAGCCCGCGACGCCGGCACGGCGCACGACCTCGCCCCAGCGCTCGATTTCCAATGCCACGAACCGTCGCAATGCTTCAGGCGACGGACTATCGACCGGAATGAGCCCAAGGCTTGCGAACCGCGTTTCAATGTCGCGCTGCGCCGCCATTTTACTGATTTCCGCGTGCAACCGATCGATGATATCTCGCGGCGTCTTTGCCGGGGCAACGAGCAATTGCCACGACACGGCGTCAAAGCCCGGGACGCCGGTTTGCGCAATCGGGTCGACATCGGGAATTGTGGGCACGTGCGTTGGGGAGGTGACGCCGAGAGCTCGGACCTTTCCGTCGCGCATCTGAGGGAGTGCTGTGCCCGGATCGGCGAACATCACCTGCACATGACCTGCCACCACATCGGCCAGCGCTTGCGGCGCGCCCCGATAAGGCACGTGGGTCATGTTGATGCCGGCCATGCTTTTGAACAGTTCACCCGCCAAGTGCGGCGCCGATCCTGACCCGCCAGAAGCAAAGGACAACCGGCCCGGCTGCGCCTTTGCGAGCGCGACCAGATCGCTCGCGGATCGTGCTGGCAGCGATGGATTGACCACCAGCACCAGCGGAATGTTCGCCATCAGCACCAGAGGCGCAAAATCGTTCGACGGATCGTATGTGATTTTCTTGTAGAGTGTGCGGTTGATCGCGAGCGAACTCGTCGTAATCAAGAGCGTATAGCCGTCCGGCGCAGCCCTTGCGACCGCGGCCGTTGCAACGTTTGTGCCGCCTCCTGGCCGATTTTCGACAATGAAGGGCTTGCCAAGGCGGCTGCTCAGTTGCTCGGCCAGCATGCGCCCGACTAGATCGAGTGATCCTCCGGGCGCAAACGGCACGACCAGGGTAACGGGTCGTGATGGATAGTCCTGAGCGTGAGCTGCGATGCCCGCTGCAAAACTCACGACGGCAAGCACGAAGACGGCAATTTTCTTTGCGGCCATGGCGGGGCTTGGCCTCCTATGAGGATCGAGACCAAATTCACTACCCCTTTATACGGTGACTAAAAAGTTCCATTATCTGTCATCCTGGTAACCTTTCTGATACGAGGTCCCATGCATTGGGCGGATCGCGTCGGCCGGCGTCTCAAGTTGCGCGACCTCCACGTGCTCCTGGCGGTTGTTGAATGGGGTAGCATGACCAAAGCGGCGGAGCGCTTGGCTATCTCGCGACCAGCCGTCTCGAAAGCGATTGCCGATCTCGAACACATGTTGGGCGTCAGTCTGCTCGACCGAAGCACCGATGGGGTCGAGCCCACGCGTTTCGGTCGCGCGCTGATCAAGCGCAGCGGCGTTGTGTTCGACGAGCTACGTCAGAGCGTAAAGGAGATCGAGTTCCTTTCGGATCCGACGGTCGGTGAGTTGTCGGTCGGGTGCAGCGAGCCGATTGCCGCAGGAACTCTTTGGCGCCGTTATTGAGCGACTATCCCGTCAGCACCCAAAGCTATCCTTCGACATTGTGCAGGACGATGCTGTTACCCTGCAACTGCGCCATCTGCGCGAACGCCGGGTCGAACTGGTGGTCGCGCGGATGCTCCCCACAGTCGTGGACGAGGACGTAGAGGCGGAAGTTCTGTTCCGTGAGACGCTGCACATCGTGGCTGGAAAGCAGAGCAAATGGGTCGGTCGGCGAAAACTTGCACTAGCCGAGCTCGTCGGCGAGCCGTGGATTCTGGCTCCGTTGGAAGTCGCCGACGGCTCGCCTGTTATTGAAGCCTTCCGCTCCCGCGGCTTGCAGGTCCCAAAGGTGCAAGTGTTGGGCTATTCCCTGCCGTTACGAGCCACGCTGCTGGCAAGCGGACGCTTCCTGACGGTCGTTCCGGGCTCGATCCTGCAGTACAGCGCGGAACGCCTTTTGCTCAAGGTGCTGCCCATCGCACTTCCAGCCTGGGAGCAACCCGTGGCGGTGTTGACATTGCGAAACCGCGTCCTGAGTCCGGCTGCGGGACGATTTATCGAATTTGCACGCGACGTCGCTAAGCCGCTCGTGGGCCGAGGGTCCGGCATCGTGGGCGGCATGACCCGAAAGACGATCCACCAAAGATAGTACTTTTGGGCCCCTTTCGAGCCAATGGGAGAAGATTTATCTTAATGAGCATGGCGTAAGAGAATCTTCCGTGCGCCGAGGTGTCCATGATCTTCCGCCAACTTTTCGACAGCGTGTCAGGCACCTACACCTACCTCCTTGCCAGCCGGCACGGCGGCGAGGCGCTGATCATCGATCCGGTGCTCGAAAAGGTCGACCGCTACATCCAACTCGTCAACGAGCTCGACCTGAAGCTGGTCAAGGCGGTCGACACCCATCTTCACGCCGACCACATCACCGGGCTCGGCGCGCTGCGCGACCGCACCCACTGCATCACCGTGATGGGCGACAAGAGCAGCGTCGACGTGGTGTCGATGCGGCTCTCCGAAGGCGACAAGCTCACCATCGAGGGCGTCGCGCTCGACGTGCTGTACACGCCGGGACACACCGACAACTCCTATTCGTTCCTGATGAAGGACCGCGTCTTCACCGGCGACACGCTGTTGATCCGCGGCACCGGCCGCACCGACTTCCAGAACGGGGATCCGCGCGCCCAGTTCGATTCGATCTTCAACAAGCTCCTGAAGCTGCCCGACGAAACGATGGTGTTCCCGGCCCACGACTATAAAGGCGAGACCGTCTCCACCATCGGCGAGGAAAAGGCGTTCAACCCGCGCCTGCAGGTGAAGTCGCTCGACCAGTATGTGGACCTGATGAACGGGCTGAATCTGCCCAATCCCAAGATGATGGACGTCGCGGTGCCGGCCAATATGCGGGTCGGCTTTGCGCAGGAGGCGATCGCGCAGCGCGGCTGGGCGGTGAGCGCCGCCGATGCGATCAAGCTGGTCGGACGGCCCGATGTCGCACTGATCGACCTGCGTGAAAAGTCGGAACGCGAGAAGTACGGGGTCATCCCGGGATCGCTGCACGCGCCCTACCCCGATCTGCAGGACAACATCGCCCCGGGCGGCATGCTGCACGAGCTCGCGGCGGCGACCGGCAAGCGCATCCTGTTCTACTGCGCATTCGGCGAGCGCTCGGCCATGGCGGTGCAGGCCGCGCAGGATTCCGGCATCGGCGCCGCGTGCCATATCCACGGCGGCATCGACGCCTGGAAGAAGGCCGACGGCGCGCTGACGCGCTAGCACAACATGGGCCATTTTCGGATCGAAGGTACCTGGACGACACAATCGGGCGCGCCTACGCTTTGAAGGGCTGTCATCTGAAAAAGATTTTGGGAGGGGACAAATGCGTGCGTTTCTGTGGGCCGTAATCTTGTTTACATCGCTGACGTCAGCCGCGACAGCGGGCCCCAAAGAAGATGCCCTTGCGGTTTTGGAGAAATGGACCAAGGCGTTCGCGGCCTCGGATGTCGATGGCATCGTAAAGCTTTATGCGGCAGACGCATTGTTCCTCGGTACGGGCAGCAAAACGGTAGCGGTCAAGCCGGAAGAGATTCGCAGCTACTTCGAGAACGCTCTCCTCAACAACAGACCACGCGGTGCAATTTTGAAAGACTACGCTGTGACGGTTTTGTCCGATACCGCTGTGGTCATTACGGGTTTGGACGCGGTAACCGGCGTGCGTGACGGAAAGCCTTTCAGCAACGATGGCCGGGCCACGTTCATCGTGGTAAAGCGGGGCTCCGATTGGCAAATCGTGCATTTCCATCGGTCCGCAATGCCGAGGTAGCGAGAGCATCGGTCCGGAACTCTGTCGGCCCGAGTACGAAGCAATCGGGTCGCGGGGTCAAAATCAGCCAACAATCCAGCTAACGCAAAATCTGGCTCAGGAACGTCTTGGTGCGTTCGTGCCGGGGATTGGTGAAGAACGGCTCCGGCTCGTTGATCTCGATGATCTGGCCGGCGTCCATCAGCACCATGCGGGTCGCCGCCTGGCGCGCGAAACCCATTTCGTGACTCACCACCAGCATGGTCATGCCGTCCATGGCGAGCTCCACCATGGTGTCGAGCACTTCCTTGACCATCTCGGGATCGAGCGCGGAGGTGGGCTCGTCGAACAGCATGATCTTGGGCTGCATGCACAGCGCGCGCGCGATGGCGACGCGTTGCTGCTGACCGCCGGAAAGCTGCGCCGGGTATTTCGCCGCCTGCTCGGGGATGCGCACGCGTTCGAGATAGTGGCGCGCGAGCGCCTCCGCCTCCTTGCGCGGCGTGCCGCGCACCCAGACCGGCGCCAGCGTGCAGTTTTCCAGTACGCTCAGATGCGGGAACAGGTTGAACTGCTGGAACACCATGCCGACTTCGCGCCGCACTTCGTCGATCGACTTGAGGTCTTCGGTCAATTCGACGCCGTCGACGACGACGCGGCCCTGCTGCCAGTCCTCGATCCGGTTGATGCAGCGCAAGCAGCGTCGACTTGCCGCCGCCGGAGGGCCCGCAGATCACGATGCGCTCGCCGCGCATGACCTTCAAATTCACGTCGCGCAGCACATGAAACGCGCCGAACCACTTGTTCACGCCGATCATATCGACGGCGATCTCGTTCCGCGTGGTGCGGATATCGCGCGCCGGCGACGGCGGGTTTGGGAGCGTCATGATCCATGGCGCTCAATTCGCTACACCCGTGCTCAAGCGACGCTCCGTATAAAGCGAATAGCGCGATATCGCGAACGAGATGGCGAAATATATCACCCCGGCGAAGGCAAAGCCGGTGAACAATGTCACAGGCGTCGCCCAATTGGGATCGGAGAACGCCGCCCGCAGTTGCCCGAGCAGGTCGAAGATCGCGACGACCAGCACCAGCGTGGTGTCCTTGAACAGCGCGATGAAGGAATTGACCATGCCGGGGATCACGAGCTTGAGCGCCTGCGGCAGGATGACGAAGGCCATCATCTTCCAATAGCCCAGGCCGAGCGCCCGCGCAGCTTCGTACTGGCCGCGTGGGATCGCCTGCAGTCCGCCGCGGATCACCTCCGCCATATAGGCGCCGGCGAAGAGTATGACACCGATGAGCACGCGGGCGAGTGGATCGAGCTTCCAGGTCTCCGGCAGGAAGAACGGCAGCATATAGGTCGCAAAGAACAGCACCGTGATCAGCGGCACGCCGCGCCAGACCTCGATGAAGATGATGCAGAACCAACGGACCAGCGGCAGCGACGACCGCCGTCCGAGCGCCAGCACGATACCGATCGGCACCGAGCCGATGATACCGGCAAAGGTGATAACCAGGGTCACCAGCAGTCCGCCCCACAGGCGCGTCTCCACGTGCTGAAGGCCCAACGGGCCCCCGACCAGCAGATAGAATGCCAGCACCGGAAATACGGCGAAGAACAGGAGCGCGTTGAGCGTCTTCCACGGCACGCGCGGGACAAGCAACGGCACCAGGAGCGCGAGGCCAATCGCGTAGGTCAGGTTGACCCGCCAGACCTGATCGGCCGGATAGAATCCGTACATGAACTGCGCGAACTTGGCGGTAATGAACGGCCAGCAGGCGCCGACCGGACGGCCGACCGTTTCCTCCAAACAGTCGACGCGGCTCGATCCGACCCAGACCGCATCGATGAACATGAACTTGAACGTCGGCCAGATGAGCGTGACAAGGATCAACGCGCTCAGCAGCGTCGCGATGGTGTTGAGAACATTGCCGAACAATCTCTGCCGCAGCCAGGCTGGCGTACCGACCGCCGATCGTGGCGGCTCCGTTGGAGCGATCAGTTGCTGGCGGACAAAGGTTGCGCTCATCGCCGCCTCACCGCTCGCTCAGCCGCATGCGCGAATTGTAGAAATTCATCGCAAGGCTCGTGGCCAGCGAGATCACGAGATAGACCGCCATGGTGATGGCGACGATCTCGATCGCCTGATGGGTCTGGTTCCGCGTGGTGCCGGCGAACACCGCGACCAGATCGGGATAGCCGATGGCGACCGCGAGCGTCGAATTCTTGGTCAGGTTGAGATACTGGTTGGTCAGCGGCGGAATGATCACCCGCAAGGCCTGCGGCACGACGATCAGGCGCAGCGTCGTCTTGCGCCGCAGGCCGAGTGCGGTGGCGGCCTCGGTCTGCCCCTTCGGCACCGCGAGCACGCCGGCGCGAACAACCTCGGCGATGAAGGCGGCGGTGTAGGTTGTGAGCGCGATCAACAGCGCGGTGAATTCCGGAATCACGGCCGTGCCGCCCACGAAATTGAAGCCTTTCAGTTCCGGCACGTCGAAGCTAACCGGCGAGCCGATCGCGAGCGTGGTCAGCACCGGCAGTCCGATGAGCAGCGCCAGCGAGGTCCAGAGCACCGGAAACCGCGCCCCGGTCGCGTCCTGACGCCGCCGCGCCCACACGCGTAGGCCGATGACGGCGAGGACGGCGATCACGAACGCCGCCGCCACGATCCGGCTGCCTTCGCCGAAGATCGCGCGCGGCATGATCAGGCCGCGGTTGTTCAGATAGATCGCTGGCGGTCCCGCCCACTCTGCAAGGCTGCGCCACCATTGTGCGATGGCCTCCGGCGCACCGAAATGCTGCAGATAGGCAAAGCCGTCTGCCGCAAGAAGGAACAGCGGCTGTAGACCGACGCCGATGCTCTGGCGCGGCCCGGGCATCGCCAGGAGGACGGCGAGATACCAGAACATGATCTGGAACAGGAGCGGCAGGTTGCGGACGAACTCGACATAGCCGCCGGCAAGCCGCGCCAGCAGCCAGTTGGGACTCAATCGTGCAAGCCCGATGAAAAACCCGAGAATGGTCGCGAACACGATGCCGAGCGCCGACACCAGCAGCGTGTTGAGCAGCCCGACGAAGAACACGCGGCGATAGGTGTCCTGCTCGCTGTAGGGGATCAGTGTCTGGCTGATGCCGAAGCCGGACGGGTCGTCGAGAAAACCAAGGCCGAAGCGGATCTTCTGGACTTCGAGATTGGCGCGGGCGTTGATCGCGAATTCGACGACGAACCAGATCACCGCCGCCAGCACCACGAGCTGGTAGAAGGCGCTGCGAAATTTCGGGTTGTTATAGAAGGCGGTTTTCGTCACAGCCCTGCCCCGACGTCACCGCCAGGCCCTAAGACGTGGAAGCCCGGGCCAAGGCCCGGGCACCACATCAACGTCAATTGCCAGCTCACCGGATCGGCGGCGCGTACTGGATGCCGCCTTTGGTCCAGAGCCGGTTGAGGCCTCGGCTGATCCCGAGCTTGGACGAGGCCCCGACATTGCGCTCGAACATCTCGCCGTAGTTGCCCACGTGCCGCACGATGCGCACCACCCAATCCCGGGTCAAACCCAGTTGCTCGCCTTGAGTTCCGTCGAGCCCGAGCATGCGGCGGATTTCCGGCTGCTTGGACTTCAGCGCCTCGTCGAGGGTCTTGGAGGAGACGCCAAGCTCCTCGGCGTTGAGCATTCCGAAGAGCACCCACTTCACCAGGTCGAACCACTGGTCGTCGCCATGGCGAACCAGCGGACCGAGCGGCTCCTTGGAGATGACCTCCGGCAGAATCACATGATCGTTGACGTTGCTGAGCTTGAGCCTTTCCGAATATAGCTGCGAAACGTCGGTGGTGAACGCGTCGCAACGGCCGGACTCATAGGCCTTGATGGTCTCATCGGCGGTGCCGAACGCGACGATCTCATACTTCATGTTGTTGGCGCGGAAATAATCCGCAAGATTGAGCTCGGTGGTGGTGCCGCTCTGGGCGCAGACGCTGGCACCGTTGAGCTCCAGCGCCGAATTCACCTTGAGCGCCTTGCGCACCATGAAGCCCTGGCCATCGTAGTAGACCACGCCCACGAAATTGAACAACGCGTCGCGCGAGCTGGTCCAGGTGGTGTTGCGCGAGAGCACGTCGATCTCGCTCGACCGCAGCGGCTCGAAGCGGTCCTTGGCGGACAGCGGCGTAAACTTGACTTTGGACGGGTCGTTGAAGATCGCCGCCGCGATGGCGCGGCAGAAGTCGACGTCGAGTCCGGTCCAGTTGCCCTTGTCATCCGGATTGGAAAAGCCCGGCAGGCCCTGGCTGACCCCGCAGATGAGCGCCCCGCGATCCCTGACCGTCTTGAGGGTCTGGGCGTCGGCCTGCCCGCACAAACCGACCGCAAGCGCTAGTCCAAACACGCTGGTGACGCGTTTCATCATGCTACCTTTACTAGTGTGAACCTGTTTCGAGCCTAGTTATCGCCACCGCGGCCTGCATGCACCTTTCTGGCGAGAAGGCGCCTCCCACTGCAACGGCTTCGCGGTCCGGCCCCGGCATAGGAGAACGATCAGACATCTGGGTCAAGGGGTTGACGATGGTTATAGAACGCGCCGGTATATGCACCTCCGTGCAAACACTGCACTTTTGATGAGCAAGAAACTGGCTTGTGGCTGGTTTGTGATAAGCAGCCTTAATGCGCCAGATCGGTACCGCACAGTCCGCATGAAGGACCGTCTATGACCAAGAATTCCCCCGGCGGCCCCTCGCATCCCGGCGTTAAGCCTGCGACCCGTTTTGTGACAGGCGGCCGCGATCCGCACGCCTTTCACGGCTTTGTAAATCCGCCGGTGGTCCACGCCTCGACGGTGCTCTATCCGAACGTCGCCGACTATGAGGAGCGCCGCGGCCGCTACACCTATGGCCGGCGCGGCACGCCCACGTCGGAAGCGTTCGCGAGCGCGCTGGCGGAGATCGAGGGGCCGCAATGCGCGGGGGTGGCGCTGCTGCCCTCCGGCCTCGCGGCGGCGTCGCTGGCGCTGCAATCGGCCCTCGAGGCCGGCGACCATGTGCTGGTGACCGACAACGTCTATGGACCGACCCGGAAATTCTGCGACACGCGTGCTCAACCGCTCGGGCGTCACCACCACCTATTTCGATCCGCTGATCGCCGACATCGCGACGCTGATGCAGCCCAATACCCGCGCGGTCTACCTGGAGTCGCCGGGCTCGCTGTCGTTCGAGGTACAGGACGTGCCCGCGATCGCCGCAGCGGCGCACGCACGCGGCGCCGTCGTGCTGATGGACAACACCTGGGCGAGCCCGCTCTATTTCCGCGCGCTCGAAAAGGGCGTCGATCTCGCGATCCAGTCCGGCAGCAAATACATCGGCGGCCATTCCGACCTGATGCTCGGCGTGGTGGCCGCCAACGCCAAGTGCTGGCCGCAGCTCAACCACACGGTCTTCACGATGGGGCTCTGCGTCGGCCCCGATGACATGTATCTCGGGATGCGCGGCCTGCGCACCATGGCGGTGCGGCTTGCCCATCACTATCAGGCCGGGCTGAAGGTCGCGCGCTGGTTCGCGCAGCGGCCGGAGGTCGCGAAAGTCTTGCACCCTGCCCTCGAAAGCTGTCCCGGTCACGCGATCTGGAAACGCGACTTCACCGGCGCCTGTGGCCTGTTCAGCATCGTACTGAAGCCGGTGCCGGAAGCGGCAGTCGCAGCATTCATCGACGCGCTGACGCTGTTCGGCATCGGCGCATCCTGGGGCGGCTTCGAAAGCCTGGTGATTCCGTTCGATTGCGACGACGTGCGCAGCGCCACGACCTGGTCGCCCGGCGGTCCGGGGGTTCGCTTCCATATCGGGCTCGAGGACGTGGACGATCTGATCGCCGATCTCGAGCGCGGCTTTGCCGCGTTGGCGGCGGCGCCTGAACCTCGCCCCGCTCTCCCGGATAGTTCAGGGCGACCCCGCCTGCTTGCTCCGATCGCGCTCCTTGAAGATCAGCATAATGTTGCGGATATAGATCAGCGTCGCGACGCCTTGGCCGAAGATGATCACCGGCTCGCGCTTCACGATGCCGTAGACCAGCGTCATCAGCCCGCCGCCCATCGAGAAGATCCAGAATGCGAACGGGATGACGCTCTTGCCGGCGCGCTCGCTCGAGATCCACTGCACCAGGAAGCGGCCGGCGAACAGGAGCTGCGCGCATAGGCCGAACACCAGCCAGAAGTCGAACTTGTCGACGAAGGTCTCGCGGAAGAAATCGCCGACCGCTGTGCCGAACTGAATGAGCATCAACCGATCTCCGTTGCTTCCGGCACGCGTTTCTTGCGGCGCACGAGCCACCACACACCCACCAGATCGAGGATGCCGACCCAGAGCCGATCCCACAGTCCGTAGTTCGAGACGCCGTGGCCGCGCTGGCGGTCCACCACGTCGACGTAGCCGATCTCGTAGCCCTCGCGCCGGACCAGCGCCGGCAGGAAGCGATGCAAACCATCGAAATACGGCAGCGACAGGAACAGATCGCGGCGGAACGCCTTGAGGCCGCAACCGGTGTCGCGCGTTCCATCGCGCAGCACCATGCTTCGCACGCCGTTGGCGATGCGCGATTGAAATTTCTTGAAGCCGGTGTCCTTGCGCCCGACGCGCTGTCCGGCGACCAGCCCAACGCGCGGATTCTCCGTCAATACCGCCAGCATTCGCGGCAGAAATGCCGGATCGTTCTGCCCGTCACCATCGAGGGTCGCAACCAGCGGAGCCCGCGCATGCTTGACGCCAGTGCGGACCGCCGACGACTGCCCGCAGGACGCCACATGCTTGATCTGGCGCAGCCAAGGCCGCGACGCCTTCAGGCCCGCGAGCTCGGCTTCGGTGGCGTCGGTGGAACCGTCGTTGACGTAGACAATCTCGAAGGCCGTTCCGGCGAGCGCACGTTCGACTTCGGCCACGAGCGGAGCGATATTGCCGGCTTCGTTCTTGACCGGAATCACCACGCTGACCGTCGGCGCTGCTTCGTTCTCACGCATGACTGTGTGCGGTTCCAGTTCGCAACGCCCCCAAGGAATGTCCCGAGGAATGACCCAAGAATGCCCCCAAGCGATGGCGTGAGCTTCTTATTGACCGGAGAGGCTGCGGGCAACCCTTTTGATCCGCGCCCATGATGGACCCGGCAGCGCCGCAACGGCGCCATCCGCACGCACCAAAAAGCCGAGCCGGCGCGCCGCCAGCCAGTCCCTGACCAGGAGAGCGCCGACCACCCCGGCAATGGCGCCCGCCACCACGTCGCTCGGGTGATGGGCGGTGACGACGACCCGGCTCAATGCGATGACGATGGCGTAGGTCCACAGCAACGGCCGCAGCCGCGGCCACAGCGCACCGAACGCGATCGCTGCCGCGAACGCGGTGGTGGCGTGCCCGGAGGGAAAGCTCGCATACTCCACCCGCCACAGGAAGAATTTGTACAGAAAGGCATCCTCGCCCGCGACCACGGGCCGGGCACGTCCGACGATCCGCTTGGCGATGGTGACCACCAGGTCCAGGCAATGCAATCGCCAGAAACAGGAATCCAAGCCGTACCGACAACGACGCGAGCACAAGCTGGCTCGTCCGCGTCAGCGACGGCGATGTGACAAGCGCAATCACCAGCAGTGCGGTGCCGAGCGGAATCAGAAACCATCCAGCGAGACCGAGGTCGGTTGCAAACCGGAACGCCGCGACCAGCCATGCCGGCGACTGCTTCGCCGCCCGGATGGCGGGCACGTCAACGAAGAGCATGATGAGGATGAGCGCGGCAATCGCGACGGCGGCGCCGACCGCAAGGCGCGTGTAGGCCCGCCAGATTGGCTTTGCCCCGGCGCGGGGCGGCCGCACCAGTCCGGTGAGCGCGAGCGTGATGTTCCTGCGCACCCAACGAAGCCGCGACGGCGTCTGCTGCGCCATCGGCGGCGCACTCACGGCGGGCCTCCGGAGCGGTAGACCGCGACGCTCACCGAGCGGCCGTTGCCCATGTTGAAGCCTTCAAACCGCGGACCGGACGAATACAGCAGGCCGATCGCTTCGGCGCGTTGCGCAAAATTGCGCTCCTGCCGCGCTTCGACCAATGCAAAGCGGCATTCGCCTCCGCGCAGGAAATCGGCGGCGCCGGCGCCGTCGGTCTGACGGGTCGCAGTGCCCACAAGGAAGACAAGACTCGCCTCCCCGTATCCGGCGGCGGCGGCAACCGGCGTGCGGCAACCGCTATCGCGCAGCATCTTGGCAAGCGCCAGGCTCGGGAACACCGAATGCAGCGACGGGACAATCAGCCCGAAGATCGCCGTCACCATCAGCAGCGCGGCCGCGGCTCCGCGCACGAGCGAATGCTCCGCGCCATCGCTGCGATAAAGCTGCCAGGCGCGGAAGCCCATCACGATGGACGCGCCGACGAACAGCCAGGCCAGGAATCCGAATTGCCGCCCGATGAAGATCAGCCCGACCAACCCGACCAGGCCGACCAGCACCGGAACGACAAACCACCAGATCGTCCCATGCACCAGCCAGCCTTTCGCCGGTAGCGCGCGCGCGGCGATGACGCCGGAAATCAGGATCGCGATCGCGGGATAAAGCGGCAAGACGTAGTGCGGAAGCTTCGTCACCACGAGCTCGAACAGAACCCAGGCCGGCACGACCCACGCGAGCAGGAATTTCGCGCCGGGCTCATGACGCGTTGCGAACACGGCCGGCGCCGCCATGCCGGCGAGCGTCGCCCCCGGCCAGAACGTCATCCAGAACAGGAGCAGATAGTATCCGGGCGGGGCACCGTGCAATTCCTGCCCCTCGAACAACTTGCTGAAGAGATCCTGGCCGACCGACTCGGCGAAAAATCCGTCGCCGGCGCGCATGGTGATCGCGATGAACCATGGCAACACCAGCACCAGGAACCAGACCACGCCGATGACCGGACGCAGCGCGAAGATCCATTTGACCGAGCGGTCGGCGACCGCCAGCGTGACCACCGTCAGGAACACGATCAGCGGGATCACCGGCCCCTTGAGCAGCACCGAGGCCGCGAGCGCAGTCCAGAAAATCGCCGGCACCGTCCAGGCCGACCTGCCTTCCAGCTTCGAGCGCTGCTCAGGCAGATAGGCGCGCGCCATCGCGCCCATCACCGCAACCGCGGTGAGCAGAAGGGTGGCATCAGTCTTGGCGATCCGCCCCTCGATGCTGAGCAGGAGGCATGTCGCCATCATCAAAGCAGCCAATACCGCTGCGCGCCGGGACAGGAACGCAAGCGCCGCCCAATAGGTCAGCAGCACCGCGCCGACCGCACCGAGCAGCGAAGGAATGCGATAGAGCCAGATCGTGGTGATCGCGTTGCGCTTCCCGAGCCATTGCGCGGTTTTGACGACGCTCGCCTGCAGCCAATAAATCCCGACCGGCTTCTTATATCGCGTGGTTTCCTGGAACCGGATGTCGATGAAATCGCCGGTCTCGAGCATCTGCTTGGTGGCCTGCGCGAAGCGCGACTCGTCGCGATCGGTCGGCGCGATCGCGAAAAAGCCCGGCAGGATGCTGAGCAGCGTGACGACGACGAGCACGGCCGCCGCGCGCGCATGCGAGCGGGTCGCGAAGTCGACGATCGCCATCAGGCCGCGCGCCGGCTTGATGAGACCCCCTCGATTTTCGGCCGCAACGGCCATGCCCGCTCCCATTGTGCAGTGCAGGCGGACAATAGGAAATCGGGGCAACGGGGGGAAGCGCGACTAGTGTGGCGGTTCAGAAGTCCGCACCACCCCTTGCCGCGAGTCCGAAATGCGGACTTCTGAACCAAAGCCACACTAAATTCAAAGAGTTGCTAGTGTCCTCCGATTCCGAAGTTCGTAAACGAGCGCGCCGCAAAATGGTGCGAACTTCGCAATCGGGACACTAGCCTGCCGTCTTACTGCAACCGCACCAGCACGCTGTCGGTGGAGCCGGTGGCATCGATCACCGTCAGGCGCACGAACCCGGGCCCTTCCGGCTCGAAAAACACCGTATTGCGACGGCCGGAGGGCGCCTCCACCGGCAGGCCATTGACCAGCACGGTGAGCGGCCCGACCCCGCCGGCAAGCTTCAGCGCGATGGGTTCCGGACGGCCGTCGCCGCCGCTCGCCAGCTCGAGCCGCGCGCCATTGGGCGGGAACATGATCCGGACTTGCGTATCCGCCTCGCCGGCCACGCCATTTTGGCGGAACCGCTGCAGCGGCGGCGGCAGGCGGCCGGTCGCGGCCGCGAGCGTGCCGCGGGGCGCTGCCGGCAGCGCCGCCGGGAGGCTGCCGGTGCGAGCGAAGGCATCGAACAGGATCGGCGCCGCGGCGCTGCGGGCGATCAGGCCCGGCACCGGCGCGCCGTCCGGCCGTCCGACCCAGACGCCGATGGTGCGCTTGCCGTCGAAGCCGACCGCCCAGGCGTCGCGATAGCCGTACGACGTGCCGGTCTTGAACGCGATGCGGCCGCCGGCGGCGTTCTCGGGCGGCGGCGTGCCGAGCATCACATTGCCGAGATACCACGCGGCGACCGGCTCCATCAGACGGCGCGGCGCCGGCGGCTCGCCGGCGTCGTCCATGCGCTCGGTCAGCGCGATGGTGTTGCCGAGCCGCGCGACGCCGGCATAGAGCATGACGAGATCGTTGAGCGTCACGCCGACGCCGCCGAGGCCCATCGCCAGTCCGGGCGCTTCGCCGCGCGGCAGCACCAGCGCGCCGCCGGCCTGCGCCAGGCGCGCCGTGAAGCGGCTCGCACCGACGCGATCGAGCACCGCCACCGCCGGAACATTGAGCGAGAGCTGCAGCGCGCGGCGCACGGTGACGGTGCCCTGAAAACTCAGATCGAAATTCTCCGGCGCGTAACTGCCGTAGCGGATCGGGCGGTCGTCGATCAGCGTTTCGGGATGGATGAGCCCATCCTCGAAGCCGAGGCCGTAGATGAACGGCTTGAGCGCGGAGCCCGGCGAGCGCAGCGCCTGCGTCATGTCGACCTGGCCGGCGCGACTCATGTCGAAATAGTCGGACGACGCCACCCGCGCATGCACCTCGCCGGTCTCGTTGTCGACCACGAGGATGGCGACCGAGATCGATTGACCGAGCGTGCGCGCCCGCTCGCGCGCGAGATCTTCGAGGCTCTTCTGCAGCGGCGCCTGGATGCTCAGCCGGTGAATGGCGCGCGCGGGCGTCGCGGCCATCACCGCGTCCGCCGAATGCGGCGCCAATGCCGGCATCGGACGCCGGCCTTCCGCGACGGCTTCCTGCTTCGCACGTTCGATCTCGTCGGCCGGCACGACGCCCGCCGCCGCCAGCCGGTCGAGCACGCGATCGCGGGCGGAACGCGCGGCAACGGCGGAGCGATCCGGCCGCCGAACCTCGGGCGATTGCGGCAGTGCGACCAGCAGCGCCGATTCCGCCAGCGTCAGCCGCCGCGGCTCCTTGCCGAAATAGGCGAGCGACGCGGCGCGGATACCTTCCAGATTGCCGCCATAAGGCGCGAGGCTGAAGTAGAGCGCGATGATTTCGTCCTTGCTGAGCGTGCGTTCGAGCTGGACCGCGCGCACCAACTGGCGAAGCTTGGCGATGAAGCTCCGCTCGCTGCGCGGCTCGAGCAGCCGCGCCACCTGCATGGTCAGCGTGGAGGCGCCCGACACGATGCGGCCGTTGGCGATCAACTGCGAGAACGCGCGGCCGAGCGCCAGCGGATCGACGCCACGGTGGCTCATGAAGCGACGGTCCTCGTAGGCGAACAGCATCGCGAGAAACCGCGGATCGACGTCCGCCCTTGTCGCCGGCAGCCGCCAGCGGCCGTCCGGCGTGGTGTAGGGCCGCAGCAGACGGCCGTCGCGGTCGACCACCAGCGTGGAGAACGCTAGCCCCTCCCCGCGCGGCACGGGACCCAGCGAGGCGATCCACCACCAGCTCACGCCCGTCATCATGACGAGCATGAGCAGCGCCACCGCGATACCGAGGCGCAGGATGCGCCACAGCCGCCGTCCCGCCCCCGTTAAACGAGAGCGAGACGCGCCGGTGCTGGTGGCGTTGTCGTTCATCGCGCCGCCGTCACCTCAACCTTGCCGGAGCCGGTGCGGCCGAAGCGGTCGGGACGATACATGTCCTCGACGAACGCCTGCGGGTGTACGTAGGTCCCCGGCGACACCGCCCGCACCACATAGGCGACGGTAAACACCGACGGATCGGTGCTCTTGCGGTTGAACGCGGCGCTGAACCGGTCATCGCGGAACTCCGCATTGACCGGAACCGCACTATCCTGAATCCAGGGCAGCGTGCCGGTCTCACCGGAGGACACGAGACGCGGATTGTCGATCTCGAACCCGGCCGGCAGGTAGTCCGCGACGATGACGCGGCCGAACTGCGGTTGCGGCTCGGTGATCCGCAGCACCACCGCGAAGCGGTCGTTCTGCCTCGCCTTCGCCGGATCGGCCGGCTTGCCGTCGAGCGTGAAGTAGAGCCGCTCGATCTTGAAGCCACGGTCGGCGGCGGGCTCCGGCACCAGCGGCGCGCCGTTGACCGTCACCACCGCCTGCAACGGCGCCTCGCCGGTGTTGGCGATCCGCAGCGGCGGCTGCAGATGGCTCGGCAGGAAGCGCCGGTTGAGCGCGCCCTGGCGCTTCTCGCCGGCGACGTCGAGCGACACGTCGGTTGCGTCCTTGGCGAGCGCACGGGCGGCCAGCACCATCCACGCGTTCTCCTGCGTCGAGGTGTAAGGCGTCAGCGCCCGCGCGGCCTCGACACGCTCGATCGCGCCGGTGATGGTGGCGCGTGGCGCGCCGCCTTCCGACGCGAGCGTGATCAGCGCCGCGCCGTCCCGCAGGACCGAGCCGTAGTCGACCCGGCCGTATTCGAGCGTCGGCTGCGGCGCCATCGAGCGCAGCGCCGCCGTATAGACCCGCTCGGCGCGGACCTTGTCGCCGAGCATGCCGAGCGCGGCGGCAAGCTGCGCCTTGGCAATGGTGGTCGTGAAGTCGTCGAGCTTGGTGTCGACGAAGTAGCGGAGATCGCCGACCGGCGCCGCGCCGTTGCGCGCCAGCACGTAGAGCGCATAGGCGAGATTGCGGCCGCCGTTGCGGCCCGGATCCTCGGCGTTGCCGACGAAGTTCCGCAGCCGCTGCACCGCCAGCCGGTAGGCCGTGTCGGGCACCTGGAAGTTGCGCTCGCGCGCACGGGTCAGGAAGTCGGTGACGTAGGCGTCGAGCCATACGTCGTCGCCGCCCACCGACCAGAGGCCGAACGAGCCGTTCGCGCCCTGCCGCGAGAGCAAGCGGTCGATCGACTCCTGGATGCGCTTGTCGACAGCATCGTCGAGCGCGAGATGCGTCGCGCTGGCGAGGTCGTTGACGTACAGCAGCGGCAGCGCGCGGCTGGTGATCTGCTCGGTGCATCCGAACGGATAGCGGTCGAGCGCCGCCAGCAGCGCCGCGGCATCGAGCGCGGTCGAGAACCCGACCGAGACCGACACGCTGCCCGTTCCGGGCACGAGATCGGTGAACAGGTCGTTCGACAGCGTGACGCTCTCGCCCCGGGCGACGGTCTGCACCGTACGGCGCGCGAGGATCTGCGTCGCGGGCTTGACCGCCAGCGCGTAGGTGCGTTCGAGCGCGAAGCCGCCCGGTCCGCTGACGCGCACGGTGACGTTGCCGATGCCGACGCCGGGCGCCGTCAGCGGCAGCGACACGGCGCTGCGCTGCTTGGCGTTGAGCCGTACCGTCTGCGGCGTGGCCTTGCCGGTCACGTTGACGCCGTCGCTCTTCACCTCGACGCGGTACTCGCCCGCCTGTCCATCGACATTGTCGACGTCGAGATGCATGGCGCCGCGATCCCCGTTGAGCAGGAAGCGCGGCAACGTCGCTGTGACCACCACCTGATCGCGGATGGTCACGTCGGCCGTGGCGCGGCCGACCTTGTCGCGCGACCACGCCACCGCCATCACCCGGGCGGTGCCGGCGAAATCGGGAATGTCGAAGACGATCTCGGCGGTGCCGTCGGGCTTGACCGTGACCAGGCCCGAATAGAGCGCCAGCGGTTTCTGCGCCGGCGGGCTGCCTTGCAACTCCGCCGCGGCGATGTCGCCGCCGCTCCGGATCTGCCCGCGCGTGCCTTGCATGCCGTCGATGAGCTGGCCGTAGAGATCGCGGAGTTCAGCAGCAAGGCGGCGCTGGCCAAGGTAGTGCTCGTCCGGCGCCGGCGGCTTGTAGTTGGTCAGATTGAGGATGCCGACATCGACGGCGGCAACGACGATGCGCGCCTCCTCGCCGGCCGCAAGGCCGCCGATCTTGACCGGAATCCGCAGCGCCGTGCCGGGACGCGTGAGCTGCGGCGCGGACATGTTGACCGCGAGCGTGCGCGCCTGGCGGTTGACGCTGAACCACTGCACGCCGATGGCGCGGCCGGGCATGCGCTGGGCGTTGGCGTCAAGCGGACGCCGCAAGGTTCCCACCACATAGGCGCCGGTGCCCCAGTCCTTGCCGACCGGGATTTGCAGCCGCGCGGTGCCCGGCTGCACGTCTTGCGTAACGGTTGTCAGCAGGCGCTCGCCGATCACGCTCAGCGTGACCTTGCCGGCGGTACGCGCCGTGATCGCGACGGTCATGGTGTCGCCGGCCGCGTATTCCGGCTTGTCGAGCGCGACCTCGAGCATGTCGGGCGTGTCGGCGGTCGCTTCGGTGTACCAGCCGGCGTCGAAGCCGATCGACGTCACCGGGCCGTCACGCTCGCCAGTCGAGATCTCGAGCCGGTAGCGGCCCCATTGCACCGGCAGCGACAGCCGCGCGGGCGTGCCGGCGGCGGTGTTGAGCTGGCCGTCGGCGATGCGCCGCGTCAGCTTCACCGGCTCGAAGTCCCAGGTGTTGTCACGGCGGTACCATTGATATCGGGTCTCGACCCGCAGCAATTCGTAACGCAGGCCGCTGCGCGTCAGCGCCGCGCCGTCGGGTCCGACGACGACAACGTCAAACGTCGCCTGCTCGCCTTCGCCGAGCGAACGGCCGGAGAACAGCGGCCGCACGCCGATCATCGGCCCCGCGGCCGTCACCGGCAGCGTGAGCTTGCGCTCGACCGCACGACCGCCCGCTTCCGCAAGCCGGATGGTCACGCGCGCTTCGAGCGGACGCGTCGCCTGCGGCACCTTGTCGAGGCTGACCGGGAAAGCGGCACGCCCGGCGCTGTCGGTCGCCGGAAGCCCTTCAAGCGGGCTTCGCGTGGCCTCGATCTGCTCGTCGGACAGGCCGAAGCGGTAGCCGGCAAAGCCCGTGCGTTCCGAGGCCGGCGCGACGATGACCTCGCCCGCGACCTCAAGGCCGGCCGCCGGTGCGCCATAGAGATAGCGGCCCTCCAGCGTGACCTGCGCCGGCTCCGCGCGAGCGACGCTTTTCGCCGCCGAGTTCAGCTCGAACTCCAGCCGGTCGGGCACGTAGTCCTCGACCATGAACGTCACTTCGCCCACCGCCGGGCGTTTCGGGTCGGTGAAGGCGCGCACGCGCCAGGTGCCGGTCGGCGCCGACTGCACCAGCGGCACTTCGAGGCTGCGACCGCCGACGCCCTGGTCGGCGACCGTCACGCGCCGGTATTCGACGCCGTCGGGACGCTCGACCACCAGCGTGAGCGGCACGCCGACAGCGGCCATGCCCTGCGGGTCACGCAGCAGCGCGGTGACGTGCACGTTCTCGCCGGAGCGATAGACGCCGCGCTCGGTGAAGACGAATCCGTCGAGACCGGCCGGCGCATTGCGGCCGGCCACGCCGCGGTCGGCCAGGTCGAACGCCGGCGATCGAAGACTCAGGAAGGCGTAGTCGCCCTTGGCGTCGGTCGCGACCAGCATCGCGGGCGCCGCGCCGACCTCGCCGCGCGCCAGCGCCGCTTCGAACTGCACATAGCCGGCATTGTTGGTGCGCTTGGTCGAGAGCACCTCGTTGTTGCGCGACAGCAGCCGCACCTCGACATTGTTGCCGCCCTGCGTGGTTTCGAGCGAATGCACGAAGGTGTGGATGCCGTCGTTGCCCGAATAGGCCGTGAGCCCGAGGTCGGACACGATGAACCATTGCGTCGCCAGGTCGGCGAAGTCCTCGCCGATCGCACCGGCGGCGCTCGCCACCACCACATAGACGCCGGCCGAGAGATTGGGGATCGCTTCGCTCACCGGGAATGCGGTGGTTACGTCCGCATTCTGCGTGGGCTCGACTTTCATCTCGCCCTTCCAGACCTGCGAGCCGCGCTCTTCCCGCAAGCCGCGCGAGCTCGTAGCGGTTGAGCGTGCGCTGGAAGTCATGGCCGAGCACGGTCGAGACCAGGTTGCGGTCGCCGATGCGATAGACCTCGAGCGTCACCGCTGACGCGTTCACGCTCACGACAGGAATGCCGCGCTGCCCGACGCGCGGCAGCACATAGGCGCGGCCGGAAAAGCGCACCAGCGGCTTGCGGTCGCGGACATAGATGTTGAATTCGGCCGGCTTCGCCAGCGTTTCACGGACCGAGGACGGAATGCCGGCGCGCAGCGTGATGGAGTAGCGCTCGCCGTGCTTCAGGCCCTCGACGCAGATCTGGCGCGCGTCGACCGACAGCGCCGGGCGGTCCTGGCCGGAGACCGCGACGAACGGCGACAGGTCGGCGCGCCGGCCGGGCAAATCCTCCGAGAACTGGAAGCAGGCGCGCGGCGACGAGGCGTCGGCATCGACCGAGTAGTCGAGCAGGCGGAAGCCGTGATCCTCGCGCATGCGCTCGTATTGCTGACGGACGTCGGCGACCTCCCGGAGATCAAGCGAGAGCCGCATCGCGTCGAGCGCGGGACGCCAGAGCTGGCGGTCGGCGAAGCTGCGCGACACGATCAGCAGGGCGGCCGCCTCCTCTGCCGGCGACTTGGTGCGCTGGTAGGCGATGTAGGCGGCGGTCGCGGCGCGTTCGAGCAGCGACGTCCGCTCGCGGACATTGCCCGGCCGGATCTGCAGCACGGTCTGCGCGATGCGCAGCCAGTTGGCGCTGTCCTCGGGCGCGACCACGGTGATTCGGCCGAGGATCTGCAAGCCTGAACGGAAATCGTTGCGCTGGAACGCCGCATCGGCATCGCGCCGCAGCGCCGCGGCGGGCGCCGTCACCTGACCCGATTCGGCCCTGATCTGCGCCTCGAGCTTGATCGCCGCATCGGCGAGGTCGTCGCGCTGGAACGCCTTTTGTGCGACGGCAACGCCCGAGATGGCGACAGACAAAAGGGTGACGAGCGCGGCAAGAAGGCCGGCGCGGGCGGGCGACGAAAACATGGGTGAACCTCCATCCCCGCCGGCCACCACCGTGCGGGACAGCTAAAAATGATCGCTCAATCGTGTCGAGGTCGTGACCGGAAACATTAACTCGCGTGCTGGCGACCGGGGGGCCCCTTTGTTAAAAGACGGCGGTTACAAGACTGGAACGGCCCCGTAGCTCAGCGGATTAGAGCAGCAGCCTTCTAAGCTGTTGGTCGGAGGTTCGAGTCCTCCCGGGGTCGCCAATCAATTCAAAGGCTTGGAGAGAACGGGAGGCCACGCAACCTCATTTGCGGGGACATCCCGGCGGGCACGCTGTGTTCCGAGTTAACGATTGTCAGAACACCTGAATAACTGCGACGCCGGCAAGCAGAAGCACCACGCCTCCGAAGCGCAAAGCGGAGATCTGGCGCTTGGGCAGACGGAACCAACCATAGCGATCCACGAACAGCGATGCGATCTGCTGGCCGGCGACCGTGAGGCCAACGGCGGCGGCGGTACCGATCACAGGAATTGCGGTGAAGACGGTGGTCACGTAGGTGGCGCCACAGACCGCGCCAAGCCATCCCCACCAGGGCATCTTCGCAAGTCCGGCAAGCTGCGGCTTCGGGGCGTCCGTGAGGGCAATCGTGAGCAACAGCACGACGGCCATGGACAGGGTCGCAACCGTGAAGCTGATGGTGCCGACGACGAACGGCGCTCCGATATCGCTTCGCAGAAGTCCATTGATCGCGCCTTGCACAGGCAGAACGGCGCCCGCGAGCAGCGCGAGAAGGATCCATCCGAGCTTCGCGGCCGACAGTTCGCTGGTCGCGCCTTTCTGACCGAAGACGATCGCCGTGGCGCCGGCGAACACCGCAAGCGTCCCCATGATCGTCATCGCTTCCGCCGGCTGCGGGGGCACGCCGAGCACCCCGAACGTGTCGAGACTGAGCGATGCGAGCATTTGGCCCGCGATGAACAGGCCGACCGTCACCACCGCGCCAAGCCGCGGAAACAGGATGATGGTGGACGCGACATAGATCGCCGTCGCAATGCCTCCGATCGCATGCCACCAGGGCACGCCCGGCAGGCTGCCGAAGGCAAGCACGGTCCCGGTTGCGGCAGCAACGATCAGGAGCAGCACGCCGGCGATGACGACCTGAATGGTCGTCGCGACGAACGGGTTGCCGGTTGCCTTCGAGAGCTGGGTATTGGCCCCCGCCTGGACGGCCAGCAAGCCTCCGGCAAGCAGAGACAGCGGCACAAACAGTGCTTCCATGACACGAACTCCATATTTTCCGTGAGCTGCGACGACGCGGTTCAGGCGGTCCGCTTTGTGCTCACCGGCTGGAGATAGAGCGCGCGGGAACGCGCCGCGATCTGTACTTTTGCCGATTCAGTCTGCGGGAACGCACAGGGAAATGCCCGAACGCGGTCTCAGCGTTTGCGGCCGCGCGGGGCGTCAGTCCCCTCGATAAGTCGGCGATGGCGACCGAGCGCCTTGGCGGCAAACTCGGTGAAGGTCCTGATCCGGGCGGTATGACGCAGATCCTCGTGCGTCAAAATCCAAAGCTCCGTCTGCATCGCGACAATGGGACGGTGAACGCGTACGAGACCGGGGCACGTATCGCCCAAATAACACGGAAGCGCCGCCAGCCCGAGACCGGCCAGCGCCGCCTGCCGTAAGCCCAGAAGCGAGTCAGCGCGAAGCGTGATCTCGCTCCCGGGCAGCTTCGAACGCATCCACTGCGCGATCGACGTGGTCGCCAGCGTATCGTCCGGCCCGACCCACTGGTGGGCGACGAGATCTTCGGTCTTTCGGTGCTTCGCCAGGTAAGAGGGACTCCCATAGATCGCGTGTGCAATCTCCGCGATGCGGCGACCGACGAGCGTTTTGGGCGGATTGCTGGCGGGACGGATCGCTACATCGGCATCGCGTTTCGTAAGATTGAACATGACGTTTGAGAGCGCCACCTCGATGCTGATTCCAGGATGAGCGGCGCGAAACGCCGCCAGAATGTCGGGCAGGATTGATCCCATCAGGGTGTCGGTGGTGGTGACGCGAATTGCACCGGACAGCCGGAGATCCTGCCCGGCAAGCTTGCGCTCGAGGTTCGTCACTGTGTCGTCGATGTGGCGCGCCGTCGCGATGAGTTCCTCGCCGCCAGCGGTCAGGACATAGCCGGTCGGCAGCCGCTCGAACAATCGCAAACCAAGCCGCTTCTCAAAGGCGTCGACGCGCCTCAGCACCGTCGTATGATTTACGCCGAGGGTGCGAGCCGCCCCTGCAAGCGATCCCGCATCGGCGACGGCAAGAACGTAACGAAGGTCGTCCCACGCCAATTCGGTCATGTCGGAGCCTGCGCGTCCTTGCGCCCCCCGCGCCCTAACGGCACTCAACGGTGCAATTGTCATTCGGACAATTGGCGCCGGGCGCACAATATGCGCGCGGCCTGCAAACCGTCGTGCAGGTTTGCGGTCTCGGAACTGGGTATGTCTGAAGAGGGGTACTAAGCGGAGGCGGCGGCGGTGGTGGCACGACGATGACGGGCGGGGCTACCGGGACCGTAGGCACGCCCCGTTGAGCGACCGCTCCATGCGCAAACAGCACCACTCCCAGCGTCACCGGCAGGAACATGACGCGCATTGCACTTCCTTCCCTGACGACTTGATTGTCGATCTGACAAATCAGGCCAAACGCCACTGAGAGAGCCGGCCTGCACAATTGCGGCGCAACGCCGCCAATAGCCTAGTTCCGTCGGGGCTTTGGCTCAACCCACGGGAATACCAGGGGGCCGATCAATCGGCCCGTTTTGCCGCTGACCGCCCTGGCTCAAGCCCCGTTTTTCCGAGCGTTATTGCGCGTTTTGCCCGGCCACCGTCCGGCGGCGTTGCATTCGCCCAAACTGTGATGGCCGACACAGCCACCAGCCGCGGCATCAGCGAGATTGCAATCACGGCTCGGGGATAAGCCCAGCCGAGCAAACCTAAGGAACCTTCAACATGTTCAAGCGCACTGCAATCTTTGCTTTCGCCGCAGCGGTCGTTGTTGCCGTTGCGACGCTCGCGTCCAGCAATGCCGACGCCCGCGGTCACGGCGGCGGCGGCGGCGGCGGTCACCGCGGCGGTGGCGGCGGCGGTGGTATGCGGCACATGCACGGCGGTGGTCATCACGGTCATCATGGCCATCACCGTCATCACGGCCATCACCGTCACCACGGCCACCATCACCACCACCACCGTCACCACGGCCACCACCACCACCATCACCGCCACCACTACGCTTACTGGCGCTATCACCGCTGGTATCGCTACTACTACCCGACCTATGCCGCTCCGTCGTATCCGGTCTATCCGACCTACACGCCGCCGGCACCGGTCTACCAGTGCCCGCCTCCGGCTCCGGCGCCGGTCAACTACGAGCCTCCGCAGGCCCCGGCGTATGCTCCGCCGCAGGCTCCCGCGTACGCTCCTCCGCAAGCTCCGGCCTATGCGCCGCAGCCTCCGATGTATGCGCCGCAGCCTCAGCCCGGCTCGTAAGGGCTTGCAACGAGACGTCCAAAGAAACTTGATTGAACTCCTAGAACCCCGGCATCGCCCGGGGTTCTTTGCTTTCCGGTGGATGTCTTCCGCAGCCCGCCAAGATGAAGCGTCACAGCTCCTCCGGCGGCTTCACGTGCCGGAATTGCACCAGCAACAGCAGGTCGTAGACGATCTTCAGCACGCCGCAGATGATGAGCGGCCAGGCCCGGAACGAGGCGGCGAACAGAGCCCCCGCGAGCGCGGGACTGGCGGCGGCCGCCAGGCTGCGCGGGACCGCGGTGAAGCTCGCCGCGGCGGCGCGTTCCGCATCGGTGACCACCGCCATCACGTAAGACGAGCGCGTCGGCACGTCCATCTGCGACAGCGCGGCGCGGATCAACAATAGAGCGAGCGCCAGCGGCAGCGTGGGCGCGACGGCGGCCAGGATCAGCGCCACACTGGACGGTATGTGCGTGAACACCATGGTGTTGACGAGCCCGATCCGCCGCGAAAGCCACGCCGCGACCGGAAACGAAAACGCCGAAAGCACGCCGGTCCAGAAGAAGAAGACGCTGGCGGCCGCGAGCGACATGTCGAAACGCTCGAACAGCCACAGCGCCAGCAGCGACTGCACGACAAAGCCGCCCGCAAAGGCATCCAAGCTGAACAGCGCCGCCAGCTTGTAGACGATGAATCGGGACGGTCCGAGCGCCGCGGCAGCACCCGAAGCGGCGGCCGGGGGCCGTCGCGGAATGCGCGCGTAAAGAAGACCGCCGGCCAAGCCCAAGATCGCATAGAGGACGAACATCGCCTTGATGCCCGCAAGCTGGTCGAGGCCGAACGGCGCCAGGAGATCGGGAGTGGCGGCCGCCAGCGCGCCGACAGCGCCCGCAAACGCACCGACGAGGCTGTAGCGCGCAAACATCCTGGTCCGCTCGGCGGCCGAGACCTCGCGCGTGAGCACCGCGTGTTCCAACGGCACGAATATGCTGACGCTGCCGGACGACGGGTTGATGGTGCCGGCCGCCGCCACGACCAGCAGCAGCGCATAGTCGTGCACGACAGAGAAGGCGACGCCGGTTGCGGCCATCAGGCTGGCTGCGGCGAGCAGGAGCTGACGGTGGTCGTAGCGGGCGCCCAGGAAACCGACCGCCATCGTCAACAGCGCCGAACCAAGCAGCGACACCGTTGCGATGATGCCGACCTGCAACGCACTGTGCCCGAGCGCGAGCAGGTAGGCCGGCAGCAGCACGGCGACGAAACCGTCGCCGAAATCGCGGAAGGCCCGTGCCGCAAACAGGCAGTTCACGGGCTGGAGATGTCCTGGAAAGATCGAGAGCCTGGCTCGGTCCACGCGCAACCTCCTCGACACGTCGAGTGCTGCGCAGAGCTTGAACGGCGAGCCGTCTGGCGGGGAGCCTGCGTTTCCCCCGGGTGCAAGACCCTATCGAAACAGGAGGCCGAGCGCAATTTCGCACGGCAAGTCCCGAAACTCGGCGGCGCTCACATCTCAAGCCGCACGGGTCACGGTCGGACTATCCGCCTATCGCGCAGGAGTCGAAGTGGTCTGGGACGTCGACGTGGTCTGGGTCGTCGAGCGGCTTCCGGAATATGTGTAGATCATGTAGCCGCTGGCGACGAGGACCATGATCGACACGATGACGATCATGATGACCGTCGCCGGACCTGGAGGAGCAATTGACGGCTCGTCATATTCCGGCATCGTCGTTCCCTTCAAAGGTTCTCTCACCCGCGTCGCGTTACTGTGCGGTCGATTTCGGCGCTGGCTTCGGACGCATACCGCCATAGCCAGTCGTGCTGTCCGGCACTGACCGCTCGAATGCCGGCGCATTGATCGACGCAGTCCCCGATCGGTGGTTGGAGAACGCGTACCAGGCGATTCCGCCCATAACAATGACGAAGGCCGCAATCGCCAGCATTGAGCCCTGTACGATACGGCTGTCGTGCTCGAGCGGCGGGCGGCGGCCTGAATCGCGATGATCATCCCGAGGATAGGTCATGGTCAGCTCCTGGGCTGGTGCTCCCAGGAGACAACGTTGCGGCTCGGCCCAATGTTCCCCGGCTCGGAACCGCGAATGCCTGCCTTGCGCCGCTATCGCGATGACGGAATCTGGCCCGTATATCCCACCGGCGGCTTCACGACGGCGCCGTTCGGATCGACCGTCACCACGCGGTCGCACGGCGGCATGTCCGGCACGTAAAGCGTTCGCAGCTCAGTCTCGCGCCTGTACGCCCGCTGTTCGGCCTCGGCGAGGTTGCGGTCGGCGACGATGATGTTCTCGCCCCCGCACCGGATACCCAGGCTCCAACCGCCGCGAACGGTGGCGAGATAGGCGCCGCAGCCGAGCGCGGCGTGCGACATCGCCTTGCAATTGCTGATCGCGAGGAAGATGGCGCGGTTGATCCGCGAGTCGGTGGCGGTGCCCCAAGCGCCATCCGGCGCCATCGTCAGCACCGTGAAGTCATGGGCCCATTCTTCGATGGCCGCGGGCTGCTGCGACGCGGACTGCGCCAACGGCGCGTCGATGGCGCCGAGGATGACAGCCAACGCAACCGCCGGACCCAGAATGCTTCGTGCGGACATGATGTGCTCCGTGCAAATCGAATGCCACACCGACGTTGCAGCGAATCAGCGAGCGCGGACATCATCCAGGCATCTAAGTCCGGCTGCCAAACGTATGGGCCGCGCGTGGTCCAAACGTATGGAAATCGCCCACCCGGCGCGGTTTGGCAAAAGTCGTCGGTCGAAGCGTTGCCGTCCTTTGGACGGGGACTTTGCCCGCCGGCACAGGGTTAAATTTCGGTCAGATAGGCGGATTTTGCGACGCAGCCGCAGGCGGGCCACAATAAAGACGCACCCTTTCGACACATGAGAAATTCTGTAGAATGACGGCGGTTCAAGTGGTCATGCTACGACGTCGAAAGCGTAGGGCGACATTTTCGGGCGACGAAGCCAAGTCCCGGCGAGGGACAACGGCTCTAACCCAACCGATATGAACACACTGGGAGTTTGGCAATGAAACTTGGTACGATCCTGGCCGCCCTGACGGCTGCGACCATCAGCACGGCGTCGTTCTCGGCGCTCGCGCAGACCACCCCTCCGACGCCGAAGCCGGCGGCCGGCGCTCTGCCACAGCCGAATCCGAACGCGGTGCAGAAGAGCTTCCGCACGCAGAACAGCACCGAGCAACAGCAGTCGAGCGCTTCGACGACGCCGGCGGAAGTCGGTCAGTCCGGGCGCACGCGCTCGCCGAACTAAGCCTCAGGACGGCGCGTCCGGGCTGGACGCTGACAGCCGAGAGCTGACGATAAAAAAGGAAAGAGCCTGCGTCATCGCAGGCTCTTTTTTTATTGTCGGCGTTCCAAACGAACAGCGCCGGTCAGTCGGTCAGCGTGATGCCGTCCCGAATGCTGTTCTCGTCGATCTTGGTGAAGCCGACGACCTTCTCGGTCGGCGAGCACTGGTAGTCGCCGCTGACCGTGCGGTCGAAACCGTCGCTCGAATTGATGCAGCCGTAGGCGTCCTTGCCGGCGTAGCTCACGTTGCCCGGGCCGTCCTCGGCATACCAGTAGAAGTCATTGCGAGGATAGGCGCCGCGCACCGGCGCGCATTCGCCGGGCTTGTAGTTCACCCAGCCGACGGTGCGCCATGCGCCGGCATCGGTCTTGTAAAGCATCGCCACGAACAGCGGGATCTTCGACCGGTTGCAGACCTTGAACTGGAACGTATCGCCCTGCGCCTGCGGCGCGGCCGGTGCACTCGGAGCGCCGCCACCGCCGCCGGGACTCGGCTTGAACTGCGCATGCGCCGCCGGCAGCAATCCCAATCCTAACGCGCAAACGGCGACCGCCAGCGCTGACTTCCAAGCTCTCATGGGCGACACTCCTTCGGATATTTCGCAGGCCCCGCGCGCGGACAATGGTACGCTTTTTCAGTTGCGACAAGGGGGTAATTGCCCGTCATTGGCGCGTTTTCGGGGCCTGTCTTGCCTGTGACGGGACCGGATGCGATCACGCCGGCGCGCGCGAGCGTTCGGTGGCCGGTTCGACCGCCGGAGCTGCACCGGGCGCCGCTGCATACCGGCTCGGCGGACGCAGCAAGCCAAGGTGCTCGCGCAGCGTGCGCCCCTCGTATTCGGTGCGGAACAGCCCGCGCCGGCGCAGCTCGGGCAGCACCAGCTCGACGAAATCATCGAGCCCGCCGGGCAGGAACGGCGGCATCAGGTTGAAGCCGTCGCAGCCGCCGTTGCGGAACCACTCTTCCATCTCGTCGGCGATCTGCTGCGGCGAGCCCTTCACCACCGCCTTGCCGCGCGCGCCGGCCACACGCAGGGCGACCTGCTTGATGGTCAGGTTTTCCTTGCGCGCCATCTCCATCACGTATTGGAACGTGCTCTGGCTCAGGTTCGACTGCGGCAGGTCGAGCGGCATCGGGTCGTCCAGCGAATAGCGCGAGAGATCGACATAGCCGAGCACCATCGACAGGATTTCCCGCGCCACCATCGGATGGATGAGCGATTGCAGATGGTCGTAGCGTTCCTGCGCCTCCTCGGCGGTGCGGCCGACGATGCATGACAGGCCGGGCATGATCTTGACCTGATCCGGATCGCGGCCATAGCTCGCCACCCTGCCCTTGAGCTCGGCGTAGAACTTCTTGGCGTTGTCGAGCGACAGCGGCGCGCAGAAGATCACCTCCGCGAACTCGGCCGCGACCTTGATCATGTCCTCCGAGCCGCCGGCCTGCACGATCACCGGCCGCCCCTGCGGCGTGCGCGGCACGTTGAGCGGACCGCGGACGGAGAAATTCTCGCCCTTGTGGTTGAGCGGATGCAGCTTCTCCGGGTGGAAGAACAGCCCGCTCTCCTTGTCGCGCACGAAAGCGTCGTCGTCCCACGAATCCCAGAGGCCGGTGACGATCTGCGCGAACTCGCGCGCGCGCTCGTAGCGCTCGCCGTGGGCATAGTGCTTCTCGCGGCCGAAATTCTTGGCCTCCGCCTCCTGGCCGGAGGTGACGAGATTCCACCCTGCCCGGCCGCCGCTGATGTGATCGATCGAGGCGAACTTGCGCGCCACATGGAACGGCTCGTTGTAGCTCGTCGACGCCGTTGCCACGAGGCCGATATGGCTCGTCATCGGCGCCAGCGCGGAGAGCAACGTCAGCGGCTCGAAATTCGCGATGTACTGCGCCGAGCGCGACAGCGCCTCCATTTTGGCTTCGCGCACGCAGACATTGTCGGCGAAGAACACCATGTCGAATTTCGCGCGCTCGGCCGTGCGCGTGATCTCGACATAGTGCTGGAAATTGATGCCGGCGTCGGCCTGCGAGCGCGGGTGCCGCCACGAGGCCACGTGGTGTCCGGTCGGATTGAAAAAGGCGCCGAGCCGCATCTTGCCGTCGGAGTTCATTGTCCGACTGTACCTTGGAGCCGCGTCCTCGCAAACAGCTACTGCGGCGGCAGGCCGGCGGCCTGGATCACCTTGCGCCACTTGGGCTCGTCGGTTTTGATGCGCTCGGTGAGCTCTTCCGGCGAGCCGGTGATCGGCGTGAAGTATTCGCGGTCCATGATCTTGCGAATCTCGGGATCGGCGAAGGTGCGCCGCACCTCGGCGTTGATCTTGGCCACCACGTCGGCGGGCATGCCGGGCGGGCCGAACAGCCCGAACCACGACACCGCCTCGTAGCCCGGCACGCCGCTTTCCGCCACCGTCGGCATCTCGGGCAGCAGCGGCATGCGATGCGCGGCGCCGACCGCGATGAACTTCACCTTCTTTTCCCGCCATTGCGGCACCACCGTGCCGACGCTCACGACCATCATCTGGATGTGCCCGCCGATCACGTCGGTGAGCGCGGGCGTCGCGCCCTTGTAGTGCACGGCGGTGAATTTCGATCCCGACAGGGTCTGCAGCATTTCCATGTTCAGGTGCGCGCTCGAGCCGAGGCCGAAGGTGCCGTAGTTGAACCCGCCCGGCTTCTTGTTGGCGAGCGCGAGCAGTTCCTTGACGCTCTCAGCCGGCACGGAAGGATTCAGGATCAGCGCCTGGTTGATGATGACGAGGCCCGAAATCGGCGTGAACCCTTTCAACGGATCATACGGCAGCCGCTTGTACAGGCTCGGATTGACGACGAAGGTCGTTTCCGGGCTGACCAGCAAAGTGTGGCCGTCCGCCGGCGCCTTCGAGACGTATTCCGCGGCGATCTGGTTGCTGGCGCCCGGACGGTGCTCGACCGTGATCGGCTTGCCCCAGGCTTCCTGGAAGCGTTGCGCCAGGATGCGGCAGAGCCGATCGATGACGCCGCCCGGCGCCGCCGGCGAAACCAGCGTCACCGGACGGGTGGGATAGTCTTGCGCTTGCGCTGGATCGGGGGCGAGCCCCGGCACCAACCACACCGCAACGATCAACGCCCGCAGCCACAACGCCATCCTTGTCCCCTTTGTCGACGCGCCGCTTTCGCGGCGGCCGTGCCGATATTACTGCGGTGTCATTCCGGCGGCCTGGATCACCTTGCGCCACTTCGGCTCGTCGGCCTTGATGCGCTCGGTGAGCTCTTCCGGCGAGCCGACGATCGGCGTGAAGTACTCGCGGTCCATGGTCTTGCGAAGCTCGGGGTCGGCGAAGATGCGCCGGACCTCGGCATTGATCTTGGCCACGACGTCGGCGGGCATGCCGGGCGGACCGAACAGCCCGAACCATGACACCCCCTCATAGCCGGGCACGCCGCCTTCCGCGACCGTCGGCATGTCCGGCAACAATGGCATGCGCTTGCCGGCGCCGACCGCGATGAACTTCACTTTCTTTTCCTGCCATTGCGGCACCGCGGTGCCCACGCTCACGAACATCATCTGGATGTGGCCGCCGATCACGTCGGTCAGCGCGGGCGTCGCGCCCTTGTAGTGGACCGCGGTGAATTTCGTGCCCGACATGGTCTGGAGCATTTCCATGTTCAGGTGGCCGGTCGAGCCGGAGCCGAAGGTTCCGTAGTTGAGCGCGCCGGGTTTCTTCCTGGCAAGCTCGATCAGGTCCTTCACGTTCTCGACCGGCAGTGACGGATGCAGGATCAGCCCGTGGTTGATGATGACGAGGCCGGCGATCGGCGTGAAGCCCTTGAACGGATCGTAGGGCAACCGCTTGTAGAGCGACGGATTGACCGCGAACGTCACCTCCGGGCTGACCATCAGGGTGTAGCCGTCGGGCGGCGACTTGGTGATGTATTCCGCGGCGAGCTGATTGTTGGCGCCCGGGCGATGCTCGACCACGACCTGGCGGCTCCAGGCCTCCGAGAACTTCGCTGCGAGGATGCGGCAGATGCGGTCGATGACGCCGCCCGGCGCGGTCGGGGCGACCAGCGTCACCGGCCGGTTGGGATAGTCCTGCGCCAGCGCCGCGCCGGGGACGAGCCCCGCAACCATGCAGCCGGCCAAGATCAATGCACGAAACCGCAACGTCATTCCCACCTCCCAGCGCACTTCCTTTCCAGAATTATAGCACCGGTTCCGACTTCTGCGACGCCTCCACCAGCGTTAGGATGCCGCGACAAACGGCCCGAAAGCGGCCGGGGGAGGAAACTGGAATGACGACAAAGACCAAGACCGGGAACCTATGGCTGCCGCGCCGCGCCTTTCTCGCGGGCGGCGTCGCCTCGTTCGCATTCATCCGTTCAGGCATCGGCCGCGCCGCCGGCGACCATCGCCAGCGGCAAGACGATCGGACGCGGCCAGATGCTGGTGGTGCATGAGGATGCGTCCGGCCGCATCGTCGCGCTCGAATTCATCGAGCTATCTCGGGCCGCACAAGACCCATCCGAACGACGTGATCGTGGTCGGCTCCTATTGCGGCACCCGCATCCTTGCGCCGATGTTCACCCGCGGCGTCAAGGCGGTGATCGCGACCGACGCCGGCATCGGCAAGGACAATGCCGGCATCAGCGGGCTGCTGCACGCCGAAACCATCGACGTGCCGGTCGCCACCATTGCCGCGATGTCGGCGGAGACCTCGAACGGCCGCGAGACGCTGCTCATCGGCACGATCAGCCGCGCCAACAAGCAGGCGCGCGCGCTCGGCGTCGAGATCGGGATGATCGCCTATGAGGCGGCGGCGCGGCTCGCCAAGGCGCCGCCCGGAAAATCCATCCCGACGCCGCTCGGCGTGGAAGAAGCGCCGGTCGTGGTCGACAAGGTCGGCCAGGGCCGCATCTGGGCGACGCCCGGCACCACCGCGATCACGGAAAAGATCCCGAGCGACGTGGTCTGCAGCGGCGCGAATTCTTCCCGTGTATCGTCCGATGGCATGCTGCGCATGGGCGCGAAGGGCTCGATCGCCAACGACGCCGGCATCGCCCGCAACAACACCGCGGTCGAGGGCGTGGCGCTGCTGGAAGAGAAAGGCGTGCCCTCGGCGGCGGTCGCCACCATGTCGGCGCGGCTCGGCGAAGGCCTGAGCACCTGGAACGACGGCGTGATTTCGGTGCTCAACGCGCCCGCGGCCAAGCTCGGGGTCAAGGTCGGCATGACCGCCAAGGAGGCCGCGCGGCTGATGCTCGGCTGAGCCCGCCGCCGCACGGCTCGCACTCCAATGACGGCGATCCGGCATGGATCGCCATGCCGTTCGGTCGTATGTCTATCGCGACGTCGTCCCCCATTCGATATCGGCAAGGAAGCCACCATGGCCAAAGGTAGAAAAAGCAACGGCAAGACGCCGCAGCACGGCAAGCCGCGCTTCCGGTCGCAATTGTGGTTCGACAATCCCGACGATCCCGGCGCGACCGCGCTCTATTTCGAGCGCTACCTCAACTACGGCCTGACCCGCGGCGAGATCATGGGCGGCAAGCCGATCATCGGCATCGCGCAGACCGGCTCCGACCTTTCCCCCTGCAACCGCCACCACCTCGAGCTGGCGAAGCGCGTGCGCGACGGTATCCGCTCGGCCGGCGGCATCGCGTTCGAATTTCCGATGCATCCGATCCAGGAGACCGGCAAGCGGCCGACCGCGGCGCTCGATCGGAACCTCGCCTATCTCGGCCTGGTCGAGGTGCTGCACGGCTATCCGATCGACGGCGTCGTGCTCACCACCGGCTGCGACAAGACCACGCCGGCGGCGATCATGGCGGCGGCGACCGTCAACATCCCGGCGATCGTGCTCTCCGGCGGGCCGATGCTCAACGGCTGGTGGAAGGGCAAGCGCGCCGGCTCCGGCACCATCAAATGGGCGATGGGGAAGCGCCTTGCGGCCGGCGAGATCGGCTACGACGAATTCGTCGAACTCGATCGCCGCGGCCGCGCCCTCGATCGGCCACTGCAATTCCATGGGCACCGCCTCGACCATGAACGCGATCGCCGAAGCGCTCGGGCTGTCGCTGCCGGGCTGCGCGTCGATCCCGGCGCCGTACAAGGAGCGCGCGCAGATCGCCTACGACACCGGCGTGCGCGCGGTCGAGCTCGTGCTCGCCGACGTGAAGCCGCTCGATATCCTCACCCGCAAGGCGTTCGAGAACGCCATCGTCGCCTGCTCGGCGATCGGCGGCTCGACCAATGCGCCGATCCATCTCAATGCGATTGCGCGCCACGCCGGCGTCCGGCTCTCGATCGAGGATTGGGAAACCATCGGCTATGACGTGCCGCTGCTGGTCAACATGCAGCCGGCCGGGTCGTATCTCGGCGAGGACTATCACCGCGCCGGCGGGCTGCCCGCCGTGCTCAACGAGCTGCGCAAGGCCAAGCGCCTGCATGCCGATGCGATGACGGTCAACGGCAAGACCATCGGCGAGAACGTGAAGCGCGCCGAGATCGCCGATGCCGACGTGATCCGCCCCTACGCCAAGCCGCTGATGCAGCGCGCCGGCTTCAAGGTGCTCAAGGGCAACCTGTTCGACGCCGCGATCATGAAGATGAGCGTGATCTCCGACGCATTCCGCAAGCGCTATCTCTCCGATCCCAAGGACCAGGACGCCTTCGAAGGCCGCGCCGTGGTGTTCGACGGACCGGAGGACTATCACCGCCGCATCGACGACCCCGCGCTCAAGATCGACGAGCGCACCATCCTGTTCATGCGCGGCGTCGGCGCCATCGGCTATCCGGGCTCGGCCGAGGTCGTGAACATGCGGCCGCCGGCGGCGCTGATCAAGAAGGGCATCGACTCCCTCCCCTGCATCGGCGACGGCCGCCAGTCCGGCACGTCGGGATCGCCGTCGATCCTCAATGCGTCGCCCGAGGCGGCGGCCAACGGCGGGCTCGCGCTGCTCAAGACCGGCGACCGCGTGCGCATCGATCTGCGCAAGGGCACCGCCGATATCCTGATCTCCAAGGCGGAGCTGGCGAAGCGCCGCGCCGAGCTGCAGAAGAACGGCGGCTATCCCTATCCGGAAAGCCAGACGCCCTGGCAGGAGATCCAGCGCGGCATCGTCGACCAGCTCGCCGAGGGCATGGTGCTCAAGCCGGCGGTGAAATTCCAACGCGTGGCGCAGACCAGTCAGCCACGCCACAGCCACTGACGGATCACGCCCATGCCGACCGTCGCCGACAAGCGCAAGACCTTTCGCCAGCTGCACGAGAGCGGCTGCTTCGTGATCCCCAATCCCTGGGACGTCGGCAGCGCGCGCTATCTGCAGCATCTCGGCTTCAAAGCGATCGCCTCGACCAGTGCCGGCTTTGCCTTCGCGCAGGGCCGCGCTGACGGCGCGGTGCCGCGCGACATGATGCTCGAGCATCTCCACGAGCTGGCGCACGCCTCCGACCTGCCGCTCAACGCCGATTTCGAGGCCGGCTATGCCGACGATCTCGCCGGCGTCGCGGAAAGCGTCCGGCTCGCCGTGGAAACCGGCATCGCGGGCGTGTCGATCGAAGATGGCGCCGACCGCAAGCTCTATTCCGTCGACGACGCGGTCGCGCGGCTGCGCGCCGCGCGGGCGGCAATCGACAAGGCCGGCGGCGACGTGCTGCTGGTCGGCCGCGCCGAATGCTTCCTGCTCGGCCGTCCCGACCTCGACGAGACGATCGCGCGGCTCAAGGCCTATGCCAACGCCGGCGCCGACTGCCTCTATGCGCCCGGCATCAAGAGCCGCGAGCAGATCGCGGCGGTGGTGAACGCGGTCGCGCCGAAGCCGGTCAACGTGCTGATGTCGTCGGGCGCCCATCCGCTGACCGTGGCCGATCTCGCCGCGCTCGGGGTCCGCCGCATCAGCGTCGGCGGCGCACTGGCGCGCGTCGCCTGGGGCGGCGTGATGCGCGTGGCCAAGCAGATCGCCGACGAAGGCCGCTTCGACGGCCTCAACGACAGCGCGCCCGGCGCCGAGTTGAACGGCGCTGTTCCGCGACGACCTCAAGAAGCGCGCGCCATGAGCGAGTTGCCGGTCGGCCCGCCGGTCGACGCCACGCCCGCCCGCCGGCCCGGGCCGGTCGTGCTGGAAGGCCGCTACGGCCGGCTGGAGAAGCTCGCCGCGCATCATGCCGACGCGCTGTGGCGCGCGGTGCGAAGGCCACGACCACATCTGGACCTACATGTCGAGCTACGGCCCATTCGCAGACGGAACGACCTTCGCCGATTGGGTCGCAAGCCGCGTGCCACTCGAGGACCCCTATTCCTACGCGGTGATCGATCCGTCCGGCGCCGCCGTCGGCATCGCGACGCTGATGGACATCCGTCCGGCGGCGCGCTCGGTCGAGGTCGGGCACATCGTCTATTCGCCGGCCCTGCAGCGCACGCCGCTCGGCACCGAGGTGCAATACCTGCTCGCGCGCTACGCCTTCGAGACGCTCGGCAATCGCCGCTACGAATGGAAATGCAATGCGCTCAATGCGCCGTCGCGGCGCGCGGCGCTGCGCTACGGCTTCGTGTTCGAAGGCATCTTGCGCCAGCACATCATCGCCAAGGGCCGCAGCCGCGACACCGCGTATTTTTCCATGCTCGATAGCGAGTGGCCGGCGCGCAAGGCTGCGTTCGAGCGCTGGCTCGCGCCCGACAATTTCGACGCGCAGGGCCGCCAGAAGCTCAGCCTGAGCGCGCTGAACAGCAGCGCTGCGCTGAACTTGTTCATAGATGCGCAGCGTCGACCGACCCGATCCAGCGGCTGGGATCCCCTCATGCCGTGAGCCGAACCGGCACGCGCGCGGTTCGTCGCATGGTCGCGCTGCTCGCGGCCGGCTTCGCGCTCAGCCTGGCGGCGTTCTACCCCGGCTACATGAGCATCGACGCCGCGTGGGTCTACAAGGCGAGCATCAAGGCGATCTGGGCGACTGGCAATCGCCGGTGATGACCGTGCTCTGGCGCGCTCATCGACCCGATCGCGCCCGGCTCCATGAGCATGTTGCTGCTGATGCTGCGCTCTATTGGGGCGGCTTCGGTCTCGTCGCCCGCACGGCGGCGCGCCATGCCGGGTGGCTGGGCATCGCAACCATGGTGCTCGCATTCACCCCGCCGGCGTTCTTCTTCGCCGGACTGATCTGGCGCGACATCCTGTTCGCCGACGTCTGGCTGTTCGCCGCAGCCTTGACCTACGCCACCGCCTCCCGGCCGGCGGCGATCCGGTGGCCGGCCCAGACGATCGCGATGCTGCTCGTCGGACTTGGCGTACTGCTGCGGCCGAACGCGATCATCGCCGCGCCGTTGCTGGCGGCTTATGTGATGTGGCCGGCCGCGTTCCACTGGAAACGCGTCGCGCTCATTCTCATTCCCGGCATCGTCGCCGGCTATGCGTTGATCCACACGGTCTACTACACCGCGCTCAACGCCGAGCGGCTCTATCCGCTGCACTCGCGTGTTCGTCTTCGACCTCGGCGGTATCACCTATTATTCGGGCGAGAACCGGTTTCCGGTGGCATTCACGCCCGACGCAGACCGCGATGCTTCTCACCAAATGCTACAACCCGGACCGCTGGGACTATTACTGGCACATCCCGCCGTGCGATTTCGTGATGCAGCGGCTCGAACGCAAGGACGACCGGATCTTCGGCACGCCGCGATTGGTCGACGCCTGGCGCAACGCCGTCCTGTCCAATCCCCTCGCCTACCTGAAGCACCGCGCGACGTTCATGGGCCGATTCCTCAGCCGCGACGTCCTGCTGATCCCGGTGCTGGACCTCAACGAGCCGTCACGGCGCGTGCATGCGACGAATCCGCTCTTCACGGGGATGATCACCGTGCAAAACGTGCTGCAGCCGTTCTGGCTGCTCAGCCTCGGATTCTGGCTCGCGATCGCGATCGCTGGTCTGCGCGCTGGCCTGGCCGTTGCGCGCCACGGCCGGCGGGCGCGTTCGCCTTGGGCGCGACCGGCTCGGCCATCGTCTACGTGCTGTCGTTCCTGCCGTTCGGCGTCGCCGCCGAATTCCGCTACGGTTACTGGTGCGTGCTGGCGAGCCTCGTCGGCGCCATCGCCGTTCTCGCCGGACGACGCGCTAACGCGGACGGCTTTGAATAAGCTTCTGGTTTTCCAGGAGCCGCGCAAAGACCGGGCCGGCCGCCGTCACCATGCGCTCGATCAGCGCCACGCCGTGCTCCGCCGTCGCGCCGCTCGCGTCGCCGATGATGCCGTCGCGCGCGAGCCGCGCGTCGTCGCTGCGCCAGCCCCAGGTCGCGCCGCGCTCGAAAATCAACGACTGCACCGCCTTCGGATCGGGCGGTCCGCCCTTTCCGATGTTGGTCGCGCCTCACGGTCTCGGGCGCCAGCGCGAGCATCACCGAGGTCTCGCCTTTGCCGCCATGGACGTCGGCCTGCGCCGGATCGGCGCCGGCGAGATCGAACGGATGCAGCACGCACGGCGTTGAGCCCGAAGTCGCCGGAGAGCTCATGCAGCAGATTTTCCAGGATGCCGCGGTTGCCGCCATGGCCGTTGACGATCGCAAGATTGCGCGCCGGCAGCGCGCGCACGATCGCGCCCGCGAGGTCGCGCACATAGCCGGCAAAGCCCTGGATCGACAGGCTCAGCGTGCCGGCCGCCCAGTCGTGCTCCCGTGAGAGGCCGATCGAGAGCGTCGGGAGCTGCCACAGGTCGAACTCGCTCGCCCCAGCGTTCGAGCAGGCGGCCGGTCAATCCCTCGGCGACCACGACATCGGTGTTGAGCGGAAGATGCGGCCCGTGCTGCTCGATGGCGCCGAGCGGCAGGCAAAGGATCGAGCGTGTCCTTGATCGCGCGCGCGGCGTCCTGGAACGTCAGCTCGCCCAGCACGCGGCTCGTCGGGGCGCTGGCCATTGCCGGCAGCTTAGCCGGAAATCATGCGCATGAGGATGCGATCCTTGCGCACGAAATGATGGAACAGCGCCGCGCCGATGTGCATCGCCGCGACGGCCGCGATGGCGAGGCCCGAGATACAGGTGCACGGCCGAAAGCTGCTCCGACAGCGCGCGGTTCTCCGGCCAGATCGCCGGCAGGTTGAACAGGCCGAAGAACGGCACCGGCGCCGGATAGGCCGACGTCATGATGTAGCCGACGATCGGCTGCGCCAGGATCAGCGCGTACAGCGCCCAGTGCGTCGCATGCGCGGCGAACTGCTGGATCGCCGGCAGGTCGTCCGGCAGCGGCGGCGGCGGATTGCCCAGCCGGTAGAGCAGCCGGATGATGACCAGCGGGATCAGCGTCGCGCCGATCGATTTGTGCAGGTTGTAGAGGAAGGTCTGCGCCGGCCCGCCCCATTCGTTGGCGATCACGATGCCGAGCGGAATCATCAGCAGCACCAAGACGGCGATGACCCAATGCAGCGACCGCGCCGTCAACGTGTAGCCCGGCGCAGCCGCCGTCATGTCGCTCATTGGAGCCCCCTCCGCTGCCCGTTCTCAGATCACTCGGCCGGAGTGATGCTGGCCGGTTCGGCCGGCGTCCCCGCCGGTTCGGACAGCGCCGTCATCAAATGATCGAGCTTGTGCCCGGCCCGCATCGCCTTGGCGGTCAGGTATCGGCGATTGTCGGCGTTGACCGGGCCATGCAGCGGAATCCGTCCGCACACCTCGATCCCGGCCTTGGTCAGCCAATCGAGCTTGGCCGGGTTGTTGGTCATCAGCATCACCCGCGTGCAGCCCAAAATCTGAAGCATCCGCACGGCGATGCCGTAGTCCCGCTCGTCATCGTCGAAGCCAAGCATGGTGTTGGCGTCGAGCGTGTCGAGTCCGTCATCCTGCAGCGCGTAGGCGCGCATCTTGTTGGTCAGCCCAAGGCCGCGGCCTTCCTGCTCGAGATAAAGAATAATGCCGCCGCCTTCTTCGTCGAGGCGGGTCAAGGACAGGCGAAGCTGGTCGCCGCAATCGCAGCGCCGCGAGCCGAACACGTCGCCGGTCAGACAGGCGGAGTGCAGCCGCAACGGTATCGGATGCGTCTTGTCCGGTTCGCCGACGATGACCGCCGTCGAGCTGCCGCCGATCGCGTCCCGGAAGATCACGAAGCGCGCCGAGATGGCGCCGTTGAGCGGCACGTCGGCTTCGGCTGCGACCGCGAGCGAATCGATCGCCATGCGTCGGAATTGCAGGACCGCGTCGCTGCCAACGCGCATCAGCACGCCGGTGTTGGCGGCATTCTTCGTGACATCCGCCACGATCAGCGCCGGCAGTCGCTGCGCAAGCTTGGCCAGCTCGATCGCAGCCGTCGCATTGGTGCCGGCATTCGAAATCTCGGCGGGCGGCCTGACGCGCACATCGGCGACCAGCGCGAAGAGCGTGGCGGCGTTGGCATTTTCAGGAAGCGCAAGACCGACCGGACCGTTGGCGTCGAGACCGAGCGCTCGCGCCCGGCTTGCCGTGACGACAACGTGCAACTTCGCTGGCGCGCAAAGCTGCCGGAAGGCAGCCAAGCGCCCATCCGTCATGCCATCAATCGGCAAAGCCGCCACCGACCCCAAGCGTGAGTTGATGACAACCGGACGTCCGGATCGAAATTCCGACAGCCCCCGCTCAACGGCGATATGATCCGCCGGCCCGAACGGATCGGCAGACGCGACACTCTTACTCTCGATCACTGACGGTCTCCAACCCCGAACGTGCCCGCCGCTAGCCGGGCATTCAGCGATACTTGACGCCAAAACGGGCGTTTTCACGGTGAACCTCTCCAAATATCATGACACGATGGCGACCGATCCGAAAGAACCCCTGAGGCAGGACACCAACAGCGCGGCCAGTGGTGATAACCCTGATACGTGGGCTGAAGTTCCTCGGATGCTCCGAGAATCGGATTTTTTACTTCCGCCGCCCTGGCAGGAGGTATTCGGGCCGCTGCGTAAAGGACGGGTCGACGACATGGTTATCGTCGGCCAGTGCGGGCAATCGATCGACGCCCGAATCGCCACCGCCAGCGGACATTCGCACTACATCAACGGGGCTGCGGGGCTTGCGCATCTGCATCGCCTGCGCGCGCTGGTGGATGCCGTCGTGGTCGGCGTCGGCACCGCGCTGGCCGACGATCCGCAACTGACCGTCCGTCGCGTTACCGGTCCTAATCCGGCTCGCGTGGTGATCGATCCGAACGGCCGTCTTTCGCCGACCGCTCGTTTGCTTGCAGATGATGGCGCATGCCGGCTGGTGATCACCCGGACGGAAACACCGCTTGCCCTTCCGGGCGGCGTCGAGGTGGTAAAGCTTGCCGCGACGGACGGGCAGCTTGCGCCGGCCGCCGTGCTCGCTGCGCTCGCGCAGCGCGGCTTCCGCCGCATCCTGATCGAAGGCGGCTCGAACACCGTCTCGCGGTTTCTGGCGGCGGGATGTCTCGACCGGCTGCATGTCATGATCGCGCCCATGATCATCGGCGCCGGACCGTCGAGCGTCAGCCTTGCACCCATCAATCGGGTCGACGAGGCGATCAAGGCGCCGATGCGCGCCCACATCCTCGGCGACGAAGTGCTGCTCGATTGCGACCTGTCCGCTCAGCGGATCGGCATCGGCATCGCGAAGAAATCGACGTGACCGACCCGCATGCTTGAGGAGCCGGCGGCGACCATGTCCAGGCGACGCGCCACCCAATCCGCCACGCGCTCGTCCGGGAGATCGCCAAGCTCGCCCACGGCATTCGCAAAGCCACGCAGCACTTCGTTCTGAATCGCCTGGTCGGCTTTGCCGAAGGCCCAGTCGGACGATCCCTCGACGAATGAATAGCCGACGCGCTTGACGACATCGGCCGCGTAGCGCACGGCATCGGGCCCGAGCGCCGGGCCAAATCCCTTGTCGCCGTGCTGGTGCCGGTTCACGGCGGCGACGACATCGGCATCGAAGCGATGCGGCGGATCGAAAGAAACCCGCCCGTCGTAGCTGAGCGCCGCATAGACCGGCAGCCGTCGCGCTGCCGCTTCGATCATCAGCCGCTCGAGCCAATCCTCGGAAACGAGGTCGAGCAGCGCCGACGTCGTAATCAGATCGATCGGTCCATCGAGCGCAAGCTCGAGATCGCGCACCAGGTCGACCGCGCGCGCGGCGACGGTGACAGCCGGCGGCCGCGACAGTGACGCCGCGGTGCCGAGCAATCCGAGGTCGTTGTCGACCAGACGCCAGCTCTGCCGCGCCGGCAGGCGCCCGCTGATCGCCCGAAACGTCGATCCCGTGCCGCACGCCAGATCGACCACCGCAATCGACCCTTGCCCGCGAAACGCCGCAAGCACGGCGTCGAGGACCGTTGTGTTGCGGGCCGCGAGGTCATAGGGCTCGCGCAGCGCCAGCCAATCGGATGAGAATCCGCTCATGCAACCAAGTCCAAGGCTTGCGAGAACTGCCGGCCGGCGTCGTCCCAGGTCGGAAGCGCCGCCGCCGCAGCCCGCGCGCCGGCGGTGAGGCGCGCACGTTCGGCGGAATCGCCGATCAGCCGCTTCAAGGTCGATGTGAGCTCGCCGACATTGTCCGGTGGCACCAGCACTCCGGCGCCGGACGGCACCGCTTCCGGAATCGCGCCCGCGGTGGTGCCCACCACCGGCAGCCCGTGCGCGATCGCCTCGGTATAGGCCATGCCGTAGCCTTCGTAGCGGGACGGCAGCACGAACAGGTCGGACGCCGCATAGAGGCTCGTCAACCGCTCGGCCGACACGACGCCGGCAAGCTCCACGCGATCAGCGAGAGGCAGCGATGCGATCTGCTCCGTCAGCGCCGCCGCGGCCGCGGGACTTCGGCCGGGATCGCCGGCAATCACCAGCCGCCACGGAAGATCCGGAATCTGGCCCAGCGCCGCGATCAGCACGTCATAGCCCTTGCGGGGCACGATCGAGCCGACGGCCAGGAGATTGACGACGTCGCCGCCGGCGCGTTCGGCAAGCGGAACGCGATCGTTGCCCGGCAGCACGACGCTCAGCTCCGGCTCCGGCACGCCAAAATCCTTCGCCAGAATCCGCGCCGTCGTCGCGCTGGTGGTGATGACGCGACGGGCGAAGGACAATGCGTAGCGCTCGGTGATCTTGAATTTGGAGATCTCCCACGCGGGCAGACCGGTCTCAAGCGCCAACGGATGGTGAACCAGCGCCACCAATTTGTGCGACTGGTGCAGCGCTTCGGCGGTCTCGCTCATCACGCCGAAGGCCAATCCGTCGATGACGAGGAGGCGGCCGGTCGGCGCCGCGGCAAGCTGGCGATGCGCCTCCGCAAGCTCCGCGCCCGTGGCGCGCGGAAAGCTCGCACCGAGATCGAGGACCTCGACCTGCCATCCGGTCTTCGCCAGCTCCGCGACGATACGCCGATCATAGACGTAACCGCCGGTCGGGGTCGACAGGTCGCCCGGCACCGCGAATACCACCTGCTTCATCGCAGCGGGGCCTCATACCAGGCCCGCGCGCTCGGCGACTCCGCCACCGTGACACGGATCGACGACAGTTCGCCGCCCGGACGGCCGAGGCCGCCGGTGCGTGCCGCATCCGCCAGCAGGTCGTAGACGTATCTGGTGATGAATTCGGTGGTCGTGTTCACCCCCTTGAATTGGGGCAGATCGTCGAGATTGCGGTAGTTGAGCGGTTTGAGCGCTGCCTTAAGAACGTCATGGGCGCGTCCGATATCGACCACGATGCCGTTCTCATCGAGCCGGTCGGAAAAGAACGCGACGCGGACCACGAAAGTCGCGCCGTGCAATTCCTGCGCGGGACCGAACACGGCGCCACGGAACGAATGGGCAATCATGATCTGGTCGGAGACTTCAACCGCGTACAAGGAACACCTCCGTTCGCCAAGTTCTTCGCTACGCCTGAGGATAGCGGATAAGCGGGCAGCGTGCGTCCGCATCCGCCGCAAGCAGCGCCGGCAGGCGCTCCGGCAGGTCCGCGAAGTCGACGGGCGGCGCGAGCAGCGCGTCGAGCGCGGGATCGTCGAGCAGCGCGAGCGCGGCCGACAGTCGTTGATGGTACGTCCAGCGCGGCCGATGGGATGCAGCGACCTTGCCGACCTGGCTGGAAAGCAGCCGCAGCCGCCGGCTATGGAAGGCCTGGCCGAGCGGCGCGGCGACGTCGCCGCTGCCGTACCAGCTCAGCTCGACGACGGCGCCCTCCTCGCCGGCAATGCGGAGCGCGGTGGCGAGGCCGGCCGCGCTGGCGCTGGCATGGAAGACGACGTCACAGTTCTCGGGCGCCTTGTCGGGCGTCGCAAAATTTGCGCCGAGCGCCTGCGCAAGCGCCGCGCGGCCGGTCGACACGTCGATGACGGTCACGTTGGTGCCCGGCATCCGCGCGCACAAGCGCGCGACCAGAAGCCCGACCACACCGCCGCCGACCACGGCGATCCGATCCGCCGGGCCGGGCGCGCCGTCCCAGACCGCGTTGAGCGCGGTCTCCATGTTGGCGGCGAGCACCGCGCGCTGCGGCGGCACGTTGTCCGGCACCGTCGCCGCTGCGGCCTCCGGCACGACGAACTCGTTCTGGTGCGGATGCAGGACAAAAACGGTTCGTCCGCGATCCGCCCCCTCCTCCACCGTGCCGACGATCGAGTAGCCGTATTTGACCGGATGCGGAAACGCGCCGCCCATGAACGGCGCGCGCATGCGCTCGAACTCGCTGTCCGGCACGCGCCCCTCGAACACCAGCCGCTCGGTGCCGCGGCTGACGGCGCCAAATCGCGCACGCACGCGCAATTCCCCGGCGCCCGGTGCAGCCACCATCTCGTCGCGCAATTCGGCGCGCTTTTTACCGACGTACCAGAGTGCTTTTGGCGCCATATCTGCGTTCTAACGTCATGCCCGCAATTGGGAAATTGAGCTATATCCATATACGCTGGAAATGAAAGCCATGCTGGAACGCCGCTCCGCCGAAGCCTTAACCGATGCGCCGCCCACCGGCCGGCGGACCCTTTTCTTCACGCTGGTCGGCCTGTCGATGGCGGGCTCGATCTGGCTTTGCGCCTACGCCTTGTCGGCGGGCGGATTCGGCCCCGGCGACCTGCTGCTGGTCACGCTGTTCACGGTGACGCTGCCGTGGATGGTCATCGGCTTCTGGAACGCGACTATCGGCTTCATCATCATGCGCTTCGCCCGGGATCCGGTCGCGGCGGTGACGCCGTCGGCGGGCCGCGTCTCGGGGCGCGAGCCGATCGTGGCATCGACCGCCATCCTGGTCTGCATCCGCGACGAGCCACCGGAACGCGTCATCCGGCACATCGCGCCGATGATCGAAGGGCTGATGAAGCGCGCGGTCGCGCAACAGTTCCACGTCTATGTGCTGAGCGACACCAGCGACCTTGCGCATGCCGCCATCGAGAGCAGGCATTTCTCGGAGTTGGCGAACGCCTGGCGCGGGCGCATTGCGCTCACCTATCGCCGCCGCGAAATGAATACCGGCTTCAAGGCCGGCAACATCCGCGATTTCTGCGACCGCTGGGGCGAGCAGCATGACTTCGCCCTGACGCTGGACGCCGACAGCCTGATGACCGCCGATGCCGTGCTTCGTCTCGTGCGCGTCATGCAGGCCAATCCGCAGCTCGGCATCCTGCAAAGCCTGGTCATCGGCATGCCGTCGACCAGCGCCTTTGCGCGCATCTTCCAGTTCGGCATGCGTCTCGGGATGCGCTCCTACACCATCGGCAGCGCCTGGTGGCAGGGTGACTGCGGGCCCTACTGGGGTCACAACGCCATCGTCCGGATCGCGCCGTTCGTGATGCACTGCCAACTGCCGGTTCTCCCCAAGGGCGCGCTCATCGACGGCCACATCCTCAGCCACGATCAGGTCGAAGCGGTGCTGATGCGGCGCGCGGGTTACGAGGTGCGCGTGATGCCGGAGGAAGGCGCGAGCTTCGAGCAGAATCCGCCGACGCTGATCGAGTTCATCCGCCGGGACCTGCGCTGGTGCCAGGGCAACATGCAGTACTGGCACTTCCTGGTGATGCCGGGCCTCAAATGGGTCAGCCGCTACCAGCTCGCGTTCGCCCTGCTGATGTTCCTCGGCTCGCCGGGATGGATCGGATTGCTGGTGTTCGGTTCGATCGGGGTCGCGTTCGCCGGCTCCGGCCACGCCTTCATCCGCCCCAATGCCGGCCTCGCCGTGTTCATCCTTGTTCTGGTGATGTGGTTCGCGCCGAAGATCGCGACCGTGATCGACGTGCTGACGCGACCGGCGCTGCGGCGCAGCTTTGGCGGCGGCTTCCGCTTCGTCGCCGGCGTCGTGATCGAGACGACCTTCTTCGTGCTGCTGGCGCCGATCATGTGGTTCTCGCACACCATATTCCTGGCGCGGCTGCTGGCCGGCCGTTCGGTCGGCTGGGGCGCGCAGGCGCGCGACGACCATCAGGTGCCGTGGTCGCTGGCCGCCCGGCAATTGTGGCCGCACACGCTGCTCGGAGCGTCCACGCTCGGCTTGCTGGCGCTGACCGTGCCGGCGGCGATCCCCTACGCCCTGTTCGTCGCCGGCGGACCGTTGCTGTCGATCCCGCTCGCGGTCGTCACGGCGTCGCCGGCGCTCGGCCGCGCCATGGTGCGGATCGGGCTCGGACGCCTGCCCGAGGAAATCGCCCCGCCCCACGAAATGGCGGCGCTCGCCCTGCCGGCAGTCGAGCTCGCGGCCGGACAGCGCGCGTGACCCTGCTCGACAAGTGGCGGACGCTGCGCGGCGTCGTCCGCTCGCTGCGCATCTATTATGGCCGCGGCGCACGACGCGGCGAGATGGACAGCCTCTATCGACAGTTTGTTCGTGCGAACGATCTTGTGTTCGACGTCGGCGCCCATGTCGGTGACCGGATCGCGTCCTTCCGGCGGCTCGGCGCGCGCGTGGTCGCGGTCGAGCCCCAACCCGCGCTGGCGCGCACATTGAAGCTGATCTACGGCCGCGACCGCGCCGTGGCCCTCGAGCCGGTGGCGGTCGGACGCAGCGCGGGATCGGTCGACCTCAAGGTCAATCCCACCAACCCGACGGTGTCGAGCGCCTCCGATGCTTTCATCAAGGCCGCCGACGGCGCGCCGGGCTGGGAAGGTCAGCAATGGTCGAAGACCGTGCGCGTGCCGGTCACCACGCTGGACGCCTTGATCGACCGGCACGGGTTGCCGTCCTTCATCAAGCTCGACGTCGAGGGGTTCGAAGTCGAAGCCTTGGCCGGCCTGACGCAGCCCGTGCCCGCTTTGTCATTTGAGTTCACGACCATCCAGCGCGAGCTGGCCGTGGCCGGCATCGAGCGCTGCGTGACGCTCGGGTTCCGGCTCTACAATGCCGCGCTCGGCGAAAGCCAGGCGCTGGCTCATGCCGAATGGCAGGATGCTCGCGGCATCGCAAACTGGCTCGCGGCGCTGCCGATGAGCGCCAATTCGGGCGACATCTACGCCGTTCGGACCGGCTTGACCCGGGATTGAGGCGTGCCGGCCGGACCAGCGAGACCGCCTGCGTCTCACCGGTTTGGCAGCTCTGAAACTCATATTTAACCGTTCAGGTGCAAGAAATTACTGACGAATTGCGCAATCGCAGCCGCGATCGAGGGGCATGACCGAAGGCTTGGACCGCGGACACCAACCGCCTGGCGGCGGTGAAAGGGCGAATGCTGGCGGCACGGCCGCGGCGCCCGCTCCGACCTGCTTTGTCGTCGACGAAGAGGCGAGCATCCGCAGCTTCCTGTCGCTGATCCTGCATGGTTGCGGCATCGACACCCAGGAATTTGCCAACGGCGCGAGTTTCCAGAAGGCGATCGAGCGGCAATCGCCGGACCTTGTCTTTCTCGATGTCGGCCTGGATTTCGCTGTTGCGGTCGAATCCGTCGTTGCGCTCGGCAAGCGCGGCTACTTCGGATTCATTCAGCTCATGAGCAACCGCGGCTCCGCGGTGCTGGAACACGTCAAGACCGTCGGCGGCCAGCACGGGCTTCAGATGCTGCCGGGACTCAAGAAGCCGTTCGACACGTCCGCGATCCAGGCCATCGTGCAGCAGCTCAAGCTCGGCAACGCGGCGTCGCCGGCGGCGCGGGTCCCGTTGAGCGAAGCACTCAAGAATGGGTGGATGGAATTCTGGCTGCAGCCCAAGATCGACCTGCGCAAGAAGCGCCTCGCCGGTGTCGAGACTTTCGCGCGCTGCCGGCACCCGCAGCACGGAGTCTTGCTGCCGGGCGCATTCATGCCCGGCGCGACCAATTCGGAGATTCTGGCGCTGTCGGAGCTCGCGATCACGAGCGTGCTGAAGGCGGTGCAGCGATTTGCCAAGCTCGGGATCAACATGCGGTTCGCCGTCAACATTCCGGTGGATGCGCTGGTGAAACTTCAAATCCCCGATCTCGTGCGTGCGCATATCGGCCAGGGCGAGCAATGGCCCGGTCTCATCATCGACGTCACCGAAGAGCAGATCGTCACCAATCTGGCGCTGGCCACCGAACTGACCAAGACGCTGACCCCGGTGAACGTCAGGCTCGCCATCGACAATTTCGGCCGGGGCTACTCCTCTCTCGCTCGTCTCAAGGAACTGCCGTTCGCCGAGCTCAAGCTTGATCCGACCTTCGTCACCGACTGCAGCAGCGACAGGGTGAACGCGCCGCTCTGCAAGACCGTCATCGATCTCGCGCACAATTTCGGCAGCCTCGCGTGCGCGATCGGAATCGAGAAGGCCGCCGATGCGACGGCGCTCACCAGCATGGGCTGCGACATCGGCCAAGGCTTCCTGCTGGGCCAGCCGATGCCCGAGGACCGGTTCGTGTCCCTGCTTCGCCAACGGGCCGCCGGACAAGGCAAGGCCCTGACGGCCGCGGCCAACGCCTAACGGAACGATAGATCGCCGCCGAGGCTTAGTGCGTCCAGGATTCGCGGCGCTTGAAGGCGAAATTGTCGGAATAGGCGATCGGCCGGCGGGCGGACGCCTTCGGGTCGAAGATCTGGTAGGGGATGCCGTGGCGTTCGGCATAGGCGACCGCTTCCTCGACCGTCGCGAACCGCAGCCTGACCTGCTGGCGCATGTCGCCGGACGAGGTCCAGCCCATCAGCGGCTCGATTTCCCGCGGCTGCTCCGGCTCGTAGTCGAGGACCCATTCCCGGGTCTTGGCGGTGCCTGACTGCATCGCCGTCTTCGCCGGCTTGTAGATCCGTGCCGCCATGCGGGTGGTGCCTGCCGTTCTGCGGTGCGGCCTGGTCGGGGCAGCAGGATTCGAACCTGCGACCTTCTGGTCCCAAACCAGACGCGCTACCAGACTGCGCTATGCCCCGGGGCCGCGCGGGCTCTCGATACACGGTTCGGATTTGCCCAGCAAGCCGCATACCGGCGGCAGCCGCCGGACGTGCCGCAAACGGACAGGATTAAGGGTGTTAGTGAGAGGCAGGCCCGCTCATGACGCCTTCCGGCCGCACCTCGGCTGCCATCAGGCCTTTCGGACCATCTCCGAAGCGCACCAGGACGAACTGGCCGGGGCGCAACTCGGTGATGCCATAGCGCCGCAGCGTTTCCATGTGCACGAAGATGTCAGGCGTTCCGTCACCGCGCGTCAGGAAGCCGAACCCGCGCAGACGGTTGAACCACTTCACCTGCGCCCGCTCCAACCCGCTGGTCGGCGTGACCGACACATGCGTCCGCGGCGGCGGCAACTGCGCCGGATGGATCGCCGTGGAGTCGTCCATCGAGAGAACGCGGAAGGCTTGCAGTCCGCGCGGGCGCTGCAGCACCTCGCACACAACGCGCGCGCCCTCGTACGCTACCTGATAGCCATCACGGCGCAGGCACGTAACATGTAGGAGGACATCCGGCAGGCCATTGTCGGGAACGATGAATCCAAATCCTTTGGATACATCGAACCACTTGATGACCCCGCTAAGCTCGATGACGCTCGTCGCCTCATCGGCGAGCTCGCCCATCGCTTCGCGGTTGGGTCCGATGCTTGTGCCGGGCCCCTTTGATCCCATCCCGTCCGACGCCATGACGCCGCACGCTGCCCAATCTTTTGCCGCCTCTTACCGGGCGTTTCGACGAATTTAAATCCCGGATCGAGGATAGCACTCGATTCCCTCGTGGCTAGGCTAATCAGGGGATCACACCGCTGCCTGTGCACATCTTTTTAAAGCGTTGCAGACAAACAACGCTCGAAAAAAAATTATGAATCAATGGGCAATAAGGGGTGCAAGCACGGTCCCGATGTCCTCGCGGACCACGAGATCGGCAATCTCATCGAAATCGGTCGCGTCGCGATTGATGATCACCAAACGCGCGCCATTTCGTTTCGCCATCAAGGGAAATCCGGCTGCGGGCCACACGACGAGGGACGAGCCGACCGCCAGAAACAGGTCACAGCCAAGCGTGAGTTCCTCCGCACGACGCATGGCGCGCTCCGGCATCGCCTGCCCGAATGAAACCGTCGCGGTCTTGATGTGCCCGCCGCAAGTCGGACAATCGGGCGCTCGGCCCCCGGCCGCGGCAAATTGCTGCTTCACCCACGGCAGTTCATACCGCGCTGCACAGTCGAGGCACGAGGCATAAGTGCTGTTTCCGTGCAGTTCGACGACATGTTCCGCTGCAATACCGGATGCTTGATGCAAGTTGTCGATGTTCTGTGTAATCACGCCCGGAACTTTTCCGGCGCGATGAAGGCTTGCGAGCGCGAGATGACCTCGTCCGGGCCTGGCGCCGCCGAAGTGCTCTTCCATGGCGAACCGACGCCGCCATGCCTCGTCGCGCATTTCCTGACTGGCTAGAAATTCATCAAACGGAATCGGCCGCATCTTGGTCCAAATCCCGCCAGGCGAACGAAAATCCGGGATTCCGCATTCGGTCGAGATGCCCGCGCCTGTAAACGGCACGATGGACTTGGCGGCCGCAACCAAATCGCGAAGCTCGCCGATACCGGCTTGAAGGTCGGTTGCGATCATCTCATCGCCTTTCAGCCTTGGTTGGTTCCCGCGAACCTTTGAAATATTGAATCATTTCCCCCGCTGTCGTCTACCGTCGTGATGTAAAGTTGCGGCGTGCGCGGCCCGGTCGCGCAGAGCCTTGTGAGGACCTGTCATGCGATATCTGCACACCATGCTGCGCGTCCGCGATCTCGACCGCGCACTCGACTTCTATTGCAATGCGCTGGGTCTCAAGGAGACGCGGCGGCGCGTCGACGACAAGAACCGCTATACCCTCGTGTTCCTGACCGCCCCGGAAGACGAAAGCCTGCTCGGCGACAGCAAGCGCAAGGGCCGCGACGCGCCGCAGGTCGAGCTGACCTACAACTGGGACAGCGAGGACTACGGCGAGGCGCGCTATTTCGGCCACCTCGCCTACGAGGTCGACGACATCTATAAAGCGTGCGAGCGGCTGATGCAGGCCGGGGTCACCATCAACCGCCCGCCGCGGGACGGCACCATGGCCTTCGTGCGCTCGCCCGGACAATCATTCGATCGAGCTGTTGCAGAAGGGCGCCGCGCTGCCGCCGAGCGAGCCCTGGAAATCCATGCCAAACAGCGGCCATTGGTAGCCAAATACGGCGCCCGGCGCCGCCGGGGGCCGTTGCTTGCCCGCCTGCGCAAACCTCTCTATATGTCGCGGCGCTCCGCGCGCCCTTCGTCTAGCGGTCCAGGACGCCGCCCTTTCACGGCGGTAACACGGGTTCGAGTCCCGTAGGGCGCGCCAGCAAAATCAAGGGTTACTCGTGTTCTTCTGTTCCAGCACGGTCACCGTGTCCAATAGGTGTCCAATATCCCTGCCACTGCTGCGTACCGGCAGCTGACAGCGGCCCGCCTCGCAAAACGCACCACGGCGAGGCTGCGGCCCGTGGCGGGGCACAAAACCGCCCGACGTGAATCGGCGGTTCCGCGTGGGAACAGGGAAACTCTATATCGACGTTACGAGTTGTATTGGAGTGCTGATCCCGTTCCACTCAGTGCTCAGGACGTACCGATGACCGAGACCGAAAAGATCAACGCTGTTCAGATAATCACATTCCTTAGCATTATCGGAGGGTGCCTCGTCATTCTTTGGGCCCGTTTTCCAGGGCTTCCCTAATTGAGGAAGTGAGCAATCAGCCCCGAAAGAAAAACCGCCCGGCGCGAACCGGCCGCGTGCAGCCCATCAGGACCGTGCGACGCCTTAACTCAGGTTATTGAACGGCATCGCTGATTTGTGATTTTTTGCGCGGCTCGTTGGCACCCCAAACCCCCAACGGGCAGACACACACAAACTAGACGGCCCCGCGAATGGGGCCGTTCTTCTTTGCGCACCATCAAACCTACGGATAACCCGCAAACACGTTCGGACAATTGGCCCACGTCGGCCGGTGCTGGATGGTGCGAACCTTGCGGCCCACGGGTCTTCTCCTCTGGCAGGGTCGCAAGTGGCGGCCCCGCCGGGTACTGCTTACACCGGCGGGTACCGGCGGGGCCGCCAGCCGCCATCGCGTGCGGGCGGTGATTTCTGACAGCGGGCCGCGCACCAAATCGCACCACGGCTCACGCGGCGCGAAATGGCGCGGTGTCTACGCCAACAATACGCGGGTGATGTCATCGCCGGTTTCGGCGTCGATGACTGTAAACGGGATGCCCTTGAGCGCCCATGACCGCAGGTCGTCCAAGCTCACATATCGTGCCGCTTGGGTGTCGTACAGCCGTCGCCGACCGTATCGTTTTACGAGCCTTGCCATGGATACAGACTAGCCGATTTGTGGCAATCCTGCCTACGTCCAAGCGCCCGAAATTTCAAACTGCGACACAGTCCGCTGCTTGCAGGCCCGCGCGTGCGGGCGCATGAAAAGCCCGCCGCGTGGGGCAACGCAGCGGGCCTATATTGGGGACACTCATCGAAGCCATCGCCGACGAACACCCGGAAGCCGTTGAAGGCGCACTGCCACCGGCAGCGCCAGCACCGAAAATCTGGGAACGGCGTGGGCCACGCCGGGGAACCACGAAGGCGGGAACGGGCGCGCGACCGCGAAGGCTATGAACGGGTGATGCGTAGGGTTCAGCGCGAAGGCTACTAAGCCGACAGTCGCGTATCGGGTGCCACGCCATGCCGACGCCAGTTTTCGCGCACCATGCCGCGCACGTCGCCGCGCAATAGCCAGTCCAAGCTTTGACCGTGCCTTACTGCAAACTAGATTAGATTTCGTTCCGGGTTGCTCATGGCACGCTCGACCGCGTCGGCAGGCAGTTCAAGTGCTTCAACGATCAGTTCGACGCGTGAACGGATGGCGGCCAAGTCGAGGCTATGGGGGTCGGGCATGGGATTTCTCACTCCGCCGTGAACCAATCCCACCCGCCAGAAATATCGCCGGGCCACTCGCCCCGAACAATCAGCGGTGCTGACCCATTTCCTCACACCGCGCGCTGGCTTTTGACGGTCGGCACCTTCGGATAATCCTCAATACGATTGGACAACTTGCCCACGTCGCCACTTGGCGCATGGTTCGACGGGTCGTCACCGCAAACACGGGAGGCGCACTTGCACATCCGTCGGACCGTCTACACCGTTCGCGGCGAACAAATTTCGCTGCCGTTCATCACCTGCGTTGCTGACCAACATCCCGAAATAGACGACAGCGCACCGCCAGCGCCGCCAACGCCGATTGAGGAACGGCTGCGATACATGACACAAGCCTACATCCGCGCCGCGCATCGGATCGCGGCTCGGCGACATTGAGGAAGGCCGCCATGAACACGATGACTGCCAAAACAGCGTTGGAAACGGCGTCTAGATACGCCACCGAAATCCAGATAGAGACCGATGCCGGGCGCAAGCGTTTCATGGTTGGACTTCATAACCACTGGACGAATAAGGCTAGACAACTCGCCGCGACCGAGAAGGCCGCTACAAACCCACGACCGTCCCGGCGGTGATTTCAGCCGCGCCGATGCTGAACAACCAAACCTACGGATAACCCGCAGATACGTCCGCACACTTGGTCCACGTCGGCCCGTGCCGGATGATACTTTGCGGCCCAAGGGTTCAGGAACCTTCCCTTGGTTCGCAAGCGGCGGCCCGTCGCGCGCACCAACACGACGGGCCGTCCGCCATTGCGCGCCGATGGATGCACTAGCAAATCGCCGCGCCATGGGCGCATGAAAAGCCCGCCGGGTGGCATCAGCACTTGGACGTTCACTTTCCTGCGCGTTCAAACTCAAGAAAAAGCCCAACCGCTTCATGCATCAGGGTGTTGGCCGGATTGTTGAGGCAACGCCTCTTCACTTCGCCAATGATGCCGAGCGCGTCGGTAGAAACCCCGATTTGCCCACCCTGACCGGCAAGGGCCGCACCATAGTTAGTGCCGGTCCAGAAACCGAGAAGCCACGCACTGCCCTCTGCTTCCGAGCTGAGCTTGCAAGCCATGTCGCACAACTCCAGGCGTCCGATGCCAGCTGACCTAACACTGACCCCCTCTGCGATAGCCGACACAGTGAGTGCGGCTATGATAACGACAGAGGCAGCGACACGCATGGCGGCCCGTCGTCCCGGCATGAAGTCGCCGTTGATACGTTTGCGCGGCATAACGAAAAGGATATCCTTTTTGGCAACACGCGAACAGCGGACCGGGGCATAATGCGCGCATGCTCGATTCCCCGGGGGTGACCACCGTGAAAGACTACCGCTTGAAAGCCGAACCGGGCCACTATGGTTTCACCGGCCACGACGCCCGATTAATTCACACCGTTCGAAGCGCGTCTTACAGGACAAATTTGGTGGCTGATCGCGATCTGGTTCGTTCTCACGGTCACCAGCATCATTGCATCCTATTTTACGAGCGACTGGGTCAGCGTGGCGGTGACGACATTCTTTGCAATGGTGACGTTTTTGGTTGGGCTCAGAATGCTGACGGCCACCGTCGAGACCACGCGTGAAATCCGCTGAATAGAAACCTCCCGATCGGCGGCTGTTATCGTTCATCCCATCGGCGGCGCGCTCTCCTTACCCCCAATATCTAGCGGCTGGCGAGGATCGGGGACTCGGCCGATCATGGGCGCATGGCCGCCGCTGTCCGCCGCTACTCCCGCAACCCGCTGATCCGCCGTCGGCAGGAGCAGTTTGACGATCTCCAATATCGCGTCGGCATCGACTATTTCGCGCCGTCGCTGGTCGAACTTGCGGCGGCCGGCGTCACCAAGGCCAAGCCCATCTGCCGCGACTATGCGTGCCGTCACGAAGGCGCGACGCTCGACCTAACGACGCTGCCGCCGAAAATGCGGACCCACACACTGCGCAAGAAGCTGGTTTGCAGGCGATGCGGCCTGCGCCGTCCCGAACTGGAACTGATCTGGGACCATGGCGCTGCATAAGGCAAAGAACCATTCTCCATGAAAAAGCTATTACTCGCTGCCGCGTTAGCGACGACAACCTTTAGCACGTCGGCTAGCGCCCTCGATGGCAGCGCGCTGTTGCGCTATTGTAATGGCCCGGATTTTCAATTTTGCAGCGGCTATCTGCTTGGCATTGCCAGTATGACCGTAGACGTTTGCTACCCTAGTGCGAATATCAACACCCAACAGATGCGCGCCATCGTCGTGCGGTACTTGACTGCGCGCCCCGAGCATTGGCATCGCGAAGCCCACGAATTGGTGCTGGAAGTCTTACGCGCGACATGGCCGTGTCAGAAGTGAGCCCAACCCAACTGCTGGAAAGACTTGTCTTAGAGCTTCGCCGCAAGTTGGCTGACGTTGATACCGAATCTGGTACGACCAACTCCGAAAAACGAAGCCCAACACCCGCTACAAGCTAGTGGTGATTTTTCCGTTCGTCAGCGTGCGAATGGAGGGCGACAAAACGCACGCACGGCCTCACATCCATTGCACGGTTGGCAAGCAACAGCACGCCTTCTCCGTCGCGATCAAAAACGGCGTTTTGCTTGCAGGTAAGCCGCCCAGCCACAGGCACCTCCGTGAGGTCCGGACTTGGATTCAGAAACACACGACAGCACTCCTACAGCTTTGGAATGAAATGCAGGCTGGCAGGCCGGTGGAAGCCCTGATTTGTGAATTTCAAGAAGAGGCGGATCGGTAGATTGTGGCCCCCTCAGTTCCAGCGTCGCGCAATCTGATCAGCGCCGCGCTGCACGCTCGCGCACCCGCGCCGACAACACCCCGACCGCCGACGCCGCACGCTGTCCGCGAAAACAAACGACGGGACCAACACCGTTTCCGTGACGCCGGGGGTGTCGGTCCCGCCGAGTTCGCGGCCCGCCAAGAGGAGGATCGGACCGCAAGGCCGAAAATCTGTGCCGTCAAACTCAAACCCATGCGCCAGTTCAACGTCGGCGAGGCACGCCACGATCGCTGCCCAATACATCGTCGCCGATCATCGCGGCGCATCCTTGCCGCGCTCGCGTTCCAGCGCCTCGATCCGCTGTCGCAACGGCTGCAATTCGGCGCTGATCGCGGCGTCGATCGCCTGCCGCAAGATCGGCCCGAGCGCTTTTATCAACGCGACCGTTTTCGGGTTGCGTTGCCCGGCGGCATATTCTTGCGGCGTCAAGATGTGCGGATGTTGCGTCATGCGCGCACCGTCAATAATTTACGCCGGACAATGCGCTGATCGCAGTTGGCCGCGCGATAGCGAAACCGAAAAATCGTTCGCCGATAAGTCCCCTCTCGTCGTTCACCCACAAATTCCGCAGCAAGGTCGAGGCCGTCGCCGGACTGTCGGGACTCGTTTCGAGTTGCACGGACCCGTGCCGCAGCGGCCGCAGCGTAACCGCTTCGGACTCCATGACGAGGCCATCGGCGACGATCATGATCGCGGCACCGGCCGGTAACTGGTCGCTGATCAGTCCCGTCAGTCCGGGAATTCAACTCGCCGCCTTTCAGTCCGAAGTTTGGAAAAATTCTTGCGCCGTCGGTGTGCGTCATGGTGGCGAGTTTTTTTGCATTGTCGGGATCGATGACGAAATAGACGTTCGACGCGGCGTTGATCGTGATCGCATCCAGCAAGCTTTCGATGTCGTTCATCACGCCGGATGGCGAGTTGCCCAACGACGCGATCGGGACGACGCTGGAAAACAATTCGCTTAAAAACACCAAGTTGGTCGCGGCGACGACGCCAGCGCGCAATTCGGTATCGAAAACCTGCGCCGCTGATGGTGTCGAAAACTTGAAAAGTTCTTCGGTCGCGATGACAATCGCGGTTGCTTTTCTCGGGGCCAGTTCCGCAGCGGAAATTGCCATCGACGAAATCGGCTTGACCATCGATTTATTGGGCACGCTGCCGACGACGCTTCCCGAAACGACAATGCACCGAGTCTGCAACGGAAGTCGTTTCGCGCCGCCGGTCAACAGCTCATCGAAGACTGATGCCTGCTGCAAACTTGCAAGCCACGCGCTGGAAATTGTTCTGAATTCACTGAGTGCGGCGGCGTCGGTGGTGCTGCCCGCGCTGACGCCCGCTCGCAGAATCCGCTGCAAGCGCGGCGTGCCTTGTCGTTCGACGATCGCCGCCAGCGTCGCCGGATCGGAGTCGCTGGCGAGTGCCCGCGCCAAGAATGAAAATTCGCGGCTAGCGGTGCTGACTTCGACGTTGGCGCTGACCCGCGCCAGTTCCCTCAGTGCACTCATCGACCGGACTCCCATCGGTAGTCGTTCCGGTCGTTAACACGGTCTATCCCTTGATGGCGGAACGCGTTCCACGGCCAGCAACGCCCGAAGAACGCGTGCCACTGCCAAAGCGATCGCGCTGCGATCCTCGCCGTCATCGGCCCGCAAAAATCCGGCGTCGACCAATTCAACGACGATTTCATCCGGCACCTCCACCGGCAACACCATCCGGCCCGCGCGCTGGCGATCACGATAACGAAGCTTCCGAATGTGGGCGGCGGATTTCGTCACCCGGCCGGTGATGGCGTCGGTATTGGCGACACCGTTTTCGAGGCGGCGCGCGATATCGGCAAGCCAGCGATGGCGGCGATCCGGCGCAACGGCCGACGCGGCAATCACGATTTGCGCCATCGCGGCGTCGGAAAGGGCGATCATTTTTTGGCGGCTTTCTCTAGCTCGCAGCGCAGCCGCCACGCTTCGCGCCACTCCAATTGCTGCTGCTCATCATCCATCCACGTCGGCGGTTCTTCACCATCAACGTCCAGCAAATTTGGCAACCACGGTTTCCAATCCAACGCGGCGTACAATCCGGCCCAGTCCCGGCGCTGGTACGCCTCGATCGCCTTCGCGCTGAACCGCCGCCGCGTCGCTCGCCGGACCGGCGTTCTATTCGTCGGCATGTCCCCTCCATCCAGTGTCCTGACCGGGGCGACCGATCGGCTTGATCGCCTCGCTGGTGACGCCAAGCCGCACCAATGATCGCGCGATGAAGGCGCGGGCGGCCGCTTCGTGCTGCAATGCCGGATGCGCGCGGATGCCGCCACGGGTCCGGATCATTTCGCCATCGGCGTCAATCTGTTCACGCAGCGCTTCCGCGCGATCAACCGACTGGCAAATCAGTGTCAGCAATTCAATGCCTGCTGCGTCCGCGATTTCATAGTCGGCCATGATCGCGCGCCACACGTCGGTCCCACATCGCCCCAGCTTGCGGGCTGGCTTGGTGCCGGGTTCGATCAGGGTCAATTTCGGTTTTGCCATTTCAAGAAATCCTTGTTTCGGGCTTTTCTTAGTTCGAAGATTTTGTGGGGTGGCCCGGGTCAGGGCTGCGAAAGATTTCCTGCGCGCAGATATCCCCCGGGCGGCTGTGAAGGGACGTGAAAGCAAATCCATTCCTGTTAGGTGCTCTGCCACCATAAGGCATGGCCGCATACCTGTTCAGCACAGTACTCTTCCGTACTGACTATTTCTCTTCCCTGACCGAACGTTCGGGGGAAATATCGCGTAACTGAAGAACGGAGGATGCCGTGAGTTCGGGAGTCAAGCTTTTCGGGTTGGGAATGGCTATGGATCGTGCCGGTAAGTGTGGTGCTTTCGGTTAGCGATCAATGCGGCGTTTGCGTTGGTAGTTTATAAGCTGCTGTGATCGAAGGCGCGTCGGGCTAGCCGGAGGCCACGTTCTATTTACGCAGGACCGTCCAAAGCCCCGGCGACAATGCTACCCGCCGCAAGGCCCATCACCCCGTAGAAGGCAAGTGCGAACCAATCCATCCACGGAAACGCGAACGATGGGAATTGGGTTGCGGCCTGCGTGCTCCAAACCTGATTACTTGATTTTTCCGAACATTACCGGGCGTGAAGCGCGCACGCGGATACCTGCCGCAGCACGCCCCATTTGTTCAGTCGTTTGATGGCAGCGGCGAAGTCGCGGGCGACGCTCAAACGAGTGGGCTTTAATGTGTACACAAGATCGTGCAAATCACGCCTAAGGTGCGGTGATCGTCACCAAGCCAACGGCGGTCAAGATCCAATCTGGCATAGCACGTCCTCCGATGAGGCCTTTTTAGGCAAGCAGCGGAATACCAATCTCATTCTGGCAGTGTGTCCAGCGCCGCGCGGTTGCGACGGCCCGCCGGATTAGGTCAGCGATCGCGATGTGAAGTGGAAATTCTGTGTGGTGCGGGGGGGCGGTCATGGCGCCGCCCTCCGCTAATGAACGCGACCGCCTGTTGGCACCACGCCCGCCAAAGGGACCACCATCCTTCATCGGCCAACCTCTTGCCGACGTTGAACGCGGTGAACTTTCCAATTTGGGTATCGATATCGAGCGCCCCTGCCGGTGCCGGTTTGAACGTATCGTAGGCGTGGATTCTGATTTCGGATTGGCGTCCGAAGCGAACCAGCCTTTCGCGTCCATTTTTGCAAAGTCAGTCCTACTACTGTTCTCTAAGGATTCACTCTTAGGAATCGGGCGGCGGCGCTGCCGCCCTTTATGGGACGGGAATGCCGCCCTTTCGGGTCTCAAGGTTTGCCGCCCTTTATCGAAAGGGTGACAGCCCTGCCGCCCTTTCAATTCTTTTGGTTTGTCGTTCAAGGTCTTAGCTTTTTCGTTATAAGATGCAGTTGGTAGTGCGTGCTGTGTCCTCGGCCGCCACGCCGTGATCCAACGACGGTCAGATGGTTTCTCGCGACCAGCAGCGTTTCGGCCCGCTGTATCGTGCGCCGATCGACTCCCAATTCTTTGGCTAACGTGGTGTTGGACGGCCACGCCTCCGGTTTTGCTGTTGAAATAATCAACCAGCGCCATCGCCATCCGCGCCGCCGCGCCCGTCAATTCGGCGTCGCGCCTGGTCCAGCCAGTCGAATTTCTGGCGTACAAAGTCGTGCTGGCTTTCGGGCGGTCCGGTGCCGGGCGATGTCATCCGCCGCCTCCGCGATCCAGAAGATCGAGCGCGGCTGCTAGCGGCGACTGCGGGTTCCCGCTGGCGTCACGCAGCAGGGCGCGCCGGATCGTTTCGACCGGGGACTCCGAACTGAAGCGCGATCGACAATTACCACGGCGGCGTCTTTCGCCGCAGCGTCCGAATGCGACCCTACTTTCGCATTGGTGACGAATATTTCGGCGAGTTGTCCGTCGGGGTAACGCGAAATCGATGCGAGGTAGCGAAGCCCGTTGCACTCGAACGAGAAATTTTCGCTGGCGCGCCGGTTCGGCAACCGCTCGCGGGCTGCGGCATTCTTTTGAATTGCCATTGATCAGGACCTCGTTGCGAGGTTAGATCAGCGGCTGCCAAGCAACTGATTCCCCCGTGTGGTGCCCCGCTCGAATTGGAACGCCGCCTTGTCCAGGGGCGGCGTTTCGCTTTCTACTTTCCAGATGCCGCAGCTTCGCGGGCCGCACGCCACGCCGCCGCGCTTTCTTTCGAACGAACGTTCGCCGACCGACTTTCATGATTTGCGGGCCATGTCCGGTCCGTTGCAACTGGTAGTAAAACGGTTCGCTGATGTGGTTGCGACGGCAGAACGCCGCGATGCTGTAGCTATGGGCCTCGGGTTCGCCGCCGTCGTCGTCATCACCGCCGCGATGCTGCGGGTGACGGCGCTGGCGGCGCTGCTTGCGGTTGGCGCGTTTGGTCGCGACGTATCGACCAGCCTCTGCGGCCGCAACAGCCGGATCGGTCGGACTGGCCCGGCGCTTGTCGTCGACAACGCGGCCCGCCTCCACGGCTGCAACAGCCGGGTCGGTCATTGGATGGTCCTTCACATAGCTTTGTTGGCGCTTTGTTGAACCATCCACAAAATTTTCCGGCGGGAAAGAGTGTTAACCGTTGACGCACGCTGACGCTGGCGATTTGATTTCTAATTTCACAATTAATTTTGGAATTCTGTTGTGTTGTCAAAGGAATGCAGTTTTCAAAAAGTTGTCAAAAAATCTTTTGGCTTTACGCAAGATGCGCGTAACCGCCGCGAAACAAGATTGCAAGATTGTCGGCGATCGGGTCACATAGGCCGCAAATCGTTGGCCGCGAAGTGAAATTTTTGATCAATTCTGCCCTTGGTTTTCAAGTTGATATCATCAACCTGAAATTCCGCCGACGCATGGCGCTACCGCCCGCGAAGTTTGACCATCTTGTCGGGAACCGCGTCCGGCGAGGTATCGATCAGCGCGTCATCGGTATTACCTTGCTGATCAGCTTCACACCGAATTTCGGCGCGCCCGCTCGGATGGCTTCGGCCTTGAAGCTTGGACTTAGGTGCCCGTAATGCTTCTCCACCATGCGGGTATCGGCGTGCCCAAAATTTTGCGCCACGACCATCGACGGCATGCCGTTCATGATTGCAAGCGAACCGTAGGTGTGTCGCGTCACATGGAAGTTTGCTGGCGGCTTGATCCGCGCCCGGTGCGAGGCCTCCTCGATAGGCCTGACTTGGTGCGATTTGCCCCATAGGGTCCCGTCGGACTTTGTGAAGATGGGCGCGTCCGGCGCACGTCCTGCACAATGATGCTCGAAAAATTTGATGCCCTCGCCGGTCAGGTGCGCGTGATAAACTTTAACGCTGCCGTCGCCTTTGCGACTGCTCAGCCGAACGGTGCCAACATCGGCATTGAAGTCCTCGACAACCAATTGTGTGATCTGGCCGTAGCGGGCACCCGTCAGCAGCGCGGCGTGAAGCACGGGCCGGAAATCAGGGTCGCTGGCATTGACAAGCCGCCCGGCTTGTTCGGCGGTCAGATATCGCACGCGGGCGCTGATCAACCTTGCGGAACGGCTTCACCTTCCGCCATGCGATGTCCGAAGCAACCCTGTCGTTCTCAAAAGCCTTATTGAGTGCCGCGCGCAAGACCGTCCAAATTCGGTTTGCGGTTGCCCGCCGCTTCCGTTTGGTTTCGTCCCCTTCTCCTGTCGGTCGGTGCTTTTGCGCCTCGTCCTTGCGGCTGCGCAGCCGTGGCGCGCCCGCGCCAGATCATTGCGCCATTTCGTCAATTGACCCGCCGTTAGTCGAGAAACCTCGACGAGGCCGAGTTTGGGCCGGATGAATGCGCGGTCTCGATATTTGGCGTCGTCTATCGCTGTCGCGGGTCTGCCGTCCGCCTCAAGGAAGGCGAAATAATCATTCATCGCCCGCCCGACGGTGTACGGACCGGAGGGCACTACGGGAATCAAGGGCCACGCCCTTGGCATGGTTGATCCTCCGTTTGCGGGCCTCTGCGACGGCTTGTCCGTAGTTTAGGATCGTGGTGCCGTCCGGGTCGGAGAAGTCGTCCGCGATGGCGAGGTTGGCGACGACGTATTCTTCCTGACCGCAATAGTGCCGCGTTACCCACTTGCCAGCGCCGCCCGATGAGGGTTTGCGGTAGCCCAGATGCAGACCGGGTTCTAGACTGCGGTAGTATGGCTTGCCGCCCGGTTCCAGCCGTGACCTTGCGCTGCGCGTTTCAAGTTTGGTATCGCGTGACCGTGCGTGCCACTGTTTCCGCCCCCGTTGCTTGGTGTCCAATAGGTGTCCAATATACGGGGGTAGAGTGTGGTAGACAACGATAGTGCACAGTGGAGGAATTGCTGGTGTTTCCGCGAGTAAATTGCGGTAGAGTGCCGTAGACAGACTTATAGCCCTTTCACGGCGGTAACACGGGTTCGAGTCCCGTAGGGCGCGCCAAATATGCCAAAAAGCCGGAGTTCGGCGAGCGACCGGCGCAATTTCGGGTAGCGGTCGGCAACCTGCCGCGGCCGGCGCCGGGGGGACATGTCGTGACCAACAGTACGGACGAGAGCCAGCGCGCCCACACGCGCGAACCGCTTGCCGCCGATTTCATCATTCCGCTCCTCGCCTGCGGGCTCGCGGGCTACTACCTGGCGACGACCACCGATCTCGTCTGGGAGGCGCGCGCCGCCGGCGTTGCCGTCGGCGTTCCGCTGATCGCCATGTCGGTCGCTCACATGGGCCGCACGATCTACCGGATCGTGCAAGGCAGCGGCAGCTTCTCCACCGGCGAGATGTTCGCCGACACGCTGTTCAACCGGCAGCGACTGGCGCTCGTGGTGCTGGTCTCGCTCTTCGTCGCCGCTCTGCCCTGGACCGGCACCACGCTCGGCCTGTTTCTCCTCCTCATCGCCGGCATGTGGACGCTTGGCGTGACCAGCATCCGCCAGCTCGTGGGGATTGCCGCCACGACGGCCGCAGTCGTCTACGTCCTGCTGATCTACCTGGTGAGCAGCCGGCTGCCGCAAGGACCGATCGAGTGGCTGATCACCCGCGTGTTCGGGATCGGGGGCTGATCCGTGGACGTCCCCGTTTCGCTACTTGTTGAACTGTTCGGCCGCTCGATTGCGCTATGGTGGGTGATCCTGCCGGGCATGATCCTCGGCACCATCGTCGGCATCCTGCCCGGCTTCAGCGCGCAGAACACGCTGATCATCCTGCTGCCGCTTACTCTCTACATCAACATCGAGGCCGGCATGGCCTTGATGATATCGCTCTACTGCACCACGCAGCTCGGCGGCGGCATCCCGGCGATCCTGTTCAACATGCCGGGCGAAGGCGGCGCGGCCGCGACCGTCCTCGACGGCTATCCAATGACCAAGAAAGGCCAGGCGCAGCAGGCGCTGGTGTGCTGCTTTGCGGCGTCGGCCTTCGGCGGTCTCGTCACCACCATCATCACGATGCTGATGCTGCCGGCGCTCGGCAAGCTCGGGCTGTATTTCCGCAGTGTCGAGATGGTAGCGGTGATGGTGTTCGGCCTGACGCTGATCGCCGCCATCGCCGCGCAGGACCTGCTCAAGGGCCTGATCGCCGGCTTCTTCGGCCTGATGATCGGCGCTATCGGCGTCGACCCGGTGTTCGGCACGCCGCGCGCGACATTCGGCTTCCTCGAGCTCTATGACGGCGTGCCGCTGATCCCGGCGCTGATCGGGCTGTTCGCAGTGTCGGAAGCGCTGGTGATGCTCGAGAGCGAAACGATCGTGCGGAACGAGGACTTGAAAACCGCCAGGCAGGCGCGCTGGGCCGACACCATCGAAGGGCTGTATATCAACGCGCGCTACTGGTGGCAGACGATCTGGACCTCGATCATCGGGCTGATCATCGGCATCCTGCCGGGCGCCGGAGCCACCGTCGCCGCCTTCCTCGCTTATCACTATTCCAAGATGCTATCGAAGACGCCGGAGCTCTACGGCACCGGCCATCCACCCGGCGTGATCGCGCCGGAGTCGGCCAACAACGGCGTCACCTCCGGAACGCTGGTGCCGGTGTTCGCGCTCGGTATCCCGGGCGGCACCACCGGCGCGATCATGATGCTGGTGCTCACTTATCACGGCATCGTGCTCGGACCGCGGCTGTTCATCGAGCGCCCAGACCTCGTCTACTCGGTCTACATGCAGATGCTGGTCTGCTACATCCTGATGGCGCTCCTGATCCTGCCGATGGCACGTTACATGAGCCGGGTGGTCTGGATCCCGACCAAGTTCCTGGTGCCATTGATCCTGTCGCTGGTGACGATCGCCGCCTTCTCCGAGCGCGAATACATCTTCGACATGGGGCTCGCGCTGTTCTTCGGGCTGGTCGGCTATTTCGCGCGCAAGGGCAAGTATGAGGTGTCGGCGATGCTGATCGGCCTGATCATGGGGCCGCTGTTCGAGACCTATTTCCTGCGTTCGATGCGGATCGGCCAGGGCGACCTCACCGTCCTGTTCTCGTCGTGGCTCGGCAACGCGATCTGGCTCATGGCGGCGGCCTCGCTGTTCCTGCCGTTTATCCGCAGCCGCCGGAAGTCCGGCGTGCTGGCGCAGACCGTGCAGGCCGGCCACGAGAGCTGAAGATCAGCGCGTGTCGGCTTGCGGACTGCCGATCTTCGTCGGCCCCCCAGTCGCGATCACTTCTCTTGGAGCTTCTGAACGGCCGCCACACAGTTCTTGGAAACCGACGTTCGGTTTGCCGCCAAACATGCCGCGATACGGCCTTGGCCCGGCTGCGTCTTCGCACAGTATTTATCTATGTCGCCCTGACAGGCGTTGACGGCTTCCTTCAAATTGTCGACGGTCGCTTGAGCGTTCAATGCCACCTCGTGCAGCTCGACTTCGCATCCGGGACTGATCTTGTCCTCGTGGGCTTGCATACAATGCAGGATGCGGCCCTCCCCGGGCGTGACGGTGCTGCAATATTTCTTGATATCCTCGCCGCAGGAAGCCTCCAGTTTCTGAATGCCCGCCGTCAACCTCTCAAGTATCGCATTCATCAAGTCCGTTTGCGCATATGCGTTGCTCGAAATGGTGGCGCCCAAAGAGAGGAGCGCAATCTTGGCCAGGAAGCAGAGTGTCGGTTTCATGATCGTCCTCTCACTGTCAGCTTTGAAAGGGCATCGAGCGGCTGTTCAGAAATAGTCGCCTGATGCAGTCCCCGTCGTTTCGGCATGCGTTACCGATCTTCAGCTCGACGCCATGCCCGTGTTCATGTCTCACCGCGCCAAGGTCAGCGTGAGACCGGCAACCCCGAGGGCCAGATTGAGGCCAACCGAACCTTCGACCGACAGGGGCTGCAGCGAGATCGTGTTCCCCGAGCCGCCGAACAGGGCGTTTGCCCCCACACCAACGCCGACACTGATATCGCCGCTGGCGCCTACATAACGGCCCGCCAGAGCGCCGCGGGCCGGGCCTGATGTGGACGCAAAAACCGCCCATGCCAAAGCGCCGCCCGCCGTGATCCCGATGTCGAGCCCAATTCTGTTCATCACGCCCACATAGGTTTCCGTGGGAAACTTGCCGTCCGGAGTGAACCGGCACGTCATCCGCTGCGAGGAACCGATAATCAGGCCGATCGACGGCGCGAGTCTGCATGCGAGCGTGCCGACCTTGCTCCTCTGCTGCGCCTGAGCAGAAGAAGGCAACACTGACGCCATGGTGATCAGCGCGAGTCCTACCAGCGTCGAGCGATAGTTAGACATGATCTGACAACCCTCCCGCAGGCGATGCCGGCACGGACATCGCGTCTAAGTTCCACGGACGCATGGAGAAGCCCCGGCGTCATGTGTCGTCGCCGAGCAACCTTTGGGACGCCGCAGCGTCAGGCAACCCGATGACCCCAACCATTCCCGCCTCGATCATCCGCTCTTGCAAGTATCAATTCGTATCAGCCACTAAACCTTTGGAAGAAGGCTTTAGTATCAGACGGATAGTTAGTGGCGTGGCCGCTTTCTTGACTTGTGCGGCATCGCCCAGCCAACGGTTAGCGGTACTTTGGTGATGGTGGTGCCGGTGCAGACCGTCGACGCCGGGCACGAGAGCTGAGTTCGTCGAGCCTACGGCTCGACGATCCGGCGCAGGCGCTCGATCACGTCCGAAGTCGAGGCATAGGCGTTCTGCACGACGCGCTGCACCTCGTCGCCGCTCTGCGCCGTGATCTCGATCCGCACCTTCTCGGCCTCGACGAGGAATTCCTTGTCCTTCAGCACGGCCGCGAACGCCGCCCGCAGGATCGCAACGCGGTCGGCTGGAACCTCCGGCGGCACCAGATACGACTTCCCGAACGCCTGCTCGAAGCCGACCATCACCTCGACCGCCCGGCGGTCGGTCTCGCTCTTGATGTAGGGCCACGGCACCGGCACGGCGAGCTTGGCCAGTTCCGGATGCGGCTCAATCGAGGCCTGGATCAGGAGGTTCAGCTTCTTGTCGCGCAGCCAGTCCGGCTGCTGCGACTTCAGCGCGGTCCAGTCGAGGCCGCAGACGCCGTCGATCTCGCCGCGCGACATCGCCAGGAACAGGTCGGGCGGTCCCTTGTAGCCCGAGACGATCTCGAACTGCGCGCCGGTCGAATGCTTGATCATGGCGGCGTATTCGCGGGTCGGGCTGCCGGCCGACGTCGCGCCGATGACGGTGCGTTGCCGCAGCGCATCCTCGAAGGTCTTCGTCTTCGAATGCGCGAAGGTCATGCACAGCCGCGTGCCACGCTCCGCGCCCGCGAGATACTGGAACTTGGCCGGATCGTATTGGCTCAGGTTGCCGTCGAGCAGGCGGCCGAGAATCGCGTTGGGCGAAACCGAGCCGATGACGGTGCCGTCCTTCGGCGCGATGCGATAGAGATAGCTCGCCGCGGTCGCGCCGCCGGCGCCCGGCATGTTCTTCATCACCAGCGTCGGCGCGCCGGGAATGAAACGCTCCAAGATGCCGCGACAGCACCCGGCCGTAGATGCTGAAGCCGCCGCCGACGTCGGTGCCGACGATGAAGTTGACGGTCTTGCCGGCGTAGAAGTCGGACGCGGTGGCGCGGTCGCTGCCCGCGATCAATGCGGCGCCGGCGAGAACCGCGACGCCCCTCACCCACGCGTGCGTCCTCGCCATCCTCAGCTCCGCGTCATGGTGCGGCTGAGCGTCGTCTGCGGCAGGTACGAGCCGGCGGCGCGCAGGCTCTCGACCAGCTCCTGCGTGTCGAGATCGCAGGCCGGCTGTCCGGTCCGCATCGACTGCACCGCGGCGGTGGCCGACGCCTGCCCCATCAGGAACGCCGCCGACTGCGAGCGGATCGAGCCGTGCACCTTGGTGTCGCTGGAATGGCAGCGGCCCGCGATCCAGAGGTTCTCGAAGCCCTTCGGCACCAGGATGCTGTAGGGAATGCCGACGCTCTTGCCGCGCGGCAGCTTGCCGGAGCCGTGCATGTCGCGCATGAAGCGCTCGAACTCTTCCTTCGAGTTGTTGGTCGAGTGCACGTCGGCGGGACGATTGTAGACTGCGACCTGATCGGGGAATTGCGTGGCCGCGTTGTAATGCTCGGTGGTCAGCTCGAATTCGCCGACGATGCGGCGGGTGTCGCGCACGCCCATCACCGGCGACGTCGCCGCGAGCTCGATGCGCTCACAGCCCGGAACGTATTTCCGGTAGAACTCCATGTATTCGACCGCGACCTTGCGGCCCACGATCATGCCTTCCGACAGGCCCTTCACGCTCAAGCCGTCGAGGCCGTAGAGGTGGCCTGCATTCAGGTTACCGGTCATGTGACCGACCTTCTTCATTCCGGCGATGAAGTGATCGGGGTGCGTGAAGTGCCCGCTGGCGTTGGCCTGCGGCAGGTATTCTTCCTTCACCTTTTCGCGGATCGCGTCGGTGCCGCGGTTGGTGTGGTAGGCGGGGTCGTCCCAGTTGATGCCTGAGAAGGTCGAGCAGACCGTCGCCGGCTGGAACGGCCAGTCGCGCCCGGCGATCTTGCACTCGGCGCCGCAAGCGTCGGCCAGGACGGCGTCGCCGGTGCAGTCGATGAAGGTCTTCGCCTTGATGAACTTGAGCCCTTCGATGTTGCTGATGATCGCGCCGTTGACCGTGCGTCCGTCAACGTCGGCGTCGATCACGCGCGTGAAGTAGCGGATCTCGACACCAGCCGTCGACGCAATACTCGTCGAGCAGGCGCTTGAGCGCCTCCGGGTCGAACGGGATCCAGCGATTGTAGTGCGTGATCCAGTATTCCGGCGTCACCTCCGGCCCGAGATAGCCGCGCTCGTGCATGGTCTCGATCAGCTCGCGGGTGAAGCCGCCGACCAGCGTGCGCTCGCCGTCGCCCATCGGGCCGAAGGTGTTGACCAGCCCTGAGGTCGACATGCCGCCGAGCGAGCCGGTGGCCTCCACCAGCAGCACCTTCGCCCCAAGGCGTGCGGCGCAGACCGCGGCCGCGCTGCCGGCCGGGCCGCCGCCTGCGACGAGGACGTCGTAGCCCTCCTCGACCGGAACGCTACGGCTGAAATTGTAGGACTGCATGCGGCGGGACCCCCGATTGGCGACCCGCGAAACTAATAATCATTGCTCGCGCTGTAAATCGCACGGCTCTGACGGCGGCGGATAAACATGCCGGCCGCCTTTGAAGTCCTCGATTGTGTAGCCGGCCGCTCCCTCCGCCGCCCGTTCCAGATAGCTCGGGCCGACCGGCGACTTGCCGTGGCCGCCCGGGATGTCGAGCACATAGGTCGGCTGGCACAGGCCGGACATGCGCCCGTGCAGGGACCGCATCAGCGCCTGCCCCTCTTCGATGCCGGTGCGCAGGTGCGCGGTCCCGGGCGCGAGGTCGCCGTGGTGCAGGTAGTACGGCTTGATGCGGTTCTCGACGAAATCCCGCATCAGCGCGCCGAGCGTCTCCGCGTCGTCGTTGACGCCGCGCAGCAGCACGCTCTGGCTCAGCATCGGAATGCCGGCATCGACGATGCGCGCACAGGCGGCGCGCGCACGCTCGGTCAGCTCGCGCGGATGGTTGGCGTGCAGCACCACATAGGTGGCCTTGCCTTTGACCTTGATCGCGCGCACCAGCGCGGCGGAAATCCGGTCCGGCGCCGCCACCGGAACGCGGGTGTGCACGCGGATGATCTTGACGTGCTCGATCGCGCCGAGCGCGCCCACGACCTCGCGCAGCCGCCGCGGCGACAGGATCAGCGGATCGCCGCCGGTCAGGATCACTTCCCAGATCTCCGGATGCGCGCGGATGTAGCCGAGCGCCGCTTCGAGCGCGGGGCGCGAGAGCGACTGCCGGCGGCCCGGCCCGACCATCTCGCGGCGGAAACAGAACCGGCAATAGACCGGACAGACATGCACGAGCTTGAGCAGCACGCGGTCGGGATATCGATGCACGATGCCTTCGACCGGCGAATGCGCGTCGTCGCCGATCGGGTCCGCCGTCTCGCCCTCGCGAGTCTCGAGCTCGGCCGCGTCCGGCACGAACTGGCGCGCGATCGGATCGTGCGGATCGGAAGCGTCAATCAGCGCCGCGATGTCCGGCGTCAGCGACACTGCATAGCGCGCCGCGACGCGCTCCAACTCCCCCAGGCGGCCCGGCGGAATCAATCCCGCCGCCAGCAGCGCGGCCGGGTCTCGCAAAGTGCTCGGGGTCTGGTCCGTCATCGCAAACATCCTCGCCGTTTCACGCGAGCGAGGATGTAGTCAGTTCGGCGACTTCCGTCTAGCGCGCTAGTCCGTGGTCACACCGGCGGCGCGGACCATCTTGCCCCAGTTGGCGACTTCGCTTTTGAAATAGGCGTCGGTCTCGGGAAGGTTCTTGAAGATCGGCTCGAACCCGATCTGCGCGAGCTTCGCCTGCACGTCGGGCGCCTTCATGAGCTCGTTGATCGCGGCGTTGAGCTTGAGGACGACCGCGTCGGGGGTCTTGGCCGGCGCGAAGAAGCCGACCCACGAGCCGGACAGCACGTCGAAGCCCATCTCGCGGTAGGTCGGAACGTCCTTCACCGCCGGCACCCGCTTCTCGCTGGCGACGCCGAGCCCGCGCAGCCGGCCCTCGACGATGTGCGGCGTCACCGTCGGCAACGTCAGCACCAGCGCGTTGACGTGGTTGCCGAGCGCGGCCGTGGTCGCAGGCGCGCCTCCGGTGAACGGCACATGCACCGACTGCACCTTGGCGACTTCCTTGAACAGGTATTCGGCGCCGATATGCGGCGCGGTGCCGACGCCGGCGCTGGCATAGGTGAAGCTCGCCTTCTTACCGTTGGCGATGAACTCCTTCATGTTCTTGGCCGGGTTGGACGGATGGATCGCCAGCACGTCCGGGCTGATGGCAACGATCGCCACCGCGCGCAGATCCGACGTGTTGTAGCCGCGGTTCTTGGAAGCGGTGTCGTTCACCGCGAGCGCGGTGGTGGTGGCGAGCAGCGTATGACCGTCCGCCGCCGCGGTCGCCACCGCACGGGCCGCGAGATTGCCGCCGGCCCCGCCGCGGTTCTCGATCACGACCGATTGCTTGAGGCTTTCGCTCAGCTTCTGCCCGACCAGGCGCCCGAGCGCATCGGCGATGCCGCCGGCGGCAAACGCCACGATCACGTTGACGTTGCCGGTCGGATAGGACTGCGCCGACGCCGGCTGCGCCAACACGCAACCGGCAAGGCCTGCGATCAAGGCTGCGCGGTCAAGCTTGCGAAATGCACCCATGGAAGGCCCCTTTTTATCGTGCGTGGCGGGCATGCTAGCACGCCCCCTCCTCCCATAGCCGCGCCTTCAAGCCGCAGCCATGATGGCGCGGACCTGCGGCCAGTGCTGCTCGCCGCGCGATTTCATCAACGTCAGATACTTCTCGTTCTCCCATTTGCGCAGCGCTTCCGCAAAGCTCGGCCGCGCCTGGCAGCGGGCGTACCAGTCCGCGACGCGCGGGCGCTGCGCCACCATGCCGAGGAGATCGAGATGCTCGAGCCTGAGCAGATAGGGCGTGAATGCGACGTCGGCCAGCGTGTATTCGTTGCCCACCAGCCACGGATTCCCGGCCAGCGCCTCCTCCATCTCGTCGAGAAGCTGCACCATGCGCTGCACGGCGATGACGAAATGCATCGAGTTCCGGCCCCTTCTCGATCACGTCGCGGCGGCGCTCGCGCTTGAACAGGTTCGGGATCTGATCGAGCATCGCGCGGCCGAGCTCGCCGCGTTCGAGGTATTGATGGCGGAACGCGATGCCAAAGCTGATGATCGCCGCGCTCGCGTCATGGACGTCCTCGTCGAGCTGCTTGGTCCAAAGCCGCATCTGCGCCTTGCCGAAGGAATCCTTCGGCGATAGCCGCGGCTCCGGAAAGGTGTCTTCCAGATATTCGAGGATGACGTTCGATTCCGGGATCACCTTGTCGCCGTCGATCAGGGTCGGCACCACCGCGCGGCGGTTGAGTTTCTTGTACCAGTCCTGCTGGTGCACGCCGTCGCGCAGCACGAGATGGCGGTCCTCCCATGCAAGCCCCTTCTCCGCGAGGCATACGCGCACCTTCTGCGCGCACAGCGACATGTCGTTGTGATAGAGCGCAAGCATTCCATCTACTCCCGATCTTTTTCAGTTGTCCGCCAGCCCGTTGTCGACCAGCCACTTGGCAATGACGTCGAGGACGGCGCGGTTGTTCTTGTCCATCATCAGCATGTGCGAATTGCCCTTGATGCCCTGCTCCGGCAGGCTCACCACCTCGACCTTGCCGCCGGCCACGCGCATGGCGTCGGCATAGGCCAGCGCCGCCTTGCGGTAGGCGACCCAGCGCGGGTCCTGCTCGATGTAGTCGCCATAGACGAGCAGCAGCGGCACGTCCTTCACCGCCTTCGGATTGCTCGCGCCGCCGCCGATCGCCGGCTCGACCGAGACCATGGCTTTGACCTTGTCGGGGCGCTGCTCGGCGGCGCGGAAGGCAAAGTGGCCACCCTGGCTGTGCGCGAGGATCACGCAGGGGCAGACCTTGTCGATGAGCGCAACATAGGCCGCGATGATGGCTTCGTCGGTCGACAGCCAGCGCGGCACGATCTGCTTCAGGAACGCGTCATAGGCTTCGATCGGGAACTGGTTGCCGGGCAGCAGCTTGCGTTTTGCCGGATCGGCATTGAACGAGCCCGATCCGGTCCCGATGCGGAAGCGCTCCCAGGGATCGACTTCGGTGAGAAAAATCGGATCGTCCTTCCAGACCATGGGGCCCGCGAAGCCTGAGCGGCCGCGCTCGGTCGCATCGGTGATGTACACGTCCCAGCCGCGGCGGATCATCATATCGCGCCAGCCCTCGCGGCCGTCCGGCGTCGTCTCATAGGTGGCGCCGGTGAGCCCGCCGCCGTGCCACATCAAGAGCGGCCACCTGCCCTTGCGGTTCTGCACCAGGAAGTACTGCGCGTACATGTGCTCGACATGATAGGTGCCGTTGAGATCGAGCTTGGACATCGGCCCGCCGGCGACGCGCTGGATTTCCTTCACGGGCTGCCCGGTCACCTCGACCTTGCGGCCGCCGACATGGAACGACCCCATGTCGCGCAACGCGAGCGGTTGTTGTGCCGCTGTTGAGGTAGCGAGCAGACCGATCGCCAACGCTGCCAGGAACAATTGGCGCATCTCTCCCCCTTTCACTTTTTTTGTTTGATCACGATTGCAAAACTTAGCACCTTTCCGTGGGGGTAGGAGGCGGGTTTCATGCCCGCCCCTGCCCTACAATGCCCGTCCGGACGGCGGGATTGGAACTGCGTCGACACACATGCATTCCCTGTAGGAGCTGAGCCAGCGGAGGCCCCTTCATGACCGCCATCGAGAACGTCATTCCGATCCTTCGGGTCCAAAATATCAAAACCAGTCGGCAGCTTCTATACGGATGCGCTTGGCTTTTCGCTCGATTGGGATGCCGGCGAGATGATCTCCGTCTCCCGCGACGGCAAAGCGATCATGCTGTGTGAAGGTGACCAGGGTCAGCCAGGCACCTGGCTCTGGATCGGCTGTGACGACGCCGATGTCCTCTTTGACGAATTTTCCACCAAGGGCGCGAAGATTCACATGCCGCCGAAGAATTTTAGTTGGGCCTACGAATTCCAGATCGAAGATCCGGACGGTCACGTCCTCCGGTTTGGGTCTGAGCCGAAACCGGGGCCGACGAACTGAATCCGCTCCGCTGAGCGCTAAGGCACGTCGACCGGCGTCCACATCACCTGATCGATCCGGGTCGCGCCGGTCGCGAGCATCACCAGCCGGTCGAAGCCGAGCGCCACGCCGGAGGCCGGCGGCATGGTCGCAAGCGCGGCGATGAAATCGTCGTCGATCGGATAGCGCTCGTGATAGATGCGCTCCTTCTCCGCCATCTCGGCGGCGAGCCGGCGACGCTGCTCGGCCGCATCGGTGAGCTCGCCAAATCCGTTCGCGATCTCGACGCCGCAGACGTAGACCTCGAACCGTTCGGCGACGCGTGGCATCGCCGGCCTTGGGGCGCGCCAGCGCCGACATCACGGCCGGATACGCGTCGAGGATGGTTGCGCGGCCGATGCCGAGATGCGGCTCGATCTTCTCGACGAGGACACGGCTGAAGATGTCGCCCCAGGTCTCTTTGTTCGGAGTGTCCTCGTGCGGAATGTTCACGCCGGCATCGATCGCCATTTGCGCGAAGCGCCGGCGGTCGGGTCCTTCCATCGGCAGCGCCGCCATCAGGTCGATCCCCGCAAAGCGCTCGAACGCTTCCGTCACCGTGATCCGCTCGGGCGCGGCGAATGGATCTGCCGTGCGGTCTCGGAAGCTGAACTGCCGCGCGCCCGAGGTCTTTGCAGCGGACGCTATCACCGCCATGCAATCGTCCATGAGCAGCTCGTAGGGGCCGTGCGCCCGGTACCATTCGAGCATGGTAAATTCCGGGTGGTGCAACGCGCCGCTCTCACGATTGCGATAGCAGCGGGCGAACTCGAAGATCCGCTGCTCGCCAGCCGCCAAAAGCTTCTTGCAGGCGAATTCCGGAGAGGTCCGCAAATAGCGCTGGTCCCGGCCCGTGGACGAGGCCAGCTCGGTCCGCATCGCGTGGATATGGGTCTCGTTGCCCGGCGACACCTGCAGCGCCGCGGTCTCGACCTCCACGAATTCCAGCGCCGCGAACAGGTCACGCACGGCCCGGGAGATTTCGCCCCGCAGGATCAGGAACGGGCGGCGCTCGGCATGGGTGTCAGGAGCCCAAAAACGGGGGCGGTCGGGCATCAGAAAACGCCCCGAATCGGTGAAAATCGCTGGCGGTCGGACGCAGGATCAGTATGTTGCGCCCCAATGTAGCGGCCGGCTGCTTCGTTAACCCGGCCGCCCGATTTGCTCAAACAAGGATGCATGTTCGTGAAGGTCATCGCCAGCTCGCTCCGCAAAGGCAATATCCTCGAACTCGACGACGGTAAACTCTACGTCGTCCTGAACGCCGAAAGCTTCCATCCCGGCAAGGGCACGCCCACGACGCAGATCGACATGCGGCGCATCAGCGACGGCGTGAAGACCGCCCATCGCTACAAGACCACCGAGCAGGTCGAGCGCGCCCATGTGGAGGAGCAGGACTTCCAGTACCTCTACCAGGACGGCGAGGGCTTCCACTTCATGAACAACGAGACCTACGACCAGGTCACGCTGCAGACCGATCTGGTCGGCGAGCAGGCCCCATATCTCCTGCCCGAGATGAAGGTGAAGATGGCGGTCTATGACGGCCTGCCGGTGTCGATCGAGCTGCCGCAGAAGGTGACGCTCGAAGTGGCGGAAACCGAGCCCGCCATCAAAAGTCAGACCGCTGCCTCGTCCTACAAGCCGGCAACGCTGTCGAATGGCGTGCGCACCATGGTGCCGCCCTTCGTCGCGGCCGGCACCCGGATCGTGGTGATGACCGCCGACGGCTCCTATGTCGAGCGCGCCAAGGACTGATTGGCATTCAGTTCGTAGGGCGCAATAGCGAAGCGTATTGCGCCGCTCGACCGCCGCACCGGCCTCTCTCGGCCTCATGGTGAGGAGCGAAGCGTCTCGAACCCATGAGGCCGCCCCACCCTTCGAGACGCGTCGCTTCGCGACGCCCTCAGGGTGAGGCGGAGGTAGAACGCATCAAGTATTGTTGGCTAGCGCCCTCACCAGCGCCGATGTCCGTGGTGGTGGTGGTGATGATGGTGATGGCCCCATCCGCGGTGATAGCCGTAGCCGCCGGCGTAAGGGCGATAGCCGTAGCCGTACGCGCCATAGCCATAATAACCGGGATCGACGTAAACCCGCCGGCGCGGAACGTAATAAGGCTCGGGCACCACCGCAACGGCGGGCGGCGCGTGCTCGTAGTAGACCGGCGGCGCCGGCGCATAGCGGTAGGCGCGCGGCGGCTCACGATAGCCCTCCTCGACCGGCGGCCCGCCGTATTGCGGATATTGCGGCGGGATGTCGGCGGCCTTGGCGGGTTGAATGACAGCGCAGGCGAGAGCGATCGTTCCCGCGCAAGCAACAAGCGCTCTTTTCATGTTCGTCATTGGTGCCTCGATGATGGAACCACGATGCGCAGCATGACAATCGGGCGGAGCGGCCGAATTAGAGCGCGTCCACGGCGGATTGGTGGAATTTTGTGTAACGGCCGTTCAGGAACGTGCTGCGCTGTAGTGCACTGAGATCACCAAAATCCGCGCCCGTCGCGCCATCGGCTCGCCGTCGTCTCGGTCCCAGCTTTGCCAGCCGAACCACTGCCGCCCACCGAACCACGGATTTCCGCGCATCTCCGGACCGCCGCGGGCTTCTTCCATGTCCTCCCGGGGCCTCCGCTTGGCGGCCGCAAAGGTTTCCTGATCCTGTCGCGAGACGAGGCGATATTGTGCGTTGACGGTTCGGCCTTTTTCATCGCGGCGGAGATACTCCGGCAACAACGCAACCTTGCCGGATTTCGAATCCTTCCGTTCGGTGCGCGTCTCAACGAGATGGCGCTTTGCCTCCGGCGAAGGCGGCCGCAACGCAGTCTTCGGCGAGTGATGCGACCAGACCGCTTGCATGACCGGCTCGAAAATCGGGATTGCGACATTCCCGCCGGTGCGGCCCGATCCCAATGTGCGCCGATGTCCATCCGCATTGTCGTAGCCGACCCAGACCGCGACAGTGACCTCGTTGCTGAACCCCACAAACCATGCATCGTTCTCTCCGTCGGTGGTCCCGGTCTTGCCGGCCACGTACGGCGCCATGTGGGAAAGGCTGCGGGCAGTCCCGCGCGCCAGCACGCCCTGCAGCATGGTCTTGAGCTGATAGAACGAAACCTTGTCGGCCAATGTCACCTCGTCCGGTGACTCTTCGTGACGATAGAGAATTTTCTCACCCCGGCTGATCGTTTCGATCGCGTACGGATTCGGGCGCAAACCTTCGTTGGCGATCGTTGCGTAGAAGACCGCGAGGTCGAGCGGGCGCACCGGCTGCGCGCCGAGGACAAACGGGTAATACCGGACGCAATCCTTGTAGACTTTCAGATGCTGGGCGAGCTTGCAGAGATAGTCGAGACTTTCGGGCGGCGAAGCCTCAATTCCGTCAAGCAACCGGGCGGTAGGCAAATTCCTTGAGGCCTCGAGCGCCTGGCGGATCGTGAGAACGCCACCCTCGCGACCGTCGTAATTTTTCGGCGTCCAGAAGTCTTCCGGACGAGCCTTCTTTGAACCGCCGATTGGCGGATAGGTGATTGAACCGTCTCGCACCAGCGTGTTGGGCTGCAGGCCGCGCTGGAGCGCGGCCAGATAGACAAGCGGCTTCAGGGAAGACCCCGGCTGTCGCTGCGATTGCGTGACCCGGTTGAGCTGGCTCAGCGGATACGAGAACCCGCCGGTCATCGCCAGGATACGGCCGGACTGGTTCTCCAACACAACGACGGCACCCTGAACAACCGGCCGAACGCGCAGCTCGGCGCGGGTCGCCTTGCCTTTGCTCTCGATCAGTTGAACGCGCACGACATCATGGGTCTTGAGCTTGGAATGGGGTACGCGCCCGAGCGAGAGAGGCAGGATCTGGCCATCGGCCAGTCCCACTCGCACGGTGCGCGCGTTCCTGCCCGAAGCTTCCTCGATGACAATGGCCGCTGGCCAGTGGAGATCGTAGAGCGGCAAACGGGCGCCTTCGAGCGCTCTTTGCCACGCTGGCTTGTCCTGATCGCCCGCAGCCTCCGTTGCCGCGCGCGCGACTTCGCTCGCGAGGTTGCTTTCGGCACCCTGAAAATCCACGCGGCCCGTGGTGCGTTCGTAACGCGACAGGCCTTCCTGGAGAGCGGCCTCGGCCGCTTCCTGGAGTTGCGGATGAATGGTGGCATGCACCGTGTAGGCGTCGCCGCCGAAGAGATCGGCCTTTGCGACCGCCTTTCCTTCGCGCGCGAGATGGTCGGTGTAATGCGAGCCCTGTGGCAGACCTTCATAGGCCGCCAGGTGGACCGGAAGACTGGCCAACGCCGTTTTCAGGCTCTGGGAGTCGATGTAGCCGTCCTCGTGCATGCGCCCGAGGACGTAGGCGGTGCGCTCGCGGCTACGGGTAGGATGGCGCTCGGGATTGAAAATCGTGGGCCCCTTCGCGAGGCCTGCCAGCAGCGCGGCCTCCGCTATCTCCAGGGAAGTCGCGGGTTTCCCGAAATAGCTTTGCGCCGCCATCTCGACGCCCCAGGCGCCCCGGCCGAGATAAATGGAGTTCAAGTAGAGTTCCAGGATTTTGGATTTGTCGTTGCTACGCTCCAACCACGAAGCCAAGACCATCTCGCGCATTTTGCGTTCATAGGCGACCTCCGCGCCGACAAGCAGGTTCTTGACGACCTGCTGCGTGATGGTCGAACCGCCTTGCAACCTCCCCGGGCTGGCCAAATTTGCGATGAACGCACGCACAAGGCCGCGATCGTCGATACCCTTGTGCTCGTAGAACCGCTTGTCTTCGGCGGCGATGAAAGCGCGTTGGACCTGCTCCGGTATCTGCTCAAGGGAAACCCAGGCCCGACGTTGTCGAAATCGCTCGCCATTCGAGTCCAGGATGGCCGTCATTCCCGGCGGCTTCAGCTCCGTGAGGTCAATCGACGAGGACAGAGTTGCCAAGGTGTTGTTATAAAATCTAATCACCTCGGCGAGATCGATCGAAGGATCGGAAATGTTTTCATTTTTGCAAAATTGGCGATAGGCAACGTGTAGCTGTTTGATATTGAGACCGCGAAGAATCACCTGGTCCGTTGGTATTGCGTCGACATCCTCCATCGCCGTTGCGATCAGGTCGTCGAGATTGAGAGCCTCGACGTCGAACGCCTTCCGCATATGCGCGCACCCCGACCGTAGGAGCTCACTCACGCGAGGCTGGTCCTGTATTTCGTCGAACGCCGTCCGCAGCTCCGCTGGTGCCGTTGCAACCTGGCTGAATACCAGAGCGGTCGCAAATATCTTTGCGAGCAAAATGTCCATGGGAGCTCCGCTTGCAGGACGCGCGAAGGAAGAAGGCGCGAGCCTTCGCTTTGTTCCTGTTCAGATGCGGCGTCCTGCGCGGGTAGCCCGCCCCGGGAGGCTCCGGGAACCCGCGCTCTGCCACTTAGGAGCGGATGCAACAAGCGCGTTCAGGCGCGTCCATAGCCCGTCGAAGACGGGCGTGAACGCCCTTAGGACGCGCTATGGAACTCGCAGACGGTGAAACCCGATTGCTTCACCCCGTCGCAGAAGCGCGCTTGCGCGCGTCTCGACGCCCTATGGCGCCTGCGGCCCGCGTCGCTGGCCCGCCAAGGGGTGCCGTCGCGTAGGGGACATTTGGAGAGTGCGCCCCGATGTCGGCTTGGGCCAATAAGCGATATGCGGTGTAGCAGAATCGAATGCGCATGCCATGCTAGCGTATCGTTCGGCGGGCACATTGCTTCCACTCAATGGACGATATGGACCGAAGGGGTAATTGAGAGAAGCACGATGAACGTATTCGCGATCGCCGCCGGAGTGATGGCCGTGATCCACCTGGTGGCGGGATGGCAGCGACCGCGTCTGGCCGTGATCGTGTCGGGTATCCTATGGCTGCTCTACGCCGTCTACGAGCGTCTGGTGGCGACCGGCGTCCTGTGCGATGCGGACTGCAACATTCGCGTCGATCTTGTGTTCTTCATTCCCATATTGGGGGTCGCAACCTTCTGCGCCTACCAGTCGTACATGGGGCGACCAGGCCAGCAGAGGGTCGTCGGCACGGTTCTCGGCGCAATCGGCCTGGTTGTTTTCGCGCTGCTGGCGGAGAGCTTTGGTGGCGCTCTGGCGGGCGTCGCGGTTGTGGGTGCTCTGGCGATCGGCCTCTATGCGATCAAATCGAGGTCCATGACCAATCGGTCGTGACGCCCACGGTGAAATCGGGCATTGCGCCCGCAAATTTTTGCGATGACGGATTGGGAGAGCTTTGACGTCCGCTTTGGGCCAAAAGCGGACATACCGAAACACGCCGTCACCCGCTTCGGTTGTTCGCCTTTCGTGGCTTCCATAATCCACATAATAAACTGGATATTCAGCCTTTATAAATGGCCGCGCATTAGGATGTTCATGTCGTACTGCACATTCAATGCAGAGGGCCTTGGGCGACATCACGAGGCTCTTTCGCTGCGCGGAAACGTTTGTAGCGACTATGTCTGACGAGCCTTTTCGAGATCGAGGACAGGGGCGCCGAAGAAGCCGGCGCCGCAACTTTCAGCAATCAGCAAAGGCGCTCGCCGCCGACGCACAGTGGGATGGGTTCATCGTCGACATTTCCAATTCGGGAGCACAGGTCGAATTGTTCGACACACAGGGCCTTCCGGACAGGTTTTCCTTAGTGATCGGCGGTCCGAGCGGCGTTAAGCGCCTGTGCCAAGTTGTGTGGCGTTCACAAGATCGCGTAGGCGTGACATTCGAGCGCCCGCGGGAGCGCCTGGCGCCAGGCAATGCGCTGAGTGCCTTACGACGTAAGGTGGCAGCCACCACCGCAGCGAAGTGACTGACACCGTATCGCTAGAACATTTCCTCGTAACGCATTACGTCCAATGATGTGGGTTGATGGCAACTTTGATCCCCTCCTGTACCTAGCCAGCAGGATTGTTCCCTTAGGCCCGCCGCAGTCGGCCACACCCGCCATTGTTTTTCGACGTGAGTTTTGCCTCTTCGAATGTGTCGGCATGCAATGTCGAAGCGCTACGCCCGACAGGATCATCCTGTCCGTTTGCAATAGCGTGACAATTCGGGTCGGCGAAAGTGGCGAGGTCGAACTGCGACACCCGGGCCAACAATCCGCCCAATTCACGAAGCAGCGAACACGCTGCTTAACATCTCCTGACATTCGAGAAGACGGTCGCGGCCAAGGTCAGTACCCCAATGGCTTTGAATTTCGCGCAAGTCTCGGATTGCGACATCGACCGCAGTTCGCAAATCAATCGTTAGCTCTGTCTCGCTATCGGCTTCATGGCCGAAAAGCCAAATCCCCCACCAGCGCCGGTGGCGCCGTACAGTTGGACCGGCTTCTACATCGGCATTCATGGCGGCGGCGCGTGGTTCGACAAGGACTGGTTCTACCCATGCACCCCGACGAACCTCCTGATTCCTTTGCCGTGCGATTTGTCGCAAGGAGGCCATACCGGAGCAAGTTGGCTTGCCGGCGGCCAGATCGGATTCAACTACCAGGTCGGGCAATGGGTATGGGGCATGGAGGCTCAGTTCAGCGCAACACAAATCAAGGGAGATAATCTGGATATCGCGTTCCCGACCCAAGAACGCCTTCATAGCCGCACGGACTTCATCGGCACTGTGGCAGCCCGCCTGGGACTGGCTTGGGATCGGGTGCTGCTCTATGCCAAAGGTGGCTTCGCTTGGGTGCACGACGACTACTGGCTGACACTTGCCCCCCAACAAATCTTGGCAGGCTCGACATTTGCGACAGCGGACGAAACGCGGTGGGGCTGGATGGTCGGCGCCGGCATCGAGTACGCCTTTGCCCAAAATTGGTCCGTCAAGCTCGAATACAATTACTTGGATTTAGGAACCAAGCGCATTGCCTTCACCAGCACCGGCGTGGTGCCGACACAGCCCCCATTCGACGAGGACATCGAACAAAGGATTCAGGTCGTCAAAGTGGGCCTGAACTACAGGTTCAACTGGGGCGGTCCGGTCGTTGCGAGATACTGATTTGCTCACCGCCTCACCAGGTGATCAGTTAGCAGGGATCAAGCACTCGGGTCGTCCCGGCTGAAATAGTCCGGGTCGCAGTGTCCGCTTTGGGTCAAGAGCGGACATCGCTGCCGGTCCCGGAAACAGAGAGCGCTGCCGCGGTTCGCTATTTTCCGAGATGCTTGTCGAAGAAGCGTGCGATCTCCTCGAATGCATCCTTGCTCTCGGGCACGCTCGCGTCACGGTACCAGCCGCCGTGCGCCATACCTTCAAAAACCTCGAGCACAAACTCGACGCCGGCTTGGCGCAGCTTGCGATGCACCCGCACCGTATTGCTGAGCAGCAGGTCGCGCGTTCCGCTCAAGAGCATCGTCGGCGGAAATCCGCGCATGTCCCCGTAGACCGGCGACAGCAGCGGATCCTTCAGATCGTGGCCGTTGGCATAGAGCCGTGCCCGTGTGTCACAGCTCGCGCCGCGCGCGATCAGGACATTGTCGATCATGGCGTTGGTGTGGAACGTGTCGCCAGCCTCGGTGAGGTCAGCCATTGGGGTGCCTGGCGCAATCGCACCTGGCAGTGGCAAACCGTCCTTTTTGATCTTGTGCACCATTGACAGCGTCAGGCCGCCACCGGCTGAGGAGCCGAAGATCGCCATGTTGCCTGCTGGCGCCATGCTCTGCGCTCCGTTCCACACCGCGATCGCGTCGTCGAGCGCAGCCGGAAAGTAGGCCTCGGGCGGCATCCGGTAATCAACCGAGATTACTTTGAATCGGCCGAAACCAGCCATCATGGTCGCCTCGCTGGTACCGGATTCGCCGGGATTGCTCACGTAGCACCCGCCGTGCACATGGACGAGCAGCCGGTTGCGGTTCTCCGCTGGCATGTCCTTCGGCGTCAGCGCAAAGGCCCTCACTCCGTTGATGGTCATGGCTTCGAGCTTCACGCCCATCTGTTCGCGCAGCGCCGGCAGCCGCTTCGCGGCCGAAGCCGCCGCCGCATCGACCTGCACCTTCCACTCAGCGGCCGTCTTCGGAAAGACGTTCCAGTTCGGATTGATGGGCGAGCCGATGATCTTCTGCATCTGCGGGCTCACAGTATCCGGCACCGGGATCGTGCGCGCTGGCACATCGCGCGGCGGCGGAGTTTGGGCGGCGGCGTGCTGCAAATACGCGACTGTCAGAACAATACTGGCGGCGCCGGCAGTCAATGCACCGATCTTCATTGGAAACCTCCCTGAACGTTTTGCGCATTGTAAGGGGCGTTAGCGGGCGCTGAAACCCGCTGCACAGACAAATTGGTGGGTTCCGACGTGAGGTGGTCGTGCAAAGGTTCGGACGTCCGCTTCTGACCCGAAGCGGACGTCGAAGGCACCACATCGCGACGGGTCTAGCGGCAACACGGCTCTGGTGACCAGAGCGCAACAATTTTATTGAGTCGAAATGAGGCCCTTGGAGGTCGAGACGATCCACCGGTTACCCCACCGAACGATCGAGTCCACTTTCCCGATGCCTGGCACCGTATCTCCTTGCGTCGCCCTCCATACGCCCCCTGGACCTTGCAAGACCACTGTGTTGCCTACGACGTCGCGGATCATCCATCCTTCAACAGTTCGCGGCTTGGTCTCCGGCACCGGCGCAGCTACGGTTTTTCCGCGTTGCTGAGCGCTTGTGGTTGAGATCTCGGAAGACGTGCGATCATATCTCGTTTTTGATGGCAGGGTCTTGGTAGATAGACGACGCTCGCGAATGGGAGCGGGCGATGTGTTCTGCTCCGGCCCCCGAGATGCCACGACAGGAACCGAGTCCGGCGAATTCGAAGTAGGAATCGTCGCTTCATCCGGCGTTGGCATTTCGGCAATCATTCGCTTTTGCTCTATCGCTGCCGGATTTGATGCGGACACATGATGTGTGGTTAGGCCCAAGCTCCAGCTTACCGCAACTCCCGCAATTATGGCGCCAACCGCAAGCGCAAAATAGAATTGGTGACTAGAGGAAGCCGAATAGCAAATCTTGTCGCTTTCGCCGACTCTGATTTGAGGCGCGCCGAGCGCTTCGTCCCACGTCGACATGTCCTCTGAATGTCGGCCGAGGTTGTCAACAGCGGGAACGAAATCGCTGTAGCTACCGAACTCCCGCTGCTGAAAAGAAGCATCATTCGTCAGAGACGAGACTTGCCAGTGGCGGTCATAGTTCATGAGGCGATCCTCCGCATCCGTCCGGCCGATCGTGCTGCGAGAATCCGTGCAGGCCATAAACAAAAGCTTAAGGCCCGGGGATATTGGGACGAAAAGGCGCTTTGATTTTGGCTCTCCGCGCCGGACGAGCAGGCTGAAGAATTGGATCACCACCAGATCGCAGCGCACTATTGGAATTTTTTACGGCGGCGATGCGAACCTGTGGCGCACTCCATCGAGATCAGAAATACCGGCATACCACCGCGGCGGTTTTCTTTTTAGGGATGCCGGAACCTCGATGCACCGCGGCGGTTTTGCCATCGGCCGAAACTGGTAAGGATCGGAGAATAGCATGGCGAAGAAATTTCTTATGTTGTGCGTGATCGCTTTGCTTCTGGTGGGTGCTTGGGGCGCGGGCGTATATTTCGGACACCGTGCGGGGAGAGCTGAGGCCTTTCACGAATTCGTCGGCATCCAGGATTTTCGCGAGCGGCGGAACTACGCAATCCGCTACGCGCTCGGACTAGTGGAGTTTAAGGGTGTCACCGGGCAAGACCTGTGGGTGATGCATTGGGTGCATCCAGGCGTCACCGACGGCTTCTTCGTCGATCTGGGATCCGCCGACGGCGTCAAGATCTCCAACACCTGGGCGTTGGAGCAGAACGGATGGACCGGCATTTGCGTCGATCCGTTCCCGCGCAACATGGAAAGCCGGACTTGCCAGGTGTTTGCCGAAGCCGTGGACAATGTGGGCGGTCGGACCGTGCAATTCCAGAATCCGGGAGCTACAGCGGCGGCATCCTCAAATATGCCGGCTGGTGGGTGTCGCAAAAGAACAAGGAGAACGCCGTAGAGGTCAAGACCACGACCTTGAGCGATATTCTTCGCCGCGCAAACGCGCCTTCGTACATCCACTATTTGAATGTGGATATCGAGGGAGCCGAATACATGGCCCTAAGCGAATTCCCGTTCGACAAGTACGAATTCGGCGCGATTACCATCGAGCACAACGGCATGGAGGATCGGCGCGCTCAAGATTCGCGAGCTCCTGGTGAACAACGGCTACCGGCTGGAATGGGCCATCCAAGACCAGGATTGGTACGTGCGGGCCAGCAGGCCGAACGCCGCATCCGCAGTGGAGCGCCAGCCGGCCGGGGCGAATTGAGGTCCGGAATCGGCGCCGCGCCCGGCAACCCACCGGGCCGCTGGCGAACGTGGATGTATCGGAAGGCCCCCATCTGCTAGGGTGTGTGCTCATAAAGCTTGGCGTCCGCTCTTCCCCGAAAAGCGGACATTTTGCGCGGCGACCTGCATGTTAGCTTAGGATCAAAAGAGGACATCAGAAAAGATGGGACTCGATGTCCGCTTTGGGCCAGTAGCGGACGTGAAGACTACGTCCGTTTATTCACAGGCGTGCACCTCGCTTCGGCCGCACCATTGTTTCAAAAACATTAGGACGGCTCCAAAGGTCCCAGGCTCGGAGTTGTCGACAGAAAAGATTGCTCGCAGTGAGGTGTTATGTGGCGCGAACGCCGGACGCATAGACTGGCTTGTGTCCGGCGTTCGCGTGTTGCAAGTGCTAGGTCTCTATCCGTTAGTCGGTTTCGATGACCCAAGCCTCAGGGATAGTGCCGGTGCTTTCCTCGCGCACCTCAGGAGCCGCGCTCGGAACGATGATGGACTCATCAGCATCCGGATCCACAACAAACGGGTTGTCATTCGGCAGAGTGGCTGGAACATCTGGAAAGGCTGCGGCGCGTTGCCCGGCCAACTCGGTTGTAGTGATGTATCCAGGTTCGTCTTCCACGATCGGAACAGGCGTCTCTGCAAGAGCGGAGAACGTGTGCAGGGACAAGAACACGCAAGCAAGTGCGAACACGGTTTTCATCGGAGTTCCTCCCCAGGTTTTCCCGATAACCACACGTTTGCGCCACGCGCGTATATGATTCCTTGATGAGGCACGCCCGCAACCTGTTTTCAAAGCGGTTGGTTATCGCCGCCTCACGCGCATGGTTACGACGTTCTGAAAGTCTGTCGTGGAAGGCTCAAGCGGCGCTCAGCCAATTGCCGCTTTGGTTCACAAGCAGACATCCTTACGAAGCACGGTCATGTCCGCTTGTGACCCAAAGCAGACATTGTGAGGCCAGCCTGGCAGAGTCCGCTTCGGGCCAGTTCGCCACGCAGCGCGGCGTTGGCCTTATCCAACAATTTAATGGCGTTTCCAAACATGGTCAGTCTAGCTGCGCCGTGATCCAAGTCTGCGCGTCAGCAAGCCTCAATCGGGTGAGCTGGGACGAGTGACTGAAAACTTGCGGCTCCGCTTCCGGGTGTGTTGCGGGGCCGTTTTTATGGGGTCCGCGATGACTGGCGACGTACACAGCTTTGAAAAGAGTCGCTCGAGCCCTTGAGGATTCTGACAGAAAACTGAGCCCACCGCACTTTTGCGTTGCGGCTCACACGGGGTGTCACATGGACTGGTTGCCGATAGCATTCGTGGGGGTGTTGGCCGCAGCTATCGCAAGCATAATTTGGGCCGCGTGTGTCGTCATGCGCAAATGAGAACCGCCCGGCTGTGAACCGGGCGAAACGGAATGGATATCAGGTGTTGTGAAAACACTGACGCAGCTTGAAATGGAAATGGCACTACCGGATAAGTGTCGGCAGAGCGCCCGCGAGTACGAAGCGGCCGCCGTTCAAACAACTGACCAATCGAAAAGGATCTTACTGCTTGCGCTCGCGCGCGAATGTTCAGCACTTGCCGACGCCTTAGACGACTACAATCGACGACGAGTGCACTAGGGCGACGCTGCCAGCGATCTGCCGAGGCGGCAACTCCGCAGCGGCAGCCGCGTGAACCGAAGCCAGCCGAGGCCGCCCGCCCGCATCATCAGAAAAATGCGAGGCCAACAAATATACAAGATAGATCGTCAACCACAGAAGCAGGCTGTAAAGGACCGCGCGCTCGTCGACAATGCTCAGCCCCGGCCGCCCCCCACCGTCGGTGGCTTTAATTTCAGCAGGGCGGCGTTCTATTGAATTGTGACGTCCGCTTCCGGTCCAAAGCGGACATGCGCCGTGTTACTGAATCAAAAGGGTAACTGGCGCAAGCCCTGAAAAACCCAACACGCGTGCAGCCGCCGGTGTCACATCAATGACGCGACCACGGACAAAGGGGCCGCGATCGTTGATCGTCACGACGACAGAGCGCCCGTTCTTGCGGTTCGATACCAGGACCTTCGTTCCAAATGGTAGAGACCTGTGGGCCGCAGTTAATGCGCCTGGGTTCAACCGTTGACCGCTTGCCGTTCTGCTTCCGCTCTCGGTGGAATAAACCGAAGCGATGCCACCCTCGGCGAAGGCACCGTTTGTGGGAAAGGACTCAATAAGAACGATTGCAATAGCGAAGAGAAGGAAGCGGCGGTTCAAGGACAACCTCCGGCGAAAGGCAAACCAGATCCTTCGACACAACGAAGAAGGGGACTTCGCTTGCCACACACGGCACTAAAGCGGGCATCGGCACTTTGGTTCCCTGGGCATTCACGAGCTTCAGAACCGTGTCGCGCTTGCGGGCGCCGCCGACGCCGGCATTTCCTGTTTTGTGCCCAGGCCGTTCACTCTCGGAGCAGCTAGCGCCGAAGCCGTTTGGTATCATCAATCGGGGCTTGTAGCGGTGTTATCCCCCTCAGCCACTCGGTGGCGACATTAAGGTCGTAACACACGACTTCTCGGCGGATGAGTGCGCCGCTAAACTCGATGTCACAAGTGCCCGATAACCCGCACTCGGGGATGGATCGCGAAAATCGAAGCAGCGGTGCTGGCCATTGCGGCGTCGGAAAGGCATCCAGGCAAACTTTGCGCTGCGTGAAGCACGAGCTCTCGAATCCGACCCGCCGTCTCAGAATGGCAAAGTAGTGTTGCAACGTATCCCGATCAAAACTTCCGACCAGCGGATCAAGGAAGCTGTAATCCTGCGAGCCGGCCGCACCGATCTTGGCTGCATCGGCCTCTGCCCAGCCTTCGATGTACCGCAGGAGGAATCGGTCAGCGACAACAGTTTGTCGGCGTATGTCATGCTCTTGACGAGTACGGGTTGGGACACACGCGGTCGCTAGTGGGCTGCTCGCCGGATTACCGATGAACTTGAAGCATGGCATGACTATTCCCAGATCACGGACGTATCGCGCCAACTTCGCGCCCAGCGAAGCGAGGCCGGTTCAGCGCGTGTTCGACCTGGCTTCGCATTTATTGAGCGCACTGTGCGCGCCGAAGGTTTTGCGGGAAATCAGCCTGTCGTCTTGGGAGGCCGGTCAGGGGAATAGACGGGTCGTTTCCGAATGCTCTGTCGCCTGAGGGCTTTATTTCGGATCGGACGGTAGGAGGAGCGGTCGTTCTTTAGTCTTGGGACGTCAATACCCAGTCAGTCGACCACCAAATAAGGTCCGCCGTGCCTGGCTGTGCTGTCCGCTTTGGGTCACCAGCGGAAATACCCACAACGAGTAGATGTTTCCGCTTTGACTTCAAAAGCGGACTTCCCATCTGCGCGTTTGAGAGGACCACGCCTTGATACGTGAATTGAACGCTTCCATCGTTCGTCGCGACAAAAGGACTGGTGGTCAAACCGCTAGGCGAGCGCAGAGGTGGAGGCAACAGCAACGAAAAGGAAAGATGCGATGCTTCCGAAATTGCGTGACAACACCCTGAAGAATAAACCGCGCATGGCCACGCTCGGCATCGGTGCCGGAGTTGCCGCGATCCTCGTTGTCGGCCTGGGCGGCCCCGCGATGGCGGCGGCAGGTGACAACCCGCCACCGGGGCTGCTGGCCAAGATCCAGATAGCGACCCAGGCATTCAACAGAACGCCCACCTTCATGGCCGGGCGGACGATGCCAAGAAGCACGGTCAGGCCAAGGTTAAGAGCACGCAGGTGAGCCGGGGCGTAGGCCCCTTCCTACCCAGGCGGGCTGCGCTCGACGAAACGAACGCAGCCTTCCAGAACAAACAAGTCGTAGCGGGATGAGGTGCAGCGACATCCCCGCTTCCAAGAGGCTGATCTCCGGCCCAAAGCACATTGGCCAGCGCGGGCTCAATGTCCGCTTTGGGCCAGAAGCGGACGCGAATAGGGGCAGAGCGTGTCCACTCTTCCCCTGCTTTTCAGAGATCAATCTGCTCTGCCATTCTGAGCGCATCGTCGATCTCTACGCCCAAATATCTGGCTGTACTTTCGATTTTCGTATGTCCCAGCAAGATCTGCACTGCTCGTAGGTTACCTGTGTGCCGATAGATCATCGTGGCTTTGGTACGGCGAAGAGAATGAGTGCCAAAGAGCTGCGGATCCAAACCGATGTCGGCGATCCACTTTGAGAGTAATCGGGCATATTGGCGCGTTGAGAGACTTCGGCCTGTTCCGCACCTGCCCGGGAAGAGAAACTCGCCCGCTTTCTCTCCGCATTCTCTCAAATAGTCGTCAACCGACTGGCGGGTTTGGCCAGTCAGCTCGAACCTGACCGGATGCCCCGTCTTTCTCTGGCGCACAGTTGCTCTATCAACGGCGTGGCCCGCGGATACAACGTCTGAGATTCTAAGCGCCACGACATCGCAGCCTCGCATCTTGCTGTCGATGGCAAGATTGAAGAGAGCGAGGTCACGGCTTCGTCCTGCTAAGTGCAATCTGGTTCGGATTGACCAGACGTGTCTTGGCAGCAGTGGCGGCTTTGGGCCGACGATCTTGCCTTTGTTCCAAGGCAGCAGTCGCGTCATCAACGGGCGGTCATCGTCCTGCATGATCATGCTCCTCCTGTGAGGACCACGAGGATGCGTCGCCGGCAGCGGTTCAGGACTTGCCGGGGGAATTGCCGGATAGAGCGCTACCTATATGCAGCTTGCACGTCGCCCGAGTGGGGCCGACGCGCACATCTAGTTGACATTCTTCATGAAATTCCACGCCAAGTGCGTCAGCCCCCTCCCGGAACGGGAGAGGGCTCGAAAATCAGCATCTAGCGAGTGAGCCTCAGTCGCCGGTGGTCGATCCGCCCTTGTGCTGGGTGATGGTGTCGACCAGCGCGAGCCGGCCTTTCTTCACCTCGGCGATGGCGCGGTGCAGCGCCGGCCCGACGTCCTCCGGCTTGTCGATCGGGCCTTCGCCATAACAGCCGAGCGATCGCGCGAGCGCGCCGAAGTCGGGCTCAGGACCGAACAGGTCCATGCCGATATGCGCCCTGGCCTCGTCGGTGCCGCGCAGCTTGGCCATGCGGATCTGGTGCGCCCAGTCGTTGTAGTAGGCGCGGTTGTTGTGCATGACGACCAGCATCGGGATCTCGTATTTGGCCGCGATCCAGAGCGCGCCGGCGTCGAACATCAGGTCGCCGTCGGGCTGGATGTCGACCACGATCCGGCCCTTGCCCTTGTGGGCCAGCGCCACGCCGAGCGAGATGCCGATCTGGGTCGAGGTGCCGAGCTCGACGCCCGGGTGGCGGTAGGGCTTATCGAAGTCCCAGTACTTGCGCACCTCGTGCTTGAGGTCGTTGGCCGTGAGCACCCAATCCTCGTCCTTGATCGCTTCCCAGATTTCCATCGCGAGGCGCGGGAAAGTAAGCGGCGAGGCGTCCCAGTCCTTGCGGGCGTCCTTCTGCCATTGCGCAAACAATTCGTCGTGGCGCTTGCCGATCGCGATCTTGCGGTCCTCGATCTTCTTCTTGAGGTTCGCGTTGCTGTCGACCTTGGCCTTGATGATGCGGGTGAGCTCCGGCATCGCGAGCGAGGTGTCGCCGAGCGCGCGCACCGAGCAAGGTTGGAAGCGGCAGTAGTCCATCGCCCATTTGCTGATGCCGATCTCGGCGACGCCGATCTCGACATAGTCGCAGGTCTTGGGCGGCAGCACCTCGAGCGTCCGCGTGGTCCGGTTGAGGTTGGTGATCTGCTTTTCCCAGTCCTTCAGGTCGAGGCCGACGATGAGGTCGAGCTTCTTGAGCGACGGCTTGTCCATGCTCAGGCAGAGCGGATGCTTGTTCGGGAAGTTCAACGCGTTGTTGACGTCCCACACCGCCGCGCCCGCGGTCTCCGCGAGCGTCACGAGCTTGTCGAAATTGCCTTCCTGCCGGCCGGTGTATTCGGTCAGGATCATCGGGTTGTCGGACTTGATCAGCTTGTCGGCGATCGCCTCGATCGCCGCCGGGTCCGGCGCCATCGGGGAGGGCTGCTTCACCGCTTCCGCCGGCGGCAGCTCCACCTTGTCGATCAGCGGGTCTTCCTGCAGCGCGGCGTCGTAGCACATGTAGATCGGGCCCTTCGGCTCGGTCATCATGATCGAGTAGGCGCGCGCGAAGCTTTCCGGCACGCCGTGGATCGAGGTCGGCTGGTAATCCCACTTGGTGTAGTCGCGGACCGCGTTGCCCTGCACCAGCGCGGTGTGGGTCCAGTCGATGTGCGGGCGGCGGCGCGCTTCGTCCATCGGGCCGGTGGCGCCCATGATGAAGATCGGCACCCGGTCGAGGAACGCGTAGTAGATCGCCATGCAGGCGTGCAGCAGGCCGACGAGATTGTGCAGGATCACGACCATCGGCTTGCCGGTCGCCTTGGCGTAGCCGTGCGCGATCTGCACCGCGATTTCCTCGTGGTTGCACAGCATCATCGGCGGTTCGTTGCTGCCGTAGTTGACCAGCGAGTGTGCAGGCCGCGGAAGCTCGCGCCGGGATTGAGCGTGATGTAGGGAAAGTCGTACCGCTTGATCATGTCGACGATGACGTCGGACTGCCAGCCGGTATAGTTCTTGGTCTTTGCGTCCATCGGAATGCCTTGTCTTTGATGCCGTTCTTGGGGTGCCCGGGCCCGGGAATGAGCGGAAATGCCGACCCTAAAAGTCACGGCCGGGCAGGGCCCGTCAAGGGACCCCAAAACCCGAAGCGGCGAAGACGCTTGCGTTATTGCTGCTTCTGCGGCCGCGCCGGCCGCTCAATTTGCACGATTGCCGCAGCCCTCTTTGGAATCCGAGGGCTGGTCCTGGCGCGGGCGGTAGACCGCTGTTACTTCAGAAGTTCTGCCGCCTTTTTCACGACCTCGGGCGGCGTGCTGTAGATCTCGCTGACGAGCTTCTGCACGGCCTCGCCCGAAACCGGCGTGATCTCGAGCTGCGCCTTGTCGGCTTCAGCGAGGAAGGCCGGGTCCTTCATCGTGGCCATGAACGCGTCGCGCAAGGCCGCCACGCGATCCGCCGGCACGTCAGGCGGCGCGAGATAGGGACGTCCCAGCGCCTGGCGCGCGAAGATGAGGCGCAGCAGCGCGCGCTGCTCGTCGGTCTTGGCGAGATCGGTGATCAGCGGGACGTCCGGCATGTCCGGATGCTTTTCCAGCGACAGCTGCATGAGCACCGTGATCTTCTTCTCCTTGATCCATGATGCCCGGGTCGAGATCACGCTCGACCACGACCAGCCGCAGCGTCCGTCGACTTCGCCGCGCTCCATCGCGAGATTGACGTCGTTGCCGCCGGGATAGCCGGTGATGATCTTCATCTGCGTGCCGAGCACGCCATTGATGATGCGCGGGAACTGATCGGTGTCGGCGGCGGCGCCGGTGCCGCCGACATTGAGCGGCGTCGTCAGCAGGTCGTCGAATTTGGTGATCTTGGTGCGGCCGTTCCATACCACGCAGACGCTGACCTCGTCATTGGCGCTGCCGATCCAGTTGAACCGGTTGCCGTCGAACTGCGCGGCCTTGTGGCCGAACAGCGGCTCGAAGCCGGTGCCGCGTCCGATCGTGCCGATCACCGTGCCGTTCTTGTTGGCGACGTTATAGAGCCAGTTGGCGAGCCGCAGGCTGCCGGCGCCTTCCATGTTCTTCGGCGTCACCGTCGGATTGCCCGGGATGTGCTTGCCGAGATGGCGCGAGATCAGCCGCGCGTAGACGTCGTAACCGCCGCCGACGCTGTAGCCGATCATCATGTCGATGGTCTTGCCCTTATAGAACTCGGCAGGCGGCTGGGCAGACGCGTTCGCGGCCAGCACGGCAAGAATGGCGGGCGCAACGAGAAGCCTTGAAACACGCATTACAATCGTTCTCCTTGAGAGACCGATACCACCGCGCGACGCGTTGGCCAGTCCGCTCATTGTCGCAGCATAAGAAACGCGCCCAGTTAACCGCGCGCGGGTTAATCTGGCGTTGCGCGGCAGCGCCTTAACGGAAGCTTTCAGAAGCGCTTAAAATCCCGGCGCCCGTTCTAACTGATCGATCCAGTCGAAGCCCATGTCCTTGATGACGCGGTTGCTCATCACGATGACGCGGGCGTCGCTGGTCGCGAAGCTCTGATGGTTGGTGTAGGGCGGCACGTAGACGTAGTCGCCCTTCTTCCACTCGAACTTCCTGGGCTCTGCCGCCCATTCCCAGATGAACTTGTCCTGGCAGTCGAACTGCATATCCCAATGCAGGTCGTAGCCGGAGCCTTCCACCACGAAGGCCAGCTCTTCCCACATGTGGCGATGCTTGCCGGAGCGTTCGCCGGCCTTGAGGAACAGCATGTACGCCTCGACGCAAAGCTCGGGCGTGTTCATGTTGCGGTGGATCAGGTGCTTGATCAGCCCGTCGGGCGAACGCTCCCACGGCATTTCCTCGGCCGTGACGACGTTCGGACCGGCTTGCATATTCCTTGCGGAACTCTTCCGACTTGATGAGCTCCTCGGGCGCGCCAGTTGCACGTCTGGTTGCCGGAGTGGGCCTGGACCTTGTCTTCAATCGCGCTCATGCGTTTGCTCCATGCTCCCAATTAGAGATCGGTGGGGGGCGAGTACTGAACCAGTGCCGGATCCAACTCAGGCGGCCACTCCACCATCTTCTG
>CAWAWR010000031.1:0-71289 GCA_963785745.1 uncultured Alphaproteobacteria bacterium
CCAAGGCGGCATGGGCCAAGGCGGCATGGGCCAGGGCGGAATGGGCGGCATGGGTGGCATGGCCGGCGGCACCGGTGGAATGGCCGGCGGCATGGGCGGGATGGGTCAAGGAGGCATGGCTGGCGGAATGGGTGGGATGAGCCAGGGAGGTATGGCTGGCGGAATGGGCGGCAGCATGGGAGGGACAGGCGCCGGCATGGCAGGCATGGCCGGCGGCGGAATGAGCTTTAGCGGCGGCGGCGGAGGCGGAAGAAGCTTCAGCGGCGGCGGCGGAGGAAGAAGCTTCAGCGGCGGCGGCGGACGCGGTGGCGGAGGTTTCAGCGGCGGCGGACGCGGCGGTGGTGGCGGGCGCGGTGGTGGCGGCCGGCGATCCGACATCGAACTGAAGGAAGACGTGACGCTGCTCGGCCACCTCGGCAACGGCATCGGCTTCTATCGCTTCGCCTACAAGGGCAGCGACACCGCCTATGTCGGCGTGATGGCGCAGGAAGTGCAGCGCGTACGGCCGGAAGCCGTCACGCGAGGGCAGCGATGGCTACCTGCAGGGTCTTCTACGACAAGCTCGGCGTGAAGTTCCAAACCTACAGCCAGTGGCTCGCGTCCGGCGCGCAGGTTCCCGCGCCCGCCCGCTAGCTGCGCGGCTTGTCCGACACGGATTGCGCAACGTGTGGCAGCGCGCGGCGGTTATGATGAGTGCGCGCTGCCTGTGATCGGGATGCGCCGGCGTTTGGCTGGCGCATCACGGTGCTGGCCCGCAATATGTTGCCCGCCGCAAATGGTCCCTGGCGCATGTAGTCGCGCGCAAAGATGTCAGTTTGCGGGGGATTTCGAAAAGCCGTTAAGCCAAGAGAGCGGCGTCCCTAAAGCCAAGGGAGCGGCCAAGTGTTTTTGAAATTGTACATGCTGCGTAAGGCTTTGCCGCGCTAATGTTAGCAAATCTACATGACCGCGGCGCGGAGACAGGACCATGGGCAAGGCGGCGGACAACGAACGCCTCAGGTTGCGAGCCGCGTTCTACAACACCTTGGCATCGGCATGCGTCATAACAGGCCTGTTCGTACCGTATTTCGTGTTGTTGACAGCGTGGGGGCGAATGGTCGCCATGTTCCAATCGTTCATGATCGGCGATTGGGCGCGCCTGCACGGCGGAATGGCGGGTCTGTTGGTCACTGTCGTGGCTCTCCTGCTTGGTTATATGCTCCGGCGCAGAGCCGACCAGATCGTGCAATCCATTCAAGACTAATGGTCCAAATCGGGCTTCCGCGATGACCCCGCGGGCCAAGAGGACTCTGGAAAAATTGATCACTGTGGTTTGAGACCGGCAACGGTCACGACCCTGCGCCACTTTTCAGCGTCATCAGCGATCAATCGTGCAAATTCGTCAGGTGACGTTGCGAGGACACTGCCGCCCAGTTCAACTAGTCGCGAACGAATTTTGGGATCGGCAAGCGCCAATTTGATCTCTTTGTTGAGCAGATCGATGACCTCGACGGACGTGCCAACTGGAGCACCGATACCAAGCCATGCGCTCACGTCGTAGCCCGAAACGAAATCGCCGACAGTCGGGACATTCGGGAGAAGTTCAGAGCGCGTGGCCGACGTAACAGCAAGTACCCTCAGCCTGCCGGATTTGATGTGCTCGAGCGATGAGGTCATCGCATCAAACATGACCTGCACCTGCCCGCCGATCAGATCCATATGGGCGGGTGTTGACCCACGGTAAGGCACGTGCACCACGTCAACTCCGGTCATTTGTCTGAACAACTCGCCGGAAACGTGAGACACGCTGCCGTTGCCCCCGGATGCCATATTGACTTTGCCCGGATTGCCTTTGGCGTACTCAATCAAATCGGGAACGGTCTTAGCCGTGAAGCCAGGATTTACCACCAAGGCATACGGGGTGAGAGTGACACTCGCGATTGCGGCAATGTCACGAACGACATTGAAACTCAGGTTGTCGTAGAGCGCCGTATTGATCACGTTGGTCGAGGTAATCAACAGGAGCGTATGCCCGTCGGCGGGCGAACGGACCACCGCTTCGGCACCGATATTGCCCCCTGCCCCCGGGCGGTTGTCAACGACGAACGGCTGGCCAAGCCGGTCAGACAGCCGTTGGGCGATCAGACGCGCGAGAACATCAGAACCGCTGCCGGCGGCCTGACCGACGATCAGGCGAACCGGACGCGTCGGGAAGGATTGCGCCCTGGCGACCGTGGGCACGGTAACGAGTGCGCAAGCTCCCATGGCCGAGTTCAACAACTGACGACGCGTAACGGAAAATGCGACTACGTTCATTTCCGATCCCTACGCCGTCACAAACGTTCACCCGATTGAGCCTGGTTGGGGACGGAGGACAATTGCGGCGTTCCGTACAATCGCTGTGCCCGTCGCATATAGGCCTTCACCATTGCTTTCGTGCTTTCCCCGACGGATACGCCAACGACAACTTTCAGAATCGGCGACCGGACGCTTAACTCGACTTGGCACTCGACATCCGTGCCCCCGCCTGCTGCAGGGTCGAACGTCCATATCTGCTCGAATTTTTCAAATATAGGGTCCTGACTTCTGATCTCCATGCGGCGTGGCCGGTCGAGCGACGCCACCGTGGTGAACTGCTTGCGAAGAAAACCCGTCCCCATGGTCATGTCCGTCCACATCGTATTGTCCTTGCGGCCGGCAACTCTGGCGGAAATGACCCACGGTACGAAATTGGGATATTGCTCCACGTCCGCCACCAAATCGAATAGTTGCGCCGGCGTGTGTTTCGAATGAATGCGCTCAACATATTTCATGACTGGACAGTTGGTCGACGAGCTACGCCGGACAAAACGTCAGCCGCCGTTCCTTCGTTTCCAAGCCCTCACGACATTCGTTCGGCTGGCTGCACCTTGCCTTCCGGCGGCGGCGGTGGTGGCGCGGTCGGGACGTTGCCCTTACCGACTTCCCGTTCGTACCAGACGGAGTGGTGCTGCTTCCCCCAATTCTCGTCGACGGTCCCGTCCCACATTCCTTCGAATGCCCCTTCTTCGCCGACGGTGCCCATATAGACGTGAAATATCATGGCGGCGATGTACAGCAGAGCGACCATGGCATGCACCAATTGGGCAATCTGCATACCAACGATGCCGGTCACCCAGAACGGAAGCATCAGTACGTAGCCGGTGGCCGCAACCAGGGCGCCACCGAGCACGACCACCCAATAGATCGACTTCTGACCGGCGTTGAACAGATCGGCCGGCGGATGCTTCTCACCGAAGCCGCCACCTTCCATCATCCACTGGATGTCGAGGCGGCTCGGAAGGTTCCAGCGAATCCACATCAGGAAGATCAGGATGACGCTGAGGGTGAATGGGAAGCTCAGGTAGTTGTGAGCGTACTTGCCCCACCGCGCAATCGTGGTGAACGCCTCTGGCCCGATTATGGGCAGCAGCAGCTCCTTGCCGAAGGTGAGGTTCAGACCGGAGAGCGCAAGAATGATGAAACAGACCGTCGCCATCCAGTGCACGAAGCGCTCGAACCCACTGAAACGCCTCATGACGCGCCCCGTCCTTCCGTGCGCAATCCGCACTGGGCCTCGTACAAAGTAGAATCCAACCACGACAGCGATCATGCCGAGGATCGCCAGGCCGCCAATCCAGCGTAGCGCCCCTTGATACCAACCGCGCCAGTCGCGCCCGCGGGGTTGTTCGAGCGTGCAGGCCTTCCGGTCCGGGAGGGTGCACTCGCCAGAGATGCGCTTGGTCTGCTTGAGCAGTTGATCTTCCTTGACCGACTCGGCGGTCGGATTGATGTGCTGCGCGCCCGAAGGCGCCGCGACGATTGCCATGCCGACGAGGACCCATGCGCCGACGATCAGCCGGATGTACCTGAGGATAAACGCCATGGTCCCTCTCCTTGGTAGCAACATTTGCAACGTCTCACGCGTCGTTTCAGGACGCTATGTCAAAGCGCGATTGTCTCGCGATAGGCGGTGCGCCATCCCCAGGCGCCGGAGCCGTAACCGCGCGTGACAACGCGTTGCTTGTAGATGTCCGCAATGATCTCGCTGTCGCCGGCGAGCAGCGACTTCGTCGAGCACATCTCGGCGCATAGCGGGAGCTTCCCTTCCGCGAGCCGGTTGGCACCGTACTTCGCGAATTCGGCCTGCGAGTTGTCCGCTTCCGGACCGCCGGCGCAGAAGGTGCACTTGTCCATCTTGCCGCGCGAGCCGAAGTTGCCGACCCGCGGATATTGCGGCGCGCCGAACGGGCACGCGTAGAAGCAATAGCCGCAGCCGATGCAGAGATCCTTGGAGTGCAGGACCACCGCGTCCGCCGTGGTGTAGAAGCAGTTCACCGGACACACCGCCGCGCAGGGTGCGTCGGTGCAGTGCATGCAGGCCATGGAGACCGAGCGTTCGCCGGGCCGGCCGTCATTGATGGTGATGACGCGCCGCCGGTTGATGCCCCAGGGCACCTCGTGCTCGTTCTTGCAGGCGGTGACGCAGGCGTTGCACTCGATGCAGCGGTCCGCGTCGCAGAGGAATTTCATGCGAGCCATGGCTTATCTCCTCAAGCCCTTCTGACCTGGCAAAGCGTCGCTTTCGGCTCCTGCATTCCGGTGGCCGGATCGTAGCCGTAGGTCGTGATGGTATTGACGCTTTCACCCAGGACGATTGGATCGGTGCCCCGCGGATATTTCTTGCGGAGGTCTGTATTCATGAACCAGCCGGCGAAATGGAACGGGCACCAGGTCACGCCTTTCGTGATCCTTGGTGTGACGAGCGCCTTCATCCGGCACACCTTGCCGCTTGGCATCTCGGGACCCGATACATGGACCCACATGCGATTTTCGATGCCACGCTCGGCCGCGTCCGCAGGATTGAGCTCGATGAACATGTCCTGCTGCAACTCGGCGAGCCACACGTTGGATCGCGATTCCTCACCGCCGCCTTCGTATTCGACCAGACGGCCGGAGGTCAGGATCAGCGGGAACTGCTTGGCAGTACCCTTCTCAACCGCGCCCTTCTGCACATCGAAGCCCAAATTCGGCAAACGGAACTGCATGGCGTTTGGCAAGGTCGGATATTTCGCGACCAGCTCCGGCCGCGCCGTATAGATCGGCTCGCGATGCACCGGGACGGGATCGGGCAGATTCCATGCGATGGCGCGCGCCTTGGCGTTGCCGTACGGACTGCATCCGTGCGCCAGCGCCACGCGCTGGATACCGCCGGACAGATCGGTGGACCATGAGATTGCATCCGGGTTGGTACCGCCGATACGTTCAATGACGGCACGTTCCTCGGGTTTGAGGTCCGTGTCCCAGCCGAGCTTCTTGAGTACCGCGTAGGTAAACTCGGGATACCCATCCTTGATCTCCGAGCCTACGGAGTAAGAGCCCTCGGCCAGGAGATTGTCCCTGCGGACGGTGCCGTCCGGCAGCTTGACGCTACGCTCAACGCCGAAGCGAGCGCGGAAGGTGCCGCCGCCCTCCATGACGTGCAGGTTGGTGTTGTAGAGCACGGGCGTTCCCGGATGCCGCAGTTCCGGCGTGCCCCAGCACGGCCAGGGCAGACCGTAGTAGTCGCCGCCGACCTCCGGATCGTCCTTGGGCGCGCGCAGCGTCACCGGGTCGAACTTCGCCTGGTTTCGCAGATGCGCTTTCAGGCGTTCCGGCGACTGGCCCGAGTAGCCGGTGGACCAGCCGCCGCGGTTGATTTCGCTCAGAACGTCGTCGGCGTAGGGCTGCTCATTCTCAACCTTGATGTTCTTGAATATCTGGTCGGCGTAACCGAGCTTCTTTGCCAGCAGGTATATAATGGCGCCGTCGGACTTCGACTCGAAGAGCGGCGGGACGATTTGCTGGTACGCTTGCAGCGATCCATTGGAAGCCGTACGCGTGCCGCGGGTCTCGTACTGGCTGCAGGCCGGCAACAGATAGGTTCCGTTCTTGCGCTCGCCGAGTACGGCCCAGTTCGTCGGATGCGGATCACACACCACAAGCAAGTCGAGCTTTTCGACTCCCTGCGCGGCCACCGGTATGCGCGTGAAGGTATTGGGGCTGTGCCCGAACACCAACAAGGCCTTGATGTTGTCCTTCTGCGCGACCTGGTCGTTCGGCAACATCGCCGCGTCGAACCAGCGCGTCGCTGGAATTCCCGACGTATGCATCATCTTCGGGTTTTCGAACCGCTTCTGCATATCCTCGAAGTCGACTTCCCAGACGCGGCACCAGTGCTTCCAGGCTCCTTCCTCGAGGCCGTAGTAGAGCGGCAGGGTCGTAATATCGAGACCCATGTCGCTCGCGCCTTGCACGTTGTCGTGGCCGCGGAACGGATTGGCGCCGTTGCCAACAGCGCCGACGTTGCCTGTGGCCATCAACAGGATGCAACTGGCGCGCACATTGGCGGTACCGACAGTGTGCTGGGTCTGGCCCATCGCCCAGATCAGACAGGCCGGCTTCTCTTTGGCAAAGGTCTCGGCGACGCGCTTGAGCTGGGCTTCCGGGATACCTGTTACGCGCTCGACTTCATCGGGCGTCCACTTGTCGACCTCGGCGCGAACCTCGTCCATCCCGTAGACGCGCTGCCTGATGAACTCCTTGTCCTCCCAGCCATTCTTGAAGATGTGCCAGAGTATCCCGTAAAGCACCGGGATGTCGGTGCCGGGGCGCATACGCACATAGTCGGTTGCGTGTGCAGCCGTGCGGGTCATGCGGGGATCGATGACAATCACATTCGCGCGGTTGAGCTCCTTGCCTTCGAGCACGTGCTGCAACGACACCGGATGCGCTTCTGCCGGATTGCCGCCGAGGATCAGCAGGGTCTTGGAGTTGCGGATGTCGTTGAAGCTGTTGGTCATCGCGCCGTAGCCCCAGGTATTGGCCAGGCCGGCGACGGTCGTGGAATGGCAGATACGCGCTGCATGGTCGACGTTGTTGGTGCCCCAGAACGCCCCCAGCTTGCGGAAGAGATAGGCCTCCTCGTTGGCGAACTTGGCGGAGCCGAGCCAGTGAACCGCATCCGGCCCGGATTTCGCGCGAATGGCCATCAGCCGGTCGCCGATCTCGTTGATGGCGGTGTCCCAGCTCACGCGGATCCAGTGGCCGTTCAGCAGCTTCATCGGATACTTCAGCCGGCGGTGGCCGATCACGACTTCACGTGCCGCGGCGCCTTTGGCGCAATGCGAGCCGCGATTGATCGGCGAGTCCCAGGCGGGCTCCTGGCCAACCCACACCCCGTTGGAGACTTCGCCCAAGACCGTGCAGCCAACCGAACAGAACGTGCAGATGCTCTTGCGGATCGTCACCTCGGCGCCGGGCTGGCGCGGATGCGCGGCTTCTGATTTGCGCACGCTCGAGAGCGGCAGCGCACCGACAGCCGCGAGGCCGCCGGCAACGAGGCCGGAGCGCCGCAGGAAAGCGCGGCGGTTAACGTTGCTTTCAGTCTTGGTTTGTAGTGCGTCTGCAAGCGTGCGGTTGCGCGCCTGACGCTCCGTTCGCTTGATCAGCATGATTGCGTCTCCCTCACTTCGTGGGGTAGCGGTTGACGCGATAGAAAGTCTGCACCTGCGCCGAATTCGGCTGGTAGCGCGCTTTCCTCTTCTCGTCGTTGCTTTCGGTGTCGGCGGCAGCCGGACCCGCGAACGGCGTGCTCGCCGCCGCCGCTGCGGTGCCTATGCCGAGTGTGCGAAGGAACTCACGTCGCCCGGGCCGGCTCGGTTTGCGTTCTTGTTTCATTGTCCGCCTCCTTTGTGCAGCGGCGCGACCGTCGGAGCCGCTACACCGACCTCCGGTATTGCGCTGCCTCGCGTCCGGCGATGCGGCCAAAGACAACCGTCTCGACCGTCGAGTTGCCACCCAGGCGGTTTGCTCCGTGCACACCACCCGTCACTTCGCCGGCCGCGTAGAGGCCCGGGATCGGGGCACCGCCCTTTTTGAGGGCCTGCGCTCGTCCATTGATGGAAATTCCGCCCATGGTGTAGTGGACGCCCGGCCAGATCTCGATCGAGCAGAACGGCGCCTGCGTGAGCGGGAGCGCCATATTGTTTCGTTTAAACTCCAGATCGTTCTTGCTCTCCTGGTATTTGTTGTAGTTCGCGATCGTCGTGGCCAAGGCCTGCGGGTCGACGCCGAGCACTTTTGCAAGGCCTTCCAATGTGGGCGCCTCTTTGCCCAACCCGAGATGGAACAAGCCTTCAAACGTCTTCAGTCGCTTTCGCACGCCCCCATCGAAAACGAGAAAGACGGTCTTTCCGGTCTGCTCCAGGATAGCAGCCGACGCCAAATCGCGCGTGGTGAGCTCATCGACGAAGCGCTTGCCCTCGCGATTGACCATGATCGCGCCGGCGCCGCGGCTCGCTTCCGTCACCAGAATATTGGTGTTGGCGCCAAGCGAGGGATGGATCTGGACCTGATCCATGTGGATGAGCTCGGCTCCGGCCTGCTCCGCCAGCAGCATCCCTTCGCCGGTCGCGCCCGGCTGATTCGAACTCGCCATGCCCGTACACTTGGGACAGTATTTCGCGACCATCTCCTTGTTGGAGCTGAAGCCACCGGCGGCGACGACGACCGCTCTGGCCTCGATCTGGTAGCGCGCGTTTTGCCGTTCCAGGACGTCCACCCCGGCTACCGCGCCTGCACCGTTGATATTGATGCGGGTCACCCGACTGTTTGTGCGCACGTCGATATTTCGCTTGACCGCAGCAGCGCGCAGCACTCGCAGCAGCTCCGGACCGACCGGGCTGCCGTCTTTGGGAGCGTGGAACCGGTTGGCGCTGGCTCCTCCGCCTCGGGTAATGCCGGTCAAGTCCGCGCCAAACGATGTGAGCCAGTCGTTTGCGGCGGCGGAATCCTTCGCCAGAATCTCCACGAGCGCCGGGATGCCCGTATTCTTCCCGCCCTTGAGCGTGTCGTCGCGCATCAGCTCCCAGCTATCCTTGATGCCCTGCGCAGTCTGATGCTTTGTGCCGGCGGCGTTCATGCCACCAGAGGCGATTTGGGTGTTGCCACCGGTTATCGGCATCTTTTCCAGCACGATCACCTTGGCGCCGGCATCGTGCGCGGTGACGGCGGCGCTGTATCCGGCGCCTCCCGCTCCAATGACGACGATATCCGCCTTCGTGTTTTGACTGGCGGCAGCCAATACCAACGATGGCTTGGCGATTGCTGACGCGGCTACGAGCTTGAGAACGTCTCGGCGTTTCATGGCGTGTCCTCCGCAGTGCCGGTTACGGCTTCGCCGCCTTGGCGGCCTCGCCGGCGCCCTGGGCCTTGGCGGACGCTGCGCGGCCTCGCATCGGCATGTTGAAGTTCGTGTGACAGTTCAGGCAGTAGGCCTTCGATTCCTCGTGCGCGAAATGGCACGAGCCGCAGGCGATGTTGCCGAGATGCGAGTCGTGCGGATTAAGATGCGCCGGTCCTTTGTGGTTCGCGGCGATCTTTTCAATGCTGCCGTGGCAGGTTGCGCACTGCGCATTGATCGATGTCGCGTTTGCGTCCGGGATGAGATCGTTGCCGTGGCATGAAGAGCACGTGAGACCTTTTTGCAGATGATGGTTTGCAAGATGCGAGGAATGCACCGAGTCGTTCATGGCACGCTTGATGGCGGCGATTTCATCGGCGGCGGTTTGCGAGCCGGGACGCGAGTGAACCAGGTTTCGATGGCAGCCGACGCAGGCCATATCCTTCGGCAGTGATGCGTGGATCACCTGGCCGACCTGACTGGCGGGTTTGATGCTCGCGGGCGTATGACAGCTTGTGCAGGTCACGTTGCCTTGACGGCGCATGTGATCGTGCACACCCTTGGCGAGCTGCCTGCGCCGCGCCGCCCATGCCTCCTGGTCGTCAAAATTTGTGGTCATTTCCGCGAACACGTCGCGTATGCCGGAGGTGATATGCGTAAAGGTCTCAACGAAAAAGTTGTTCATCGGGATGTGGCACTGACCGCAACTCGCCTTGACGCCTGCGGAATTGCTGACATGTGCCGACTGCAGGTAGTGCGGGTCGGTCGGCGGACTGGCATGCGCGTCGGTCGGACTATTATGGTTGTGGCAGGACGTACAGAATTTGTCCGTCGATGTGTGCTTGTTGAATTCTACCGCGGCAATCGTCCCGCCCGCACCGACCAGCGCCGCGGCCAGCAAGATCAACACAAAGCGCCACGGAATACTTCGTAGAGTAATCTCTTTGCCGAAGATCCGCATCGCGTCACCCCTAGCCAAAATCCATAGGCCTAGGCTATCGCTTAGATCGATTCCAAACAGTATACATTGGTTTAGCCAAACATTGGATTGGATGATTGACACGTTTCAGTGGAACAACTCAGCTTGTTCGGAATGTGCGATGCGCAAACTGCTGATCGCGCGTGTAGAAACTTCCCATCGAATTTCCATCCGAATGGCGAGACAACATGCGCGATTCACAAGCTGACTTGCGATTGGACAATCTGGTCGGCAGTTCCCAGCGAACTCCGACAAAGCTGTCATTTTGGGTTATGGCGTCGCGTCCGCGCACGCTTACGATTTCTGCAACGCCTGTGATCGTCGGCACTGCTCTAGCCTGGGCAGCGCAAGGAAGAGTCCACTGGCCCGCCGTATTGGCAGCCCTGATCGGCAGTATGTTCATTCAGATCGGCACGAACATCCACAATGATGCCGCCGATTTTGAGCGCGGCGGTGATGGCCCCGATCGTATCGGCCCCGCGCGCGTAACGGCGTCCGGCCTGCTGTCGGCAGCCACCGTCAAACGCGGTGCCTATATCTGCTTCGCAATCGCTGCGCTGGTGGGCGCCTACCTGGTATCCGTGGGCGGTTGGCCAATTCTCCTCATTGGCCTGTTTTCCATCGCAGCCGGCTGGGGCTACACCGGCAGGCCCGCTTCCGATTGCCTACACACCGCTTGGGCGAGTTGTTTTGCGTGATCTTCTTCGGACTGGGCGGCGTCGTTGGGACATATTTTCTTTCCACCGGGCAGATCAGCTCTCCGGCTATAGTGGCTGGGCTCGCGATTGGTTCGCTTGTGGCGGCGGTCCTACTCGTGAATAACCATCGCGATGTCGTGTCAGATGCACGCGTGGGCCGCCGAACATTGCCCATCGTTGTTGGGCCCGCGTTGACGGTCGCGATCTTTGCCGCTTTGATGCTCCTTCCGTTTGCCTTGCTGCCGCTGATCGGCCGCTCCTTGCCGCATGGACAGGTATGGCCCGCACTTATCGCGCTGCCACTCGCACTCGCGATGATTTACCGATTTGCCCAGGAACCGCGCGGCCCGGTGTTCAATCGAATTCTCGTCCAGACTGCTCAGGTGGAGTTCGCCTTCAGCGTATTGCTCTCCATCGGGCTTTGCATGTGAGCGGACCAGGTGGTCGACACCACAAAAAGAGATCACGCATGCTCGCCACAGAATATGACAATCCAGCGGCTCCTGCCCTGACAGGGAGCGCAACCGTCAGCCGGCCGTTTGAGTGGGCGCTTGGCGACTCGATCCATGCACTTGCGCCGCGCGTGAAGGACCACGTGCTCCAGTCACCGGGCACGGTCGTCATCTACCGCGGCCGCATGCGCGTCTGGCGCGATGGCGGCCGGCGAGGATGGTTTGCCGGGTGGCTCCTGCGCCTTGGCATCTTTGCCAATTTCATGTTTCCGGAAACCGGCGAAGAAGTCGACTTCGAAATGAAGCATGTCGTCACCAAGCACGACGATGGCAGCTTGAGCATGAGCTGGATCAGGACGTTTGGATTTTCGGGAGTGAAGCGACAATTCCACGCAATGATGCATTTCTATGAGCAGAATGGTCCGATCATCAACTGGCGCGGCTGCTGGGGCCTCCTCGAGGTCGAGCTTTGCCCGCGCGTGGAAGGCAATGAGATCATTGTGATCTCGGCGCGTGAGTGGCTGACACTCGGATTTCTCCGAATCCCGCTGCCGGATTGGCTGAAGGGCCGGCCACTCGTCCGCGAATGGCAGGAACCTGACGGTGCGTTACACATTCGCGTGGAGGTTCACAACGCGCTGCTCGGCCACTTCTTCGGCTACGATGGCATCTACAGCAAAGTGGAGCCTGTCGAAGCGTCGAAGTGATCGACGTTGAAGGTTGCGGCGCGGCAGGTCCGCGCCGCCGGATCAAACCTCTGCCGCTATTTCTTCACATCACCTTTGCTTGGACTTCGAACTCGTATGGCAGGCATTGCATGGTTTGCCTTGGCCTATGGCGGGGGTTGCTTCCGCCCGCGGCGTTACGAATTGAACCATCAGGAGTGTCAGCAAACCCGCCGAGGCGGTGCCGACGATTGCCAATTTCAGCGCCTTTGAATGTTGCTGCATGGTCGTGCTCCACTTTCGGATACCATTTGCAACTCCGTCGCACCAAACCCTAGCTCAGACGCGAAGTTCCAGAGAGCGATACATTGGTTTAGATCAAAGCTGGTTGACGCCGGCTGGGCTTTGCGCCCCTAATCTGGTCCTTGAAGCCACCGTTGAGGACGCACTATGGGCCAGCCCTTGCGTTCCTTTGTCATGGTTGTCGCGGCTTCAGCACTCGCAGCGTCCATTAGCTGCGTGGTGGCGGTCTCCTTGGCGCCAAGCCAATCCTATCCGATCAACGATGACGTCGACGACCCGGCCGTCTGGGGCAAAGTCTTCCCGCTGTATTACGAGCTCTATCTCAGGACTGCCGACATGCAGCGCACCAGGCATGGCGGGAGCGAAGCTGAACCGCGCACGCCTACCAAGGCCGATCCGCGCAGCGCCGTCGCGAAGTCCAAGGTCGAGGAGGATGCCGGTCTCAGAGCGATGTGGCAGGGCTATGCTTTCGCAGTCGATTTCCGCGAGGACCGCGGCCACGCCTACATGCTGGAGGACCAGACCTATACCAAGCGAACCACTACCGTCGCGCAACCCGGCGCCTGCATGAATTGTCATGCCTCCACGTATGTCGCGTACAAGAAGGCGGGAAACGGCAACATCACGAGCGGCTTCGAGCGAATCAATCAGATGCCGTTCGCAGACGCGATCAAGCTGGTGAAGCACCCGGTCGCCTGCATTGACTGCCACGACTCGCAAACGTTGGCGCTGCGCGTGACGCGCCCAGCATTCATCGAGGGCATCGCCGCATTGAAGGCGTCGCAAGGCATCAAGGACTACGACGTCAACAAGCAGGCCACGCGGCAGGAAATGCGCGCCTATGTTTGCGGCCAATGCCACGTAGAATACTATTTCAGCGGCGCCGAGCGGCGGCTCGTCTTTCCGTGGTCCAAAGGGCTGGAGGTTGAGAATATCCTCGCCTACTACGACGAGATTGGCTTCCGCGACTGGACCCACAGGGACACCGGCGCGCCGGCGTTGAAGGCACAGCACCCCGAATTTGAACTCTGGAGCCAGGGCGTGCACGCGCGTTCCGGCGTCACCTGCTCCGACTGCCACATGCCGCGAATAGAATACAAGGGCTCGAACGTGAGCGATCACTGGGTACGCAGCCCATTGCTCAATATCAACAATGCCTGCCTCGGCTGCCACCAGAGGAAGGATACCAAAATCACCGAACAGGACCTCAGAGATCGAGTTCGACGAGATCCAAGACCGACACTGGAAGCTGCGACAGGAAGCGATGAACGCTCTCGTCGGCCTGATCGACGATCTAAAAGCCGCTAAGGCCGCCGGCAGGTCTGACGCCGATCTCAGGACCGCGCTTTATTTGCAACGCCGATCCCAGTTCTATCTCGACTTCGTCGAGGCGGAAAATTCGACCGGCTTCCATGCGCCGCAAGAAGCGGCGCGCATTCTCGGCGAATCGATCAACTTCTCCCGCCAAGGCCAAATCGCCATACGCGACCCAAGCTTCAAGCCGACGGTCGCGATCGTCGACATCCCGCCCGCGCCGAAGCTGCCGCCATTGACGCCGCCGACCGCGAAGTAGAGCAGCTATATAATAGCGAGATAGAATTTGATTATGAGTGCGTTCGCAATGTCGATGAAGAACGCGCCCACGAGCGGCACGACGAGGAACGCCAAGTGCGACGGCCCGTAACGCTGCGTTATGGCCGTGATGTTCGCCACCGCAGTCGGTGTCGCACCGATCGCGATACCGATGAATCCGCCTGACACCACCGCGGCGTCGTAGCTCCGTCCAAGAACCCGGAAGCAAATAAAGATCGTAAACAATACCGCGATCGCGAGTTGCAGCGCGAGCAGCACGACGAGCGGCCCCGCCAATCCGGCAAGCGTCCAGAGCTTCATGCTCATCAGCGACATCGCAAGGAAGACGCCCAGCGATAGTTCCGCAATAAGCGCGAGCGCGGCCGTGCGGCTCGGCCAGATGTCGGACGACAAGACGCGGGGGACAATGTTCGTAAGAAGAATACCAGCGGCAAGGCATGGAAGAAATAGCGGCAACTTGACACCTAGTTTCTCAAGCCACTGATGCGCCACGATACCGATGATCGCGGCTACATTGATGGCGAGAAGCGCGCGCAGGAACGAGAAGTAGCCGATCTGGGGATCATCCTTCGTCTCGTTTCGCACACCGATATCAAGAAGTTGCCCTGGTGACGGCGCGAGCCGATTGCGCTCGATCAGAAAGCGAGCCAGGGGTCCCCCAGCAAGACTGGCGAGGACGAGCCCCATCGTCGCGCATACCGCACCGATTTCGGCGGCGTTCGGTACGTTGCGTGTCTGGGAAATAACCGGTGCCCAGGCAGCCGCAGTGCCATGCCCTCCGGCCATCGAGATGCTGCCAGCAAGGAGGCCGACTGCTGGGTCCAACCCAAGGGACAAGGCTGCACCCACGCCGAGGCCGTTCCCCACCAACATCAAGGCCACGGTTACCGCAAGGAGCGCCGCCAGCGGCTTGCCGCCTCGTACGAGATCGCCGATCTTCGAATTAATGCCAATCACAGTGAAGAAATAGACCAGCAGCACATCGCGGGCGGTCAAATCGAAGTCGACCTGGACGCCAGAGAGAACATACACCGCCCCAATAGCAATCGAGAACAAAAGCCCTCCCGTCACGGGCTCTGGAATGCTGTACTCCCGGAGAACGGTGAGCCGCTGGTTCAGCATCCTGCCGATGAAAAGCACTATTATTCCGACGGTTACCGACAGAAGCGAACGCACATGAAGGACCTTCTCCGCGTCGAGCTCGAACATGTTTCGTTTCCAGATGTCGTGAGCGAGACGGGCTCGTTAGTTGGCTTGGCCCTGTGGGTACGATACCGCAGCAAGCGTCGGGCCTGACAGACAGGCCGGAGATCGAGTTGATGAGGCCCAAGCAAGATTGACACCGAAGACGCGCGTCAACGCGCTTGTGGCTCAATCCGGGCTACCCAGGCCCATTTGCCATGCTTTTGGGGCTGCCTTGACCCCCTCCGGGCTGGGGGACTAAGACCTTGAGCGGGCACGAGAACCATGATCGTCCTGATCGACAATTACGACAGCTTCACCTTCAACCTGTTCCATTACCTGGGCGGGTTGGGGGCGGACGTCGTCGTGCATCGCAACGACAAGATCTCGACCGCCGATGTGATGGCGGCGGCGCCGGACGCGATCGTGCTGTCGCCCGGGCCGTGTACGCCGAACGAGGCCGGCATCTGCCTCGACGTCATCGCCAAAGCATCATCGACGATCCCGATCCTCGGCGTGTGCCTGGGGCACCAGGCGATCGGCCAGGCGTTCGGCGGCAAGGTCGTGCGCGCGCCGGTGCTGGTGCACGGCAAGCTGTCGGCGATCAAGCACCGCGGCGAAGGCGTGTTCCGCGGTATCAACGGGCCGTTCCAGGCGACGCGCTATCACTCGCTGGTGGTCGATCGCGCCACCATGCCGACCGAGCTCGGCATCGTCGCCGAAACCGATGACAGACTGGTGATGGGCGTTGCCCATACGCGCCTTCCGATTCACGGCGTCCAGTTCCATCCCGAAAGCATCGCGTCGGAGCATGGGCATCTCATTCTGAAGAATTTTCTCGACATCGCGGCGGCATGGAACGCCGCGACCGGCCGCAGCTCCGCGCGCAAGTCGCCGAGCCGCCGCGCGGCGCATTGAGGGGCGCGAGAAGGGGCTGACGGTGACCGACGATTTCAAGGCGCTTATTGCCAAGGCCGCGTCCGGCGAGTCGTTGACGCGCGAGGAAGCCGCACGCGGGTTCGACCGCATGATGTCGGGTGAAGCGACGCCCTCGCAGATGGGCGGCCTGTTGATGGCGCTGCGCGTGCGCGGCGAGACCGTCGACGAGATCACCGGCGCGGTGTTTGCGATGCGCGACAAGATGCTGCGCGTGAACGCGCCGGCTGACGCCATCGACATCGTCGGAACCGGCGGCGACGCCTCGGGCTCCTACAACATCTCGACCTGCGCCGCCTTCATCGTGGCGGGCGCGGGTGTCCCGATCGCCAAGCACGGCAACCGCGCCCTCTCCTCGCGCTCGGGCGCCGCCGATGTGCTCGCCGCGCTCGGCGTCAACATCGAGCCGACGCCGGACGGCGTCGGACGATGCATCCAGGAGGCCGGCATCGGCTTCATGTTCGCGCCTGCGCATCATCCGGCGATGAAGAATGTCGGCCCGACCCGGGTCGAGCTCGGCACCCGCACGATCTTCAACCTGCTCGGACCGCTCTCCAATCCGGCCGGTGTCCGCCGCCAGATGGTCGGCGTGTTCTCGCGGCAGTGGGTCGAGCCGCTGGCGCAGGTGCTCAAGAACCTTGGCTCGGAAAGCGTCTGGGTGGTGCACGGCTCCGACGGCCTCGACGAGATCACGATAACCGGTCCGACTTACGTCGCCGCGCTGGAGAAAGGCGTCGTGCGCACGTTCGAAGTCACGCCCGAGGAGGTCGGCCTCGCCCGCCAAAAACCGGAGGCACTGCGCGGCGGCGATGCCGAACAAAATGCGAAGGCGCTCGTCGCCGTGCTGAAAGGCGTCAAGGGTCCGTTCCGCGACGTCGCGTTGCTGAACGCAGCGGCCGGGCTCGTCGTCGCCGGCCACGCGAAGAACCTCAAGCAGGGCGTCGAGCAGGCTGCCAAGTCGGTTGACTTCGGCGCCGCCAAGGCGTGCCTGGACCGTCTCGTGCAAGTGTCGAACGCCTGAGGATCGCCCATGGCCGACATCCTTGCCAAGATCGAGGCCTACAAACGCGAAGAGATCGCGGCGGCCAAACGCGCGCGCGCTCCGGCCGCGATCGAAGCCGCCGCCAAGGCCGCGCCGGCGCCGCGCGGTTTCCTCAACGCGATCGATCGCCGGGTCGGTTCCGGCGGCTATGCGCTGATCGCCGAGGTGAAGAAGGCGAGCCCGTCGAAGGGCCTGATCCGCGCCGATTTCGACCCGCCGTCGCTGGCGCGCGCCTACGAGGCCGGCGGTGCGGCTTGCCTGTCGGTCCTCACCGACGGCCCCTCGTTCCAGGGCAGCCCCGAGCATCTGACGGCCGCGCGCAACGCCACCGCGCTGCCGGCGCTGCGCAAGGACTTCATGTACGAGCCCTACCAGGTCGCCGAAGCGCGCGCCTGGGGCGCCGACTGCATCCTGATCATCATGGCGGGTGTCGACGACGCGACCGCCAAGGCGCTCGAAGACGCCGCCTTTGCATTCGGCATGGACGTGCTGCTCGAGGTTCACAACGCCGACGAGCTCGCCCGCGCGCTCAAGCTCAAGTCGCGGCTGATCGGCATCAACAACCGCGACCTCAAGACCTTCGAAACGACACTGGCGACCAGCGAGCGGCTGGCGCCCCAGGTGCCGCTCAACCGGATCATCGTCGGCGAAAGCGGGATTTCGACGCCCGACGACCTCGCGCGGCTGGCGCGCGTCGGCATCCGGGCGTTCCTGGTCGGCGAGAGCCTGATGCGGCAGGGCGACGTGGAACAGGCGACCCGCACGCTGATGGCGTCTGCGCCGCGCCGCGCCAGTGCCGCGGGGTAAGCCGATGGCGCGCAAACCCAAGAACTCCCAAGAACCCCAAGAACTCCCGCGAAGACCCTCACCCACCTCGGCACGGGCGGCGACGCCCGCATGGTCGACGTCTCCGCCAAGCCAGCGACGGAACGCGAGGCGGTGGCCGAAGGCCGCGTCGTGATGACGGTGAAAACGCTCGACCTCGTGCTCGAGGGCAACGCCAAGAAGGGCGACGTGCTCGGCGCCGGCCGCATTGCCGGCATCATGGCGGCCAAGCAGACACACAAGCTCATTCCGCTCTGTCATCCCCTGCCCATCACCAAGGTCGCGGTCGACATCCAGCCTGACCACCGGCTGCCGGGCCTGGTGGTGCGCGCGACCGTCAAGGTCACCGGCCCGACCGGCGTCGAGATGGAGGCGCTCACCGCGGTATCGGTCGCCTGCCTGACCGTCTACGACATGGTGAAAGCGGTCGAACGCGGCATGCGCATCGAAGGCATCCGCCTGATCGAGAAGTCGGGCGGCCAGTCCGGCCGCTACCGGGCGAAGGAGTGAAGTTGTGGCAGCGTTGATGCCGGTCGCAGAGGCGCTCGCCCGGGTGCTGGATGGCGCGACGCCCCTGCCCGCCGAAGCCGCGACGCTTCACACCGCGCACGGCCGCGTCCTCGCCGCCGATCTCGCCGCCAAGCGTACGCAGCCTCCGGACGATGTGTCCGCCATGGACGGCTATGCCGCACGCGCGGAAGACGTCGCGAAAGCGCCGGCCAAGCTCAAGGTGATCGGCGAGGTCGCGGCCGGGCATCCGTTTGACGGCCGTGTAGGCCTCGGCGAGGCGGCGCGGATCTTCACCGGCGGCGTCGTGCCGCCCGGCGCCGACACCATCGTGATCCAGGAAAACACCACCCGCGACGGCGACACCGTGACGGTGACCGGCGGCAGCGCGCCCAAGGGCCGCCACATCCGCGTCGCCGGGCTCGACTTCAAGCCGGGGGCGGTCCTGCTGAACAAGGGCACGCGCCTCACCGCCCGCGACCTCGCGCTCGCGGCCGCCATGAACCACCCGACCCTGCCGGTTCACCGCGCGCCCAAGGTGGCGGTGCTGGCGACCGGCGATGAGCTTGTCATGCCGGGCACCGAGCCGGGCTTCGGCGAGATCGTCTACTCCAACGGCTACGCCACCATGGCGCTGGCGCGCGGCGAGGGCTGCGAGGTGATCGACCTCGGCATCGTGCCGGACCGCCTCGACGACACCATCGCCGCGGTGCGCCGCGCCCGCGATGCCGGCGCCGACCTGCTGGTGACCTCGGGCGGAGCCTCGGTCGGCGACTACGACCTCGTCCAGAAGGCGCTGGCGGCCGAAGGGCTCGCGCTGTCGTTCTGGAAGGTGGCGCTGCGGCCGGGGCGGCCGATGATGCACGGGCGGCTGGGCGCCATGCACGTGCTCGGCCTGCCCGGCAATCCGGTCTCGGCCTTCGTCTGCTCGGTGCTGTTCCTCGTCCCGCTGATCCGCCGTCTGGCCGGGCGGGCCGACGTCGAGCCCCGAATCGAGTCTGCTGTGCTCGGCTGCGACCTGCCCGAGAACGACGAGCGGGCAGATTATTTGCGCGCCTCCCTCACGCAGGGCCCCGACGGACCGGTGGCGACGCCGTTCGCCCAGCAGGACAGTTCCATGCTGGTTCCGCTCGCAAAAGCGGGCTGTTTGCTGGTCCGCGAGCCCCATGAACCGGCCGCCCGCGCCGGTGCCCGCTGCAACATTTTGAAGCTCGGCCTGTAGCGATCCTTCGATTTGTTCACGTCAAATTAAATGGTTGCGGAACACATATGGAACAGATAGTGTCTGTTCATGATTTGTTTCGACGCGTCGTCAAGCGCGCCGCAGCCGGGGGAAACGAGACCAAATGCTGACCCGCAAGCAAGCAGAGCTTCTGCGCTTCATCCACGAACGGCTGAAAGAGGCCGGCGTGCCGCCCTCGTTTGACGAGATGAAGGATGCGCTCGACCTGCGCTCCAAGTCGGGCATCCACCGTCTGATCACCGCGCTGGAGGAGCGCGGCTTCATCCGCCGCCTGCCCAACCGGGCGCGCGCGATTGAGGTCATCAAGCTTCCGGAGTCGGTCGCCCATGGCATGGGCGGCGCCGGGCGCAGCCGCGGATTCACGCCGAGCGTCATCGAAGGCAATCTCGGCCGCGTGCGCCCCCCCGCCTCCGAGGACGACGGTTCGCGGCCTGTCGCCGTGCCGGTGATGGGGCGCATCGCCGCCGGCACGCCGATCGAAGCGATCCAGAACAAGAGCTCGGTCATCAACATGCCGCCCGACCTGCTTTCCGCGGGCGAGCATTTTGCGCTCGAGGTGCGCGGCAACTCCATGATCGAGGCCGGCATCCTCGACGGCGACATGGCAGTGATCAAACGCACCGACGTCGCCGACACCGGCGACATCGTCGTGGCCTTGATCGACGAGGAGGAAGCCACCCTCAAGCGCTTCCGCCGGCGCGGCGCCTCGATCGCGCTCGAGCCCGCCAACACCGCCTATGAGGTGCGCATCCTTCCGCCCAATCGCGTGCGCATCCAGGGCAAGCTGATCAGCTTGTTCCGGCGCTACTGATCGCTAGTCGCCGGGCTCCAGGTCTTCAGGACGCGGTGTCGCGTCCGTCGTGCGCGAAGCCGCCGGTGCCTCGCTGGCGGTTGCCGCCGGACGAGCCTGCGCCCAGGGGCGGTCGTAACCCTGCGGCCTGACGGCCGACATCGCGAAGCCGTCGCCGGTGCGCCGCAGCGCCACCGCCCCGGTCCTGCGCAAGACGTCACGGTCGATCACCAGCGCCGCGCAATGCCCGGGCGCCGCGCGTGGGGACGCCACCACAGCAGCCCTGCGGCAATCCTCCTCAAAGGCCTCGACCGAGCGCGCCAGCGCGATCAGACGGCCGTCCGCGAGGCGGCCGATGCAGCCGGCCGGGTCACACCGTATTCCCGCGCCCAGGCTCGGGTCGGTATGCGCCCGCGCATCCGCATCGGCGGCGAGCCACTGCCTTGCGGCAAAGGTGTCGCTGCCGCTGCGGGCGATGGCGAGGCGTCCATCTGAACCGCGCACGGCCAGCGTCAGCCCATCCGCGGCGATCAGGACGTCGGGCTGCGGCGTGCGCGCCGCCCACAGGCTCGCGACGGCCAGCAGCACCACCCCGGTCACGCGCAACGGCGATTTGAGCAGGCACAGCACCACCAGCCCGGCACTGCCGAGCAGCAGAGGGCCAACGCCGAACGCCGCCATGCGGCCGACCGCGCCCGGCAGGCTCGCGACCCAGAGCGCAGATCGCGACCATCCAGTCGATGCCCCATCCCATCAGATACCAAGCGAAGCCGTCCAACCCGAAAGGCATCAACACGACGCCGAGAATGGCCATCGGCATGGTCCAGCCCGAAACCACCGGCATCGCGAGCAGGTTCGCCAGCACGCCGTAAGGCGCCAGGCGATGGAAGTGATAGGCGGCAAAGAGCGTCGTCGCGAGACCGGCGAGCAGCGACACGACGACAAGACCCACAAGCGCGCGTCCGCCCCAGAGCGCAACGCGGACGCTGCGCGGCGTATCGGCAGCCGAACTCATCCATGACAGCCCGCGCTCATAGCCAGCGACCATCGCGAGCGTTGCCGCAAACGACATCTGGAAGCTCGGATGGACGATCGCCTCGGGCGCGATCAGCAGCACGACGATGGCCGCGACCGTCAGCGTGCGCAGCGTGATCGCCGGCCGATCGACCATCACGCCGACAAGCACAATCGCGATCATGATGAAGGACCGCTGGGTGGCGACTTCCGCGCCCGACAGCACGAGATAGAACGCCGCAGCGGCGAGCGCCGCCACCGCGGCCCATTTCTTGACCGGGAAACTTCCGGCCGACGCCGGCATCAGCGCGAACAACGCCCGCAGCACGAAGAACACCAGCGCCGTGACCACCGCCATGTGATAGCCGGAGATGGACAGCACATGGCCGAGCCCCGAAACGAACATCGCGTCATTGACCGACGTCGATATCGCGTCGCGCTTGCCGGTGATCAGCGCCGAGGCGATCGAACCGCGATCGCCGGTCAGGACCGAACGGATGCGGCGGTCGAGCGCGTCACGCATGGCGTCGATCGCCGTCGTCATGCGCAGCCGAAGCCCGGGCAGGATCGGCGGCTCCACCGTTCGGACACGCCCGAGCACGAAGCCCGACGCGCCGATGCCCTGGAAGTAGAGGTTGCGTGCAAAGTCATAGCCGCCGGGCCGCAGCGGTTCGAGCGGCGGCGACAATCGCGCCTTGAACTCCACGAACGCCGCGACCGGCGGAGCGGTGCCTTTGCGGACCGAGACGCGAACGCGCTCCGGCGGCTGGTCGAGCCGCGTGCCCGAAATCCGGTGAACGCGAACCACGATGCGGTCGGAGCGCTCGCGTTCCTCTCTCACTTCCACGAAGCCGGCAATCTCGACATTCCAGGCGGCCGCTTGCAGCACCGGGTGCGCAATCAGCGCGCGTTTGGCGGTCGCGGTGAGGAAGCCCGCCGATGCGGCCGCAAGGGCCAGCACGAGCGGGAAGGCAATCGCCCGGTTGCGGACCAGGACCGTGCCCACGACAGCGACCGCAAACAGGCAAGCCGCCGCCCAGGGCTCGGGCTCGTGATCGGCGGTGAAGTAGAGGACGATCCCAAAGCCGAACGCGATGGCCAGCCAGGGAACGAGCCGGCCGGGACCGACGTCGGCGAGCGCCCATGCCCGCAGCCGCTCGCCGATGCGGCCGCGCAACGCCGCGAAGTCCATCCGGCCATGCCCAGACCGGCCTGGCGCCGGGTGCCGGCCGCCACGTCGCTTCCCGTCCGCGCGCGATACTCTGCTCGACCATGCGCGGTTCCCCGAAACGCGCGCTACCCTACCGGTCGCAATCCTACATCGGCCCGCGCCAAGGTTGCAGGCCCTCTCCACGCAATTCACATGGGGGATCAGTCGGGGTCAGGGCGCCTTGGTGCCGGAAACCTTGGCCCAGGTGTCGCGCAGCCCCACGGTGCGGTTGAACACCAGCTTGCCGGGCTTCGAATCCTGGTCGGGACAGAAATACCCCAGCCGCTCGAACTGGACCGGCTCCGGCGAATTGCTGGGCACCGCAAGCGCCGGCTCGACACGCGCATCGGCCAGCACCTCGAGCGAATTCGGATTGAGGTCGGCCGCGAAATTTGCGGCATCCGGACTGGGGCTGTTGAACAGGGAGTTGTAGAGCCGCACCTCGGCCGGGACGGAATCCTTCGCCGAGACCCAATGGATGGTGCCGCGGACCTTGCGCCCGTCGGGAGCATCGCCGCCGCGCGTTGCCGGGTCGTAGGTGCAGCGCAATTCGGTGACCTCGCCGAGGGCGTTCTTCACCACCTCGCGGCAGGTGACGAAATAGGCATAACGCAGCCGCACTTCCTTACCTGGAGAAAGGCGGAAGAATCCCTTCACCGGATTCTCCATGAAGTCGTCACGCTCGACGTAGAGCTCGCGGCCGAAGCGGATCTTGCGCGTGCCCGCCGTCGGATCGTCGGGATGATTGATCGCTTCAAGCTCCTCGCTCTGGCCTTCGGGATAATTTTCGATCACGATCTTAAGCGGGCGCAGCACCGCCATCCGCCGCTGCGCGCTTTTGTTGAGCACCTCGCGGACCGCGTGATCGAACATGGCGATATCGACCACGCTGTTGGCCTTGGCGACGCCGATGCGCTTGACGAAGTCGCGCAGCGCCTCGGCGGGCACGCCGCGGCGGCGCAGTCCCGCCAGCGTCGGCATCCGCGGATCGTCCCAGCCGGTGACGTGACCGCCGCGCACCAGCTCGGTCAGCACGCGTTTGGACAGGATCGTGTAGCTCAGGTTGAGCCGCGCGAATTCGTACTGGTGCGGGTGCGACGGCACCTTGATGTTGTCGAGGAACCAGTCGTAGAGCGGACGGTGATCCTCGAACTCGAGCGTGCAGATCGAATGCGTGATGCCTTCGATCGCGTCCGATTGGCCATGCGCGTAGTCGTAGCTCGGATAGATCGACCATGCCGTGCCGGTGCGCGGATGGCTGGCGTGGAGGATGCGGTAGAGCACCGGATCGCGCAGATTGATGTTGCCCGACGTCATGTCGATCTTGGCGCGCAGCACGCGCGTGCCGTTCGGGAATTCGCCGGCCCGCATCCGGCGGAAGAGGTCGAGGTTTTCCTCCACCGTGCGGTCGCGGAACGGGCTGTTCCTGCCGGGCTCGGTCAGCGTGCCGCGGCTCGCGCGCATCTCGTCCTGTGACTGATCGTCGACATAGGCCTTGCCGGCGCGGATCAGGTCCTCGGCCCACTGGTAGAGCTGCTCGAAATAGTCCGAGGCGTGATAGAGGTGCTTGCCCCAATCGAAGCCGAGCCAGCGCACGTCGCGCTCGATCGCGTCGATATATTCCTGCTCCTCCTTGGTCGGATTGGTGTCGTCGAAGCGCAGGTGACAGCGGCCGCCGAACTCCTCCGCCACGCCGAAATTCAGGCAGATCGACTTGGCATGGCCGATATGGAGGTAGCCGTTCGGCTCCGGCGGAAACCGGGTCACGACGGTCGTGTGTCGCTTCGCATCCAGGTCGGCCTGGACGATATCGCGGATGAAATCGCGCCCGGGTGTGGTGGCCTCGGCAACTGACATCGACTTTCGTCCTCGTTCCGGGGCCTATGTGCCAAATCCGGGTGGATGCGCCAAGCCTGCTTCCAACAAGCCGTTTTACCCGGCAAGCCGTTTACAATGAGGCGCCGGCCATGAGATAGGCCGCGGCCGCCCACTATGCTACACGGGCGCGCCCCTCCGCCGGCCGATTGCACACATCAGATGACCGAAATCGTCACCCGCTTCGCCCCCTCGCCCACCGGCTTCCTCCACATCGGTGGTGCGCGGACCGCCCTGTTCAACTGGCTGTACGCGCGCGGCCGCGGCGGCAAGATGCTGCTGCGGATCGAGGACACCGACCGCGAGCGCTCCACCAAGGAGGCGATCGACGCGATTCTGGACGGTCTCAACTGGCTCGGGATCGCCTGGGATGGCGACGCCACCTATCAGTTCCCCCGCGCCGCGCGGCACCGGGAGATCGCCGAGCAGATGCTGGCGGCCGGCGCCGCCTATCGCTGCTACGCGACGCCCGAGGAGCTCACCGAGATGCGGGAGCAGGCGCGGAAGGAGGGTCGCAAGCGGCTCTACGATGGGCGCTGGCGCGACCGCGATCCGAGCGAGGCCCCCGCCGGCGTGAAGCCGACCATTCGCATCAAGGCCCCCCTGACGGGCGAGACTGTCATTGAGGATCAGGTCCAGGGACGCGTGGTCTTCCAGAACGAGAACCTCGACGACTTCGTGCTGCTGCGCTCCGACGGAAACCCGACCTACATGCTCGCGGTCGTGGTCGACGATCACGACATGGGCGTCACCCACATCATCCGCGGCGACGATCATCTCGCCAACGCGCCGCGCCAGAAGAATATCTACGACGCCATGGGCTGGACGGTCCCGCAGATGGCGCATATTCCGCTGATCCACGGCCCGGACGGCGCCAAGCTCTCGAAGCGGCACGGGGCCCTCGGGGTCGAGGCCTATCGCGCGATGGGGTATCTCCCGGCGACCATGCGCAACTACCTGGCCCGGCTCGGCTGGAGCCACGGCGACCAGGAAATCTTCTCGACCGAGGAGCTGATCGCAGCGTTCGATCTCGCGCAGGTCGGCCGTTCGCCGGCCCGGCTCGATCTGGCGCGGCTCGACAACCTCAACGGGCACTACATCCGCAAATGCTCGGACGCCGAATTGCTGGACGAGATCGAGCGGATCCTCCCGCACATCGCCGGCGGGCAGGAGCTCGCCGCCAAGCTGACGCCCGACCTGCGCCAGCGGCTGTGCGCGGCCATGCCGGGACTTAAGGAGCGCGCCAAAACGCTGGTCGAACTGGTTGAAGGCGCACGCTATTTGTGGTCGGAACGGCCGCTCCAGCTGGACGACAAGGCTGCCGGCATCCTGACGGCCGATGCACGCGCCATGTTGCGCGAGCTGATCGGCGATCTCGACGCCCTGAACGGCTGGGATGCCGGAGCGACGGAGCAGGCGGTCCGCGCCTTTGCAGAGCGCAAGGAGACCAAGCTCGCCAACGTGGCCCAGCCGCTACGCGCGGCGCTAACCGGTCGCACCACCTCCCCGCCGATTTTCGACGTACTGACCGTGCTGGGCAAAGACGAAAGCCTGGCCCGGCTGCGCGACCAGATCTGAGGCCGGCGGACCGGCCCCCCAAGCCTCCTGACGCATCGATATGAGCCTGCCGCAGGGCTCCATCTTGCAGCGCACACTTGAATAAGCTACGCAATTTGAGAACCTCCTCCCCCGCGGCCCGGCCGGAGTTCCATCCCGCAGATTCACACCCTGAGGGATACGGTCCGCTGAGGTCATCCAACCCGAGGGCTCGAACATGGACGCGAAGACCGGCGCCAGCACCAAGCAAGGGCAGCTGACCATCGGCAATCAGAACTGGTCGTTTCCGATCTACGACGGAACGATCGGCCCATCGGTCGTGGATATCTCCAAGCTCTACAACCAGGCCGGCATCTTCACCTACGATCCGGGCTTCACCTCCACGGGCAGCTGCGAGTCCAAGATCACCTACATCGACGGTGACGAAGGCATCCTGCTGTACCGCGGATTTCCGATCGAGGAAGTGGCCGAGCACGGCGATTTCCTCGAAACCTGTTACCTGCTGCTCTACGGCGAACTACCGACCGCCTCGCAGAAGACCGATTTCGACAATCGCGTGACCAATCACACGATGGTCCACGAGCAGATGAGCCGGTTCTATCAGGGCTTCCGCCGCGACGCGCACCCGATGGCGATCATGACCGGTTGCGTCGGCGCGTTGTCGGCCTTCTATCACGACTCGACCGATATTTCCGATCCGCATCAGCGCATGGTGGCGTCGATCCGCATGATCGCGAAAATGCCGACCATCGCATCGATGGCGTTCAAGTATTCGATCGGTCAGCCGTTCATCTATCCCAAGAACGAACTCGACTATGCGACCAACTTCCTGCGCATGTGCTTCGCGGTGCCGTGCGAGGAGTACAGGGCAAACGCCGTGCTGGCGCGCGCCATGGACCGCATCTTCATCCTGCACGCCGACCACGAGCAGAACGCGTCGACGTCAACGGTTCGCCTGGCCGGCTCGTCCGGCGCCAATCCGTTCGCCTGCATCGCGGCCGGCTGCGCCTCGCTGTGGGGACCGGCTCATGGCGGCGCCAACGAGGCCGCGCTCAAGATGCTGGCGGAGATCGGCCGCGTCGAACGCATTCCCGAATACATCAAGCGCGCCAAGGACAAGAACGACTCGTTCCGGCTGATGGGCTTCGGCCACCGGGTCTACAAGAACTATGATCCGCGCGCGAAGATCATGCAGAAGACCTGTCACGAGGTCCTCAACGAGATGGGGATCAAGGACGACCCCTTGCTCGACGTCGCGCTGGAACTCGAGCGCATCGCGCTGTCGGACGAGTATTTCATCGAAAAGAAGCTCTATCCGAACATCGACTTCTATTCGGGCATCACGCTCAAGGCGATGGGCTTCCCGACCGCCATGTTCACGGTGCTGTTCGCGGTCGCGCGCACCGTCGGCTGGATCGCTCAGTGGAAGGAGATGATCGAGGACCCGGATCAGAAGATCGGCCGTCCCCGCCAGCTCTACACCGGCGCCCAGCGGCGGGATTATCAGCCCATCTCACGGCGGAAGTAGCGCGTCAGCGCCGCGATTTCATCGCATAGGACAGAACGATCTCCGCGGCCCGCCGGCTCGGAGATGCGGTACTTGCTTCCATGATCGAGTCGAGCCGTGCGAAGGCCGCGACCTGACGGCGGCGCTCGGGGCTGTCCAAGAACAAAGGCTCAAGCGCATCGGCCAGGCTTTTCGGCGTGCAATCCCGCTGCAACAGTTCCGGCACGACATTCTCCCCGATGACCAGATTGGCGAGAATGACGGATGGTACGTTGACCGCAATCCGCGCAATCAGCTCGTCGAAAAGCGACACCTTGTAGGCGGCAACCATCGGCACGCCCGACAGCGCCAATTCCAGCGTGACTGTGCCGGACTTCGCCAGCGCCGCGCGGGCGACCCGGAAGGCCGCCCACTTCTCGGCCGGATCGACGACGACACGCGGCTGCACGCTCCAATGTGCGGTGGCCGCCAGCACGCTGTCCTTGAGTTGCGGAACCGTGGGCACGACCACTTCAAACGCCCCGATCCGATTACTCAGCAAGGCAATCGCGTCGCCGAAAACGGCCGTCATCCGTCGAATCTCTCCGGTGCGGCTGCCCGGCAAGACCAGCAACACCGGCGGATCGGCCTGCCTTCGGGCCGCCTCGTCGGCATTGGGACGGAGCTCGTTCAATTGCTCGATCAGGGGATGCCCGACATAGCTGCAAGGCGGCCCGCCGAGCCGGGCATGGACCTGCGGCTCGAACGGCAGCAACGCGAGGACATGCTCGACATAGCTTCGCATGGCGCGGGCCCGGCCCGGCCGCCACGCCCAGACCGATGGGGACACGTAATCGACGATCGGTATTGACGGCGCCTGCTCGCGGACGCGCCGTGCGATCCGGTGGGTCAAGTCCGGACTGTCGATGATAACGAGCACATCAGGACGCGCCGCCACGACCGCCGCGGCGATGTCGCGGATATATCGCAAGATCGCCGGCAGATGCGTGACCAGACCAAATCCGATGAACGCAATGTGCTGGGCTGGCACCAAGGATTGCAGCCCCTCGCCGGACATCTCGCCGCCGCCGATGCCGATCAAACGCAACGGACGCTGCGTGGATTTCAGGGCGCGCATCATCGCCGCGCCCAGGCGATCACCGGACGCCTCGCCCGCCACGATGCAGATGGTGAGCGGATCAGGCGCGCCGGACGCGGCCGTCATTGCGCGGCCTCGGAACGCCGCCATCCCACGACGAACAGGCCGGCCCGGTCCGCCGCCTCGGCGACACGCAGCGGTTCGGCGATGACCACCTCGCCCGCGGCGACGGCGATCCCGGCAAGCTTGGCCTGCGCAGCTTTTTCAACGGTTCGAGGCCCAAGCGAAGGAAGGTCGATCCGCCGGTCCTGGGGAGGCTTCGGCGACTTGATCAGAACTCCGGTGTTGTCGGGAATCCTGAGCCGGCCTTCAGCGCGCAGCGCGGCGATGCGGTCCAGCATATGATCGGTGCCTTCGGCCGCCTCAACCGCCAGCACGCGGTTATTGGCGACGACGGCGGCCTGCCCGACGTCGAAAGGCGCTATCGCAGCGATGAGCTCAAATCCGCGCTCGATGTCATGGGTATGGGCGTCAGACGGCTTGACGAGGCCCAGCGGCCCTTCGGCGACCAGAATGTCCGGGACCAATTCATGAGCACCGAGCAAACGAAATCCGTGGTCCTCAATGATCTTTGCAACCCCCGACAACAGCTTGTCGTCGCCGCCCTTGAAAATACGGATTAGCCGCGGCAGCAGGCGCAATGTGAGCCAATCCAATCGCAGTTCATGGATCGCGGGACGGATTGTGTTTCCAATCACGACGACGTCGCGGCACCCTTCCATGCGGGCGAGACGACGAAATCGCCCGGCGCTTCCCAAGTGCAGCCAATGATGGGGATACCGAGTGACGGCTGATGGATCCGCCCACCCGTGGATCGGAAACAGAACAACCGGACGTCCCGCCCGGCGAAGAGTATCGGCGACCGTCAAAGGAAGGCTGCCACCTCCGCAAATGATGGCAACCGGGCCGTCATCGTTTTCAGTCGATGCGGGCGACGCGCTCATAAGACCGCGGCGGCGGATTCAGCGGATTTATCGGAGCGTTCCGGCATCATCAGTGGCCGATGTCTCGATAAGCGCATGAAGTCGACGATCTTGCCGACATAGGGATGCGTGCCGAATTCACGCTCCACGGCAGACCGTCGCTCGTCAAACGTAGCGTCCCCGTGAAACAACGAACGATACGCACGCCAGACATCCCTGATGTCACCGCGCGAACAGCCCCTGCGCTTCATGCCGACAATGTTGATGCCCTGGAGAAACGCGCGCTGTCCGATCGCCAGGCCGAAGGGGATAATGTCCGCGGCCACGCCGCTCACGCCGGACACCATGGCGCCTTCCCCGATATGCACGAATTGGAGCACGGCAACCCCGCCTCCGAGCACTGTGAAGTCGCCGACCGTCACATGTCCGCCGAGGACCGCATTGTTGGCAAAGATCACATCGTTCCCGACACGGCAATCGTGACCGACGTGGGACCCGACCATCAGTATGCAGCGGTCGCCGACCGTCGTAGCGCCACCACCGTCCTCAGTACCGACATTCATCGTGACGTTCTCGCGGATATCGCAGTCGGCTCCAATCACGAGGGTCGTGGCGCCACCCCGATAGTGGATGGATTGCGGCGGACCCCCGAGCGATACGAATGGGGCGATCCGCGTGCCCGGGCCTATCGTCGTGTAGCCCGTGACATGAACGCTCGCGGCCAGGCTGGCGCGGTCGCCCAGCGTGACGTTCGGTCCCACGGTGCAGAACGGGCCGATGGCGACCCCTTGTCCAATCGTCGCTTGCCGGTCGACCCGGGCGGTCGAATCAATCTGCGTGCCGCCCGACGTCATTTGGGGGAGACCATCGCACCGACCTCCGCCTCTGCGACCACCGCTCCGGCGACCTTCGCCTCGCCCCGGTACCACCACATGTTTCTCTTGTGGGCGATCTTCGTCACGTGAAATTCGACGATGTCGCCGGGGATGACGGGCTTGCGGAATTTCGCTTTGTCGATCGTCATGAAAAAGACGACCTTCGGACCGTCGCCCATGTTGTTGGCGATCGCGCACAATGCACCGGCAGTTTGCGCCATTCCCTCCACTAGCAAGACGCCGGGAAAAACCGGATTGCCGGGAAAATGTCCGAGGAACTGCGGCTCGTTTGCAGTCACATTCTTGATGCCGACAGCAGATTCGTCTCCCCGCATGTTGATGATGCGGTCGACCATCAGAAACGGGTAGCGATGCGGCAAGGCTTTCATGATTTCAGCGATGTCGGCCGCGCCCAATGTCTTGACTGCCTCATTCATTGGACTGTCCCGATTTTGTTTTGGCGCGCCGCATCGCGACTTCACGCCAAAAGTCCCGGCTGCGCCTCGCTGGGGAACCCAACCACGACTCGCCGGCCGGGATATTGGACATGAGCCCGCTCTGAGCACCGACCTTGGCGCCTTCGCCGATGGTCAGGTTGTCGGCAACGCCGACCTGTCCGCCCAGCACGACATAGTCCTCAAGGACAACGCTACCTGCAATTCCAACCTGCGCAACCAGCACGCAGTGACGCCCAATGACGACATTGTGGCCTACCTGCACCTGGTTGTCGATCTTGGTTCCCTCGCCGATGACGGTGTCGCGCAGCCCGCCGCGATCGATCGACGTGCCGGCGCCGATTTCCACGTCATCCTGAATGATCACCCGGCCGATCTGCGGAATCTTGCGATGCCCTCCCGGGCCCATCACGTATCCAAAGCCGTCCTGGCCGATCCGGCAGCCCGCGTGCACGATCACGCGGTCACCGATGAGCGCGTGAGCGACCGTGGCATTCGGCCCGATCGCACACTCCCGGCCGATGCGAACATTCGCCCCGATCACGGCGTTGGCGCCGACAATGGTTCCTGAGCCGATCTCCGCGCCCGCCCCGATCACAGCGCCGGGATCGACGGTCACGCCGCTTTCCAGCCGCGCGCTCGGATGCATCATCGCGCCCGTAGCCACGCCAGCCGCGGCACCGTCGCCGGAGAACAGCGATGAAGGACGCAACGCAGCGGGAAAAAGCGCGCGGGCGACATCGACGAACGCGTGGAACGGCTTTTCAACGATCAGCAATGCGACGTTTGCCGGAACACTATCCGCGAGCCGCTCGCTGGTCAGGCAAGCGCCCGCAGCGGTCGCGCGCGCCTGGGCTGAGAACTTGGCGTGATCCAGGAACACCAGGTCCGACGGGCCGCCTCGATCGAGCGGGGCAATGCCCGCAATGGTCCGCGCCGGATTGGGATTCCGGCGCAGCTCCGCGCCGGTGAGCTTCGCAATCTCGCCGACGGTGATCTGCTTGTCGCTTTGAAAAAAGGATCGCGCGCTCATGCAACTCCGATCGTGCCGCGACCGCCCGCTCGGCTTAGAATACTGTACCGCCGCTGAAACGGAAGATCTGGGTACGATCGAAAGACTGCTTCGTGACCGGATAGGCGAGATCGAAGCGCAGCGGCCCGAACGGGGACGCCCAGAGCAGACCCACGCCCACCGACGAATTCACGAACATGCCGTTGTTCGACAGAGCGAGAGTTTCGCCGGTCGCACCGGGCAGCGGCGGCAGCCACGAGGTCGGGCCGGTATAGTTCCAAACCGAGCCGGCATCCGCAAAGACGGCAACCTTGATGCCGACCTCCTTGGGCGCAAAGAACAGCGGCGTCTGGAACTCGACGCTCGTGCCCCAGTACATCGAGCCGCCCAAAGCGTCCTGCGTGCTGCCGACCGTTACGTCGCGGGGGCCAATACCTGCCGGCGCAAAGCCACGTACCAGATTCGGTCCCATCTGGAAGTGATCCAGCATCCGCAGCCCTTGGGAGCCCCAGCCGTGGATGTAGCCGCCCTGCAGACGCAACACGCCGATGACGTCCTGGATCGGCTCGTAGTAGCTGCGGAAATCGCCGGTCGTGCGGATGTACTGCACGTCGCCGCCAACGCCCGCGAAATCCTGCTTCAGGACCGCGAGAATGCCGCTGGTCGGATTGCGGTTGTTGTCGAGGGTGTTGTAGGCGAGGTCGTAGCCGACCAGCGACGTGATGACTTGGCCGTTCGCGAGTTCGCGCCGAACGGCGAGTGACGCTTCGCCGTCCTGGAAACAATTCTGGGTAAAGGGCAGACCGGTTGCCGGATCGATGAAACCCAAGCCCGTGCTGGTCGGATAAGTGGGATAGCCCGTCGGAGACAGCGGCCAACGGTACTTGGAGCGATGTTGTTACAGTTCCGCAAGCACGTCCGGAATCGTCGATCTTCTGGCTGAACAGCGAATAACGAAGCTGCAGCGACAGATCCTCGCGCAACGTGAAGCCGAGTCGCAGTCCGCCGCCGGTCGTTCGCGTCTCGTAGGAGACGAAGTTGGTCGGCTTCTGAAGACGTGAGAACAGATCGACGCCGAGCGCAAGGCGATAGCCGAGCAGATACGGCTCGACGAACGACAGCGTGTAGCCGGACGAATACTGGCCGTATTGCAGGGACGCCTTCGCATACAGGCCGTGGCCGAGCAGGTTGCGCTCACCGACGCTGACTTCCGCCAGGAACCCGTCCGCGGTGGAGTAACCGCCGCCGATCGAGAACTCGCCGGTCGATTGCTCCTCGACCTGCACATTGATGATGACGCGGTCGGGCGACGAGCCGGGCTCGGTGGCGATCTTCACTTCCTTGAAGTAGCCAAGGTTGCGCAACCGCCGCTCGGCGCGATTGATCAGCGCGCGGTTGTACGGGTCGCCTTCGGCGACGTCGAATTCGCGCCGGATGACGTAGTCGCGGGTTCGCGTATTGCCGCGAACATTGATCTGCTCGATGTAGAGGCGTTGGCCGTCGTCGATCGTATAGATCAGGTTCACGCGCTTGGCTTCGTAGTCGCGATCCGCGCGTGGGCGCACCTGCGCGAATGCGTACCCCTGGCGCGAGGCCTCGATCGTCATGTCCTCGACGGACTTCTCAAGCGCCTCGGCGTTGTAGACGTCGCCCGGCGACGTCCTGACTTTCGCACGCATGAGGCCGGGATCGACGGCGCGCACGTTCGAGCGAACGTCGACCGTGCCGACCCGATACTGCTCGCCTTCCTCGATCATGAAGCGGACGATGAAGCCATTCCGTGCCGGATCGAATTCGGCTCCCGCGCTCACGATGCGGACGTCGATGTAGCCGTTCTTGAGATAGAATCGGCGCAGCAGCTCGCGGTCGGCCTCGAGCCGGTCCTGATCGTAGATATTCGTGCTTTGAATGAAGGACAGGATGTTGGTCTGCGTCGTGCGGACCACGTCCTTGAGCCGCCACGACGAATAGGCGCGGTTGCCGACGAATTCGATCGACGAGATCGTGGTCTTGCTGCCTTCCCTGATTTCATAGACCAGATCGACGCGGCTGTTGGGCAGCTCGATGATCTTCGGAACCACGGAGACGTCGTAACGGCCGCTGCGCCGATAGACTTCGACAATGCGCTGCACGTCCGACTGAACGACGGCGCGCGAGAGGGTGCCGCGTTCTTTCGACTGAATCTCTAGCTTGAGCTGATCGTCCTTGACCCGGGTGTTGCCCTCGAAGGCGATCCGGTTGATGACCGGATTTTCCACCACCGTGACAATGATCCGCCCGCCCGCCTGGCGGATGTTCACTTCCTGGAACAGCCCGGTGCCGAACAGGGTCTTGTAGGCCTCGTCGATCTCATAGGCGCCGAGACGGCCGCCCGGACCGGGCCGGAAGTAGGAGCGGATGGTGGCGGCTTCGACCCGCCGGTTGCCCTGAACATCGATGCTGGCGGCAGTCTGCGCATAGGCGCTGGGCGCCGTCAGGACGACAGGCGCAGCACCGAATACACCGCAGAGGGCAATGCCAACCGCACCCAGCCCCCGAATAAGCCGCAGACCCAACCTCACGCCCTATCCCCCTCCGAACCCGCCATTCCCCAGGGTCGTCGAACCGTCTAGTCCCCGCTTCTACAGGGATTCAACCGCATCGCAAACCAACCAATCCGAGCGACGGTCCTTTACCCCCAAACCGTTGCCCATACACAACAATTCTGGCCTAAATCATGCCGCAATCATGACTTCGGCCAGAGCGACGCGAGCCTCCCGATATCGTTGTAGGTAGCGAATACCATCAGCATCAGAACCAAGGCCATTCCGATCCGGAATCCGTACTCCTGCGCCCTCTCGGACAACGGGCGGCCCCTCGCCGCCTCGATTGAATAGAACAAAAGGTGACCGCCGTCGAGCAGCGGGACCGGAAACAGATTCAGCAGGCCGATCGACACCGATATCATCGCAACGAACTGTACCAGCAGCGAAAAACTGACGCTCGCCACTTGGCCGGACATCTGCGCGATCATGATCGGGCCACCCAGTTGATCGGCCGATGCCCGCCCGGCGAAGATCCGCCAGATGTAGGTCATCGTCTGGTCGACCAGCGCCCAGGTCTCGGTGAATCCCATGCCGACCGCCGTCACGAAGCCGACCCTTTCGAATCGGACCTCGTCGGCAGCCAGCGATCGGGTGATTCCCAGCACGCCCATGCGATGGGTGTTGCCGAAATTGTCTTTCACATCTTGCAGTGCCGGCGTGGCCTTGAGCGTGACCTGCTTCCCGCCGCGCTCCACAACGATAACGAGCGGTTCACCGGCGCTGAAGCTGACGATGCGTTGCATGTCGGCAAAGCTGCGGATGGAGCGACCGCCGATCGATTGCACGACGTCGCCGGGCTGGAAGCCGGCCGCCGCCGCCGCGCTGTTGGGCTGAATGGTATCCACGCGCGGCAGCGTGATTTGGCGGCCGTAGATCATTGCCGCCGCAGCGAAAATCACGATCGCCAAGATGAAATTGGCCAATGGACCGGCAACCACAATGGCAGCGCGCGGCCCGACTTTCTGGTGGACAAAGCTGATCTTGCGATCGGCGTCGGACATCGCCGCAATCGCGGCCTGATCCGGAACGCTGGCGGCGTTTTCGTCGCCGAAGAATTTGACATAGCCGCCGAGCGGAATCGCGGAAACCTTCCAGCGCGTTCCGTAGCGGTCGTTGAATCCGAAAAGCTCAGGACCGAAGCCGATGGAGAAGACGAGGACCTTAACGCCATACCAGCGCGCGACCAGAAAATGGCCGAGCTCGTGGAAGAACACCACGATGGTCAGGACGAACAAAAAGGCAAGCAGCGCGTACAGGATCCCGGAACCCCACGCGCCGATGACTGGCAGAATTTCAAGTCCCATGATCCGGCTGTCCCGCCCCCTCGGCCAAGTCGCCCCGAACCCGTTTCTCTATGATGCCTTTGCGGCAATTTCGGGCAAGAGCTCGCGTGTTAACAATCTAAAATCATGGTCAATTGCAAGCGCATCGTCGACACTGGCGGGTTCCCGTGTGAGCCCGCGTCCGACGGCCGCCGCCAGGGTCGCCTCGACGAGTGCCGGTATCCCTGCAAACCCCAGTTTTTTCGACAGAAACTCGCCTACCGCCACCTCATTGGCGGCATTGAGTACCGTCGGAGCGCCGCCGCCCGCCTCGAGGGCCCGGCGCGCCAGCCCGAGCGCCGGGAACCGTGTCAAATCGGGACGCTCGAACGATAACGTCGCAATCTGCGCAAGGTCGAGTCGCGGCGCCGGCCCGTTGATCCGCTCTGGCCACGCCAGACAATGCGCGATCGGAATGCGCATGTCGGGACTGCCGAGTTGCGCGATGAAAGAGCCGTCGCGGAACTCGACCAGGCCGTGGATCACCGACTGCGCATGGACCACGACATCGATTTCGTCGGGCTTGAGCGCGAACAAATGAAACGCCTCGATCACCTCGAGGCCCTTGTTCATCAGCGTCGCCGAATCGATCGTGACCTTCGGGCCCATCGACCAGTTCGGATGCTTGAGCGCCTGCTCGAGCGTCGCGCCGCGAATCTGCGCAGCGGTCCAGGTCCGGAACGGACCGCCTGACGCCGTCAGGATCACGCGCCGTACGTCTTCGCGACGGCCGGCACCCATCGCCTGGAACAGAGCGTTGTGCTCGGAATCGACCGGCAGCACGGTCGCACCGGCTTCGGCGGCGCGGCGCATGAACAAACCGCCGGCGCAAACCAGGGTTTCCTTGTTGGCGAGCGCGACCATGGCGCCGCGCTCGGCCGCCGCCAATGTCGGCCGCAATCCGGCAGCGCCGGTGATGGCGCCGATCACCCATTGCGCGGGACGCTGCGCCGCCTCGACCACCGCAGCCTCGCCCGCCGCAGCTTCGATGCCTGTGCCCGAGAGTTCATCCTTGAGCTCGCGATAGGCCGCCGGATCGCCGACCGCGGCGAAGCGCGCGCCGATCTCGCGCGCCAGCGCGGCCAAGGCGACAGCGTTGGTGTTGGCGCTCACCGCCTCGACCCGATAGCGCCCGGGCTCGCGCTTGATCAGGTCGATGGTGCTCGCGCCGATCGATCCGGTTGCGCCCAGCAATGTAACGCTGCGCTCGCCGCTCGCAGCTTTCAGCCCGGGTTTCACCGCCGTCTTCACCGTCATCAGGTCACCATACCAGCAAGCCGCGCGCAGGTGCACCGATACCGCCATGCGCTAGGCCGATCAGGCAGGCAAGCACGCCCGCGGCGACAAAACCATCCAGCCGGTCCATCAGGCCGCCATGGCCCGGGATCAAGGCCCCGGCGTCCTTCGCACCGAACCGGCGCTTGATCGCGGATTCGATCAGATCGCCTGCCTGGGCGGCGATCGACAGGGCAATTGCGATCACGACCGCCGCCAGGACGCCGCCGACGCCGCTGACCTTCACGACCAGCATGGCAGCCAGCACGGCGCCCGCGAGGCCTCCGATCGAGCCGGACCAGGTCTTGTTGGGGCTAAGACGCGGCGCAAGCTTGGGTCCGCCGGCGGCCCTGCCGACGAAGTAGGCGGCGATATCGGTCACCCACACGACGGCGAACAGGAAGATGATGGCGACGAAGCCGAACTCCGTGTCGGAGCGCAGGACGATCGGCGCCAATCCCATCGCACCGGCATAAGGCACGCCAGTAGCAACCCAGAGTCCGCGCCCGTGCGGCGCGATGATCGCGGACGCCAGCATTCCCAGGATCAGGACGATCGGCGCCGCGGCGAGACGCAGATCGCGCATGTCGTCGCTGGCCTCGACACTGCTCGCAGCCAGCGCGGCCGCCAGCGCGACAGCAACGATAGCGGTCATCAACACTGAACGCCGGTCCGGGCCGGCGACCAGCGTCGTCCATTCCCACATCACGATGATCGCGGCCAAGCCCCAGAACACGGCGAAGACCCAGCCGCCGAGATAGGCAACGCCGATCGCAAGCGGCGCCAGCACCAAAGCCGACCCGACGCGCAACGGCAAATCGCTGCCGGGACGGGCGACCGGCACGGGACGCGCGGGCTCCGCGTCGGACATGATCATGAACCGGTTTGTGCGATCAGTCCGCCAAACCGTCGTTCGCGACGGCGATATTCGGCGATGGCGCCTTCGAGCGTGGAGCGGTCGAAGTCGGGCCAGTAGGTCGGAACGAAGACGAGTTCGCTGTAGGCGGCCTGCCAGAGCAGAAAGTTCGAAAGCCGCTGCTCGCCGCTGGTGCGGATGATGAGATCGGGATCGGGCAAATCCGGCGCATCAAGGTGCGCGGTGATCGCGTCCGCGGTGATCGCTTCCTTGGGGATGCGGCCTTCTGCGACCTGGGTGGCGAGGCGCTGCGCCGCGCGCGCAATTTCCTGGCGCGCACCGTAGTTGAAGGCGACCACCAATGTGAGCTTGTCGTTGTTGAGCGTGAGCTCTTCGGCCTCTTCGAGGAGCGACCGGATGTCGGGCGAGAGATCGTCGCGCTCGCCGATCACCCGCACATGCACGCCATTCTGATTCAACTCTGCGAGATCGTTGCGGATGAAACGGCGGAGCAGTCCCATCAACTCGCGCACCTCGGCAGGCGGACGCGCCCAGTTCTCGGAGCTGAAGGAGAAGATCGTCAGGATCCCGATGCCGAGGTCGCCGGCGGCGCGCACCGTGCGCCGCAGCGCTTCCACACCGCGTCGGTGCCCCTCGCTGCGCGGCAGGCCGCGGGCCGAGGCCCACCGCCCATTGCCATCCATGATGATCGCGACGTGCCGTGGCACCGCGAACTCAGGAGTCCGGACATTCAGGGCCTCGGGCATCGACATTCCACCAATCCTCAAACGGTGAGGATTTCCTTTTCTTTTGCCGCGAGCATCTTGTCGATCTCGACAATGACGTCGTCGGTCACCTTTTGCACCTGTTCGGACGAGCGCTTGCCTTCGTCTTCGCTGATCTTGTGGTCTTTTTCGAGCTTCTTGAGCACGTCGAGACCATCGCGCCGCACGTGCCGCACCGCAACCTTGGCGGCCTCGGCATATTTATGCGCAACCTTCACCAGGTCCTTGCGGCGATCTTCGTTCAACTCCGGAATGCGCAGGCGCAGCACCTGGCCATCCGTCGACGGCGACAGCCCGAGATTGGACGCATGGATCGCCTTTTCCACGGCATGGACCATGGACTTGTCCCAAACCTGCACCGAAATCAGGCGCGGCTCCGGGACACTCACCGTGGCGACCTGATTGAGCGGCATGTGCGTGCCATAGGCTTCGACCTGGATCGGCTCGAGCAGATTGGCCGAAGCACGGCCGGTGCGCAGGCCGCCAAGCTCCTGCTTCAAAACCTGGATCGCGCCCTGCATGCGGCGCTTGAGCTCATTCATGTCATGTGTCGTGGTTGCCATGATGACCTCCTGTAAGCACGCGGTGGAAACCAAACGACCGCTTCGCCTGTCCTGTTCTGTCCGGCGCGGCCCGCCGGCGCTCTTTGTTCCTAGGAGTTGACGACCGTAGCGCGTCCCTGACCGCGCAGAACCTTCTCGACCGCCCGCGACTCTCGGATCGAGAACACGATGATAGGCATCCGGTTCTCGCGGGCAAGCGCGAAGGCGGTCGCGTCCATGACCTTCAGATCACGTTCGATCGCCTCCTGATGGGTCAGGCGCTCATAACGGACGGCCTTTGCGTTCTTCTTGGGGTCGGCACTGTAGATGCCGTCCACGTCGGTGGCCTTCAGCACCGCCTCGGCGCCGATTTCTGCCGCCCGCAGCACCGCGGTGGTGTCGGTCGTGAAGAACGGATTGCCGGTGCCGCCGGCGAGCAGCACCATCCGCTTCTTCTCGAGGTGCCGCAGCGCGCGTCGCCGTTCGTAGGTTTCGCAAATCTCCGGCATCGTCACCGCCGACATGGTCCGCGCCGCGCCGCCGGCCGCCTCGATGGCGGCTTCGAGCGCGAGCGCGTTCATGACCGTGGCGAGTATTCCCATGAGGTCGCCGGTCAGCCGCGGGATGCCCTTCTCGGAGACCTGAACGCCGCGAAAAATATTGCCGCCGCCGACCACGATTCCGATGCTGACGCCCAGCGCCTGGGTGGCGACGAGATCGTCGGCGATGCGCTTGAGAGTCGGCTGGTGGATGCCGGCGCCGTCCGTGCCCGCCAAGGCCTCACCGGAGACCTTGACGACCACGCGTCGGTAAATCGGCTTAGCCATGGCGTGTCCGCCCTGCCCGTTTGCGGCTGCCCCTTTGGGGCAGCCGGCGTCGTCGCTCAGCCCTTCGCCGTTGCCGCTACTTCGGCAGCGAAATCGGATTCCGCACGCTCGATACCTTCGCCGCGGTCAAATCGCACAAAACCGGTGACCTTGATCGGCGCACCGACTTTGCTCTCGGCTTCCTTCAACGCCTGCGCCACGCTCTTCTTGTCGTCGTGGATAAACGGCTGATCGAGCAGGCAAACTTCCTTGTAGAAGGTCTTGAGCCCTGATTCGACGATCTTGTCGACGACATTCGCGGGTTTTCCCTGCGCCTTGGCTTTGTCGGCGAGCACGTCCTTCTCCCGGCGCACCGCGGCGGGATCGAGGCCGGAGGGATCGATGGCCTGCGGATTGGAGGCGGCGACATGCATGGCGACCTGACGGCCGATGCGCGCCAGTTCGTCGGCATTGCCGGTCGACTCCAGCGCGACGATGACGCTCATCTTGCCGAGGCCGTCGATCACGGCGCCGTGCACGTAGCTCGCGACGACACCCTGCCCGACAGACAATGATGCGGCCCGCCGCAACGTCATGTTCTCGCCGATCTTGGCGACCGTATCGGCGATCGCATCGGCGATCGTGATGGCGCCGACCTTGGCGGCCTTGATTGCTTCGACATCGGGGCCGACGTCGAGCGCGACGTCCGCGGTCATCCGCACCAGACCCTGGAACAGATCGTTGCGCGCGACAAAGTCGGTCTCGGAATTGACCTCGACGACGACGCCTTTCTTGCCCTTGATGGCTGCGCCGGTCAGACCTTCAGCCGCGACGCGGCCGGCTTTCTTGGCCGCCTTCGACAGGCCTTTCTTGCGCAGCCAGTCGACGGCCGCTTCCATGTTGCCGTCGTTCTCGCCGAGCGCGGCCTTGCAATCCATCATGCCCGCGCCGGTTGCCTCGCGCAGCTCCTTGACCATTTGTGCGGAGATGTTGGCCATCGAGGTTGTCCTCTTGTTCCGTGCGGCCGGGCTTGAGCCCGGCCAGTCATTTGATTTGAAGGTGCCGGCGGTGACGCCGCAAAGGCGCTCGCAGGCGCGCCGAAGCTTATCCTTCGGCTTCGGCGGTGAGTTCCTTCGACTTCGCGATCCAGCCGTCCACGCGGCCCGGCAATCCCGCCTCTTCGCCGATCTTGTGCGCGGCGTCGGGGCCAAGCCCGGCAATCTGCCAGTAATGGAAAATGCCGAGGTCGTTGAGCTTCTTCTCGATCGCGGGCGAGATGTGCCCGAGCTTCTTGAGATCGTCGGCAACGCCGCGCGGTCCCGACAGGACTTCGTAACCGGGACCTTCGGCCACCGCCGGCACCTCCTCGGCGATCGGCTGTGCCGCCGCGCCGACGTCAACACCGCGTTCGCCCTGGCCGCGCGCGATACCGTCGATCGCGGCCTTGGCAATCAGATCGCAATAGAGCGAAATCGCGCGGCTCGCGTCGTCGTTGCCGGGGACGACAAAGGTGATGCCGTCGGGGTCGCAATTGGTGTCGACGATCGCCGCCACCGGAACGTTGAGGCGGCGCGCCTCTTTGATCGCGATGTCTTCCTTGTTCGTGTCGATGACGAACACGAGGTCGGGCAATCCGCCCATGTCCTTGATGCCGCCAAGCGCGCGGTCGAGCTTGTCGCGCTCACGCTGCAGATCGAGGCGCTCTTTCTTGGTGTAGCCGCCGGCTTCGTTCGACGCGAGCATCTCGTCGAGCTTGCGCAGCCGCGAAATCGAGCCCGAGATCGTCTTCCAGTTGGTCAGCGTGCCGCCGAGCCAGCGCGAATTGACGTAATACTGCGCGCATTTCTTCGCCGCCTCGGCGACGGGATCCTGCGCCTGCCGCTTGGTGCCGACGAACAGGATACGGCCGCCATTGGCGACGGTGTCGCTGACGGCCTGCAGCGCCCGGTGCAGCATCGGCACCGACTGTGCAAGATCGACGATATGGATGTTGTTGCGGGTGCCGAAGATGTACGAAGCCATCTTCGGATTCCAACGGTGGGCCTGATGGCCGAAGTGCACGCCAGCTTCCAAGAGCTGGCGCATAGAGAAGTCAGGAAGCGCCATGGTCATTCTCCGGTTGATCCGCCGCGGACCAGTGAGCTCTCCCGAGGATTCGGACGAGCCACCGGACGGCACGAAGCCAAGGTCCGCGTGTGAGATGGCGGCTATATAAGGGCGTGCCCCCTTGGAAGCAAGCGAAATGGCCGGAAAACGCGCGTTTGGGCCGCATTCCCGGCCGCGTCCAAATCCCGTAGCCTGCCCCTCATAACGGCAATAACGGAGGAACGAATGCTTCGCAGGACCTGTCTGGCCGTCCTCGGCCTTGGCCTTCTGGTCACCCCTGCGACAGCGCAAGGCGACTACCCCAGCCGGACCGTCCGGATCATCGTTCCCGCCACCCCCGGCGGCGGCAGCGACACCTTCGCGCGTCTGGTCGCCCAGCACCTCGCCAAGGAGCTTAGCCAGCAATTCGTGGTCGAGAACCGGCCCGGCGGCGGCACCCTGCCCGCCATGGAGTTCGTCCACAGCCTGCCGGCGGACGGCTACACGCTCTACCTGTCGCCTTCCACCACAACCTCAATGCATCTCGTCCGCAAGTCGATGCCCTGGGACATCCGCAAGGCGTTCACCGGCCTGACCCAGCTCGCCGTCGTGCCGCAGTGGCTGGTGATCAATCCGAAAGTGCCGGCCACCACGGTCAAGGAATTCATCGCGTTGGCAAAACGCGACCCGAGTAAGCTTACTTACGGTTCCGCCGGACCCGGCACCGCTCCGCACATGGCCATGGAGCTGTTCAATCTGATGGCCGGCATCAAGATCCAGCACGTCCCCTATCGCGGCGTGTCGCAGTCGGTGACCGATATCCTTGGCGGCAGCATCTCCGGGATGATGCTCAACCTGGTGACGGCCAAGCCGCATGTCGAGGCCGGCCAGCTTCGCATGCTTGGCATCTCGAGCTCCAAGCGCTCAAGCGCGATGCCGGACGTCCCGACCATCGCCGAAGTCGGCGTCCCCGACTATGAAGCGCTGCAGTGGTTCGGGCTGATGGCGCAAAGCCGGCACGCCGCCCGAGATCCTCAACCGGCTGCAGAAATTGATCGCCGGCGGAATGCGATCCCCCGAGATGCAGGAACGGCTGAAGACCGAAGGCGCCGACGCGGTGGTGAATACGCCCGACGAATTCCAGAAGCTGATCGCCGTCGAGATCGATCGCTGGAGCAAGCTCGCGAAGGCGATCAACCTGCAGCCTGAATAGACTTCAGTTCGCCGTGAAGATCGCCTGCGCGCGGCTGATGACGTTGGCCGGCGAGCGGTAGAGCCGCTCCACCATCGACTGGACCTCCTCGCCGCTGACGAATTCCAGCTCGAGACCGATCTTCGCGCCCTCGGCGACGAATTGCGGATCGCGCATGGTGTCGGCGAGCGCTTTGCGCAGCACGTCCACCACGCGCGGATCGATACCGGGCGGCGCCACCACCGGCCGGCCCATGGACTGCCGCGAGAAGATCATCTCCAGCACCTGACGATCTTCGGGATTTTTCACGAAATCGGTCACCAGCGGGACGTCGGGCAATTCCTTGTGCTTGCCGAGCGCGAGCTGGAGGATGATCTTGAGCGAACCGTCGTCGAGCTGTGCCTTGTTGCCCGACTTAGCAACACCCCACGAATAGCCGACGACGCCGTCGAGCTCGCCGCGCTCGACGGCGAGCATGATCTCCTGCGTGCCGGGATAGCCGGAGATCGGCTTGAGCTTGGTGCCGATGAGCGCATTGAGCGCCGCGGTGAAGGCATGCTGATCGCCGCCGATGCCGGTCGAGCCGACCTGCAGGCTCACGCCTTTCATCGCTTCGCTCAGCGTTTTGACCGGGCTCGGTTGCCGGATGAAGAAACCGGAGACCTCGTTGTTCATGCTGCCGAGCCACGCGAATTTCGCGGAATCGAATTTGGCCTGCGATGCAGCGCCGCCGAGCAGCGGCTCCATGGCGACACCGCGGCCGACCAGCGCGATCTCGGTGCCGTCACGCGGCGCGGCGTTGAAGATGTAGTTGGCGAGGTTGAGCGAACCGGCGCCCGGCCGGTTCTGCGGGACGATCGCCGGGTTGCCGGGAAGGTATCTGCCGAGGTGCCGCGCCAGGAGCCGGCCGTAGGTGTCGTAGCCGAAACCGGTCGGCGAATAGCCGATCGAGATCTTGAGCTGCTTGCCCGCGAAACTGACCGGGGCCGTCTCCGGCCGCGCCGCCGAAGCCGCCGCGCAAATCATCGCCGCGCACAGGAGAGCCTTGGTCAGGACACGCCGCACGGCGGATCACTCCGCCGCGCGCGCCATGTGCATGCCATCGAGGTGGGCGACCACCTCGTCGAGATGCATCACGTCGACGTATTTGTGATGCAGGTCGAACAGATTGACCTTGTGGGTCAGCTCGGCGCGGTCGTAGGTGCATTCCTCCACCACGGTGACGTGGAAGCCGCTCGAATGGGCGTCGACCGCGCTCGCGCGCACGCAGCCCGACGTGCTCTCGCCGCAGATGATCGAGACTCGACACATCGAGGATCGTCAGATGCGAGATCAGCGGCGTTCCCTGGAACACGCTGGCGCGCTGCTTGCGGATCACGATGTCGTTCGGCTCGACCGGGAACTCATGATAGATCTCGAACGCATCCGGCGTCGGCGTCGGCCGCGAGCTCTTGGTCGACACCGCGCCGCGCGGGCGATTGTTGGGCCGCGTCTCCTGCGTACAGAAGAAGATCGGGATGCCGGCGCGGCGGGCAGCGGCAAACAGCTGCTTGGTCGGCGCGATCGCCTGATGCGCAAAGATCCCGCAGGTGTTGGGATAGCGCTCATTGATCTCGACCGGCGGCAGCGGCCCGCCGCGATAGACGAGGTCGTAGAGATCGATCGCCAAGAGCGCGGGACGCGGCCCGACGAAGGTCTCGCGGCGCCAGCCTTTGTAGAGTTCGAGGTCGGATGCCGGGATGACGTCCTTCCAGCAGTGGTCGTTGAATTTTTCGATCGAGGCCATGCCCGTCTCCGTTTTCGTTTCTGCCTGTGCGGCCGGCTGATCTTGAAACGATAGCCTAGTTTGCCGTGTCCAGCCTGCGGAATTTTTGTACGCGCTGCCCGGTATTTACCTCGGCGGTGTAGATATTGCCCTGGCGGTCCACGGTGATGTTGTGGACGGCGACGAACTGGCCCGCCTGCCGTCCGATGCGCCCGAAATGCCCGAGCACCTGGAGCGTCTTTCTCTCGACGATGCGGATTTCCCCGTTCGAGCCGTCCACCATGTAGATGAAGCGCTGCTCCGCGTCGGGCGAGAACGCGATCTCATACACGGTGCCGTTGAGCCTGGTCTGCCGCTCGAAGAAATGCTCGGACACGAAGGTCCCGTCCTTGCGGAAAATCTGGAGCCGATTGTTGGTGCGGTCGCAGACATAGACGAGGCCATCGTTGGCGATGCGAATGCAATGCACCGGATTGCCGAATTGCTGCGACGGCGCGGCCGCCGGATCGTAGGGCGGCGTCTTGGCATCATTCGGCTTGTTGCCGTAGGCGCCCCAGTGGCGCTTGTAGGCCCCGGTTTCGGAATCGAACACGACCACCCGGCGGTTGCCGTAGCCATCCGCCGCATAGACCTCCTTCGCCGCGGTATCGACCGCGATGTCGGCCGGTGAACCGAGCCGTTCCGTCGAATTGCTGTCGGGACCCTGGATCGGCTTGCCGATCTGCAGGACGAACTTGCCGTCCATCGTGAACTTGAGGAGCTGGCCGTCGGTCTTGTCGTTACCGGCAATCCAGACGAACTCGTTGCCGTCGATATGAATGCCGTGCTCGCTCTTGGGCCATTGATAGCCCTCACCCCGTCCACCCCAGTGGCGGATGAGATTGCCGGCCGCATCGAACACCAGCACCGGCGGCGCGGCAGCGCAGCATTTCGCGATCGGCGGCTTCTGTTCGGAGGCGCGTTCGCGCGGCGTGAGCAATTCCGGGCGATGGAGAACCCAGATCCGATCCTGCCGGTCGGTCGCAATCCCGGAAACCTGGCCGAGCAGCCAATTATTCGGCAAGGCTTTCGGCCAGAACGGCTCGACCTGGAACTGCGGCGTCGGCGATTTGCCGCCGCCCGCATCCTGCGCCTGCGCCGGATGCACGACCACCAATGTTGCGGCTACGTTGAGCCAAAGGGTCATCGCCCTCATCGTTTCCTCCCGAGCTTGTTGCAGATTGCTGTCTATGCCGGCTGAACCTCCGGTTGCTTGGTCACGTCGTGCGTGAAGATCCAGGTCCGGTCCAGGAACGGCGGCGGCGGGACCTTGCGATTGTTGGCGAACTGCTGGCGCGATTGCAGCGTGACACGCGCCGTGCGCGGCTGCCGCTCGGCGACATAGCCTTTCAGCGCGGCGTGGATATCGTCGCGATGGCGGTCGAGATTGCGCCCGAGCACGTAGCCGTCCTCGATCGCCATGTTGCCGCCCTGCGCCAGCGTGGGCATGGTCGGATGCGCGGCGTCGCCGAGCAGCGTCACGCGGCCCCTGGTCCATTGCGGGATCGGATCGCGGTCGTAGATGCCCCACTTGTAGACGTGCTGGACGTTGCGGAACATGTCGAGCAGCGCTTCGTTCCAGCCGTCATAGGCGGCGAGCAATTCCTCCTGCGAGCTCGGCGCCGACCAGGAACTCGTCGACCCACTGGTCGGTGACATGGCCGGCAAAGATGTTGAGCACCGATCCGTCGCCGATCGGGTAGCAGATGACGTGGCCGTTCGGCCCGATCCAGCCGTGGTAGTCGCCGTGCGGAAGCTCGACCGACAGTCCCGGCCCGATCCGGGTCGGCACCCGCTCCATCGGCACCATGCAGCGCCAGCACATCTGTTCGGTGAAGCGCGGATTGTCGGCGCCGAACAATTGCGCGCGGATGGCGGAACGGATGCCGTCGGCGCCAATCACCGCGTCGGCCTCGACTTCGCGGCCGTCGGCAAAACGTGCCACCGCGCCGTGATCGGTCGATGTCGCGCCGACGCAATTGGCGTTGAGATGAACCACGCCGTCGGGCAGAGCGTCCCGCAACAGGCCGTGCAAATGGGCGCGGTGCAATGTCGTGTAAGGTGCGCCGTATTCCTGCTCCGCCGTCGCTTTCAGCGGCGTGCGATGCCGCAGGCTCGCGTCATCCCATTTGATCGAGACCTGGTTCACCGGCTGGAAGGCGATCCTGTCGTATTTGTCCCAGAGCCCGAGCGCGCGGATCACCTTGACGCCGTTGGGGCCGACCTGAAGCCCTGCCCCGACCTCTTCGAGCTTGGCGGAACGCTCGTAGACCTCGACCTCAAAGCCGCGCTGGTGCAGCGCAACGGCGGCGGTCAGCCCGCCGATGCCCCCGCCCACGATGACCACGCGGAATGGACGGTCTTTTACGACCTTTTGCATGCGATAGGCGTAGCGCCGAGCTGCAACGCTGTAAAGTTGGCTGCCCGCATGACGGCGATGACGGCACCGCACGCGTAACTTTGCGCTAGAGCGCCTGCACCTCGACGACGCCGGGGATCGCCTTGATGGCGCCGGCGATCTGCGGCGACACCTTGAAGCGGCCGGGAAGTTTCACTTCGACCTCGGTCCCCTCGCCCAGGATCAGGACCATCGATACCTCGCCGTCGGTTTTTTCCGCGCCCGGCCTTGGCGCAACCGCGGTTCCCTGCAGCCGCTTGGCGACACTCTCGAGCGGCTTCTCGTCGCGCACGAAGACGCGCAGCCCCTTCTGCTGCTTGGCCGCAGCCTCGTCGAGCAACTCGACGTTTTGAATCCGGGCGCGCACCTCATCGCCCTGCAGCTCCGCCGACAGCGCGAGCAGCACCGCCTTGCCGGGCTCGAGCTGGTCGCGGAACTGCGCGAGCCCTTCCGAAAACAGCACGGCTTCATAGTGGCCCGACGGATCGGACAACCCGATGATGCCCATCTTGCTGCCGGTGCGGGTGCGGCGCTCCTGGCGCGACACGATCGAACCGGCAACGCGGCCGGCGCTGGCGCCCGCCTTCACGCTGCGGACAAATTCCGCCCACGACTGCACGCGCATGCGCTGCAGCGTCGCTGCGTAGTCGTCGAGCGGATGCCCCGACAGGAAGAAGCCGATGGCGTCGAACTCCTTTTGCAGGCGTTCGGCGGGAGGCCACGGCTCGACCGACGGCAAGATCAGCGGCGTGCGCGCCGCGGGGCCGCCGAACAATTCGGACTGCCCGATTTCCGCCGAGTCGTGCGAGCGTTGTGCCGACGCCATGATCGAATCCACCGACGCGTAGGCGCGCGCCCGGTTGCCATCGAGCTCGTCGAACGCGCCGGAAGCCGCAAGGCTTTCCAGCACGCGCTTGTTGACGGCGCGCGGATTGATGCGGTCCGCGAAGTCGGAGAGATCGGCGAACGGCTTCTTGCTGCGCACCGCGACGATTGCCTCGACCGCTTGCCGGCCCACGCCCTTCAGCGCCGCCAGCGAATAATGGATCGCGTCGCCCGCCGCCTCGAACTCGAAGCCCGAACGATTGACCGACGGCGGCACGACCTTGATCTTCAGCCGCTCCGCCTCACTGCGGAATTCGGAGAGCTTGTCGGTATTGCCCATGTCGAGCGTCATCGACGCCGCCAGGAATTCCACCGGATAGTTCGCCTTCATATAGGCGGTCTGGTAGGTGAGCAGCGCATACGGCGCCGAATGCGACTTGTTGAAGCCGTATTCTGCGAACTTCGCGCAGGCGTCGAAGATGACCACGGCGTCGGACTTGTCGATGCCGTGTGCGACCGCGCCGGCGATGAAGTCGCCGCGCTGCGACGCCATCTCCTTCTTGTCTTTCTTGCCCATCGCGCGGCGCAGGATGTCGGCCTTGCCGAGACTGTAGCCGGCGAGATCGCGCGCGATCTGCTGCACCTGTTCCTGATAGGTGATGATGCCGTAGGTCGGCGCGAGGATCGGTTCAAGCTTCGGGTGCAGATATTCGATCGCCTCGTGCCCGAGCTTGCGCGCGCAATAGGTCGGGATGTTCGCCATCGGTCCCGGCCGATAGAGCGCGACCAGCACGATCAGGTCCTCGAACCGGTCCGGCCGCATATCGACCAGCGCGCGCCGCATGCCCTGACTTTCAACCTGGAACACCCCGACCGTCTCGCCGCGTGCCAGCATCTCGTAGGTCTTGGCGTCGTCGAGCGGAATGCGCGACAGGTCGATCTCGATGTCGCGCTGCCCGACGAAACGCACCGCCGTTTGCAGCACCGTCAGCGTTTTGAGGCCGAGGAAATCGAATTTGACCAGCCCCGCCGGCTCCACCCACTTCATGTTGAACTGGGTCACCGGCATGTTGGACTTCGGATCGCGATAGAGCGGCACCAGCTCGCTCAACGGGCGCTCGCCGATCACGATGCCGGCGGCGTGTGTCGACGCGTGGCGGTGCAGGCCCTCGAGCTTCTGCGCGATGTCGAAGGCGCGGCGCACCACCGGGTCGCGGTCGCGCTCGGCTTGCAAGCGCGGCTCGTCGTCGATGGCGCGCTTGAGCGTCACCGGATTGGCCGGGTTCTGCGGCACCAGCTTGCAGAGCTTGTCGACCTGCCCGTAGGGCATCTGCAGCACCCGGCCGACGTCGCGCAGCACGCCGCGGGCCTGCAGCGTGCCGAAGGTGATGATCTGCGCGACGCGGTCGTGCCCGTACTTGTCCTGCACGTATTTGATCACCTCGTCGCGGCGGTCCTGGCAGAAGTCGATATCGAAGTCCGGCATCGACACGCGCTCGGGATTGAGGAAGCGCTCGAAGATGAGACCGAAGCGGATCGGGTCGAGATCGGTGATGGTCAGCGCATAGGCGACCAGCGAGCCGGCGCCGGAACCGCGCCCCGGGCCGACCGGGATGCGCTCCGACTTGGCCCACTGGATGAAGTCCGCGACGATGAGGAAGTAGCCGGGATATTTCATCCGCTCGATGACGCCCAGCTCGAAATCGAGCCGCTCGCGGTATTCCTCGGCAGTGCGGCCGGGCGCGAGCCCGTGCACGGCAATGCGGCGGTCGAGACCCGCCGCCGCCTGCCGGCGCAACTCCGCCGCCTCGTCCACGGTCGCATGGTCCGCGCCGACCGAAAAGCGCGGCAGGATCGGCGCCAGCGTCCGCGGCCGGTAGGCGCAGCGCCGCGCAATCTCGACGGTGGAAGCGACCGCTTCCGGCAAGTCGGCAAACACCGCCGCCATTTCGGCGCGGCTCTTGTACCGGTGCTCGGCGGTGAGCTGCCGGCGGTCGCTGTCGGCAACCAGCCGCCCCTCAGCGATCGAGATCAGCGCGTCATGCGCCTCGTAGTCCTCCCGGGTCGCGAAGTACGGTTCGTTGGTGCCGACCAGCGGAATGCCTCTGGCGTAGGCCAGTTCGACGAGCACGGGCTCGGCGAGCCGCTCGCTCTCGAGGCCGTGGCGCTGGAGCTCGATGTAGAGCCGGTCTCCGAACAGCTTTGTCAGCGCGTCGCAGCGCGCAGCGGCGAGCCCGCCGTTGCCGCCAACGATCGCCGCGTCGAGCGGTCCACCGGGACCGCCGGTCAGCGCAATCAGGCCCTCCGACTCGCCGTCGAGCCAGGCGAGCTTGATGTGCGGGGGCTCGTTCGGCGGGGTTTCGAGAAAAGCGCGCGAGTTGAGCCGCATCAGGCTGCGGTAGCCGGCCTCGCGCGCCGCCAGCAGGACGATGCGCTGCCGGACCGGCGCCGCGGCCACGTTGTGGCGCGCCCCATTGTCCTGATCGCCAAAATCGACCGCGAGCGCGCAGCCAATGATCGGCTGAACGCCGGAACCGGCGAGCTTCTCCGAGAATTCGAGTGCACCGAACATGTTGTCGGTGTCGGTGAGCGCCAGCGCCGGCTGGTGGTCGGCTTTGGCGAGTTCCGCCAGCCGCGCGATGGTCAGCGCGCCTTCCAGCAGCGAATACGACGAATGGACATGCAGGTGCACGAAGCCGGGGCCGGCCATCAGGTCCTCACGAATCTCTACGCAACAACCGTGAGGATCAGCGGCGCCGCTGTCCACTGTCGACGCGACGGCCGAGGGAACCGTGCGCCTTATCCCCAGGGCGCCCCTGGGGCGGGAGCGGCGGAGCTCCCGATTTCGGGGGCCTGGTCAGAGCGTTGCGATGACCTGGGCCCAGATCACGACCATTCCGATGAACAGCGTCAGCGAGGTCAGCGCGGCGGCTTCTTCGACAAGCGAGCGGATCATGTGGCCTACTCCCCAAAAGAACGAAGAAAGAACATAGTTCACTTTCTGTTCTGGAGTCAAGCTTCGCCGTATCGGGCCTCTAACATACTGAATTCAAAAGATAATCTGCCCGCCAAGTCAGCGGCGCGCCTGACGCCGCCGCGCGCGACCCCGGCCAAAACGCCAAGGTGTGACCGGCATCACAGCGGCCAGGCGGCTACCGCCTTACCACTCCCGACCAGCTCAGGATCAATCTCAGGGAGAGCAAGATGGCATCCAAGCTTGGCAAGTCGACCGTTTTGGCGAACGGCGATGCGAACGACATGTTTGATTTCAAAGCCTACAACAAGTCCTTCGATCTCGGCTTATTCGACGGTTTCGGCAGCCAGCGGATCGATTCCGGTCACGCCTTGCCGAAGCCCGACCTTCCGACCGTCGGGCTTTACGTTGCCGGCACCGAACGTGACGATACGCTGTACGGCTCCGAGCTCGCCGACGAGATCCATGGAAACGGCGGCGCGGACCGGATCGACGCCGGCGGCGGCAACGACCTGCTGTTCGGCGGCCTCGGCGACGACGCGTTGTTCGGCGGCGCCGGGGTGGACACCGTCAGTTACGCAGACAGCGACGCCCCCATCAGCGCCCAGCTTTATGCCCACCAGGTTCTCACCTACCGCGTCGAAGGTGACGAGAACGGTGAACATACACACATTGTCGAAACCGACACGCTTTACAGCGTTGAGCGCGTCATCGGCTCAAACTACGACGACTATTTGACGGGCGGCGAGAACGGCGGACTTTTGGAGGGCGGTGGCGGCAGCGATTACCTCTTCGGCGGGCATGGCGGGCTGACCGTTTTGGTGGGCGGCGACGGCGACGACCGCCTCTTTTCAGGTAGCGCGGCGACCTGGATGACCGGCGGCAGTGGCGCCGACCAGTTCAGCTTCGGGCTGGCTGCACCATCGACGGTCACCGATTTCACGTCCGGTGTCGACAAAATCTGGGACGTCGCGGAGGTATACGAGAACGGTCTTCCGCTCGGTCACGATTGGATACTTGCAACCGGCACAGAAGTGCCGACGACCCGGAACGCCGACGGCGATGCCCTGTTCTACGACACAGACGACTACGCGCTGTACGAGCTCTGGTATGACGACGACGGCCAGGTCAGCGATACGTTCCTGCTGGCGACCTTCACCAACGCCATCCAGCTTCAGGCCAGCGACTTCCTGTTTCTCTAGCTAAACGACAGCAACGCACCGGTGGCAGCGCCACCGGTGCGTGTTCGCACGAAGCGACTATTCCAATTCCACCACCGCGCCGTCCTTGAGCGTCACCCGCCGGTCCATGCGGGCGGCGATATCCATGTTGTGGGTGGCGCAGATCATCGCCAGCCCGGACGCCCGCACGAGCTGGGTGAGAGCACCAAAGACCCGCTCGGACGTGCGCGGATCGAGATTCCCGGTCGGCTCGTCGGCGAGCAGGATGCGCGGCGCGTTAGCGACCGCGCGCGCGAGCGCGACCCGCTGCTGCTCGCCGCCCGACAATTGCGCCGGGCGGTGCGCCAGCCGATCCTTCAGTCCGAGATAATTCAGGAGTTCGGTCGCGCGGCTGACTGCTTCCTTGCGCGAGAGGCCGCGGATCATCTGCGGCAGGATCACGTTCTCGAGCGCCGAGAACTCGGGCAGCAGATGGTGGAATTGGTAGACGAAGCCGACCTCCGTCCGGCGCAGCCGCGTGCGCTGCCCGTCGGACAGCGTCGAGGTCGCAAGCCGGTCGATATAGACCTCGCCGGCGTCCGGATATTCGAGCAGGCCGGCAACATGAAGCAGCGTGGATTTGCCGGCGCCGGAGGGCGCCACCAGGGCCACCGACTGTCCCGGCCAGACCGCAAGCTCGGCCCCTTTCAGGATTTCAAGGACGGCATTGCCCTGACGGTACTGGCGCTCGATCCCGCTCAGAAACAAAACCGGAGAATCTTCCTGCGGCGAAGCCACTTCCTCGCCGCCGCCGGCGTCGGGGGACATGCTGGATGCCGAAGCCGCCTCCTTACCGGGTGGCGCGCCCGAACGCGGCGTGTCCGTGACGGCGGCGGCTTCACTCATAGCGAAGCGCCTCCACCGGATCGAGCCGCGCCGCGCGGAACGACGGATAGAGCGTCGCCGCGACCGACAACGTCAGCGCCATCACCACCACCGCGGTGGTCTCGCGAATGTCCATGACGGCAGGAAGCCGCGAAAGGAAATAAAGCTCGGGCGAAAACAGCTCGGTTCGGGTGAGCCAGGAGACGAACTGCCGGATCGATTCGACGTTCAGGCACACCACGGTGCCGAGCAACAAGCCGGAAAATGTACCGACCACGCCGATCGCAGCACCGGTGATGAAGAAGACGCGCATCACCGCACCCTGGGACGCGCCCATGGTGCGCAGGATCGCGATGTCGGGGCCTTTGTCCTTCACCAGCATGATCAGGCCCGAGATGATGTTGAGCGCCGCGACCAGCACGATCAACGTCAGGATCAGGAACATCACGTTGCGCTCGACCTGAAGCGCATTGAAGAACGTCGCGTTGCGCTGGCGCCAGTCGATCATGAAGATCGGCCGCCCCGCACCTTCGCTGATGGCGCGCCGGAAGCGATCCATCTGGTCCGGGTTGTTGGTGTAGACCTCGATGGCGGTCACATCGCCGGCTCGATTGAAATAGGTCTGCGCTTCGGGAAGCGGCATGAACACGAAGGCGGCGTCGTATTCCGACATGCCGACCTCGAATATGGCCACGATCTTGTAAGGCTTGATCCTCGGTGTCGTGCCGAACGGCGTCTGCACGCCTTTCGGATGCACCAGGGTCACGCTGTCGCCGGCCCGCAACGACAGCTGGTCGGCAAGCCGGCGTCCGATCGCGACGCCCTCGGTATGGTCGAAACCTTCGAGCGTGCCCTGCTTGATATTGTTGCCGATCGACGGAAGCCTGGCCAGGTCGTCTCCACGCACGCCGCGCACCAGCACGCCGGTCGAGTTGAACGGCGAGGACGCGAGCGCCTGCCCTTCGACCACCGGCGACGCCAGCATGACGCCGTCGATCTTCGCAACGCGGTCCGTGACCTCTTTCCAGTCGGTCAGCGGCGATTCCAAGCGGCTGGATCACCAGATGGCCGTTGAGGCCGAGGATCTTGTCGAGCAGCTCTTTGCGGAAGCCGTTCATCACCGCCATGACGATGATGAGCGTCGCCACGCCGAGCACGATTCCCAGGAAGGAAAAGCCGGCGATGACCGAGATGAATCCTTCCTTCCGCCGCGCCCTGAGGTAGCGCAGCGACAGCATCCATTCGAAGGCGGAGAAAGCGCGTGTCCCGGTCGGTTCGGCCATGACTGTTTTCCCGCCCTTTGTTGTCACATGATTCTGGCTGATTCACGCCATTGTCGTGCGTCAAAAAGCATGCAATCGCACAGATTATGAGGCCAGCCGTTCGATGGCGTCGGCCGGCGACATCAGCTCCCGGGAACCGTCCGAGCGCCGCTTGACCTCGACTTTGCCCTCGGCAAGCCCGCGCGGCCCGACCAGCACCTGCCAGGGCAGGCCGATGAGATCGGCGGTCGCAAATTTCGCGCCCGGCCGCTCGTCGAGGTCATAGTAGAGGACATCGACGCCTTTGGCCGTCAGCGCCCGGTAGAGCTGCTCGCAGGCGGCATCGGTATCGGCGCCGCCTTGCTTGAGATTGAGGATCGCGACCTTGAACGGCGCCACCGCCTCCGGCCATACGATGCCGGCTTCGTCGTGGGACGCCTCGATGATCGCGCCGACGAGGCGCGACACGCCGACCCCGTACGACCCGCCGTGGGTCGGATGGTCGGCCCCGTCCGCGCCTGACACGACGGCCTTCATGGGGACCGAATATTTGGTGCCGAAATAGAAGATCTGCCCCACCTCGATGCCGCGCGTGTGCAGCCGCTTGTCCGCCGGCACCTCGCGCTCGAAGCGCTGCGCGTCGTGCACGTCTTCGGTGGCGGCATAGAGCGCGGTCCATTGCCGGATGATCGGCGTGAGATCGCCATTGTAGTCGACGTCCGCGCCGGGAACGGGCAAATCCAGGACGTCCTTGTTGCAGAACACCCCGGATTCGCCGGTCTCGGCAAGGATGATGAATTCGTGTGAGAGATCGCCGCCGATCGGACCGGTCTCGGCGCGCATCGGGATCGCCTTGAGGCCCATGCGGGCGAATGTCCGCAGATAGGCGACGAACATCTTGTTGTAGGATACGCGCGCGGCCGCCTCGTCGATATCGAACGAATAGGCATCCTTCATCAGGAACTCGCGACCGCGCATGACTCCAAAGCGCGGACGTTGCTCGTCGCGGAATTTCCATTGGATGTGATAGAGGTTCTTGGGCAGCTCGCGGTAAGAGCGGACATAGGCACGAAAGATTTCCGTGATCATGTCCTCGTTGGTCGGTCCGTAGAGCAGCTCGCGCTCATGCCGATCCTTGATGCGCAGCATTTCGGGACCGTAAGCGTCGTAGCGTCCGCTCTCCCGCCACAGATCGGCCAGTTGCAGCGTTGGCATCAGCAGCTCGATCGCTCCCGCCCGGTCCTGCTCCTCGCGCACGATCTGTTCGATCTTCTTGAGCACGCGGAAACCGAGCGGCAGCCACGCATAGATGCCCGCCGCCTCCTGCCGCACCATGCCGGCGCGCAGCATCAAGCGGTGGGACGCGATCTCGGCCTCCTTCGGCGTCTCGCGCAGGATGGGCAGGAAGTAGTGGGACAGGCGCATGGCGGGATTGATGGGAATCGAGGCAGTTTGGGGTTGGGCGAAGTGAAACCGGAACGGTCGATAAAACACAAGACCTTTCAAGTATTTCGGGGCGGATTTGCGACCGCTTTGGATGGCCTCGCAAGAGGTTGTGGAACCGGCCAGCCGTAAAAAATGGCGGCGCCGGCCCCTATTTGGGCGATGACAAGGCCGGGGGCAATGGATAGGCTTACGTCATGGCAGGGTGACGGATCCCGGCCAAACGGATCAGGCGAGGTCCGTGGCGGTCCAAGTCTCGGGAGGACATCAGCCCCTCGGCGCATAAAGCCACAGCCGCCTTTGTTTAGTTCAAACTTGGGCGGACATGATGGGCATTCAAACAATGGGCAGGGCTTGAACCCTGCTCATTTTTTTTGAGCGGCGTGTCTGGCCCCATGTCGCATTCAGCGTCTAGCGCTTCCCGATCGCGGCGATCACCTGTGGGACGAGATGCGAGGCCACCGCCGCATGACCGCGCGCATCGAAATGCTGTCCGTCGGGATCGCGGCTTGCCTGGGGTGTCAGCGAGCGGATGCGCTCGAGCACGATCACCTTGACACCGCGCGCCTGGAGGCGGCGTTGCATTTCCGCGATGTTCGCCGCGCGCTGGCCGGCGCCGATCCCGCGCCGTTCGTCGTTGCCGCCGGGCTGGAGAATGACGACCTGCGTTCCGCTTGGCACCGCGGAATCGAGCCGCGCCAGCATGCCGCCCGTGGTGTCGCCCGGCACACCTGCGTTCCGCACGCGTGCGTCGATGCCTTTCGCCTTCAGCATCGCCTGAAGCTGCGCCGGATAGGCTCGACCGGGCTCGACGCCGCCGGGCGTTTTGCCGCGGCCCTTGCCGTAGGTGTTGCTTGCGCCCAGGGCGACGATGCTGACCTGCTGCGCATCGGCCTTCGATGCAGGCAGCGTGGACGTCCCGAGGACGATCGCCGCGACGACCATCAGCCGGACCATGCGTCTTCCTCCCATTCGCTGTTGGGCGCGACGCTGCCAGCGGTGGCGCATGGTGTCAACGCGGGTTCAAAACAACAGCGCGAATCGTCGATGAACGAATGTCAGCGCGACATTCCGAACAGCGTGATGAGGCCCTCAAGCGTCACCAGCCGGTTGACGTAGACAACAACGCAGAGCGCGAACACGACGCACGAAATTACCGTCGTCCAGATCAGTTTCCACCACAACCGCGGAATGACCGGCGCCCCCGGATCGCTGCCGCTGACCACGTCGCCGCCCTCCTCCTGGCTACGAACGCCCCACGGCAACACCATGAACAGCACCACCCACCAGATGATGAAGTAGATCGCGATGGCGGTTGCGAGCGACATGTTTGGTTACCGGGGTAAATCGAAGGCCATGGATTAAGGTAAAAAACAGAACAAATCTCTCCACGCGTAGGCCGCGAGAGGATACGATGTTACACACGCGGATATCCAACAAGGAGTCCGTGGATGTCGTTTGGCCACTCGTCTGTCACTGCGCTACCTGGCGGCCGCTCTCGTGGCCGGCCTGGCACTGAGCATCGCGCCGACGCCGCCGGCCCTCGCCGACGAGCCGGGCGTTCGTGCGCCGCGCGTCCGGGTGGCCCCGCCGCGCGTCCGCACCGTCGTTCGGACCCGCACCGTGGAGCGCGTCCGCTACGTGCCTGTTTACTACACTCAGACTTGCGGCGGCTGCGCCGCGGTGGCGGCGCCGGTCTATTACGCGCCGCGCTACTACGCACCGCGCTATTATGCCGCCGGCTGTGGCGGCTGCGGCCAATCGGTCGCCGCGCCATACTATTGGGCGGTGAGATACGCGCGCTATCACGGCTATGGCTACGGCCACGGCTATCGTTACTACTAAAGGAGAGTCAACGGCCAGTGGCTGTGCGCCGGATTGAAGCCCCCGACCCCCCGTCCAATCCGTCGACACTATAAATAACATTGGCGTTGAGTGCGGCTCGCGGATTCGTCCAGCGAGCCGCTCCATTTTTTGGAGCCGGCGAAGCGCGTTAAGCCTGCTCGATCTCGATCAGCGTGCCGCAAAAATCCTTCGGGTGCAGGAACAGCACCGGCTTGCCATGCGCGCCGATCTTCGGCTCGCCGTTCCCCAGCACACGCGCACCCCGGCTGCACAATGCGTCGCGGGCGGCCACGATGTCATCGACCTCATAGCAGACGTGATGAATGCCGCCGTCCGGCATGCGTTCGAGGAATTTTGCGATCGGGGATTCGTCGCCAAGCGGCGAAATCAGCTCGATCTTGGTGTTCGGCAGCGTGACAAACACCGTGGTCACGCCGTGCTCGGGCTGCGGCACCGGCGCTGACACGTTGGCGCCCAACACGTCCCGGTAAACGGCCGACGCCTTGGCGAGGTCGCGCACGGCGATCGCAACGTGATTGAGACGACCGATCATCTTCAAAGCCTCGCGTCAGCCACCCCCGACCTCACGAACCCTACACCGTCAACACGTGCACATGGCACATCGGCTTCTTGTTCCAGGCTGCGCCGACGGCGGAACGGACCGCGCGGCGCGCCGCCTCCGCCACGGCATCCGGGTCGCGCCGCCGCGCGCGCGGCATCGAATCCAGGGCGTCAAGCACCGCCTCCAGCGCCCGCTCGGCGATCAGGTTGCCGTCGGCGTCCTTATCCGGGATACCGGTGATCTCGATCTCGGGTTCGCCGACCAGCTCGCCGCGATCGGTCATCGCCAGCGCCACGGAGACGATCCCGGCAAAGCCAAGCCGGCGGCGGTCGGGCACGGTCCGTTCCGCGGCGTCGACCAGCAGCGAACCGTCCTTGTAGAGCCGGCCCGCCGGCACCTCGTCGATGATCTCCGGTCCGGCCGGTGCAAGCTTCACCAGGTCACCGTTGCGGCAGGTCAGGACCTTGCCGACGCCCGCGCGGCGGGCGAGGCCGGCATGCTCGGCCATATGCAGCGTCTCGCCATGCACCGGGATGAGGATTTGCGGCCGTACCCAGGAAATCATCTCTTCCAGCTCGGCCCGGCGCGGATGGCCGGAGACATGAACGAGATGGGTGCGGTCGGTGATGACCTCGACGCCCTGGCTGACCAGCCCGTTGATGATCCGCATCACCGATTTCTCGTTTCCGGGGATGGCGCGCGACGAGAAGATCACGCGGTCGCCTTTGGAGAAGGTGACCAGCGGATGCTGATCCTCGGCGATCCGCGCGAGCGCCGCCCGCGGCTCGCCCTGGCTGCCGGTGCAGAGCGCGACGACCTTGTCGGGCGGCAGATAGCCGTAGGTGTCGAGCGAACGGAATTCGCGGATGTCGTCGAGATAGCCGGTCTCGCGCGCGACCTGCGCGACGCGCTCCATGGCGCGCCCGACCAGCACGACCTCGCGGCCACAGGCCGCGGCGGCTTCCGCGACCGCGCGGATGCGCGCCACGTTGGAGGCGAAGGTGGTGACGCCGACACGGCCGGGCGCATTGCGGATCAAGTCCGCCAGGACCTTCGCGACGTCGGTCTCCGAAGGCGAGCGGCCCTCGCGGACCGCATTGGTGGAGTCGCCGAGCAGCGCCAGGCAGCCTTCCTCGCCGAGCGCGCGAAGGCGTTTCTCGTCGGTGGGTGGGCCGATCACCGGCGTCGGATCGATCTTCCAGTCGCCGGTATGAAGCACGGTCCCGTGCCGGGTCTTGATGATCAGCCCGTTCGACTCCGGGATCGAATGCGCCATGGACACGTATTCGATGTCGAACGGCCCGAGCGAGATGCGGCCGCCGAGCGGCACAACGTTGATGGGCACATCGGCGGCGCCAGGCTCGCCGCGGCGCTTCGCTTCGAACAGCGCGGCCGTGAACGGCGTGGCATAGACCGGCACCCGCAGCCGCGGCCAGAGATCGAGCAGCGCGCCGAAATGGTCCTCATGCGCGTGGGTCAGCACGATGCCGAGGAGATTGCGGCGTTCCTCGATCAGAAACCGGATATCCGGAAGGATGAGGTCGATGCCGGGAAGCTCCTCGCCGGCAAAGGCGACGCCGATGTCGACCGCGATCCACTGGCGGCGGCGCTCGGTGCCGAGGCCGTAGAGGCCGAGGTTCATCCCGATCTCGCCGACCCCACCCAGTGGCGCAAAGACGAGTTCATCGCCGGGCTCCGCCATCAGCGGCCACCGCCGATTTGTCCCGGCCCCGCCAGCTCAACGACGTCGCCGGCGGCAATTGGCCTACGTCCGCCGTCCGGCAGCGACAGCACCAGGCGTCCCGCTTCGTCGACATCGTCGAAACGGCCCACCAGCTCCTGGTCGGCGAGGCGTACGCGGATCAGATCGCCGCGCCCGGCCGCGCGCGCGAGCCAGTCGGCGCGGATGGTCGAGAAATGCTCGCCCGCGTTCCACTGCGCCAGACGCCCCAGCATTTTTGCCGACAGCACCGTGAACAGCGCTTCGGCGGTGATCTCTGCTCCCGCAGCCGCCAGATCGGTTGCGGGATACTCGGTATCGGCCGGATGACTGACGCAGTTGACGCCGATGCCCACCACGACTGCGCCCTGCCCGCCCTCGCCTTCGATCAGGATTCCGGAACATTTCTTTCCGGCGAGCAGGAGATCGTTCGGCCATTTGATGAAGAGCTGCGGGCGCACCGCCGGCGCGACCTCCGTGACCGCGTCATGGATCGCAAGCGCCGCGACCAAGGCCAGCTCCGGCCAATGCTCGGGCGGGGCGGTATCGGTCAGCAGCAACGACGCAAAAAGATTGCCGGGTTCCGACACCCAGGTGCGGCCGCGCCGACCGCGTCCCCCGCTCTGGCGTTCGGCGGTGACCCAGAGCGGGCCGCGCTCGCCACGCGCAGCGAGCGAGAGCGCCTCGGCATTGGTCGAGACCAAAACTTCGTGCGCAATCAGCCACACACCTGCCGCTGACGCTCTGGGATCGAGCTGCATCTCTTAAAACAACGATTTCGCGGCCGCATTCGCGGCCTCGACGAGAGGGCCGGGATAGACGAAGAACAGGAGGTTGAACAGCCCCGAGACCGCAAGCACCGCGGTGAGCTGATAGGGCATCGGCTCGAACGGCTTCGCCGGTTCGTCGAAGTACATGATCTTGATGATCGCAAGGTAGTAGTAGGCGCCCACGACGCTCGCGAGCACGCCGATCACGGCGAGCGTGAACAATCCCGCCTTGATGGCGGCGAGGAAGACATAGAACTTCGCGAAGAAGCCCGCGAGCGGCGGAATGCCGGCGAGCGAGAACAACAGCATAGCCAGGAAGAACGCCATGGCCGGCTTCGTGCGTGCGAGCCCGGCGAGGTCGCCGATGTCCTCGACCATCTGCCCGTCGCGGCGCATCGAGAGGATGCAGGCGAAGGTGCCGAGCGTCATCGCCACGTAGATCGCCATGTAGACGAGAACGCCCTGAATCCCTTCAGGGGTGCCGGCCGCGAGCCCGACCAGCGCGAAGCCCATATGGCCGATCGAGGAATAGGCCATCAGCCGCTTGATGTTGCGCTGGCCGATCGCCGCGAAGGCGCCAAGCACCATCGATGCGATCGAGACGAACACGACGATCTGCTGCCATTGCGGCACGATGTCGGGAAATGCATCGATGGCGACACGCATGAACATCGCGATGCCGGCGACCTTCGGGGCCGCCGCGAAGAACGCGGTGATCGGCGTCGGCGCACCTTCGTAGACGTCCGGCGTCCACATGTGGAACGGCACCGCCGAGACCTTGAAGCAGAAGCCGGCGAACAGGAACACCAGCCCGAAAATGAGCCCGATCCCGCCGTTGGCCGACGCCTTGGCGATACCGCCGAAGCTGACGGTGCCGGTGAAGCCGTAGACCAGCGACGCGCCGTAGAGCAGCATTCCCGACGACAGCGCGCCGAGCACGAAATATTTGAGGCCCGCTTCGGTCGAGCGCACGGAATCCCGGTTGATCGCGGCCACGACATAGAGCGACAGGCTCATCAGCTCGAGACCGAGATAGAGCGCGATCAGGTCGGCCGCCGAGATCAGCATCAGCATGCCGGCGGTCGAGAGCAGAATCAGGATCGGATATTCGAACCGGTTCTGTTGCTCGCGTTCGAAATAGTCGAGCGACATCAGGATCGCGGTCGCGGAGCCGATCAGCGCCAGGAGCTTGAGGAATCGGGCATAGGGCTCCAACACGAAACTGCCATGGAAGGCCTCCAGCCGTTCCGCCGGCAGCCAGACGATGATGGCGCCGGCCACGATCAGCAGCAGGATCGCGAGCCAGTTGACCGTCGTGGCGGCGCGCTCGCCGCGGAACGCACCGACCATGAGCAGAGCCATCGCGCCGACGGCCAGCACGATCTCCGGCAGCGCCGGATAAAGATCGCGAACGATGAAGGTCTCGTTCATGGGCGTCTCATTTCACCAGCATGGCCGCGGCGCCGGCTGCCGTCTTGGCCGCGCCGATCGCGTTCTGATATTGGGTGATGAGTTGCGCGACCGAGACCGCGGACATGTCGAGGATCGGCTTCGGAAATATGCCGAACAAGATAGTCAGAATGGCAAGAGGTCCGAGCGTGATCATCTCGCGGTAGTCGAGATCCTTGATGGCGGCGAGCTTCGGCTTGTCGAGGACCCCAAAGATCACCTTGCGGTAGAGCCACAGCGCGTAGCCGGCGGAGAGGATGACTCCGAGCGTCGCCAGCGTCGCCGTCCAGATGCTGACCTTGAACGTGCCGATGAGGGTGAGGAATTCGCCGACGAAGCCGGATGTCCCCGGCAGTCCGACATTGGCCAGCGTGAACACCATGAACGCCGCCGCGTAGAGCGGCATGCGGTTGACCAGCCCGCCATAGGCCGAGATCTCGCGGGTGTGGAGGCGGTCGTAGACCACGCCGACGGAAAGGAACAGCGCGCCCGAGACGATGCCGTGCGACACCATCTGGAAGATGCCGCCGGCGATCCCCTGCGTGGTCGCCGCGAAGATGCCCATGGTCACGAAGCCCATATGCGCCACCGAGGAATAGGCGATGAGCTTCTTCATATCCTCCTGCACCAGCGCGACCAGCGAGGTGTAGACGATCGCGATCACCGAGAGCGTGAAGATCAGCGGCGCGAAGTCCTGCGAGGCGAGCGGGAACATCGGCAGCGAGAAGCGCAGGAAGCCGTAGCCGCCCATCTTCAGGAGGATAGCGGCGAGGATGACCGAGCCGGCCGTCGGCGCCTCGACATGGGCGTCGGGCAGCCAGGTGTGCACCGGCCACATCGGCATCTTGACCGCGAACGAGGCGAAGAAGGCGAGCCACGCCCAGGTCTGCAGGTTGGCCGGGAAGCCGTGCTTGAGCAGCGTCGGGATGTCGGTCGTCCCGGCGTGCCAATACATGGCCATGATGGCGAGCAGCATCAGCACCGAGCCGAGCAGCGTGTAGAGGAAGAACTTGAAGCTCGCATAGACGCGGCGCGGCCCGCCCCAGACCCCGATGATCAGGAACATCGGAATGAGGCCGCCTTCGAAGAACAGGTAGAACAGCACGAGATCGAGCGCGCAGAAGGTGCCGACCATCAGGGTCTCGAGCACCAGGAACGCGATCATGTATTCCTTCACGCGGGTCTGGATCGCGCCCCAGCTCGCGATGATGCACAACGGCATCAGCGCGGTGGTCAGGATCACGAACGGCAGCGAGATGCCGTCGACGCCCATGTGATAGTTGATCGTGCCGGCGAGCCACGGCCGCCGCTCGATGAACTGGAATTCCGCCGAGCCGGCGTCGAAGCGCCAGACCAGCACCAGCGAAATCGCGAAGGTGATCAGCGTCGTCCAAAGCGCGACCCAGCGCGCATTGCGCTTCTCGACCTCGCCGTCGCCGCGCAGCAGCATGATGAACAGCGCGCCGGCGATCGGCAGGAAGGTCGTGACGGAGAGAACCGGCCAGCTCAGCATCAGCTCGCCCCCGTCCGCAGGATGAACCAGGTGATGAGCGCAGCGACCCCGATCAGCATCGCGAAGGCATAGTGATAGAGATAGCCGGTCTGCAGCCGCACCACGTTACGGGTGACGTCGAGCACGCGCGCCGACACGCCGTCCGGCCCGAGGCCGTCGATGATGCGGCCGTCGCCCTGCTTCCACAGCAGGCGTCCGAGCCACAGCGTCGGCCGCACGAAGATGATCTCGTAGAGCTCGTCGATGTACCATTTGTTGAGCAGGAACTTGTAGAGCGGCTCGTGCTGGCGCGCGAGCTCGACCGGCAGCGACGGCTTGCGGATATAGAAGTGCCACGACACCAGGAAGCCGAGCGCCATCATCAGCGTCGGCAGCATCGCGACGCTGTAGGGCACCGCGTGCATGTCGTGGAGGATATGGTTGTTGGGTCCAAACTTGAGCGAGTCGCGGAAGAACGCCTCGACTCCGTTACCCGTAAACAGTTCCTTGAACGGATAGCCCGACAGGATCGCTCCCGCCGCCAGGAAGGCGAGCGGGATCAGGATCACCGGCGGGCTTTCGTGCGCGGCCTCGTAGTGATGCCGATCGTGCGGCCGCCCGTGGAAGGTCACGAGGATCAGCCGCCACGAATAGAACGAGGTGAGCGCCGCCGCCGCGACCGTCATCGTGAAGGCATAGAGCGCCATCGGATTGTGACTGGCGTAGGCGGCCTCGATGATCGCGTCCTTGGAGAAGTAGCCGGCGGTGAGCGGGAAGCCGGTCAGCGCCAGCGTACCGATCACCATCATCGCATAGGTGAACGGGATCTTGTCCTTGAGCCCGCCCATCTTCTGGATGTCCTGCTCGTGATGCATGGCCATGATCACGGAGCCGGAGCCAAGGAACAGCAGCGCCTTGAAGAAGGCGTGGGTGAACAGGTGGAACATGCCGACCGAATAGGCGCCCACGCCCATCGCCACGAACATGTAGCCGAGCTGCGAGCAGGTCGAATAGGCGACGATGCGCTTGATGTCGTTCTGCACGAGGCCGACCGTCGCCGCGAACAACGCGGTGGTGGCGCCGAAGAACACCACGACGGTCTGCGCCGTCGGCGCAAGCTCGAACAGCGGCGACAACCGCGCCACCATGAACACGCCGGCGGTCACCATGGTGGCGGCATGGATCAGCGCCGACACCGGGGTCGGGCCTTCCATCGCGTCCGGCAGCCAGGTGTGCAGCAGGAACTGCGCCGACTTGCCCATCGCGCCGATGAACAACAGGATGCAGATCAGCGTCAGCGCGTCGACGTCCCAGGCGAGGAAATGGATGGTCTTGCCGACGAGCGACGGCGCCTGCGCGAAGATGGTGCCGAAGTCGACCGCGCCGGTCATCATGAAGACCGCGAAGATGCCGAGCGCGAAGCCGAAGTCGCCGACGCGGTTGACGATGAAGGCCTTGATCGCGGCCGCGTTCGCCTCAGGCTTCTGATACCAGTAGCCGATGAGCAGGTAGCTCATCAGGCCGACGCCCTCCCAGCCGAAGAACAGCTGCACGAGGTTGTCGGAGGTCACCAGCATCAACATCGCGAAGGTGAACAGCGACAGGTAGCAGAAGAACCGCGGCCGATAGGGCTCCTCCACCATGTAGCCGATCGAATAGAGGTGCACGAAAGCGGAGATCGAGGTGACGACCACCAGCATCACCGCGGTCAACGTATCGACCCGCAACGCCCAGTCGACCTTGAGATCGCCGGCGGTGAACCAGTTGATCAGGCTGACATGCACGTCCTGTCCGAAGCCGACGGTGACGAAGGCGATCCAGGACAGGATCATGGAAATGAACAGGAACGACGTCGTGATCAGCTCGGCCGCGCGCGAGCCCGCAGCCGCCGGCTCGGTCGGATGATGGCCGTCGTGCGCGCCGTGATCATGCGCAGCATGCTCATGCGCGGCGTGATGATCCGCGCCATGGTCATGGCCCTCGGCCGCCGGCACGCCGCTCGGATAGCGCGCCCGCGCGCCGGCCAGCGTGATCAGCCCCGCCAGGATCGCGCCGACCAGCGGCAGGAAGACGATCGCCTGATACATCGAGGGATCAGCCCTTCATCAAGTTGATGTCCTCGACCGCGATCGAGCCGCGGTTCCGGAAATAGACGACGAGGATGGCGAGTCCGATCGCGGCCTCGGCGGCAGCGACGGTCAGCACCAGCAGCGCGAACACCTGACCGACCAGATCGCCGAGGAAGGTCGAGAACGAGACGAAGTTGATATTCACGGCGAGCAGGATCAGCTCGATCGACATCAGGATGACGATCACGTTCTTCCGGTTGAGGAAGATGCCGAAGATCCCGATCGTGAACAGGATCGCCGCGACGGTGAGGTAGTGGCCGAGGCCGATGGTCATGACAGCCCCTGCCCCGATTTGACCTTCACGACCTCGATCGCGTCCTCTCGGGTGCGCGCGACCTGTTGCGAAATGTCCTGCCGCTTGACGTTCGGCTTGTGGCGCAGCGTCAGCACGATCGCGCCGATCATCGCCACCAGCAGGATCAGCCCGGCGGCCTGGAAGAAATAGACGTAACGGGTGTAGAGCACCTGCCCCAACGCCTCGGTATTGGTGACGGAGTAGAACGGCGGGATCGGCGACGCGATGCCCTCCGCGATGCTCGGCGCAATCGTCCAGGCGCCGACGACCAGCAGCAGCTCCGCCAGGAACACGATGCCGACCAGCGCGCCGATCGGCAGATATTGCAGGAAGCCCTGGCGCAGCTCGGCGAAATCAACGTCGAGCATCATCACCACGAACAGGAACAGCACCGCCACCGCGCCGACATAGACCACCACCAGGATCATCGCGAGGAATTCGGCGCCCATCAGCATGAACAGCCCAGACGCATTGACGAATGCGAGGATCAGGAACAGCACCGAGTGAACCGGGTTCTTCGACGCCACCACCATCACCGCGGAGGCGATGCACACGCTTGCGAAGAGGTAAAAGAAGAGCGCGTAGACGATCATCGGGTCACCGGTATGGCGCGTCGAGCGCGATGGCCTTCGCGATCTCGCGCTCCCAGCGGTCCCCGTTCGCGAGCAGCCGCTCCTTGTCGTAGTAGAGCTCCTCGCGCGTCTCGGTGGCGAATTCGAAGTTCGGGCCCTCCACGATGGCGTCGACCGGGCAGGCCTCCTGGCACAGCCCGCAATAGATGCATTTGACCATGTCGATGTCGTAGCGCGTGGTGCGGCGGGTGCCGTCGTTACGGCGCGGGCCGGCCTCGATGGTGATCGCCTGCGCCGGGCAGATCGCTTCGCAGAGCTTGCAGGCGATACAGCGCTCCTCGCCGTTCGGATAGCGGCGCAACGCATGCTCGCCGCGGAAGCGCGGCGAGATCGGCCCCTTCTCGAACGGATAATTGAGCGTCGGCTTCGGCTTGAAGAAATAGCGCATGGCGAGGAAGAACGCCGAGACGAACTCCCACAGGAATATCGCGCGGGCAGCCCGATCGAGTCTCATGGGCGCGCTCCTTCCGTGCCTGAACAGCACATTGCCACGTCTCGCCCGCCTAACCCCAAAAGGTCTTGCCGATCAAGTAACCGACCGCCGCGAACACGAACAGGTCGGCGGTCAGCACGATGCGCCGCACCAGCGACAATTTGGCATCCAAACTGTCCCGTTCCTCGGCGGTCTGCGTTGGCTCGCGTTCGCGCATCGCGCGTTCCAGAACCCCGATGAACAAATGGTAGTTTACGCCCGCGATAACCGTGCCGAGGATCGCTCCGATCAGCCCCGCAAGGGAGATATCCAGCATTGCTCACCCCCGTCATCTCGGCGCTAATCCCGTGTATTGCAACACGCCCGCGACGATTGCGACCATCGCCATCGATATGGGCAAGAACACCTTCCAGCCGAGCCGCATGAGCTGATCGTAGCGGTAACGCGGAACGATCGCCTTCGCCATGGCGAACAGGAAGAACATGAACAGGCATTTGAGCGTGAACCAGATCACGCCCGGCACCCAGGTGAAGGGCGCGACCGGGAACGGCGCCAGCCAGCCGCCCAGGAACATGATGGTGGCCATGGCGCACATGGTCGCGATCGCTGTGTACTCGCCGAGCATCAGCATCATGTACGGGGTCGAGCCGTACTCGACCATGAAGCCGGCGACCAGCTCCAACTCCGCCTCGACCAGATCGAACGGCGGCCGGTTGGTCTCCGCGAGCGCGGAGACGAAGAAGATCACGAACATCGGCAACAGCGGCAGCCAGAACCAACTGAACATGCCGTACCGGCCGTCCTGCGCCTCGACGATTTCCGACAAATTGAGCGAGCCGACGCAGAGCAGCACCGTGATGATCACGAAGCCGATCGAGACTTCGTACGACACCATCTGCGCAGCCGAGCGCAGCGCGGCGAGGAACGGATATTTCGAGTTCGACGCCCAGCCGGCCATGATGATGCCGTACACGCCGAGCGAGGAGATCGCGAAGATGTAGAGGATGCCGACATTGATGTTGGCGATCACCCACTCCTCGTTGACCGGGATCACCGCCCAGGCCGCGAGCGCGAGCACGCAGGTGACCAGCGGCGCCAAAAGGAAGATGCCCTTGTTGGCCCCCGACGGGATCACCGGCTCCTTGACGACGAATTTGAGCAGGTCGGCGAACGACTGCAGCAATCCCCAAGGCCCGACGACGTTCGGGCCGCGCCTGATCTGCACCGCCGCCCAGATCTTGCGGTCGGCATAGATGATGTAGGCGACCGCGATCAAAAGAATGACCAGCAACAGAACGCTTTGGGCCAGCATGACCAGCACGGGCCAGATCGGCTCGATGACAGACCAGATTGGGTTCAAGATGTCCGAGAACATGCGTCTATTCCGCCGCCGTCCGTGCGGCGCTTCCTTCCGCGATCACCGAGCACTCCGCCATCACCGCCGAAGCGCGGGCGATCGCATTGGTCAGGTAGTAGTCATCGATCGGCGACGCGAACGGGGCCTTGTCCGGCTTGCCGCCGAGGTTCGCGAGCTTGGCGATGTCGGCCGCGTCGCCCGGCGCAATCTGCCCGATGCGCTGGAGATGCGGGTGCGCCTTGAACATCGCCGCGCGCAGTTGCGAGAGCAAGTCATAGGGCAGCCGGTGACCCAGCACGTCCGACAGCGCGCGCAGGATCGCCCAGTCCTCCCGCGCCTCGCCGGGCGGGAATGACGCACGCGCCGCCATCTGCACGCGGCCCTCGGTGTTGACATAGATGCCGGACTTTTCCGGATAGGCGGCGCCCGGCAGGATGACGTCGGCACGATGCGCGCCGCTGTCGCCGTGGGTGCCGAGATAGATCACGAAGGCGCCGGGCGCGATTTCGACCTCGTCGGCGCCGAGCAGGAACACCACGTCGAGCGCGCCGGCATCCGCCATCTGCGCCGCCTTCATGCCGCCGCTCGCCGGCACGAAGCCGAGGTCGAGCGCGCCGACCCGCGAGGCCGTCGTCTGCAACACCGAGAACCCGTTCCAGCCGTCCTTGACCGCGCCGAGGCTTTGCGCGGCCTTGGCCGCCAGCGCCGCAATCGCCGCGCCGTCCGCTCGCGCCAGCGCGCCGGCGCCAAGAATAATCAGCGGATGCTGCGCGCCCTTGAGAACCTCCGCGAACGCGTGCTTGCCGGCCGCGAGGTCGGCGAGCGTCTCCGGCCCCTTCCCCAGATAATCGTACTGATAGGTGAGGTTGGGGCGCTCGCCGATCACGCCGATCGGGTAGTTGCCCGCGCGCCAGCGCTTGCGGATGCGCGCGTTCAGCACCGCCGCTTCCCAGCGCGGGTTCGCGCCGACGATCAGCAGCGCGTCGGACTGGTCGATGCCGGCGATGGTCGCATTGAACAGATAGCTGGCGCGGCCCCAGGCCGGGTCGATCGCGGAACCGTCCTGCCGGCAATCCAGGTTGCCGACGCCGAGCCGCGTCATCAGGTCCTTGAGCGCGAACATCTCCTCGGCGGCGGCGAGATCGCCGGCGATGGCGCCGATGCGCTCCTTGCGCACGCCCTTCAGCTTGGCGGCAATCGCTTCGAACGCCGCCGGCCAGGTCGTGGCGCGCAGCCGGCCGTCCTCGCGGATGTAGGGCTGGTCGAGGCGCTGCGTGCGCAGGCCGTCGACGACGTGGCGGGTCTTGTCGGAGATCCATTCCTCGTTAACGTCGTCGTTGACGCGCGGCAGGATGCGCATGACCTCGCGGCCGCGCGTATCGATGCGGATCGCCGAGCCGAGCGCATCCATCACGTCGACCAACTCCGTCTTCGTCAGCTCCCACGGCCGCGCCGCGAACGCGTAGGGCTTCGAGGTCAGCGCGCCGACCGGGCAAAGATCGACCACATTGCCTTGCAGCTCGGATGTCATCGCCTGTTCGAGATAGGTGGTGATCTCCATGTCCTCGCCGCGGCCGATGGCGCCGAGCTCCGGCACGCCGGCGACCTCGGTCGAGAAGCGGATGCAGCGCGTGCAATGGATGCAGCGCGTCATGATGGTCTTCACCAGCGCGCCGATATATTTCTCTTCGACCGCGCGCTTGTTCTCCTGATAGCGGCTGGAGTCGACGCCGTAGGCCATCGCCTGGTCCTGCAGGTCGCACTCGCCGCCCTGGTCGCAGATCGGGCAGTCGAGCGGATGATTGATCAGCAGGAACTCCATCACGCCCTCGCGCGCCTTCTTCACCATCGGCGAGCGGGTGCTGATGACCTTCGGCGTACCGTCGCGGTTCGGCGGCAGGTCCTTCACGCCCATGGCGCAGGAGGCCTGCGGCTTCGGCATGCCGACAACCTCGATCAGGCACATGCGGCAGTTGCCGGCGATCGAGAGCCGTTCATGGAAACAGAAGCGCGGGATTTCCGCGCCCGCGGCCTCGCAGGCCTGGAGCAGCGTGTACTCGCCCGGGACGTCGATCTCGTGTCCGTCAACGATGAGCTTGGTCATGCATTCATCTTCCGGCGAACGTGTTCGACGGACGAATTCAACGGTGCCACCCGTATGCCAATCGAGCCCATACCGCTGCCGCCATGAGCGGGACGCCGAGCACGATAACGAGCGCGTTCAGGTAGCGGCCCTGTTGCGAAGCGGAGAGATTGCCTCGTAGCAGCCGCACACTGAACAAAGCCGCGGCACCGCAGATCACGGCGCCCAGCATCCCAAATTGAATCCACACCGCCAAATGGGGTGCGCCCATCAGTCTCGCCAACTCCTGCGACAGAACCGCGAACGGCTTGAGCACGAGGAC
>CAWAWR010000032.1:0-23804 GCA_963785745.1 uncultured Alphaproteobacteria bacterium
GGGGAGGCGCCTCGGGAGCCTGCGCTACGGGCTCCCTTCGACCCGCCTTGCGATCGGCGGGCCGCGTGTCTTGCGAGGACACGCGCCCCTCTGCGAAAGGGGCTCGCCTCCCCGGCGCTCCACCGGCGGTTTCGCGCGCGTTGCGTCTCATGAGTGCGCACCGTCGCTCAAGCCGCGTGTGACGAGATCCTCGATAGTTGATAATAGGAATTAAGTCAACAAAACGAAGACGTCGTCCACGCCATTTTGTGGGATGGCGTGGATAGCGCTGTGGTTTCGGCGCGCCGCGCAGGCGAGGCCTCTATCCGAGCCAGCCCTTCATGGCGGCGACGGACAGGAGCACCGCAATGGCATTGTTGGCGGTATGGGCGCCGATGGTGACCCAGGTCGAGCCGGTGTACCAGCGCAGCCAGCCCCAGATGACGCCATGCACGGCCGTATCGAACATGGCGGCCGGGCTCTTGTCGGTGTGGATGACGGCCCACACCACCGACGTGATGAGGATTGTGCCGGCGACACCGAGCCGCGTCGCGACGAGACCGCGGTAGAGAAAGCCGCGAAACACGATCTCCTCCATGATCGGCGCGCCGATCACCGCCGAGATGATCAGGAGATAGGACTGCATATGCCAGATGTTTGCCTCGCGTGCCCGCCCGAATTGCTCGGGAGGGATAATCTGGCGGATGTCGAACTGTGCATGGGCGAACGTGAACAGCAGCGGAAGCACGACGCACAGGAATCCCAACAACACATATCGCCCGTGCGGACGCGCCAGCCCGAGATAGGTGAGGGCGCCTTCCCCCGAGCGTCTGGCCGCATAGACGAGGATGGCGACGATCACGGCCTGGGCCAGCATCAGCAGCGATGAAAAGATGGCGCTGCGGCCGCCAGGGCGAAGCATCTCTTGAGCGACGTTCAGGCTCGGGTCCCATCGGGCGATCACGAAGCCCACGGCAAGCAGCGCCAGCAGGCCGGCCGCAACCGCCAGCAGCGCCCAACCGAGCGTCGCCCAGAAACCGAACGGCAGGCCGGCCGCATTCTGTTCCGCCGGCATAGCCGCCATTTCGATCTGGTTCGTCATGGTTCGCTCCCTCGATGCCCTTCGGCGTCCGGTGCACCATGGCGCGCGTCGCATCGCCGGGATGTGTCGGGGATCACAAAATCGTCGGTTTGCGCGGCGGGCTTGTTCCGGGTTGTCGCGGTTTGAAATGGCCGGCGAAGCAAACGCCTAATCAAGCGTGGTCCGCGACTACTTCCCTTTCGCCGGAGGTCTCACGAAAGTCCGCCTTCGGTATTGGGCGAGGAAATGTGGATAGGGTAGATGTCCACCAATGGCCCAAAGCAGACATCCGGCGCTGACCTCCTAATGTCTGCTTTTGACCCACGAAATCGGAATGTTCGGGCTCGGAGGATTCTCACCGAGCAACACAACGCTCGAACGGTGCCCCGAGCGTTGGGTTGTAACAGCTTCGGTTCGGACGGCTGTTGCAGCCGATAAATGCAAAACGACATTCTGGCGCCGCAGAGGTGGTTCCTTAGTCGATCCTCTTGCACGCGAATTGCTGCGCCTTACCCTTGTTCCACGCTCTCCTCAGTTTGTTTAAACAATACCGCTTTGCTCGTCTGCAAGCGCCCTTCTGAGTTCCGACAGACCGGCCGCGGATATCGTCCGATATTTGGTTCGTAAATGGATTGATCGCCACATAGAGGCATGACGCAGCGGATGCAGGACCAGTCATAGCGCCGGTCAGTAGAGCCGCTGCAGCGCCAGCCGCGATCAGGAACTTGCGTGACATGGGTGTCTCCTCGTTGTCCGTGAACAAGTCCACCCACCCGTTTGTCGCGCCTCGGCGGGGAGGAGTTCACTCATCGCCAGCGCAAATGTGAAAACGTCCACAGTGCGTGCATGCAGGTGTTGCAAGCGGGCGGATGTCCGCTTGGCCCAAAGCAGACATTGGCCGGCGCGTGTGGAATGTCCGTTGTGGGCCACAAGCGGACATTGGGCGAGTGCGCCGCGCACTCGGGCGCACGCTTTTCGCGCGGGACCTTGAGCGGTCTTGCGTCTTCTGATTTTTCCTTCGCCGAGCATTCGCAATCAAGCCGAGGCGGCGATGTCTGCTTCTGGCCCAAAGCAGACATAGGGCGGAGTAGTCCGAATGTCCGCTTCCAGGAATGCCTGCTAAAATCGGTGATGATTAGGGCGAGAGTTTCATACATCCCGTTCAGTTGCGTCGACGCGCTTCTGCAAATGCAGCGCCGTGATAAGCATACACCGTGACGTGCCATCCACCGCCCGCATCAGCGAAAACGGCGACACGTATTTTCGCTGTGCGAGTTGGATGCGGGTCATCTGCGCAAGCTTAAGGGCGCTTTTTCGTATCTTGGCCATCTGCGCAGGAGCCTGCCATGCCCGGCTCAACCCGCGTATGTCCGCCGTTCGCAATGCTGATCGGGTTGCAGAAAGGCGCCCGGCGATCGTGAGGCGCTTTGCCTGCAGGGTCCGGCGCATCCGTGGTCCTTCCCGTCGCGAATCGCGTAAAAGATAGTCGCGCCGGGTAACAGGACGACCTGCCTAATGGATGAAGTGTCGGAAATGTTGGAACAGCTTCGAAGGCTCCGGCGCACGCTGTTGGCCGACGTGCATGAGCTTAAATCTGGCTTGCGCCGGCACAGCGAGAAACAGGGTGGTGAATGGGTCGACATTACCCCTCAGTTGATTAAGGCCTGGAGAGATGAGGCCCAACAGCTCCAAAGACTGATCCTGGCCCATGAGCACCGTTTGGGACTCGCATTTCCGGCGCCAATTGCCATTTAAGGGTTGTGTCACTGAGTGAGAAGCGGCGCCTTGAGCAAAACAAGAGTTCCCGGTATCAGAAAGAAAATTGGTCGCCCCAAGGTCGGGTCGCTGGGGATCATGGTGCGCCTGCCACCAGATCAACTTGCTGATTTGGACCGCTGGATCGGGGATATCGCCAGAAAAATGAGCGCCAAGCGAGATAGTCGGCCGGAGGCCATCCGCGACATATTGCAGAACCACTTCGATCAGCAGCGGCAGTATCACCGGACTCGCGAAGACGTCCAGAAGACAACATCGACGGCGCCCAATAAATCCGCACAATTAGCTGGGAAGACTATAGATGCCCTCGCTGACCGATCCGCGCCCGCGGAAGATCGCGCGAAACGAAAGCGGCGGCTGTTGAAGGGCCCACAAGAATTTCGCGAAATGCGAGCCGACGGACCCAGGTCTCCGCGGCGCCGGACCTAGATGCGCGAGACTCGCTCGTAGGTCCCGTTCAATTAAAATGCCTCGCGGCGTGACCCGGGCGGCTCCGCGAATTATGGGCCGCTTATCATTGTCGTCCAAAACTCTGAACCGGTTCGGAATTTTTGTTCTGGGCCAATTTTTTGTGTTCCGTCCCAAGCCACAATTTCGCCGGCGTCCAGAATCAGGGTTTTCATCGCAAATCAGCAACGTCATGTTGTGCGGAGCGACCACATGCAAACCGATCCCGGCGAAGCAGTCGCACTTACGATCATGATTGCAATCGCCGTGCTGTGTCTCTTAGGCCCAGTCGTCTTTGGCTACTATGGGTGAAGTCGGAATATCCAAAACCGGCGTCCCCGGCGCAAGCGTCCTGTCGCGCACCGACTGCTCGTCGCCTCAATTTCCGAACAGAGCCCACATGATGGCTCACAGCGTTGCTGATAGTGCAAACGCCTTCGCGAGTTCGAATGACACCACCATCTCGGCCCCCCGCGGTGATTTGTTTCTTCTCATGTTCACGACCGCTAATTCGCTCAGCACGAATTGCTAGCTTCCGTCGCGATCACTCATCAAACGGCTCACGAAGGTCCCGTGGCGCCCGATCGACGGAACTTTCCGCCGTTTCGTCGCGAAGGCGGGGCCTTTCAACGATGGGTGGATCACTTGGCTCGCGATGCCGCGCCCGATCGACCGAACTCCCCAAGCCCACGGTTTCGTCAAGCCAATTCTCGCTTTCGGAGTGTTGACCGGACTTCGCTACTGACCGCGCAGGGTCGGTTGGCGTGCCCCTGGCCTCAGCCGCAGCCAGGGCCAGAGTAAGCGAGAGCATGGGAATAGCCAGCACGCCACTCGCCAATTTAATAGTGGTCATCGTTCCTCCTGCCTGAAATCAGTCTTTGGATTGATCCAGTTTCGGAAGCAGCATCGAACTATTTCCATTCGATAACTTTTACAGGAGAGCAGGGTTCCGAGGGGCTAGGAGAACTCAATGTTGCGGCTGAAGGCCAGAAGCGGACAATGGGCCCGTTGCTCGGGAGGTCCGCTTTTGGCCCGAAGCGGACATGGGAGACTGACCACGCGGATGACCGACCGCAGCGGCGCAGCCATTCGATCCCATCGCGCAGCCAAACAACGGCGCAAGGATAGAGGACAGTGTCTGTGTTCTCGCACGCGCGTGGAGGCTGGCGCTAGTCCGCGAGCGGGGTCGGGTTGGCGGGCGGCGGATCAATCCCGAACGTATTGGCTGTCATACAGGTCATCGAAAAGCTGCCGGTCGATGCTACCAGCGCCACCAAACTCTCCAGTCCCATCGTCTCTTCCGCGGCGGCATAGGTTTCGTCGCTAAGGCCCTTATTGGCGAGAAGTTCGCGCGCCACCACGAAACAAGTCCGCTCGCGCGCATCAGCCATGTTCGGACTCTTCCGCGCGTTGATCGCGTCGATGACCGCCTGCTCGATGCCTACGGCGAGCGAGGCGCGCGCGGCGGGTCACATGCCGGATTGTTCCAATGCGGCGCAGCCGGAACCTGTGCGACAGCATGACTGTTGAGATCACAGGGGGCGATAACCGCGATAGTGAAAGGAACAGGAACATGGTCGCCCTCGCCAAGGCCTCTGTGCAAACCATTCACCACCTGCACTTTCCGAACGAGAGCGAAGCCTACCGACGGGCCCGCAACATGCTCCTCGACGAGGAGATCAAGCTCCGCCGGCAGATCGAGCGGGTCGCCGCGCAACGCCGCGCGCTTCCGCCAGGCGGGGAGCTCGCCGAGGACTACGTCTTCGAGGAGGCCGGCGCACAGCGCAAGCAGGTCAAGGTGAAGCTGTCGAAACTGTTCGCGCCCGGCAAGGACACGCTCGCCATCTACAGCTTCATGTTCGGGCCGGAGCGCGAACGGCCGTGCCCCGGATGCACGCATACGCTCGATTGCCTTGACGGCGCAGTGCGGCACACGCGCGAGCGCTTCAATTTCGTCGTCGTCGCGAAGTCGCCGCTGCCGCGCATTCTCGCCTTTGCGGACGAGCGCGGCTGGCGCCACCTGCGGCTCCTCTCCACGGCCGGCAACAGCTACGACCGCGACTATTTTGGCAACTCGACCGCGCTCACTCCCGGCATGCGCAAGCAGCAGGAGTTCAAGCCGGGCGAGGAGTGGGACATGCCGATCCTCAACGTGTTCCGGCGCGACGGCACGACCATCCGCCATTTCTGGGGGTGCGAGCTTCTCTACGTGCCGCCCGAGGCCGGGCAGGAGTACCGGCACAACGATCTGCTCGATCCGGTCTGGAATATGTTCGATCTCCTGCCCGAGGGGCGGGGCGACTTTCAACCCAAGCTCGACTACATGTCGGGGTCCGGCACATGATGCAAAAGGAAGCGAAAGGACAAGCAATGGCCAAGAACACGATTTGCGTGTGGTACGACAAGGACGCTGAGGCTGCTGCCCGCTTCTACGCCGAGACCTTTCCCGACAGCGCAGTGGGTGCAATCCACCGTGCACCCAGCGACTACCCATCCGGCAAGAAGGGCGACGTGTTGACGGTGGAATTCACGGTCGCCGGCGTTTCCTGTATCGGCTTGAATGGCGGTCCCGCGTTCAAGCACAACGAAGCCTTCTCGTTCCAGATCGCCACCGATGATCAACAAGAGACCGACCGCTACTGGAACGCCATCGTCGGCAATGGCGGCCAGGAGAGCGCGTGCGGCTGGTGCAAGGACAAGTGGGGCGTCTCCTGGCAAATCACGCCGCGCGTGCTGACCGAGGCGATGGCGGCCGGCGGCGATGAAGCCAAGCGCGCGTTTGATGCGATGATGGACATGAAGAAGATCGACGTCGCCGCGATCAAGGCGGCGCGGCGCGGCTGACGTTCGTCGAGATCACGCTAACCCCCGCGCAACTTGCGCTGCACACGCTCGTCGAAACGCGCGACGCTGACCACCACGCGCTCGTGGGTGCCGCCGCCGATCGGCTCGCGCTCGTCGCGCACGTCGACGCGGAAGCCGACGGTGCGGCCCTCGACGCGCGTGACCTCCGCCGTCGCGGTGACGCGCAGGCCCACCGGCGTCGCCGCGAAGTGCCTGACGTCGAGATGGATGCCGAGGCTCTGGTGGCCGGCGGGCAGGAGATGCTCGACCGCCGCCAACGCGGCGGCCTCGATGACGTTGATCATCACCGGCGTCGCCAGCACCGCTATCCGTCCGGAGCCGACGAACGGCGCGGTCTTGTCGGCGGTGACGACGATCTCGGCCTGTCCGGTGAGGCCGGGCGTGATGCGGGTGAGGTCGACCATCGCGCGGTGATAGCGGATCGTCTCGGCTCTGTCGCTCTCAGTCGTAATAGGCCGGTGAATATTTGCGCAGCGGGACCTCGCTGGTCTCGTGGCCGATCCAGAGCTGCGCCTTGGCCTCCTTGAGGACGGCGCGCATGCGCTCGAGTGCTTCGAGCGACTGCGGGACGTTGAAGTTGCGCTGGGGCACGCGGCCGCCGTCCCAGTTGGCTTTGGTGTGCACGGAATCGCCCGTGAGCAGCACGGCGCCGGTCTGCGGCAGCCGCACCAGCAGGTTCTGGTGTCCGGGCGAATGGCCGTAGGTCGCGATCAGCACGATGCTGCCGTCGCCGAACAGATCGTGGTCGCCCTCGGGCGTGATCGCCTTCATGCCGGGCTTGAACGGAGAGACGCCGACGGGCGGCTTCCACTCGAACTCGGGCTTTTGAACCACCAGGGTCGCGTCGGGAAACAGTTTGAGATTGCCGACGTGATCGCCGTGCGAATGCGACAGCGCCACATAGTTGATGTCCGATGGCTTGAGACCAAGCTCGGCGAGCTGGCTCGCCAGTGTCTTCTTGATGGTCCAAACGCCGGCCTGGCTCTTCTGGCCATTCGGCATGTCGATGATGTGGTCGCCCAGCCCGGTGTCGTAGAGCACCCAGCCGCGCGCATGCTTGATCAGGTAACAGGTCACGGTGAGGTTGCCGGGGCCGCTGGCGCCGGGCGTGAAGTCTGCTGCATTGTTGAGCGCGATGTCGCCGCAATAGAGGACGTACATCCGTTCGATGCCGGACTTTGAGGGCTGGGCGGGAGCAGGGCCCGCCAAGCCTGGATATGTAATGAGGGCCAAGGCCGCAGCGAGAACCTGGAACAACCGCTTCATTGCCGTCCTCCCTAGACTTTCAATTTTTCTGTTATCGCGGAGTCTCCAGCATATTAGCCGTCCCGGCAAGCAAGGCCATGATCTTGATTTACCCGCGGAAAATGACGCGCTGAACCGGCCGGCGCCGGCGGCCGACTAATGAGTGGACTGTCCGATGAGGGAGCACCATGCGCGCCGTCCACATCCTTGCGGTTCTTGCGGCTTTTGCGCTGGGCGCGGGCATCGCGCCCATGGATCGGGCGCAGGCTCAAGGCATCCTCGACGTGTCGCCGCCGGCCGACAGCTCCGCCCAGATCGGCAAACCGAAATACGACGACATCAAATTTCAGACCGGAACGGCGCTGCCGCCCAAGACCGGCTCGGCTATCTTCCTCAACGGGCCTCGCCGGAACGAATTGACCACGGCGACCGGGAGCGCGCGCCGGACCGCGCGGCCGACCAAAGCGAAGTAATTGCAGCGTTGCAGCAGGACGCGTTGCGCATGACGGGAAGGCGGGCGAGGATGTCGCCCGCGTTCTGGAGATCGTCATGGCCTGGTTGTATCGCGCGTCGCTACCCCGCTGGGGCTTGCTTGCTCTGGTCCTCTCCGGGTGGGGACAACAGGCCCATGCGCAGGACTATCCGACCCGGCCGGTGTCGATCGCGGTGCCCTATGCGGCGGGCGGCGGCGTCGACGTGGTCACGCGGCTGGTGGCGCAGAAGCTTACCGAACGGCTCGGCCAGGCCTTCATCATCGACAACCGGCTCGGCGCCGGCGGCCTGATCGCGTCGCAATATGTCGCCAAGGCCGCGCCCGACGGCCACACGCTGCTGCTCGGCACCGATGCCCAGCTCGCGGCGCAGGTGACGCTGCGCAAGTCGCTGTCCTACGATCCGGTCAAGGACTACGTGCCGGTCGCGCTCATCGGCAATACGCCGTTCGGCCTGATCGTCAATTCGTCGCTGCCGGCGCAGTCGGTGACCGACCTCATCCGGCTGGCGAAGGAGCACCCCGGAAAAATCTCGTACGGCTCGAGCGGCGCCGGCGGCATTCCGCATCTGCTCGCCGAGCTGTTCATGAGCATGACCGGCACCACCATGACGCACGTTCCCTACAAGGGCACGGCGGAAGCGCTGCGCGACGTCGTCGCCGGCCATGTGCCGGTGACGTTCTCCGGGCTGGTGCCTGTCGTCGGTCTGCTCAAGGAAGGCAAGATCCGCGTGCTCGGCGTCACCTCGAAGCAGCGCGTCGCGGTGGTGCCCGACGCGGCGCCGATCGCGGAATTGGGCGTGCCGGGCTTCGAGGCCGTGGCCTGGCTGATGCTGGTCGCGCCGGCCGGCACGCCGAAGCCGATCGTCGACCGGCTGCACCGGGAGATCGCGGCGATTACACAGCTGCCCGACATTCACGCGCAATTCGACAAGGTCGGCTATCTGCCGCCCGATCCGACGCCGCAGGAGAAGTTGACGGACCTGATCAAGTCGGAGATCAGCCGCTGGGGCAAGGTGATCGAAGGCGGCGGATTTGCACGGACGCAGTGAGGGCGTTGTAGGGCGGGTTAGCCCGTGAGGGACGTAACCCGCCGCTCCGTCGGGCGATGGCGGATTACGCTGTCGCTAATCCGCCCTACGCTTGCGCGCCACAAAGCCAGGCTTGAAAAGAGATAGCCCGCTGTCGGGGGCGGCAGCGGGCTATCGTTGCTCGGGGTGTCACGATCGGGGGGATCGGTGACAGGCCGACTGTGCACAGGCGCGGCGCAAGAGTCAGCCAGTACGGAAGTACTGGGCCGAAAGGCGTAGTTGCCGCGATGCGCAAGGCTGGCGGATGGCGGCTGTGCTCATCTTGTTCTGAATACCGAAGTGGAGCGTGCAGGCCGGCGGCCGGGGAGCGCGGAGGACGCTTCGTCGGTACCTATGGACAGCTTGTCACGCGACCGCCACACGCCAAAAGTAATCCAATCGACATTCCGAACGATCGGCCACGCTGCTTGAGTCGGTGGACGCCAAATCATTAGGGAGAAATACCATGGCTGGTGGCATTGCGAATGTGGCATCGGGCGTTGTGACCATCGATGCGCTGCTCGGCAACTTCAAATGGAATAGTCCGAATCTGACCTACAATTTTCCCGACGCGGCGAGCTACTATAACGCCAGCACCTACTTCACCGCCGGAGCGCCGAGCTCGCCGACCCACGACTTCGCAAGCTTCGCGCCGGTGACACCGTCGCTGCAGAGCGCGATCACGCATGCGATCACTACGCAGCTGACGGCGGTCGCGCCGCTCAACTACACGCTGGTTGCGCCGGGTGCGACCGCCGACTCGAGCTTTGCCAGAGCCGATCTTTTCGTCGATGCGGAGCTCGGCGTTCCGCCCGGCGGCGTCGGCTTCTATCCGGGAGGCATCCAGCGCGGCGGCGATGCCTGGTTCAACGTCAACCAGGCGCGCTTCAACGATGTCGACGTCGGCGACAGCGCCTATTGGGTAGTGCTGCACGAGCTCGGCCATACGCTCGGCCTCAAGCACGGCCATGCCAACGACCGGCCAGGCCCGACCGAAGACCTGCTCCCCGCCGCGCTCAACTCGATGGAATTCTCGGTGATGACCTATCACCGCTATGTCGGCGATACGGCGCCGTTCAACGACACCGAGGAGGGCAGCTTTGCGCAATCGCTGATGATGCTCGACATCGCCGCGATCCAGTACATGTACGGCGCGAATTTCAACAGCAATGCCGGCAACACCGTCTACACCTTCAGCACCACCACCGGAGAGATGTTCATCGACGGCGTGGGGCAGGGCACGCCGCAGGCCAACCGCATCTTCCGCACCATCTGGGACGGCAACGGCGTCGACACCTACGAACTGTCGAACTACAGCGACCAACCTCCAGATCGACCTTGCGCCCGGCGGCTCGTCGGTGTTCGACGCCAATCAGCTTGCGCGCCTGAACATCACCGACAACATCACGGCCCGCGGCAATGTCTTCAACGCGCTGCAGTTCAACGGCGACGCGCGTTCCTTGATTGAGAACGCCACCGGCGGCAGCGGCGACGACACGATCAACGGCAACATCGCGAACAATGTCCTCAACGGCAATGCTGGCGACGATCAGCTCTCCGGACTCGACGGAAGCGATACGTTGATCGGCGGCGCTGGCGCCGATGAGCTTGATGGTGGGTCGGGCTTCGACTTTGCGAGCTACCAAACGTCGACGGCCGGGGTTTGGGCGCTTCTAACAGCCCCTGGCCTCAATATGGGCGACGCTGCAGGCGACAGTTATTCGTCGATCGAAGGCCTGATCGGCAGCGCCTTCAGCGATTTGCTTCTTGGCAACAACCACGCCAATACCTTGAAAGGCCTGGGCGGCGACGACTTCCTGTTCGGGCTTGACGGCGACGACGTGCTCGTGGGCGGCGCCGGCGGCGACTACCACGACGGCGGGTCCGGTTTCGACGTTGCCTCCTATGAAGGCGGTGTTGTGGGCGTGGTGGCCTCGCTGAGCGCTCCTGGCCGCAACCGCGGCGACGCAGCCGGCGACAGCTACTGGAGCATCGAAGGCCTGGTCGGCACCGGGCTCAACGACCAGCTCACCGGCGACATTGGCGCCAACGCGCTCCACGGCGGCGCCGGGAACGACGTGCTGTCCGGCCTGTTCGGGAACGACCGTCTTGACGGGGGCGACGGCGACGACGTCATGGCGGGCGGCTGGGGCAGCGACACGTTCGAGTTCGGCCAAGGCTTCGGCCGCGACACCATCAGCGACTGGCAGGATGGCTCCCTGCTCGGCAACGACGTGATCTCATTCAAAGGCTTGGGGTTGTCGCTGGCCGACCTGACCGTCAGCTTTGACGTCGCGGGCGCCACCATCCACGTCGTCGGAACCGACGATGAGATATTCCTCGCCGGCGTGCGCAGGGGCACTCTCACCGCCGAGGACTTCATGTTCTGACCGGCGGTCTGCGCGGCTACGCCGGGATCACGAGGCCCGGCGAAGCCGGTCGCCGCCGCCGCGCAGCCCGTCGAGGATCGCGAGCGCCCGCCCCATCGAGAATGCGCGCTTCTCCTCGCTGAACGCCTTGGTCTGCCATCGCATCATGTAGCCGTGCAGCACGCCGGGGAAAATGTGCACCTCGACGTTCGGGAACCGGCCCGGCACCTGACGATAGGCGTCGAGCACCTCGGCCGGCGCGGCGTGGTCCTGGTCGCCCCACATGATGCAGACCGGCGCGGTGAGGCCCTTGAGCTCGTCGATGAAGTCGAGCATGCGCGTGCCGTGGCAGGAGATGCCGGCGTCGTAGCCGAGCCGCTTGGGCCCGATGATCGCGTAGGGGCCGCCGTAGCAGAAGCCCATGGTTGCGGCGCGCCCGTTGAAGCTCGGCAGCGTGCGCAGATACGCGAGCGTGTCGACCATGTCCGGTTCGCCGGCCTTGATCTTCTCGAGCCGCGGCTGCGAGCGTTCCTTGGTGCGCTCGTCGTCGCCGGGGAGCGGCCCCGGGATCGAACGCCAGAACAGGTCGGGCGCGGCCGCGATATAGCCGTGACCGGCGAATTCGTCGGCGAAGTCGCGAATGTCCTTGTCGACGCCGTGCACCGCCGCGGCCAGAACGATCGCGGGGCGCGGGCCGTCGCCGGCCGGCGTCGCGAGGTAGCAGTCGAATTCGCCGCCGCCGCTGGAGCGGATCTTGATGGTGGTCCCCGACATTGTTGGTCTCCTTCCTGACGAGCGCTATCCGGCGGCCACCGTACATCGGCAGGCGGAGGCGGGCCAAGCGCCCATAGGGGCTCGCTCCATCCTCCGCTCATTCCCGCGCAAGCGGGAATCCGAGCGGAAAGTACTGCGCTCGCCGCAATTCGATGTCAGCACTTGCGGAAGAAACGATAGATGTCCGGCGCCCGCATCCAGATGAACTCCTTCGTGAGGCCGCCGCGCGCGTTGATCCACGCGCGGATGTCGGCCTGGTACGCGTTCCAGAGCGTCTTGGTGGCGGTCTCCAGGCGGGCGAGGTGGAATCCGAACGAGGCGTTCGGCATCACGCAGATCCGGTTGCGCGGGATGTGGCCGAGCAGGACCGTGCAGGCCGACTGGCAGGGGCCGACGATGCGCACATTCACGCCGCGGGCGGCGAGGCCGGCCCAGCGCGCGTTGTAGTCCGCGACCCTGCCGCCGTGATTGTCGGAGACGTCGATGGTTTCGGCCGTCGCCGGGACGGTACACAGGCAAAGCAGGACGGCAATGACAGCGAGGCGAACGGACATATGCGGCAACCCTCCCGGTCTCCGTTGAGACCGGCCGGGAGGCTAGCACATGCCGCCGGGCTGTCAGTCAGCCGGAAGTACCGGAGGCTCGAGCGGCTTCGCTCAGCCGGGCTGCTTGCCGGTTCTCGTCAGCTTCAGCATATTGAGCACCGGCCGTGACGCGTTGCCGTGGTCGCGCGGCGGAGATTTGTAGGGAGATGAGACTTGGAAAGATCGTTCACAGCGGCGGCGGTGGCGTTCATCCTGTTCGCATCGGCCGTCGTGTCGACCGCTTCGGCGCAGGACGGCTTTCGGTCGCCGACCGGCAACATCCACTGCCAGTTCTTCGCCAATGACGGCAACCCGTTGATCCGTTGCGACCTGCGGCGAATCACGAACCGCCCGCTGCCGCGGCCGCGCGACTGCAATCTGGATTGGGGACGGGCGTTTGAAATTTCGGCGCGCGACACGCGCGGCGCGCCGGTCTGTCACGGCGACACGATGCAGGACGACCGGTTGCCGGTGCTGCGCTATGGCCAGCGCTGGGAGCGTGGCGGTCTCGCCTGCGCATCAGCGCGAAACGGCGTGTCATGCCGGAATGCCAGCGGCCATGGATTTTGGGTCTCGCGCGACACGCAAAGCATGTTTTAGTAAGTTGCCCGCGTGATGTCGGCGAACGCGACGGCGACTGCGGCCGTCGAGCGGCGATCTGCAGCCGGGTTACCGGAATCCCAGAGGAGATCAGACTTGGAAAGATTGTTCACAGCGGCGGTGGTGTCGATCCTGTTCGCATCGGCCGGCGTGTCGACCGCTTCGGCGCAGGACGGCTTTCGTTCGCCGACCGGCAATATCCACTGCCAGTTCTTCGCCATCGACGGCGACGCGGTGATCCGCTGCGACCTGCGGCAGGTATCGAACCGCTCAATTCCGCGGCCGCGCAACTGCGATCTGGATTGGGGGCAGGCGTTCGAAATTTCGGCGCGCGCCACGCGCGGCTCGCCGCTTTGTTACGGCGACACGGCGCAGGACGATCGGCTGCCCGTGCTGCCTTACGGCCAGAGCTGGCAGCGCAGCGGCCTCACCTGCATCTCGGAGCAGTCCGGCGTCAGCTGCCGCAATCCCCGCGGCCACGGATTTACGCTCTCGCGCGCGGCACAACGCGTGTTCTAGCGGACACGGAAATTGCGCGACGGCGTACGCGATCCCGCAATCCCCCGTACAAAGCGAAGCACAATCGTGCTAGCGTTACGAACGTGCAGACTGAAAGCATCAAACGCCGAGCAGATGGGTTGAAGATGCATCTTATTTCCAAACGATGTCTTTCGCTGGTCGCGCTGGCCTTTTGCTCATTGGCGCTGACGGCGTGCCTGAGCTCGAACAAGCCGGTGATCGACGCGGACAGCCGCGTCCTTCCGTTCACGCCGCCGATCACGATCGACGTCTACGATCGCAAGAATTCAAGCGAGCCGTGGCAGAAGCAACAGAAGCCCGTCACGCTGGTTGCGGACAACCAGCTTGTCGTCCAGGTCAAGGACGAAGCGTCGGGAGACACCTATGCGTTTTATCCGCTGGAGCCGCGCCGCTTTCTTGTCGAAGGCTGGATGAAATCGAACGACCGTTATGCCTATGGCGTGCTGGAGGTGCGCAACGGCGAAGGCGTGTTGCATCGCCTGGAATGTGACAGCATCGATCAGGCCGCATTCAAGACAGCCGGCGGCTTCGTCACCGGCGATTTTTTCAAGGACTGCAAGCTCGACAAGGTTGCAAACCCGCTCGCGCTGTTGAAGTCGTTGGCGGCAAATCCCACCGGCGCACAACAGCGATACGTGCCGGTACGATAAGGGTCACGCGCGGGCGCAATCGTCCGCCCGGGAGCTTACGGCGCTCAAGCCAGGATCACGCCCGTCACGGCAGACCGAACAGAATGCGCGCCAGGGCATAGGCGAGGCCGATCACCACCAGCACGATGATCGCCCCCCGCAGCGCTGACGGCTGAACCCCGCTCACCGCAGCGCCACCGGCGCCACCGTCGATCCGGTGCCGCCCTGCATCTTCAACGGCTGTACGACCAGCGCGAACTCGCTGACGTTCTTGGCGACCAGCTCGTCGAGCTTGAGGTTCTCCAGCAGATGCACCCCGTGCACCACCAGCGCGAGCTGGTGCACCGGCAGATTGAGCGAGCGGTCGGGATTGGGCGCGACCTCGACCGGGAAATTGTCGGCGCCGAGCAGCAGCGGGTCCTTGGCGATCAGCCATTGCGCCGCCGGCACGCCGAGGCCCGGGCAGGTCTTGTAATAGCGCGCGTTCTCCTTGCCCCAGAGCTTGCCCCAGCCGGTGTGGATGATGATGGCGTCGCCTTGCTGGAAGGTGATGTTCTGCTTCTTCACCGCGGCTTCGAGGTCGGCGACCGTGATCTCGTAGTTGTCGGGCAGGATGTCGACGCCCTTCAGGCCGGCCACGTCAATGAGCACGGCGCGCGCGATCAGCGTCCCGACATTGTGCACGCCGAGTTTGGTAAAGCCCGCGCGGGTCGCGATGTCCGATGTCTTGAAGCAATTGTAGTGGCTGCCGGCATGGCTCTGGTGGCCGAAGCCGTCGAACTGGGTGCCGACCTGGCCGATCTCGGAAACCACGAGCTCCTCGTTGGTGACGCGGTTGTTCGAGCCGGGCACCGGCGTGGGGACCTTGAGATGCACGTCGAAGCGGCGCGGGCCGGAGAACGGCATGTTGGCGTTGAGCACATGCGCGAGCTCGATGATCTCGCCGGTCTTCACCAGCTTGAGTGCGTTGAGCACCGACTGCGGCGTGACCAGATTGGCGGCGCCGCGCTCGTCGGCCGCGCCCCAGCGCGACGGGCAGCGCTGGTTGTCGGGCGGCGGCGACCAGGACGGGGATTGGGCGAGGGCGGGGAGGGTGGTGAGGAGCAGGGTGGAAAGGAGATGGCGAGGTGCGATGGGCTTCATAGCGTCCTCCCGATGACGTTTGTTTTGACGAGTCGGCTATCGGACGTCGCTCCGCTGCCTGAGTGCGCTTCTTCTTCGCGGCGTCGCCGCGCGAGTTTTACTACATTTGATACGGTTGTAGACGTTTGTAGGGCGGGTTAGCGAAGCGTAACCCGCCATGATGTGCCGAGACCGCGAGGATGGCGGATTGCGCTTCGCTAATCCGCCCTACGCGCTGCTCATCCGGGCCACTTGCTGAACCCCCTCTTGCTCCAGGCTTCCGCCGCGCCAGCGCGGATTTCAAAAACCGTCCGGTATAGCTGCGCGCCACACACGTCCCCGAGCGTGTTGCCCCCGACGGCCGTCTTCGGTGACGTAGTTTTTGCTCCGTACGATTGCCGCAAGGATGGCGACTTGCGGCCTGCGCTATCGCACCGCCGGCACGTCGGCATTGTGGGAGGCATCGAACAGCATCTGGCGCTTGGCGAGGCCGGCCGGGATCGGGCCGCTCAAGCGGTTGTGGTCCAGGCGCAGCACCTGAAGCGACGCGGCGTCCGCGAGGTTGGCGGGGATCGGTCCGGAGAGCTGGTTTCGATTGAGGCGAAGGTCGGTGAGCTTCTTGAGCCTGCCCATCGCCGCGGGGATCGGGCCGGACAGCTTGTTGTTGCCGAGCAGGAGCGAGCTGAGGTTCGCACCCAGCGACGTGGGGATCGGGCCGGTCAGCTCGTTGTTGTGGAGGAAGACTTGTTCGAGCTGTGGCTGGCGGAGCAACTCGCCGGGAAGCGAGCCGCTGATCCGGTTGTCCTCCGCCCGGAATATGCGGAGCTTTGGCGCGTCCCATTTTGTCGGCAGCGGCCCCGACAGGTCGTTCGCGTGCACGTCGAGGTATTCGAGCTCGGGCAGGACGGCGACGGAGTCGGGAAGACGTCCGGTCAGCTTGTTGCCTTTGAGCCAGATGTTCTTGAGTGCGCGGCAGCGGCCAAGTTCGTCCGGCAGCGCGCCGGAGACTTTGTTGAAGGAGAGGTGCAGCGTGTGGAGCCGCTCCAACTCGCAGAGCGCGGGCGGTAGCTGCCCGGTCACGTTGTTGTCGTAGATCATCAAGGAGACGACGCGTCCGTCGGCGTCGGTCTCCACGCCCTGCCAGTCTCCAACCGGCCGGCCGCTGCCCCAAAAGGCGTGCTGGTTCCACTCCGGTCCGCCGAGCGCCTTGAAGACGGCGATCAGCGCCTGCCGCTCGCGGTCGCGCAAGGCCGCGTCGGTGGGCTCCGGAATCGACTTGCCGGTCCGGGTTCCTCCCGCATAGTCATAGCTCTCGGCACGTGCCGGCGTGGAAAAACCCAACGCAAAGGTGGTCGCAGCCAGCAATCCGAACGTGGCGATCAAGCCCGCCAGCACTTTGCCCGTCATCGTCGGTTCCTTGCGTGTCCCAGGATCCGCCCCACGGGGCATCGTACCCGACTCCCACCGCAATATCCGGGCTTGAAACTATTTTGCCGCCCGGAGTTGCGCGATCTCCTTGCCCCGGTGCCGGCCCCCCTTCTACCATCTGACGACGCTTCGACGCGCCCGCGCACAAAATCGCGCGGGCGCGCGCCGGAATTCCTCGGGAGGCACATCGTCTGATGGACCAGACCACCGACACCAAGCCGTTCGATCCCAAGGCCGCCGGCTGGGAGCCCTACAGCGACGACGGTTTCATCGGCCTGATCGGCCCGCTCTGGCAGAAGCCGGTGGGCGACAGCTATCGCTACGCCTTCCTGGCGGAGCACAAGCATCACAACCGGCGAGGTGTCGTGCAGGGCGGCATGCTCATGACGTTCGCCGACCGCTCGATGGGAATGACCTGCTGGTACGCCAACGAGCGCCAGCCGCAGGCGACGGTGCAGCTCGACGTGCATTTCGTCGATGCGGTGAAGGTCGGCGAGTTTGTCGAGGCGAAGTGCCAGGTCGTGCGGCGCACGCGCTCGCTCGTGTTCATGAGCGGCGACCTCATGGTCGGCGATCGCGTCGTCGCCACCGCCAAGGGCGTCTGGAAGACGCTCGGAAAGAAGTGATGCTTCTGCTCAAGCTGGGGCGAGCTTCGGGCCCGGTCGCCGCAGCAGCAGCCAGATCACGATGCCGCCGTTGAGCACGTTCCACGCGAGCCCGTTCATGAATGCAGCGCGATAAGAGCCGGTGAGGTCGAAGATCGCGCCCGACATCCAGCCGCCCAGCGCCATGCCGATGAGCGACGCCATCAGCACCACGCCGAGGCGCACCCCGGTTTCAGCGGGCGAGAACTGCTCGCGCACGATGATCGCGTACATCGGCACGATGCCGCCCTGGAACAGGCCAAACAGCGCCGAGATCACGTAGAGCGAAACGAGCCCGTCGAACCAAAGATAGAGGAACAGCGCGAAGCCTTGCAGAACTGAGCCGAGGAGCAACGTCGGCAGGCTGCCGATACGGTCGGCGAGGAAGCCGCAGGCGATTCGGCTGATGATGCCGAAGCCCATCATGGCGGCCAGCATCTCGGCGCCGCGCGCCGGGCCATAGCCGAGGTCGCCGCAATAGGCGACGATGTGCACCTGCGGCATCGCCATGGCGACGCAGCAGCCCACGGCTGCGATGCATAGCAGCACCATCAGGGTGTTTGGCGACACGCCCAGCGAGCCGTGCGTGCCGGCGGTTGCTCCGGGCGTGATCGCGTGTCGCGGCGTCGGCCGTCGCAGCACGAGGATCAGCGGCAGCATGGCGGCAAGACACAACACACCGATGCCGATGTGGGTAGCGCGCCAGCCTTCGCCAGCGATGAAATACTGCACGATCGGCGGCCACAGCGTGCCGGCGAGATAGTTGCCGCAGGAGGCGATCGCGACCGCGATGCCGCGCCGGCGCTCGAACCAGTGCGAGATGTCGCTCATCATCGGCCCAAACGTGGCCGAGCTGCCGAAGCCGAGCAGGGCATGCGCGGCCGCGAATTGCCAGATATTGGCCGAGAGTCCCGACAGCACGTAGCCACTGGCGAGCGCGAGCGCTCCGCAGGTGGCAGGCCATGCGACGCCGTGGCGGTCGGCGAAGCGGCCCATCACGATGCCGCCGACGCCGAAGCCGATCATCGAGAGTGTGAACGGCAGCGAGGCCTCGCCGCGCGCCACGCCGAAGCCGGCCTGCACATAGGGAAGCGCCACCACGAACGACCACATGCCGATGCTGCCGACGGTGCCGACCGCGAGCGCGGCCGCGAGCCGCAGCCATGCGTAGGCGGATTCGATCTCGGCGCTCGGGCTTGTGCCCGCGGCGTTCGCGTTCATTGGATGTCTTCCCGGCAAGATCCGGGACGCGTCTTAGCACGGCGGTGGAGTCGCGGGCCAGCTGACCGCCGTTGGATCATTAGCGGAAAGCTCAAGACGAGCACAATAAGTCCGCTATTTTTCCAATAGCGGACATCGCGCGCTCGTTTTTATGGAATGCGCTCGAGTAGCCCGCGTGAGCGCAGCGAGACGCGGGGTCGTCCGCTTGATCTGCGCGCGCATCGCCGCCTTGCCCTCGTAAACCCGTGAGCGCATGATTGCCGCCGGAAGCCGATCATCCGGAGGCGTGCAATGACTCCTCGGTGGCTGCTGATCCCCTTTATGATTGCAAACGTATGTGCGGCCGGCGCGCTGCCGGCGCAGGCGCAGGACTACCCGGCGCGCAGCGCGACCATCGTGGTGCCGTTCACGCCGGCGGGCTCGACCGACATCCTGGCGCGGCTGTGCGCGCAGGCGCTCGAGCAGCGCTTCGGCCGATCGTTCCTGGTCGAGAACCGCCCGGGCGCCGGCCAGCAGGTCGGGGTCAACGCCGTCGTCAGGGCGGCGCCGGACGGCTACACGCTGCTGATGGCGACCAGCTCCGCCATGGCGGTCAACCCGACGCTCTACAAGAAGCTTGGTTACGACCCGCTGAAAGATCTGACCCCGGTCGCCATGGTCGGGCACCTGCCGTTCGTGCTGGTGGTCACGCCGACGCTGCCGGTCAGCAACGTCGCCGACCTCGTCGCCTATCTCAGGGCAAATCCGGGCAAGCTCAGCTACGGATCGGGCGGCGTCGGTGCCTCGCATCATCTCTACGGCGAGCTGTTCAAGAGCCTTACCGGCACGCAGATGACGCACGTGCCGTACAAGGGCACGGTGCCGGCGCTCAACGATGTGGTCGCCGGCCACATCCAGGTGCTGTTCGGCGACTCGCCGCCGACGCTGCCGCAGGTCGCGGCCGGCAAGGTGCGCGGGCTCGGCGTCACCACCGCGCAGCGGATTCCAGTGGCGCCGCAACTGCCGCCGATCAACGACACGGTGGCGGGCTTCGACACCGCCGCCTGGCAGATGCTGATGGCGCCGGCCGGCACGCCCGGGGCGGTCATCGACCGGCTGCACCAGGCGATCGTGGCCTATGTTGCGAGCGCCGAGGGCCAGAAGAAGCTTATCGACATGGGCATGATCCCGGGCGCGCCGACGCCGCCGGCCGAGCTTGCGCGCTTTCTCGCGCGCGAGGTTGCGGACTGGGGCAAGGTCGTGCGGCAGGCGGGGGCGGCGGGGATCGAGTAGGCGGCGGGTTGCGAGGACGCGTCCAGGCATCGATGGCGATGCCGTTCAAGAAAGGGAGGAGACAATGGCTAAAGAGAGCACCGACAGCGTTTACCGGATCGTCGATGTCGTCGGCGTCAGCGACAAGTCGTGGGAGGACGCCGGCCGCCGGGCGGTGGAGACGGCCGCCAGCTCGCTGCGCGATCTGCGCGTGGCCCAAGTCACCCAGATGGACATGAAGGTGGAGAACGGAAAGGTCACGGCGTTCCGCACCCGCGTCGCACTCTCGTTCAAATACGAGGCGTGAGCGGGGCCACGCGATTTCTCGTGGGTTGATCCGGGTTTGCCGGGCGCGCCGACGCCGTCGGCCGAGCTTGCGCGCTTTCTCGCGCGCAAGGTGCGGATTGGAGCAAGGTCGTGCGGCAGGCCGGGGCGGCGGGGATCGAGTAGCGGCGACCTATTGGGGGCGGATTTCCGCTTCGCGAATTTGCCCTACGCGCTGCTCGCATCAGCCTTGCATCGTGGCGCGATCCGCGCCTGTGAGCCAATTCCAATCAAGAACTTCCATTGGCTGCGACGCTATCTCTTCTCGTGATTTCAGGAGCATTTGGCGCACCACGTCAGCCAACTCGATAGCCTGCTTGATCGCACTGTCAGAAAATCTGGATTTACTGTTTTCATATAATCCATACTCCCGCAGATCTCTCAATCGGTTCTCTTTTGTCAATCTTAGCAACAGTCCCGCCATCTGCAGTTCATGGTCTTTCCTCATCCGTTGCTTTTGCTCCTCCTTGAACTCAATCGGCGCCGTGGTCTGTAACCACTGCAGGAATTGTTTGGTGTCTCCACATCCAGTCTTTTCAACGAAAAGTTCCCAGCAAAATTGATCGCCAAGTCGACCCATAGCCCAATTGAAGACATGAGCAGCTAACGCATCTTGTCGCTTTGCGTGAGCGTTGGCCTTGTCCCCGAAGAGGCCCATGTGAACAACGGGGTCAGTGTGCTTTTCACGGGCCAATGCCTCGACAAAAGCACCGAATTGCTCAAGCGCCACCACAATCAATGTCGCAGCAGAACGGCTGCGACCAACCTCGTGGAGGTGTCGAGCGTCCGAAATCAGCCTATCAGCGTTTTCAAGAATGCTGTCCGGTGTCATTGGCGAATTTAAACGCGCGCTAAAATCGTGGCTTACCCTACCGCTGAGTAGGCTCAGGGTCGCCGCGGTGAAGCGCAACGGCCAGTCTTACTCCGCCGCCTGAATCCCCTTCTTCCGTCCAGGCTCACGCCGCGCCAGCACGGGCTTCAAAAACTGTCCCGTGTAGCTCCGCTTCACCGCCGCCACGTCTTCCGGCGTGCCGGCCGCGACGATCTCGCCGCCGCCGTCGCCGCCTTCGGGGCCGAGGTCGATGATCCAGTCGGCGGTCTTGATCACTTCGAGATTGTGCTCGATCACCACCATGGTGTTGCCGCCCTCGACCAGCTGGTGCAGCACGTCGAGCAGCTTCGCCACGTCGTGGAAATGCAATCCGGTGGTGGGCTCGTCGAGGATGTAGAGCGTGCGGCCGGTCGAGCGCTTCGACAGTTCCTTGGCGAGCTTGATGCGCTGCGCTTCGCCGCCTGAGAGCGTCGTCGCCTGCTGGCCGACATGGATGTAGCCGAGGCCGACGCGCTGCAGCGTTTCCAGGATCGCGCGGATGCGCGGCACCGCCTTGAAGAACTCCTGCGCCTCGTCGACCGTCATGTCGAGCACGTCGGCGATCGACTTGTTCTTGAACGTGACGTCGAGCGTTTCGCGGTTGTAGCGCTTGCCCTTGCAGATATCGCAGGTGACGTAGACGTCGGGCAGGAAGTGCATCTCGATCTTGATGACGCCGTCGCCCTCGCAGGCCTCGCAGCGCCCGCCCTTGACGTTGAACGAGAAGCGGCCGGGCTCGTAGCCGCGCGCCTTCGCCTCGGGCAGGCCGGCGAACCATTCGCGGATCGGCGTGAATGCGCCGGTGTAGGTCGCGGGGTTCGAGCGCGGCGTGCGGCCGATCGGCGACTGGTCGATGTCGATGATCTTGTCGATGTGCTCGAGGCCCTCGATGCGGTCGTGCGGCGCCGGCGCCAGCGAGGCGTTGTTGAGCTTGCGCGCCACCGACGCATAGAGCGTGTCGACCAGCAGCGTCGACTTGCCGCCGCCGGACACGCCGGTGACGCAGGTGAACAGGCCGAGCGGGATCTCGGCGTTGATGTTCTTGAGGTTGTGGCCGCGGGCGTTCAGCACCTTGATGCTGCGGCGGCCGCGCGGGCGGCGCTCCGGCACCGGGATGCCCATCGCGCCGGTGAGGTATTTGCCGGTGAGCGAATCCTTCGACGCCATGATGTCGGCGGGCTTGCCCTGCGCGATGATCTTGCCGCCATGGATGCCGGCGCCGGGGCCGATGTCGAGCACATGGTCGGCGGAGCGGATCGCGTCCTCGTCGTGCTCGACCACGATCACGGTGTTGCCGAGGTCGCGCAGCCGCCGCAGCGTGACGAGCAGCCGCGCATTGTCGCGCTGGTGCAGGCCGATCGACGGCTCGTCGAGCACATAGAGCACGCCGGTGAGGCCGGAGCCGATCTGCGAGGCGAGCCGGATGCGCTGGCTCTCGCCGCCCGACAGCGTGCCGGACGAGCGCGAGAGCGTCAGGTAATCGAGGCCGACGTCGACCAGGAACTTCACGCCGGTCGCGGATTTCCTTGAGCACGCGGACGCCGATCTCGTTCTGCTTCGGGGTCAGGTGCTTCGGCAGATCGGTGAACCACTCCAGCGAGCCCTTGACCGACATGTCGGCGGCCTCGCCGATGTGCTTGCCGGCGACCTTCACGCACAGCGCCTCAGGCTTGAGCCGCGCGCCGTTGCAGGCGTCGCAGGGGATGTCGGTGAAGTAGCGGCCGATCTCCTCGCGCGCCCAGTCGCTCTCGGTCTCCTTGTAGCGGCGTTCGAGATTGGTGATCACGCCCTCGAACGGCTTTTTGGTGGTGTAGCTGCGCACGCCGTCGTCATAGGTGAAGCGGATCTCCTCGTCGTCGCCGGAGCCGTAGAGGATCGCTTTCTGCGTCGCCTTCGGCAGCTCCTTCCACTTGCTGTCGAGCGAGAACTTGTAGTGCTTGCCGAGCGCGGTGAGCGTCTGGATGTAATAGGGCGACGACGACTTCGACCAAGGCGCGATCGCGCCCTTGCGCATGGTCGCGTCGGGATCGGGGATGACCAGGTCGGCGTCGATATGCGGCTCGACGCCGAGGCCGCCGCATTTCGGGCAGGCGCCGAACGGATTGTTGAACGAGAACAGCCGCGGCTCGATCTCCGGGATGGTGAAGCCGGACACCGGGCAGGCGAATTTCTCCGAAAAGATCAGCCGCTCGGCAGTCTCGTTGCGCTGCTTGTTGGCCTTGGCGCCGGCCACCGCGGCGCCGTCGGCCATCTCCGCGATGGCGAGGCCGTCGGCGAGCTTCAGCGCCTGCTCGAGCGAGTCGCGAGGCGCGCCGCGATGTCGGCGCGCACCACGATGCGATCGACCACCACGTCGATGTCGTGGGTGAATTTCTTGTCGAGCGCCGGCACCTCGGCGATCTCGTAGAACTTGCCGTCGACTTTGACGCGCTGGTAGCCCTTCTTCATGTACTCGGCGAGCTCCTTGCGGTACTCGCCCTTGCGGCCGCGCACG
>CAWAWR010000033.1:0-36718 GCA_963785745.1 uncultured Alphaproteobacteria bacterium
TGACCGCGATCATGGTTTCGTCCAGGAGCGCAAGGCCAATTTCGACTTGCCCCTGCTGCAGTCGAATCCGGCCCTGCTGGTGGCGGGCACAGGCGATCAAATCCGCGTCGCCGCAACGCTCGCCGATCGCGGCGGCGTCGGCTGCCACGGCGTAGGCGGACTCGAAGTCGCCCGATTGAATGCGCTGCTCAACCACCGGCAGCAGCAGATAGCCTCGCTCGGCGCACTCGCCCGCCTCGGGCTCAAGCAATCGCTCCGCACGGCTAAGCCAGCCGGTCGCGCGACCCGTCTCTTCGCGAAAGTGCAGACGGAGCCCCAGCCAAAAGGCGCAGCGAACGGCGCAGGCACGTTGGCCGGCATTCAGATGAGCATGATGAGCACGTTCAAGCGCACCGAGGTATTCGTCGTCCCGACCGATCAGGTATGCCGACATCGCCAGCAGTTCGAGATCCTCGGCCTCCAGCGGAATTTCTTGGTCTGCGCGAAAGAGGGCCTGGAACGCATCTGCCCAGGCACGCTGCCGATAGTGCTGGCGGGCACGATCGAGTTCGTGGCGTTTGCCCGCGTCTGTGCGCTTTGGCTGGCCCTGAGGCGTACGCTTCATCCACTTTGCTCCGGGCCCCCCAGGAGTTTAGCATTTTCCGGAAATGCCGCACGTCTACAGGCTTTGCAACCAGCCTGCTTTTCGCGCAGCATGGCGTAACAATTTACCTGCCGCGCCCGCGGCATGATGTTGGTTCCTTCCGCATGCCAAGCCTGCCGTTGACCTTTGCCTGCTGCCGCTACGACCGCATGGAGGCGATCCGCGAAGGGATCGTCGCGGTCGAGGGCGTCGATCTCACCTGCCTCACGCTGAAATCCGGCCGCGACGTGTTCGACCGCATGGTCGGCGGTCAGGAGTTCGACGTGGCGGAGTTGTCCGCGTCCGAATTCGTCAGCTTGCAGGGCACCGGCAACAATCCGTTCGTGGGGCTGCCGGTGTTCCCCTCGCGCGTGTTCCGGCACGGCTATATTTTCGTCAATGCGCGCGCCGGCATCCGGTCGCCCAAGGATCTGGAAGGCAAGCGCGTCGGTGTCCCGCTCTACACGCAGACCGCGGCGCTGTGGGCGCGCGGGCATCTGTCGCATCAATTCGGCGTCGATCTCGACACTATTCGATGGGTGCAGGGCGCGGTGGAAGATGCCGGCACGCACGGCAAGCCACATGCGCCGCCGCTGCTCCGCCCGGTGAAGATCGAGCAGAACACCAGTCGTGACTTTGCTCGGGATACTGCTGGCGCGTGGAGAGATCGATGCCTTGATCGGCTCACGCAAGCCGGAGACGTTCGGCCGCGATCCCGACGTGGTGCGGCTGTTTCCGGACTATCGCGATCTTGAACGGGAGCTCTACCGGACCGCTAGAATTTTCCCGATCATGCATCTCATCGCGATCCGGCGGTCGCTTTACGAGCGCCATCGCTGGCTTGCCACCAGCCTCTACAAGGCGTTCGTGGAGTCCAAGCGGCGGGCGCGGGCGCGCATGCGCTACGGCGGATCGCTCGCCACCATGCTGCCCTGGCTGCTCGCCGAGATCGAGGAGATCGATACCGTCTTCGGGGGCGATGCCTTTCCCTACGGCGTCGAGCCGAACCGGCCGACGCTGGAGGCGCTGGTGCGCTACATGGTTGAGCAACACTTTATCGACCGGCCGATTCCGATTGAAGATTTGTTCGTACCTGTGCAGGGCGACTTCGGTATGTGACGATGAGAGGCAACCGCCGCGCGGATCGGGGGGCGCGCAATTCGCACGGTATCCGAGTAGTTTACAATCGTTTACGAACAACGCCGACTTTTCAGAAGCTTTCCCATTAAAGCCGTGCGATTGGCAAAACCTGTCGCAAAGCGTCCCATAAGGGATTTGCACGGCGATTTAGATCAGTGATATGGGGGAACAATGCAGCCGTAGGAGTGGTTTTCATGTCCATCCATGACCTGAGCGCGCCGATCGCGTTGGACGTCACGACGCTGTTCGTCGTGGCGATCTGTGTCACCGGCCTGCTCGGTCTGCTGCTGCTGTTCGCCTGGACCCAGGATCGCGTCCGGGCGCTGGCGTGGTGGGGAACCGCCTATCTCGTCGGCGGCGTCTCGGTGGTCATCTGGAGCGTCGAAAGCCATATTTCGCCGCCGCTCCCGGTGGGGACCGCCAATGCGCTCCTGTTTGTTGCATGCGGCATGATCTGGACTGCGGCCCGGCTGTTCCATGGGCGCCCTATCCTGTGGGGGGGCATGATCGTCGGCGCCACGATCTGGCTCACCGCTTGCCTGGTGCCGGAATTCGTCCATTCGGGCATGGCGCGGATCGTGCTGAGCTCGGTCATCGTGTCGGTGTACACATTCCTGACCGCCCGCGAGCTCTGGCGCGAGCGCCGCAAGCACTTCTTGCGCCGCTGGCCGGCGATCTTCGTGCCGATGCTGCACGGTCTGGTGTTCTTGTGTCCGATCCCGCTGGCGAGCATGTTGCCGGACGACAAAGGCATCTTTGCGCTGGCTAGCGGATGGATCGCGATCTTTACGCTTGAGGTCATGCTCTACGTCGTCGGCACCGCCTTCATCGTGCTGGTGCTGTCAAAGGAGCGCTCCGTTCGCATCCATAGGGATGCAGCCGCGATCGACGATCTGACGGGCGTGTTGAACCGGCGCGGATTCATGTGCGGGGCCACGCTGCTCATCGAGCGGTTCGCGAAACGAAGCGAGCCGGTCAGTGTGATGGTGTTCGATCTCGACAACTTCAAGAGGATCAACGATCGCTTCGGCCACGTGCTGGGCGACGAAACGCTGCGCCTGTTCGCTTCGGTGGCGAGCATCAACATGCGGGCTTCCGATCTGCTTGGCCGTTTCGGCGGCGAAGAGTTCGTGGCCATCCTGCCGGGCAACGCCAACGAAGCGGCGGTTGCGGCGGAACGCGTCCGTGCTGCTTTCGAGGCCGCGGGAGTCATGGTCGCCGATCAGGTGGTGGATGCGACCGTGAGCATTGGCGTGGCCAGCGGCGAGCCGGGCGCCGACATCATTTCTCTCATCGCGGCCGCCGACCGGGCGCTCTACAAGGCCAAGGACAACGGCCGCAACCGAGTGGAATTGGCGGACGAACATCCGTCGGCGCCGCCACGGGACGGCCGGCTGGCCGAATTGCAGTCCGGCACTAGGCAGGCGGCGGCGCTGGCGTCGTAGTCCAACCGGCTGCACGGCGGGGGCTCGACCGGTCCCGGTGGGCCGTAGAATCCCTCAGGGTCGATTGCCCATAGCAAATCCGTTCCTCCAATCGCTATAAGCTGTGCTCTCTGGATCAAGTGATTTCCAGAAAGGACGGCATGCGGATTCTGCTTTCGGAGGGCGCCAGCACCTCAGCGCGCGAAGCCATCACGGCCTTGGGCTTGCGCGGCCATCATGTCGAGGTGTGCGACCCGGACCCGCATTGCCTCGGGCGCTTTTCCCGGTTCGTGCGCAAGTTTCATCGCTGCCCGCCGCTGGGGGCCGATCCGCAGGGCTATCTCGCTTTCATCATGGACCGCATTGCGGGCGGGCAGTTCGATGTGCTGCTGCCGATCCATGAGCAGGGGCTGCTGTTCGCCAAGGCGCGCGCGCGGATCGCCGCCCACGTAGCGGTCGCGCTGCCGAGCTTCCAGAGCTACGTGCGCGCCCACAACAAGATCGGTTTCAGCCAGATCCTGTCGGAACTGGATTTGCCGCAGCCCACGACCCGCGTTGTCGACAGCGCCAAGGAACTGGCGGCGTCGAAACGCCCTCCGATGGTTCTGAAGACCCCGGTCGGGACCGCGAGCCGGGGAATCTGGATCGTCAAGAACGACGCGGAACTCAAACAGGCGGTTGCAGAGATCGAAGCGATCGATGGCTTCGGCGACTCCCTGATCGTCCAGGATATCGTGCAAGGCGACAACCAGCAGTGTCAGGCGGTGTTCGCGGACGGCCGGTTGCTCGCTTCGCACGCCTATCGCCAGATTGCGCGCGGAGGCGGTGGCGGCACCTCTCTCAAAGAGAGTGTGAACCACCCCGTCGTCCGCGGACACCTCGCGCGGATCGGCGAGTACCTGCACTGGCGCGGCGCGCTGTCCCTCGACTACGTCGTCGATCCGGCGTCGGGAACGCCGTACTATTTCGATTGCAATCCGCGGCTGGTCGAGCCGATGAGCGCGGTGTTTGCCGGGCTGGATCTTGTGGACGTGCTGTTGCAGGTGTCGCGCGGCGCAACGGCCGTTTCCGTCGCGCACAGCGACAGCGGCGTCCGCACCCATATTGCGTTGCAGGCGCTGCTTGGCTGCGCGGCGCGGGACGGGAGCCGCCTGAGCGTCTTGCGCGAGTGCTGGAAGCTTCTCGCGAAGCGAGAGCCCTATGCCGGCAGCCGGGAAGAACTCACGCCGGTGACCGTCGACTGGATGAGTTTCGTGCCGCCGACGGTCACTGCGCTGTGGCTGCTGGCGACGCCGTCGGCTGCGCACACCCTTCCCAAGACAGGATGGGGATCGCAACTGCTGACACCGCAAAGCATCCGCACGATCAAGGCCATGGACGTCGGAGATTGATGGGTGGGCACGATCAACATCAGCCGGCGCCTCATTCTGCCAGGACTTGGCGTCATCGTTTTCCTGTTTGCCTATCTGGCGCAAAACGTGTGGCAGATTTTTCATATCGACGACATCACCCGCGCCATTCGAAATCTCGACCAGGCCGGCATCGTGACCGCCATGGCGATCCTCGGATTCGTCGAGGCGACGATTGTGCTTTGCTTCTATGTGCCGGGGACGGCGGTCTTGATCGTGCTGCTGCTCGGGATGCAGCCCGGCTGGGCGGAGGCGTTGCCGCTGGTCGCGGGGCTGACGGCCGGTACCATGGCCGGCTACGGCGCAAGTCTGGTGCTCGGCCGCGTGTTGCAGCAACGGCTGCCGGCGCTGGTCGGGGAGGCCTATTTCCACAAGACCCAGGCGCTGGTCGAACGCTACGGCGTGCTTGCCTTCATGCTTGGCGCGTTCCATCCCAACCAGCTCGCGCTCGGCTTTGGAGTCCTGGGATATTTTCAGGCCGGGCGGGTCTGGCGCTATTTTGCCGTCGCCGGCGCGGCACAACTGGTCTGGTGGGGCCTCTATGCGCTCGCCGCCGACCTGATCGCGAGCCAGAATTTGGTGTCGAGCAGCAATTTCCAGCTCTATGTCGCCGCACTGTTTTTCGTCTGGCTGCTGTACGAATTGTTTTCGCCGCGCCAGCGGCAGGAAGCGCCATGATCTTGAGCGATGCGACCTTGAGCGTCATGAGCTCGCGGGAGCGATCCGGTGCCGACTGATCTCGTCACGGGCGGCAGCGGCTTCATCGGCCGCCATCTGGTCGCGGCGCTGCAGGCGCGTGGAGCGCGCGTCAGGGTCCTCGATCTGACTCCGCCCGGCGACCTCGCGGCGGACATTGAGTTCGTGCCGGGATCGATCCTCGATGCGGAATGCCTCGATGTCGCGATGGCAAACGTCCGGCGCGTGTACCACGTCGCCGGGATCGCCAAGCTCTGGTCGCGCGACCGGTCCGATTTCGACCGGGTGAACGCGGGCGGCACCGCGACGGTCTTGCGTGCGGCCGCCGCGCACCGCGTTGAACGCGTCATCCACTGCTCGACGGAAGCGATCCTGCTGCCGAAGCGTCGCGGCAGCGGTGGGCTCATCGACGAAACCGGGCGGCCGGCGCTTCCGGACATGCCGGGCCCGTATACGCGTTCGAAGCTGACTGCCGAGCAGTCCGTGCTTGCCGCCGTCGAGGGCGGGATGGATGCGCTGATCGTCAATCCGACGGTGCCGATCGGTCCGGGCGATCGCAATCTCACGCCGCCGGCGGCGATGCTGTCGATGTTCCTGAACGGACAATCGCCGGCCTATCTCGACTGCGTGCTCAATCTGGTCGATGTGCGCGACGTTGCGGCCGGCATGGTGCTCGCGGCCGAGCGGGGCCGTACTGGCGAACGCTATATCCTGGGCGGCGACAACGTCGCGCTGCGCGACCTCTTGACCTTGCTGGAGCGGATATCGGCTCGTCCGATGCCGAAGCGCGCGGTGCCCGGATGGCTGGCGCTCGCATCGGCCGCGGTTGCGGAGTGGGCCGCCGACGTTGTGACCGGCCGCACGCCGGCGGCGACGCGGGAGGGCGTCAGGCTCGCGCTGCGGTCTCGGCCGTTCGATAGTCAGAAGGCGCGCAGCGAACTCGGCTATGCGCCGCGGCCGCTTCAGGATGCGTTGAGCGATGCGGTGGCGTGGCTGGTCGGCGACCGGCACAGTTGCGGGCAAACGCTAGATCGCGGCCTCGACTTCGCCGAAAAGCTCGCCGAGGTCGTGCATCCCGAAGCCGTGGCCGAGCAGCTCCTTGCATCTGCGCAACGCGCGGAATCCTTCGGCGGCGTCACGCGCCAGGCGCGGCATCGCAAACAGTTGGATCGGGCGCTGCCACAGACTGCGGGCCACGTCGCAATAGCTGACTTCTCCGTCAGCGCGGACCGCGTTGGCGACCAGTTCCGGGAGGGCGCGGTGGGCCGGATCGCATACCACCCGCACGGCCGCGAACGGCAATCCGTGCAGAGCGGCGAATGCCGCGGCCACATGGGATTCCATATCGACGGCAAGCGCTCCGGTGGTGCTGTGTAGCGCGCGCTTCGCTCCGGGCGACACCACCGCGCAGTCGACACCGGCGAGTTCTGCCATGACCACGCGCTTCGGGTGATCCGAAAGGCGGGCGGCGAGACGATGAGCAACGACCGGCGAGGCGGTGTGACGGCGGTCGGCCGCGGTGACACCGGTTGCCACGATCACATCGCCGGGCACCAGTGAGGGGCAAAGGCCGCCGGCAATACCGATGCTGATGACCGCGCGGCAACCCGGCTGCACCCGCGCACGGAGCAGCGAGCGCAACCGTGCGGGGCTGCCGCCAGCCATCACGGTGGTCACGCCGGGCCCGGCCGCCAAACGAGCCTCGGCCGCCATGCCGGTCACCACCAGCACCGGCTGACCTTGCGGCAACGCCCAGGTGACGGTGCCGGACGGGAAGCGAGATCGTGAGCTTCTGGACTGACGGACGGCGTCAATCTGCTGATCTTGCAACTGTAAGAGGGTCACGTGAGTCCTTTTCCCCACAGCCGCAGCGCGCTTTGCTGCACCGCCGAATCTAAGCTTATTCGCATACTGCAGATTGAACAGCACAAGAATTGAGCGCTGCCTGCATTGTAGACCACCAATCCGGGCATGGGCGATCAATTGCTCATGGTACTAACAAGTATCTGCCGGAACACGGAAATCCCTCTTTAAATGGTCGGCAAATCCATCATCGGCGGCTTGCGTTTGCTCATCGGGCGGGCGGCAGTTGGCCTGCAAGAGGGCGTTTACCAACGGGGCGTTATCATTCCCAAATGTGGCAGATTCCCACCCAAAGCCGGCCCAGAAGCGATGTGCCGACGCTTCAGATGGACGCGGAACGGGCGGGGTTCGCCTGGGCCTGTCCCTTCTCCTCGTCGGCCGAGTTCGAGGCCGCAGTGATCAGCTCCAAGTTACGGGCCGGCGCCTACGGTCCAAAGCGGCGGCGCCGCCGCTACGCGCTGTACGCGGCCTGTGCGGCGGCCGCGATCATGACGGCGACCATCTATCTCCTGATTTGAGCCGATCTCGTGATTTGAGCGCCGCGGACGGCCGGCGCTAAGCGTCCTCGCTTCCTTCAACGACAAGAGCGTTCGTCTCCGCGGGTCCGCCGATGGCGCGGACGTGGTATCGTTCCGGCAACAATAATCGCTCGACGACGAGGGGAGGTGCTGATGCCCGGATTCCGTGGTTCTTGCCTGCACGCCATTGTTGTTTTCGCGTTCCTGCTTGGTCCGGTCGGCGCGCAGGAGCGGCCGCCGGCCGCGCCCGCGCAACTGCTGTCGCTCGCGGAAGCGCGCGCGATCATCGACGGCGCCATTGAGTATGCCAAAGCCAAGAATATGCGGATGGGAGTTGCGGTCGTCGATGTCGGCGGCGACGTCATCTCCGGCGATCGCATGGACGAGGGCTCGAGCCGCAATGTGCGGTTTGCCGAAGCCAAGGCGTTCGCGTCGGCGATGTACCGCCAGACCACCGAAGTGCTGGGCGCTCTCTACAAGACGCGCCCGGACCGCTACTTCGGAATCATGAACATGTACGGCAACAAGGTTTACCTCGTCGGCGGCGGTGTGCCGATCGCGGTGGACGGCAAGCTCGTCGGTGCTGTCGGCGTCGCGGGATTGCCCGAGGGCGAGGACGAGAAGGCCGGTCGCGCCGGCATCGCGAATTGGGAGAAGATGCGGGCGAGCCTGCGGAAGTAGCGGACGCCAGCGAAACAAAAAGGCGCTCCGCAGAGCGCCCACCGGGGTCGGGCAAGGACATGCGCGCTTGATAGGCCGTGGTCCGATCCTCAGGATTTCGCGGACCCATCCGGTGCTGTCGCAGTCGCAGCATGTAGGTTGGACGGGATTGGCATCAGGATTCGTCTTCCTCAGTAATATTCAACTTGCGATCTAAGGTCTCGGCAAGGGCCCGCAGCCGGTCGGGCACCGGCTCCTCGGCAACGCAGTTGAAGGTCTGCCGAAGCGCATCGCGAAGCGCACGAAAATGCTCCTCCCGTGCGGCCGCGCGTCTGACCTGTCGCAACGTAGCCATGAAAGCCGTCCTGGACTCCAAACGAGCGACGGGCGGTTCGGTTCGCCTTCCGACGCTGCACGTCAGCTTGGTGATGCGAACGCACTGAAGGTTCAAAGTTCCGTAGGCAGAGTGTTGGAACCTCGCCCGGTCTCTGCGATTGACTATCGACAAGGAGACACTCGATGGCAGACGACAAGACCAAAACCGGCGGCGCGGATCGTCGTCGCGTCGCGCTCGATCAGCCTTACGAAGTCGAAGACTTCCATCAGAGGCACGCGCACCTGAGCCACGCGGATGCCGAGCGCATTATCCGCGAGACCGGCGGCAACCGGGCGAGAGCGGATGCGGCGGCGGAGCAGCTTCGTCGATGAGGAGGAGTTCAATGAAGACCGCAATTGTTCTGACGACCGTCGCGGTGCTTGTCGGCAACGCGAACATCGCCAATGCCCAAAGCCCAGCTGAACAGAGCAGTCCGTCCAAGTGTTGGGACGAGGCGGCCAACCAAGTCCGAACGCGGACACAGCCGGCCGAGCAGAAGTCGCGCGACATGCCGGAGACCACCGTCGGCGAGGGCAGCTCTGAGGGAATGTCCGCAATCGCGCCGGGCGCAAAAGGAACCGCCTCGAGGACGTTGCGCGAATCGAGCAGCGAGCCCTCGGGCGCAAGCGCGCGGCCGCCGGGACTGCCAAGTTGTTAGTAAGGTCGCCCAGGGGCGGACGAGATACTGGTTGGCACGCGCGCCGAAACGAGTTCGGCCTCCCGAACCACCTAGATGAATCACCTAGGTCAAGGCGCGGGAGGCCGATGCAGTGAGGATTTCGAGCGTTAATCGTTAGGCGCTATAGTACATCTCGAACTCGACCGGATGCGGGGTGTGCTCGAACTTGATCACCTCCGTCATCTTCAGCTCGATGTAGCTGTCGATGAAGTCGTCGTCGAAGACGCCGCCGGCTTTCAGGAAGGCGCGATCCTTGTCGAGCTCCTCGAGCGCCTGGCGAAGCGAGCCGCACACCGTCGGGATGTTCTTCAGCTCGGCCTTCGGCAGATCGTAGAGATCCTTGTCCATCGCCGCGCCCGGATCGAGCTTGTTCTTGACCCCGTCGAGGCCGGCCATCGTCATCGCGGCAAAGCCGAGATAGGGATTGCACAGCGGGTCGGGGAAGCGGACTTCGACGCGCTTGGCCTTGGGATTGGTCGTCCACGGAATACGACAGGAGGCCGAGCGGTTGCGCGCCGAATAGGCGAGCAGCACCGGCGCTTCGAAGCCCGGGACCAGCCGCTTGTAGGAGTTGGTCGTCGGATTGGTGAAGGCGTTGATCGCCTTGGCGTGCTTGATGATGCCGGCGATGTAGGAGAGGCAGGTCTCCGAGAGGTCGGCATATTTGTTGCCGGCGAACACCGGCTTACCGTCCTTCCAGATCGACTGGTGGCAGTGCATGCCCGAGCCGTTGTCGCCATAGACCGGCTTCGGCATGAAGGTTGCGGTCTTGCCGTAGATGTTGGCGACCTGATGGATGCAGTATTTATAAATCTGCATGCGGTCGGCCATGATCGTCAGCGGCGAGAACTTCAGGCCGAGCTCGTGCTGGGCCGACGCCACTTCGTGGTGATGCTTCTCGACCACGCAGCCCATGCGCGCCATGGCGCCGAGCATTTCCGAGCGCATGTCCTGCGCGGTGTCCTGCGGCGGCACCGGGAAGTAGCCCTTCTTGGTGCCGACATGGTGGCCGAGATTGCCGCCCTCATACTCGGTGTCGGAGTTCGTGGGGAACTCGAGCGAAGTCCAACTTGAAGCCGGTGTTGTAGGGCTCGGCGGCGTATTTGACGTCGTCGAAGATGAAGAACTCGGCTTCCGGGCCGAAGAAGATGGTGTCGCCGATGCCCATCGACTTGACCATGCCCTCGGCCTTCTTGGCGATGCCGCGCGGGTCGCGATTGTAGGGCTCGCCGGTGGTCGGTTCGAGCACGTCGCAGACCAGCGACATCGTCGTCTCGGCGAAGAACGGATCGATGGTGGCGGATGCCGGATCCGGCATCAGGCACATGTCCAACTCGTTGATCGCCTTCCAGCCCGCGATCGACGAGCCGTCGAACATCTGGCCTTCGGCGAATGTCTCCTCTTCGATCATCGTGACGTCGAAGGTGACGTGCTGCCACTTGCCCCGCGGGTCGGTGAAACGGAAGTCGACGTATTTCACGTCGTTGTCCTTGATCATCTTCAGGACGTCTTTGGCCGTAGTCATGGAATTCGTACCTCTCGTTGCTTACAGGCATCGCTGGAAGGCGGGGCGCGCCGGGAACTGCGCGTCCAGCGGTTCAAATTGCGTCGAGACCGGACTCCCCCGTTCTGATCCGGATAGCTTCTTCGATATTGGAGACGAAGATCTTGCCGTCGCCGATCCGCCCGGTCTGGGCGGCACGTCGGATCGCCTCGACGGCTTTTTCGACCATGTCGTCGCCGAGGACAATCTCGATCTTCACCTTGGGCAGAAAATCGACGACGTATTCGGCGCCGCGATAGAGCTCGGTATGCCCTTTTTGCCGGCCGAAGCCCTTCGCTTCGGTGACGGTGATGCCCTGAAGACCCACGTCTTGCAGCGCTTCTTTCACCTCATCGAGTTTGAAGGGTTTGATGATGGCCTCGATTTTTTTCATCTGCTGAACGTCTCCTGGCCCGCCGCAGCCGTACTCCGGCGGGTCGAACCGCCTTTCGGTTAGCAGGCTCCATGCCAAGCCCATAGAGGGCTAAAAAATCACCATTTTCCAATGATTTAGGTGCATTGCTGACGACGGTTCTGATGATAGTCAATGCACCTCTGGTGAAATTCTGAGCACATTGCCCAATTTGTGTCCAGGCACCGCTAGTGCATTGACCGCGACTTTGAATTTGGCGACGCCCGACGCATTCTGCGCCAAGCCGACGGATCGACATGTTCGAACTCCTGACGAATGCCGAAATGGGCGAGGCGGACCGCCTGGCAATTGCGGGAGGGGTTCCCGGCATCGACCTGATGGAACGCGCCGGTGCGGCGGTCGCCGACGGCGTCATGCTGGGGCAGCCAACGGGCTCCCGGATCGCGGTCGTCGCGGGCTCCGGCAACAACGGCGGCGACGGATTTGTCGCCGCGCGCCGGCTCGCCGACAGCGGCTATGCGGTTGAGGTGTTGCGCGTCGGCAGCGCCGATTTGCGCGGCGACGCCGCCATCGCCGCGCAACGCTGGAGCGGCGCGTCCGCGCCCGCAGCGGCCGAGCGATTGGCCGGCGCCCACGCGATCGTCGATGCGCTGTTCGGCGCCGGGCTCGACCGTCCGGTCGAAGGCGCGGCGCGCGCGATCATCGAAGCGATGAACAGCGCGGGATGTCCGGTCTACGCCGTCGATCTTCCGAGCGGCATCAACGGAACGACCGGCGCGGTGATGGGCGCCGCGGTGAAGGCGACCGAGACCGTCACGTTCTTTCGTCAAAAGCCCGGCCATCTGCTGCTGCCGGGACGGCTGCATTGCGGCCGCATCTCCGTCGCCGACATTGGAATTCCGGCGAGCGTGCTCGACCGCGTCAGGCCGACGACATTCCGCAATGCGCCGGCGCTTTGGCTCAAGCATTTTCCGGTCCCGCGCCTCGACGGCCACAAATACACGCGCGGTCATGCGGTGGTGCTGTCGGGCGGTGTCGACTCGACGGGTGCGGCGCGGCTTGCGGCGCGCGGTGCGCTGCGGGCGGGCGCCGGCCTGGTGACGATCGCGTCGCCGCGCGAGGCGCTCGTGGTCAACGCGGTGGCGAGCCTTGCGGTGATGGTGCGCTCGGTCGATGACGCGGGCGAGCTCTCTGAATTCCTGGCCGATGCCCGGCGCAACGTCGCCGTGCTCGGCCCCGGGGGCGGGGTGGGGCCGCGGATGCGCGGCCTGGTGCTGGGGGCCCTGAAGGCGGACCCCGCCGTGGTTCTCGACGCCGACGCGCTGACCAGCTTTGCGGGCGACCTGCCGCCGCTGGTGGCGGCGATCAGGGAACGCAAGGCGCCGGTGCTGCTCACGCCGCACGAGGGCGAGTTCAGCCGTCTGTTCAGCGGGTTGGGCGAGGCCGCTCATGCGCCCTCGAAGCTCGCGCGGGCGCGCGCGGCGGCGGCTGCGACGCGGTGCGGTCGTGCTGCTGAAGGGCGGCGACACGGTGGTCGCGGCGCCGGACGGCCGGGCGGCGATTGCTGGCAATGCCTCGGCCTGGCTTGCGACGGCGGGCTCCGGCGACGTGCTGGCAGGCTTCTGCGCGGGGCTGCTGGCACAGCGAATGCCGTTGTTCGAGGCCGCCTGCGCGGCGGTCTGGCTGCACGGGGAGGCCGGCAACGAAGCCGGGCCGGGCCTGATTTCAGAAGATCTCCCGGAGGCGCTGCCCGCGGTCTATCGCCGGCTTTTCGGTACCTGAATGGCCCGCTATTTTTCGCGTGTGCACAGGAGTTTCCGCGTGATATAAGCCGCGCCGCCCGGCCGTTCCTATTGGGCGCCCAGGTGCCCTCTGCGGGCGTGGCGGAATTGGTAGACGCGCGGGATTTAGGTTCCCGTGTCGCAAGACGTGGGGGTTCGAGCCCCTCCGCCCGCACCAATCCAGAGGGGATCCGCCGCACCTATCGTCAACCGTCATGCGCCGCTCTCGGCAGCAGAGTCATTGAAACCATGCAAGTCACAGAAACAGTTTCCGACGGTCTCAAGCGCGAATTCCAGGTGACGGTCCCGGCCGCCGACCTCGAAACGCGGATGGCGGGGCGGCTCGCCGAGCTGAAGGACCGCGTGAAGTTGCCGGGCTTCCGTCCCGGCAAGGTCCCGGTCACGCACCTGCGCAAGGTCTACGGCCGCTCGGTGATGGCGGAGACGGTCGAGACCGTCATCCGCGAGCTCAATGCCCAGATCGTCGAGGAGCGCGGACTGCGGCTCGCCCGCGAGCCGAAGGTGACGATCCCGAACGAGGAGACCGAGGTCAGTCGCGTCATCGAAGGCAAGGCCGATCTCGCCTACACGCTGTCGTTCGAGGTGCTGCCGGCGATCGCGCTCGCCGACTTCGGCAGCATCAAATTGGAGCGGCTGGTCGCCGACGTCGCCGACAGCGAGATCGACGACGCGCTGAAGCAGATCGCCGACCAGAACAAGCCATATGCGGCGAAGGGCGAGGGCGCCAAGGTCGAGCAGGGCGATCGCGTGGTCATCGACTTCGTCGGACGTGTCGACGGGACGCCATTTCCCGGCGGCACCGGCACCGACGTCGCCGTGAACGTCGGCTCCAACCAGTTCATCCCCGGATTTGAGGATCAGCTCGTCGGGCTCGGCGCCGGTGAGACGCGGCAGGTCAACGTGACCTTTCCCACCACCTACCCGACCGAAACGCTCGCCGGGAAGGCCGCGGAGTTCGACGTCACCGCCAAGTCGATCGAGGCGCCGGCCGCCGTCACCATCGACGACGAATTTGCCAAGTCGCTCGGGCTCGAGTCGCTCGACAAGCTCAAGGATGCGGTCAAGGATCGGATCGCGCGCGAGCACGCCTCGATGAGCCGCCAGAAGCTCAAGCGTAAGCTTCTTGATCAGCTGGACGCCCTGCACAAGTTCGCGCCGCCGCCGACGCTGGTCGACGACGAGTTCAATTCGATCTGGACCACGATCGAATCCGATCTGCAGCGGCAGAACCGCACCTTCGCCGACGAGGGCACCACCGAGGAGAAGGCGCGCGAGGAGTATCGCGCTATCGCCGAGCGGCGCGTCCGGCTCGGACTGCTGCTGGCGGAGATCGGCGACAAGAACAGCATCAAGGTCACCGACGAGGAAATCTCACGCGCGGTGGTCGAGCGCGCGCGGCAGGTGCCTGGCCGCGAGCAGGAGGTCTGGGACTATTACCGCAAGAACCCGCAGGCGATGGCCGGCATCCGCGCGCCGATCTACGAAGAAAAGGTCGTCGACTTCCTGGTCGAGCTTGCCAAGGTCACCGACAAGACCGTGACCAAGGAAGAGCTGTTCAAGGACGACGAGGACGAGCCCGCCAAGGCGTGATCTGCCGAAAGCTCACAGATTTCAGCGGCGGCCGGTCAACCGGCCGCCGCTTCAGATTCCGACCTAAATTATCGTGCTTCGATCGCGTCAGTTGCTGACGAAGCAGTAAAGCAGGCCGGCGCCGCCGGACGAGATCAGGTTGTCCTGGCTGCAACCACGTGAGCCGTGCGACGAGTTCCACGACGTCATGTGCCGGCTCTTCTTGCCTAAGCCGCTGCGGTCGTGATGACCGACGATGGCCGAGCCTTCGCCGCTGCTGGTCCAGTTGCCGCAGGTCGTATCGCCGCCGGCGGTCGAGAACATCCCCTGCGGGTCCGAGCCGGTCAGGATGTCGTGCTGATTGGGCTTGTCGCCGCTGCCGCCGACGATGTCGCCTTTCTCCGTCAGGCCGGTCTGCTTGTTGATATTGGCGTTGTCCGAATGCAGGTCGGCCACGCTCTTGGCCACCATCACGCCCTTGGCGTTGTGCCACGGGCCCTTGCCGATGCGCTCGCGCGCGTTCTCGCCGGCGTCGCCTTTCGGCAGCGTCGTGCTCAGGTAGGCCTTCCAGTTGGTCTCTTTCGAGCCGGCCGCCTTGGCCAGCGCCGCGCAATGCGCATCGGCGCCGGCGATCCCGCCGAGGTCGGCACCTTTGCCCAGGCCGACGCTGGTAATGAAAAACGTCATGCCGGGCTGCTGGGCATGCACCGAAGCGGTCACCACAATGGTGGCGGCGGCCAAGGCAGCAAATAATGAAACGCCACGTTTCTTGGTCATGCGACTCCTCCCTCTCACTGACACCGGCCGTGACGGCAAGCCGTCCGGCCGCGGCTGAAGGCTATGCTCCTGGCGGACGACTGAAAAGGGAGGGGCGGCCGCCGATTTGGCCCGAGCAAGCGGCCGCATTCCGCTGCCACTCAAGGCCGGCTACTCTCTCGGTGATGTCCGCTTTCGTCCGCGCATCGATCGTGCTCGTGGCGCTGTTGTGCGCGCCCCCCATTCTCGCTGTTGCGCAGGACAGCTACCCCAGCCGTCCGATCCGGATGATCGTGCCGCTGTCTGCGGGCGGCTCGGCGGACGTGATCCCGCGCATCGTGGCCGAGAAGCTCACGCTCCGCTTCGGCCATCCGGTCATCGTCGAGAACCGGCCCGGCGCAACCGGCGGCGTCGGCGCGGAAGCCGTCGCCAAGGCGGATCCGGACGGATACACGGTGCTTGCGACCACGCCGCCCGTGCTGGTGATCAACGAAAGCCTCTATCGCAAGATCAATTATGATCCGCGCGCCTTCGTGCCGGTCTCGATCGTTTCGGCGCTGTCGAATGTGCTGGTGGTCAGCAACAAGGTCCCGTTCTCGACGGTCGAAGGCCTGATCGCCTTCGCCAAGGCCAATCCGGACAAGCTCAATTATGCGTCGCCCGGCGTCGGCGCCTCGCAGCACCTCGCCATGGAATGGCTCAAGGCGCTCGCCGGCATCAAGCTCACGCATGTCCCGTACAACGGGACAGGACCGGCACTGAACGACGTGATCGCCGGCCACGTCGACCTCATGTTCGCCGGCACGGTCTCGGTGCTGCCCTTGATCGCGGGCGGGCGGCTGCGCGCCATCGCGGTCGACTCGGAGACGCGCACCGTGGAACTGCCCGGCGTGCCGGCGGTCGCGGAGACGTTCCCGGGTTATGTCGTCACCAGTTGGAACGCCGTCGTCGCGCCGCCGAGAACCGACGCGAAGGTCGCGGCGACGCTGTCGGCGGCGATCGCGGAGGTGATCAGGCTGCCCGACGTCAACAAGCGGCTGCGCGACATGTCGGCCATTCCGATCGGCAGTTCGCCTGCGGAAGCTGCGACACGGATCGCGCAGGAGCGCGACCGCTGGCACAAGATCATCGTCTCGGCGGGCATTAAGGCGCCGTGAGGGGAGGCGCCTGGCCTTCGCCGCGCCGTGCCCGGATCCCGGGGCGCGGGGGCCGCTCCAGGTCGAGGGTAGGGGGTGCAACGGCGGCCATTGCTCCCTATGTTTCCTTAAGGGCGCCGTCGTCGTACCCTGCCTCACTGCGACCAGACTTTAAGGATGAATCCGGACTAACGGTGTCTGGCGCGCTGGAATAATGCTTTGGTCCGACGAATCGTGGATAAGGAGCCCGGAAATGACCGGCTTGCGACCCGGCACGGCCCTGGCGCGGATCGGTCGTCTGTTTCGGCCGCAGCTCGCGTGCTCATTCTGCGGCCGGGACGCTGAATATGTGGATCGCCTTGTCGCCGGCGCATCCGCGCATATCTGTGATGACTGCATAACCAAGTGCCTCGACGTCCTGGAGCGGCATCCGAAGGGCCCGAGGCTTCCGAACGAGGCAGACCGTCCATGAGGGACCCGCTGAACGTCTACAACAGCTTCTTCATTCCGAGCGTCGAGGAGGTCACGGCGCGCGGATCGATCCGCTACGACATCTTCTCGCGGCTTCTGAAGGAGCGCATCGTCTTCATCCCGGGCCCGATCGACGACACGATGTCGACACTCATCGTGGCGCAGCTCCTGTTCCTGGAGGCGGAGAATCCGAAAAAAGAAATCGCCATGTACATCAACTCGCCCGGCGGCGTCGTGACGTCGGGGCTGGCGATCTACGACACCATGCAGTTCATCCGCTCGCCGATCTCGACGCTGTGCGTCGGGCAGGCGGCGTCCATGGGCTCGCTGCTGCTCGCGGCCGGAAAGGCCGGCATGCGGTTCGCGCTTCCGAATGCGCGGATCATGCTGCATCAGCCGTCGGGTGGTTTTCAGGGGCAGGCGACCGACATCATGCTGCACGCCCAGGAAATCCTGAACATCAAGAAGCGGCTCAACGATATCTACGTGAAGCACACCGGCCAGGCGCTCAAGAAGATCGAGGATGCGCTCGAGCGCGACTACTTCCTGACCGGCGAGATGGCGGTCGAATGGGGCGTCGTCGACAAGGTTCTCGACCGGCGACCCGACGATCCGGCCGCGCTCAAGGTTGTCTGATACCGGGCGGGGATTGTTCCCCGAGGCCGCCGCTCCCTGGGGGCGGCGGTCAAAAACCGGCCATGAGACTGAATTTTCATCATTAATAGATTCTTGATTATCGCTGGGCTACCGTGCTTCGCTAGGAGTGAGATGGTCAGGATAAGGGCAAATTCCCAAGGGCTGTGTGGCATCGATGCTACGGACTCTTAGCGGAGCCCTTGTTATGCTTGAAATGAATAAGACCGGTTCGCGGCCCCGGCGGCGCGCCGATGGAGACAGGGAATGAGCAAAGTCGGCAGCGGCGATTCGAAGAACACGCTCTACTGTTCGTTCTGCGGCAAGAGCCAGCACGAGGTCCGCAAGCTGATTGCGGGACCGACCGTCTTCATTTGCGACGAGTGCGTCGAATTGTGCATGGACATCATCCGCGAGGAAAATAAATCCTCGCTGGTGAAGTCGCGCGACGGCATTCCGACGCCGAAGGAGATTCGCAAGGTCCTCGACGACTACGTGATTGGCCAGGACTACGCCAAGAAGGTGCTCTCGGTCGCCGTCCACAATCACTACAAGCGGCTCAATCACCAGACCAAGCACAACGACGTCGAGCTGACGAAGTCGAACATTCTGCTCGTCGGCCCGACCGGCTGCGGCAAGACGCTGCTCGCGCAGACGCTGGCGCGCATCCTCGACGTGCCGTTCACGATGGCCGACGCCACGACGCTGACAGAAGCCGGCTATGTCGGTGAGGACGTCGAGAACATCATCCTGAAGCTGTTGCAGTCCGCCGACTACAACGTCGAGCGCGCACAGCGCGGCATCGTCTACATCGACGAAATCGACAAGATCAGCCGCAAGTCCGACAATCCGTCGATCACGCGCGACGTGTCGGGCGAGGGCGTCCAGCAGGCGCTCTTGAAGATCATGGAAGGCACCGTCGCATCGGTGCCGCCGCAGGGTGGCCGCAAGCACCCGCAGCAGGAGTTCCTGCAGGTCGACACCACCAATATCCTGTTCATCTGCGGCGGCTCGTTCGCCGGGCTCGAAAAGATCATCGAGCGGCGGCTGAACAAAAGTTCCATGGGCTTCTTCGGTGACCCGAAGGACCCGGGAGCGCCGACCACCGGCGACATCTTCAGGGGCCTCCAGCCGGAGGACCTGTTGAAGTTCGGCCTCATTCCTGAGTTCGTCGGGCGGCTGCCGGTCATCGCGACGCTCGAAGGCCTCGACAAGGGCGCGCTGATCGAAATCCTGACCAAGCCGAAGAATGCGGTCGTCAGGCAGTTCCAGCGGCTGTTCGAGATGGAGAACGTCGACCTCACGGTTCCGACCGAGGCGCTGCGGGCGATCGCCGACAAGGCCTTCGAGCGCAACACCGGCGCCCGCGGCCTGCGCTCGATCATGGAACGGATCCTGCTCGACACCATGTTCGAGCTGCCGGGCCTCGAGGGGGTCGAGGAGGTCGTGATCTCGAAAGAGGTCGTCGAGGAGACCGCGCGGCCCCTCTACATCTACGCGGACCGGGCCGACCGGGCGAACGACGCCTCCGCCAGCGCCTGAGCGAGAAGATGACGCCGCCAGCGTCGCCGGCGCGATTCGTCCGCGGGGCCCCTCAGGGAGGCCTTAGTCACAGCTATTTGCCTGAATTTTCGGGCTTACTTGACACTCTACCCGGCCGTAGCCACCTAATACAGCCGATGAAATAGTACGAAGGATCGCGTCTCTTCCGGGCAGGGTTTCGTACCCATCCCTCCGGCGCACGGCACCCTCTCAAGCCGCCGTGTTCCCTTCCCGGCCCTCCGGCACTCGACCGTAATGCCGCATACCGCGGGTTCCGGGCGAGGGGCACAACAACAAGGAACTTGGGCCATGACCAGCGCAAAGCCTCGCCCCCCTCTGATCCCCGGTGAGACCCGGGCGTACCCAGTTTTGCCGTTGCGGGACATCGTGGTGTTCCCGCACATGATCGTCCCGCTCTTCGTCGGCCGCGAGAAGTCGATCAAGGCGCTTGAAGAGGTCATGCGCTCCGACACGTTCATTCTCCTGGCTACCCAGAAGAACGCATCGGACGACGATCCCGCCACCGACTCGATCTACGAGACCGGAACGCTGGCGAGCGTCCTGCAGCTGCTCAAGCTGCCCGACGGCACGGTCAAGGTGCTGGTCGAGGGCGCCGCGCGTGCCAAGGTCGAGCGCTACACCGACCGCGCCGAATACTACGAGGCGGATGCGATCGTTCTCTCCGACAATGCCGGCGAAAAGGTTGAGGCGGAAGCGTTGGCGCGCTCTGTCGTCAACGAGTTCGAGAACTATGTGAAGCTCAACAAGAAGGTCTCGCCCGAGGTCGTCGGCGTCGTCCAGCAGATCGAGGACTACGCCAAGCTCGCCGACACCGTCGCGTCGCACCTTGCGGTGAAGATTCCCGACAAGCAGCAGATCCTGGAAACGCCGTCGGTGCCCGAGCGGCTGGAAAAAGTGCTCGGCCTGATGGAAAGCGAAATCTCGGTGCTGCAGGTCGAGAAGCGCATCCGCACGCGCGTCAAGCGCCAGATGGAGAAGACCCAGCGCGAGTACTACCTCAACGAGCAGATGAAGGCGATCCAGAAGGAGCTGGGCGACGAGGACGGCAAGGACGAGCTCGCCGAACTCGAAGACAAGATCAAGAAGACCAAGCTCTCGAAGGAAGCGCGCGACAAGGCGAACCACGAGCTCAAGAAGCTCCGCCAGATGTCGCCGATGTCCGCCGAGGCGACGGTCGTGCGCAACTATCTCGACTGGCTGTTGTCGATCCCGTGGAACAAGAAGTCCAAGGTCAAGAAGGACCTCAAGCAGGCCCAGGAGACCCTGGACGCGGATCACTACGGCTTGGAGAAGGTCAAGGAGCGCATCGTCGAGTATCTCGCCGTGCAGCAGCGCGCCAACAAGCTGACCGGCCCGATCCTGTGTCTGGTCGGACCGCCCGGCGTCGGCAAGACGTCGCTCGGCAAGTCGATCGCGAAGGCGACCGGCCGCGATTTCGTGCGCGTGTCGCTCGGCGGCGTGCGTGACGAAGCCGAGATCCGCGGTCACCGCCGGACCTATATCGGCTCGATGCCCGGCAAGATCATCCAGTCGATGCGGAAGGCGAAGTCGTCGAACCCGCTGTTCCTGCTCGACGAGGTGGACAAGATGGGCGCCGATTTCCGCGGCGATCCGTCGTCGGCGCTGCTCGAGGTGCTCGACCCCGAGCAGAACCACACCTTCAACGACCACTATCTCGAGGTCGACTACGATCTTTCGAACGTGATGTTCATCACGACGGCGAACACGCTCAACATCCCGCCGCCCTTGATGGACCGCATGGAGATCATCCGTCTTCCCGGCTACACCGAGGACGAGAAGGTCGAGATCGCGCGCAAGCACCTGATCCCGAATGCGATCAGCAAGCACGGCCTCGATGCGAAGGAATGGTCGATCGACGACGAAGGACTCTTGCTGCTGATCCGCCGTTACACGCGGGAAGCGGGCGTCCGGAACCTGGAGCGCGAGCTCTCCAACCTGGTCCGCAAGGCCGTGAAGGAGCTCACGCTGAACCTGGACAAGAAGTCGATCGTGGTCGACGCCAAGACGCTGTCCGACTTCCTGGGCGTCCCCAAGTATCGCTTCGGCGAGCTCGAGGACGAGGACCAGATCGGCGTCGTGACGGGTCTTGCCTGGACCGATGTGGGCGGCGAGCTGCTCACCATTGAATCCGCCATGATGCCCGGCAAGGGCAAGATGACGGTCACCGGAAACCTGCGTGACGTGATGAAGGAATTGATCTCGGCGGCGGCGTCCTATGTCCGCATGCGCGCCGTGGCCTTCGGCATCGAACCGCCGGCCTTCGACAAGAAGGACATCCACGTGCACGTGCCGGAGGGGGCGACCCCGAAGGACGGTCCGTCGGCGGGTGTCGCCATGGTGACGGCGATCGTCTCGGTGATGACCGGCATTCCGGTGCGTCGCGACGTCGCCATGACTGGCGAGATCACGCTGCGCGGCCGTGTGCTTCCGATCGGCGGCTTGAAGGAGAAGCTGCTTGCGGCGCAGCGCGGCGGCATCAAGACGGTGCTGATCCCCGAGGAGAACGCGAAGGACCTGGTCGAGATCAACGAGTTGATCAAGAAGGGTCTGGAGATCATCCCGGTGTCGCGCATGGACGAGGTGCTGCCGAAGGCGCTGGTCCGCGCGCCGACGCCGATCGAGTGGGACGAGGACAAGGCTGCGAAACCCGCGGCCGAGCCCGTGGCGGAAGACGACTCCTCCGCGCTCACCGCGCACTGACGCGACGACACAGTCGATGAAACAGACGGCGGCGCCTTGAGGCGCCGCCGTTTTGTTTTGGGGTCTTGCCGGAGCCTTGGCCAGGCCGCACTCTCGCGACCAAACCGGAATGGGGAGGGGACGTCATGCGGCGAGGCAGTCTTGCACGGCTTCTTCAGGCGGTGGTCGCCGCCTGCGTGCCGTGGCTTGCCGCCGCTGCCCAGGCGCAGGAGTTTCCGGCGCGGCCGATCACCATCATCGTCGGCGTCGCCCCCGGCGGCATCACCGACGTCTCGACCCGGATCTATGCCGACGCCGTGACGAAGAACACCGGCCAGAAGATCGTGGTCGAGAACCGCCCGGTCGGCGGCGGCACGGTCGCAGCGGTGGGGGTGCAGAACGCCCCGCCCGACGGCTACACGCTGCTCACTATTACGGGCTCCGCCCATGCGGCAATCCCGGCGATGCAGCCGGTCGCCTACGATCCCGTGAAGGGCTTTACGCCCGTCACGCTGCTGTTCCGGATGCCGGCGCTGATGGTCGTCCCCCAAGACAGTCCGGCCAAGTCGGTCGCCGAGCTGCTCGAGCTTGGCCGCAAGCGGCCCGGAGGGCTGTCCTTCGGCTCCGCCGGCGTCGGCACCCCGGCGCACCTGATGGCGGCGCGGATCGGGCTCGGCACCAAGACGCCGATCCAGTTCGTGCAATACCGCGGCGGCGCGCCGCTGATGGCCGACCTGATCACCGGCCGCATCGATTTCGCGTTCGCCTCCTACACCTCGGCGCGCGCCAATCTCGACGGCGGGAAGCTGCGCGCGCTGGCGGTCGATGCCGAGACGCGGCTGCCCGCAACGCCCGACGTCCCGACCCTGATCGAGGTCGGGCTGGCGCGTGAACGCATCGCCAACTGGTTCGGTCTCGTCGGCCCTGCCGGCATGCCCGGCGCGGTGGTCGAGCGTCTCAATGCGGAGTTCCTCAAGGCCGCGCGCGATCCCGCCGTGATCAAGCGGCTTACCGACAGCGGCACCCTGATCGCCAACTCCACGCCGCAGGAGATGGGCGCGATGATGCGCGACGAAGCGAAGAACATGGCGGAGCTGATCAAGGCGCTCGGCCTGCAGGCGCAGTAGGCGGCTATTCCGGCTTGATCCCGGCGGCGGCGATGACCTGCCGCCAGCGCTCGGATTCCTTCTTGAGGAAAGCCTCGGTTTCGGCCGGCGAGCTTCCGACCGGGGTGCTCGCGAGCGCGCGGTAGCGATCGATGACGTCCGGCAGCTTGAGCGTCGCCGCAATGGCCTGCGACAGTTGGGCGGCGACGCCGGCGGGGGTTTTCGGCGGGGCGACGATCGCAAACCAGCTGGTCGAATAGAAGCCGGGGAACAGCTCGGCGATCGCGGGCACGTCGGGCAATTCGCCGATGCGCGTTTCGCTGGCGACCGCGAGCGCCTTGACCTTGCCGTCCCGGATCTGCGGCAGCGCGTTGGTGAGGTTGTCGAACATCATGTCGACATGGCCGCCGAGCAGGTCGGTCATCGCAGGCGCAAGACCCTTGTAGGGGACATGGACGAAATCGATCTTGGCCGCGAGCTTGAGCATCTCGCCGGTCAGATGCGGCGAACTGCCGATCCCCGCCGATGCGAAGCTGATGCGGGCATCTTTCGCCGACGTGACGAGATCCTTCAGGTTCGCGGCGCGGAACTTGGGATGCGCGATGAGGACAAGCGGTTGCGAGGCGATGATGGAAACCGGGACGAACGCGGCCGGATCGAAGCCGAGCTTGGTGAAGAAGTGCTGGCTGATCACCAGCGGTCCCTGCGGCGTGGCGAGCAGCGTGTAGCCGTCGGGCTCGGAGCGCGCCACCACCTCGGCGCCGAGGTTCTGCGCGGCGCCCGGCCGGTGCTCGATGATGACCGGGTGACCCCAATGACGTCGCGAGCTTGTCGGCGATGATCCGGGGGATCGTGTCCAGGTTGGCGCCCGGCGGCGCCGGCACCACGATCTTGATCGTGCGGGTCGGGTAGCCGGTCTGCGCCGCGGCGCCGCCGGGCAGGGCGCCCGCCACCGCGGCGGCGATGAGAAAGACGAGCTAGGTCAGACTGTTGCTGCACGGTCGTTTCCTCATTTTTTTTCGTGACCTTGATCCCGGTCGCGGCGATCGAGGGCGCGGTAGAGTTCCGACTTCGCGCTTGATGAGCGCCGCCGTCTCCGCCGGGGAGCTTCCGACCGCCGTGACGGTGAACTCGGAAATCCGCTTCGCGACGTCCGGCAGCTTCATCGTCTCCGCGATTTCCTGCGACAGCCGCGTCGCGAGCGCCGGCGGCGTCTTCGGCGGCGCCACAACTGCGAACCAGTCGGTGTGGACGATGCCCGGCAGGCTCTCCGCGATCGCCGGTGCATTCGGCAGTTCCGGCGATGCGCTTTGGCGCCGGTGACCGCCAGCGCTTTCACGCCGCCACTCGCGACATGTGGCAGGACGTTGCCCGGCGTGTCGAAGATCGCGTCGATGTGGCCGGCGATCAGGTCGCGCATCGCCGGCGCGAGGCCGGCATAAGGCACGTGCACGAAGCTGATGCCGGCCGCCGCCGCGAACCGCTCCATCTGGAGATGCGGCGTTGAACTGACCCCAGGCGAGCCGAAGCTGATCTTGCCGGGGTTGGCCTTCGCGCGCGCGATGAACTCGGCGAAGGTTTTGTCACGGCGCTTTCGCATTCACGACCAGGATGAACGGAAACTGGATCAGCGTTGAGACGGGCACGAATGCCATCGGGTCGAAGCCGAGCTTCGGATAGACGTGCTGGCTGACGGAGAGCGGCCCGGGCGGCGAGACCAAGAGCGTGTAGCCGTCGGGCTCCGATTTGAAGACAGCCTCGGTCCCGAGGTTCGACGCGGCGCCCGGCCGGTTCTCGACGACCACCGGCTGGCTCCAGCGCGCCGAGAGCTTCTCGCCGATGATGCGCGGCATCGAGTTCAGCATGTTGCCGGGCGGGACCGGCACCACGAACTTCACTGCGCGGCGGGGGAAATCGGCCTGGGCGGCGGCGGCAAACGGCACAGCGGCCATCAAAGCTGCGAGCAGGGCAAGCCGCCGGGCGGCCCTTGTGAAGCGATTCATGCGCGTCCTCCCCGAGCGGTCTTGTCGCGACCTTATGGCCCATTCTGCAACGGCGCGGCGCCGCTGTCTTGGGCTGGCAATCGTGTGCCCGGGCCTTGCGGGAGCCCTCTCAAACCCGCACTTTGCGGCCGCCGGGCGACCGGCCCAAAACTGTGCGTAAAGCCGTCAGCAAGGAACCATCCCGTGATCGATCTCTACACCTGGACCACCCCCAACGGCCGCAAGGTCTCCATCGCGCTCGAGGAGTTCGGGCTGCCCTACACCGTGCATCCGGTGGACATCGGCAAGGACGAGCAGTTCAAGCCGGAGTTCCTCAAGATCAGTCCCAACAACCGCATTCCGGCGATCGTCGATCGCGACAACGGACTGTCGTTGATGGAATCGGGCGCGATCCTGATCTACCTCGCCGACAAGACCGGCAAGTTCCTGCCGCGCGAGGGCGACGGCCGCTACCGCGTGATCGAGTGGCTGATGTGGCAGATGGGCGGGCCGGGACCGATGTTCGGCCAGGTGCACCACTTCACCAAGTACAATCCGGGCAAGGCGCCCTATGCCGAGGAGCGCTACCTCAAGGAGGCGCACCGGCTCTACGGCGTGCTCGACAAGCAGCTCGCGACGCATCAATACGCCGCCGGCGACTACTCCATCGCGGACATGGCGATCTGGCCGTGGGTCTCGCGCTACGAGTGGCAGACCGTCGATCTCAACAAATATCCCAACGTCAAGCGCTGGTACCTCGCCATCGCTGCGCGGCCCGCCGTGCAGAAGGGCTACAAGGTGCCCAAAGACGTCGGTGAGGTCCCGATCCCGGCGTGAGATAGCCCCGGCATCACTCAGCCTTGATCCCGGCGTCGCGGATGGCCTTGCCCCAGCGCGCGGCCTCGCTGGTGATGAAGGCCGCCGTTTCGGCGGGCGAGAGCGCGAGCGTCGTGAGGCCAAGCTCGCGCATGCGCCGGGCCACATCGGGCCGCTGCAAGGTTTCGGCGATGGCGTCCGAAAGTTGTCGGACGATCGTCGCCGGAGTCTTCGGCGGGGCGACGAAGGCGTACCAGGCGACATTGAGATAGCCGGGATAGAGCTCGGCGATTGCCGGCACGTCCGGCAGCTCGGGAATGCGCGTCTCGCTTCCGACGCCTAGCGCCTTCACCGCGCCGTTGGCGATGTGGGTGCGGACGTCGGCGAGATTGCCGAACACCATGTCGACCTGACCGGCCAGCGTATCGGCGATCGCCGGCGCCAGCCCGCGATTGTAGGGAATGCGCCTGATGTCGATGCCGGCCGCGGCCTTGAGCATCTCCATCGCCAAATGCGGCGTGCCGCCGATGCCGACCGAGGCGTAGGTGAGCTTGGCGGGGTTTGCCTTGGCGTAGGCGGCAAGCTCGCCCAGCGAAGCTGCCGGCACCTTGGGATGGACGACCAGCACATTGGGTGAGGTCGCGATCACCGCGATGACGGCAAAGGCCGCCGGGTCATAATTGATCTTGGCGTAGAGACTCTGGTTGACCACCAGCGGGCTCGACCAGGTCGAGAGCAGGGTGTAGCCGTCAGGCGCCGCCTTGAAGACGAACTCGGCGCCGAGATTGCCGCCGGCACCGGGACGGTGCTCGACCACGACCGGCTGTCCCCAGCGCGCAGTCAGCGCCTCGCCCAGAAGCCGCGGGATCAGATCCGGCGCGCTGCCGGGGCCTGAAGGCACGACCACGCGGATAGGACGGGAGGGATAGCCGGATTGTGCGAGGGCGGTCCCCGGCAGGACAGCGAGCGCCATCGCCACGATGGCCAATCGCACGCGATGGCATTGGCCGTTCGGCATGAAGCACCCGCGCAGTCGCGCCGGCGAACGACCGCCGCGCCGATGAAGCGTAGGTCGACCGTCGCGGGCAGGCAACCTTGCCAGCGGGGTTGCTGGCGGCGATAAAGGAGGCGATTGGAACGCGAAGGTTCGGGCGGTTAGCTCAGCGGTAGAGCGCTTCGTTTACACCGAAGATGTCGGGGGTTCGATCCTCTCACCGCCCACCAGGCGTCGCTGCGCAGCAGTGCAAGGCTGTCCGCCGAAACTTTGGCGAAGGCGGACTGAAATGGTCGCAGCTACGGCTGGCAAGCCACTCGAGCACAAACGCTGAAATGAAGCGTGCGTCCGAGTGAACCGGCAATATTCAAAAAATCCGGCGCGTCAGCGGCCTCACGGCCGCCGACGTCGCACGGGAAGGGTAATTGGAAAACCGGTGTTAGACCGCTTCCTTGAGTTCCTTGGCGGCGCGGAACGCGACCTTCTTCGAGGCCTTGATCTGGATCGGCTCGCCGGTCGCGGGGTTGCGGCCCATGCGGGCGGCCCGCTTGCGCACCTGAAGGATGCCGAGACCGCCGATACGAATGCGGTCGCCCTTCTTGAGGTGCTTGGTCACCAGACCGACCAAGTCGCCGAGCACAGCCTCGGTCTGCTTTTTTGACATCTCATGATTTTCCGCGAGGCTCGCGGCGAGATGCTTCATCGTAACAGTCGGTGCGGACTTTTTGGCAGCGGGTGCCGTGGCCATGGATGACCCTCCTCGTTGTGGTCGGAAGTGGCCGTTAAAGCCACTCATCACGCAGTCGGATTAGACGATTCGGATAGTCTCGACCATGGACTTCATAGCGAAAAATGTGGGTTTTTTCGGACTTTTGGGCTTGGAAAGCCGATTCTATGGGGGTTTCTTGCACCTGATTCGCCCTCCGAGGGGCCTGGGACCCTCTTAAGGTGGTGTTTCCGAGCCGCGCCTTGACTTGCCGGGGAGGCGCATTTAAGTCCGCAGCACTCCCGAAAATGGGGGCGTAGCTCAGTTGGTTAGAGCGCCGGCCTGTCACGCCGGAGGCCGCGGGTTCGAGTTCCGTCGCTCCCGCCAGTTTCGGATTTGATTTTCCTAATCATCTTCCATTTTTCGAAAGGTCCGGTTTGGGCCGTTCCGATTTTTTGCGCTCGGTCGGTTGCTCGAGCGCGCGTTCGAAGAACCCGTGCGCGTCGGCGCCGAGCGCCAATTACATCTTCCACGGCCCCTTCGCGCTGAAGCGCGCGCGAAGGAATCTCACCAACGCGGACATCTCCGCATTTGACAATTGCTCGCTAAAGGCTGGCATGGATCGGCCAAGCGCGCCGACCGGCGGCTTGATGCCGTGGCGGATCGCCTCCACGACACTGTCAGGCACCGGTGCGTGGATGGAGGTTTGCAGCGCCAGCGGTACCGTGGCGCCACCGCTGCGGTGGCATTGCGCGCAGCGCGCTTCGAACACCTTGGCGCCCTCGCTGAATTCCTTCGGCACCGGTGGCGCTTCTGAATGGCCCCATTCGAGCTTGAGGGCGGCGCTCCTGACGGCGTCGGCGTCGATCGGCTTTTCTCCGTCGCGCAGAGCCAGGGCGTAAGCGGCGATCGCGAACACGTCGATCTCGTTCTGCTTGTGCAGGGCATCGACCACCGGCGTCATCGACCCCGCCGCCATGCCGTGCCGCGCGTGCCAGCCGTCCATCAGGTAGACGACGAGCTCAACCTTGTCCACGGTTGCTGCGAGAGATTATCCTTGTTGAGCGATGGGGCATACCAACCTTCGCGTGGGGCACAAGAAACCCGCGCTGCTGGCGAAAGGAAACGCACATGCAATTTACCCTGAACGTCAACGGCGAGCCACACGGTGGACGTCGAGCCGGAGACCCCGCTGCTGTGGGTCCTGCGCGACAATATCGGGCTCACCGGCACCAAGTACGGCTGCGGGATTGCGCGCTGCGGCGCCTGCACGGTGCATCTGGACGGTCAGCCGATGAAGGCCTGCCAGCTGCCGGCATCGGCTGCGGCCGGCAAGCAGGTCACCACCATCGAAGGCCTGTCCAAGGAACTCGCCATCCGGTGCAGCGGGCCTGGGTGGAGATCGGCGTTCCCCAGTGCGGCTATTGCCAGTCCGGCCAGATCATGTCGGCGGCCGCCTTCTCGCCCGGCGCAAGAATCCGACCGATGCGGAGATCGACACCGCGATGGCCGACAATCTCTGCCGTTGCGGCACCTATCTGCGCATCCGCCAGGCGATCCGCCGCGCCGCCGAGCTTGCGTAGATATAAGGGAGGCTGACATGACCAAGACAGAACTTTCGCGCCGCACATTCATCCGCACCTCGCTCGCCGCCGGCGGCGGCCTGATGATGGGCTTCCACATGCCGGTGCGCAGGCCGCGAGGATCGAGCCCGAGCACGCAGTCGACGACGACCGCCGGCGGCACCGAGATCAACGCCTGGCTCGCGATCGACGAGGACGGCACGGTCACGCTGCGCGTGCCGCACACGGAGATGGGGCAGGGCGGCCTCACATCGGTCGCGATGCTGATCGCCGAAGAGCTCGACGTCGAATGGGCGAAGGTCCAGGCCGTGTTCGCCGATCCCAACCGGCACCTGCGCAACAACAAGGAATACAAGGTGATGAGCACGCACGGCTCGCAGCTCGTGCGGCTGCAGCATCCGCACCTGATGCGGCGCCGGCGCATCCGCGCGCGAGCGCCTCAAGGAAGCCGCCGCCAAAGCGTGGGGCGTGGAGCGCTCTTCGGTCGTAGCCAAGCAGGGCGTGCTCACGGCGGGCAATCGCACCGGCACCTATGCGGAGTTTGCTGAAGCCGCGGCGAAGGTCAAGCTCGACAAGGAGCCGGAGATCAAGATGGATCCGGCCAAGTGGTGGCTGCTCGGCAAGCCGACGCAGCGCCTCGACATTCCGCACAAGGTCAACGGCAGCGCGCAATACGCGATCGATACGCGCGTGCCCGGCATGGTCTACGCCGCGGTGAAGGCGAGCCCGGTGCCGTGGGGAACGCTGAAGAGCTACAATTTCGATGCCATCAAGAGCCGCCCCGGCGTGATCGCCGCGGTTCCGCTCAAGGCGGTTCCCGGCAAGCGCGGCCAGCCCGACCTGCAGGATGCGGTCGCGGTGGTCGCGGACACCTGGTATCGCGCCAAGACGGCGCTCGACCTGCTTCCCGATCGAGTGGGACTTCGGCGACAGCGCGAAGGCGAGCACCGCGAGCTACTACGAGGAAGGGCACAGGCTGATGGACGCAGAAGGGCCTCGTCAGCAAAAGGCAGACCCGAAGGCGGTCGAGATCATCGCCACATCCAACAAGGTCGTGACCGCGTAATACGAGCGGCCGTTCGAAACCCATGCCCGCATGGAGCCGATCAACGCGACCGTGCATGTGCAGGCGGATCGCGTCGATGTGTGGTCGCCGACGCAGGATCAGTCGGCCGCGATCCTGCTGGTCGCCGACCAGCTCAAGGTCGACCCGAAGATCGTCTATGCCCACACCATGTTCCTGGGCGGCGGCTTCGGCGGCAACGGCGCCGGCGGCACAGGCGTCACCCGTCAGGCGGCCGAAATCTCCAAGCAGGTCGGCCGGCCGGTGAAGGTGCTGTGGTCGCGCGAGGAAGACATCGCGCAGGACAAGCAGCGTCCGCTCGCGGTCGCCAAGCTGCGTGCCGCGATCGGCGACGACGGCCTGCCCGAGGCGCTGGTCACCCGCGCGGCGTGGTTCATCCAGGACGGCAACGAGCAGATCGGCGGCGCGACCGCCGACTACGGCATCTACAACATGCCGTACAAGATCCCGCACCGGCACCACGAGCGGCACAACGTCAAGACCCACATCCCGAGCTCGACGCATCGTGCGCCGGGCGCCAACCAGCTCGGCTTCTTCACCGAGAGCTTCGTCGACGAGATGGCGATCGCGGGCGGATGGGATCCGCTCGACTGGCGCATCGAGATGACGAAGGGCATGGCCGACTGGCAGCTCGTGCTGAACACGCTCAAGCAGAAGGCGGGTTTCCGCACCGACCTGCCGAAGGGCGAGGGCATGGGTGTGGCGGTCGTCGAATTGCACGGCACGATCGCGGCGGCCTGCGCCACCGTGACGGTCAGCCGGCGCGGCCAGCTCACCATCGAGAAGATCGTGGTGGTGCTGGACGCCGGCCACGTCATCAATCCGCATGCCGCCACCGAGCAGTGCGAAGGCTCGGTCTGCTGGGAGCTGTCGCACGCCTGGACCGGCGGGTTGGAGCTGGAAGGCGGGCGCTTCACCAACACGAACTTCGACACCTACAACCTGGTGCGCATCGACCAGAACCCGCAGGTCGAGATCCACTTCGCGTCTCGGGCGGCAAGAAGTGGGGCGGCCTCGGCGAGCCCGCCGGCCCGCCGGCGCCGCCGGCTGTCGCCAACGCGATCTACTACGCGACCGGCAAACGTATCCGGTCGACGCCGTTCCGGATCCACGATCTGAGCTGGACTTGAATTGGTCGCCACGCGGGGGCGGTCGTAGGAGCGGCTGTTCGGCTGCTTCTGCGCGCGCACCTTGCCCCTGTATTCAGCGCACGGCGAAGGCGCGCTGCCCATGGCAGCGGCGCGTTTGTCTTGCGCGGTGGACAACCGGCATAGGGCCCTGCAACAATTTCAACCACGATCGTGTCAGCGGGACGATCCGAAAACGCAGCCGGGCAACGCCTGATGTCCATACTCGCCGCGTCTGTGCGCTTGGCGGCCGGGCTCGTCGCGCTGGTTGCATGCGTCTCTCCGATGCAGGCTGAACCAGCGCCGGATTTCTCCGGCCGCACGGTCACGATCATCGCGAGCTTCGAGGCCGGCGGGCCGTATGATTTCTATGCGCGGCTGGTCGCGCGCCACCTCGGCGCGTATCTGCCGGGCAAGCCGAATGTGATCGTGCAGAACATGCCGGGCGCGGGCGGCCTGCGTGGCGCCAACTACCTCTACAACGTCGCGCCCAAGGACGGCACCGTGATGGGCGTCGTCTCGCAAACGGTCGCCGTCGGCCAGGTGCTCGGCACCACGCCGGGCATCCAGTACGACGCGCCGCAAATACACCTGGATCGGTCGCGTGAACGCCAATGTCGAGGTCGATCACGCCTGGCACGCCTCGGGCATGCGAAACATCCAGGACGTGATGGCGCGCGAGACGATCGCCGCCGGCACCGGACCGACCTCGTCGTCAGTGGTGATGCGCCGGCTGATGAACGAGCTTGTCGGTACCAAGTACAAGATCGTGACGGGGTTCCAGGGCCCGACCTCGGCGCAGCTCGCCTTCGAGCGCGGCGAGGTCGACGCCATCGTGAAGCCCTGGTCGAGCATCAAGAGCGGCACGCCGGAGTGGTTGCGCGACAAGAAGATTATTTGCTCGTCCAGTTCACGCGGCGCGTCATCGCGAATTGCCGGACGTGCCGGCCATCGTCGATCTCGCCAGGGACGACGAGCAGCGGCAGATCCTGAGCCTGTTCGCGGGCGGAGCGCCGCTCGGCACCGCACTGCTGGCGCCGCCCGGCCTGCCGGATACGACGGCGACGGCGCTGCGCCGCGCCTTCGATGCCGCGATGCGCGATCCGGCGTTCCTCGCCGAAGCCGGGAAGGCGCAGGCCGACGTCGAACCGCTCGCGGCGAGGAGCTTCAGAAGGTGGTCGCCGGGACCTTCGCCGTCCCGCCGGCGGTGCTGGAGCGCGCACAGAAGCTCAGCCTGCAGATCGCCGGAATATCAAAGCCTTAAGCCACATCCGCCAGGGGCAAGCCGGCAGCTTTGGTCGCGCTTGCTTCTCCCGGAACCCGTATGCGTATAGCACGTTGTCGCAATGCGCCGTCAGGGACGCAGCGAGAGGAAACAATCATGACGTGGTCGACACCAATCCTCGTTGAAATCTGCGTGGGACTCGAAATCAACGGCTACCAGCAGCCTGAGTTCTAGTCTTTCGCCGGGATGCGGCGCCTCACCGCCATCGTACTTGGGTCGGCGGCAGGCGGAGGTTTCCCACAATGGAACTGCCGGTGCCCGGTATGCCAATTGGCATGGGCGGGCGACCGGCGGGTAAAGTCGCGCACGCAAGCCAGCCTCGCCGTTTCTGCAAACGGCGAGGATTGGCTCTTTATCAATGCATCACCCGACCTGCCCGAGCAGCTTCGCCGCTCGCCTGCTTTGCATCCACAGATCGACCGCGCGGCAGCCCCATCAAAGCCGTCCTGCTGACCGGCGCCGAATCGATCGAGTGGCCGGCCTCCTGAGCTTGCGGGAGCGCGAGGCTTTTGAACTGTACGCATCGGCATCGGCGCTGGAGGTTATCGAACACAACAGCATGTTCGGCGTCCTCGCGTTAGATGTCGTGCAGCGGCGGGTGACGCCTCTCGGCCATCCATGCGTCATGCCCGGTGCGCTTGAGGCCGAGCTGGCTGTTCCCGGCAAGGTTCTGTCTATCTGGAAGATGACGAGTCCGACACAATCAGCGAAAGTGCCGGCACCGTCGGGGTGGAAGTACGGCTCAGGGCGCACGGATGCTCTACATCGCGGGCGCGGCCGCCGTCACGGCGGCCATGCGGGAGCGCCTCGCGCGGGCGGAAGCCGTATTCTCCGACGGCACGCTCTATCGCGATGACGAGATGATCGCGACGAACACGGGAACCAAGACCGGCCGGCGCATGGGTCACATGTCAATCAATGAGCAGGCGGATCGCTCGACGCGCTCAAGGACGTGAAAGCGCGGAAAATCTATATCCATATCAACAACACCAATCCCATTCTGGTCGACGGATCACCGGAGCGCATGGATGTGCTCAGCAAGGGATGGGAAATTGCCGAAGACGGGTTGGAGTTATCGCTATGACGGCGATGCTGACCGAGGATGAACTCGAGGCGCAACTGCGGGACATCGGGAAGCGCCGCTACCACCGCCTGCATCCATTCCACCACATGCTGCATGGCGGGCAGTGCACCAAGGGGCAGGTGCAGGCCTGGGCGCTAAATCGGGACTACTATCAGGCCATGATGCCCCTCAAAGACGCCAACCTGATCGCGCGATGCAACGATCGGGATTGCGGCGCAATTGGCGGAGCCGTCTTGTCGACCATGACGGCGAGGGTAGCGACAAGAGGGCGGTATCGAGCGCTGGTTGCGTTTGACCGACGGGCTGGGGCTCGATGGCGACTATGTCGTCTCGGAGCGCGGCCTTCTGCCGGCGACGCGGTTTGCGGTCGATGCCTATGTACATTTCGCCCGCGAGAAGTCCTTGCTCGAGGCGGTGGCGTCGTGCCTCACGGAACTGTTCTCGCCGATATCATCAGCGAACGCGTTGAGGGCGTGCTGCAAAACTACGACTTCGTCATTTCCGCGACGCTGGCCTATTTCATCAAGCGGCCGCCGCAGGCCGAGAAGAACTCCGACTTTGCGCTGGCCTATGTCAAACAGCATGCCAAGACGCCGAGGACCAGCGGTTCGTCCTCAAAGCGCTTGAATTCAAGTGCGAGTATTGTGGGCCATGCTTGATGCGCTGCATCACGCCTATGTCGAACCCCGGCACGTTCCGCCGGGTGCCTTCGTGCCGAAAGACTGAGGTCCGCGCATGAACGACAACACCGCACCTATCGCGCCCGATGCCCGCCCAAGGCTGCCGCGCGGGGTGCCTCTCGTCGAGAACGAGGCCCATGGCTGGACGTTGCTGGGGCCCGAGCGCGTAATAAAGGCCGATCCGGTCGCGGTCGAAATCATCAAGCGCTGTACCGGCGAGGCGACCTTCACGGAGATTGTCGACGATCTCGCGGCGGCGTTTGCAGCCCCGCGTGAGCGCATCCTGGCCGACGTGACCGCCATGCTGCGCGGACTGGCAGACAAACGGCTGCTGGAGCTGTGACGTGGCGGCGGGGACCCCACGCCGCTGCCGAAGCCGCTCGGCCTGCTGGCGGAAATGACCCATCGCTGTCCGCTAGGATGCCCTTGTGCTCCAATCCGCTCGCGCTTGACCAGCGCGAGGATGAGCTCGACACGGCGACCTGGGCGCGGGTCTTCAAGGAAGCCTCGGCGATGGGGGTGTTGCATATTCACCTTCAGGAGGTGAGCCCGCCGCGCGGCGCGACCTGGTCGAGATCGCAGCCGCGGCCTATGCGGCCGGGCTCTACACCAACCTCATCACCTCGGGCGTCGGCATGACCGCCGTCAGGCTCGACCAGCTGAAGGAGGCGGGCTCGACCACGTTCAGGTCTCGATCCAGGACAGCATCCCGTCCTCGGCTGACAATATTGCTGGCTACGAGGGGGCGTTCGCTCGCAAGCTGGCGATGGCGAGGGACGTGGTGGAACGGAAATTGCTGCTGACCGTCAACGCGGTCATTCATCGCGCGAATATCGAACGGATCAGCGACATGGTGGAACTGGCGCTCGCATTGGGTGCCGGACGGGTCGAGATCGCTCATGTGCGATGTTACGGCTGGGCACTCACGAACCGGGCCAGCCTGCTGCCCACGCGCGAGCAGGTCGATCGCGCATTGGCGTTGCTGGACGAACTGCGCACCCGTCATCACGGCCGGATTGTCATCGACGCGGCCTTGCCGGACTACTACGCCGGATATCCGAAGCCATGCGTGGGCGGCTGGGGCCGCGTTGGCTCAACGTGACGCCTTCCGGGAAGGTCTTGCCATGTCACGCGGCGGAGAGCGTCCGAACCTTGAATTCTGGTCGGTGCGCGATCATTCGCTCGCCGAAAGCTGGGAGCGGTCGCCGGCCTTCAACGCGTTCCGCGGCAACGCGTGGATGAAGGAGCCGTGCGTCAATTGCCCGCGCCGTGACCTGGACTCGGGCGGATGCCGTGTCAGGCATTGGCCATCACCGGCGATGCCGCCGCGACCGATCCGGTTTGCCATCTGGCCCCGGATCGCGCCCGCCTTACCGCTTTGACGGCGTACCAGGGCGATGCGGAGTACACCTACACCTATCGGCAGATGTGACTTCAGGTGCCGGCTCAGGCGGCGAGCAGCCTGTTCTCGTTCAGTTGTAGGAGCGCCGCGCGCTCGGCGACGGGGGCGAAATGCGTCGGCGCGACATTGCAGGCGCTCGCGGGCCGGACAATGGCATTTCGCAGGTGCGGCGGGCGCTCGAACCACAGATATTCGAAGATGTGGCCGGTCCCTTGTGCGCGAGGCGGATGGTGCTGCCCTCGATCGCCACGTCGAAATCCGGCTCGTCGCTCTTCACCGTCAAGGTCGGACATCGCAAGCCATGAGTGCATGCAGGACCCGATCCACGTCCGCCGAACCGAACGGCTTGTGGAGGAAGGCGCGTGCGCCGCAATCCAGTGCTTCACGTTCCGTCGCTGGGATTGCGCTCGCTGGAGATCATCACCACCTTCGGCGAGGGACTGCATCATCATCAGCCGCTTCATGGTGGCCACACCGCTCAGGCCCGGCATGTTGCAGTCGAGGAAGACAACGTCGAATTCCGAACACCTGCAAAGCGCCAAGTGCGGTCTCGCCGTCGGCGGCTTCGGCAATATTGCAATTGAACATGCTGCCCTTGACGACCTTCTGGACGAGCTGACGCACGGTCGGGAGTCGTCCACGATCAGCACCTTCATGGGTGACGTGATGCGGTCGAAGGTGGTCAGGATCGGAGCCGCGTCGGCGGGCGCGAACGGCTTGAACAGGAACTCGTACGCTTTGAGCCTGCGGGCCATCTCGACCGCTTCGGTCGATGGCGGGTTCGACATCGAAGATCACCGAAGGTCTCGATCCCTTCTTCCTGGCCGCCCAGAACGCCTCGGTGCCCAAGAGCTCGGGCATGTGGACGTCGATGAACGCCAGATCGACATTGCCGCCATTGAGCAAGGTCAGGCAGTCGCGACCGTTGTCCGTTGC
>CAWAWR010000034.1:0-308367 GCA_963785745.1 uncultured Alphaproteobacteria bacterium
TGGTAGCTATCACCATTAGCGCGGCGTAGCGCCTCATAAGTTTCACCCCAGGCCACATCATCTCGGCGCACGATATGTCCCTTATCAAAGGCGGTGCGATCTTTGTTATAGAACACATCTGGCAGCTGAAACTCGTCATCCAAACGTGAATCCGGGAACCATCGCTCCTGGTCATTCTTTCCGAGCCCACCGAGGGCTTTCCGCGTGTAGTCGCGACCGAGCTCCGGCTTTCGGAGTTTTGCCTCTCCCGTCACGTTGGATGCTGTGAACAACGCCAATCGTCGCTTCGCATGCATACAAATCGAGAAATTCTGATAGTGCAGCACAGTCCCGCCACCCGACAGCCGCGCGAGCACTGACGTGTCTGTTGCCGCGGGCATGGGTACTTCAATTGGAGGCATTGCTTTCGGACTGTTCAGGAACAGCGCGTCGTAGCCCTTTCGGGACGCGTAGTCAGTGTCGTGGAAAGGCATCCGTAGAGCTTCAAGGCCGCTTGTAACGACGGCTTCCCGGCTTGGGCGGACCGCGATACCCCCGAGCATCGGCACACCAAGAGAAACGGTGATGCGGAGCGGCACTTCGATAGACACGGTACCATCAATGTTCGATCGCAAATCCGCATTATGGCTCGCAGCCGACGCGTTGATTGGCGGCGCCTGCGCATCGTCAATCGGCGCTTGTTCGTTCGATTCTTCATCGGCGCGTTGCCACCATTCGGACCAACCGTTCGGATCACCAGGCGCATTGCCAGAAAACGAAACGCCTAAGTCCACTATCCGGCTGTCTCGCGCCATTTCAAACGTCGGCACGCCAAAATTTGCCTGGTGGTACTGACCTCCGAAATGCAAGGCCAAAACTTCGCCACTTGAAAGATCGAACACTCCACTGCCAGAATTGCCGCCGAGCGTGGAACAGTCGTGCGTCGTGGCATGCACGAGTTTGCCAAAGCTCGCCGTCTCGCCCGCGCCGTGCAACGCCCCTGGCTGCAGCCGTTTAATACCGTAGATGCCCTCGAAAAGCTTTTGCTGCGCATCGGCTGGATTACGCGGATCATAGGCTGGGTAGCCAATGACAAAGACCTCATGACCGACCGGTAGCTGCCGTGCATCTGTCAGCGACAGCTTCACTTGTGGATGTTCGGCGGGAAGCCCTTCGACCTCAAGGATCGAGAGATCCCAGTAGGGATGGATCATTAGAATATTTTTCACCGCAAGCGTCTGGTCGTTACGGCCGCCCTTCTCGCGCAAAAAATCAATTCCGGCTTTGGCGCCAGTGATAAATTTGAGCCTGCGATTGCCGAGACCCACCGTAAAAATCTCGGCAACATGGCGGTTGGTCATGATCAGGTCTTGCCAACCACGAAACCCGTGCCGCCATAGGGATAGCGGTTATTGCCGGGCAGCTCGATGCGGCCGACCGAAGGAATTGCCGTTTCAATTCGCGATTTTAGAACGGGATCGGACGTGAGCTTGGTCCAGAGCGGATGCGGAGCCGCAAAGCTTCCGTTAAGGATTTCGAAGGCTGGGCGAATCTCTTCCGCGATCAGCGCCTCCAGCCCAAAGTATTGCGGCGGAGGCAGCTCGCGGTTTTTTTCGATAGCCTCAAGCCCGGCGCGTGCCGTGTCGGGGCGGACACTTTCGAATCCCGTGCCGCGGGATGTCGCCCCTCTCGCAACTTTGAGCAACGGTTCGACGCCACCATGGGCGCGCTTGAGCATCTCGATATACTGTTTGAAGTTTTGCTGATCGCGACCGGCCATGAGGATCCTCCGCGACGCTCGCTGCAAGCTTAGACGGCTTCGACAACCAGATTGCAAAGAAAGCCGGTGGCTTAGACGGCTAGCATTGCCACAGAAATTATATCCGCGTGGTCGCGCGCGCGGACATGACTTTCCAAATGTTGCGTTCTCGCGCGGTAGTTGTCAAACAAATAAATTACATACAAGTTTATTTGACCCGGCGAAAAGTTCTGAGAACATCGAGCACACAACCAATCAACAACAAAAAATGGAGGAATGATTGGCTGAGAATAGCGGTTAGCTTCACATCGTTACGACCCGCACGTTGGCGGAAACGGCGAGAGCGGCGAGCGCGAAAATACGAAGTGGATTGGACGGTCTCGATGACCGCGCTCGGCGATTTCGCCGAACCATGGCGGTCTTAGAGGAGGAAACGGCCAGAAGCGGACAAGGAGTTCCTCGTCTCGGTTCAGGATCGCGAAACCTCGCTCATACAAAGTGCGATAGCAGAGCGGAGCGCCTCCGGAGTGCCGCTCTATGCCGGCGGCCTTGAAGCAAAATTCGGCCAAGGAGCGTTTGGTGGCGACGTTTGGGGTTGGTTCACAAGCCTGTTTGATCATATCGATCAACGGGACTGGCATCCCATTGTGCGTCCTCCTGACGCTGTAGTGGGCCAGATAGCCGACAAGGCTGAGGTTGCCGTCATAGGTGATTGGAGCACCAACTTGTATGGGGCGCCAGTGTCCGCGGCTTCGATCAAGGCCAAGGGTGGCTACGAATTATTGGTTCATCTTGGAGATATTTATTATTCGGGAACGAAGGCGGAAGTCCAAGAGCGGTTTCTGCAAGTGTGGCCGAGCGCCGCGGCGAAGTTAAACCGTGCTTTGAATGGCAATCACGAAATGTATTCAGGTGGCTTTGCCTATTTCGATGATATCCTTCCAAAATTTCAGCAGCGGTCGAGCTACTTCGCGCTAGGCAACCAGAATTGGCTGCTTATTGGATTGGATACCGCGCATACCGACCACGACCTAGATGACGAGCAGGTTGCTTGGCTGCATCGCGTACTGCAGTCCGCGAGTCAGCGAAAGCTGATCTTATTCTCACACCATCAGCCCTTCTCAAGCCTCGCCACACAAGGACCCAAGTTGCTTACGAAACTGGCCGACATATTGGCGGCGCGAAAGGTTACGGCTTGATATTGGGGCCATGAACACGAATGCATCATCTACGAGCGACATCAGTCTGGAATGTTGGGCCGCTGTATCGGTCACGGCGGGATTCCAGCGCCAAGGAAATTCGAAGTTAGGGATGCTCCTACGGCGCGGAATATGCACGGGATCGCTTGGAAAAAGCTTGCGGCAAATAGCAATGCGCCCGGCTGTCTCGTGCTGGACGGACCGAATCCGCTGATACCAGGCGAAGAGGAGAAGTTCGGCCCGCACGGCTATCTTACGCTCTCGTTCGACGGGGCTCAGCTCGTAGAACGCGTACATTTGCCAGATGGAACGGAGATCTTTTCAGGCCAAGTGTAAACCCAATCGGACAAAGGGAGAGGCAGCGATGAGCGATGGCCAGACAAAGCCGATCAGCTTGGCTGCGAATGATGCCTCTGCTCAAGTAGAGGACTACGACGCCATAGTCATTGGTACGGGGTTCATGGATGTTGCGCGCGCGATCTTCGGGCACGTCTTTCTGAATGTGACCGATGACTGACGCAACGTTGGGTGGGGACGTTGAGCTTTCTCGTCCGACTTCCAGTTGATCGTTACGAGCGTGATGCCTTTTCGGGCTTTCGCGCCGGGACCGTTCAACCTCGGCACGGCGCGCGCCATGATGTGGCTTGCGCAGCTCTCTTATGAGGATGATGCGGCCAAGCAGCATAAGATTTTGGAACAATGGGGACTTACGCGTCTTGCGTCTTACAACCGCCCCTTCCCCAGCGTGTTGCCGATGCCAAGCACTGGTGGTTTCGTGGCACGCGGCCGAGACACTGTGTTCGTCGTCTTCCAAGGCACTGATCCCCTTGTGCTGGCGATCTGGGTGTCAGATTTCGACTTCCTACCCAACAGAGACGGCATTCATCGGGGATTTCACCAGGCCCTTGATGTGGTGTGGCAAGATATTGCGGCTGCGTTCCAACAGACAAAGCCGGTTCGGCATCTGATCATCACCGGACACAGTTTGGGTGCAGCGCTGGCCGCACTCTGCGCCCACCGGATCTCCAATGAGCTCACGATCACTGCAGAAGCCATCTATGCCTTCGCATGCCGCGCCTGGGCACACCAGCTTTTGCAGCCGCGTACAACAAAAAACTAGGCGAGCGGACCTATCGGCTGATCCATGGCAGCGATGTCGTGCCGACGGTACCGCCCAGCGAACTCGGCTTCTGTCATGTCGGACGCTGCATATCTTGTGAGGCGCGCGCACTGTTTGAAATCAGTGCGCTGGACGCACAGCCGTCCGACCAGCCCCTTTTTATCAACACTTGGCTGTCCGCAGCGAAAGCAACGCTGCGCCGTTACTTCCGTCGAGACATTCTTCCAACTGACCCAAGTCCGATCATTCAGGCTTCGGACTATTGCCCGCGGGATTCGGCGATCATCTTCCGGACCGATACTGGAGGGCATTGAAGACCCAGTAGATCTCATTTCGCGAGCCAGCTTCGGCACTTTAATATCGCTGGTCCTAATCAACTGTTGGGAGAGCAGGTCATGCGCGAACAAGCGAACATGCGATGGCGCAACTCTTACAAATCGGCTCCCCTGGTCGTGGCCAAACCGAAAGCGTGGGGTCGCCGAGCGACGATCTTGCCGAGCGAATCCGACGCGCCCAAGAGGCAATGGTCAGGATGGTCAAGGACCGGCTCGGTGGCGACACCACGATGCTGCAAGCCGTCAAGGATCTTGCGCTGAGCAGCGAAGACGCCGTCGAAATTCTTCAATCGCTTCCCGACTCCGAGCCGACCACTGATCAGTATGCCGCGCTCGAAGCGATCGTAATGTTCGACGGAACCCGGCCATCGTTTTTGGTCAAAGACAATAGGGTCGATTTCACCTCATCGTTCAATACCGGATCTTGGCAATTTGACTTGCAGCCACAACTCGACAGGCTGGCTTTTTCCCTGTCCTGCATCGGACGGGTCGAGCTTGGAGAACGTCATATCGGGACGGCCTTTCTTGTCACACCCACTCTGGCAATCACCAACCGCCACGTCGCTCAGGCGATCGCGAGGTTCGACAGCAACCAAATCTCGCTAAGACCGAACGTCTTCCTCGACTTCGGGCGTGAACAATGGAACGGCAAGGCTTCGTTCGATCGTCGGTCGGTGGAAGCGGTGATGTTTGCGGGCAAGGCCACGGTGGCTGCGCCGGTCGACCACAGCAAACTCGATCTCTCCGTCATTCGCGTGTCGGCCTCAGTGCTCGACGGTGAATTGCGAAACCGGCACCTCTCCGCCAGTTCTGTCAGTCAAAGCGAATACCTTTCGATGGGGATCGTCGCTGCGGCAGGATATCCCGCGAGCCCTGAGCTGTACGTACCCAGTACGCTCAAATCCAAGTACGACGACTTGCTCAAGCGCCTGCTGGAGGGGGATGGCGGCGCCAAGGGATTTGCGCCAGGTATTCCGACCGCGTTCGTGGGTGACAGCGGGCCCGCAGCCTGGACAGTGTGTCACGACGCGACCACGATCAACGGCAATTCCGGCTCGCCCGTTCTCCTCTTGGGGCGCCCCGGCGCGCAGCAGGACGTCGCGCTGACCGGCCTCCACTACGGCGGGGATTGGGGTGGTGAGCGCACGAATTGGGCGCATCGCCTTTCCGCCACCGGCGGAGCAGCCGGCTACGCCAAAACAAGACATTCGCCGAGTTCTGTCAGACGGAAGGAATTTCGCTGTAGCGTTCAGAAAGCGTCGTGCGCCTGTCGGCTGGAGGCCACGGCCTGGTTGGCGCTCAAATCGGTTTCCAACTTGGATAACACGGCGTCCGCGATCGCCTGGTGAGAGAGTCGGCAATGGAGGGTCTCGCTGGCAGCGAAGGTTCCGAGCTCGGCCAGCTTGTTGGCCGGCGCACCGCCGAGGCACAGGCCAAAATAGGGGCAGGAGCGGCGGCACATCGCGGTACCGGTCTCGATATCGGACCAAATGCGCTCAAATGCAGGCCCAGCGAGGATCGTCGCCAGATCGGCGCCTGGCAATTGGCCGACCGCCAGGTCTCCATAATGCGGATCGGTCAGACCCGCGAGTTCAGGCGAGAACGTGTACAGACCGCCACGCGATGAGACTGATATGAAACCGAATGGATCGTTCTGGGAGTTGCGAGTCAGACTTCCAAACGACGGATGCCGGAGGGTGGCAAGCAACTCTTCGCGCTCGCGGACTGCCAGCGGCGGCTCCGCCGCTTGGGCGCGATCAAGAAGCCGCTCAAAGAACCCGCGAAAGCGAGCGTCGATATCGTTCTGTTGCAATGTCGAGGTTCGATTGGCTCCTTCGATCTCCTCGATGTTGAAACCGACATCGCGAATTTTTTCCGCGACAAAGAAGTCGACCAGTTCGTCGACCGCGTCGAGCGCCGCTGCTCCGATAACACAAATGACATGAAACGGAACGTCGTTCCGGCGCAAGTTATCTATGCCCTGCATGACGCGTGCGTGTGTTCCCTTGCCGGATCGGGTCCGCCGCCGGAAATCATGGAGCCAAGCCGGCCCATCGAGACTCACGCCCACACGAACCGAATGGTCGCAGAAAAAACTGCACCATTCGTCGTTCAGAAGCATGCCGTTGGTCTGCACCGAGTGCGGAATGTGAGTTCCCGCCGGCGCACCACGGGAAACCGACGCAAACGCCTGCCGGTACCAATCCACCGGCAGCACCAGCGGCTCGCCGGAGTGCCACACGATGGTGAAGTCGGGTGCAGCCAGCCCGTTCTCAAAAACAAACCGCACCGCGGATTCGACGATGTCGAAAGACATGCGGTGGCGATCGCTACGGGCGGGCAGATAACAGTACTCGCAGTCGATGTTGCAGAACGGCGTTGGCTGCAGGATGAGGAGGCGCGTCCGGCCGGCGCAATCGGCCGGCGCAATCGCAGTCATCGATTTCGCCAATTCGAGAAATTGGGAAAGTTTGGGAAGTTTCGGAATTGCGCGACTTGATCGCTCCCGCATTGCTGATCCAGTTCAAGCGCCTCGTCTGTCAGTGCGGCCAGATATGCATCTCGGATCGAAGCAAGCCGCTCGATCGGACGTCGGTCAGTATCCGCCGAGAGCGTGATGGCTGAAGCGGGCATGCCAAGCACCGCCGTGACGGCGGCGGTGGAAATCGTAGAAAGTAGAATTCTGGCGTTGCGTTTCATTTGCCGGTCTCCTGTAGACCGCCACTTGGCCATTCAGGAACGAGCATCTTATCACATTTTGCCTGCGTACAGGCTTCGGAATGGGCTCCCAGCCGGTCGGTAGGGACTCCTTTCCAGCGCTCCGGCACGAGGGCTCTAATGGCTGACAAGCCGACGGTATATCGCCACGTTTGACCGTTGGCATCGCGGACCCATAGCGATCCATCTGATTCTGAAATCGCCGCTGCCCTTATGGTCGACGAAATGTGCGAAAACAAAACGCGTTGCGGCGCCCGGTCCTTGACCGGTGGATCATAGAGAATCTGCAACTCGGTTCGACACAACGCTTGTTGCTGCTCACAGCTGTATGGTCCGACGACCGGAGATCCCGCCAGTTGAGCTTTCGATTGAGTTTTCGGCCGCACGATTTGGTACTTCGCGACCAATCTATGATTTAGATTGTCGAACCCAATTGGACCCATCTCACAGCTGTATTCGACGCTATTGCTCCTTTCATCGGCTTTGGGGTCTGGGCTGAAGTCGCATGGAACCAAATCAACGGTGGGCGCCGCCGTATCCGGATCCAGCAGCCCGGTCGTCGTCCAGAACACCGATTTTCGATCAGGTGCCATATCGATCAGGAAACCGACTCTGTCACCGCTTCGGAAATAGTGAAAAACTCGGCGGCCTTCTCGAACGGACTGAAGCAGATGCTGGTATTGCAAATCGAGACCATCGTCGTTGTCGTAGAGTTCGTCATAGGAGTTCGACGTGCCCGGCTCGCGCGATGGACCAAGGTCGGCGTGCCACCTCTCATCCACCTCACTGGTCGGGCCTGTCCGAACCCATGTGATCCGCTGTAGGACGGGCGGCACGAATGAATTCTGCGGAGCGCTCGACCTCGTTCGCTCCGGCTGTGGCGGCCACATCAGAAGCCAATTGCCGTCCTCGGACAGACACAGAAGCGCCCCTGACAGCACCGTTTGTCCGGCCCAATTGGAAGACTGAACCTGCCGCGTTCTCCCGTCAGGAGCACGCCATATTGGAAAAATCGCGGAGCTCTTCACCGAACCCGCATCCTGACTTACCAACTCCAAGCCCAAGCTGTTGGGCTCTTTGCTGATCAACTGCTTGCTCTCTTGATCGGGATCAGCGATGCCACAGTGTGCCGGAAGAGGTTTCAGGCCGGCCAGTTCTCGAGCCGAAGTAGCAAAATTTCGAAGCACAGATCTACCGGCGAGCACATTACGAGCACCAGCGTCAAGCTGTCGCAAAGACGTTCGATAGACTGAGGTGGCTTCATCGGTACTCGAGGCCCTTCCCATCGCACGGTCCAACGCCCAAGATAGTGTTACGAACAGCTCGCGATCTTGGGTGGCGGCGCGAGCGACCCCTGGAGCTAACGAAGTCGCTTCGCTCTGCAAGCGGAAAAACCGGAACTGCTCGTTGAGGTCGCCTTGTGCGATACTCCGCGAAACAAGAACGGCAATCAACGCCAACAGGCCCATAGCGCCGACCGCGTACCCGCTGCGGAGATAGAGTTGGCGGGTTTTGACCTCGGGATATCGGATCGCATCCCGGACGGTCTGCCGCACGGCGCTGAGGCGCTGGTCCAAAGATCGGATGTTTGCATGGGGATTCGGCGAGGCCCCGTCGGATCGTTCCAGTGTCTGCCGCGCCCAATGGTCGCTAAAGGCACCATTTGGTCCAAGGACATCTTGAAGATCGGCACTCGTCTCGGCACCGGCGATCTGGCTAGCTCTCGCACATCTTTCGAGCTCAGCGCTTAGAGGAGTCAGTCTCATCCATAGTCGAGCCCAGGCACCGGTCTGATCCGGTGCGCCGCCATCGTCGATGACGTGATCCACGGTGACCAACCGGTCGATCCGGCGCCGGGCGTCCTTGAGCCAGTCCGCGTACGTTTTCCAGCCGCGGATAAGCGCCTCGTGGTTGACATCATAGTTCGTGCCGACGTTGACCAGCGTGGCCCGCTGAAACACGCCGAGCGCCGCCTTCAGCGCGCCCTTGCAGGCCTCCCGCGCCTTGGGCTGGCGCTCGTACACGCCTGAGGCCATCAGCATCTGTTCAAGCGTCGCAAAGTCCCGAACGACGTTGCCGCGGTCGTCTAGTTGGGCGAGGCAGCAGAACGCCGCACGCAGCAACCGTCCAGCGGACTCTTCGCTAAGCTCTCCTCCCGATACCCTGCTACCCGAAGCAATGGCGCGTCGCAGAACGTCGTTCGCCCGTTCGTTCAGCGTTCCGATCAGCGGCAATTCCAGACTGCGCCAGCCCGGCAGCGCCTCGAAATCCTCCAGGTCGATCTGGAGGGTGGCATCGTCGACCTTCGCTGCCCAGCGCTCAATCGCCTTATCCCAGATGAGAGGCAACATATGCTGCATGAGCGGCAGTTGATCCGCCGGATGCGGCAGCACCTCACGCCCGTCGTCGAACACCTGGTGGAGTTGGCTCAGCGCCCGCCGCGTATACGGTCCCGTCTCGGCATCGCCGGGATCGAGACCCCACGACTTGAGCACGCGCCGCGCCGGCTCCACGATGGCCTGTTCGATATCCCGTCCACCGATCAGATCGACGAGATACATCGAACTGTTGACGACCTCCGTAACGCCAAGAAATTCCGAGCAGCGATGCAGTTCCTCGCTGCGCATAGTGATGATCAGGAACAAGTTGAAGGGTCGATACGTGTGGATGCTCGTGATCAAGGACATGATCATCCTGCATCCGGCCGGGTCCACCTTGGGCTTGAAGATCTCCTCGAACTGATCGATAAGCAGCAACAGGTTGGGCGCGCCGGATGACGCGCCTTCCGAAAGCGCCTCATCCAGCATCCGCAGCCGCTCGTCGACAAAATCGAATAGCGCGCCCACGTCGATTACATCGCCCTCGAACAGTACGTCGCGAAGGCGCGTACGGCATTGCCATTGGATGCTTTCGTTCGGGGCATCAGGCGCGCAAGCGAGATCGAACGCGGAATTGATTGCGGCGATGCGGCGCGCGCGCTCTTTGTCGAAATCGCTGGCATGCGAACCGTCAGGGGTCGCGCCATCATCGGATAGCGGCGGAACAGTGAGGGCCGGCAGGATGACTTGGTTGAAAATCGCGTCGAACATTTCGTTTACAGGATCGAGCTTTGGGCGGAACTCGACCACGTACCAAGCGCCGGGACGCTCCGAAATCGGGGTTGTGCTGTTGAGCTTGGGGACCAGGCCTGCGCGGACCAACGAGGACTTTCCGGATCCAGATCCGCCGAGCACAACAATGATGTTGTGATCGGCAAGCAAGTCTCGCAGCTCGTTGATCTGCGAGTCGCGCCCAAAGAAGAGATCCGCTTCGTTCGGCCGGAAGCTTCGCAGGCCCGGATAGGGATAGATGCCGAGATCGTTCGGCAAACCAGCCGAGCCGTCCCGCGCGCTCTTCCAGCTCGCAAGAAACTCCTGCCGCGCAGACATCCCGTGACGCAACCCAAGCCGCGGTTGATCGTTCATGGCGCACGTAACTCTAATCGGCGTCGAGCCAAGTCCGCCGCGTACTCGCGCAACCTTTCGAGGTTGGCCTCATCTGGCCTGTAGGCGCCGTCGGGCTTCTTGAAAATTCGCAGCAATTGCCAATCCCGGACCCGCGAATTGCGACTGAACTCCAGCGCCGGGAATAGATTGGCGTTGCGAAGCAGCACGGCGATCCGCATTAACGGCGCGTCCTCAACCCGCTTGCTGGCAAGCGTCTGGTCGATGCGGCGGTCGATCTCACGAAACCGCTCGATCGTTGCCTCCTTCGACCCGGGTGGCGTTCGCAAATCGTGGGCCGCGATCACTGTGATGTTGTCCTTGGCAACGGAATTGATGACATCCATGAGTTGATCGTATCCGAACGGCGCTGAGTCCGGCTGTAGCGCCGGCTCCTCGCTTGCCACCACCGAGAGCAGGCAGCCCTCCAGGACCTCGCGGCGTCTGGAGTTGTCCAAATCGCCCTTGGCTGACGGGTCTTCGTAATGAACGATGGCGCTGCTTCCCAGATTCCGGCCCAGAAGCTTCTCGAGCCAGCGTGCGAATTCCGCAGGCTGATCGGTGCTGGAATAAATCAACGGCCCCGCGACCGCCGGCGACCAATCCGCTCCGCCCGGACGCCATAGGATCTTCGGACAATCGCCAAGTGGCCGCACATGTTCGCTCTCGTCGTCGAACTGGTATCCGAACGCGACCCTCAGTTCGGACGACAGACGGCTCGCAACGTCATTCGGGCTCGCTTGGGACTTATCGACAATTGTACGTACGAACACCGGGCGTTGCGATATTTCGGAATTCGGTCTGATCGCCCCGCGCCAGCCATCGGCCCAACGCACGGGACTCAAATTCCGGCCGACGAGTTCCCTCGCCAATTCATCGATGGCCAGGGCGGCATCCGGCGCGGATACGCTCTTCGGCTCGCCGAGGAGAACAATTCCGCCCGGTGCAACGACCGGTGGGACGACGTCGTCTTCTGTCCGCTCCAGAGGCGTTGCTAGGATCGACACCGGAACATCGTCACCTTTGTCGCCGTCGAAATAGGCGCGCAGCCGCTCGGCCACCCGTTGTATCTGTTCGACAACGGCATCATCCGTAATGCCGTTGGTATGTATCGACTTTCTTGTATTGCCGACGAAGAATTCCTCGACGATCACGCGTGATCGAGATGTGGCGTGGATTCCATTTTCCAGTTTCTGAACCAGCCAAGTGTGACTTTCCTGGTCGAGAGCTAATGCGAGCATACGCCGCTTGGGAGCTCGTCCGTCCGGCCCGGGCGACATCCGACTAAATGCACGCTCAATCTCGGTAACGGTCTGCGGGTATTTGATGTACCGCCTGGAAACGATGGCAACAAACAAGCGGATATCATCAATGTCCCGCAAAACACCGACGCTGTTAGCCTTGGACTGCTTAAGCCGATCAACCGTGTCGATGATATCGATGTTGTCAACATCATCGAGCGGCGCCAACACCTCGAAGAAGCCACCCTTTGATTTGAAGTTCTCTTTCCAGGCGCTGTCGGTATCAACCGAGCTGAGGACAATCCTCAGCCTTGGAACTTCCGGGGTATGCAGGCTCTCCTGATCGATCAACCATTTCTGTACGCCGACAATCGCAGCGTGGACCGGTTCGTTGCTGACGCGTGCTATCGCTAACACGCCGCATAGCTCAATGAGGCGCCCTTCGCGGAAAAAGACGTCGATCAGGCTGCTGATGCGATTGTTAAATACCTGATCCTGCGAGACGTCGTTGCTGTAGAGGTTGTTGTCGCGCAAAACCTCGTCGAGGGTCTCGCGCGCAAAGGCGCGCGATATCGCGTCGCGTAAAAGAGCCCGCTGCCTACCATCAAGCTCGTAACCAGGCATCTCGACCCTCGTGGGCCACTGGCAATTCGAGCAACACCTAGCAGCATTCACATCTCGGCACCGGCCGATACTCCGGCGGTGTCAACGATAGACTAACGACGTACACCATAGTCGAAAGTCGCATCGCCCGCTGTGATCGTCATCACATCCAAATATCCACTTGCTCCGGCACCCGATCGCTGCTTGCCAGCCCAAAACTATAGCGCAATCATGTTTTGCGATCTGTAGGCCCAAATTGCTGGCGGACGGCAATCGGAGGCTCCGCCGGGCGTAATTTGCCCAGAGTTTGCCCGTTGGCCTTCCGTCGCTCGACGGTGCCATAATACCGCAGACTGGAGTGCGCAAATGGCTCTCACAGGACAGCAGCTCCGAGCATTGCGGAATGCGCTGGTCGACGCATTCAATTCCGCCACCTTTGAACAAATGCTGAGATTTGAGTTGAACAAGAAGGTGGAAAATATTGCCGGAAGCGGCCCCCTTAACTCCGTCGCCTTCAAGGTTATCGACGCCGCGGAAATGGAAGGTTGGACGCTCGAATTGGTTCGCGCGGCACGCATGACCAATCCCGGCAATGCCGGCCTCCATCAGATCGCGCACATGCTGTCGCTTTCCAGCACGCGCGAACTGCAGCCGGCCGCATTGAACTTCGAGAAGATCGTTCGCGACGGCGCGCCATTTCTGGACCCGACGGCGTTCCGGTCGAAGCTGGGACGCATCGAACTCCAAGTCTGCGCGATCGAACTCAACGGCGTCGGCCAAGGTAGTGGCGTTCTGGTCGGTCCGGACTACGTCCTGACGAACCACCACGTCATTTCGAAAGCCACCAAGGACACCAAGCTGGCGTGCCGGTTCGATTTCGCCGCGTCGGCGGACGGAAAAGTAATCAACCAGGGCAGGACGGTGGATGTTGCTCCGGGCCCTGTCGACTCAAGTCCGCCAAGTCCGAACGATCCTAATTTGACGCAAGGCGACCCCTCCGACGACGAACTGGATTACGCGCTGTTGCAACTGACTCGTGACATCGGAAACGAACCGGCTGGCTCCGGTAACAATCCTGACGCGCCAGTTCGCAGCTGGACGCAGCTCGCCCCGAATTCACTGAATGTCAACGACCAGTTGCTCGTTCTGCAGCATCCTCAGAACCCGGTCAGTTGGAAGCTTGAGCCGCTCAAGCTCACCATGGGACGAGCGCTTGACCTGGTGGCCGGTGGCCGCCGCCTGCGGCACGATGCCAACACCCTTCCCGGATCGTCGGGCTCGCCATGCTTCTCTGTCTCACTGGCATTTGTCGCGCTCCATCACGCCGGAGGCAACTCCCGATACGCCAAGGCCGATTACAACCAAGCCATACCAGCTGCAAAGATCATCGATCGCATGACGCGTCAGGGGGTCACCCCATTTTGGAATGATCCGCCGCCGCAATGACTTCAGCGCGGGGCAGCGCCGAAACGCCGCAAGCTTAAGAGACGGTGAATACAAGGACACCGTTGTGCGCAAGCCGCGTTGCGCCCGATGCGCACGGAGAATGTGCACGTCACGCAATACCGTTTCGGATGTGCGCCCTTGGCAACACGGCCGCAATGTGATTACGTTTTCTCTCCGAATAGGAGACGAGGCGCTTCGACAGTTTTTCCTGAATCATTTTCGGCTGAGGAGGAACGTGGCCATGCGCTCATGTCAACTCTTCCTAAAGCTGGTCGTCGCGGTTGCTGTGCTGGGATATTGGTATACGGTCCCAAGCGTAGCAATCGCTCAAAGTTCGCTCAGCCCCGGTTACGCGCAAGGCGACGCGAAACTTTCTCCATCCGAGCGAGCCGGCCGCGAAATCTGGTTTTTCGCCACCGCATTCAACGATCGCTTCTATACGTACTCCTATCCGCAACGGCTCGGCGGTGCGATCGACTGGTACCGCATTCTGGCGGCCGAAAATAAAACCGATCTGTTTCAAGCTTGGGGCGCCATTCCTGATCCGGATTGCTGCGTGCCAGGATCGCCCAATTGCCCGGCCAAGAGCCTCGAAGAGACGTTCGGATTTCAGTAATGCCCCGGTGACGAAGCGTTGCTCAAGTCGGTCGGCCGGTCCGACTACCGGGATCCTTCCTGTGACTTCAAAGATGCGCCTTTCGACACGTCGACGCCGCATGGCAGCGCGGATCAGCGGCAAGACCCGTGCGATCTGAAATTTGGCACGTCGACTGGCGCACTTGGGCTGCGCAAGTTTCCCAATCCGCGGTTCGACCCCGAGAAATGGCGCAGGCTCAACGGATGGGGCTATCGCAAGTTCATGGCCGGCGCGGACGGCACCGGGGATTCTCGCACCAATCGGCTGTTCGACGGCTCGGTCGAACCTCCCTTCCGCATCGGCATGTCGTGCGGTGCATGCCACATCTCCTACAGCGCGCTGAAACCTCCTGTCGATCCCAACAATCCGAAATGGGAAAACATCGACGGACTGGTCGGCAATCAGTAAAGCCGGGTATCGCAGCTGCTGGCCTCGGGAATGTCGCAACATCTGCTGGAATGGCAATTGATTGCCCGAGCTCGTCCCGGCGTCGTCGACACCTCTGCGCTGCCGATGGATACCGCATCGAATCCGAAAACGATGAACGCCGTCGTCAATTTTGCGCGGCGCCCCACCTATGACCAGCGTGTTCTCAAATGGCGCAAGGCGTCGCAATGTCCAGCGGGTCCTCAGACGACGTGCTGGTGCGAGCCTCAGAAGCCCGGAAAATGCTGGCACCGCAGCGAGCGGATCGAGGCGGTCCAGAACATCCTGAAAGGCGGCGAAGACAACATCGGTGCGGCCGAGGCCATTCAGCGCGTCTACTTCAACATCGGTTCATGCGCCGAGCAGTGCTGGCTCAACCACGTCCCCGACTTGCGCGCGATCGATCCGTCTCAACGCAACTACGGTCAGACGCCTTTGGATATTGGTCAGTGCCGCCGCGATTGCGCGAGTTTCCGTGCGATCGAGGACCGGCTGCAAAACGTTGCTGACTTTTTTCTGACGGCGCGACCGGAGGACCTTCATGTCGCGCGCGGCGTATCACGCGAGCAGCTCAACGCGCAGCTTGATCAGGAGTTCGGTCAAGCCGCTGTTGCGACCGGACGGGATGTGTTCGCCCGCACCTGTGCCGGCTGCCACTCCAGCCAGAGTCCGCCTTTCGATAAGGCCAATTTCCACGCGACCGATCCGAAAGACCCGACATTGCGGCTGGATTTTCTCAGCAACGAACAACCGGTGCTGGCGACCCGCGTCGGAACGTACGCCGGCCGCGCACTGCACTCCAATCACATGCCAAGCAGGGTCTGGGCTGAATACGCGGCAATCACCTTGCGCGAACGCCCGGTAGATCCGGCCTTGCGCGAGATCATGAAGGGAAGCGGACGCGGCTACTATCGGCCGCCCACATTGCTCAGCCTGTGGACCCAAGCTCCGTTCCTGCACAACAACGCGGTCGGTCCGGAGGTGTGCGGCAAGCCATCGCGCAAGGACGTGGACTTCTACTCGTCGCCCTACGTTGACCAGAACGACGCGCCGATGGCCAACCCGCCGCCCTGTGTGCCGTTCGATCCCAGCGTCGAGGGCCGCTACAAGCTTTACAAGGATTCGATGCAGGACCTGCTCAATCCGGCCCGGCGCCTGCGCAAAGTCACGATCACGGACGAGGATATCGTGATCGACGTTGCCCCGGATTTCAAACTCGGCGGCGTCGAAGGCGGTTTCGCAATCGTACTGCCCAAGGGCAAATCTGCTGGGGCAAGGCAGGCGATGATGTACTCGGTACGGCCAAAGGCGAAGGTGCGCAGCCGCATCGCCAATCTGCCGTTCGGGACGCCATCCGACAACTACCTGCGTGAGGCGATGATCAAGACGTTGTCCGAAACGGATGTTGAGTTTGATTTCCTGGTACAGGTACAGACTGATCCCCACCTGATGCCGATCGAGGATGCCGGCGTTCGTTGGCCCGAGAGGCTCTCGCCGTTCGTGCCGGTCGCAACGCTGCGAAATCCGAAACAGACGTTCGCCTCGCCGGCACAGTTCGCGTTTGCGCACAACCTGTCCTACACGCCCTGGCACTGCCTGCCCCAGCATCGTCCGCTGGGCAATCAGAGCCGCGCGCGCAAGCGGATGTACTTCGAGCTTCGCAATCTTCGCCAGCGAATGAACAACACGCCACACATAGAACCGACCGGTGACGAAATGTTCAATTGATCCGGCTGATGTACCGAATCGCCGAGATACCTGGCATAAAGAAATAGGCACCGCCGCGCACCGTGATGAAATCGGCTAATAATAAGCCTGCGATGCGCCTGTTCAGACCGCTGCCCTGCGGCTGTGAAAATGTGTCCGTCGCCGGGCCTGTCGAAGTTGGTTCGCGCCCACCCAGTAACGGATCGCGTTCATCCAGCCCGTCGAATTTCGGGTTCTCGATCCAGGCTGTCTGAATGAACTCGAACTGGAGCTGTGGATGCGGGCCTGCTGGCGCGAGGGCATCGTCCCGCTGTTGCAGATGCACGACTGCCTCGACTGCTCGGTGGCATCGCAGGAGCAGGGCGAACTGGTGGCGCGGCTCGGCGGTGAGGCCGTATCGCTCGCGGTGCCGATGCGGGTCGATCTGAAATTCGGCAGAAGTTGGGGCGACGCCAAGCACACATGGGACGGCACCGCACCGGCGAAGCCCAGCAACATCGTCGAGCTGGCACCGGCGAAGCGTGCCGCGCCGGAGAAGCCGATCAGCGTGCCGGCGAAGCCCAGCAACGTCGTCGCGCTCGCACAGCCGAAGCCGATCACACAGCCGAAGCCAATCGCGCAGGCGAAGCCGATTGAACAAGTGAAACCTATCGCCACCGTGATCACGCCCGCGGTGACGCCCGCAATATCCGATGCGGACGGGGAGATGCAGATCGACCTGGCCGACCTGGTCACTGAGCCGGTGCCGCCCAATCGCAAAGTCCTCTGCCATTTCCATGACGCAAGGACGCCGAGCCTGCACATCTATCCCGACCATTTTTACTGCTACGGCTGTCACACCTATGGCGATCACGTCGACTGGCTGGTGCGGGTCGAGGGACTGGACCTCGACGTCGCGGTGGACGTGGTTGAAAACTGGACCGGACCAGTCGTTCCACGGGAGCCGGTACGCAACAACAACTCGAACCGCACAGCGCGTGCACTGGAGTTGTGGGACGCCGCCAAGCCAATCGCCGGAACGCTGGCGGCGCGCTATCTGGCGAACGTTCGCCGCATCGATCTCGACGCATTGCCCGCCGACATCGACAACGTGCTGCGCTTCCATCGGCACTGTCCGTTCGGCCCTAACACGCGGCGTTGCTGCCTGCTCGCGCTGATGCGCGATCCCCTCAGCAACGCGCCGACCGGCATCCAGCGCATCGCGCTGACGCCCGACGCCCAGCTGATAGATCGCATGATGTTCGGCCGCGCCGGGGTGGCGAAGCTGTGGCCTGCCGGGCAGCGGCTCGTCGTCGGGGAAGGGCTGGAGACGGTGCTCGCCACCGCGACGCGGCTGCCCTATCGCGGCGAACCGCTGCGGCCCGCCTGGGCGCTGCTGTCGAAAGGCGGCCTCAGGCAATTTCCCGTCATCACCGACGTCGAGAAACTGATCGTGCTGGCCGATCACGATCACAACGGCGCGGGGCAGGCGGCTGCGGACGCCTGCATGCAGACGTGGGAACAGGCCGGGCGCTCCGGCGTCCGGCTGCTGCCCGACCGCCCCGGCGCCGATTTCAACGACGTCGTCATCGAGATGCTGGAGCGCACACCATGAGCAGCGGGTTTTCCGAGCAGGAGTTCGGCCCCGAAAACGGCGGCGGTGCTGCGAAACCCAACGGCCGCGACACCGATCCATGGCCGGTGCTCGGTGCCGAGGCCTATTACGGTCTCGCCGGGGAATTCGTCACCACGCTTGCGCCGCAGACCGAAGCCGATCCGGTGGCGCTGGTGCTGCAAGCTCTGGTGTATTTCGGTAACGCGGTTGGCCGCGGGCCATTCTGCCTGGTCGGCAAGGACCAGCACTTCACCAACCTCTACGTCTTGCTGGTGGGCGACACGGCCAAAGCGCGCAAGGGTCTTTCGGCCGGACACATCCGCGACTTCTACATGGGGGTTGATTCAGAATGGGTTGAGAATCGCATCCGAAGTGGCACGAGTTCGGGCGAAGGCATCATCCACGCCGTGCGCGATCCGGTCAGCGCAATGAGCAGGGGCGTCATGAAGCTCAAGGATCCCGGCGTTAGCGACAAGCGCCTGCTGCTGAACGAGCGCGAGTTCTTTTCGGTGCTGACGGTGATGCAGCGCCAGGGCAACACCCTCAGCTCAGTCATTCGCGACGCTTGGGCCTGCAAACCGGTGCTCGAGACGCTGACCAAGAAAGAGCCCTCCAAAGCGACCAAGCCCTTCATCTCCGCCACCGGCCACATCACCATCGATGAGTTGCAGCAGAACCTCGATCACACATCGATGGCGAACGGTCACGCCAACCGCTTCCTGTTCACCTGTGTTCGCGCGACGCCACCATGGTCTTGGTGGCCTTCCGGCACGGCTTGCGTGCGTCGGACAATGCCGGCTATTTATTCCTATTTGTAGGCCGTTCCCTTCAACAGTCTGCTTTGGGGGAAGCGGACTCGCTGTGCTCGCTTTGAGGATGTCCGCCTTGTGACCCGGAGCGGACATTCGCGCTTCCCAAGGTTTGCTTTCGCGTCAAGGGCGACCAACACCATCGTCGCACTATAGCTTTCGCCTGATGAGGTCACCCACAAGCTCAACAAGGAGATCAACGCCGGTCTAGCGCACCCCAAGATCAAGGCGCGGCTAGCCGACCTGGGTGGAGCGCCGTTTGCTGGCTCGCCAGCCGACTTCGGAAAGTTCATCGCCGATGAAACCGAGAAGTGGACCAAGGTGATCAAATTCGCGGGCATCAAGGCCGAGTAATCCGCGCGACCCCGGCGAAATTTCCGTAAATCCCGATACCCGAATTCCAGCGACTGTGTCTGCTCTGGGTCGATTGTGTTGCAAAACTCTTTGTTGCGTTGCGAGAGCACAACAATTGAATCCGCCAGCACGCTTTTTGAATCAATGCTGCGAGCCAGCGTTCGTTCTTAAATCAAAGTTGCGCGGTTGGGTCGTGAAAATAGTTTTGCAACACAATCGGCCATGAACGGATATAGCGTTTATCGTTTCCGCTTCGACAGTGACTTGGCGACTTCGCGGGCGTGCTCGATGAAAAGTTGCGCGACCGGGCTGAGTGTGCGGTTCTTCAGGGTTACAATGCCATTTGGTACTCGGGCCAACGGCAGTTCGATGGGCAAGACTTTCAGATTCGGCTGCTTGACGGGAAACCTCAATCCGGACGCCGGGAGAATCGTAAGGAAGTGCCCCGTCGTCAGAAGGCTCATCCTCATTTCGGGAGGAATGGTGGTTACGCTTACTGTCGGATAATCGAGCCTGCTAGCGCGAAAGGCTTCTGCTGCGATCGCCCCCAATGCGCTATCTTGCGGTGGCAGCGCCCACGGTTCGTTCACAAGTTCGGCAAGCTCGATCTGCCGCTGTCGCGCCCGCGGCGACAACATAGGAATTGTCAAAGAGAAATTCGAAATCCAGTCTCGCGTCGGCAATGGGCCCCAACCTCCGCGCGACCAGGAGATCGACGTTCCGATCACGCAGTTCATTGTGAAGGGTTTCGGTCCGGTGGGGTGGGATGCGCATTTTAAGTTTAGGACGATGTGGGATTGTGTGTTGCTTGATGGCGGCGCTGAGCTGGCTTGTGCCAGATCAGGTGTTCGATGCCCTGGGGCTACACTGCGCCGCGAGTGTGAATCGTGGATCAGCGAAGATCACGATCGAGCCGACGGACGAATGAGAGCGAGCGATCGGCTCAGCAAAAAAATCCTGACGCGCTCCCTCGTTTGTGCTCGCGCCTCGTTTATTCCTGCGCGCCTGCCCCGTGGCCGATGACGAAATGCTCGGCAAAGGGGCCGCCAGCCATGTCGATGTGCCCGGCATCGCCCTCGATCAGCCGGATGCCGGGCAGCAGGAGAATCTGCCGGATCGTCTCCGGAATGATAGCATAGGCGACGAATTGGCCGAGGCATTCGTGCGGCCCGAAGCCCGTATGCAGATAGGATGTGCGCCGGCGGAGGCGAAATTCATTCGGCTCGGGGAAAACACCGGCATCGAACATGGCCGAACCGATGCCGACTGCAATAACGGACCCGGCCGCCACCGTGGTCTCGTGTGCGCTGCCCGGCGCGAGCACCGCCCGTTCGGCGGCGACGCGGGCGACGAAGGTGGTCATCGGGTTGAACCGCAGCGCTTCCCAGACGATCGCGTCGAATGCTGCGCTATCCGGCGATCGAGCCGCTTCGATCGCGCGCGCGGTGATGTCGTGACGCAGCAGGATCTGCTCGGTGGCGTTAACGATTGCTTGCGACGTCGTTTCGATCGCACCGACCAGCAGGCCACAGATGTTGCTCACCACCTGCTCGGTATCGAGGCCAGAGAGGCCGCCCGCGGTCATTCGCAGCAAACGCGAGACGCTGTCCTCACCCTGCGCGTCGCGCCAAGGCTCACGTTCGATAAGAAACGCACGGATCCACGTCCGCATCTCGGCGCCGGCCGCGTTGCAGGCGTCAAGCAAGGAGCGGTCGTTTGTCGGGTTGTGGAACATATCGGCCTGCGTCGCCCACGACCAGCGCAACATGTGAGCATCGTCCGGCCCCGGGAAACCGAAGCTCTGCTGCACGACGCGCAGCGGCACGAGCCGGGAGACGGTCTGCACCACGTCAACAGTGGGCGGCGGCACGGCGGCGAGGGCTTCGGCCGCGGTGACTGTCGCGAGCGCACGGATTGCCGGCACGTCCTCCCAACGGAGCAGCGCGCGCATCACTGATTTGTCGCGCCAGTTCTCCACCGCTCCGTCGCGGGCCAGCATGAACGGACCGACTGAGTCGTCCATATGCGGCGTGTAGGGCACGCGGAACGTCTCGTTGCGGGAAAGCGTATCGACGACGTCCGCCCAGCGCGCCAGAACCGTGAAGGGCGGCAGTGTCAGAACCGGGCGGTTCGCGCGCAACTCGCCGAACAGCGCCCTCCAGTCGCGTCTGAGCCACTGATAGAACAGTTCAGTGCGAGCGGGATCGTTCGCGGGCAAGGCATCAAGCGTTTCGAGGAATGGCATGACGTCGTCCCTAATGCTGTGGCCAGAAGGCAGAGGCTTGTGCCGTCGATAGCTTCGAGCGCAGATCTTAGAATTAGATCATGGTGGGGGATGATGCTTGCGTAGGCTCACTTTCAGATCGAATCCAAATTTATCTGGCTTCACGCTTGTCTGCACAGTCTAGAACACCGGCCTGGTTGGTGGATCATGCGGATCCTGAGGCTCTATACTTACCTCATAAGCCAAGGGCCGAGTGGTAATGACTTGGAATCGGCCGTTGACGATTTTCATCGAATAAAGACCCGCGCTAACGCCATTCGGCGGTACGCACAATTCGGTTTCGCCGACGCGACGGGTGTTCAGATCGATGGTTCTAAAGATGCTGTTGGCGTAATCGATGTTGTCCTTCGTCATGCGCGCAGTGCCTCTATTAGAGTCCCTCATGCACGCACCTTGATTGCCAACTTTGCGCGCCGTTACATCGTTATAATGGCAGGACCCGTCACGCGACTTAGCCCACATCTTGTGGGCATATTGCAGTACGCCGCCATCATACTTGATGAACGCCAGCGCCAGGCATTGATAATGGCCGCCGACCCGTTGGGTGCGCGCATCGACGTTTCTGACCTCGCCATAATAGACCGGGTCGCCCGTCTCCTGCGTCCAGAACTTGAGACGCGATGCAATCTCGGCAGGGTCGGTGACCGTCTGCGCGGCAACACTCGACGACGCGCCGGTAATCGTAATGATTGAGATCAGTTCTCTCCACATGACATCATCCTCCCTGACAACATTCAGACGCCTAAGTTCTCACGGCCCTCGGACTTGGGCAAGAGACCTCGCGAGAGTCACCAAACTGGCCTTTGGCATCTCAAGATCGATCTTGCATCGCCTTGTCCACCGCGTTTGCTTTCTGCTGCTATCACCAGTCATCCGCCAGAATCCTCGGCTGCGGCGCCTCGACGCAGAACTTTTTCGGCCGCTCGTCTTGTGGAGTGAGCATGTCCTGCAACGTCGGCACCGAGCCATTGTGCAGACAGGGCGCGGTGGCCCACACGCCGTCGAGCGGGCGTGCACGATAGTGCGGAACGATCGCAAGCTCGATCGGCGAAGCTTCTGAATTGACCCGCCGCACATTTCTGAACACCTGCCGGTTCTGACAATTCGAACGCGGGCCCCGCATTTCCTTCTCCACGTGGCGTGCTTGGGATTGTCGGCAAACCATTGTGCGATGGTCCGGTCAACGACGGCCATGAGCGCCGCCACGAATGGGGCGCTCCATGTCTCGTCGGACGTCGTTGGCAGTTCTTCTCCCGGCAACTCACATGATCCTTGTGAATTGAGATGCGCGGCTGGACGGAGGCCGAGCGCGGTAGGTAGGTTGACCCGACGCTCGGCCAGTACTCGTGATTGCTGGCGATCGGTTCCCATGACCTCCACCGGCTTTTGAACAACATCGATAGCGTCGTCCTCCGATATCGACCCAGTCCTTGTCGTCGTCTCAGAAAGAAGTGTCTTGCGGGTCGCTGACCGGACGCCGGTGACATTCGACGCAATGCGTCCGATACAGCTCCCGGCCCCTGCTCACTAAACTAGGTTCAACGTCCCAGGCGGGGTCGTTAGGAAACAACTTGGCAGCGTCGGCCCATTTTGGAGCCAGCAACCCCTTAAAGCCCGCCCAGCATCTGCTCGAACCAACAGATGTTCAACATTTTGACTGTCGGATGTTGCGGGTTGAGGATGCACGCCGGCTGCTGCGGCCGCTATTCGAAGTCGTCCAATTTAACATCGTTACGATCCTGACCCGATACTCTTGGATGATGTTCAGTTATCGCTGATTGGTGGTCTTAAGTCGGCCAGGGGGAAGTTTGTGGTCTTAGGTCGGTCCATCGAGATGGGTCTTCCCAGGCGTTCGGATTGTGTGCATTCTATGCAACCATAGGAAGTAACTGCGTTAATTCCCATCGAGACGGCAAGCGCGATCATGCGCCAGCTTTTGCGCGGGCCGAGGGGTGAAGCATGGCGATACGAAGGACTCCAGAATACGAGCAGCGTTCGCCCGATCGGCCCACGGCTCCAAGTTACATCGAAAGTTGACCGCAATGGCCCTCATGGTAGCCGGAGCCCTCGTTGTCAATGTTTCGATAGCGGCGTCGCAACCTCCAACGCCGCGGCCGCTTGCGGCTAACGATCTCTCGATCCTTTTTCCGCCCCAAGGGAACGCTAAAGACCTCAACAATCTGATCGCGCTTAATACCCCCCCATTCGCTGCGATTGCCGGCCGAAGTCAAGCGGATCAGCGCCTGGTTCATTCTGGCGTCGGCGCGTCTGACGTCCATGGTGATCATGGGCCTCGCCTTCCCCGAGCCATGGATCTTCATCGCTATGCAGAAGGTCCCGGTTGGAGGAGGCCAATTCACATTCGTGCCGGTTCCGGGTCCGACGCTTGATGGGGCGCAAGTCGCCCAGATGCTCAATTTCAGAGGTGGTCCGCAAGTCGTTCCCGCGCCGGTGACGATCAACCAGAACCGATCACTTGCCGGCACGCCGCTTTTCAAAAGCCGCCGCAGCCCAGGAGCGAACATAAGGGGGTACCACGGCGCAATTTATCGACGGCAGTGCTTCGGACGACCGCATCCGGGAGATCATTGACATCATCGCCAACACAAAGAAGAGTCACTTCTTCAATACCGACTGCATCAGCTGTCACACGGATACGGCCCAGCCGGTGGTTCGGTTCGGCAACGACTTCACCGTCGACGGCGTCGCCAGGGCGGTGCTGCCGAAAGAAGACTGGAACGTCAGGAATTTCGGCTGGTTCAAGTCGTTCCTCAACATGGGCCCCGCCGTACCCACCGCGACGCGGCGCACGGCGACCGAGACCGCGGAGGTCGTCGAGTTCATCAACAGGGAGTTGCTTGGCAAATAGCTCGCTCGTTTCACTCGTCATGGACCGTTGCGTTGAGGGCCGACATGAGCGTTGTATTGAAGTGGGTACAGTCCTTGCTGTGCCGGGTCGTCCTCTTCCTGAGGCGTCATCACTGCCTGATTGCACTGCTGCTCGTGATCATCGTCGTAGCGACGGCGACGATCTGGGCACTGTTTTTTGCGCCCGACAAGATTTGGCAAGCGACGCTGAAAATTGAAAAAGGTGCGAAGAAGGTCGCACAGTTGCTGCCCGCACGCTTGCCGCCGCCAACCCGGATCGAAGCCGCGTATTGGCTGCCGCAGAACTGGTCGGGACGCGACCGCTACTGGTTCCACCATACGCCGCAAGGCACCGCGACCTTTCCCATACCCTTCGTCTGGTTCCTGGCGCTCGAACGTCCGGAGATCTCGCTGTTCCGTCATCCCGGATATATCAGGGACGAGGCGTTTCTGCGCCGCCTGGGTTTCATCCCAAGTCCGGACGTCAATACGCTGAGGAGCGGCGCGCCGCAGTACGGCTACCGCGACGGCAAAGCCGTCGATCCCGGCCCGGCCACCGAGCGGGATCGCACGACGGACTATCCGGACAACGCTTTCCGGTTGCCGGTGGGATTCGCGAAGGCGAAAGCGGCGATCGATCCCGCGAGCGGCGAAGCCTATCCCGAGTTGCTCGGATTTACCTGCGCGGCGTGCCACACCGGCCATCTCGAATACAGGAACGTCAGCGTTCGCTTCGACGGCGGCCCGGCGATGGTCAATCTCGGAGAGCTTGAGAGGGCCATTGGATTGTCCATCGCCTACACGCTCATCATTCCGACCCGCTTTGGCCGCTTCGCCGACGAGGTCGAGAGGATCAGCAAACAAACGTTCGATCGAGAGGACCTTAAGCAGAAACTCGAGGACGCGTTGGCGCAAATCCGGAACAAGAAGGGCATGGAGGACAAGATCCTCGACCAGCAGGACGTGCGCCACGTCGAGGAGGGTTTTGGCAGGCTGGACGCGCTCAATCGCATCGGCAATCAGGTGTTCTTTGCGAACATGTTGCCGCGCAAGGCAACCAAGAAGGACGCCAGCAAGGATCTCCAAAAGGTCATGCCCGATCATCGCCTGGCCGCCAATTTTGCGCGCCAGGATGCACCGGTCAGTTTTCCTCCGATCTGGAGCACGCCCTGGTTCAGTTGGGCGCAATACGACGCTTCCGTCCAGAACGAGCTGGTGCGCAACGCCGGCGAGGCGCTCGGCGTGAACGCCAAGGTGAATCTGAGGGAGTATGGGGACGCGCAACTCCCGACCTTCAAGTCGTCGGTCGAGATGCTGAACATTTTCTGGTTCGAGCGCTTGCTCGCAGGCCCTCATCCGCTTGATGGCGACAAGGGGTTCAAAGGACTGTTGGCCCCCAAGTGGGCCGACGCTGCCAAGCTGTTCCCCAACGACGCCGCCTGGAGGCTGAACGCGGCATCGATCGTTGAGGGTCGCGCGCTTTATCGGAAGCATTGCGTCGAATGCCATCGTCCCCCGGTCAGCGACCCGAACGACAATTCGGTCTGGGGCGACGAGCACTGGGTCACCATGGGCGGCCAGCGCTATTTCAATGTCGTACACCTGTCAGTGGACGCCATCGGCACCGATCGCCAGCAATCCCGCGTGCTGACCGAGCGGCGGGTCAATTTGCCGGCAGCGCTCGGCCTTCGTCCGATCGCGCATCTCAATTCGCAAGGCGCGTGCGAACTGCCCGGCGAGGAGCCGCCGACGACAGCGGACGAGACCTTGAACGCACCGTTCGTGCTGGCGCTGATGGCGGTGGTCGACCGGACCATTGCACGATGGTTCGACGACAATCCGAAATATCGCCACCTCGAGAAGGAGATGCGCGGCCCGCGCCAGAATTGCCAGAACCGGCTTGTGTTCAGGACCGTCCGCCGGATCGATTCCGAAACGGCACGCCCTGAGCTCCACGCCGTTGCACATTATCGCGCACGCCCGCTCGACGGTGTTTGGGCCACCGCGCCGTACCTGCACAACGGTTCGGTACCGACCTTGCAGGACTTGCTCACCCCGCAGCACCTGCGGCCGAAAGTATTTTGCGTGGGCAGCCGGCAATTCGACCCGGTCAAGGTGGGCCTGGCACAGCCGGAAGGCGGCGCCTGCGGTGCCTACACACGGGTCGACGCCGGCGACATCGGAAACAGCAACCTCGGTCATTCGTTTGAAGGCGCGGAATCAGATCCGAAAAAATTGCCAAACGGCATCATTGGGCCAGAGCTTACTGATAGGGAACGAGGGGCGCTTATCGAGTATCTGAAGACCTTGTGAAAGCAGGAACAGTCAAGCAGTAACTTCACGACGATCTTGCAGGAGCACTAGGACGGGCAAGAAAATGTTCTGCTATGCGATGGGACGGGCAACGCCGCGTCGAAGGTTTCACGCCGCGTACCCGTGAGCGTCGATGCCACGACCGTAAACTTCGTCAAGGATTTCTTCGTCAAGTACAAAATGCACAATGATCCAGTTGGCAAACACATCGTCAATGCAAGGGAGGCAAGAGCTACGGAATCAGGTGTAGAGGCGGCCGGTCGTTTCAAATGCAATTTCTAGACACGTTGCATGCCGACGAACGGCATTTGTTCAGCATCACGGTCGCGACAGCAGTTGGTTGACTTGTCGAAAATGCACCGATGCGCGACCAACGTGGGACACGTATGCGTAGGCTAGGCGCCCATCTTGATGGTTGTGGTTATGCCCATGCCATATGGATTCTTGAGGGCCTTAACTCACGCATTCAATCACGACCGGTTCAGGCACAATTGCTGGGAGTTAGCGACGGAGGGAGGCCAATGGCCGAGGTGGATACGGCAGCGACACAGATTGGGACGGGTGATCTCGAACCGCTTCTGTCCGCTTGGCGGACTGAGCAAAGCCAATCGTCCGCTGACGGGCGTAATCCCGTCCGCTTTGTGATCGAACGGGGAAAGCAGCAGTCGGATACCGAAATCGCAGGCGCTATCGGCGGACGCTATAACATCGGGGTGCAGGTTGGTCCTTTGTTTGCCGACGAACCGGCGCTTGAGCGCTTCCGACTGCTGATTGTCAAACGGGTTACGCGCCCCGACCGCGCCGATCTGTTCGAACTGGCCAATGACATGCGCGGTGTTCTTGGTGCCGTGACGGTCGAGCCGGACCTTGGCACGAACTACTACGAAGGCGACGCAGATCGCCCGGCCCCCGGCACGCCCGAGAGCTCCGACTTCGCGTTCTGGTGCTGGGTCGGGGACGGTGCCAGACCGAACGATCCGAACTGGGCAATCACTAAAACCAACGTCATCAAAGCCTGGGTGTATGCCGCAGAGAAAGGCAAGGCGACCAAGGGCAATGACATTCTCATCTTCCAACCTGATACCGGCGTCGTGCCCCAGCATGCCGAACTGCCGCCCAACAGCGACAAGGACCCCCGTTCTGCGAATTTCGTGGAGGGCGGTACCACACCTCTCGATCAGATGCAGTCCGGCGGCAACCCAGGGCATGGCACCGGCACCGGCAGCGTGGTTGCGAGCCCCGAGGGCGGCCGCATGGTCGGGTCGGCGCCGCTGTCCAAGCTGGTTCCGATCCGCTGCATCGAGACAGTCGCAGTATTCGATCAGAGCCCGGTTGCGCAGGCAATCGACCATGCTCGCCGCAAGGGCGCCCATGTGATCACGATGAGCCTGGGAGGCATTTTGAGTTCAGCACTGCGGGCCGCGATTCGGCAGGCGGTCCAATCCAACGCCATTGTCCTAGCCGCGGCGGGCAATTGCGTCGGCGAAGTGGTGTGGCCGGCGCGCTATCGCGAGACAATCGCAGTCGCTGGCATCAATGAGGCTTTCAAGCCTTGGCGTGGCTCCTGCAACGGCTCGGCGATCGATATCTCGGCCCCGGCAGAACTGGTGCTCCGCGCGGACCCGCGCAGCACCAGCGAGCCGCACGCTGCGGTCGACGGCGGGCAGGGAACGTCGTTTGCGGTCGCGCTCACCGCCGGGGTCGCCGCATTATGGCTCGCCCATCACGGCCGCGACGCCCTCATCGCCAAGTTGCCGGCGGTCAAGACGCTGCAGTGGATGTTCCGCAACCTTGTCATGGCCACGGCGCACAAACCTCAGGGCTTTGACCACGAGAATTTCGGCGCGGGCATCGTCGACGCGCTCGCGTTGCTCCAGATAGATCCAAACCGGGCGAACGAAGGGCCGGGCGAACTCGAAGCTGCCGGTTTGGAGAGTGACGCAATCGAGTTGCGTGAACTGGTCTACGAGGCATTTGGCACGATCGGTGTCGAGGCGGCCGCACCGGCGATTGCCGATCGGCAGCATCGGCCGGAGATCGCCTGCGCCGCGTTCGACCGCCTACGCGCCAGGCCGACGCGCAAGGCCCACACCGAGAGCCTGCCGCCATCCGAATTGTCACCGAGCCTGCGGGCGTCGCTGGGTGCCCGCACCGCAGCCTTGCGTTGAGGAGGGGCGATGACAGATCGAATAAATGAGAGCCTCGCCGGACGCCTCGAGAGCACGGCGCCGCGGGCGCTTAGGTTTCTTGGTCGGCGCCCTCCGCCTCGGCCCGGTGGATCCCGGCCCGCGCAGGCTCGGGTCGGCCCGCCCGACGACGAGGACGAGCGCGCCATTGCGCGGAAATTGCGCGAGACCATGGCGGCCCGACCCAGAACGCCGGAAGGCCCGGCAGGGCGTGATGTCGCGGCAGAGGCCGACGGCATCGCCGCCGAGTTGGTCGCGCGCGCTCGTGCCGTTTTGGCGGGACTGGAAGGTGGCGCGTCCGCGAACTCGATCAGTGGGCGCGACGCTGTCGCGCTCGAGGCGGTGCTCCATACCCGCGGCCGGCCCGCGCTGAATGTCGAGGGCGAACGCATCGAGGATATCACCGACCAAAAGCACCCGGGCTCTGGCTTCTGGCGCGTGTTCATCGATACGCACGAGCAAGCGCTGGTGCGCGTTGCTTCCGCCGCTGGGGCCGTAGCAGTCCTCGATCGTTTCACCCAACAACGGTGGGTCCAGGGTACGGCATGGCTTATCAGGCCCGATCTGGTCGTTACCAATCGCCACGTGCTATTTCCACCGGTCGGCCTGAAGCTGGCTCGCCGCAACCCCGGGGCGATGTCGGCGCGATTCAAATCGGACCTTGAAATCACCATCGATTTCGCTTTCGACGCCGGCCCTCCACGGCCCTCACTCCGCTATCCCGTGGTCGATATTCCGTTCGTGGCTGCGGAAAGCGATCCCATCGATGTTGGCGTTATCCGCATTGCGCCGCCGGCCGCAGTGGCCGCCTCGGCACCCAATCCGCTGACGCTTGCCAACGCACTGTTTGATTCGGATCAGCTCTATGTGATCGGGCATCCCGGCAAGATGGACAAAATTCCTCAGGAAGTGCTCGCGGTGTTTGGCACCCCCGATGAGCGCAAGCGGGTGAGCTTCGGCGAATTGATGGATCCCCTTGCCAACGCCGCGCATATCATCTTGCACGATGCTTCTACGATTGGCGGCTACTCCGGCGGCGCGGTATTAGGCTTTCGATCGCAGGAGGTTGCGGCATTGCACTTCTTCGGCGATCCGATTTCCGGCAACCGGGCAATCTCCGCGCCCGCGCTGCGCGCGCACCCGGTGGCCGCGTTCCTGTGAACCGGAGGGGATATGCCGCTGCCGGATGACAGGGGTGCAGCATTCGCGAAGGCGATCGCCGAAACCGTGCCGTTGTTTTTTCTGGCAGAGGTGGTCGACGAGCAAGGCATCGTCGCGGATTCGACAGCCTGAGAAAGGGCGGGTCGGAAACACCTGACAAGGGCTACCTGACGCTCGCGCGGTCCATCGTGGACGCCTGCAACGCGCGCGACCTCACCCACCAGCTTGCAGAGTCGCTCTATATTCGCGGCCGGCGCGACGAGGCTTGGCCAAGGATATCTCACCGTTCGTCCTGAACACGAACGGCGCAAAATGCAGCGAAGCAGGCCAGGCTCGCCTTGCGCGCGGCCACACTCCGACTTCCGGAGCTGCGCCAGTTCCTCGATAAATGCGAGCCGTGCATCTGCCTAGTCGCCGGCTTCGCGGTCGACCAGGCCCGGCCGACCACCGGTACGGGTTTCCTCGTCGGTCCCGATCTTGTTCTCACAGCCAGCCATGTCCTCAGGGATTTAATCAAGAACGGCGTAGGCGTGGACCCCAAGGGGAATGCGCTGTTCGCCTTCTTCGATCATCTCGAAGGCGAGCCGATCATCGATTCGCGCGACGGCAGGATCAAGGCGCGTCGGGTGCCGTTTGCCGACGAGTGGCTGTTACACACGTCGGACGAAATGCAGGCCGACGGCCAGATCAAGGTGCCCGATGCCGAACAGATGGCAAAGCTCAAAACCTGCCTAGACGTCATGCTCATCCGGCTCGCCGAGCCGATCGGGCTCTACACCCGCGCCAGCGGCGGCGGAGCACGACGACTGTGGCTACACCTTGCGTTCGCCATAGGCGCTCTCGTTCGATTCGAGCGCTCTCTTATAATGCGACGAACTTGCGTTCCAGATGACTAGGTCAGTATGTGGCTTTCTCACAGCGTCTTTGACAGCAATTACAACTTTTGCTTGAATGGTCGCAATTGCCAAGGAGGCCGGTTTGAGCGCGTCGCGTTACTTGTCTCTTATTCGACAGGGTACGGTGGCCGGCGGAGGGAAAAGCGCCGGCGGCCTGGAATTGACGGCGGGGGCGGGCACTTTGCCGGCACGCGCCGATTTAATTGAGCAATTGCGCCGCGAAATCGACTATACGATCCGCAAGACCGGCGTGGCGATCGACCAGAGCTCGATCGATAAGCTTACGAGCGAAGCTGAGGACGGCCTGCGTGTTCTTTTTGACCAAGGCGCGGCTGCGCAACTCAATGACCGTCTGACCAGCGGACTTGAGGCAGTGGTCAAAACTGACGGGTCACGGCCGGTCTTGTTCGTCGAAGATGACTTCATCGACGTGCTGCAGCCGTCGATCGGCAGTTTTGCCACCGTGCTGTCGCGCATGGAAAAAGCCGTCCGCATGGTCTGTGCGTCGGTCGGCCGCGTTGACGATCCGGGCGCGCCGCCGCTTCGCTATCAGGGCACTTGCTTTGCCATTGCCGACGGCATCGTCATGACCAATCGGCATGTCCACGATGCCATCACCCGCGGGGGCGCGCTGAATCCCGGCGTGTTTATCGACTTCGCGCGTGAGGTTGGCCAATCGCGGACGGACCGGCGCTTCCCGATCAAGCGCGTGGTGCGGATGGGCGAGCAAGGTTCTCCGGAATTCAAAAATGAGTTCGACCTCAATTTCAGCGGCCTCGATATGGCGATCCTGGAGTTGGAGCGGGTCGCTGGTCAGAACTTCCCGCCACCTTTGACCGTGGCACGCGGAGACGACCCGGTCACCAGAGGCGCGCTCGCGGCTGCGGGGCGCTCCATCTATCTCGTCGGCTATCCAGGCAACGATCGGTCCACGACGCCGGATTTGTTCAGCACGATCTTCAGCGGCGTGAAAAGCTTCAAACGGTTGGCGCCCGGTGAAATCATGGACGATCCCGGCGCGGGCCCGAAGGATCCGCGTCGCTGGGTGATGACGCACGACGCGAGCACTCTTGGCGGCAACTCCGGCTCCGGCGTGGTCGATCTGCAGTCCGACGGCAAGACGCTACTCGGCCTGCACTTCGCCGGCCTACACAAGCAACGCAATTGGGCCCATGCGTTTGAGAAGTTCACGGACAAGATCGTGGACCTGTTGCCAGGTCCTCCCGCCCAATCATGAACCAGCTGACGAATATTGGCGCATATGCCGGCGCGAGCTCCGGCGCCGCCGATGTCCACCTGCGTGCCATCTCGAAGGCGATTGTTGGACCATGGGCCGCTGTAAACGCGGTCTGGGAGGGCATGGTGCTCAGTTGGTGGCGCATGGTGTCCACGGCCGTTTCGGTTATTTGCAATTACCGATGGCTAACGCAAATTTCCCAAACAACACAGTCGGTCGCGCTGAGACGGGCTGGAACGGGCGCAACCGCATTCCGAATACGGTGTTTCAATTCAGCCACCGCTCAATGCTGCGGGAGATCTGATTGGCACACCGGCGGCACACAAGGCTTGACAGGATCAACACAATCAATGGCTTGCAGCCTTCCAATGTTACTCTCATAACCTGAAGGTCGCAGGTTCAAATCCTGCCCCCGCAACCAAATAGAGCCCGGCAGACTAGGCCCTCAAGGCTTCGTCTGCCGGGCTTTTTGCTGTTTGCTTCGCGTCCGTCACGCAAGCGCAATGCGCGCGACCGAGGCTCCCTCCGAGGAGCGGCCTACGCCCAATAAGGCGCGGCCTTGTAGTGGTCGTGGATGCCTTGCTCGTAGCTGCGGTCCCCCCAAGCCGGAGCTTCGTCACGCTTGAACATGGGCGCGCCTTCGAGCTGCTGCTTCGTCAAGCCGACCACATAGCCTTCCTGCCGCGTGTCGTACTTCAGCGTATTCCATGGCAGCGGGTGATAGTTGTTGCCCACCCCGAGAAACCCGCCGAATGACATAACCGCATAGGCGATCTTGCCGCTCCGTTTGTCGATCATCACGTCGTACACTTCGCCAAGGTTTTCGCCCTGCGTGTTGTACACGTTCGTGCCTTGGACCTTGCCTGCCGAAATCAACGATGCTGTCTCGTCTTTCTGTTCCATCGAGGGGCCTCTGCTGGGTTATCCGCGCGCTCTGCGGGACAATGACGGGAAGGTTCCGAATGTTCCGTCGCAGATGTTCATCGGAAGCTCCGCATAGCGATGGACGTGCTGATGGTCCCGCGACGACCTACCTAGGTTAAGTCAACGCGCGTATGACGATCATCTTCGTCAATGGAGTCGCGCGGGGCAGAAGCGTTGAAGCGTGGCGTCTTCGCGGACGAGTTCGCAGACGCGGTCCACGGTGCGCAAAGCGGACCGCGCCGATCGCGTCAGCAATGGGCGTGGCGCGAGAATAGGCGGGTGAGTAGGGTACGATGGTACTTGTTCGCGGTCTGTCCTTGATTTGGCCGCGGTATTTCACTGCCGGCCGCCCGAATTTTGTCACGATGCAAATTTTAGCTTGTGTAAGCTAGCAGAGACACTGTGCAAGTGGTGTTGGGTCCGCGCAGTGATTGTGAGCGTGCGTGATATGCTGGGGGCGGTATTCAGCGAAACGTATTCGGCTGCGGTGGTCGGCGCAGCTTTGATTGTATTGCTGCTCGTTGCGCCTGTCCTATGGGCGGCCTATCTGCGACTTGCGACCCGAGCACTGTCGCCCGATTTTTCACTTCGAAGACTGGAAGCTTTTGAGCTCGACCGAGCGGAAGCTGTTTACAAGAAAATTTCCCAACGGCTCAGTGAAATCGATCAGCTCGCCCATGCCGGTGCCGGAACATTCTGGCAGCGAATTAAGCACCGCGCGCAGATCAAGGAGCAATACCGGGAGGAAGTCGAAGATCTCAGGGCCTGCACCTATCATCTGCGAAGTTCGATAGTCGAACTGAGGCGCCGCCCGATCCAGAGGCTTCGACATTGGGTCCATGCGATCAGCTGCCGCTTTGCCTTCAGCGGTTCGCTGGCGGCCTATCTGGCTATCTCGGTGCCGGCCAGTGTCTTCATTTATTTTTCCGAGCAGCCGCCTTGGATGCAAGAACTCATGACCGGGCTGCAATCCGGTCTGGTGTGGAAACCTTTCGATGAGCGTCTGCTGTACGTCAACGCGATCACGTCAGGGCTGGTGCTGATTTTGGCGCCGGCGCTTTATTCGTTGCGCCGGGCCAAGCTCTACAGCGATCATCGCGCGCAGGTAAAAGTTCTGCAGGATTTTGCGCTGGCCAGGCTGGACCAGCTAGCAAACGATGATGCACCGAGCACCGTGTTCGAGGAAGACCCGATCGCGGGCTGGCCTGATGGTGTCGGCAGCAGCTGGTTCGCCGTGCTGGAGCTCTCTCCGTCCGCCTCAGTCGATGAGGTGAGAGAGGCTTATCGAACGAAAGTAAAGCAGACGCATCCGGACCGCGTTAGCGGCATGGCTCCGGCTTTCAAGAACCTGGCGGAAGCCGAAACGAAAAAGCTGAACGCGGCCTACCAGGAGGCCATGGCGGCCGTTCGAGCGGGCTAGCTCGCCGGGTGTTCCGCCGCGCGGTGTCCCAGCAGCCCTTTATTGGATCAATTCGCCTTCGCCCCCGACATCCGCACCACCTTGGCCCACTTGTCGGTTTCCGCCGCGATGAATGCGTCGAACGCTTGCGGGCTCATCGGCATCGGCGCACCGCCGAGCTCGGCCATGCGGGCCGCGAGTTCGGATCGGCGAGGCTCGCATTGATCTCCTTGTTGATCCTTGCGATGGCGTCGGCGGGGGTCGCGCGCGGCGCCCCGAGCCCGAACCAGGCGCTGGCCTCATAGCCTCCCACCGTCGCGGCCACGGTGGGAACGTCCGCCAGCGCCGGTGAAGGCGTTGCGGTCGTCACCGCGAGCGCCCGCAAACGTCCGGCGCGGATGTGCTCCATGGCGGAGATCAGGTTGCCGAACATCACCTGCACCTGTCCGGCGACGAGATCGGTGAGCGCCGGCCCGTCGCCGCGATAGGGCACGTGGACCATGTCCACGCCCGCCATCATCTTGAACAGCTCGCCGTTGACGTGCGGGAGCGGTGCCGACGCCCGGAGATGCCATATTGACCTTGGCCGGATTGGCCTTGGCATAGGCGATGAACTCCGCGACGGTCTTCGCCGGAAACGACGGATGCACCGCCATGACGAACGGGCCCTGCATGACGCTGCCGACGGCCGCGATATCGCGAACGAAATTGAAAATTGAGATTGTCGTAGAGCGATGCGTTGATGGCGTTGTTCGCGCCGGCCCAGATCATCGTGTAGCCGTCGGGCGCCGCGCGCGCGACCGCCTCCGTGCCGGTGTTGCCGCCGGCGCCGGGCCGGTTTTCGATGACGACGGGCTGACCAAGCCGTTCCTGCAGCGACTGGCCGATCAGGCGCGCGCCGAGGTCGCCGATCCCGCCCGGAGCAAACGCGACAATGATCCGCACCGGCCGTGACGGATAGGCCTCGCCGCGCGCAACGCGCGATGTGATCGGAAGCGCAGCGGCCCCCGCCGCAAGATGCAGAAACTGGCGGCGTTGGAGTGTCATGTCCATCCCTCGCAAATGGCTTGGCAACAAATGACTGCGGATCGTCCTAATCGTTCGGTTGAGAGCGCAGCGCATGGCGGCGCACGAATTTGGTCAGCAGGCTGGCCGCCGGCGATAAATCGTTGCGACGGTAGACAAAGGCGATCGACGTCGTCGGAACCGGATTCCCGGATATTTCCCGGTAGACGACGTTCGGTATGTTGATGTTGGACATCGACTTGGAAATGACGGCAATGCCGTATCCGATGGAGACATAGGTCAGGATCGTGAACATGTCCTCGATGCGTTTCGCGACGCGGGGCGCGAAATGTCCGACCTTGGCGACGACTTCCGTGTGGCCCCAGAACCCGACATCGAAGTCCGGCGCGGTATTGAAGAACATCTCGTCCTTCAGGACGGCAGGATCGATCTTCTTGTGGCGCGCCAGCGGATGTTTGCTCGGCAGCGCGAGCACCATCGGCTGACGGCAGATGTCGAAGCCTTCCAGGCCCGCCGGATATTTGTCGGGACCGCGGGTAAACCCGACATCCAGATCTTTTCGCGTGATCGCCGTGATCTGCTCCATCGGCACCATCCGGTGCAGGTTGATCTCGATGGCCGGATTGATGCGTTGAAACTCGCCGAGCAATTCCTGCATCTGGCCGGCGCAGCTCGCCGCCGGCATGAAGCCGATTTCGACGCGCCCCACTTCACCACGCGCCGCCTGCTGGGCGGCAAATTTGGCTTCGTCGATCTGTCGCAATACATCGCGCGCCCGTCCGAGCAACCGGACGCCGGCTTCCGTCATTTCGACGTTGGTGTTTCCGTTGCGCTCAAACAGCCTGGTGCCGAGCTCGCCCTCGAGTTTCTTGAGCTGATGCGTGAGCGTCGGCGGGCTGATCTTCAGCCGCAGGGCGGCACGGGCAAAATGCTGCTCCTCCGCGAGCACCACGAAATAACGAAACAACCGGGTTTCAATGTCGCCCATTCATTAGATGCCATCTAACGATGCAGCGGTTGCCGTTTAATGACATGCACGGCCACGTTGTGGATGATGTCGGCGCCGGATGTCTAGTGCCGGGCGCCGCTTTCGGCGGGCATCAGGTGCTTCGCAAACTCCAGGGACGCCATTTTCAGCAGATATGCACCCAGATCAAACCCGCTCTGATCCGCCAGTTCCGCCAGTTCATTGCACATGCTGGCAAAATATTCTGCGCTCACACGTTCGCTCTTCGTCGGCATGTCCGCATCCCCTCACCGCACGCGTCGCCGCATCCAAACCTTCGCCATTCTAGAGCAGAGAATTCTCCATGGCCAACGAGAAGTTGTGGATTGCAACGGTGGACGGCAGGGCACTGCCCAAGCCGGTGGACGTCCGCCGGGAGGGGCCGGATCGCGCCGCACGGGGTGCGCAGGGGCCCGGGCCTGAAGAAGGGCTGCGGTTGATCAGCGCGTTTTCGCGGATCAACGATCCGGTGCGCCGCGCCGAGCTCATCGCGCAGGCGGAGCAATATCTCAAGCCGGGGGCATGACGTCGCGCCGGCGCGCCACGCCGCGAAAACGGTATCCCTGCACGCAACCTGGTTCGAGAAGGCCCGACGTCATTCGGGCCTTGTTTTGCTTTGATTGGCATCCATCACGCCCGCTAACCAATCGCCCGGTTGCGCCGCCAACCGCCTTGCAATCCTCGCCCCAGCCCGGAAACATGGGGCCGATCGACGGGTGAGTAAGGACAGTTAATGGTTCGAGTATCGAGTATCGCCGTGCGGTGCGCGTTCGTGGCCGCCGGCATCGTTGCCCTTGCGAGCGTTGTGCCGTCAGGCATCTCCGCGCAAACGCGGATGAAACGCGAGCCCGACCTGATCTATGTGCCGACGCCGCAGAACATCGTCGACAAGATGCTCGAGGTCGCCAAGGTCACCAAGGACGACTATGTCTTCGATCTCGGCTCCGGCGACGGCCGCATCCCGATCACCGCGGCGGCGCGCTACGGCGCGCGCGGCTTCGGCGTCGACATCAATCCCAAGCTGATCGCGGAGGCGCGCGCCAACGCCAAGGCGGCGGGCGTCGCCGACCGCGTCGAGTTTCGCCAGCAGGATCTGTTCAAGACCTCGGTGCGCGACGCGACGGTGGTCGGGCTCTATCTGTTCGTCTGGGCCAACGTCAAACTCCGTCCGCGCCTGATCAGCGAGCTGCGTCCCGGCAGCCGCATCGTCGCGCATGATTTCCCGATCGGCGACGACTGGAAGCCGGACGTCGAGGAAGACGTCGAAAACCGCACCGTCTATCTCTGGTACGTGCCGGCGCAGGTCGCCGGCAAATGGCACCTGTTGGGCGGCCCTGCGGGCCTGACCGTTCAACTCCAGCAGCAGTTCCAGAAGATCGAGGGCACCGCCGAGGTCGACGGGCGGACCGTGTCGCTGCAAAACGCCAGCCTGCGTGGCGACGAGATCGAGTTCACGGTCGAGCTCGACACCGGCAAGCCGATGCTGTTCCGCGGCAAGATCGACGGCGACACCATGGAGGCACGCGCGGGCGCCGGCGTGCCCGGTTGGCGTGCGGTGCGGACATCGGGTGCCCCGGCAACGACGCCGGCCGTCATCCGCAGCAGAGGCTGAACGACGGCGATCGCGTCAGCCGCGGCCGAGCTCTGCATGGCAGCGCTCCGGCACGTCCTTGGCGTTGTTCCAGTAGAATACGCCGCACGGCGCATAGAGATAGAGCCAGACCAGCATGCCGATCAGCACGACCACGGCGAGGATCGCCGGAACGTGCTTCATGGGCGGAGCGCGCGGTTGCGAATCCTCACTTGAAGATCTTCTGGAATTCCGCCTGCCACCGCTTCTGCTCCGCGGCCGAGAGCACGGCGGTGATGATCTTCTGCTTCAGCAGGGTCTCGTTCACTTCCGGGGGATTGCTCGGCGTGTCCAGCCGTGTCGGTATCCGTCCGCGCTTGGTCAACTGCGCCTGCGCTTCGCGGCTGAGCGCGTAGTTGGCGAGCAGACGGGCCGCATTCGGATTGGGCGCGTTGGCGGCGACGCCGATCGAGCCGAAGATCAACGCCACCGGGTCCATCGCCCAGTAGTCGGTGGGCGCGCCGGCGAGCTTCACGTTGACGGTCAGGTTTGTGTAGTTGTTCAGCGCCACCCAGTATTCGCCGGAGCCGACCGCGCGGGCGAGCGCCAGGTGGCCTTCGTGCACCACCGGCGCCAGCGTCGCGACGATGTCTTGCACGAGCTTGCGGCCGCGCTCCTCGCCGTAGTGGGTGAAGATCGCCATCAGCCATTCGGTGTCGCCCTTGTCGATGGCAATCCGGCCGCGCCATTCCTTCATCTTCAGGAAATCTTCGTAGGTCTTCGGCAACTGCTCGCGCTTGACGAACTTGGTGTTGTAGGCCGGCGAGTTGTAGTTCGAGTAGACGCCATACCAGCGCCGGTTGGGATCGCGCGCCTGCGGGATCAGGCCCTTGGCCTCCGGCAGATCGAGCTGCGCGAGCGCGGCGTCGGGCAGCCGGTTCACCGGCGTCGTCATCACCACATCCCACACGTTCTGCTTGGCGCGAAACTCGACCGCGATGCGGCCGATGACGCCGGTGTCGGAGGTGCGCACATAGCTGACCTTGATGCCGGTCGCATCGGTGAAAATTTTGTAGTAGGGCAGGGCCTCTTCTTCGTTCATCGAGCCGTACACCACCGGCGAGCCTTCTTTCTTGGCCGCCGCGAGGAGCTTCTGGTCGATCCAACTCTGCGCGCCGGCCGGCGCCGCCAGCGCGACACCGATCAAGACCAGGACGGCAGGGCGCATGGCCGCTGTGAATGCGTGAAGCAAGGAATCCTCCCTCGGAACGTTGATCTCAGGATAGTCCAGCGGGTCAAGCCGGGCGAGTGGGCTGATGTCGCATCTCTCCGTCCTCATCCTGAGGAGCGCCACCGATGTCGGGTCTACCCGACATCGGCAACCTTAACTGCTCAAGTCGGCTACAGCCGACTTGAGTGGCGCGTCTCGAAGGAGGGGCGGCCTCGTGCTTCCAGACGCCCGCTGCGCGGGCTCCTCAGCATGAGGATAGAGGTCGGTGCATCGAAGCTACAACTTCGGCCGCGCGTTCGACTTCGGCCAGCGCTTGCGGCTGTGCTTGAGGCCCAGGCCGGCGAGCATGGCCGCCATCCGGATCGGCGCGCCGATGCCTTCGACCACGGGCACGCCCCATTCCTTGGCCAGCACGTCCGGCTTCATGTGCACCGGGCATTGGGTGATGCCGTGCACGATGATGACGTCGGCGCCGTCCTCCTCGATCAGCGCGCGGCCGGCAGCGATGAAATTCTTCTTCATCGCGTCCTTGTTGGCGCCGATGTCCTTGAGCTTGAAGCCCGACGCGCGCCGGCCGGCGATCCAGTTCTCCATGCCGTACATGCGCGTCTGCGTGATCTGCCGCGGGATCAGACTCTCGTGGTAGCAGACGATGCCGAAACGGTCGCCGAGTTGCGCCGCGATGTGAAACATCGCCTCGCACGGGCCGATCACCGGGATGTCCACCAGCGAGCGGCCGCCGTCGACGCCGAGATCGAGCGTGCCGAGCGGGACGACGGCGTCGTAGCCTTCCTGCTCGGCGCGGATGAAGGCGTCGTGGAAATACGGCGCGACCAGCTGGATCTCGGCCGGCCCGAGGCCGCCGAACGGGGAGGGCGCGACCGAAAGGATGCCGACCTCGACCTCCGCCGACGAATAGCTCTTCGCCGTGTCCTCGCGGAGCTTGCGCTCCGCGGGCGGATAGTCGCCGATGACGAATGCCACGCGGATCATGATCTCAAAGCTTCCGCGCTGGTTCGATGCCCATCAGCGATTGTCCCAGCGCCTCGAAATTCTCTGCATGCGCCTGGCTTTGCTGGGTAACGGTATGGAGATCGCGGAAGCGGCGCTCGAACGGGTTCTTGTCGAAGATCGCGACGGCGCCGGCGGCATGGTAGGCGAAGTCGACCACCTCGCGCGCCTGCTGGATCGCGAAGCAGGTCATGCCGCGGCTGGCGTAGCGCTGCGCGGAGCTGACCTTCTCGCCGCGCAGCGCCTGTTCGTAAAGCTGCGCATAGCCGTCGAGTACATAGGCGCGCGCCGCGCCGAGCTTGGCCTGCGCACGCCCGACCTCGGTCTGCACGAAATTGTTCTCGGCGAGCAGCTTGCCTGATGAATGCGCCTTCTTGCTCCTGGCCACCGCGATGAAGTCGGTGAGCACCGTGCGCGCGATACCGAGCGCCACGCCGCAGAAGCCGATCCCGAACAGGTTGAAAATCGAGAACTTGTAGAGCGGCCCGGTCTCGCGCCGGTCGGCATCGGACTCGCGCGTGAAGCTATAGGCCTCCGGCACGAACAGGTCGGTGACCTCGTAGTCGTCGCTGCCGGTGCCGCGCAGCCCGATCACCTGCCAGGTGTCGGTGATCTTCGCTTTCGCCTTCGGAAAGAACATCGTGCGCTGCTCAAGCGGCTTGCCGTTCGGCCCGAGCCGCGGGCTGCCGTCCGGCTCGCAGATGGTCGAGTGGCCGCCGATCCATTGCGAATGCCGGCTTCCGCTCGCGAAATGCCAATGGCCGCTGACGCGGTAGCCGCCCTCGGTGACTACCGCCTTGGCGTGAGGCGAGGGCGCGCCGGTGGCGACCGCGGCGTTCGCGGGACCGAACAATTCACGGGCGATCTTCGGGTCAAGATAGGCGGCCGCCATCGACACGCCGGAGTTCTGGCACAGGCACCAGGCGACGCTGGCGTCGGCCATGGCGATCGCCTCGATCACCTGGAAGAAGGTGCCGGGCTCGACCTCTTCGCCGTCGATGCTCGCGGGGATTAGCGTGCGGAATAGCCGGGCATCGTGCATTGCCGCAAGCACGTCGGCTGGGATCTCGCGGTCCTGTTCGACCCGTCCGATGGACCCCGTGATCAGCGGGAAGAGGCTGCGGGCCGCCTGGACAAGCTCGTCGCCGCGGCGCGCCTTGTCGGCGTCGTCTAGTGCGGTCGATACGCGGTTCAACATTTTTCTCGTTTCCGATCCCTGAGCTTCCAGCATAACCGAAGCGCCGGCCGCTTGTCTCCGGGGCGGATTTCGGCACATTCTATCGGCCATAAAAACCGGAGCTTGGAATGGCCGAACTCGTTGCCGCCGTGGGTGTCCCCCATTCGCCCCACTATCCCTCGCAATATCCGAAGGACGGGCCGCAGGACACGCCGCGCCTCTTTCGCGAAGTGAAGGCGCAACTCGACGGCGCCAAGGCCGACGCGATCATCGTGATCGCCAACGACCATTTCAACACGTTCTTCATGAACAATTTTCCGACCTTCGCGATCGGGCTGACCGAGGCGGCCTACGGGCCCAACGACCAGACCAAGATGCCGCGCTACGATTTTGCGGTGCAGGAGCAGCTCGCCTCGCACATGCTCAAGACCGCGATGGACGAAGGCTTCGATTTCTCGGTCTGCCAGGAGTTCGGCGTCGACCACGCTATGCTGGTGCCGCTGCATTACCTCACCGACGACGTGAAGACGCCGGTGGTGCCGATCTGGGTCAACACCTTCTCCGCTCCGCTGCCGACCGCGAAGCGCTGCTATGCGTTGGGCAAGATGATGGAGGGCGCGGTCAAGAGCCTGCCCCAGCAGATGCGCGTGGGCGTCATCGCGACCGGCAGCTTCTCGCTCGAGATCGGCGGGCCGAAAATCGATCCCGGCAAGCGTAACAGCGTGCCCGATCTCGAATGGTCGAAGCACCTGCATCGCCGCATCGGCAAGGGCGAGTTCGACGAAATCGTCGCGGAGGCGACGCCGCAGCAGATGTGGAAGGCCGGCAATATCGGCGGCGAGCTGCTCAACTGGTTGGTGCTGTTCGGCATGGTGGGCAACAGCAAGCCGAGCTATCTCGCCGACCACGACGAGAAGGACGGTCACGCCTATGCCGTCTGGCGGTGGAATTGAGTGAAAGTCGGGGGTGGATGTAAGAAATGAGCGCTTACCAGATCAACAAGCTTTGTCACCGCGTCTATCACGACGTCGCGTTCCGCGAGGCGGTGAAAGCCGATCCCGCCAAGGCCATCAAGGATTGGCCACTGACCGACGAGCAGCGCAAGGCGCTGCTCGAAGGCGACATCAAGCGGCTGTACGAATGGGGCGCGCACCCGTTCCTGCTGGCGCACACGACGCGGTGGGGCCTGTTCGGCCTCACGCCCGCGCTCTATGCCGAGCGCATCCAGGGCGCCAAGGATCCGCAGTAGCATCCGCAATAACGATACCCGCAAGGAGGGGAACCAATCGCAATGTCTTCAATCAGTCAGCTTGGCGTTGCCGCCGATCACGTCTGCCGCCATCCCGTCATGCGCCAGGAGGTCATGAAGGCCTATCCGACCGCGAAATTCAACGAGGCCAACCACCGCATCGGCGAGGATGAGACGATCGCGCTGTTGAAGGATTGCGACGCCGCGATCATCGGCTTCGAGCCGATCAATGAGCGTACGCTCTCGGCGCTACCCAACCTCAAGGTCATCGGCAAGTACGGCAACGGCTGCGAGACCATCGATTTTGCGGCGATGAAGCGCCACGGCGTGAAATTCGGCTACACCTGGGGCGTCAACAAGCTCGCGGTCGCGGAGCTGACGCTCGGTTTCATGATCATGGGGCTGCGCTACGTGATGCCGCTCAATCTCGCGATGCGCGCCGGCGAGCGGCCGCGTATCCGCAACGGCCTGTTCCTCACCGGCCGTACCGTCGGCATCCACGGCTGCGGCAATATCGGCAAGGAGATCGTGCGGCTGTTGCAGCCGTTCAATTGCAACATCATCGCCTGCGACATCAAGGACTATTCCGATTTCTACAAGCAGTGGAACGTGACGCCGGTCTCGTTCGACGAGCTGTTGGCGCGTTCGGATGTCCTCACGCTGCACCTACCCAAGACCAAGCAGACGATCGGGCTCTATTCGGATGCCGTCCTGAAAAAGCTCAAGCCGGGAGCGGTGCTGGTCAACGCCTGCCGCGGCGGTATCGTCGACGAGGGCGCGCTGCTGGCGCGGCTCGAAAGCAACGCACTGATGGCGGCCTGCTTCGACGTGTTCGCGATCGAGCCGGCGCAGTGCGACAAGCTGCTCCAGCATCCGAACATGCTGGCGGCGCCACACATTGGCGCCTCGACCGATGAGACGCGGCTGATCATGGTGCAGGCCGCCATCAAGGGGCTCGACATCGCCCGCGTGGTCGAGCCGGAGGAATTCTACGGCGTGTGATATAAGCGTGCGAACGTATCGCTAAAGAGAGTCGAGGAGAGGAAACACCATGGCGCTGAAACCCGTCGTCATCTCCCGCAAGGCCGAAGCTGCCGCCATGAGTGCGGAGGAGCGACAGATGCGCGTCGATCTCGCCGCCTGCTACCGGCTGATCGCGCACTACGACATGGACGACCTGTTCGCGACCCATATCTCGGCGCGCGTGCCCGGGCCGGAGGAGCACTTCCTGCTCAATCCCTATGGCCTGCTCTATACGCAGATCACCGCTTCGAACCTGGTCAAGGTCGATCTCGACGGCAACATCGTCAGCGACACCGAATATTCGATCAATCCGGCGGGCTTCGTGATCCATTCCGCTGTGCACGCGGCGCGGCCGGACGCCAAATGCGTGCTGCACACGCACACGGTCGCGGGCATGGCGGTGGCGAGCCTGGAGGAGGGGCTGTTGCCGCTGACGCAGAAGTCGATGCGCTTCTACAACCGCATCGGCTATCACGACTATGAAGGCGTCGCCGACGACCTCGACGAGCGCACGCGGCTGGTCGCCTCGCTCGGCAAGAACAACGCGCTGATCCTGCGCAACCACGGCCTGCTCACCTGCGGCAAGACCGTCGCGCAGGCGTTCCTGCTGATGCGCAATCTCGAAAAGAGCTGCAAGACCCAGCTCGCGGCGATGGCGAGCGGCGGCAAGCTGATCAAGCTGTCGCCCAACCTGATGGAGCACGCCGCCAACCAGTTCGAGGGCGGCGTCGACGGCCGCGCCAACGGCTGGCCCGCGCTGCTGACGATGCTGGACGGGATCGATCCGAGCTACCGGAATTAGCGCAGCCACAATCGACAATCTCGACCCGTCATCCTGAGGTGCGAGCGAAGCTCGCCTCGAAGGATGCACGGCCCGGGCCGTCGCCCTTCGAGGCCCTCGCTTCGCTCGGGCACCTCAGGGTGACGGGGCAGGATTGTGTGAGCCGTGAGTTCCTACTTCTTCTGCGCCGGCGGCGTGAGCAGCTCGCCAGCTTCCGCCACGATGTTCTTCGGCGTGGCGAAGGCCTCCGCCAGCATCTTGTGGATTTCTGGCCCGGTCATCGGTTCGATCTCGAGCTGGAGCTTCTCGGCCTCGGCGATGAAGGCCGGATCCTTCATCGTGGCGTCGAAGGCGCGGCGGAGCGCGGCGAGGCGATCCTCCGGCACGCCCGGCGGCGCGGCGACCGGGCGCCCGGTCTCCTGCCGCAGCAGGATCAAGGTCAACACGCGCTTCTTGTGCGGGTCCTTCACGATGTCGAGCCCGGACGGAACGTCCGGCAGCTCGGGCAGCTTCTGCAACGCGAGTTGCACGATCACGTTGAGCAGCTTGTCCTTGATCCAGTGCGGCCGCGAGGCCTTCATGGTCGACCACGACAGCCCGCAAATGCCTTCGACCTCGCGGCGCTCGATTGAGAGCGTCAGGCCGGCGGCCGGATCGTAACCGGCGATCACGCGGAATTTGGTGTCGAGCAGCGCGTTGAGCACCTTCGGCATCAGCGCGGTATTCGAGGTCGCGCCGGCGGCGCCGACGATCACCTCGCGCTCCTGCGCCTGTTCGATCCGCTTGATCGGGCTCTCGTGCCAGGTCGCGCAAACACTCTGCTGCTTGCCGATCGAGCCGAGCCAGTTGAGCTTGAGCGGGTCGTAGCGCGCGCCGACCGCGCCGAACAGCGGATCCATAGTGACGTTGTTGGCGAAGGCGCCGATGGTGCCGCCGTCCTTCTCGGCGGTCGTGTAGATCGCCGACGCGGCGGCGAGCCCGCCGGCCGCCGGCTGGTTCTTCGCGATGAACGTCGGATTGCCGGGGATGTGCTTGCCCAGGTGGCGGGCGAGCGTGCGGTAGTAGACGTCGTAGCCGCCGCCGGCGCCGCCGCCGATGATCAGGTTGATCTGCCGGCCTTTGTAGAACTCCTCGACGGTCTGGGCGGAAGTCACTGATGCCTGCGACATCGCCAATGCGGCGACGCAGAGGAATGGCAGCCCGTTGCTCTTGATCATGCGCGTTCCAATTCTGGGGCCGGTCGAGGCTACCGCTTGCCGTACTTCTTTTCGAGTGCGGCAAAGAGGCCCTCCTTGCGCAAGGCTTCCAACACCGACAGGTCGATGTAGTCGTCGAGATTGCGGCTCACCGCGGGTGGAAAATGCGCCAGGATGTTCTCGGCGCCGGCGCGCGGCACCGCGAGATCGAGCGGCGTCATCTGGGTAAAGTCGGTGTAGGTGATTTCGACGATCTTGGGATCGGTGACGCGCGTCCCCTTGGCCAGCACCTGCTGGGCTCGCGCCGGATCGGACATCGCCAGGTAGTTGCCTTCGGCGGTGGCGCGCAGGAACCGCGCCATCACGTCGCGGTTCTCGTTCAGGTATTTCTGGCTCACCACCAGCGTCGAGAACAGCCACGGGATGCGCTCGGCGGCGAGGTCGACAATCGGTTTCAGTCCCATGTCGCGCGCGGCGGTGGCGAATGGCTCGTTGAGCATCGTCGCTTTCACCGTTCCGGCTTTCAGCGCCTCCAGCCGCTTGAGGCTGTCGCCGAGCTCCCTGATCTCGACATCCTTGCGCGTGAGCTTCAGCCGTTCGAGCGCGATGGTGGCGACCGCGTCGCTCTCCGAGCCGGCGGCGCTGATCGCGACGGTGCCGCCCTTGAGCTCGGCGGCGGATGTGACGCCGGGCACGGTGAAGAAGCCGAAGCGGATGATATTGGCGAGCGAGGCGATGGTGCGGAGATCCGCGCCCTTCTGGTTGAGCTGCACCACCGAGGAGAGGCCGACATGCATGACCTCGAGCTTGCCGGCGCGGACTTCGGCCGCCCCACGGCTGCCGCCGCCCATGTTGCTCAGCGTGACCTTGAGGTTGTGCTTGGCGTAGAGGCCGGCGTCGTCCGCCATCCAGATCGCCAGCACGGTGTTGGCGGTGCCTGACGTGCCGACGCGCACCTCGGCCGGTGCCTGCGAGAGGGCGGGCTGCGACACAAGTGCGGCCGCCGTGGCGAGCGCGCGTAGAGCTGTTTTCATCTTGTTGTTCCTCCCGAGGCTCACAGCTTCCCGTATTTCTTCTGCATCGTGGCGAAGAAGCCGCTCTTGCGCAGCTCGATGAGTGCGCCGTCGTCGACATAGTCGGCCGGATTGCGGCTACCGCTGCCGGCGCTGATCTTGAGCACGTTCTCGACGCCGGGCATGGAGATGTCCATGTCGGGTGGCGATTGCGCGCGGAAATCCTCGTAGCTGATGTCGACGATCTTCGGGTTCTTCACATTGAGCTCGCGCGCCAGCACGGTCTTGGCCCGTGCGGCATCGGTGAGCGCGAGGTAGTTGCCCTCGATCACGGCGCGCATGAACCGCAACGCTAAGTCGCGGCGCTCCTTCAGGTCGCCGCGCCGCACTACCACGCCGCTGAACAGCCACGGAATCTTCTCGGCCGCGAGATCGATCAGGATGTTGACGCCCTGCTCGCGCGCCTGGCTGGTCGTCGGCTCGTTGATCGCGGTCGCCTTGATCTCGCCGGCGCGCACCGCCGCAAGCCGCTTGGCGCCTCCGCCGTATTCCTTCACCGTCACGTCGGCGCGCGTCATGCCGAAGCGCTCGAGCGCTAGCGTGACGGTGGAATCGCTTTCCGATCCGATCGTGCTTACGCCGATCACGCCGCCCTTGAGGTCGGCTGGGCTTTTCACGCCCGGCGCGGTCGCGATCACGAAGCGGATTACGTTGCTCATCGATCCGATCAGGCGCAGATCGCCGCCGGCAAGGTTCGTCTGCACCACCGACGACATGCCGACGCGCATCAGGTCGATGTTGCCGGCCTGCAATTCCTTGGCGCCACGGGTGCCGCCGCCCATGTTGGTGATCTCGACCTTAAGCCCGTTGGCAGCATAGAAGCCGCCCTCCTGCGCCATCCACACCGGCAGCACGGTGTTGACGGCATCAGTGATCCCGACGCGGAAAGGAATGAGCTGTTGGGCAGTGGCGGGGAGCTGGGAACAGACAAATGCAAACGCGGCGATCACGATGCGAACTGAAAAGCTCATTGCCACTCCTCCATCGCGTTTCTTGTCGTTTCGAGACTAGAACTCCCGGAACAGTCTCCCGAATCCCTGGATCTTGTCGTTGACGCCGCAGCGCCGCAGCGCGTCCCAGACGATAGCCTGGTGCGCAGTCATCACGTTGACACCGAATTCCTTCTCCAGCACGTCGATCGCGCCGGCGGTCGGCCAGTGCGGGGAGGGCAGGAAGATCGAGTCGGCGTCGGGATGCTCCTTCATCAGTTTGCGGCCCATCTCGACCGCGGCCCGCTGTGGGATCGCGCCGATCCGGTTGAACGCGCTGCCCCAGCCGGTGGCGCCGAGCAACTCGCAGCCGAAGTGCTCGGCATAGCCGGCGATGCGGGCAGTGTCGGAATGGGCGTAGGGCTGCGCCACCACGACCTTCTTGCAACCGAGCGCCTTGGCGGCCTTCTCCTGCGCCGCCGCGCTCGACGACACCTTGATCCCGATCTCAGCTTCGAGGTCGGCGATCATCTGCTCGGCGTTCTTGGCGCCGCGCGAGAGATTGATCGGCACGCCGCCGAGCACGACGATGTCGCAACCGGCCGCCGCCATTTCGCGCGCCGCGCGCATCGAGATGTCGTAGGACTGGTCGACTTCGTCCTTCGAGCGCACCACGATCGCGAGCGAGGTGACCACCAGCGTCACGCCGTCCGGCACGATCTTGTAGAATTCATACGGGAAGATCTCGGTGGTCAGCGGCGGCGAGGTGTAGCCGATCCGCGCGCGGTGGCCGTACAGCTTGCCGTCCTCGATTTTCACTGGCGTCGTCATTGCTCTCACTTTTTGGGAGGGGTGTGAGCAAAGGCTACTGATGCATCAATACGTTGTCCACCTGTCGCCAAACTGTCATCGAGCCGTCATCCAGCGGTTATTTGCCGCCGCCTATCGTCCTTCCGACGGCTCAAATCCGACGAGGTACTGATGTTGACCCTGCGCGCCCGCAGCTTGGCTGCAATTCTTTTTGGAGCATTGATCGCCGGCCCGGCGGCTGCGAACGACATCCAGGCTCGTTATTACCTGAGTGACGACACCCTGCTGCGCATCGGCCCCTTCACCTTCGAGGGCGGCAAGACGCTCAACCTCACCGTCGGCATCGGCTCAGGCGCCTGGCGCGGGCCAAACGATCCGGCGAACGTCATCTGGACGGTCGGCGACCGCGGTCCCAACATCGCCTGCAGCGAAATGAAAGAGATCGCCGGCATCGACTTCGCGCCGTGCAAGGGCGTGCAGAACGGCCGCGTCTATCCGACGCCCTCCTACGCGCCCTCGATCTATCGCGTGATGCTGCTGGAGAACGGCACCTTCCGCGTCACCGACGTAATCACGTTGAAAGACCGCGACGGAATGCCGCTGAGCGGCATGCTCAATCCACTCAAGACCGCAGCCACCGAAAACGCCATGGACGGCACCGGCAAGCCCTTGCCGCGCGAGCTCAACGGCTTCGATGCCGAAGGCATCGTGCGCCTCGCGGACGGCACCTTCTGGATCGGTGACGAAAACGGCCCGTCGATTGCCCACTTCTCAGCCGACGGCCGCATGATCGCGCGACATGTGCCGCAAGGGACCGAAGGCGAATTCGCGGGCGCGAAATACGACGTGAAGGGTACGCTGCCGGCGATCCTCGCCAAGCGCGCGATCAACCGCGGCATCGAGTCGATGGCGATGTCGCCGGACGAACGCTTCCTCTATTTCATCATGCAGAACCCGCTCGCCAATCCAGACGTGAAGACCTACCAGCAGGCGAAGAACACGCGGCTCATCAAAATCGAACGCGCCTCGATGAAGGTCGTCGGTGAATACGTCTACACGCTGGACGATCCCTCAACCTTCCGGCGCGATCCGTCGAAGCGGCAGAACGATCCGCGGATCAGCGAATTGATGGCGGTCGGACTCGATCGCTTGGTGGTGCTCGAGCGCACCGACCAGACCACGAAGCTCTATGAGGTCCAGCTCGACGGCGCGACCGACATCGCCGGGTCCCGGTGGGACGACGCCACGACGTCGCCGTCGCTTGAGGCGATCACGGTCGCGGATGCGAAGATCACCGCCGTGCCGAAGACGTTGCGGCTCGACACCGCAAACTTCCCCGACATCGTCGGCAAGACCGAGGGCATGGCGCTGCTTGGCGATGGTTCGCTCGTCATCATCAATGACGACGACTACGGCATCGCTGGCGGCCGCACGCAGATCGTTGTGCTGCGCGGGACCGGTATCGAGCGCCGCTGAGCAGGGCCGCTTAAACCGCCTATCATCAATTCGGCTAACACATGACGCCGTGCATGGAATCCATGCACGGCGTCATTCTGTGCATGAGCGCTGGTGAAGCGCGGGATTTATTGAGCTTTCGCGATCGGGGTTATCGGAAGTTTATTTCCGTGGTGCGTTGCAGCATGCGCGTCTGCGTCACAACGCCCGTGGCGCAAGGCTTTTCAATTGGAATCCCTCTGGCATTATCTATTACAGTTTGTGTAAATGCTGTTCTCAAGAGAGCGGTATCGCACAAAACCGCAAATAGCAGGAAACGGCCACTGCGATCCGTCGGCTCCGCCGGCTCAGGACGCAAAAGACCGTCGATAAAAATTGGTGGGGGAACCAAGGAGCAGGCTCATGACATCGTTGATAAACCGCATTGCGCTCGGGGCGGCGGGGCTATGCGCCGCCGGCGCGCTCTCGCCCATTCCGGCGCACGCCCAATGGCAGCCGACGCGGCCGGTCGAATTCATCGTCCCGGCCGGCACCGGCGGCGGCGCCGATCTGATGGCGCGCACGATCCAGGGGATCGTGACCAAGCATAACCTGATGAAGACCCCGTTGGTGGTGATCAACAAGGCGGGCGGCGCCGGCGGCGAGGGCTTCCTCGACGTCAAGAACTCGCGCAACAACCCGCACAAGATCGTCATCACGTTGTCGAACCTATTCACGACGCCGCTCGCCACCGGCATTCCCTTCAGTTGGAAGGATCTCACGCCGGTCGCGATGCTGGCGCTCGACGAGTTCGTGCTCTGGGTCAACGCCGAGACGCCGTACAAGTCGGTCGAGGACTACATCGGCGCGGTCAAGAAAGCCCCGCCCGGCCAATACAAGATGGGTGGCACCGGCTCGCGGCAAGAGGACCAGATCATCACGGTCGCGATCGAGAAATCGGCGAATGTGAAGTTCACCTATATTCCGTTCCGCGGCGGCGGCGAGGTCGCGGTCCAGCTCGTCGGCAACCACGTCAATTCGACCGTCAACAATCCGATTGAAGCGGTGGCCCAGTGGCGCGGCGGCAAGGTGCGTCCGTTGTGCGTCTTTGACGACACGCAGCTGCCCTACAAAGATCCCATCATCGACAAGTTGTCCTGGTCGAGCATTCCGACCTGCGTCTCGCAGGGCCTCAAGATGGAATACCTGATGCTGCGCGGCATCTTCATGTCGCCCGGGGCCACGCCCGAGCAGGTCAACTACTACGTCGACGTGTTCAAGAAGGTCCGTGAGACGCCGGAGTGGACGAAGCTGATGGTCGACGGCGCTTTCAACCAGACCTTCATGACCGGTGACGAATACGCGAAGTGGGTGGCCAAGGAAGAACAGCGTCACCGCGAGCTTATGAAAGAGGCCGGCTTCCTCGCGAAATAGTCCAATCGCAGATCATCCGCCGGCGGAGGGCTCCGCCGGCGGCGTAAGCGCCCGTGGAGAGTGAGTAAATGTCCGAGCAATCGCATGGCGTCGAGTTCGGGGCCGTCGCAACGGATCGTCGAAATCGGCGTCGCGCTTTCAACCCTGGCCTTTGGCATCATTGTCCTCATCGGCAGCCTGCAGGTCGGCATCGACTGGGGCGTCGAAGGTCCAAAGCCGGGCTTCTTCCCCTTCTACGTCTCGCTCTTCATCATCGTCGCGAGCATCTACAACCTGCTGCAGGCGACACACCTCGGAGGCATCAAGCAGGGCCTGTTCTCGAGCTGGGAGCAGTTGCGGCGCGTGATGTCGGTGGTGGTGCCGGCAAGCATTTATGTGGCGCTGGTTCCTTTCCTCGGCATCTACGTCTCGTCGATGCTGCTGATCGCCGTCTTCATGATGTGGCTCGGTGGCTATAGCGCCGGGAAGACGCTGCCGATCGCGGTCGGCGTGCCGGCCATCGTCTACATCGTATTCGAGCGTTACTTCCAAATCCCGCTTCCGAAGGGGCCGATCGAATACTGGCTGGGGCTGTAGCGGGCGTGACAGAGAGACGGCGCATGCGCGCCGGAAATCGACCAAGTATCAACAAGACTACAATCAACGAAGCGCGTTCAGGGGCGGAAGCGAGATGGAAGAAATCGCCAATTTGATGCACGGCTTTGCGACCGTCCTGGAGCCGTTCAACATCGGCGTCATGATCGTCGGCATCCTGCTCGGCGTGGTCATCGGGGTGCTGCCCGGTCTCGGCGGCGCCAACGGCGTCGCCATCCTGCTGCCCCTGACATTCTCCATGTCGCCGACCTCGGCGATCATCATGCTTTCCTGCATCTATTGGGGCGCGCTGTTCGGCGGCGCCATCACCTCGGTGCTGTTCAACATCCCGGGCGAGCCGTGGTCGGTGGCGACCACCTTCGACGGCCATCCGATGGCGCAACAGGGCAAGGCCGGAGAGGCGCTGACCGCCGCGTTCACGTCGTCCTTCGTCGGCGCGCTGTTCGCGGTGATCGTCATCACGCTAGTGGCGCCGCTGGTGGCGCGCTTCGCCTTGCAGTTCGGGGCGGCCGAAAAATTCGGCGTTTATTTCCTGGCGTTTTGCAGCTTCGTCGGCTTGAGCAAGGAGCCGCCGTTCAAGACGGTCGTCGCCATGATGATCGGTTTCGCGCTCGCGGCGGTCGGGCTCGACCACATGACCGGTCAGCTGCGCCTGACCTTCGGCTTCACCGAGCTGCTTGCGGGCTTCGACTTCCTGATCGCCGTCATCGGGCTGTTCGGCATCGGCGAGATTCTGCTGACGATGGAGGAAGGGCTTCAGTTCAAGGGCAAGAGGGCCACCATCAATCCGCGCGTGGTGTTTCAGACCTGGCTGGAGCTGCCGCGATACTGGGCGACGTCGATCCGCTCCTGCATCATAGGCTGCTGGATGGGCATCACGCCGGCCGGCGCCACGCCGGCGTCGTTCATGAGCTACGGTATCGCCAAACGCATGTCGCCGCGCGGCAAGAACTTCGGCAAAGGCGAGATCGAAGGCGTCGTGGCGCCCGAGACCGCGGCGCATGCCGCCGGAACGTCGGCATTGCTGCCGATGCTCTCGCTCGGCGTGCCCGGGTCGCCGACCGCGGCCGTGCTGCTCGGCGGCTTGCTGATCTGGGGCCTGCAGCCCGGTCCGCTGCTGTTCGTGGAACAGAAAGAATTCGTATGGGGCCTGATCGCCTCGATGTATCTCGGCAACATTGTCGGGCTCATCCTGGTGCTGACCTGCGTGCCGATCCTGGCCGCGATCCTGCGCATCCCGTTCCCGGTTATCGCCCCGGTCATCCTCGTGCTGTGCGCCATCGGCGCCTACACGGTGCACAACAACCCGTTCGACGTCGTCATGATGATGGTGTTCGGCGTGCTCGGCTATGTGCTGAAAAAATGCGACTACCCGCTCGCCCCGTTGGTGCTGGCGCTTGTGCTCGGCGACAAGGCCGAGGAGGCGTTCCGGCAGGCCCTGCTCGGGTCGCAGGGTAGCCTCACGGTGTTCTGGTCGAATGGACTGGTCAGCTCGATCATGGCGCTCGGGCTGATTGCGCTGTTCTGGCCAATCATTCAGAACGGTGTCGCGCGGCTTCGTCCGCGCCCGGCGATCTGAACCAGGGCGCCGGTCTCAACCGTGATCGTTGGGTCGGCGCCTTCCCAGGACGCGAGTTTGCGTCGCTTTTGAGATTGCGGCCTGTGACGAAGCTGGAATATTGTATACCACTTTAGAGACGGATGGTGTTCAAATGAGTACAAGCGAAAGCCCCAGGCGGCGTGAAAATGATGGCGCGACCGAAGAGGCACTGACCCGCGTGGCGGTATCTCCCATTGATACGCCAGCTAGTTTCAAAAACAAAGCCTATGCGGCCCTCAAGGGCGTTATCGTTTCGATGGACGTCTACCACAGCCGCGCCGACATCAGGCTGGACGAGCGACGGCTGGCGCGCGATTTCGGCATCAGCCGCACGCCGGTGCGCGAAGCCATGGCGCAGCTCGAGCGCGAAGGCTTCGTCCGCGCGGTCCCGCGCCGCGGCATCTATGTTGTGCGCAAGACCAAGACCGAGGTGATCGAAATGATCACCGCCTGGGCCGCACTGGAGAGCATGGCGGCCCGGTTGATCACCGAGAACGCCACCAATGACGAGATCGCGTCGCTGCGGCGGATGTTCGTGAATTTCGAGAACGGCGAGCTGCGGGCGCATCTCGACGAATATTCGGAAGCGAATATCGAATTCCACCAGACCATCATCCGCATGAGCGCCAACAGCGTGCTCATCGACCTGGCGGAAAACCTGTTCACCCATATGCGCATGATCCGGCGCAAGACCATCGGCGAGAAAGACCGCGTCGACCGTTCGATCCGCGATCACATGCACATCATCGAGGCGCTCGAGGCGCGCGATACCGCGCGTGCCGAAACCCTTGTCCGCGACCACGCGCTCGGCCTTGCCGAGCACGTCGCGAAATACGCCGATTATCTCGACTAAAAAAGAAACGGGAGGTTTCCCCCATGGCTGACGCGGCAGTAAAGACCAAGGCGCCCGATGCGGCAGCCGGAGCAGAGCGGGAGCTGACGGACGGCTTCCACCTCGTCATCGACGCGCTCAAGCTCAACGGCCTCACCACGATCTACGGCGTGCCGGGCATCCCGATCACGGATTTCGGACGCATGGCGCAGGCCGAGGGCATCCGCGTGCTCTCGTTCCGCCACGAACAGAACGCCGGTTATGCAGCCGCCATCGCCGGCTTCCTGACCAAGAAGCCCGGCGTCTGCCTCACGGTGTCGGCTCCCGGCTTCCTCAACGGGCTCACGGCGCTCGCCCACGCCACGACCAACTGCTTCCCGATGATCCTGATCTCGGGCTCGTCCGAGCGCGAGATCGTCGATCTGCAGCAGGGCGACTACGAAGAGATGGACCAGCTCGCCATCGCCAAGCCGCTCTGCAAGGCGGCATTCCGTGTGCTGCATGCTGCCGACATCGGCATCGGCGTCGCGCGCGCGATCCGCGCGGCGGTCTCGGGCCGTCCGGGCGGCGTCTATCTCGACTTGCCGGCCAAGCTGTTCGGGCAGGTCATGGATGCGGCGGCCGGGGAGAAGTCGCTGGTCAAGGTCATCGACCCGGCGCCGGCCCAGATTCCCGCGCCTGCCGCGGTGAAGCGCGCGCTCGATGTGCTCAAGAGCGCCAAGCGCCCGCTGATCATCCTCGGCAAGGGCGCCGCCTACGCGCAGGCCGACGATGCGATCCGCGCGCTGGTCGAGAAGAGCGGCGTGCCGTTCCTGCCGATGAGCATGGGCAAGGGCCTCTTGCCCGACACGCATCCGCAATGCGCGGGCGCGGCCCGCTCGACGGTGCTGAAGGATTCCGACGTCGTGATGCTGATCGGCGCCCGGCTCAACTGGCTCTTGTCACACGGCAAGGGCAAGACCTGGGGCGAGCCGCATTCGAAGAAGTTCATCCAGATCGACATCGAGCCCAAGGAGATGGACTTCGAACGTCGAGATCGCCGCCCCGGTGGTCGGCGACATCGGCTCCTGCGTCGCGGCTCTGCTTGAGGGCATGGGCGGCAATTGGCCGGCGGCGCCGGCCGACTGGATCAACGCGGTCAAGACCAAGAAAGAAGAGAACATCACCAAGATGGCGCCGCGGTTGATGAACAACAACGCGCCGATGGACTATCACGGCGCACTCGGCGTGCTGCGGACCATCATCAAGGAGCGGCCGGACGCCATCCTGGTCAACGAAGGTGCCAACACGCTTGATCTCGCGCGCGGCATTATCGACATGTACAAGCCGCGCAAGCGCCTCGACGTCGGCACCTGGGGCATCATGGGCATCGGCATGGGCTCCGCCATCGCCGCCGCCATCGAGACCGGCAAGCCGGTGCTCGCGATCGAAGGCGACTCGGCTTTCGGCTTCTCCGGCATGGAGGTGGAGACGATCTGCCGCTACAAGCTGCCGGTGTGCGTCGTCATCTTCAACAACGACGGCATCTATCGCGGCACCGACGTCAACAACGTCGGGTCCGATCCCGCGCCGACGGTGTTCGTCAAGGGCGCGCGCTACGACAAGATGATGGAAGCGTTTGGCGGCGTCGGCGTCAACGCGACGTCACCGGACGAGCTCAAGCGGGCCGTGAACGAGGCGATGGACTCCGGCAAGCCGACCCTGATCAACGCGGTGATCGATCCGGCGGCCGGCAGCGAGAGCGGCCGCATCGGCAACCTCAACCCGCAAAGCGTGCTTCGCAAGAAATAGATCGGATGTGGTGCTGCACCACTGATCCGTGCTCGTGAGATAAAGTGACAAAGGGGACGACAATGGCAACCCGAAAGAAAGCCAAAAAGACGAAATCGAAGACCAAAGCCGCGGCGAAGAAGTCCGCCAAGAAGGTCGTGAGGCTGAAGTCGAAGGCGCCGGCGAAGAAGGTGGCCGCCAAGGCCACGCCCGCGAACGGGCTGCCGAAGCCGTCGACCAAACCGTGGGGTCAGGCCGGCAAGGCGCTCGACGGCGTGAAGGTGCTCGACTTCACCCATGTGCAGTCGGGCCCGACCTGCACGCAGCTTCTCGGCTACATGGGCGCCGACTGCATCAAGGTGGAGCGTCCCGGTGTCGGCGACATCACCCGCGGCCAATTGCGCGACGTGAAGGGCCAGGACAGCCTGTATTTCACGATGCTCAACGGCAACAAGCGCTCGATCACGATCGACTCCAAGCATCCCAAGGGCAAGGAAATCCTCGAACGCCTGATCAGGCATTGCGACGTGCTGGTCGAGAATTTTGCGCCCGGCGCGCTCGACCGCATGGGCCTGACCTGGGAGTACATCCACAAGACCAACCCACGCATGATAGTCGCGTCGGTGAAGGGTTTTGGCCCGGGCCCCTACGAGGACTGCAAGGTCTATGAGAACGTCGCGCAATGCGCGGGCGGCGCCGCCTCCACCACCGGCTTCCGCGACGGCCCGCCGCTGGTTACCGGCGCGCAGATCGGCGATAGCGGCACCGGCCTGCATCTCGCCTTCGGCATCGTGAGCGCGCTCTACCAGCGCCAGCGCACCGGCCGCGGCCAGAAGGTTCTGTGCGCGATGCAGGACGGCGTTTTGAATCTCGCGCGTGTAAAGCTGCGCGACCAGCAGCGGCTCGCGCACGGTCCGCTCTCCGAATACAGCCAGTACGGCGAGGGAATACCGTTCGGCAAGGCGGTGCCGCGCGCCGGCAACGACTCCGGCGGCGGACAGCCCGGCTGGATCCTCAAGTGCAAGGGCTGGGAGAACGATCCCGACGCCTACATCTATTTCATCACCCAGGCGCCGGTGTGGGGCCCGATCTGCGACTTGATCGGTAAGCCGGAATGGAAGACCGATCCCGACTACGCCACGCCGCCGGCGCGGCTGCCGCGGCTGCGGCATATCTTCGATACGATCGAGGAGTGGACCAAGACCAAGACCAAGTTCGAGGTCATGAACATCTGCAACGAGCACGACATCCCGGTCGGCCCGATCCTGTCGATGAAGGAGATCGCGGAAGAGAAATCGCTGCGCGACACCGGCACGGTGGTCGAGGTCGATCATCCGGGCCGCGGCAAGTATCTGACCGTCGGCAATCCGGTGAAGATGTCGGACTCGGTCACCGAGGTGAAGCGTTCGCCGCTGCTCGGCGAACATACCGAGGAGATCCTGATCAAGGTGCTCGGCTATTCGGCGAAGGAGTTGGAGGCGATCAAGGCCTCCGGCGCGATCACGCCGCCGGAGAAGCCGGCGAAAGCCGAGGCGGCGTAGCGAGGCAAGGGACGACATCCAAGGACCGCTCGTCCCCGCGCAAGCGGGGACCCAGTAGCGAAAAAGCAAAGGCTGGATGCCCGCTTTCGCGGGCATGAGCGGAGAGAGTGGGGAGGGGTTTCAGTATGCGTATCGTGGTTCACGGCCAGCAGGCGTTCGGAAAGGCCGTGCTGGAGGCGCTGATCAAGCGCGGCGAGGACGTCGTCGCCGTCTATGTCGCGCCCGAGAAACCGGGCCAGAAGGCCGACCCGCTGAAGGAAGCGGCGCTCGCCGCCAATCTTCCGATCTATCAGCCCGAGTCCTACCGCAAGCCGGAGGTGTGGGCGGAGTTCAAGGCGCTCAAGCCCGATCTCCAGGTCATGGCGTTCGTCACGCTGTTCGTGCCGGAAGACTTCCTCAACATCCCGACCCACGGCTCGATCCAGTATCACCCGTCGCTACTGCCGGCCTATCGCGGCGCCAGCGCGATCAACTGGCCGATCATCCTCGGCGAGAAGGAAACCGGCTTGTCGATCTTCTGGCCCGACAATGGCCTCGATACCGGCGACGTGCTGCTGCAGAAGAAGACGCCGATCGGCCCCAAGGACACGCTCGGCACCGTCTATTTCGACCGCCTGTTTCCGATGGGCGTCGAGGCGATGCTGGAGTCGGTCGACCTGGTGAAGGCCGGCAAGGCGCCGCGCATCAAGCAGGACGAGAGCCAAGCCACCTATGAAGGCCGCGCCACCGCCGACATCGCGAAAATCGATTGGGGCAAGTCCTGGCGGCAGATCGATCCGCTGATCCGGGGCTGCAATCCGGCGCCCGGCGCGTGGACGACGCTCGACGGCAAGACCGTGAAAATCTTCGACGCCACACCGCTGCCGGCAAAAGACCCCAAGGGTATCGGCGGCAAATATGGCGAGGTCGTCGCGGTCGACGCCGACGGCTTCACCGTCGTCTGTCCCGACGGCCGCATCAAGATCACGCGCGTGCAGGCCGACGGCCCGAAAGTCGGCGCCGGCGAATGGGCCAAGGCCGCCAATCTCGCCATCGGCGCGAGGTTTACATGATCCCCTCCGCACGTCATGGCCGGGCTCGTCCCGGCCATCCACGTCTTCTCGTGTCATCAAGACGTGGATGCCCGGCACAAGACCGGGCATGACGAACTCAATGATCTCATCCTCATCTCGCACTATTTGACGGATCAATCGCCATGCCCGCATCTCAGCACCAATCGCCGAAATCCGACATTGAAATCGCCCAGGCCGCCAAGATGCGGCCGATCATGGACATTGCGCGCGAAAAACTCGGAATCGCGCCCGAGAACCTCAACCCCTATGGCCACTACAAAGCCAAGGTGTCGATGGACTACATCAAGTCGCTCAAGTCGAAGCCGAACGGCAAGCTGATCCTGGTCACGGCAATCACGCCGACGCCGGCAGGCGAGGGCAAGACCACCACCACGGTCGGCCTCACCGACGCGCTCAATCACATCGGCAAGAAGGCGATGATGTGCCTGCGCGAACCGTCGCTCGGCCCGTCCTTCGGCATGAAGGGCGGCGCGGCCGGCGGCGGCTACGCGCAAGTCGTGCCGATGGAAGACATCAATCTGCATTTCACCGGCGATTTCCACGCCATCACGTCCGCACACAATCTGCTCTCGGCACTGATCGACAATCACATCTACTGGGGCAACGAGGCAGGGATCGACAGCCGACGTGTCGCATGGCGCCGTGTGATGGACATGAACGATCGTGCGCTGCGCGAGATCGTCTGCTCGCTCGGTGGCGTCGCCAACGGTTTTCCACGCGAGGCAGGCTTCGACATCACCGTCGCGTCCGAAGTGATGGCGATCTTCTGCCTGGCGAGTGATCTCAACGATCTCAAGGAGCGGCTCGGCAACATCATCATCGGCTACACGCGTGATCGCAAGCCCGTGCGTGCGCGCGACATCAAGGCGCACGGCGCCATGACTGTGCTGCTCAAGGATGCGCTGTCGCCGAACCTGGTGCAGACACTGGAAGGCACGCCGGCCTTTATCCATGGCGGTCCGTTCGCCAATATCGCGCATGGCTGCAACTCGGTGCTCGCGACCACTACCGCACTCAAGCTCGCGGACTACGTCGTGACCGAAGCCGGCTTCGGCGCCGACCTCGGCGGCGAGAAATTCCTCGACATCAAGATGCGCAAGACTGGCCTCCAGCCGGACTGTGCGGTGATTGTTGCAACAATTCGCGCGTTAAAAATGCACGGCGGCGTGAAGAAGGACGACCTCAAAAAGGAAGACCTCAAGGCGCTTGAAGCCGGCATGGCCAACCTCGAACGCCATGTGCAGAACATCCAGAAGTTCGGCATCCCGGCGGTGGTCTCGATCAACCGCTTCTCCGCCGACACCGACGCCGAGATCGCGCTGGTCAAGGAGAAGTGCAAGGCGCTCGGCGTCGAGGCGCTGATGGCCGACCATTGGGCGATGGGCGGTGAGGGCGCCGCCGACGTGGCACGCGCCGTGGTCAAGACCATCAACTCCGGCAAGGCCAAGCTGAAGCTGCTCTACCCGGACGACATGCCGCTGTTCGAGAAAATCCGCACCATCGCCAAGGAAATCTACCGCGCCAAGGACGCGACCGCCGACAAGACGGTGCGCGACCAGCTCGCGAATTTCGAGGCCATGGGCTACGGCAAGGCGCCGGTCTGCATCGCCAAGACGCAGTATTCGTTCTCGACCAACGGCGATCTCAAGGGCGCACCCACCGATCACACCATCAATGTGCGCGAGGTGCGGCTATCGGCCGGCGCCGAGTTCGTGGTGGCGATCTGCGGTGAGATCATGACCATGCCCGGCCTGCCGCGCGTGCCGGCCGCCAACTCGATCGACGTCGGTCCGGACGGCAGGATCGTGGGACTATTCTAGCTCAGTCGAGATTGATCTCGCGGTAGATCAAGGGGTCCAACGCGATGCCGCCGGGGGCGAATGGGCGGTCGTAAGTCATGAGCAGCGTCAGGCAGACCGCGGTCGCGGTCGAGAAAATGACAAGAGTGGTTGCCTTGGCGCGTGGCCGGCCGATGTGAATGAGCCCCGTTGTCAGGATGATCAGCGCGGCCAGGATGAAGATGACGGCCCACTGCATCGGTGCGATCTCGGCGTGGCTGATCCTGATGCGATTGACGCGTGCGTCGTAGGCCCTTGCGATGGCGTCAAGCGCACGATGTTGCGTAAGTTGCTGCTGCGGGTGGGTGGTCGTAAACGACAAGACTGTCGACATCGCGCTTGTCAGTCCGACGGGCTCGGTGCGCAAGCTGCCCTCAAACCTTCCCATCGCCGGCCAATCCACGGTCTCAATGAACTCGACATGCTGCTTGAGGTTGGCGCGGAGCTTGGCGCGGATCTCCGCCGGAAACGAATTGGCGAGCAGGGCGACTTCGCTGATCGCGCCGACCTCGCGTCCCACGTATTCCTGCGCATGGCCGACATTCTCCCAGACCCGCGCGGCCAGGAACGCCAGCATGAGGCCTAGGATGACCGCGAGCGGAGTGAGCGTCACCGGGGAGATCGATTTGAGCTCTTCGGCGACGCTGCGCCGCGACAGGATCGTCACCACGCCAAAAACGATTGCCGCAAACGCATAGGTCAGCAGCAAGATAATGACGGCGATTCCGGCCGTCGATTGCTCTTCAATCCAATAAATAATGGTTTGCATAGCGGGCGTCCTGGTTCGGGTCTCCCGTCCTACAATCGCGTTGGTGCGTTAAAAAACTACCTCTGCGGGTCCCGGTAGGGGATGGTCTCGCGGGCCAGCTTCACCAGGTGCCGGGCCGAGTTGGTCTGTTGCTCCTCCAGGATGTGCCCGACCAGGCCGGCGCAACGCGACACGACCGCGATGGCCCGGACGATCTCGGGCGGGATGCCGATCTCCAGCAGCAGCGCCGCGAGCGCGCCGGTCGCGTTGATGGTGACGTGCCGCCCCGCGACCTCGTCGATGGTGGCGGCGAGCTTGAGCAGGAGCTGCACGTAGCGTCCGTCCAGTCCGTTCTCCTTGGCCGTGCGCAGCAGCGGCGGCGTGCGCGGATCGTCCGGCTTGTGCAGCGCATGGCCGAAGCCGGGCACCGCTTCCTTGCGCTGGCGGTGCTCCGCGACGATGCGGCGGCACCAGCCGTCGGAGTCGGCTTCGTTGACGCCTTTGGCCAGCAAGTCCGCGCAGCCTTCCATGGTGCCGGCATGCACGCTCCCGATCGCGAGCAGGCCGGCGCCGATCGACACTTGGATCTGGTCGGGAACGCTCTCGGCCGTGAGGCGTGCAATAAGCGCGGATGGCGTGAAGCCGTGCTCCATCAGCGTGACCAGACAGGCGTCCAGCACGCGCGTCTGCGCCGCGTCCGGCATCCGGCCGGTGACCAGGAAGTAGAAGACCTCCGTGAAGCTGTGCTTCCCGATGAGCTCGTTGACGAGATCGCGTCCGCGAACGGTCACGCTGGTGGCGTTCGCGGTCGCGATATGGGTGGTCGGTCCTGACATCTGTGCTCGCTTGTTTGGCCGGCTTACTTTGTTCTCGAGATCGTGTCCTGGATGATCCGGGTGAGCGATGCGTCGAGCTTGGTGGCTTGTGCCACCGCTTCCTGGACCTCCAGCCCCGACGCCGGGCTCAGCTGGAATCCGGCCTTGGTGATCTCATCGACGAAGGTTTCGTCCTTGACCATCCGGTCGAACGCAGCGCGTAACGCCTGCACGCGCTCGGCCGGCGCTCCCGGCGGCAATATGAAGGAACGCCCGACGTCGACATTGGAGGCCATGAAGCGCGCAACCGCGCGCTGTTCCTCCGTGCGGGCAAGCTCGAGCGCGAGCGGCACGTTCGGCAGGTCCTTTTCCTTCGCGCTCCCGAACTGAACGATCGGCACCAGGAAGCCGGAATCGAACCACTGCTTGCGCAAGGTCTTGAAGATCGTCCAGCTCACGGTCGCGCCCGCGATCTCGTTGCGCTCGATCGCGATGAACATCGGATTGATGCCGTCGTAACCCTCGATCGTCTTGATCTTGGCAGGCTCGAGCCAGCGCAGCAGCGCGGGCAGCAACGACGTCGGGGAGCCCGGCCCGGAGCCGCCGACCACAACCTCCTTCTCGAGCAGGTCCTTGAAGGTGCGCACGCCGGTGTCGGCGCGCACGGCCAGCACGTTGTTGACCCTTTCGATGGCGCCGAGCCAGATGAACTCGTTGACCTTGTATTTGGCCTTGTCGGCGTCGATGATCGAGGCCAAAGCAACGGAGTCCGACACCATCGCCATGACCGAGCCGTCGCGCGGCGCGACGTTATACACGTAATTGCTGGCGACGATGCCGCCGGCGCCCGGCCTGTATTGCGGGACAATTTGCGGATTGCCCGGAATGAATTTTCCGAGATGGCGCGCCATGATCTGGTTGTAGATGGCATAGCCGCCGCCCGGCCCGAACGGGACGACCGACGTGATCGTCTTGCCCTTGTAGAATTTCTCGACGGCGTCGTTCGCAACCGCATTTGACTCGGCAAGGACGAAAAGAAAGAGTGCTAATCCGAGCGCTCGCATCGGGCGCATGCGCATACTTGCGTCTCCCCCAAAGGCGTTCCTCTTGACAGTCTGTTCTTGTAAAAACATCATATTCGCCGCCCAGATCAGCGCAATGCGTCAATAAAGCAGCGCGGCGTGGAGGAGAGCTCATGTCGGACATTGTTGGTATCGCGCATTTCAGCATTCCCGTGACCGACGTGAAGCGCAGCCGCGAGTTTTATGTCGACGTTGTCGGTTGCAAGCACCTGTTCTCGACGCCCAAGGGTCACATGTCATTCATCGACGCGGGCGGCGTCTGCCTCATCCTGGTGAAGCAGTCCGAACCGGTGAATCCGGTCCTGCACAATTCGGAAGGCGTGCATCATTCCTTCACGATCGCGCCCGACAAGTTTCAGGGCGCGATCGACCGGCTCAAGAAGCATGGCGTGGAGCTGATCGGTGAAGAAGACCGGCAGGGAGGCGTGGTGAACGGCCCACGGATCTATTTCCGCGATCCCGATGGGACCGTGCTCGAGTTCATCAATCTCACCAGCTACGTGACCGACCCGGCCCACAGCCACTGATCTCGTCCCAGCTCGGCGAGGCGTAACCCGAACGAAGAGTCGTAGGTGACCCATGCGTATGAGATTCGTGGCTTCTCTCGCGGCCGTCTTGCTTCCGCTCCTCTCCACCTTGTCGCTCGCCGAATCCGCCTATCCCACCAAGCCGGTCCGCATCGTCGTACCCTATGCGGCGGGTGGCTCGGTCGACCCGATCGCGCGGCTGATCGCCGACCGGCTCTCGCGCACCATCGGCCAGAGCGTCTTCGTCGAGAACCGTCCCGGCGCCGGCGGCAACATCGGCATCGAGGCGGTCGTGCGCGGCGCGCATGACGGTTACACGCTGCTGGCGACGCCGTCCGGCATCGCGGTCAATCCATCCGTCTACAGCAAGGTCCCCTATAATCTGGACAAGGATCTCACACCAATCGCGCTGGCCAACCGCAACGCCATGATCGTGTTGGTGAGCCCGAAATCCGGAATCAACAGCCTCTCCGATCTCGTCGCGCGCGCCAAAGAGAAGCCGGGCTCGCTGAACTATGCGATCTCCGCGAACGGCACCCTCGATCATCTCGTCTGCGAGCATTTGCGCGTCAGCACCGGCGTCGACATGGTGCGGATCAACTACGGCGGCGTGCCGAAAGGCATCACGGCGCTGATGGCCGGCGAGGTGCAGGTGATGGTGGCGTCGGTAGTCTCGGCTTCAAACTATGTGCGGTCCGGCCAGCTCAAGGCGATCGCGGTGACGGCCTCGCAGCGCCTGCCGTCGATGCCGGACGCGCCGACGATGACAGAGCTCGGCTACAAGAATTTCGTGATGTACGGATGGGCCATGCTGTTCGCACCGAGCGGCGTGCCCGCCGACATCGTCGCGAAGCTGCACGCCGAGACCACCAAGGCGGTGGCGCAGCCCGACGTGACCAGGATCATCACCGAAACGGGGAGCGAGGTGCAGTCGCTGAGCCTCGACGAGCTGCGGGCCTATCTGCGCCAGGAGCTGGCCTTGTTCGCCGGCATCGCGAAGGCGAGCGGCACACGGATCGACTGAGCGGGGCTGGTCCGCCACCGCGTCACGGCGTGCCGGCGTGAAAATCCTGCTGTGAATGGCGCGAATTCTGCCACAGATTTGCAATCAGCTTGTCGTATAAGAAGGTCGCATCCTGCGCCCGTCGCCGGTGTCGGCGCGGGCAGGGGTAGCCAACAACAAACGCATCCTTCCAACATCATGGTGGCGCACATGTTGACCGTCCTCGGTCGGCTCGCGGTAGCCTTGTGGCTTGCCGCGACGCTGGCAACAACGGCATTCGCCGAGCCGAAAGCCCAAACCGCGCCGCGCGGCATCGCCGTCGCGACCCGTGTCCTCCCGCCGCTGGTGGTGGAGCAGAAGGACACGCTGTCCGGCTTCAGCATCGAGCTGTGGAACGCGATCGCCGCGCGCCTGAAGCTGAAGACGAACTATGCTCCGGCACCCGACGTGCGCGCGCTGCTCGAAGAGGTGCGATCGGGCAAGGCTGAGATCGGCGTGGCGGCGATTTCGATCACGGCGGCGCGTGAGATCGAATTCGAATTTTCGCAACCGATCCTCAATGCCGGCCTGCAGATCATGGTTCGCGGCGGCGGCCGGGACGGCAATTCACATCCGCTCTGGGACCTGCTCGGCCTCCTGTTCTCCAAGACCAGTCTCGTCTGGCTGGGCGTCGCGCTCCTGCTACTGCTGATCCCGTCGCATGTCGTCTGGTTCCTGGAACGCCGCCATAACTCCGGGATCGTCCCGACCGATAAATATATCCCGGGGATTTTCTACGCGATGTTCTGGTCGGCGGCGACGCTCGCCACCCAGGCGGAAAACCAGCCACGGCAGTGGCTGGCGCGCGTGGTCGCGGTGTTCTGGATGTTCACCGGCATCGTGTTCGTCGCGCTCTATACTGCGCAGCTCGCGGCGACGCTGACCGTCCAGCAAATTCAAGGCGGCATCAACGGGCCGGACGATCTCGCGGGCCGCAAGGTCGCGACCACGCGCGGCAGCACCGCCGCCAATGTCGTACGCGAGCTGCGCGCGACCGTCGTCGAGGTCGCGCGCATCGACGAGGCCTACGAGGCGCTCAGCAATCGCGAGGTCGACGCCGTGGTCTTCAACTCGCCGGTGCTGCTGTTCTATGCCGCCAACGAAGGCAAAGGCCGGGTGCACATGGTCGGCACGCCGTTCCGCAAGGAGGACTACGGCATCATCTTCCGGCCCGGCAATCCGTTGCGCCGCCAGGTCAACGCGACCCTCCTCCAGCTCCGCGAAGACGGCACTTACCAGCAGATCTACGACAAGTGGTTCGGCAGCCGATAGCGCGCCGCGCCATCCTTTCGTACAATCCATTCGAATGAAGGATGGAACCTGCTCATGGACGTGACGATCAGCGAAGTCGGGCCGCGCGACGGGCTCCAGAGCATCAAGCGCACGCTGCCGACCGAGGCCAAGCACCGCTGGATCGCGGCGCTGGCGCAGGCCGGCCTGCGCGAGATCGAGGTCGGCTCGTTCGTCTCGCCGAAGGTGTTGCCACAGATGGCCGACTGCGCGGAGGTGGTGGCGCGGGCGCGGACCATTCCGAATCTGCGCATCGTGGCGCTGGTGCCGAACCTGCGCTACGCGACCATGGCGTTCGAGGCCGGCACCCATGTCATCACCATTCCGGTGTCGGTGAGCGAGCCGCATTCGATCGCCAATATCCGCAAGACCCATGCCGAGATCATCGCCGACGTGCGCGCGATCGTGGCGCTGCGCAACGAGCGCTTCCCGGAGATCAAGGTCGAGACCTCGCTCTCCACCGCCTTCGGCTGCACCATCCAGGGGATCGTGCCGGAGGCTGACGTGCTGCGTCTGGCGGCGGCGATGGCGGACGCCGGCTCCGACACCATCAACCTTGCCGACACCGTCGGTTACGCCAACCCGGCGCAGGTGCGGCGGCTGTTCAAGCTCGTCCGCGCCGAGGTCGGCGACAAGACCGGCGGCGCGCATCTGCACAACACGCGCGGGCAGGGGCTCGCCAATGTGGTGGCGGCGCTCGATGCCGGCGTCACCACCTTCGATTCCTCGCAAGGCGGCATTGGCGGCTGTCCCTATGCGCCGGGCGCCACCGGCAACATCGTCACCGAGGACCTGGTGTTCCTGCTCGAATCCATGGGGCTCGACACCGGCATCGATCTCGAGGCGCTGATCGCGGCGCGCGCGATCCTGGCCGAGGCGCTGCCGGGCGAAGCGCTCTACGGCCATGTGCCGGCCGCCGGCCTGCCCAAGGGCTTCACGCCGGCCGCAGCCGGGAGAGCGGCATGACGATGGCGCCAGCCAAGCTTCCGCTTGCGGGCATCCGCGTCGTCGAATTCTCCCACATGGTGATGGGCCCGAGCTGCGGGCTGATCCTTGGCGATCTCGGCGCCGACGTGATCAAGGTCGAGCCCATGGGCGAGGGCGACAACACACGGCGGCTGCCGGGCTCCGGCGCCGGCTTCTTTCCGGCGTTCAATCGCAACAAGCGAAGCCTCCAGCTCGACATCAAGTCGCCCAAGGGGATCGCATTCGCCAAGAAGCTGATCGCGCGCGCCGACGTGTTGATCGAGAATTTCCGCCCCGGCGGTCTCGATGCGCTCGGCCTCGGCTACGACGCGCTCAAGACCGGCAATCCCGGCCTCATCTATTGCTCGCTGAAGGGCTTCCTGTCCGGTCCCTACGAGCACCGCCCGGCGCTCGACGAGACCGTGCAGATGATGGGCGGGCTCGCCTACATGACCGGCCCGCCGGGACGTCCGCTGCGCGCCGGCGCCTCCGTCAACGACATCATGGGCGGCATGTTCGCCGTCCTCGGCATCATGGGCGCGCTGATGGAACGCGCGCACACCGGCCACGGCCAGCGCATCCGCAGCGCGCTGTTCGAGAACAACGCGTTCCTGGTCTCGCAGCACATGGCGCAGTTCGCCGTCACCGGCCAGGCAGCCGCGCCGATGCCGGCGCGCATCTCGTCCTGGGGCATCTATGACGTGTTCGACACCGGCGACCAAAGCCAGATCTTCATCGCGGTCGTTACCGATACGCAATGGCGGTCGTTCTGCGAGGCGTTCGACCTCGCCGACCTCGCGGCCGACGCCACGCTGGCCACCAATCCGCAGCGGGTGGCTGCACGCGACCGCATGCTGCCGCGCCTGCGCGACGTGTTCGGCAAGCTTACCCGTGACGAGATCGCCGATATCTGCGAGCGGTCGGCGGTCGGCTATGCCCCGATCACCCGGCCGGACGAACTGTTCGGCGATCCGCAGTTGCAGCAGCCCGGCGCCATGGTCGAGGTGACGCTGGCAGACGGCCGCGTCATGCCGATTCCGGCGCTGCCGCTTGAGATGAATGGCGAACGGTTCGGCATGCGCCTCGACATCCCGCGGGCGGGCGAGCACTCGGCCGACGTTGCGCGCGAGCTCGGCTGCGACGCCGACGAGATCCGCGCGCTGGTCGAGGAAGGCGTTCTTGGAGTGGCCGACGACGGCGCGTCGCAGCCGCGGCGTGCTACTTCTTCAAGCCGATGACTTCCATCAGCTTGGCGAGCAGCGCGTCCTCCTTGGCGATCAGCGCACCGAACTGACCGGACGGCAGGAAAGCCGGACGTGCGCCGAGGCGCTCGGAGGCCTGGACGAATTCCTTGCTCGCTACCGTGTTGCGGATCGCAAGCTCGAGCGCGGCAACCGTCGCCACCGGCGTGCCAACGGGCACCGCAATTCCGCGCCAGGCTTCGAGCGAGACATCGAAGCCTTCCTCGCGCGCCGTCGGCACGTTCGGGAAGGCGGGGTCGCGGGTCGCGACCATCGCGGTCAGGAACCGCACCTGTCCGCTCTTGACGTATTGCGCGAGCGCGGCGGGAAGCTGCACCACGGCGTCGACCTGGCCGCCGAGCAGGCTTGGCACCACCTGGGCGGCTGCGAACGGAACGTCCACGGCTTCGACGCCCGCCGGCCGGAACAGCGCGACCGACGAGATATGGGTGTGGCTGCCGACGCCGGAATTGCCGATGGTGATGGCCTTCGGGCGCTTTTTGCCGTCAGCGATCAGATCTTTCAGCGTTTTCCATTTGGCGTCGCTCTTGACCGCGACCACGGGTGACTCGACCAGCACCTGCGCCACCGCCACGAACGACTTGTAATTGAATGGTAGCGTTCCGGAATGGTACGTGGTCGAGATCGAGTTCGAATTCCACACCAGCGAGGTGCCGTCCGGCTTCTGCGCGGCGACGTGACGGTAACCGATCGCGCCGCCGGCGCCGGGACGGTTCACCACGATCACATTGGTGCCGAGCTCCTTGCTGATTCCGTCGGCCAGGAGTCTTGCCGTGATGTCCGCCGACGAGCCGGCCGGGAACAGCACGGTGATCTCGATCGTGGGTTTGTGCCCAAACGGATTCGGCGGCGCTTTCTTCTTTGGCTCCGCCATTGCCGAGCCGGTGGCCAGCGCAAGCGCAAATACGGTCAGCAGTCCGAACACGGTACGCTTCATGACAGTCCCTCGCCTCAATCGTTCTTCAGTATTTCCTCGACCTCGACCTTGCGGCCTTCGCGGGCCGAGAGGATCCCGGCGCGCACGACCGCGAGCGAGCGGGTGGCAAAGTCGCCTCCCACCTCGGGCGCTCCGTTGCCCTGGCAGGCGGCGGCGAATTCCTCGAGCTCTTCCACGAAGGTATCGTTGCTGCTTGTCGGGATGGGGGCGGCCTTTTTCTCGCCGCGTTTGAGTAGCCGCAAACCATTGTGCAGGTCGTAAAAAGCTGTGGCGTCTTTGCCATAAATATTCATCAAATAGTATTCAGACGCCGACGCGTAGCTCGCGTTGAGCGTGGACATCGCCCCGTTCTCGTGTTCGAGAAGCATGCTTGCGACGTCCGGATTGTCGCCGGGCAGCACCAGTTGCGCAAACTGTCCTCGCACCGCCACCACCGGCCCCATCAGGAATTCCAGCACGTCCGTGTAATGGATGCCGATCTGGAGCATCACGCCGCCCGGCATGCCGGCGGCCTGGTAGCGCCAGGACGAGAGATCGATCTGGCCCAGCCGGTCGCGGCTGATGTTGGCCTCGGCGTTGACCAGCTTGCCGAACACGCCGGCCGCGATCTGCTGCTTCACCCAGCGGAAGTGACTCTCGCGCCGGCGCTGATAGCCGAGCGCGAGCACGACACCGGCCTTGCGGCACACCTCGCTGATCGCGCGTCCGTCGGACACGGTGTTGGCGATCGGCTTGTCGAGGAAGACGTGCTTGCCGGCCGCGGCCGCGGCGCGCGTGGTCTCGAGGTGAACGTCGTTCGGCGTGGTGTTGATGACCGCCTTGATGGAGGGGTCGGCCAACACTTCTTCGTAGGTCGCCGCCGGCCGGCATTTGTATTTTGCAGCGAACGCCGCGCGCTTGTCGGCCGAGCGAGTATAGCAAGCGGCGATTTCGATCCGTTGCGAACGCTTCATGGCGTCGGCGAGCACGTCCGACCACCAGCCCATGCCGATGCAGGCGACGCGAAGAGGTTCGATTGCCATTCTTCTACTTCCAGCTTGTGTCGATTATTTCCAGCTTGCGCCGATCAACTCGACGGCCTCGCGCGCGATGCGCTCGTCGGTCGCCCAGTCGCCGCCGCTGACACCGATGCCGCCGATGCATTCGCCGCCGACGATCACCGGCGCACCGCCTTCCATCGCGGTCCAGCGCTCCGGTCCGGCGGCGAGCGCCAAGCCCAGTGCATGATTGGTGTCGAGATCTTGTCCGACGGCGCCCTTGGCCGTGGTTACGCGTTTGTTGGAGGCGGCGCAGACCGCCTTGGTGGTCGAGGAGTGCAGGGTGTGGAAACGCCCGCCGTCCATGCGCTCGAACGCCATCAGATGACCGCCGGCGTCGACGACCGCGCAGGAAATCGCAATCCCCGCGGCGCGCGCCTTGGCGACGGCGGCGTCCACCATCATCTTCGCGCCCTGATGGGTCAGCCGCTTGGAATCCGCAACATACATAGCTGGATAAGCCTTGGTCGGGGCCGGTTTTGCAGGATAGTGCGTCAGGCGGCGGGGCCCGGCAAGGGCGATGCAGCCGTCTCGTCAACCGGTCATGTGCGTTGCCCCCGCTATGACAGCCGTCTGACGTTCGCGTACATTCGACACATCAAGAAAAGAAGTCCGAATTGGGGAGAGAGACAAAATGCGCATGTTGCTCCGCGGATTTGTGCTGTCGGTCCTGCTGGCGGGGGCGCCGGCCCTGGCGCAGACCTGGCCGGACCGGCCGGTCCGCTTCATCACCTCGCAGGCGGCGGGCAACGCCACCGACATCATCGCCCGCATCACCGCCGATCAGCTTTCGAGCCGGATCGGTCAGCCGGTCGTGGTCGAGAACCGGCCCGGCGGCGGCAACGTCATCGGCACCCAGGCTGCGGCGCGCGCCGCGCCCGACGGCTACACGTTCTTCCTGGCCACCGCGGCGGCGCTGGTGACCGACCCCTACACCTTCAAGTCGCTGCCCTACGATCCAATGAAGGATTTCGTGCCGGTCGCAAAGGTCGCGGAGGTCTCGTTCATGATCATGGCGAACCCCAAGGTGCCGGCGAAGAATCTGCAAGAGCTGATCGCGCACGCCAAATCCCAGCCCGGCAAGCTCACCATCGCCACCGACGGCGCCCGCCGGTTTTCCGGCATGGTCGTGTCCTGGCTCAACAAGCTCGCTGGCATCGAGACGCTGCAGGTGCCCTATACGGCGCAGCGGCAAGGCGTGCAGGACGCCGTCTCCGGCACCGTCGACCTCATCATCCTCGCCGTTCCGGTGGCGCGCGGGCTCGCCGCCAACAATCAGCTTCGGCCGATTGCAACGACCTCGCTCAAGCGGCTGCCGGATCATTCGGACGTTCCCGCCATCGCTGAGCTGTTTGCGGACTTCGACTTCACGGGCTGGATGCTGCTGGCGGCGCCGGCCGGCACGCCCGACGCCGTGTTGACTCGCGTCAATCGCGAGACCGACGCGATCTTCGAGAATGCGGAGACCTTGAAGAAGCTTCGCGAGATGGGCTTCTCGACCAGCGGCGCCGGCACGCTGAAGGAAGCGCAGGACTACGTGAACCTGCAGCACAAGGCCTGGGGCCGGGTCGTTCGCGAAATCGGGGTGCAGCCGGAATAGGTCGCTCAATTGGGAAAGCAGCAATGAAGATCGGGCTGGTGGGACTGGGCCGCATGGGCCGCGCCATGCATGGGCGGCTCACCGAGTGCGGTTGCGAGGTGACAGCGTGGGACCGCGATGCGGGCGCCATGAAAGCGGCCGCGGAAGCGCGCGGCCATCTTGCCGACAGCCCGCGTGCGGTAGCGGCGGCGGGCGACGTGGTGATTTCGATCATCACCGAAGATCACGGCGTCCGCAGCGTCTATCGCGGCAAGGACGGCTTCCTGTCAGGCGACGTGACCGGAAAGCTGTTCATCGAGATGAGTACCCTGCAGCCGATGACCGGCCGTGAGCTGGCGCCGGTCGTTGAGGCGGCGGGCGCGCGCCTGATCGAGTCGCCGGTGCTGGGCTCGATCCCGACCGTGCGCGAAGGAAAGCTGTTCGCGCTGGTCGGCGGCAAGGCGGAAGATCTCGCGCGCGCACGCCCGGTGCTGGAGAAGCTCACGCGCAAGATCGCGCATATGGGCCCGAACGGCGCGGGCTACGCCATGAAGCTTGCGGTCAATCTCGGGCTTGCCGCCTTCATTCAAGCGACGGGCGAGTCGCTGGCGCTCGGGCAACGCGAGGGCCTGGGCCTCAAGCAGATGCTCGACGTGCTGAGCGAGGCGCCGACCGCCAATAGCTGGTTCGCGCGCAAGAAGGGCCTGCTGATGGGCGAGCCCGACGACATCACGCTCGACATCAAGACCATGCGCAAGGACATCACCTCGGTGGTGGCGACCGGCGCGCTCGATGGCACCGGTCTGCCGCTGTCCGCCGGTGTGCTCGCGTCGCTGTCGGCCGCGGTGGCGCAGGGCTGGGGCGACAAGGATATCGGCGAGCTCGCGCGTTTCTTCCGCGAGCAGATGGGGCAGAACTTCAGCTAGCCCGCCGCGACGCGGTAGTCCTTGATCCCGCCGACCGATCGCTCCGGCGGGATTTTCGGCGTCTCCGCGGTGTCCGGCGTGTAGGTCGCAACCGCCGCCGGCCGCGCCATGACGCGTGCGAACCAGTCGTTGACGTGCGGATAGGTCACGCGCGGCAACAGCTCCGGATAAAGCTCGTTCACGCGGTGCACGATCGAGCATATGCTGACGTCGCCGAGCGAAAAGGTTTCGCCGGCCAGCCACGGGCCGCGCGCCGACAGTTCCGCCTCCATCTGCGCGGCGATGAAGCGGACATGCGCGAGCGCCGTCTCCATCTCGTCCGCCGAATGACCGCCCACCGCCTGCTTCTGCCAGCGTTCGCGCCGCGCCGGCACCGGCATCGTCTTGAGCACCAGTTGCGTGTCGTCCGCGCTCATGCCTTCGACCGACGACTTCAGCCGCTGATTGCGGGTCATGCGCGCGCCCTGGAGATGGGTGTCGTCGGCGGTCCAGGTCCAGTAGCGCATGCGGGCGCGATCCTTCGGATCGGCCGGTGAGAGCGGCGGCTGCGGAAACGTCTCGTCGATGTATTCGTTGATGCAGGCGGAATTGATGACGGCGTGCCCGTCATGCACCAGCGTCGGCACCACCCCGTTCGGATTGAGCTTGAGATATTCAGGGCTCAGGTGCTCGAACCGCAGCAGGTTGATGTAACGGCTCTCGTAGGCCAAGCCTTTCTCGCGCAGGCAATGCCGGACTTGCCGTGAGCAGGTCGTCAAGCCGCTGTGGTAGAGCACGAGCATTCTGTCTCTCCTACGCGTCCAATGCGGCGGCCAGCCGTTTCGCCTCCGCGACCAAGGCGGCGGCAAGCGGCGTCAGCGGCTCGCGCGGCGGCACCACCAGGCCGATGGTGTGAACGGCTTCCGGCTCCACGATCGGGATCGCGCGGATGGTGGCGGTGAGGCCGAGCGTTTCGGCGAGCCGTGCCGGCATCACGCTCGCCCAGCGGCCGGTGCGCACATGCGCGAACAGCAGGATCATCGAATCGGATTCGAGCGTCGGCTGCACATCGCCGCCGGCGGCGCGCAGCAGCCCATCGATGATGCGGCGGTTCTGCATGTCGGGCGTCAGCAGGCAGAGCGGCACCTGCGCGACCTCCTTCCAGGTCACGCGCTCGCGATTGCCAAGCGGCGCGTCGGCGGAGGTTAGCAACTGGTAGCGCTCCTGATAGAGCGGCACTGAGTTCACGCGGCCGAGCGGCTCATTGTCGAGATAGGTGAGGCCGGCGTCGATTTCGAGATTCTCCATCAGCGTGAGGATCTCGAGCGAGGTGCGGGACCACACGGTAAAGCGCACGTCGGGATGGCGGGCCCGATAGGGCGTGGTGAGCTGCGCGACCATCGCCAGCGCGGTCGGGATCGCGGCGATGCGCAACTGGCCGGTGAGGCCGTGGCGAAGCGCGTTGATCTCCTCGCGCATGGCGCGCGAGTCGCCGACGATGCGGCGTGCCCAGTCGAGCGTGCGCTCGCCTTCGGCGGTGAAACCGATGAAGCGCGATCCGCGTTGTACCAATAGGACGCCGAGCATTTCTTCGAGTTGCTTGATGCCCGCCGAGAGCGTCGGCTGAGTCACGCCACAGCTCTCGGCGGCGCGGCCGAAATGCCGCTCGCGCGAGAGCGCGATGAGATATTCGAGCTTGTCGAGCACGGTTCTGGCTTCCTAAGCCTCAGACAACGTTAAGCTATTCCCGACGATAGAAATTTTCAATCGTTGTATCGGTACGAGGGGATTGAGCCGCAGGGGGCTGAGTCGGCATTTAGGGCCCATGGAAACGCTCGAATGAGCACGACAACCCTTTCAAATCCCAAGACAAACGGTGCCGGTGCCAACGGCGACGGGCGGCGTCGCCCGCGCCGCACCCCCAAGGGCCGCCAGGTCGATCCGGCGGCGCTTGCCGAGGTCTGTGCGCTGCTCGGTTCGCGCGAGCGCCGCCGCGATCTTCTGATCGAGCATCTGCATCTCATCCAGGACCGCTACGGGCATCTCTCCGCCGCGCATCTCGCCGCGCTCGCCGCCGAGATGAAGCTGGCGCTCGCCGAGGTCTACGAGGTCGCGACCTTCTACGCGCATTTCGACGTGGTGAAGGAAGGCGAAGCGCCGCCGGCGCCGGTGACGGTGCGGGTGTGCAATTCCTTGTCCTGCGCGATGCGGGGCGCGGAACACCTGCTGCGCAATCTTCCCGGAAAACTCGGCCACGACATCCGTGTCGTGCGTGCGCCGTGCATGGGCGCCTGCGACCGCGCGCCGGTCTGCGCGGTCGGCCACCTGCAGGTGTTCAACGCCACGCCGGACAAGATCGCGTCCACCGCGAAGGCGCCGCCGCATCCGCATGCCTTTGCAACGCGGAACGATCTCGCAAGCTACCGCAAGGACGGCGGCTACGCGCTGCTTGCCGATTGCCTCGCTGGCAAGCGCACGCGCGACGAGCTGATCAAGATCGTCAGCGATGCTGGACTGCGCGGCCTCGGCGGCGCCGGATTTCCCACCGGCCGCAAATGGTCGCTGGTGCGCGCCGAGCCGGCGCCGCGGATGTTCGCCGTCAACTGCGACGAAGGCGAGCCCGGCACGTTCAAGGACCGCCACTACCTCGAGCAGGACCCGCATCGTTTCATCGAAGGCATGCTGATCGCCGCCTGGGTGGTCGAGGCACCCGACACCTACATCTATGTGCGCGACGAATATCCCGAAGTGCGGCTCCTGCTCGCGAAGGAATTCGAGAAGGTCAAGGACGCCGGGCTCGCTTCGCACACGCGGCTGCATCTGCGCCGCGGCGCCGGCGCCTATATCTGCGGCGAAGAGTCCGCGATGATCGAGTCGATCGAGGGCAAGCGCGGACTTCCGCGCCATCGGCCGCCTTATGTCGCACAAGTCGGCCTGTTCGGCCGTCCGACACTGGAACAGAACGTCGAGACCTTGTTCTGGGTGCGCGACATCGTCGAGAAGGGCGCGTCGTGGTTCACGGCCTTCGGCCGCCGCGAGCGCAAGGGCTTCCGCAGCTTCTCGGTGTCCGGCCGCGTGAAGAAGCCCGGCGTCGTGCTGGCGCCGGCGGGCGTGACGGCGCGCGAACTGATCGAGGAATTCTGCGGCGGTATGGAGGATGGTCAGACCTTCAAGGGCTATCTGCCCGGCGGCGCCTCCGGCGGAATCCTGCCGGCTTCGATGGCCGACGAGCCGCTCGATTTCGGCACGCTCGAGAAATACGGCTGTTTCGTAGGATCGCACGCGGTGGTGATCCTGTCCGAGCAGGACGACATGAAGGCGGTCGCGCTCAACCTCGTGAAGTTTTTCGAGGACGAGAGTTGCGGCCAATGCACCCCTTGCCGCGTTGGTACCGAGAAGGCGGTGAAGCTGATGGAACACGGGCCGTGGAACCCGGAACTGCTGACGGAGCTATCGACGCTGATGCGCGATGCTTCGATCTGCGGCCTCGGCCAGGCCGCGCCCAATCCGCTGTTGTGCGTGCTGAAATATTTCCCCGAGGAATTGTCCAAGCCGCTGGGCCAATGGTGACGCCATGAGCACGAACGGACAAGGCAAGCCCAACACCTTCTTCATTGACGACCGCGAGGTCGACATCCTGCCCGGCGAGACGATCTTCCGCGCCGCGCGTCGCCTCGACATCAAGCTTCCGCACCTGTGCTATTCGCCCAAGCCCGGCTACCGGCCGGACGGCAATTGCCGCGTCTGCATGGTCGAGGTCGAAGGCGAGCGCGTGCTGGCGGCAAGCTGCATCCGCACGCCGACGCCCGGCATGAAGGTGAAGACACAGACCGAGCGCGCGACGACCGCGCGGCGGATGGTCGCCGAGCTGCTGATGACCGACCAGCCGGATCAGGAGCATGCGCACGATCCGGATTCCGAGCTTTGGAAAACCGCCAAGCGCCTGAAAGTCGAGGCGGGCCGCTTCCCGAAGCGCGAGCCGATCAAGGTGCCGCAGCCCGACCGCAGCCATGTGGCGATGGCGGTCAATCTCGACGCCTGCATCCAGTGCAATCTCTGCGTCCGTGCCTGCCGCGAGGTGCAGGTCAACGACGTCATCGGCATGGCCGGCCGCGGCCATCTCGAACAGATCGTGTTCGACTTCAACGATCCGATGGGCGCCTCCACCTGCGTCGCGTGCGGCGAATGCGTGCAGGCCTGCCCGACCGGCGCGCTGATGCCGGCGACGATGGTGGACGAGGCCAACGTCTACAAGGGTAAGCCCGACCGGGCAGTGGACAGCGTCTGCCCGTATTGCGGCGTCGGCTGCCAGCTCACCTACCAGATCAAGGACGAGAAGATCATTGCCGTCACCGGCCGGGACGGTCCGGCCAACCAGAACCGGCTGTGCGTGAAGGGCCGCTTCGGCTTCGACTACGTGCACAACAAGCAGCGCCTGTTGAAGCCGATGATCCGCAAGGAGGGCGTGCCCAAGGTCCCGCACGAGTTCATCGACCCGTCGAATCCGTGGACGCATTTCCGCGAAGCGACCTGGGACGAGGCGCTCGACCGCGCCGCGTCGGGCCTTGCGAAGATCCGCGACCGCGACGGCCCGCGCGCGCTGGCCGGCTTCGGCTCGGCCAAAGGCTCGAACGAGGAGGCCTACCTGTTCCAGAAGCTGGTCCGCACCGGCTTCGGCAGCAACAACGTCGACCATTGCACGCGGCTGTGCCACGCGTCGTCGGTCGCGGCGCTGCTCGAAGGCGTCGGCTCCGCCGCCGTCACCGCGACCTTCAACGAGTGCAAGAACTCCGACCTGATCATCGTGATCGGCGCCAACCCGACCGAGAACCATCCGGTCGCGGCCACCTTCTTCAAGCAGGCGGCCAAGCGTGGCGCCAAGCTGGTGGTGATGGATCCGCGCGGGCAGGCGCTCAAGCGCCATGCCTGGAAGATGATGCAGTTCAAGAACGGCGCCGACGTGGCGATGCTCAACGCCATGCTGAACGTCATCGTCGAGGAGAAGCTCTACGACCAGCAGTACATCCAGACTTATGTCGAGGGCTTCGACGCCTGGAAGGAAAACATCAAGGACTTCACGCCGGAGGAGATGGCGCCGATCTGCGGCATCGAGGCCGACACGCTGCGCGAGGTCGCGCGCGCCTATGCCCGCGCCGAAAGCGCGATCATCTTCTGGGGCATGGGCGTGTCGCAGCACACCCACGGCACCGACAATGCGCGTTGCCTGATCGCGCTGTCGCTGATCACCGGTCAGATCGGCCGGCCGGGGACCGGGCTGCATCCGCTGCGCGGCCAGAACAATGTGCAGGGCGCGTCCGACGCCGGCCTGATCCCGATGTTCTTCCCCGACTACAAGTCGGTGGAGAATCCGGAGATCCGCGCGCAGTACGAGAAGGCCTGGGGCGTGAAGCTCGATCCCAAGCGCGGCAAGACCGTGGTCGAGATCATGGACGCGGTGCACGCCGACGAGATCAAGGGCATGTACATCGAGGGCGAGAACCCGGCGATGTCCGACCCGGACCTCAACCACGCGCGCGAGGCGCTGGCGCATCTCGAGCATCTCGTGGTGCAGGACCTGTTCCTCACCGAGACCGCGGTCTACGCCGACGTGGTGCTGCCGGCGTCCGGCTGGCCGGAGAAGGACGGCACCGTCACCAACACCAACCGCCAGGTGCAGATGGGCCGCCAGGCGCTGCCGCTGCCCGGCGATACCCGCCACGACTTGTGGATCATCCAGGAGATCGCCAACCGCATGGGCTGCGGCTGGACCTACAAGCACGTCAGCGAGGTCTTCACCGAGATGGCGTCGATGATGCCGTCGCTCGCCAACATCTCCTGGGATCGCGTCGAGCGTGAGGACGCCGTCACCTATCCGACGGACGGCCCGGATCAGCCCGGCCGCGACGTGGTGTTCGACCAGGGCTTCCCGCGTCCGGGCGGCTTCGCCAAGCTGGTCGCGACCAAGATCCAGCCGCCGGACGAAGTGCCGGACGCCGAGTATCCGTTCATTCTCTCGACCGGCCGCCAGCTCGAGCATTGGCACACCGGCTCGATGACACGCCGCGCCGAGGTGCTCGACGCCATCGAGCCGTCAGCCGTCGCGCAGCTCTCGCGTGGAACGATCACGAAGCTTGGCATCCAGCCCGGCGACATGGTGCGGGTCACCACGCGGCGCGGTGTCGTGGAGCTTGCGGCGCGTCAGGACGACGCGGTGCCGGACGGCGTGGTGTTCATCCCGTTCGCCTATGTCGAGGCGGCGGCGAACCTCTTGACCAATCCCAAGCTCGATCCGTTCGGAAAGATCCCCGAATTCAAGTTCTGCGCCGCCAAGGTCGAGGCAGTCGATCCGATGACACGGGTGGCGGCGGAGTAAGGTGCATCGGCGGACTCGGCGGCGAGTCTTCGCCGCCGAGGAAACCTAAGCAGCCGCTGCCCCAGGTGGCTTGGCTGTGCGTGATCGCCGCATCAATATCAGTGCGACGATGGAGAGCAAAAGTCCGAGGACGCCGGTGGCAAATGCCAAGCCGACAAGTATTGCCGATCGTTCGAGAATTGTCCCGATCTGTTGAAGTGTGCCGGTGGCCGTTCCTTCCGACAGTCTTGCCGCGACTTCCAGCGCCGGGCCGGAGCTGGACTGAAGAGCGGTCAGGGAATTCGTCAGCCCCTTTAAATTCGCCTGGAGCGTGGTGGCTGACTTCGTGAGCTCTTCGAACCGGGCTTCTTCTGCGGTCACTCGCTGATCCCAGCCTCTCAGGCGTTGGGTCATGCCGCTGACAAACCGCTGTTCGTGCGATGCGACTTCAGACGTGATCGCAGAAATCCTCCGGGCGGCATCGCCCGAAGAATTGCCGAGATCCGTCAGTCTTCCGCGCAGCGTGTCGTTGAGGCCTGCGACAACCTTTTCGAATGTCAATTCGAGACGGGTCCTGTATTGCTCACGGGAAGTCGCAAGGCTTGAAATCTCCCCCTCGGCTCTCTGCCCAATGGTCTGGACTCGCGCCCTCATGGCCTCGTCGATCAATTGAATTTTTGCTTTCGTCTCGACGTCAATTCTGGATAGCTGGGCGGCGGTGGCTTCGTCGAGGCGCTTCCTCGCCTCCCCAGCGGTCGTCCCAATGCTTCCGGCCAGTTTCTTTCTCTGTTCTTCGAGGTCGTTGATCGCGGCGCGAACGCTGGCTTCATGTTCAGCGGATCGCTTTGCGATCGCGCTCACACCCGTCTCGGCCGAGGTGCCAACTCTCTTCGTTGCAATGCCCTCGGCTGCCGAGATGCGCTTCACGGCAGCATCGGCGAATGCGTCAATCTTCGTGATAGCGGCGTTCATTCGCTTGGTCAGGTCCGCATCGATCTCCGCCAGCCGCCCGTCCAGAGTCAGCTTCGCTTGCGCGCTATAGCCGAGGATCAGCTTCTCGATGTTCTTGATCGTCTCGGTTTGTTTGGTCTCGAGATCGGATTGTTGCGACTGCAATCTCTGCGTTAACTTGATGACCTCGTCATTGGTCGCGGAGAGGCGCTTTTGCGCCTCCTGCAAACGATCCTGAGCCAGGATGTTGATGCCGGCGAAACCGAGCGATCCAATGCCGACAAGGGCGAGTGAAATCGCCAAGACCCATTTGGTAACATTGAAGAGGCGCGAGCCGTGGAATGATTGATCGACCAGTTGTTCGATTTCGCGTTGATCCTGCGGATCTTGATTGCCCGGTACGCCGAGCTTGCGGATCAAGTCCAGAGCGGTCGCTGCGAGCGACTTCACTTTTTGGATTTCAGCTGTCTTATTACCCCCCGCTTCGCCTTCGTTGGAGGGGGCAAAAGTCTTGTCAATCGCGTTGCACTGTTGTGCGAGCCAGTGATCGGCAGGGAAGTTCGCGCGCACAATCTCCCGAAACAAAATGTAGTCGTCGGAAGTTATCAACTCTTCCTTGTGTGCCAGTCGATGAAGGAGCCTTTGGAGCTTTAATTTTCGCAGCATTGTACGACCCTCGCCCGAAGGTTGCGCGAGCCTATTACAATATACTTTTCAGCAACTGGCCAGTCCCTGATGGCCACGTTGCCGCTAGGGCGCGCTCTGCATCTGCGCGACCGTGCCGGCGTCCTTCCCGAGCGTAAAACCCAGAACGATGTTGTCAGGCGTTTGCTTGAACTGTTTGATGGTTGCTGCGCGGGCTAGTCCGGCCAATTCGCGCAAGGGCTTGGTTTCATAGATGCCGGGAAAGATCACGGTGACCGACACCAGCCGGCCGTTATTCCAATTGAAGCCGACTTGCGGCCTCGTGCCTGTCGACTGCTCGAGATCGCTTTCAACGGCCTTCGCGTTCTTAAATCCTTCCGTCACGGTGTTGATCATCTTCTCGCAGGCCGCGAGGCTGACTGCGAGGATGAGGATCGATGCAATTCTGAGCATGCGAGCGCCCTCAATATTGACGCTGCAACAATAGCACGGGGAACCCGGAGAATCCGCAGCAAGGAATCGCGCCGCCGCGCTGACGGTGTGCTAATCCTTGGCCTTGTCCTTAAAATAAGGCTCCACCGCCCCGTTGAGCTTGATCGTCAGCGGATTGCCATGGCGATCCTTGGCATTGCCCGCGGACACGCGGATCCAGCCCTCGCTTACGCAATACTCTTCGACATTGGTTTTCTCGACGCCCTTGAAGCGGATGCCGACACCCCGTTCCAGCAGGGCGGCGTCGTGGTAGGGGCTTGCGGGGTCGTTCGACAGCCGGTCGGGCGGGGTATCGGTCATTGCAGGGTCTTCCAGTGATCCAGGGTCATGCCGCGGCGGGACGACGCCATTATTCAATATGGCGTTGAACCCCCATAGCCTCAACGGCAACAAAGGCCCAGTCCTTTCGCCGCTGCAACGAGAAACATTATGCCCGGACGGCTGATCCTCGCGCTCGCGCTCGCCGCAATCGTCTCAACCGCCGCCTCGGCGCAGCCGAATTTCACCGCCTCGCGCGGCGAAGTGGCGCCGGCCGCCCCTTACGCCGGCGACGTCGTGCGCCACGTCTTCACGGTCACCAACACCGGCACGCCCGCGACCTATGTTTCGGTGTCCTCATCGCTCCGCAGAGGCTTCCTCATCAGCGCCGAGGGCGATTGCGCCTCCGCCAAGTTCGACGACAGCGGCAACTTGGCGTGGCACAGCGGCCGCTTTAACTCGGGCGCGACCCGGCGCTGCACGCTCACGGTGCTGACGCGGCGCAACGCCGCCGGCACGCTCGCCAATGTCATCACGGATATCCGCGTCATACCGTCAGGCTTCCTGCGCGTCGAAGCCGCGGCCGAACTCAGAAGCGAGCGCGATCCGAACGCGGTCCGCGTCGGACCTGTACTGATGACGCGCGCCGGGATGGCCGTGACGGGGCTGCTGGCCGTGTTTCTCCTAGGCATTCCGATCGTCATCGTCCGCGCGCGGGCGAAGGTTGAGGCGCCGCTTGCGGAAAGCGCAACGCGGACGCCGACCGGAATCGTCGTAGGCGCGTGGGCGGCAACCGTGATCGCCATCGGCTTTTTGCTGTTTTTCGTCGCGCTCGCCCATGAAGACTGGCGGGCTTACGCCGACTATCGCGAAACCCGTTGCACCGTGTTCGGCTCGGAGGTCCAGTCGTTCGAGAGCCGCTCGCGCTCACGCAATCAGGAGCAGTCTTACAAGCCGCTGTTCGCCGTGCGCTATCCGGTCGACGGCGTGGAGACGTTCTCGGCCGGCTACGCCACCAGCTCGGCGCTGAGCTTCAACACCCGCGCCGACACCGGCTCGGTGTTCGACCGCTTTGCGATCGGCACCACGCATTTATGCTGGTACGATCCGCAAGATCCGAGGACGGTGTTGCTCGTGCGCGGTCCGGGCGGCGGTTATTTCTTCGCCCTGCTGCCGATGCCGGTGCTGGCGATCGGGCTGTCCATGCTGATGGGTTTGCGCCGCCGCAAAAGCGATGCTGCCACGGGCGCCCGCGTCGCCCGCGACTAGAACCAAGATGGCGTAAGCCTTCGTCGCGGTACGCGCCTCTCGTGAGGCGATGCGATCCATCGCGAGCAGGTTGACAGGGGTGCACCGAAAAGCTCGTAATGGTTGCATTGAAAAAGGGAGGGAGCGATGCCGATTGCCGGTGAAGGCTGGGAAATGCATATCGTTCGCCATTCCGAGCAGCGCCGCGCGAGTGATGGAAAGCGCCGAACTGTTGGAGCCTACCAAATCTTTCACGACGGAGTGGCCCAACCCGGCACCGACATGAGCGGAACGGTTGCGGAGACCCGGGGGCCCGGAGCGAACAGGCCGGCGGAAAACGGGAGACGCGTCGAGCCTGGCCGCTATCCACTCTTCACGCAGGACGGCGAGCGATATGTGACGATCAACTACAAGACTTCGGAAGCCACCAACGCAACGCCGAAGCCCGGCTTTGAGCTCAAGTCCACGGGGCAACGAACTGAAATATTGGTCCATCCAGGGCAGGGTTTTCTGTCCAGCATCGGCTGCATCAATCCCTGCAAATCGTTGCCGAACGCCCGTGAGATGATCGACTACGTTCCGAGCCGCCGGCGCGTCATTTCCCTCATCGAGGACATGAAGTCGTTCGTCGGAAGATTCCCGAGCAGCAACGGAAAGAAAATCCCGCGCGCGTTCGTCGTCATCGACGGCGAGCCTGAACTCTGAGCGCGGTGGTCGTTGGCGCCGCACGGCCTGACGCCGCAGTCGCGCGGGCCGATATGGCGCGCCCCTGGGCGTGCTGGTAGACTGGAACCATTCAAAAAAAATCGCCTCGCAAACGAGGCCCAGCCGCCGGGAGGATTCAGATGGCTGAACGCAGGACGCTCAACGTCAACGGCCGGTCGCGCACCATCACGGTCGACGATCCGGATATGCCGCTTCTGCTCGCGCTCCGCGAGAATCTCGGTCTAACGGACCGCTGTTCGGCTGCGGGCTTGCCCAGTGCGGCGCCTGCACCGTCCATGTCGACGGCAAGTCGGTGCGCTCCTGCGTCCATCCGCTGTCGAAAGTCTCCCCGGCGCAAAAGGTCGTGACCATCGAAGGCCTCGCCCAGGGCAACCGGCTGCATCCGGTGCAGCGCGCTTTCGTCGAGGAGCAGGCGGTGCAGTGCGGCTACTGCATCAACGGCATGATCATGGAATCGGTCGCGTTCCTCGCCACCAACAAGAATCCCTCCGAGGCGGACATCAAGAACGCGCTCGCCAACAACCTCTGCCGCTGTGGCACCCACACCCGCATCGTGCGCGCGGTCAAGCGCGCCGCAAGCAGAGCGTGAGGGAGACAGCCATGACCAAGCATTTCAATCCGTCACGGCGCGAATTGCTCAAGGGCGGCGGCGCACTGATCGTCAGCTTCTCGCTCAGTGGCCTCACCGAGCCGGCCCTCGCCGAGCAGGCAGCGGCGACGCAGCGGCCGCTCACGATTGCCGAGGTCGATGCGTTCCTCGCGATCGACGTGCGCGGCCGGGTCACGGTCTATTCCGGCAAGGTCGACATGGGCACCGGCGTACGCACCGCGCTCGCGCAGATCGCCGCCGACGAGCTCGACGTGCCGTTCAGTGCGGTGCGGATCGTCGAAGGCGACACGGCGCTCACGCCCGACCAGGGCAAGACCTGGGGCAGTCTCACGATCCAGGCCGGCGGCTTGCAAATCCGCAACGCGGCGGCGACCGCGCGCGCGGCGCTGATCGAGCAGGCCGCCAGGCGGCTCCGCGTCCAGCCCGAAACCCTCACCGTGTCGGATGGCGTCATCCGCGCCGGCGACCGTCGCGTCAGCTATGGCGAACTGATCGGCGGCCGGATGTTCTCGCTCAAGCTCGACCCGGCCAAGCCGGCGAAGTTCAAGGATTCGAAGGACTACAAGATCGTCGGCAAGCCGATCCCGCGCGTCGACATCCCGGACAAAGTCAGGGGGCGCTTCCCCTACATCAACAATCTGCGCGTGCGCGGCATGCTGCACGGCCGTGTGATCCGGCCGCCGTCGGTGGGCGCAAAGCTCGAGAGCGTCGACGAAGGCTCGATCAAGAACATCGCCGGCATCGTTCAGGTCGTGCGCGAGGGCAACTTCCTCGGCGTGGTGGCGCAGACCGAATGGGCCGCGATCAAGGCGGCCCGCGACCTCAAGGCGAGCTGGTCGAAATGGGAAGGGCTGCCGGAACAGGCCAAGCTCTTCGAGTACGTGCGCGCGGGCAAGGTGTTCCGCGACGAGACCACCGGCAATGTCGGCAACACCGCCGAGGCGATGGGCAAGGAGGGCGTGAAGAAGGTCGCCGCGACCTACGACTTCGCCATCCATACCCACGGGTCGCAAAGCCCGTCCTGTGCCGTCGCCGAATTCCGCGACGGCAAGCTCACGTCGTGGTCCGCCTCGCAGGCCACCCACGATCTGCGCAAGCAACTTGCGGAAATGTTCTCGATGCCGGTCGAGAACGTGCGCTGCATCTATCTCGAAGGCTCCGGCTGCTACGGCCGCAACGGCCACGAGGACGCGGCCGCCGATGCCGCCGTGCTCGCCAAGGCGGTCGGTCGTCCGGTGCGGGTGCAATGGTCGCGCGCCGACGAGCATGGCTGGGATCCGAAAGGCCCGCCGACGCTCATCGATCTGCGCGCGGCGCTCGACGGCGCCGGCAATGTGACCGCCTGGGAATCGGAATTCTTCATTCCGCAGCAGACCGACAAGAGCTTCATGGTGCCGCTGATCCCGGCGACGCTCGCGGGCCTGCCGGCGAAGCCCGACATCGCGCCGGGAAACATCTTCCAGAATTCGAATATCCCCTACAAGTTCGCCAACATCAAAGCGGTCTGCCACCGGCTCGAGACCACGCCGTTTCGGCCGTCCTGGATCAGGACGCCGGGGCGGATGCAGAACACCTATGCCAACGAGTGCTTCCTCGACGAGCTTGCGGCGGCCGCGAACGCGGACCCCATCGAGTTCCGTCTGAAATACATCGATCCCGCCGACAAGCGCGGAATCGAAACGCTCAACCGTGTCGCCGCGCTGGCGAAATGGCAGAAGCGGCCGTCGCCGCAGCAGGGCGCCAGCGGCAACGTCGTGAAAGGCCGCGGCGTCTCCTACGTGAAGTATGAGCTGACGCGGACCTACGTCGCGGTGGTGGCGGAGGTCGAGGTCGATCGCGCGGCAGGAGCCATCAAGGTCGCCAAGGTCTATCTGGCGCACGACTGCGGCCAGATCATCAATCCGGACGGGCTGCGCAACCAGCTCGACGGCAACGTCATCCAGATGGTGAGCCGTACGCTGATCGAGGAGCTGAAGTTCGATCGCTCGCACGTCACCAGCCTCGACTGGGAGAGCTACCCGGTCATCAAGTTCCCGGACGTGCCGGAGATCGTCATCGACCTGATCGACCGGCCGGGTTTGCCGCCGTGGGGCGCGGGCGAGCCGGCGGGGGCGGTGGTGCCGTCGGCAATCTCGAACGCCGTGTTCGACGCGACCGGCGTGCGGCTGCGCTCGGTGCCTTACACGCCGGACAAGGTGAAGGCGGCGATGCGCTCAGGCGTGTGATTGCGGCGGGCCGGTGAAACCGGCCCGCTTGATTTTGCAGGCATCGGACGCCATGGTGCCGCCATGGATTCCATCACACCCGCGGCGCTCCGCGTTGCAAGTCGGGCGGGCAACGACGATCTCGTCCGCCACGACTGGACGCGCGACGAGGTTCGTGCGCTGTTCGCGCTGCCATTTCCGGAGCTGATGTTCCGCGCGCAGAGCCTGCATCGAATCCATTTCGATCCGGCCGAGGTGCAGATCTCGACGCTGCTCTCGATCAAGACCGGCGGATGTCCGGAAGACTGCGCCTATTGTCCGCAGAGCGCGCAATACGCGACCGGCGTCAAGGCCGAGAAGCTGATGAGTCTCGATGCCGTGCTCGCGGAGGCGCGCGCCGCCAAGAGCGCGGGTGCGAGCCGCTTCTGCATGGGCGCCGCCTGGCGCGAGCCGAAGGATCGCGATCTCGAGCAGGTCTGCGCCATGGTGGAGGGTGTGCGCGCTCTCGGCCTCGAAAGCTGCGCGACGCTCGGGATGGTGACCGAAGCGCAGGCGAGGCGCCTCAAGCAATCCGGCCTCGACTATTACAACCACAACCTCGACACCTCGCCGGAATTCTACGGCGAGATCATCACCACGCGCGTCTACCAGGAGCGCCTCGATACGCTCGCCGCGGTGCGCGGCGCCGGCATCCATGTATGCTGCGGCGGCATCGTCGGGATGGGTGAGAGCGACGACGATCGCGCCGGCTTGATCGCGACGCTCGCGAGCCTGCCGCAGCATCCGGAATCGGTGCCGATCAACATGCTGGTCCAGGTCGAGGGCACGCCGTTGTCCGGCACCGCGGGACTCGATCCGCTCGACTTCGTGCGCACCATCGCGGTCGCACGCATCACGATGCCGAAGTCGGTGGTGCGGCTCTCCGCCGGGCGTGAAGACATGAGCGACGAGACCCAGGCGCTGTGCTTCCTCGCCGGCGCCAATTCGATCTTCTATGGGCCGAAGCTGCTCACGACGCCCAATCCTGGTCGCGACCGCGACATGCGCCTCTTGGATCGCCTCGGCCTCAGGCCGATGGATTGACGCTCACAGAAACTGCCGCGCCAGCGCCAAGCCGGCAAAAAGTCCCGCGATCGACAGCGCGACCGAGCCGAGGACGTAGAGCGCCGCCAGTCCGAGCGCGCCGCGCTCATAGAGCAGCGCGGCGTCGAGCGAGAATGCGGAGAAGGTGGTGTAGCCGCCGAGAATGCCGGTGGTCAGGAACAGTTGCCAGTGCGATCCGGCGCTGCCGCGGAAGGCGAAATAGCCCGCGAGCAGTCCCATCACCAGCGAGCCGGACACGTTCTCGAACATGGTCGCGAATGGAAAGGCGGTGCCGAACATTCGCGCCGACGCGACGTTGACGCCATGGCGAAGCGCGGCGCCGATCCCGCCTCCAAAAAAGACGATCAGGTATGTCATACGGTCATTCCTCATCCCGGCAAGCGGCCGCTGGCGGCGGCATGATCGCATGTTACAGCGATTCTGCTTGAATGCCCGGCAGGGGCCGTTAAACGATAGCCGTTCCTCGCCTTCGTGGAGCGCCATCCCTACATGGTCGAACGCCGCCGCCGGATCCGATCATTCGAATGGTCGACGGCTATCATCCTTTCGATCTCAGTGGCCGCCGGCGTTGCGGTCTACCTGCGCGATGGAACCGACAAGGTCATCGCAATCCTCTCCAAGGATCTCGAACTGCTGGTCGGCATGCTGCCCAAAATGGCGGCCGGCTGCCTGATCGCGGCCTTCGTCACGCGGCTGTTGCCGCGCGAAGTGGTGGCGCGCGTGGTCGGCAGCGAATCCGGCCTGCTCGGGCTGCTGGTGGCGATGACGATGGGCGCGGTGCTGCCCGGCGGCCCGCTTACGATCTATCCATTGGCGGGAGCGTTCCTCGTGCTCGGCGCCGACGTCGGCACCGCGGTCGCGTTCATCACCGCCTGGAACCTGCTCGGCTACAACCGCGCGCTGATCTGGGAACTGGCGTTCTTCGGACCGGAGTTCGTCGGCTGGCGCATTCTCATCGCACTTCCGCTCCCCATCATCGGCGGGCTCTTGGCGCGCACGGTGGCGCGCCTGATCGCCAAACGCGGGGGGGCGATCAATGGACCTGACGCATATCGTCAGCATCGTGATCGGGGTTCTGCTGTGGATTCTCGTGCTCACGCTTGCGTTCGTGGCGGCGATGCGCAGCCAGGCGCTGTTCCGCGAAGGCGCATTCGAAGGCGGGCGTGACTTCGTGGTGCTGATCCCGCGCGTAATGATCGGCGTGGTCGGGTCCGGCTACATCGCCGCGATCATGCCGCAGGACCTCATCGCCGCCTGGATCGGCCCGAATTCCGGCGTGATCGGAATCCTGATCGCGACGATCGTCGGCGCGGCGACGCCGGGTGGCGCCGTGGTCGGCTTCGCGATCGGCGCGGCCGCGCTCAAGAGCGGCGCCGGCGCGCCGCAGGTGATCGCCTATTCGACCGCCTGGTCGCTCTACACGATCCAGCGGCTGCTCAACTGGGAGATCCACATGATGGCGCCGCGCTTCGTGTGGCTGCGCGCGGCGGTGTCGTTCCCGCTGCCGATCCTCGCCGGCCTCGGCGCGCTGCTGCTCGGGAAGCCGTAGTGCTCAGTGCATCGCCGCAGCGGTGCGCGGCATGATGGCGCCGTGGTGGCGGATCACTTCGGCGGCGAGCCGATGCGCAACGCCGGCCGCGGCGCTCGGACCCTCGCCGGAAAGACGCGCGGCAAGATAGGCGGCGTTGAAGCTGTCGCCCGCCGCCATGGTGTCGACCGGCACCACGACTTCCGGCACCGGAACGAACTCGCTCTTGCCGGCGGATGCGACCAGCGCGCTGTTGGGGCCGTTCTTCACGACGATCTCGCCGATGCCGAACGCCTGAAGGCGCTCCACCGTCGCCTCCGGGCTGGGGTCTCCCCACAGCACGGCTTCGTCATCATAGGCGGGCATCGCGATGTCGACGCGCTTGAGCGCCTCCATGAAAACGGTGCGCGTGCGCGTGAGATCGCCCTTCCATCCGCGCGGACGGAAATTGCCGTCGAACGCGATCTTCGCGCCGTGCTGCCGCGCCATCTCCACGATCGCCAGGAAGCGGCCGAGGGCAGGGTTGGAATAGAGCGACAGCGTGATGCCGGAGAAATAGACGAGCTTGGCGTTGAGCATGCTCTCGGCGATGCGGCCCCAGTCGGAAAGCTCGAACAGGTCGCTCGCCGGCTCGCCGTCGCGCCAATAGTGGAAGGTGCGTTTGCCGCCCGCGTCCGAGTCGATGACATAGATCCCCGGCAGGCGGCCCGGAACGCGCAGCATCAGGTCGCTGTGCAGGCCCTCCGCCGCCGCGAGCGCCAGGATGCGATCGGAGAAGGGGTCGTCGCCAAGCGCGGTCGCGAACGAGGTCGGGATGCCGGCGCGCGCCAGATAGACCGCGGTGTTGAAGGTGTCGCCGCCGCAACCGGCCGCGAAGCGGCCGTCACCGCCGCGCGCCATCTCGATCAGGACTTCGCCGATGGCGACAACACGGGCTTTCTGGATCGTCATGAGGACCTTAGCGGACACGCAACGGCTGACGGAGAAGCACGGGGTGAGAAGCATAGCCCGGTCGGCTTGGCAAATGCGGGTCGAGAATACCCTGGCAGTCCCAGCCCCGAAATGTTATATTATTACAAAGAGGTTACGATGCCCACTCATGTCCACGACCATCGTCATCACCACCATCATCCCGGCCAGGGCCATCCGCCGGCGTCGATCTCGCTGTCGATCCTGCGGCTCTCCGTGGCGGAGCGCCTCGCGGCCGCCGGCGTGTTGATCGCGATGATCTGGGCCGCCGTGCTGTGGGCCATGGCATGAGAGACCGAGTCCGAGCGTACCGATGACCGCAGCGCTTCGTTTCAACAATCTGACTCTCGGCTACGACCGCCACCCGGCCGTGCACCATCTCGACGGCGCCGTCGACACTGGTGCACTCATGGCCGTGGTCGGACCCAATGGCGCCGGCAAGTCGACCCTGTTCAAGGGCATCGTCGGCATGATCAAGCCGCTCGCCGGCCGCATCGAGCGCGGCGAACTGGCGGCGCGGGACATCGCCTATCTGCCGCAGGCGGCCGAGATCGACCGCAGCTTTCCGATCAATGTCTTCGACATGGTGTCGATGGGCCTGTGGCACCACACCGGCCTGTTCGGCGGCATCGACAGCAAGGCCCGTCACCGCGTCGAGGAGGCCCTCGCGGCGGTCGGCATGACCGGCTTCGAGGATCGCGCCATCGGTACGCTGTCGGGCGGGCAGATGCAGCGCATGCTGTTTGCGCGGCTGTTGTTGCAGGACGCACGCGTGATCGTGCTCGACGAGCCGTTCAATGCCGTCGATGCAAAGACCTCCGCCGATCTGTTCGATCTGGTGCGGCGCTGGCATGGCGAGAAGCGCACGGTGCTGACCGCGCTGCATGACATCGATTTCGTGCGCGCGAATTTCCCGGAGACGCTGCTGCTCGCGCGCGAGCCGGTGGCCTGGGGCAATACGGCGATCGTCCTGACGCCGGAGAATTTGCTCACCGCGCGGCGCATGTGCGAGGCGTTCGACGAGCACGCCGAAGAATGCGCCGTGCCAACGGCTGCGGCCTGACCGGATAAATCATGTACGATTGGCTCTTCGGCCCGTTCATCGAGTTCGAGTTCATGCGCCGCGCGCTCGCGGGTACGACCGCGCTGGCGCTCGGCGCCGGCCCGATCGGCGTGTTCCTGATGCTGCGCCGTATGAGCCTGGTCGGCGACGCCATGGCGCACGCGATCCTGCCCGGGGCCGCGATCGGCTTCCTGGTCTCCGGACTGAGCCTGTTCGCGATGACCGCGGGCGGGCTGATCGCCGGCTGCGTGGTCGCGCTGCTCACCGGTCTCGTCGCGCGCATGACCGAGCTGAAGGAGGACGCGGCGCTCGCCACGTTCTACCTGCTCTCGCTGGCGCTCGGCGTCACCATCGTCTCGATGGTGGGAACCAATATCGATCTTCTGCACGTCTTGTTCGGCTCGGTGCTGGCGCTCGACAACCAGACGCTGGTGCTGATCGCCGGCAACGCCACGATCACGCTGGTCGTGCTGGCGCTGATCTACCGTCCGCTGGTGATCGAATGCGTGGACCCCGGCTTCCTGCGCTCCGTCAGCGGCGCGGGCGCTCCCGCGCATCTCGCCTTTCTGGCACTGGTCGTGATCAATCTCGTTTCCGGCTTCCACGCGCTCGGCACGCTGCTCGCGGTCGGGATCATGATGCTGCCGGCAGCGATCGGGCGCTTCTGGGCGCGCGACATCACGCTGATGGTTCTGATCGCCGCCGTCTGCGGCGTGTTTTCAGGCTATGTCGGGCTGCTGATCTCCTACCACGCCGGCGTGCCGTCGGGCCCGGCGATCATCCTGGTCGCCGGCGTCCTCTACGTATTGTCGCTGCTGTTCGGCCACGTCGGCGGTCTGGTGCGCCAGGCTCTGCCGCAACGTCATCTCGAAGCTTAATTCAAAGTCAGGTTCCGCAAGGAGAGTCCCATGGGTATCCGCCGGCACATCATCACGCTCATCGCGGCGCTTGCGGTCTTGTCCGTATCCGTGCCGGCGCTGGCGCAGGAGAAGCTTAAGGTCCTCGCGACCTTCTCGATCCTCGGCGATTTCGTCAAAAACGTCGGCGGCGATCGCGTCGACGTGACGACTCTGGTCGGGCCCAACGGCGACGCCCACGTCTATTCGCCGGCGCCGGCCGACGCCAAGAAGGTTGCCGCGGCCAAGGTGGTCGTCACCAACGGACTTGGCTTTGAAGGCTGGATGGCGCGGCTGGTCCGGGCGTCCGGCTCGAAGGCGAGCCCGGTGGTCGCGACCAAGGGCATCAAGCCGCGCAAGCAGGCGGCCCACGGTCACAGCCACGGCCACGACGACACCGATCCGCATGCCTGGCAGTCGGTCGCCAACGCGAAAATCTATGTCGCCAATATCCTCGCCGCGCTGGTCGCCGCCGATCCGGCCGGCAAGGCGGCCTATGAGGCCAATGCCAAGGCCTATGTCGAGAAGCTCGACGCGCTCGACAAGGAGGTGAGGGACGCAATTGCCACGATCCCGCAGGACCGCCGCCGCATCATCACCTCGCACGACGCGTTCGGCTATTTCCAGGCCGCCTACGGCATCGAGTTCATCGCGCCGCAGGGCGTGTCGACCGAGTCGGAAGCGTCCGCGCGCGACGTCGGCCGCATCATCACCCAGATCAAGCGGCAGAAGATTCCGGCGGTGTTCCTCGAGAACGTCACCGATCCGCGTCTGATCCAGCGCATCGCGGCGGAGTCGGGCGCACGGGTCGGCGGCCAGCTTTACTCGGACGCGCTCACCGACGAGAAGGGCGCCGCGCCGACCTATATCGACATGATCCGGTTCAACATCAAGCAACTGGTGACGGCGCTGGCGACGAGCTGAGGTGAAGGCGAAACACGAGCCGGACGCCGAGCCCGGAGTGCATCGAACGCTGCGTCAATGAATGAACTGTTGGCGCGTTCAAACGTTAAGCGACTCTTGCCCGCATTGACGAAAAATAGTTTCAGCCGTCGCCACGCGGCATTCACGATATATCCGGAATCAAATGGCCGAACACGGCGAAGCGTGTTAGCTCCCGTGTCGCCGGACGTTGTTGTACCTGCGATAGATGGGAGACCTTAGTGAAGAAGTTCGTTGTGTCGTTTGCTCTTCTTATTTCGACCTCGGTTTCGGCGCTTGCCGGCGAGCTGACGGTCATTAACAGTTCCGACTACGTCGTTCATCACCTCTTCGTTTCCCCGTCGCAGTCGCGAAGCTGGGGGCCGGATCAGCTCGGCAAGGAAACCATTGGCCGCGCCGAGCGCTTCACCGTGCGCAACATCCCGGACGGCACTTACGACCTCAAGATCGTCGATGATGACGAGGATGAGTGCATCGTCGAGAACGTCGATGTGTCCGGGACGATGAACTGGATGCTGACGGACACCGTGATCGAGAATTGCGTCAAGTAGCAACGCTTTCGCAGGCATCCCGGCTCCATTTTTCATCGCTGTTGGAGCCGACGCCCGAGCACGCATTTTGGCATCGCCCGCGCAAGCGGGCGATGCCGTCTTGCGACAATGCTCAATCCAGCGGCTCGAGCTTGATGATCGAAGCGCCGTGATTGCTTCCGACCCAGAAGGTCGGCCGCTCGGTCGTGTTGTCGATGAACACCCGCCGCACGTTGGTCGGCCGCGGCAGCGGATATTCGGTCACGCCACCGGTCTTGGGATCGAGCCGCACCACCCGGTCGGTGGACATGCCCGACGTCCAGATTTCGCCGTTTCTGTCCCAGATGACGTCATAGGGCGAGGTGAACTTGGTCGGGAGCGGATATTCCTGAATCCGCCACTCCTTGGTATCGAGCATCGAAATCCTGTTGCCGCGATACTGGGCGAACCAGAACCGATCCTGGTCGTCGATGCGGCCGCGCCGGTTGCGCGTGATCGGCGAACCGGTCTGGATTGCGGTGAACTTTCCGGTCTTGGCGTCCACCCGCACGACGTAGTTGCGCTGGAAATCCGTCACATAGGCGTTGTTCTCGGAATCGGCGCGAACATCGTAGATCGAATAGGGACCGGTTCGCCCGCCGGGCAGCATGCTCAGCGGATCGAACTCCTCGAATTTGCCGGTCGCAACGTCGAGCCGTAACAGGGTCGAGGGCCCGGCGTCGTTCACCCACAGCTTTCCGTCGATGTGGACACGGTCCGGCGTGACCATGTTGAGCTGCGAGTTGTCGCGCTGGCGTTCGCTCGGAAGTGAGAAGTACTGGAATTGCTCGGTCTTCGGGTCGAACTTCGCGACCGCAGCCTGATACATCATACCAAGCCAGAGATTGCCGTTCCGGTCGGCTCCGATGTCCAGGCTGCCGACCGGGAAGTTCGGCTTCGGCACCGTCATGGGATACTCGGTGTGCTTGCCAGTCTTCTGATCGAGCTTGCCGAGATACTGCTCGCCGAAATTCGAGTACCACACGGTCCCGTCGACCAGGATCACGTCATGGGGCTCGATCGTCTGGCGAGGCAGATCGTATTCGGTGATGATCGCCTTGGTGCCGCGGCCTTTGACCCGTGGCAGCGTCTTCAGGTCATAGCTCGGGTTGGGCGACTGGCTGAGATTGATGGTGGCGATATATTCGGCCGCCTTGCGGAAACGTTCCGGATTCGAGGCGCGCGTCATGTCGATGCGCCGCTGCGGCCGCAGCACCGTGCTCACCTGCGCATAGCTGTTCATCCGCGCGATCACGGCGACGAGCTCGTCGGCGTCATAGGTCGACTTCATAACCCGCTCGAGCGTGTGGCAGCTCACGCAGTTGATGAGCTCGAGCTTCTGGTCATCCGTACCGGTGACGCTCATCATCCACTCGGCATTGGTGAGCTGCCGGGTGAGATTGCGGGTTTTGCGAAGCTTGAGATCGGCGGTCGCGGCCTGTCCGCCGGCAATCTCGGCTTTCCGGGGCCCATCGAGATCGTAGCCCACCGCCCGGGTGCTCAGCGCATATTCGCCCGGTTCCAGCCGGTTCGCGGGGAAGCTGTAGCGGCCCTGCTCATCGGTGATGACGCTGACGGTGATGGTCGATCCCTGCTTCTTGGCGCTGACGACCACGCCTTCCATCGGCCCCTCCTCGGCGGAGGTGACCTGGCCCGCGAGCGCCGCGGTGGCTTGGGCCCGGGCATCGGTTGCGCTGATGGTCTGGATGAGCAGGACCGCCAATACAGCGGCGGCAACGCGAGAGAAACATCTCGTGAGCATGCTAGCCTCCCTGTACGTCATTATTCCCGCCTGCTGTCGACCGAACGACGCTGCGGGTTGTCGCGAACCCTAGGGCCTTCCATTGTCGGATTCAAGGATAGCCGCCATGCGCCTTCAGGCTTGCTGATCTGCAGTGTGGCGGTTCAGAAGTTCGCTTCGGCTATACGCCATGAAGGGGCGAACTTCGGATTTGCGACACCGGTGCGGTATCCCTATGTTAGCGCCCGAATGGAGTAATCAATGTCCGACAAGATACCTGTGACCGTGCTGACCGGCTATCTCGGCGCCGGCAAGACCACCCTCTTGAACCGCATCCTGTCCGAGCCGCACGGGCAGAAGTTCGCCGTCATCGTCAACGAATTCGGCGAGATCGGCATCGATAACGACCTCGTCGTGGGCGCCGACGAGGAAGTGTTCGAGATGAACAACGGCTGCATCTGCTGCACCGTGCGCGGCGACCTCGTGCGCATCATCGACGGGCTGATGCGTCGCAAGGGCAAGTTCGACGGCATCATCGTCGAGACCACCGGCCTCGCCGACCCGGCGCCGGTGGCGCAGACCTTCTTCGTGGACGAGAATGTCGGCCGCAAGACCAGGCTCGACGCCGTGGTGACGGTCGCCGACGCCAAATGGCTCAAGGAACGGCTCAAGGACGCGCCCGAGGCCAAGAACCAGATCGCCTTCGCCGACGTGATCCTCATCAACAAGGCCGACCTCGTGTCGCCCGAGGAGCTGAGCGACGTCGAGGCGCGCATCCGCGGCATCAATCCCTATGCGCGCGTGCACAAGACCGAGCGCTGCGCCATCGCGCTGCCGGAGGTGCTCGGCCGCAACGCCTTCGACCTCGACCGGATTCTCGATCTCGAGCCGGATTTCCTGGAGACCGGCGAGCACCATCCACGACCATGACCACCATCACGACCACGATCATGGGCATGATCACCATCACATGATCACGATCACGCGCAGAGCCACAGCCATGGCGGCCTGAAGCACTATCACGACGAGGAGATGCAGTCGGTGTCGATCACCCTCGAAAAGCCGCTCAACCCGGACAAGTTCTTTCCCTGGGTGCAGGATCTCGTGCAGAAGGAAGGCCCGAACATCCTGCGCTGCAAGGGCATCATCTCATTCAAGGACGACGACCAGCGCTTCGTGCTGCAAGGCGTGCACATGATCCTCGACGGCGACCACCAGCGTCCGTGGAAGGACGACGAGAAGCGCACGAGCCGTATGGTCTTCATCGGCCGCAACCTGCCGGTGGAGACGATCACGCAGGGCTTCGCCGGCTGCGTGGCGTAGCCGGTTGCTTGCGGCCATGGATACCCAGGTCATCATTGCCGGCGCCGGACCGACGGGCTTGACGCTCGCGGTGGACCTCGGCATGCGCGGAATTCGCTGTGTTCTCCTTGAGCAGAAGGAAGCGCCGCTGTTCCTGCCCAAGATGGAGCGCTCCAACGCGCGCTCCATGGAAATCTACCGGCGCATGGGGCTGGCCGACCGCATTCGCGCCGTGGGGTTGCCGGCGAACGTGCCGATGGACGTGTTCATCGTGCTCAAGAACGTGGTCGACCCGCCGCTTCTGCACAAGAAATATCCGTCGGTGACGGCGCTCAAGGCGGAGATCGCGGCGACCCATGACGGCACGCTGCCGCTCGAGCCCTATCAGCTGATCTCGCAATACACGCTCGAGCCATTCCTGAAGTCGGTGGCGGAAACGCTGCCGAGCGTCTCAGTGCGCTACGGCCATGAATTGCTGTCGTTCAACCAGGATGCGAACGGCGTCACGGCGACGGTGAAGGACCTTGCCGGCAAGACCTCGGAGATCTCGGCGGCCTTTCTCGTCGGATGCGACGGCGGGGCCAGCGTGGTGCGCAAGCAGATCGGCATCAAGCTGTCCGGCAACGAAGACCGCATGCTGCAACTGCGCCAGTCGCTGCATTATTGCGAGGAGCTGTTCGACCGCATCCCGATCGGCAAGGGCCGACACTATCACGTCGCCGACAACCACGCGACGCAGATGATCGTGCAGGATTCCACCAGGCATTTCACGCTGCATTCCATCGTCGACAGCGACGAGGATATGGTGCGGATGTTCGCGCAGACCATCGGCATGCCGCTGAAGTTCGAGACGCTCTATGTCGGCGAGTGGAAGCAGAACCTGCTGCTCGCCGACAGCTATGGCGAGGGGCGGGTGTTCATCGCCGGCGACGCCGCGCATCTGGTCATTCCGACCGGCGGACTCGGCATGAATTCCGGCGTCGGCGACGCCATCGACCTGTCCTGGAAACTTGCGGCCACGCTCGAAGGCTGGGGCGGGCCGAAGCTGCTGCCCGCCTATACGGCGGAGCGCCGCAAGGTCGGCGATCTCAACGTGCAGGCCTCGCGCTACGCGACGCTCGGCCGGCGCAAGTGGCGCTCGATGTGGAAGCCCAACATCCGCGACGACACGCCGGAAGGCGCCGCAGCGCGCGCCGAGCTGGTCGCCGTCGCCGACACCGAGCAGCGCAAGTCGAACGAGATGACCGGCGCGGAGCTTGGCTACCATTATTTCGGCTCGCCGCTGGTCTGGCCGGAGGAAGGCGAGGGGCCGGCGTACGATTTTGTCGAGTACACGCCGTCGACCTGGCCGGGCGTGCGGCTGCCGCACACCTGGCTTGATAACGGCACGGCCATGCAGGACCGGATCGGCTATGACCGCGGCCTCACGCTGCTGCGGCTCGGCAAGACGCAGGCGGACGTCTCCGCCTTGGAAAAGGCGTTTGCGGGCTATCGCGTGCCGTTCCGCGTGCTCGACATCCCCGACGCGGAGCCGCGCGCGGTCTACGGTTTTGATCTCATCCTGCTGCGGCCGGACATGCACGTCGCGTGGCGCGGCAACCGCTTGCCGGACGAGCCGGCAAAACTCGCCGCCATCGCGACCGGGCATTGAGCTTCGGGATAGATTTGTCGGCTTAGTATTGGCAGAAAAATTGTTACTGCTGGCGTCCAGATCGAATCGCTCTTCGCTCCAGACGTTCCACCAGAGATTCTGAGATGGCGCTGATTTCGAATATGCCGTCGGCGCCGCGCCGGTATCCGCCGACAATGATTCCGCTAGCGCCGATGCGAAAGCCGCTATTGCATGACGATGGCTCAACACCAACAACGGCAATAACAGTGCCTTCAATCGGCCCCTTAATCGCTCTGTCAACACGCGCCAATGCTGCCGTCCGGTTGTTGTCCGTGGCGTGGATTTGAAGGATCGTTACTTCCGCTATCGCGGGCGCATCAACTCCCGTTGCGAGATCTCGCTCTTCAAAAAAAGTGCTCTCCACCATGTCGGAGGCGTAGCAAGCATGCGCAGAACTTATTGGTGAATTAGCCCCCGCCAGGACAAAACACAGCGCAGCTAGAGATCGCTTAGCTGTTGCGGATGGCCGAAGTCGGCGATCAGCTTGCTTCGTGTGTCGTAGGCGGCGGCAACTAACCGGCACATCAAGCCTCTTGGTTAATACCAAATACGAGACAATACACGTCACTCACCCAATCATTTTTCCAACCGCAATTCTAGTGAAAATTCCGGCCCTTCGGCAGCACTTTGGCAACGTGCTGGACCTCGGTTTGCTGCAGGACAGCGGGCTTTTGCTTCGTCATCTGCACGAATGAATCCCCTGAGCGCGGATGGCGGGAGCGGTTGTGGTTTTCCGCGAGCGCCGCGTCGATAGGCAACAGGGTCTTGCGCGGATGGCGCCATGAGCCCTGCACCGGTCGCTTGGTTTCATCGGTCGGTGCGGAAGGATCGATGAGGTGGCCCGCCTCCGACAAGCGGCTCAGCAGCGGCGTGAGGTCCTCGAACGCGCGGGCGACGATATGGATGACGCCCTTTTCGTTCTGAAGCTCCCCGGTCACGCTGATCAGCCGCGCGCCCAGCACGATCGGGCGCCAGCTTTCGAAGACGCGCGGCCACAGGATCGTGTTGGCAATGGCGGTCTCGTCCTCCAGGGTCATGAAGATGGCGTTGCCGGTGCCGGGACGCTGGCGCACCAGCACGAGCCCGGCGACCGTCACGCATCGGCCGGGGATCATGTTCGGCAAAAGCTCGTGCCGCACGATGCCGCGCACATCGAGCTCGGCGCGCAGGAACGAGACCGGATGCGCCTTCAGCGACAGATGCAGATGCCGGTAATCCTCGATCACATGCTCGCCCGGCAGCATCGGCGGCAGCGCGATGTCGGGCTCGAGCTCCGGCATGGCGACGCGCGCGAACAGCGGCAGGTTGTCTTTGTCGCCTGAGCGCTGCAGCGCGCGCACCGCCCACAGCGCATCGCGGCGGTCGAGGCCGAGCGAGCGGAAGGCGTCGGCTTCCGCCAGCTTTTCGAGCGCTGATGTCTTCAGCCGTGTGCGCAGCCAGAGATCGCGCACGGAATCAAAACCCCGGCCGCGGACGCTTTCGATCCTCTTGGCGTCGTCCTCGGAAAAGCCGCTGATCTCCCGGAAGCCGAGCCGCAGCGCATGCGTGCTGCGGATATCCTCGCGCATGCTGGCATGGCGCTGATGAACGCGCGTCGCGGCGCGCGGGCCGCGCTCCAGCGAACAATCCCAATCCGACAGGTTCACGTCCACCGGCCGCACGTCGACGCCGTGCTCCTGCGCGTCGCGCACGATCTGCGCCGGCGCATAGAAGCCCATAGGCTGGCTGTTGAGCAGCGCGGCCGCGAACACCTCGGGGTAGTAGCATTTGATCCAGGCCGAGACGTAGACGAGGATTGCAAAGCTCGCGGCGTGGCTCTCGGGAAAGCCATATTCGCCAAAGCCCTTGATCTGGTCGAAGCAGCGCGCGGCGAATTCGCGGTCGTAGCCGCGGTTGCTCATGCCGTCGATGAATTTCTGCTCGAAACGCTTGATGGTGCCGACGCGCTTGAACGTCGCCATGGCGCGGCGCAGCCGGTCGGCTTCTTCGGGCTGGAATTTCGCCGCGACGATAGCGAGCCGCATGGCCTGCTCCTGGAACAGCGGAATGCCCAGGGTCTTCTTGAGCACGCCTTTTAATTCATCTTTCGGTCCATGCTCCGGCGCCGGCGACGGATAGTCCGGCTCGATGCCTTGGTCGCGCAGCGCTTCACGCCGGCGCAGATAGGGATGCACCATCTTCCCCTGGATCGGTCCCGGACGCACGATCGCGACTTCGATCACGAGGTCGTAGAACTCTTGCGGGCGCAGCCGCGGCAGCATCGACATCTGCGCCCGGCTTTCCACCTGGAACACGCCGATCGTGTCGGCGCGGGAAATCATCCGGTAGACGGGTTCTTCCGGCTTCTTGAAGGACGAAAGATCGTATCGCTCCCGATATTCCGAGCGTAAGAGATCGAACGCCCGCCGCAGGCATGACAGCATGCCGAGTCCGAGCACGTCGACCTTCAGGATGCCGAGGTCGTTGAGATCGTCCTTGTCCCATTCGATCACGGTGCGTTCGTCCATCGCCGCGTTCTCGACCGGCACGACTTCGTCGAGCCGCGACCGGGTGATGGCGAAGCCGCCGACATGCTGCGACAGATGACGCGGGAATCCGATCAGCTCCTGCGCCAGCGCCATGACCTGCCCGAGCCGTGGATCGGACGGATCGAGCCCGGCCCGCCGGGCTTCTTTTTCCGTAACGCCGGCCATCGACCAGCCCCACAGCGTGCTGGCGAGCGCGCCGATGGTATCGTCGGACAAGCCAAAGACCTTGCCGACTTCGCGGATGGCGCTGCGGCCGCGATAGCAGATGACGGTGGCGGCAAGGCCGGCGCGCTCGCGCCCATATCTGTTGTAGATGTACTGGATCACCTCCTCGCGCCGCTCGTGCTCGAAGTCGACGTCGATGTCGGGCGGCTCGCGGCGTTCGGCGGAGACGAAACGCTCGAACAGGAGATCCACCTTCTCGGGATCGACCTCGGTGATGCCCAGGCAATAACAGATGACGGAATTCGCTGCCGAGCCGCGGCCCTGGCACAGAATGCCTTTCGAGCGCGCAAAGCGGACGATGTCATGCACGGTCAGGAAATACGGCGCGTATTTGAGCTCGGCGGTGACGGCGAGCTCTTTGGCGAGCGCGTCGCGGACGTTCTCCTTCTGGATCCCGTTCGGGTAACGGCGTTGCACGCCCTCTTTCACCAGCGCGACCAATGCATCTTGCGGCGTGGCGAAGCCTTGGCGGGTTTCTTCCGGATATTCCGTCTTGCGCAGCTCATCGAGCGAGAAGTTGCAGCGCTCCAGAAATTTCAACGTCTCCGCAATGGCCGCCGGCGCCTTTCGGAACAGCCGCGCCATCTCCTGCGGCGGTTTCAGGTGCCGTTCGGCGTTCGCTTCCAGCCGGCGGCCCGCGGTCTCGATGGTGACATGCTCGCGGATGCAACTGACGATATCCTGCAACGGCCGCCGTTCCGGCGCGTGGTAGAGCACGTCGTTCACGGCGATCAGCGGCACGGCTGCGTCATCGGCCAGCGCCATCAGCCGCGCCAGGCGGCGATGGTCGTCGCCACGATAGACCATGCCGGCCGCAAGCCAGACGGAGTCGCGGGCGGCCGCCTTCAATTGTGACAGCAGGGGCAGGAGCGCATCGGCATCGATCCGTTCCGGCGGGAGGACAATGAGATTGAGGCCGCCGATGTGCTCCAGCAGATCGTCGCGGTAGAGAATGCATTCGGCTTTGTCGCCACGGCTTTTCCCGACCGTGAGCAATCGCGTCAGCCGTCCCCATGCGGCGCGGTCTTGCGGATAAGCCAGGATGTCCGGCGTGCCGTCGGTAAACAAAAGACGCGCGCCGACCGCAAGCCTGATGTCCTTTTCATCGGCGTCGTCGGTATCGTCTTTGTGCGCGGCGGTGTGCGCGCGGACCACGCCGGCAACCGTGTTGCGGTCGGCAATACCCAGCCCGGCCAGTCCAAGCTTCTTGGCGTGCTCGACCAATTCCTCTGGATGCGACGCCCCGCGCAGGAACGAGAAATTGCTGGTGATGGCGAGTTCGGCATAGGCGGGTGCCTCGGTTTCGACCCGCGGCGGCTTCTCCGGAATGGGAAAGGGATGGACGTTGTTCATGCGAACACGCCGTGCAGGAACCAGTTCGGCGGCGCGCCGAAGAAGCCGTCATTGAACAGGCCTTGGCGATAGAGCCAGACCCGCACGCCCTCGCGGCTCTCGACCCGGAAATAGTCGCGCGTCAGCGTATGGCCGTGCTCGTCGCGCCACCATTCCATGGCGATGCGCTCGGGCCCTTCCGCATGCGCGACGGCGTAACGCACGCGCCGCCAGGTGAACTGCACCGGCGGGCCGTCCGGCACCGCCGCGATCGCTTCGATCGGCTCCGGCCGTTCGAACAGGCGGATCGGGCGGGCAGGGGCGAGGGAGTCCTGAACGATAGGTGCGTACTGCTCTTGCAGCAGACTCGCTCTGCTCCCTCCCCCCTTGCGGGGGAGGGGTGGGGTGGGGGGTAACGGCAAACTCCGCATACGCGGCCACCCCCCTCCCTGTCCCTCCCCCAGCGAAAGGGCGTTCACGCCCGTCTTCGACGGGCTATGGGGGGAGGGGACGCTGTGGCGCGAGTTTTCGTAAGAAGTGCGCCGGTAACGTATAGAAACCGCCGCCGCGACGCCCGCGACCGCATATTCCGGAATATGCGTGTCCTGCGGCACGAACCGCGTCACGCGGCGCAGGCCAAAACGCGCGCCGAGCCGGTCGATGAGATGCGCAAGTTCCGCCGCATGGTCGGGCGCGGCGAGGCCGGTCTGCGTGGGATCGCAACGGTCGGCCGCGAGCGCGCCGAGCCGCACCACGTCGTAGCCGAAGCCGGGATCGCATTCGTCGCCGATCGCCGCCAGCCGCTCCACGAACAGCGCGCGGATGCGTGCGGCGTCGCGCAGCGGCGCGCCGGTGCCGGCGGCGATGCGGTGCACCTTGCCGTCGGTGCGGAACAGCGCGGCCTCGATCAGGCGCGCGCCTTCGCCGCGCCGCTCCATTAGCTTCACCAATTCGCGGGCAAGATTTTCGATGGTGCCGAGCACGTCGGCTTCGAGCGCGATCGGGTCGGCGAAGCGGCGCTCCGTCACATAGGCCGGCACCGGCAGGCGCGGCGTGATCGGCTCGTCCTCGCGTCCCAAGGCCTGGTCGATGCGGCGCACGAAGTCCTGGCCAAAGCGTGCGGCCAGCGGCGCGCGGGGGCGGTCGATGACATCGGCGATGCGCTTCAAGCCCACCTGTGCGAGATCGGTGACCGTCTCCGGCGCGATCCGCAGCGCGGCCAGCGGCAGCGGGAGCAGCGCATCACGCGTCTCCTCGGAGAGGACGCGCAGCGCCGTGCCGTAGCGCGCCACCGCCCACGCACATCCCACCGTGTCGGCCACCGCCGCGCGCGCCTGAAATCCTTGCTGTGCAAGCCGCGTCACGATGTCCCGGCGCATCGCTTCCTCGCCGCCGAACAGATGCGCGCAGCCGGTGATATCGAGCAGCAGCCCGTCCGGCGGATCGAGACCGACCAGCGGCGTATAGCGGTCGCACCAGTCGGCAATCGCGACGAGCATGCGCCGGTCGGCGCCGGGATCGGCGTCCGCGATGGTGATGCGCGGATACATTGCGCGCGCGTCGGCGAGCGCCATGCCAACTCTGAGCCCGAGCCCGTCGGCCGCATCGTTGACGGCGGCGAGCCGCAGCGCGCCCTTCACCGGCTCGGCGACGACCAGCGCCTCATCTTGCGCAAATCGGCTGCCGCCGACGTGCGCTGCTTCAGCCGGCGCGGGCGAACGGCCGCGGATCAATCGATCCGTCATCAGCCGCCGCAGCCACACCGACAGATAGCGTTTGCGGGAGGAAGGCGCACGCATGGTGATCCCAATGGACGATGAAGCGGCCGCAGCGGCCGCGTCGGTTCCGGTTCAGCGAAAGATCGAAGGCGGTGCGGCCTAAACCGCCGAAACGGTCGGGTGTGCTCGGCGCGGCGGCGACCTGCCAGCGGGTCGCGGCCGCGGTCGCGATTGGCAGCGGGCGGTGCCGCAGCAGCAGCCCGAGCCCGCCGCCCGCGCGGGCCGCGAGCGTGAGCCGCCGCGTGGCGGTGAAGTCGGCGGCTTCGCCGGCCTCCGGCAGTTCGGCGATCACGACCGCGACGCCGCGGGATTTCAGCGCCTCCTCGCAGGCCCACAGCGCATCGACCGGACGCGGCACCCGCAACATGATGAGCCGCTCCATCGGGAGGCCGAAGCCATCGAGCCCGGGGCCGTAAGGCGCGCCGGCTTCGAGCGCCGCATAGTCGGTCTGGATGAAGAGCGCGGACGTGCCTCCCGCCGTGCGCAGGGCCGCTATTGCGAGCGCGAAACCGGCCGCCGTGCCGAACTGCGCCGGGGCGGCCGGGACCAGCTCATGCAGCGCTCCGCAGGCCAGGCCGCCGCCGAGGGCGGCATCGACGCCCGGCAGGCCGAGCGCCAGCAATTCCTCCTCGGCAAGGGAAAATCCCTTGTCTTTATCGAGGGTTGCAAGCGCTTGCCGGAGATGGCGAAGCGTGCCGCGGGGGGCGGCTGAAGCCATGGCCCTATTTCCGTTCCTGATTTGTTCTATTGATTCCCAACCCGCCGACGGGAGTCAAGCCGCCCTTTACACGCCTCAAGAGAACCCAGGAGAAGAGGACAGGAGTGAGGGGTGACGGCCGCCCTGCGTGGCGGTACATGAAATGCCCCCGCCGCGATTTTTGCCCAGTGAAAGCAACAACAATGAACAAGCCCGACTACCGCTTCATCGGAAAACCGATCCGGAGGGCGGAAGACGGGCGGCTGATCACCGGGCGCGGCCAGTTCAGCGACGACTTCCTGCTCGACGGCCAGACCTATGCGGCGATCGTGCGCTCGCCCTATCCGCATGCGCGCATCCGGGGGATCGATTCATCGCGCGCGCGGGCGATGAAAGGCGTGCTCGGCGTGTTCACCGGCGCCGATTGCCTTGCCGACAAGCTTGGACCGATTCCACACGACCCGCTGCCGAAGACCCGCGACGACATGAAGCTGCACGCCCCCGGCGGCGGCCAGGTCTTCATCGGCCCGCACATGCTGCTGCCGGCCGACAAGGCGCGCCATGTCGGCGAGGCGGTGGCGATGGTGGTCGCCGAAACCAAGAACCGGGCGATGGACGCCGCCGAGGCGGTCGAGGTCGACTACGAAGAGCTGCCCTTCGTCATCCACTCCGAAGACGCCATCAAGCCCGGCGCACCCGCAGTCTGGGATGAACTGCCGAGCAACATGCCGGTCGAGACTTTTTTCGGCGACCGCGCCGCCACCGACAAGGCGTTCGCCACCGCCGACCATGTCGTGAAGCTCGACTTGCACATCGGTCGTGTTACCGGCGTGCCGCTCGAGCCGCGCGCGGCGGTCGCGCATTACGACAAGAAGACCGAGCGCTACACGCTCTATGCCGGCTCCGGCGGCGCGGTGCGGCAGAAGAACGAACTAGCGCAAGCGCTCGGGATCAAGCCGGATACGTTGCGCGTGCTCTCCTACGACGTCGGCGGGAATTTCGGCACGCGCAACCGCGCCTTTGTCGAGTTCGGACTGGTGTTGTGGGCCTCGAAGAAGGTCGGGCGCCCGGTGAAATACACGGCGACGCGCTCGGAATCTTTCCTGACCGACTATCAGGGCCGCGATCTCGTCACCAAGGTGGAACTGGCGCTGCGCAAGGACGGAAAATTCCTCGCCATGCGCGCAACCAACATCAGCAATATCGGCGCGCGCGCGGTGTCGTTCTCGCCGCTCTCCAAGGGCTCGGGCCTGATCCCGGGTTCTTATGATATTCCCGCGGTGACGCTGCGCGCGGTCGCCACCTTCACCAACACCATGCCGACGCAGGCTTATCGCTCGTCGGGACGGCCGGAGGTGACCTATGCGGTCGAGCGGCTGGTCGATCACGCGGCGACCGAGCTCGGCATGGACCGCGTCGCGATCCGCCGCAAGAACCTGATCAAGCCGAAGGCGATGCCGTACCGCAACGCGGTCGGCATGCTCTACGATTCCGGCCGCTACGAAGAGAACATGAACTGGGCGATGGACATCGCCGAATGGAAGGGCTTCTCCCAGCGCCGGCGCGAGGCCAAAAAGCGCGGCAAACTGCTCGGCCTCGGCCTGGCCAATTATGTGGAGTCCTCGATCGGCGCGCCCAAGGAGCAGGCCCAGATCTACGTGCGTCCGGAGGGCCGCGTGGATGTCGTCATCGGTACGCAACCGGCAGGGCAGGGCCACGAGACCAGCTTCGCGCAGGTCGTGTCCGATCTCCTCTATGTGCCGGTCGAGAAGGTGAAGATCATCCTCGGCGACACCGACGTCGTGAAGGTCGGCGGCGGCTCGCATTCCGGCCGCTCCATGCGCCACGCCGCCACCGTGTTCTCGAAAGCGGCGGTCGATCTGATCGACAAGGGCAAGAAGATCGCGGCGCTGGCGATGAACGTCACGCCCGACAGCATCGATTTCACCGACGACGGCCGCTTCATGTCGCGCAGCACCAACAAGAGCTTCGACTTCCTCGAGCTCGCCAAGGAAGCGGCCAACATCACGCTGCCGGACGAGCTCAAGGGCGGCGTGTCGATCATCACCGACAACGAGATGCACGATCCGGTTTTCCCCAACGGCACCGCGATCTGCGAGGTCGAGGTCGATCCCGACACCGGCGTGGTCAACATCACACGCTATTCGTCGATCGACGACGTCGGCCGCTGCATCAATCCGCTGATCGTGCACGGCCAGACCCACGGCGCGATTGCGCAGGGCGTCGGGCAGGCGATGTGGGAGCAGTGCTACACCGACCCGGACTCGGGCCAGCCGCTGTGCGGCTCGCTGATGGATTACGGCATGCCGCGCGCCGACAACATTCCGTCGTTCACCTGTGAGATCGCCGAGGTGCTCTCGCCGACCAACCCGCTCGGCATCAAGGCCGGCGGTGAGGGCGGCACCACCGGCGCGCCGGCGGCGGTGGTGAGCGCCATCGTCGACGCGCTCTCTGTCTACGGTATCCGCAATATTTCAATGCCGGCGACGCCGTACAACATCTGGAAGACGATTCAAGACGCGAAGGCGAAGGGCTGATCACGTGGCAATGACAACAATCGAACTGATCTGCTTTCCCGGCGCGCCGAACCTGCCGATCTTCGTGGCGAAGGAGAAGGGCTTCTTCGACAAGGCCGGCGTCGCCATCAACATGACGACGACGCCGAGCTCGGCGTTCCAGGCGGAAAATCTCATCAACGGGAAATTCCACATCGCCGGCACCGCCTTCGACAACGTCGTCGCCTATCAGGAAGGGCAGGGCGCGGTGAAGTTCGACCGCCAGCCCGACCTGTTCGCCTTCATGGGCGCGACGCAGGTGGAGCTTGCCTTCATCGTGGCGCCCGAGATCGCGAAGTATGAGGACCTCAAGGGCAAGTCGCTCGCGCTCGATGCGGTCGCGACCGGCTTCGCTTTCGTGCTCTACGAGATGCTCGCCAAGGCTGGGCTGCAGCGCAGCGACTATTCCTTCGCGGCGGTCGGCGCGACGCCGCAGCGCTGGGAGGCGGTGCGTTCCGGGACGCACGTCGGCACCATCACCATCGAGCCGTTCACCAGCATCGCCAAGGCGCAAGGTTTTCGCGTGCTCGACACCTCGAGCAACGTGTTCCCGGTCTATCAGGGTGGCTCGTTCGCTGCGAGCCGTGCCTGGGCCGCGGCCAATGCCGACGCACTCAAGGGCTTCATCACGGGCTATCTCGAAGGGCTTGGCTGGACGCTCAAGCCGGAGAACCGGCAGGAAGCGACCGACACGCTGCTGCGCAACATGCCCGAGATCAAGCCGCCGGTCGCCGGCGCGGTCATGAACAGCCTGCTGTCGCCGAAGTCGGGCCTGACGCCTGACGCCGCGATCCTGATGGACGGCGTGCGCGCGGTGCTCGACCTGCGCACCCGCTACGGCAGCGGCAAGACGCCGCTCACCGATCCGTCGAAATATATCGATCTCAAATATTACGACGAGGCGCGGCGCGGTTAGGCGCGGCACCGGATTGTCACCGTTTCCGCTGCGCCTTGATCGCGTTGAACCCGGCCAGCGCGCGCTCGAATTTTTCGTTGAAGAGCCACATCGCGGCGAGGATCTCGCGATAGTTCACGGACGTTCTGGCCCGGTCGGCGCGGCCGAAAGTGAACATGCTGTTGTTGCGCAGGTATCCCATGATCTTCGGATCGGAAATCCGATAGCTCGCCAGGTCGCCCGACCTGAGCGCGGACCGGGTCGGGCTCGGAACGATCTGGATCAGCTCGAAGATTTTCATCTGATCGATCGGGTCCGGAAACGCCTTCAGGATCGCCGGTATCTGCGGGAAGACTTCGGCATGGGCGTTCATCAGGCCATTGCGCACCGCAGTCCAGTGATTGTAACGCTGATCGCTATTGCCAACCCGCGCCTGCTCCTTGTCGTCGCGGGCGGCGAGTGCGGGATCGAGCGTGCGGATCGACGCCCTGATCGCCGCCCATTTCTTTTGACCGTTCCGGTCCTCGGATTCGCCCGTCTGGAAACTTCCCTTGTACCGGTTCGAGCGCGCATTCCCGATGTTCTGGTTGCCGTTGGTCTCGGCAAAGAACATGCCCAGGCTGATGCGGCCCGCCGCTTCCGCCGATGCCGCATCCAAACCGCGCGCGCGTGCGATCACCGTTCCCAGATCGACGACGTCCTCGAACGGCGTCGCCGAGTTCTGCGCATTGGCAGGCGGCGCCTGCATGATGCCGAAGAGTCTCGTGTACTCGTCCAGCAGCGGCTCATTGTCGGCGTCGAAGTACGCCGGCGGAATGCCGAACTTGTTGGGCCTGCCGATTCTGGATGGAAGCGCGTCGGTGAGGTCTTTGTACGCGCTGATCATGCTGTTGCGGGCAAGGTAGAGCGCTTGTCCCGGCAGGTTCGGCGGGGCCTGGCCCGATTTGAGCTGCGTGCCCCGCTGGCTCAGGACGGACTTGAAGTCGCTGACCGCCTTTGCGTAGGCGTCGAGCTCATTCGAATGCGACGCGGGCGGCGCGCATAGAAGCGCGACAGCAAGAGCTGCCGCGCGGATTCCGCATGAGCGCCAGAACGATGGGGAGCGGCCAATCTGCATTCGCTGTCGAAGGGCCACTTATACCGTTTGACGCGCCTTCAGGAAGGTGCGCACCCGGTTGATGGTGCGGGCCTTCAGGTCCGCCGGCTCCTTCCAGGGATACACCGTGATCTCAGCATTCGGCGCGAGCGAGGCGATGTCGATGGAAATCTGAAGCGGGTGCGCGACCACGTCGTCCGGCAGCACCAGCATCGGCGTCTGGCACGTGCGCGCAAAGTCGCGGCTCACGCTGTAAACGAAGTCGGGCCGCACGCGGTAAAGGCCATGCAGGTATTTCTCGATCGTCTCCATCGAGACGTCCGGCTTCCGGGCGAGGAACTCCTTGGCCCAGACGTTCTTGCCGGAATTGTACATGTAGTCCGGGTTGTCCGCCCGGTGCCCGACTGGCTGGCTCAACACGGCCGCGACCACGCGCTGCGGCGCCCGCTCCATCAGCTTGAACGCGAACGGTCCGCCGATGCAGTTGCCGAAGAAAAAGAACTGGCGGATGCCGAGATGGTCCATCACCCCGAGCTGGTCGTCGGCAAAGGCGCCCCAGGGATCTTCGACCGGGACCGGGCCGGTGGATTCGCCGCCATTGGCGTTGCGCTGGTCCATGGTGATGACGCGGAAGTCGTTCCTGAGCTCCTCCGGAATGTTGATCACCGCGTTCGGCCAGTTGCTGATCCGCGAGTTCAGGCCGCCACCGGGGGTGGCCAGCAGCGGATAGCCGGGGCCGCCGCTGTCCTGGAAGCGGATGCGGACGTTGCCTTTTTCGTAGAACGAGATCACCGGTCCTCCTTGAGCCTGGGCAAACACCTGCGGCACCGCCGCCGTCGCCGCCGCTGCAGCGCCCGTCGCGATGATATTGCGTCTGATCGGATCCATCATAGGCGACCTCCCTTTTATCATTGTCGAGCCGGTGCAACGGCACGAAACGCCCAAGCGTTGTAGCACAGGCTGGCTTGGCGCTTAAGGCTTGTCGGCGGGCCAAGGCCCCGGAGGCGCCGTGCCTGCGCTAAGGCTTCACCGGCGCCGCAAGCCGTTGCACCAGTTCCCGCGCGAACTGCGACAGTGAATCGTCGCGCGCGCCCATGATCACGATGCGATCGCCGCGACGGGCGAGCTTGACGAGCGCGTCGCCGCAGGCGGCGCGGTCCGGAAAGGCAAGGGCCTTGCGGCCATGCCGTTTGATGTCGCCGATGAGGTCGCGGCTGCCGACGCTGCGGTCGACGGTGCCGCCGAAATAGACCGGCTCCGGCATCACCAGGACGTCCTCGTCGCGCATCCCGCTTACGAAACAGCCCGCGAGCGCGTTCCGCATCAGGCGGATCGGGCCATAGCCATGGGGCTGAAACATCAGCAGCAGGCGGCCGGGAAACGCGTGCATGGTTTCGAGCGTGGCGGCGATCTTGTCGGGGTTGTGGGCGAAGTCGTCGATCACGGTGATCTCATTGGCGCTACCCACGACCTCCAGCCGCCGGCGGATGCCGCTGAACGCGCCGAGATGCGCCGCGGCCTCCGCGAGGGGGACGCCGCACGCCTTCGCGACACTAAGCGCGGCGAGTGCGTTGGCCCCGTTGTGCAGCCCCGGTACTTTCAACGCGACCTCGGCGGTTTCGCCGGTACCGCGCGCCGTCACCCGGAACGCGATGCCGGTCGGCGACCGGACCGGCACCGACGCCACGAGATCGGCTCGCGTGTCATTCAGACTGTAGGTCAGCGCCTGGCCGGGCTTTGCGTCGGCCGCAAGCGCCGCGGTTTCGGCGTTGTCAAGATTGAGCACCACCGTCTGCGCCTTGGCGATGAAGCCGCGGAACAGGGCGCGCAGCTCGTCCAGAGATTTGTGATCGAGCGAGATGTTGTTCACGACCGCTATGCGGGGCTCGAAATAGGCAATCGAGCCGTCGCTCTCGTCGACTTCGCTGACGAAGATGTCGCCGTCGCCGACCCGGGCGCTGGCAAACGGCGCGCCGGCGTCGATGAAGTTGTTCATGTCGGCGCCGTTCATGATCGTCGGACTTTTCCCGGCGCGGGAGAGGATCCAGCCGATCATGCCGACCGTGGTGGACTTGCCACTGGTGCCGGCGACACCGACACTCAGGACGGCGCGGTTGAAGAGCTCAGCGAGAAGCCTCGCGCGCGTCGTGATCGTGGCGCCGATACGGCGCGCGGCCTGGACATCGGGGACCGTCTCCTCGACGGCGGTGGAGGTGACCAGAATCTGACCACTGCGGCGGATGCCGCTGCCATCCTGCGGGTGAAGGGGAAGCCCGCGCGAACGCAGGAAATCAAATCGCTCGGTATTGCGTCCCTGGTCGAGCGCGCGGTCGGAGCCCTCCACCCGTCCGCCCCTCGCCTGGACGATCAGTGCGAGGGGAGTCATGCCGCTACCGCCGATGCCGCAGAAAAAGTAATCTTCAGGTTGGGACATCGGCGAAACCTACAAGCGTTGCTGATGACAGACAACTCGGCCGGGGCGAATCGGATGAGCAGGGAGAGATTCAGGATCGGCGTCGTTGCGCCGGCCTCGCGGATGTCTCCGGAGGTTGCCGACAGAGTGCCGGCAGTGGCCGCACGTCTCTACCCCCACAGGACGCCGGAGGTTGTCTTCCACCCGCAGTGCTTCGCTGTGCACGGGCATTTCGCCGGCGACGATGAAACGCGCGCGCAGGCCTTTCTCGATATCGCCAACGACCAAAGTTACGACGCGGTGTGGTTCGCGCGTGGCGGCTACGGCTCCTGCCGCATGGTCGAGACGGTCATGGGCCGGCTGACGGAGTCATCCAAACGGAAAATTTACCTGGGTTACAGCGATGCCGGTGCGCTGCTGGCCGCGTTGTATCGCGCCGGCTTCGAGGCGGTGGCGCACGGTCCGGTGGCGCAGGACATCCTCCGGGACGGTGGGGACGCAGCGGTGGCGCGCTCGCTCGCCTGGATGGTCGACCGGTCGCCGGAGGTCTTGGAGCCGGCGGTCAACGGCACGCACAAGACCGCAGCATTCAACATGACGGTTCTCAGCCAGTTGCTCGGCACGCCGCTGCAGCCCGACCTCGCCGGGCATGTGCTGATGCTGGAGGAGGTGGGGGAGGCGATGTACCGGATCGATCGCACGCTCTTTCACATCACCAGCAACGCCGACATCCGGCGGGTGGCGGGCATCATGCTGGGACGTTGCAGCGCGATCACTCCGAACGAGCCGGAGTTCGGGATGAACGAGGAGGAAATCGCGCGCTACTGGTGCCGGAGATCGGGAATCCCGTGGCTGGGACGCGCCGACATCGGGCATGATATCAACAATAAGATCGTGCCATTCGGGACGCACGAGGTTGTCCAAGGTTGAGGCCCAATGATTCGGAAGATCATTGTCCTTGTGATCGCCGCGGTGCTTCTGTCCGCCACCGTCGCGTTCGCGCAGTCGCCGCCGATCGCCGGTGTGCCATCCGACGCCGACATTCGCGGCGTCCTTGCCGAACGGATCGATACCTACCGGCACGGTGTCGGCATCGTGGTCGGCATCATCGATCCGCAGGGCCGGCGGATCGTCCCCCATGGCGCCCGGACGCAAGGTGATCCGCGCCCGGTCGACGGCGACACCCTGTTCGAGATCGGCTCGATCACCAAGGTATTCACCGCACTGCTGCTCGCCGACATGGTGCGGCGGGGCGAGGTCGCGCTTTCCGATCCAGTCGCAAAATACCTGCCGCCGGATGTGAAAATCCCGGAGCGGAACGGGCGCTCGATCACGTTGCAGGATCTGGCGATGCACGTGTCGGGCCTGCCGCGGATGCCGGCGAACTTTCGTCCGAAGGACGAAACCGATCCTTTTGCGGACTACAGGGTGGAAGACCTGTACCAGTTCCTGTCCGGCTACGAGCTGCGGCGCGACATCGGTTCGCGGTACGAGTATTCAAACCTGGCGATGGGGTTGCTCGGGCACGTGCTCGCCCGCCGCGCCGGGATGGACTACGAGGAACTGGTCCGCGAGCGCGTGATCGCTCCATTGGGCTTGCGCAGCACCGGCATCGCGCTGCCAGCGGACATGAAGGACCGATTGACGCCGGGACACGACGAACATTTGGACCAGGTGCCCAATTGGCATCTGCCAACGCTGGCAGGCGCGGGTGCGCTGCGGTCGACCACCAACGATCTGCTCGCGTTCCTGGCGGCCCACCTGGGATTTGAAAAGTCGCCATTGGCGGATGCCATGGCAGCCATGCGGTCGGTTCGCGGTCCGCGTGCCGACGGCGGCCGCGAAATGGCGCTCGGTTGGCTGGTCTCGAGGATCGGTGATCGGGAGATCATGTGGCACAACGGTGCAACGGGGGGCTACTGGACCTTCATCGGTTTTGATCTAAAAAATCGCCTCGGTGTCGTCGTGCTGTCGAACGCCATCCTCTCGATCGATGACATCGGCTTGCATCTGGTCACCGGAGAATTTCCGCTGGCGAAGCCGCACGAGGAGGTTCCGGTCGATCCGAACCGGCTCGACGCATTGGTTGGCCGCTACCGGCTTGACGATAAGTTGACCATCGCGATCACGCGCGAAGGCGATCGTCTGTTTGCCCAAAGGGCAACACAGGGCCGATTTCGGACTCTTTGCCAAGAGCGATCGCGAGTTCTTCGCCAAGTCGTCGAACACCCGGATCATCTTTCAACCGGACTTCTCAGGGGCGTCCCAACGGCCTTGTCGTCCTCCAGGGCGACCGTGAGCAGAAGGGTGAGTGGTTCGAGGCCGTGCCCCGCGAGCGAAAGCAGGTCTTGCTCGATATCAACCTATTGGCTCGCTACGTCGGCCGCTATCAGATGGCGCCGAACTTCATCATCACAGTCATGCGCGACGACGATCGCCTGTTCGCGCAGGTGACGAACCAGTCGGCCTTGCGCATATACCCCGAGAACGACCGGCAGTTCTTCTACAGGGCGGTCGATGCCCAGATCACGTTCGTGCTTGATGGTGAAGGCCTCGCTGCAAGCCTGATCCTCCATCAGAACGGCCGAAATTGGCCGGCGCCGCGGATCTCCGGCCCCTGATCGCGGCGGCGTCAATGCTGCGCCGACGTCAGCACGCCCGACAGCAGCGCGGCGCCATAGGCGGCCGCGCCGCGCGGCTCCATCATCGGCGCCGAGCGCAGATAGTCCTTCACCGCCACGAGCGCAGCCGGCGAGCGTGAGGTCATCGCATTGAGCGCGTCGTTGACGGCACTGTCGAGCTGCGGCTTCGGCACCACCGCGCTGACGATCCCGAGCGACAGCGCCGTCTTGGCGTCGACCTCCGCCAGCGTATAGACCAGCCAGGCGATCGCCTTGCGCGGCACCTTGGTCATCAGCGCCGAGATCGCGAGCGTCGGCGGCAGGTTGTGCGTCATCTCCGGCAGCTTGAAGGTCGCGCCCTCGGCCGCGATGGTGATGTCGGCGGCGGTCGCCATCGCGCAGCCGAAGCCGTGCGCCGCGCCCTGCACTGCGCAGACCACGGGCTGCGGCACATTGTTGAGCGCGTCATAGACGTCGAGGATCGGTTGCAGGATCTGGTCGCGCATGACGAGTGCGGTGGGATTCTGCGGGCCGCCCTTGCCGTCGCGGCCCTTGCAGAAGTCGGCGCCGGTCGAGCGCAGCGCGATCACCTTGGCGTCGCTCGCGCCGGCCTCCTTGAGGCGGGCGGTCAGCGCCCGCAGCATGTCGAGGGTGAGTACGTTGCCTTCGGCCGGCCGGTCGATGGTGATGGTTACAACCGTACCGTCGCGGCTCGTTTTGATCAGGTCGCTCATGGTCCCCCCGCTCTTTGTGCGCCGGTATAATGCATTGCATTGGCATCGCCACAAGGCGTAGTTTGCCGCCGCAATCACGTAAGGAATGAGAATGCTCGACGCACCCAAGAAGCCCACCGCAGCCGGTGTCACGGCAGGCCCGCCAACCGATTTCCAGCAGCATCTCGCGACCTTGGAGGCGCAAGGCCTGGTCGTGCGCGTCGACCGTCCGATCAACAAGGACACCGAGATGCATCCGCTGGTGCGCTGGCAGTTCGCGGGCGGGCTGCCCGAGGACCAGCGCCGCGCATTCCTGTTCACCAACGTGGTCGGCGCCGACGGCCGCAAGTTCGACATGCCGGTGGTGGTCGGTGCGCTCGCCGCCTCGCCGCGCATCTATTCGCTCGGCATGGGCAAGCCGGTGGAGGAGATCGAGGCGGCGTGGTCGAACGCGATCGCCAATCCGATCCCGCCGGTGCGCGTCGCGTCGCCGCCGTGCCAGGAGGTCGTCATCAAGGGCGACGACCTGCGCGGCGCCGGCAAGGGCCTTGCCGCTTTGCCGGTGCCGATCTCGACGCCGGGCTACGACGCCGCGCCGTATCTCACCGCGACGCTGGCGGTGACGCGCGATCCCGAAAACGGCATCCAGAACATGGGGACCTATCGCGGCCAGTTGAAGGCGACCGACCGGCTCGGCGTGCGCATGGCCGCGCGCATCGGCGGCGCCGGCGGCTACCAGCACTGGCTCAAGCACAAGAAGATGAAGACGCCGATGCCGATCGCCTTCGCGATCGGGGCGGCGCCGGTGGTGATGTTCACCGGGCCGATGAAACTGCCGATCGATCTCGACGAGATGGCGGTCGCCGGCGGGCTCGCCGGTGCTCCGATCCGGATGGCGAAATGCGTCAGCGTCGATCTCGACGTTCCGGCCGACGCGGAAATCGTGATCGAAGGGTTGATCGATCCCGAATTGCTCGAGCCGGAAGCGCCGTTCGGCGAGAGCCACGGCCACATCGCGCTCGAAGAGTTCAACATGTCGATGCAGGTGACCGCGATCACCCGCAAGAAGAAGCCGGTGTTCGCGTCCATCATCAGCGAAGTGACGCCGAGCGAAGTCGAGCCTGGTCAAGCGTCTCGCCTATGAGCCGATGTACCTCGTGCACCTGCGCGACAAGCTGTCGATCAAGGGCGTGCGCCGGGTGGTGATGCACGAGCCGCTGTCCAATCTCCGCAAGACCATCTTCGTGCAGTGCGCGCACGGCATGCCGCGCAGCGAGGTCTGGCGCGCGCTCTCCGGCGCCGCCACGCTGCTCGCCGACTGCGGCAAGATCTGCATCGCGGTCAGCGAGGATATCGACCCGACCAACGCCGACGCCGTGTTCTGGTCGCTCGGCTACCGCTCGAACCCGGTGGACGATCTGCATGTGCTGCCCTACCGGGCGAGGGGACACGGGCCGAAAACGGGACTGCGCGACAGCGACTCCACGCTTTTGATCGACGCGACGCTGAAGGCGCCGGCGCCGCCGCTCGCCTTGCCGACGCGCGAGTTCATGGAAGGCGCGAAGCGGATCTGGGATGAGCTGAAACTGCCGCCGCTGACGCCGCAGCCGCCCTGGCACGGCTACTCGCTCGGCGAGTGGGGCGACGACTGGGAAACCTTCGCGCGCCGCGCCGTGAAAGGCGAGTGGGAGGCCAACGGCCGCGATACGCTCGCCCGCCGCCGCCCCGGCGTCATGCCGGAGACGCCGGTGCGGGATGTCGAGGGGGAGAAGAAGTAGTTCTAAGGTGCGTTGCTAACTGGCACGCGCACGCTAATCTGCGAAAGCACTTCGCGATGCTACTTCGGGAGCGCGATGACGCGGCAGAATCGACTCGCTTCCTGCATAGTGCCACAATCGGGCACAAACGCGCGGATTCCCCGAATCGCAGATCATGACCCGTTGCAGGCCACTACGTTCCGCACTCAGCGGTCTGATTGTATTCTGCGCCAATAGTCCGACGAGTGCGGCGGCGATGACGGTCAGAACGATCTTGGTGTAGCGGTCGCTCATAGTGGCCTCCCTCTCAGGTTGAGGGATGGCACTCTGCAACCAAATAGGTTTGCTCGCAAGACGCAAGCGTGTTAGCGTTTTGGACGACCGCTACACCACCACCGTCAGCCGCTTCGCCGCCCGCGTCACGCCGGTGTAGAGCCAGCGGTCGCGGCTGTCGGGGAACGCGAAGCTCTCGTCGAACAGCACCACGTCGTCCCACTGCGAGCCCTGCGCCTTGTGGACGGTGAGCACGTAGCCGAAATCGAACTCGTCGTATTTCTTGCGCTGCTCCCACGGCAGCTCCTCGATCGCGCCGGTGAAGCATTCCGGCCGCACCGACACCTTCACGACGCGGTCGCCGGCGCCGTCGTCCGGCTTGAGGTGCATGGTCAGGATCTGCTTGCGCGGGCGGGGGCGTTCCTTGATCAGCCAGAGCCCGCCGTTGAACAGGCCCTTGCGCCGGTTGTTGCGCAGGCAGACGAGCTTGTCGCCGGCGATCGGCAGCTCGCCCGTAAAACCGCGGCGCTCGCGCATGCGTGCGTTGTAGGCGCGGCGGGTGGCGTTGCGGCCGACCAGCACCTGATCGGCGTCGAGCACGCGCTGCGGGTCGAGATCGTCGCGCGTCACCACCTGGGTCTCGCCGTAGATACCGGGCAGCAGCCGCTGGCCGGCGCGGATGTCCATCGACAGCCGCACGATCGGATCGTTCTGCGCCTGCCGGTGCACTTCGGTGAGCATGGCGTCGGGCGGCGCATCGGTGAAGAAGCCACCGCCCTGGATCGGCGGCAGCTGCGCGGGATCGCCGAGCACCAAGAGCGGCACGCCGAAGGATTTCAGATCGCGCCCGAGATCGGCGTCGACCATCGAGCACTCGTCGATGACGATCAGCTTCGCTTTTGAGGCGGGCGCGTCGTCCCACAATGTGAAGCTGGGCGTCGCGGTCGAGGATTCAATCGGCCGGTAGATCAGGCTGTGGATGGTGGTGGCGCCCTGGCAGCCCTTGCTGCGCATGACCATCGCCGCCTTGCCGGTGAAGGCCGCGAACAGGACCTTGCCGTCGACGCCTTCGGCGATGTGCTTGGCGAGCGTGGTCTTGCCGGTGCCGGCATAGCCGAACAGGCGAAAGATCAAGGGCGCGCGTCCCCGGCCGGGCTTGGCCTTCATCCAGTCCGCGACTGCTGTGAGCGCGGCGTCCTGCTCGGGCGAAAAGGCGGGCATACGGGGTCCAGCCGGTTTGGGTGAGATAAGAACAAAAGTAGAACGAGGTCAAGTACGGCTAGCGCGTCGCGGTGAGGGGGCCGTCGATAGGACGCGCTCGTTGAGATTCCCCCTCACCCCGACCCTCTCCCCGCAAGCGGGGAGAGGGAGCACACCGAGTTCGTCGCGAGACCCTACGCCGCCGCCTGCTTCGCACTCACCGGGAAGTAATTCGCCAGCCAGTTCTGCACCACATGATGCACGCGGGTGTTGCCTTCCGCGAACATGAAGTGGTCGGTGTCGGCGAACAGATGCATCTCGGCCGGCTGGCTGGCGTGCTGGAACAGCTCGATCGACTGCTCGACCGGCGTGACGTGATCGTCGGACGAGTGCAGCAGCAGCACCGGACGCGGCGCGATCTTGCCGATGACGTCGTTGGCCATGAAGTCGAACATGCTCTGCGCGGTGTCGGCCTCGAACATCTGGATCGAGCCCGGCAGCACATGGGTGCGCAAATGCTCCGGGATGGGGACAATGTCATAACGAGGCACCATCAGCGGCTCGCCAGTACGCGCGCGATGCGCCTTGCCCTCCGCCAGCATGGCGGTGAACTTCGCGTAGCCTTCCGGCGTCGGATGCTGCTTCTGGAATTTGCGCTCGCCGTGGCCCCAGCCGGAGGCGGAGACGACGGCGGCCACGCGCTTGTCGACGCCGCCGCAATAGACCGCGACCGCCGCGCCGAAGCTCGATCCGAGCACTGCGATGCGCGCGCCGTCGACATTCGGATGCTGCGCCAGCGTCGCGAGCGCGTCCGAGGTCGCCTGCACCTGGTCGAGGCAGATCAGCCGGCCGCGCGGGCCTTCGCTGTCGCCGCAGCCCGGCATGTCGAAGCGCATGGTGACGTAGCCGAGCTTCTCCATCAGCGCGCAGGGCTGCTTGACGTTGCCGGCGTGGCGCGTCGAGCCGAAGCCGTGCAGCACGATGAAGGCGGGCCGCTTCTCGCCGCGCCCGACGCCGGGCGGCACCTGGATGTTGCCGACGAGCTTGAGGCCTTTGGATATGAAGGTGATGGGTTCGTCGGACATTGATGTCAGGCCATCGCCGCGACTTCGGCGTGCCACTTCGCCGGCTTGTGCACGGTCTCCTTGCTCTCGAACTTCGACTCGGTGAGATGCATCGCCGGCGAGACCAGCACATTCAGCCGCTGCTTCGAGTAGATCACCAGGCGGCGGAAATCCTTGCTGCAATTCTCGATGCAGTGGCCGATGCCGATCGGCACCAGCATCACGTCGCCGGCTTTGGTCGGCGTCTTGTGCTCGTATTCCGACATGTTGTCGCCGGTGCCCTGAAACTGCAGCGCGAATTCCTCGGAACGCAGCGCACGGTGGAACGCCCATTGGTCGCCGACGGTGTTGTAGCTGTCGATCAGGCAGTGCGGCAATTCGACGATCTTGGGTCCCGCGGCCTTGCCGGTGATCTCGTTGAAGATGTCGAAGGCGCGCACTTTCTTGACGATATTTTCCTTCGACTTGATGCTGGAGACGCCGACGAGATCGCTGTAGTCGCGCTCGATGATGGTCGCGTCCTCGGGGTCTTCGTCCCAGATGTAGAGCTTCTCGATCACCTTGGCGTTCGACGGCGGCGCCGATGGCGCCGACCAGTTCGGGCCGTTGGTGCGCTTCATCGAATAGGAGGTCTCGCTGGTGTGGTCCTTCTCGTCGAAGACCTTGAACACCGGCTCATGCAGATCGAGCACCATGCGCAGGCAGTCGTTGGCGCCGGTCGAGCGGTAGGAGACGCCGCCCGGGATCACCAGCACTTCGCCCATGCCGAGGTCGAACTTGCCGAATTCGCTTTCGACGTGGCTGGTGCCGCAGAACTGGATCAGCACCTCGTCGAAATCGCTGTTGCGGCGGAAATGCTGCGTGCCGGTCACGCTCTCGACGATCACGCGCACGTCGGCGCTCTCGAACATCTTCAGCCGCTGGTTCGGCTCGCTCAGCATGTCGAACGGCCGCAGCTTCGGGGTGAAGCGCTTGCCTTTGGCGACGCCGCGCAGGCCTTCCTTGTTCCGGTCGCTCCAGACCAGCGGGATCATCTGGTGAGTATCCGGGCTTTCCCAGCCGGTCATGAACTCGCGGACTTTGGTCATTGTCTGGCTCCTTGAGGTGCTCTCGGCAGCCTTTTTAGCGTGCCCGGGGTCAATCGCAAGCGCCCGCGCAAGGCGAGTTGCGCACGGCATTGCTGTCGAATAACAAGCACGGGCAGTCTCGGTGGAGGGTCAGGGTATGGCGTCCTTGCGTTTGGCATCATTCAAAACCGGCGGCCGCGCAAGCTACGGCGCGGTGACGGATCAGGGCATTGTCGATCTCGGCAAGAAGCTCGCGAAATATCCGACCCTGCTCGACGTCCTCCGTGCCCAGGCGGTGGGCGAGGCGAGGGCGGCCGCAACGGGCGCGGCCGATTACCAGCTCAAGGACGTCACGATGCTGCCGCCGATCCCGCAGCCTGAGAAGAACATCTGCGTCGGCATCAACTATCCGGACCGCGGCGCGGAGTACAAAGACGGCCCGGTGCGGCCGCCGCAGAAATATCCGAACCTGTTCATGCGTGTCCCGACCTCGCTGGTCGGCAATGAGCAGCCAATCCTGCGGCCGAAGGTCTCCGAGCAGTTCGACTACGAAGGCGAGATCGTGCTGGTGATCGGCAGGGAAGGCCGCCACATCCCGCAGGACAAGGCGCTGTCGTTCATCGGCGGGCTCACGCTCGGCAACGAGGGCAGCGTGCGCGACTGGCTGCGGCACGGCACGCTCAACGTCACCCAGGGCAAGAACTTCGACAATTCCGGCAGCCTCGGTCCCTGGATCGTGCCGGCCGACGACGTCGATCCGGCGAAGCCGCTGCGTGTTACCACCAAGGTGAACGGCGCGTTGCGGCAGGACGACACCACCGACCGCCTCACCTGGGGCTTCGCCTGGCTGATCAACTACATCTCAACCTTCGCGACGCTGAAGCCCGGCGACCTGATCTGGACCGGCACGCCCACCGGTGCCGGCGGACACCAGAAACCGCCGGCCTGGCTCAAGCCCGGCGACGTGGTCGAGGTCGCGGTGCCGGAGATCGGCGTGCTGCGGAACACGGTGGCCGACGAGGCGTGATCGCAGCGGCGGGCGCTGTCCCGCCGCTGAAATCCAATCTTAAGCTCGCTGTGATTGTCTCGGGGCTGACACACCCGGGGAATTACGCCGTGGCCGTCGCGCGCGCCAAAATCGCAAGCCTGAAGGAGATCCGGCTTGCCGAGCTCCTGAGCGCGCTCAGCCATGCGCTCGACATGACCGAAGGCCAGCCGGCCGGCCATTGCGTTCGCTGCTGCTGGATCGGAATTCATATCGGCCGCGACATCGGCCTCGGCGAAGCCGACATCTGGAATCTGTATTACACGCTGTTGCTGAAGGATCTCGGTTGCAGCAGCAATGCGGCACGCATCTGCCAGCTCTATCTGACCGACGATCTCACCTTCAAACAGGATTTCAAGACCATCGACGGCAGCCTGCCCCAGGCGCTGCGTTTCGTGCTGTCGCACACTGGCATGAAGACCGGCTTGGCGGAACGCTTCCGCGCGCTGGTCAAGGTGTTCCAGAACAGCGGCGAGATCGCCCAGGAGCTGATGGAGACGCGCTGCAATCGCGGCGCCGAGATCGCGCGCAAGATGCGCTTCTCGGAAGCCGTCGCGCAGGGCATCCAGAATCTCGACGAGCATTGGGACGGCAGCGGCCTGCCGCAGCGCCTGCACGGCGACGCCATCCCGTTGTATTCGCAGATCGCGCTGATGGCGCAGGTCGTCGATGTGTTCCAGATCGCGAACGGCATCGACGCGGCGAAGCAGGAGATCGAGCATCGCGCGGGGACCTGGTTCGATCCGCGATTGGTGGAGAGTTTCCTGCGCGTTGCAGAGCTGCCGTCGTTCTGGAGCATGCTTGCCTCGCCGGACCTGCAGCGGGCGATCTTCGCGCTCGAGCCCGCGCAGCACTCATCCACCGTCGACGAAGACTATCTCGACGATATCTCGGCCGCGTTCGCGCAGGTCGTCAACTCCAAGAGCCCCTATACCAGCGGCCATAGCGAGCGGGTGACGCTGTTCAGCGACATGATCGCCGAGCAGCTCGGGTTCGCGCCCGGAGAGCGCCGCTGGCTCAGGCGCGCGGCGCTGCTGCACGACATCGGCAAGCTCGGCGTCAGCAACACCATCCTCGACAAGCCCGGCAAGCTCGATCCCGAGGAATGGGACGCCATGAAGTTGCATGCGGCGCATACCGAAACGATCCTGTCGCAAATTGCCGCACTGACGGACCTCGCCACGGTCGCCGGCGCCCATCACGAACGGCTCGACGGCAAGGGCTATCCCCATGGTCTTGCCGGCGATCGGATCGTGCTCGAAACCCGCATCATCACGACCGGGGACATCTTCGACGCCTTGACCGCGGAGCGTCCGTACCGGGCCGCGATGCCGGTGACCAAGGCGCTGGCGATCATGTCCGACATGGTCGGTACCCAGATCGACGCCGATTGCTTCGCCGCATTGCGCGGGGGCCTCCGGCGCGCCGACCTGACCTTGGTGGCGTGATTTATGCGGGGTTGACGTGGCCAGCGGGCCGCGTTTCCACGCTATTTCCTTCCCCCGCACCGGCATGCTAACCACCCCTTAGTCCTGTGCGTGACCGGGGGTTTAGCGTCCAATGGCCAATCTGCAGCTTACGTTTGCGTCCGCTTTGTACGATCGCATGCAGCCGATCTACACCGGCGAAGTGAAGCCGGACGGCATCGATCTCAACTTCATCCGCATCGAGCAGCCGCGTCCGATCTTCGACCGTATGTCGGGCGGCGAGGAGTTCGACGTCGCCGAGTATTCGAGCTCCGAATACGTCCAGCGCTACGCCAACAAGCAGTGCAATTTCGTCGCCATCCCGGTATTCCCCTCGCGCACCTTCCGCCACTCCCACATCGGCATCAACAAGAAGATCATCAGCAAGCCGAAAGACCTCGAGGGCAAGCGCATCGGCGTTGCGCTCTACACCATGACCGCCGCGATCTTCATCCGGGGTATCCTCCAGCACGATCACGGCGTCGACTTCTCGAAATGCACCTGGGTGCAGGGCGCGATCAACGCCAAGGGCGCGCATGGCTCGCCGGTCGTGCTGCCGCTGCTCAAGCCGGTCAAGATCGAGCAGGGCCCGCCGAACAAGTCGCTCGACGAGCTGCTCCAGGAGGGCGTGGTCGACGCCACTATCGGCACCAGCATGCCGGAGTCGTTCCGCACCAATCCCAATATCGGGAGGCTGTTCCCCGATTTCGTCGAGCGCGAGCGCGACCACTACAAGCGCACCAAGATCTTTCCGATCATGCATCTCGTCGCGATCAAGAAGTCGGTCTACGAGAAGTATCCGTTCGTCGCGACCAGCCTCTACAACGCCTTCCAGCGCGCCAAGGAGATCGCGCTCGAGCGCATGTATAACGAGCGGGCGCTGCGCTACATGCTGCCATGGCTGCCGCGCGACATCGACGAGATCCATGAATATTTCGGCGGCGATCCCTGGCCCTACGGCGTCGAGGCGAACCGCCCGACGCTGGAAGCGCTGGTGCAGTACCTCCAGGACCAGCACCTCACCGACTGGAAGCCGACGCTCGAAGAGCTGTTCGCGCCGAACTGGGGCGCAACCCACTACTGAGCGCGCAACAACAAGCTGAAACTGGAAACGCCAGGATTTTCGCACCATGAGCAATCTCGACGCCCTGATCAAAGACCTCGTCATCGCCAACCGCATTCTCGCCAAGGAGGACGTGGTTGACGCCTATGGGCATGTTGCCGTCCGCAACCCGAACAATCCGAAGACTTTCTTCCTCTCGCGTTCGCTCGCGCCCGAGCTGATCGAGAAAGACGACATCATGGAATTCGGCATGGACGGCCAGCCGGTGGACAAGAACGAGAAGCGCTCGCCCTATCTGGAGCGCTTCATCCACGCCGCGATCATGGAGAAATATCCGGACGTGAACGCAACCGTGCACGCCCACGCCGAGGATATCCTGCCGTTTGGCATCGCCACGGGCACGCCGCTCAAGCCGGTGATACACTCCGGCAGCTTCATCGGCCCGAACGTGCCGGTGTGGGACATCGCCGACAAGTTCGGCGATACCAACTTGCTCGTCACCAACGTGGACCAGGGCCGTGACCTCGCGAAGGTCATGGACGGCAACCCGGTGGCGCTGATGCGCGGCCACGGCTTCGCTTCGGCGGCGCGCTCGCTGATCGAGGTGGTGCGCGTGTCGGTCTATCTGCCGCGCAACGCCCGCGCGCTGATGCGCGCCAAGCAGCTCGGCGGCGATATCAAGTATTTGCGGCAAGGCGAGATCGACGCCCGCAACCGCGGCTACAGCCCCTATTCGACCGAGACCTGGCGCGCCTGGGAATACTGGGCGAACAAGGCCGGCTGCGGCCACATGCTCTCGCGGCCGGACGGCGGCCCCGTGCATGTGCACGACCACAAGCACGACCATAAGAAGTAGGAACGCATCTCTCTCGGCCTCATGGTGAGGAGGCGCGCAGCGCCGTCTCGAACCATGGGGCCGCCCCATCCTTCGAGACGCGAGCTTCGCTCGCCCTCAGGATGAGGGCGGATGAAGGCAGAAGGATTGAATCATGAAACTCGCAAGCTATATCGCGGACGGCAAGGAAGCCTACGGCGTCGTCACCGGCGATGGCGTCATCACCATGAACGAGCGCTTCGGTGGCCACGCCGCATCGCTGCGGGAAGCGCTTGCGGGCGGCCTGCTGCCGCGGATCAAGGAAGCCGCCGCGCAAGCTCAGCCGGATCACAAGCTTTCCGACATCAAGTTCCTGCCGGTCATTCCCAATCCGGAAAAGATCCTCTGCGTCGGCATCAACTACAAGTCCCACGCCGCCGAGCACGGCACTGAGGCGCCGAAGCTGCCGAACATCTTCACCAAATTCGTCAACACGCTGGAGGCGCATGACGGCGAGATGCTGCGGCCGAAGGTGTCGACGAGCTTCGACTTCGAGGGCGAGCTGGCGCTGGTGATCGGCAAGGGCGGCCGCCACATCAAGGCCGCCGACGCGCTCAAGCATGTCGCCGGCTACACCTGCTTCTGCGACGGCTCGGTGCGCGACTTCACCAAATACTCGCTGGTCGCCAGCAAGAATTTCCTCCGCTCCAGTCCGCTCGGCCCCTGGATGGTGACGTCGGACGAGATTCCCGATCCGACCAAGCTCACGCTGGTGACGCGCCTCAACGGCAAGGAGATGCAGCGCTCCGGCACCGACATGCTGATCCATTCGATCCCGGCGATCATCGAGTTCTGCTCGGTGTTCACGCCGCTGTCGCCGGGCGACATCATCGCCACCGGCACGCCCGACGGTATCGGCGCCAAGCAGAACCCGCCGGTGTGGATGAAGGCCGGCGATGTGCTGGAGATCGAGATTTCCAGCATCGGCACGCTGCGCAACAAGATCGCCGACGAGAAGTAATCGTCTCGACGTCCTAAACAAAAGCGCCGCTTTCCCCCGGTCCTCATGCTGAGGAGCGCACGAAGTGCGCGTCTCGAAGCATGGCGTCGCGCTTCGACTAAGTTTGCTTGCGTACCTGCACGAGCCGTGTTAGGGAAATATTCCTTAAATCGGTAGCCAAAATAGCCTAGGATAAAGATCTGGCGTTCATCAATAGTAGGACGGGTCGCGTAATGGGAGTTGTGCGCGATGGAAAGTGGTATTCGAGATGAAAAAGATAACAATTTTCCCCGGCTATGAGGGGCCAGGATGGCCCGACGAGAAATGGTTGGCGCCATATTTTCTCACGCTTGCTGGACGGCACGAGGTCTTTTCCATCCGCAGCAATCATTGGTGTGTGACAGCAGAGGGCGTCGACGGCACAGAAGACTTGGCATTCGATAAGCAGCTCAACATCAATCTCCATATCATAGGCAAGCCCGACCTTGGCGTGTTGCTCCTTCATGACCGCGTAAGTGCGGCGGACGGGCACGCCTACTATTCCCTAGGCAATCCGAAGATGTTGCGGACCTTGGTCAGGGCCACGCAGGTTAGCCTCATGCCGGCTGGACTCTTTATTCCGTTCGAGCAGGCATTGAAGGCCATCATGGAGTTCGTACAGACGAATGGCGCGTTGCCAAAGTGCATCGAGTGGGTCGCCTCGGCCGATCTGCCGGAGGGCAGCTTTCCCGAGCCGGAGGTGACACTCAGGGATTAGCCTGTGGTACGTGGACTCGCTACGCGCACAAACAAAAGCGCCGCCCCTTCGGGCGGCGCTTTCATATTTGCAGCGAGCGTGGCGCGGCTTACTGAACCAGTTGGATCACCTTGCCGGCCTTGTCCTTACTGGCCGATCGAGCGCAGCAGCGTCGAGTCCGACACCGTGTAGATGATGGCGTCGGTCGTGCCGGTGTTGATGTGCTTGCGCCAGACGAAGTTGGGAACGACCCATGATGTCGTTCTGCATTTTCCGTTACTTTATCGCAGCTACTCCCAGTACGCGGGAGGCGGACTGCAATGCGGCCTTGTACCTCGCCTGCTGGGCCGGCTGGTACGGCTGCCAAGCCGTTGCGCCGTTGGCCTGAAGCCACTCGCCGGCATACAGCTCGAAGATCTGGATCTTGTTGTCGAGCGCGTATTGCAGCAGATTCGAGATGTCGATCCGGTTGTGAGTGGTGGTTTGCGAAGCGGTGATCGGCTGCATGGCGAGCGGAACGACACCCGCATACTTGATATAGGCGGCACACCAATGGAGCTTCGCCGGCTGACACCGCCCGGGTTTTGTGCCGGGCGCGGCGACGTTATCGGCCCCCAAGCTCTCGAACGACAACCCGACGTGTTTCGCCGCGGCGGCAGCCGCGAAAGTGTTCGGCAGTTCGTTGAACGTCGGTCCACCCGGAGCCCGTGGAAGCGCGGCAATGATTTGATGGGCCGTCGGAACGCTGGTCATCGCATTCAGCATTCGAAGAGTGTGCGCTTTCCAAACTTGGTAAGAGTAGCCATGCTTGGCCAGCAGCTTGGTGCACGGCCCGCCATAGGCCCGGCGGCGCCACCGCCTCCGCGCCTGCACCGGTCGCAAAACGCATGTAGCCGACCTGGTTTTTGATCGGCGACTTGTAGCTGAAATACGTGATGGCCCCCCTGATGAACGCAGACCAATCGGCTTCGTATTGTGGGTTCCAGTAAATCGGCAGATGTACGCCGCCACAAAATGTCTTCGGTACTTCCGCCATGACCCAGGGCGGGGTCGTCGTGTTGTCCTTACCTTCTCCGGCGGCGGCGAAAAGCAGGTTGACGGTCAGCCCGGCGTCCAGGAAGGGTTTTAGGTTTTGCTCCACCTTCGAGAAGTCGAACGAGCCCTTCGACTTCTCGACATCCGACCAGCTCACCACCGCGCTCACGCCGCAAAACGCGGGATCCTTGCCGATCACATACTTCTTGAACAAGTCCACGACGTGTCCAGCGTCCAGCGAATAGAGCCAAAGGTACATGCCATGCGGCGCCGTCGGCACTGCGACGTGCGGATTGCGGCCGACGCAGGGCGGCGCGCCGCCTTGCTGCGCATTAGGCGAGCCGCTCTGAGCAGATGCGTAACCAAGACTGATCGCGGTCAACGCGAGGGCAACGAGGCTCTTCTTCATCGGCACCTCCCTGAGGGTTTAGCAGCCAAAGTAAAGAGCCAGGGTTAATAAATCGCAGTTTCGTGGCTATGCGCGCACTAACAAAAACGCCGCCCCTTGGGGCGGCGCTTTCGTATTGATAGCGTGTGGGGTGCGGCTTACTGCACCAGCTGGATCACCTTGCCGGCCTTGTCCTTGCCCTGCGCGCGATACTGGCCGATCGAGCGCAAGAGCGCCGAGTCCGACACCGTGTAGATGATGGCGTCGCTGGTGCCGGTGTTGATGTGCTTGCGCCAGACGAAGTTGGGAACGACCATGATATCGTTCTGCTCCCAGTCGAAGGTCTGGCCGCCGATCTCGGTCTTGCCCTTGCCTTCGATCACCACATGGAAGGTGCCGCAGGTTTCGCGCTTGGGCAGCGTCTCCTCGCCGGCACGGATGAGCTGCGCCTGATAGTTCAGCGTCGGAAACACCGGCTTGCCGGTGACCGGATTCACGAGCTGCATCTGGATGCCCTCGTGCGGGTCGCCGGCTTCCTTGCGCAGCCGCTCGAGCGCCGAGCGGATTTCGTCGCCGCGGAAGTGGATGTAGGGCGCGGGCTCATAACCCCAGCCGCGCTGGTGCGACACGAAGGTCGGGACCAGGCCGCCGTGGCCGTAAAGCGCTTCCGAATAGCCGTTGGTGTGCAGCGTGCTCTGGCTCTTCTGGTTGCTGCCGGTGCCGGGCTTGAACTCCTGGTCGACCCAGGCGCAATCCAGGAACTCCATCAGCGGCCAGTCCAGCATATCGATCCAGATCACCGGCTCCTTGTCCTCGTTGCCGTGGTCGTGCCACGTCCCGTTCGGAGTCAGGATGATGTCGCCGCGGCGGGCTTCGCAGCGCTCGCCTTCCACGTTGGTGTAGCCGCCCTTGTCCGACAGAATGGTGCGGCTGGCGTTCGGCGAGTGCACGTGCGCGGGCGCGATGTCGCCCGGATTGTAGATCGAGATCGCGCAGCGGATGGTGTTGGTCACCTGCAGGCGGCCGTTGAGGCCGGGATTGGTGAGCAGGATCGACTGCCGGTCGGCGAACTCGATCGGCGGAACGTCGGCCTCGGCCGCGATGCGGGAGAGGCGGTCGAGATAGGCCTTGTATTCCTTCCAGCGCCAGCGATAGGCGGCGCTCTTCATCTGGTTCGCCGCGACCCGCCCCGACGCCATCGAGCCAGTGCCGGTGGCGCCGCCGGTGTCGGTGAACCACGGGCGCTGCGCCGGGGAGTTCATCTGGGTGCGCACCCAGATATTGTCCTTGCCGGCGTCGGTGTTGATGGCTTCCATCAACTCGCGCGCCTTGTTCGACAGCCCCGGACGTGCCGTTGGTTCTTGCAGGGTCATGGTCTTGTCCTCCTGGTCGGCTGGCGCGAGGCCGCCGAAATATGGGCCTTTTCGCCCCAATACGGGCCGGGCCGCTCCCTTAATGACGTATAACGCCGCCGGTTTCTTTGCAACGGCGGGGGAGCAGCACAGAACTGCGTCTTTCGCGGGTGCTTACTCAGCCCTTGATGAAATCCCGGATCGTCTTGGTGAATTTGTCGGGCTGCTCGACGTTCGCGATATGCCCGGCGCCTTCGATGTCGGTGAGCTTGGCGCCCGGGATGGTGGGGATCATCGCCTGCATGCCCGGATAGGTCGCGTCCTTGGTGCCGCAGATGCACATGACGGGATTCTTGATGCTCGAAAGTCCCGGCCTGGTGTCGAAATCCGACAGCGCCCAGGCGCAGCCGGCGAAGCCGTCATACTTGCGTGGTGCGGATCATGTTGCGGACTTTGTCGACCACCGGCGCCTTGGTGGCTTGGAATTCCGGCGGGAACCAGCGGTTGATGGTCTGGTCGACCAGCGCCTCCATGCCCTTCTCGGCGCCGAGGTCGATGCGCTCCTTCCACTGCTGCGCGGATTGCGGCGTCGAGGCCGGCCCGCAGTCGCAGGGGAAGATGCGGTCGAAGCGGTCACTGTAACGCTCCGCCAGGAACAGCGCGGTCATGCCGCCCATCGAGATGCCGGCAAAGTTCGCGCGCTTGATCGACAGCGCGTCCATGATGGCAATCACGTCGTCGGTGAGGGTTGCGAACGTATACTTTCCCGACGGCGCGTCGGTGCCGCCATGGCCGCGCTGGTCGTAGCGCAGCACGCGGAACTCGTTCTTCAAGGCGGCCGCCTGATCGTCCCACATCGACAGGTTGGTGATCAGCGAATTCGAGAAGATGATCACCGGCGCGCCCTCGGGCCCCTCGAGCTCGCAATTGAAGTTGATGCCGTTGGCGTTGACTTTCATTGGACGTCCCTCTCCACGATCACAAAATCTAAATCCGTCATCCTGAGGTGCGAGCGGCGGAGCCGCGAGCCTCGAAGGGCGACGGCCCGGCTGCTGCACCGTCGGTGGCCGTGCATCCTTCGAGGCCCGGCTTCGCCGGGCACCTCAGGATGACGGAGAACGAGTGTCGCTCGTAGCACTATCCTTACTTCGGCAGGAAGTCCTTGAGCAGCTTCACCAGCGTCTTCGGCCCGGTGGTCGGCAGGAAGTGGCCGGCTTCCTCGATCAGCGCGAACTTCGCGCCGGGAATCTTCTTCGACAGCTCCTCGGTGCCGGCGGGCGGGCGCACGGTGTCGTGCTTGCCCGCGACCACCATGGTCGGCACGTTTACCTTCGGCAGCATGTGCAGCATGTTGGTCATCGCCAGCATGCGGTGCGCGAGCCCGAAGCCGACCGGATCGTTGGCGAGGTAGCGCCCGCGATAGGCCTCGTAGGCGGCGGGCTCGCCGAGCGTCGGCGGATAGGACTTGTCGAGCGTGATGCCCATCACGCCGGCCATGCCTTCTTTTTCCGCCAAATCCGCGCGGTCGTTGAGCGCCCCGGCACGGCTCGGGTCGACGCCGGGCGCGGGATTGCACAGCACGATCGACTTCACCTGCTCCGGATATTTTTCCAGGAAGCGCAGCACCTGCGTGCTGGCGGCCGCTACGCAGACGAAATTGTAGGGCGGCTTGAGGTTGAGGTTCTTCAACACGCCTTCGAGGTCGCCGACGGCGTCGTCGTTGGTGAACTGCTTGCGCACCTTCTCGGTGAGGCCCGCTCCGCGCTGGTCGTAGCGCACGACGCGGTAGTCCTTCGCAAGCTCCGGCGCGACCGCGTCCCAGCTTTCCAGCGTGCCGCCCATCTCATGCAGCAGCACGACCACCGGTCCGTTGCCGCCTTCGAGTTCATAGTGGATGCTGATTCCGTTCGCGCTCGTCCAGGGCAAGGCAGTCTCCTCAACTATTGGCAGGTTCGCTTAGCGTGTCCCGACAACGGGCGCAATGGATGGGGCGCAATGGACGCCGCTCAGCGCCGCGCATAGCCCGGCACCCGCGACAGCATCACCTTGAGCGGGTCGGCGGACCAGGCCTGGGTGACGAAATCGTTGTGCTTCACCTCGTCGCCGACCTCGAGGAACGCATTGATCCCCGGCACCAGGTGCGGCGGGAAGTTGCTGGTGAAGCTGATGCCGCGGTCGGTAAGCTGTTTCTGGAATTCCAGGTTCTGCGGCTTCACCAGCGGCCCGTAGGTGCTGACGAAGAACGCATCCGGCCGCTGGCCAAGCCAGTCGATGTATTTGTCATGGTCGCCGTAGAGGGCATCGAGCAGCAGCGCGCCGCGGATGCGCTCGGTGGCGCCGCCGACCGCGAGCACGAACGCCAGGGGATGATAGCCGCCGCTATAGGCCGCGATCACGATCGGCGCCCGCTCGAACACCGCGCGCGCCCGCGCATCGCCGTGCAATCGGGCAAGCTGGTTCGCCGCCTCGCTCATGAACTGCGCGAACACGCCGGGTTCCCAGAACCGCCCGGCGCTGGAATCGGCGGCGTCGACGGCGAACTGCGGCGCCACCAGCACGGCGTTGAGGCCGGACTCTACGATCTGCCGCGGCACCTGCTGGCGGTTACGCACGTCGCGGCTCAGCGTCGCGCCATTGCCGTGAAAGAACACCACGATCAGCGACGGCTTGCGAAGATCAAACCGGCGCGGGACCGACAGCAGCACGCGGCGGTCGCTGTAGGTCGTCTCCTCCCAGAGCACGCCGGCACGCGCCGTGCGCCCCCGCCGCTCGCCCTCGGCAACATCCAGAAACGGTTTGCCGGTTCGTGGCGAGATACCGTTGAAGGGGAACGGCGAGACATCGAACGGCACCAGCGCGGTGCGCGTCGCCGGGATCGGCCCCTGGGCAAGCGCGGTCGCTGCCGGCAGCAAGGCGATGCAGGCCAGCATCACATGTGTGAAACGTGCCGCCATGAATGAGAGCCGCATGCGCAATCGCTACCGGAACAATTCCGCGACAATCTTATCCCATCGGTCGAGATGCTTCACTTGCAATTCGGGCGTGATGACGTTGGCCGTGAACCCGCCGTGTTCCGGAATGAGCTCGCGTATCGTCGGCGGGACATCCGGCCGCGCCGGCAGGTAATCCGCTTTCTGGAAGATCGCCTGGCCTTCCGGCGAGGTCAGAAACTCGATGAAGAGCTGTCCGGCATTCGGATGCGGGGAATTCCTGGTCAGCGCCACCATGCTCGGATTGACGGTGGAGGGGTTGAGCCGCACCCAATCGACCGGAGCGCCTTTCTTCGCGCTGATCGCGGCATGGTGGTTGAAGATCTGCAGGCTCATGGCGTATTCGCCGCCGATCACCTGGTCGAGGACCGCCCGTGCGCTGGCGTTGACCATCTTGATGTTCTGCTTGGACAGGCGGCGCAGGTAATCCATGCCGCGTTCCTCGCCCATGCTCAGCATGACGTTGCCGATGAAGCCGGTGGCGCCGGACATGTCGTTCGGCTTCCAGACCATCTTGTCCTTCCAGTAGGGCAGGAGCAGATCGTCGTAGCTCTTCGGCCGCTGCGCCACCGGCACCAGGCCGGTGTTCAATCCCGGCGTCATCACATAGACATGCGTCGCGACCCAATAGCGGTTGGGATCGCGGTACTGCGGCGGCAGCTCGTCGCCGTTCGCGGTTGTGAATTGGCGCACCGCGCCGGCGTCGACCAGCACATGGAATCCGGACGTCAGCCCGAACACGTCGGACTGCACGCGTCCGGCGCGATACTCGTTGAGGACCTTGACCGAATTGACCTGGCTGTCGCCGCGCGTGAAGCTCACCTTGATGCCGTATTTCTTCTCGAACGCGGCGACCAGCGGGCGCACCACCTGCTCGACGATGAGATCGGTGTAATAAGTGAGCTGGCCTTCTTTCTTGGCGCGCGCGATCAATTGCGGATCGACCTCCGCGGCGGGGGCGGCGAGGGTGGTCGCCAGTAGGGCGAACGACCCGGCAACCAGACTGCGGGCAACGAAGCTTCTGGTCATGCAAGCATCCTTAAGTTCGCGGACCTAACTCCGCAGCACCACCAGCGCGTCGAGCGCGACCGCGCCCTGGCCGTCCGGCAGCGCCACGACTGGATTGATGTCGATGCTCTCGATCTGGTCGCCCAGGTCGTTGGCAAGGCGGCCAAGCGCGATCAACGCCGCCAGTACGCTGCCTTCGTCGCCGGCCGGCGTGCCGCGATGACCCTTGAGCAGCTTGCCGGCGGTGGTGCGTTCGATCATCGCCTTGGCTTGCCACAGCGGCAGCGGCACCGCGCCGAAGGCGACGTCCTTGTGCAGCTCCAGATTGACGCCGCCGGAGCCGAACATCACCACCGGACCGACCTCAGGATCGCGCTGGACGCCGAGCACCAGCTCGACGCCGCCTGAGACCTGCTCGGCGACGATCACCTGTTCGAGCTTCGCGCCGGGCCTCGCCCTGGCGAGGTTCTGACCGAGCCGCGTATAGGCCGCGCGCATTTCGTTGTCGCTGCGGATGCCGAGTATGACGCCGCCGATGTCGGACTTGTGCTGCACCTCGGCGGCAAGGAGTTTCAGCACCACCGGATAGCCGATGTCCTGGGCGGCCATGATGGCGGTGTCGGCGCTGCCGGCGATCACCTCGCGCGGCGTGCGGATCCCGTAGGCGCGCAACAGCTCCTTCGAATCCGCTTCATTGAGTACGGACAACCCGTCGGCCGCCTTGCTGCGGCGCTTGAGTATGCCCGCGACGTTCGGCTTGCTGGCGCGGGTGGTTTCCGGCGCCGCGGTCGCGGTCTGCGCGCGCAGCGCACCATAACGCCCGGCCGCGCCGGCGGCTTTGAGCGCCTTGTCGATCTCCTGCAGCACCGGCAGGTGTTCGAGCTTGGTGCGGAATTCCCGTGTGTGCTCGGTGAACATGTAGGAGATCATCGACACGATCGCGACCGGCGGCCACGGGCTCTCCGCCACCATGCGGTCGACCTGCAGCAGGTTGTCGACCTTGTTGTTGGTGCGCGGCACCGGCGGCAATTCCTCTTGCAGCAGCAGCACGTCGATATTCGGATCCGCGCGCAGGATCTCGATGCATTTGAAATAGGCTTCGGCGCTGCTCAGCGCCGCGAAGCCGGCATCGAGCGGATTGCCGAGCGAGGTGCCGACGCCGAGCACCTCGCCGACCTTGGTCAGCGTTTCTGGCGCCAAAGCCGGAAACGAGAGGCCATGACGCTCTGCCGCTTCCAGCATCATGCCCTTCATGCCGCCGGAGAAGGTCATGCCGCCGAGCCGCGGACCTTTCGGGATCGGTGCATGCGAGAAATATTCCGCGGCCTCGACCGCCTCGTCGAGCGTCTCGACGCGGATCACGCCGACGGTCTCGGCGACGGCGTCGAAGCATTGCAGCGAGCCCGCGAGCGATCCGGTATGCGCCAGCGCCGCGCGGCGGCTTTCCTCGGAGCCGCCGATCTTCACCGCGACCACGGGTTTGCCGACCTTGCGCGCGTGCTCGCAGGCGCGCCGGAACTCGGCCGCATGCCGGATCGACTCGATGAAGCAGACGATCACCTTCACATGCGGATCGTCGGCGAGATAGCGGATGTAGTCCGAGGTATAGAGACCGATCTCGTTGCCGGAGGTGATCGCATAGCTGGTCTTGACGCCGCGGGCGGCGAGCGCGCGCTGGATCGCCATCACGATGCCGCCGCTCTGCCCGACGATCGCGACCGGTCCCAGTTCGAGATCCGCGATGCGGTCGTCCGGGATGGTCATGAAGCGGTGCGGCGCCGCGAGATTGCCGAGGCAGTTGGGACCCGACACCGCAAGCCCGGCGGCGTCGATCGCTTGGCGCAGCCGCACGGCAAGCTCACGACCCTTCGGATCGCCGCCTTCGCCGAAGCCGCCGGAGAACACGGTGGCGCTGCGCGCCTTCACCTTGCCGGCTTCCGCGATGGTGTCGATCGCCGCAGCGCCCGGCACGATCACGACCACATGGTCGGGGGCTTCCGGCAGGTCGGAGAGCGACGGGTAGCAGGTCTCGCCGTCCCACACGGTCTTGTTGCGAGGATTTACCGGATAGATCGGGCCGGGGAAGGCGAAGCGGCGGAGCGTCTGGAACACACGCATCGACCAGTTGCCGGGGCGGTCGCTGGCGCCCACGATGGCGACGCTGCGTGGATTGAGCAGCGCGCGCACCCCTTCGAGCTTCTGGTCCTGCGTCAATGCCGGCATCGGATACTCGCTACCCCGTATAAACTGTTCTACGTCGCGTCGAGAGGTGTCAAGATCGGCGACCGGCACCAAAGTGGTTCAACCATGCGCTGCGATTGCCACGTCCACGTCGTCGGCCCCGCCGACGCCTACCTGCAACTGGCGTCGCGAACCTATCTCGCCGATGTCGCCGCGCTCGAAACGCTGCGGCGGCTGGGTGCGCCGCGCGGCGTCACGCGCTTCGTGATCGTGCAGCCGAGTTTTTATGGCAGCGACAATATGCTGCTGCTGCAAACCCTCGATGCGCTGGGCGGCGACGGGCGTGGCGTGGCCGTCGTCGATCCGTTGGCGCCGCAGGCGATATTCGACGACCTCGCGCGCCGCGGGGTGCGGGGCGTGCGCCTCAATCTCTACAGCACCGCCGGCCGCGCCGACGCCAGGCCGCTCAGCGAAACTTTTGCGGCGCTCGCCGCGATCGCGCAGCGGATGCGCTGGCACGTCGAGGTGATTGCGTCGCTCTATATTCTGGCGCCGCACGCCGGTCTCTTCGCCGGTTCGCCGGTGCCGATCGTCATCGATCACTACGGCGTCTACGGCGACGCCACGCCCGAGACCGCCGATGCGCGCCGCCTGCTGGACTTGCTGCGTCTTCCGCATGTCTGGATGAAGCTGTCGGCGCCTTATCGCGTTTCCACCGATCCGCTCGCCACCCGTCCGGACCGTCGCTGGCTCGACGCTATCTTGTCCTGTTCCGAGGAGCGCTGCGTCTGGGGCAGCGACTGGCCGCATACGCCGCATCACGATGATCACGACGGTCCCGATGTCGTGGGGTCCTATCGTGCACTTTCCTACGAGCGCCTGGTCGACGATTTCGTCGCGTCGGTCGGCTCGGACGCGCTCGCCGACCGCATCCTGCGCGACAATCCGGCGCGGCTTTACGAATTCTAGCCTCTGGAAGGGGATATCATCGCCCGGCGGGCCGACCTAGAATTTGAAAAAGCCGTCTCGGGAGGAAGTCCATGTCACGTCGGTTCTGCGGCATCGTGCTGGCCGTCGCCGCGCTCGTCGCATCGCTCCCCGCATCCGCGCAGCAATATCCAAGCCGCACCGTGCGCCTGGTGGTGCCCTTTGCCGCGGGCGGTACCGGCGACATCGTCGCGCGCGTGCTGGCCGACCGGCTCGCGCAATCGCTCGGGCAGTCGGTCGTGGTCGAGAACCGCCCGGGTGCGACCGGGGCGATCGGGTCGAAAGCGGTGCTGTCGGCGGCGCCGGACGGACACACGCTCCTGGTCGGCCAGACCGGCGAGATGGCCATCAACCAGCATTGGGCCAAGGGGCTCGGCTACGATCCGGTTGGCGATTTCCAGCCGATCGCGCTGGCGACCGTCGTGCCGCTGGCTTTGGTCGTGCCGGGCAAGGCGTCCTATTCGTCCGTCGCGGAGATGCTGGCCGCGGCGAAGGCGCGCGGCCTTGCGTTCGCATCGTCGGGCGCGGCGACGCCGGGACACTTCGCGGGCGAAGTGCTCAAGTTTCGCACCAAGAGCAACATGAACCACGTGCCTTACAACGGCGCCGGGCCGGCGCTGAACGATATCCTCGGCGGCCACGTCGATCTGTTCTTCTCCGGGCTGCCGGCGGCGGTGCCGCATGTGAAGGCCGGGACCATCAAGCTGCTCGCGGTCTCCACGGCGAAGCGCTCCGGCTTTGCGCCGGATGTGCCGACGGTCGCCGAAGCGAGCGGCGTCAAGGATTTCGATATCGGGCTGTGGCAGGGATTTTTCGCGCCGCGTGGGACGCCGCGGGAGATCGTCGTCAGGCTGCACGCGGAGATCAACAAGACGCTGATGCTGCCGGAGGTGAGATCGAAGCTGCTCGAAGCCGGCGCCGAGGTGAACACGATCTCGAGCGACGAATTCGCGGCGTTCGCGAAATCGGAGAGCACCAAGTTTCTGCGGATCATCAAGGACGCCAACCTGAAGCCGGAATGAGAGCGGCGGCGACATAAGAAAATGCGCGCAAGACAAATGCCGATGGCACGCCGCCGATTGCTGCATCTTGCAGCGGCCGCCGCCGTGCTTCCGGCGGTTTCACGCCTTGCTTGGGCGCAAGCTTACCCATCGCGGCCGGTGCGGATACTCGTGGGGTTCGCCGCCGGCGGCCCGCTCGATATTGTCGCGCGCCTGACGGCGCAATGGCTGTCGGAACGGCTCGGCCAGAACGTCATCGTCGAGAACCGTGCCGGCGGCGGCGGCAACATCGCCACCGAGGCGGTGGTGAGTGCGCCGCCCGACGGCTACACGCTGTTGATGGTCAGCCCGTCGAACGCCGTCAACATGACGCTCTACGAGAAACTCAATTTCAATTTCATCCGCGATATCGCACCGGTCGCGGGCATCATCCGCACGCCCAACGTCATGGTGGTCGATCCGTCATTTCCCGCCAAAACGGTTCCGGGGTTCATCGCCTATGCCAAGGCCAATCCGGGCAAGCTCAACATGGGCTCGGCCGGCAACGGTACCTCGCAGCATATCGCCGGCGAACTGTTCAAGATGATGGCCGGCATCAGCATGGTGCATGTGCCCTATCGCGGTGCGACGCCGGCGCTCGCCGATCTGTTCGGCGGACGCGTCCACGTCATGTTCGGCACCACGCCGGCGTCGATCGAATACATCCGGGCCGGGAAGCTCCGGCCGCTGGCGGTGACGACCGCGACGCGCTGGGACGGCTTGCCGGACATCCCGGCCATCAGCGATTTCGTCCCCGGCTACGAGGCGAGCGGATGGTTCGGTCTCGGGGCGCCAAGGAATACGCCGGCCGAGATTGTCGATACCCTCAACCGGGAGATCAATGCGGGCCTTACCGACGCCAAGCTGAAGGCGCGGCTCGAAGGCCTGGGCGGCACGGTGCTGACGGGCTCGGCCGCCGCGTTCGGCAAGCTGCTTGCCGACGAAACCGAGAAATGGGCGAAGGTGGTCCGCTTCTCCGGCGCCAAGGCGGACTGAATCAAAATAAACTCTTGGGAGGATAACGTCATGACGATCAAACGCCGCACGTTCCTGCAACTGGCGACCGGCGCTGCCGTCGCCCCCGCGCTGCCGCGCGTCGCGCGTGCGCAAGCCTATCCGTCGCGGCCGATCACGATGGTCGTGCCGTATCTTGCCGGCGGACCGGCCGACGGGCTGGCGCGCCCGCTCGCCGAGCGCATGAGCAAAGCGCTCGGCCAGCCGGTCGTGGTCGAGAACATCCCCGGCCAGTCGGGCGTGCCCGGCGTCGAACGTGCGGTGAAGGCGGCCCCTGACGGCTACACGCTGAGTTACGGCCACAACGGGTCGCATGTCGTGAACGGCGCGGTCTATTCGCTGACTTACGATCTGCGCAGCGATCTCGAGCCGGTCGCGCTGCTGCCGAGCAACCCGTTGATGATCTCCGCGCGCAAGGATTTCCCGGCCGCCGACCTGAAGGAGCTGATCGCCTGGGTGAAGGCCAATCCCGGCAAGGTCGGCGTCGGCAATGTCGGGCCGGCCAGCGGCACCAACGTCAACGCCATCTATTTTCAGAACATCACCGGCGGAAAATTTCAGTCCGTGCCGCACAAGAGCGTCCAGACCGCGATCAAGGCCCTGACCACCGGCGAGCTCGATCTTCTCTTCGACCAGGCCTCGCATTCGTTGTCGTATCTGCGTGCCGGCACCATCAAGGTCTTCGCCGTCACGTCGAAGACGCGGACGGTGTCCGCGCCCGACGTGCCGACCACCGACGAAGGCGGTCTGCCGGGATTCCACAGCGCAAACTGGTACGGCTTGTGGGCGCCCAAGGGCACACCGAAAGATGTCGTCGTCCGCGTCAATCGCGCGGTGGTCGAAGCGCTCGGCGATCCGGCGCTCGTCAAGCAGCTTTCCGCCCAGGGGCTCGACATGCCGCCCGCTGATCAGCGGACGCCCGAGGCGCTGGGCGCGTTCCACAAATCCGAAATCGAGAAGTGGTGGCCGATCCTTCAGGCGGCCGGCATCAAGGCGAAGTGACACAGGAGGCGCAATCATGAAACGCCGAACGTTTCTCCGTGTGGCGGCGGGCGCCGCCGTGCTTCCGGCGGCCTCGCGCATCGCTTCCGCGCAAGCCTGGCCGGCGCGCAATATCACGCTCATCGTTCCGTTCGCGCCCGGCGGTGCGACCGACGTCTCCGCGCGCCTGGTCGCGGAGCACATGACGCGCACGCTCGGCCAGCAGGTCGTCATCCAGAACCTGGCCGGCGCCGGCGGCACCACCGGCTCGACCCGCGCGATGCGCTCCGAGCCGGACGGCTACACCATCCTGATGGGTCACGTCGGCACGCACGCGGTCGCGCCGTCGCTCTACGCCAACCTCGCCTACAAGCCCGATGCCGATTTCGAGCCGATCGGTCTGGTCAGCGAATTTCCGATGCTGATCGTGGCGCGGCCGAATTTTCCGCCGAAGGACCTCAAGGAGTTCGTCACCTATGTGCGGGCGAACCACGCCAAGCTGAACGTGGGCCATGCCGGCGTCGGTTCGGTGTTTTTCATCACCAACATCCTGCTCGATTCGATCCTGAAGGTGCGGCCGACCATGGTGCCGTTCAACGGCGGCTTGCCGGCGATGAACGCTTTGATTTCGGGCCAGGTCGATTATCTCTGCGCCGATGCGACCACCGCCGCGCCGCAACTCGAAGGCGGGAAGATCAAGGCCTATGCGATCGCGTCGCCGCAGCGCAATCCGACCCTGCCGAACGTGCCCACCACGGTGGAGGCCGGGCTGCCCGAATTCCAGACCTCGGCCTGGTTCGCGCTGTTCGCGCCCAAGGGCACTCCGAAGCCGATCCTCGACCGGCTTTCCGACGCGCTCGACAAGGCGCTCGACGACGACGTCACCGGCAAACGCATGGCGGCCCTCGCCAGCGACATACCTGCCAAGCCGAGACGCGGGCAGCAGCCGCTACAGGCTCTGGTTAAAAGCGAAATTGCGCGCTGGACGCCGGTGATCGAGGCCGCCCGCGTCAAGGTGGAATAGGCACCAGACCATCGTTGGTATTGTTTTGTCGACCCCGTGTGCTTAGCTGGCAGCGACAACTCGTTAGGCCCTCATGAGCAACATCAACCCCAATCCCTTCACCACGCGGCCCGAGATCGACGGCACCTTCGGCGTCTGCACCTCCACGCACTGGATCGCGACCGCGGTCGGCATGAGCATTTTGGAACGCGGCGGCAACGCCTTCGACGCGGCGGTCGCGACCGCGTTCACCTTGCAGGTGGTCGAGCCGCATCTCAACGGGCCCGGCGGCGACGTGCCCGTCATCGTGCACGACACGCGGAAGGGAAAAGACAAGATCGAGGTGATCTGCGGGCAGGGCCCGGCGCCGATGGGTGCGACCATCGCGCACTACAAGAGCCTCGGGCTCGATCTCGTTCCCGGCACCGGGCTGCTCGCCTGCTGCGTGCCCGGCACGTTCGAGACCTGGATGATGCTGCTGCGCGACTACGGCACCATGCCGCTCGCCGACGTGCTCAAGCCCGCGATCTACTACGCCGGCGAAGGCCAGCCGCTGGTCGAGCGCGCGAGCTTCACCATCGGCACCGTCGAGCAGTTATTCAAGGAACACTGGCCGACCTCGGCGGCGGTGTATCTCCCGGGCGGCAAGGTCCCCGCGCCCGGCACGCTGTTCGCCAACAAGCAGCTCGCGGAAACCTATTCGCGCATCCTGCGCGAGGCCGAAAGCGCCGGCGGCAATCGCGACAAGCAGATCGAGCACGCCCGCAAGATGTGGTCGCAGGGCTTCGTCGCCGAGGCGATCGATCGCTTCTGCCGCACCCAGGAGCTCATGGACTCAAGCGGAGAGCGCCATCGCGGCGTGCTGACCGCCGACGACATGGCGCGCTTCCAGCCGCGCGTCGAAGCGCCGGTCACCTACCAGTACGGCCGCTATACCGTCTGCAAGGGCGGGTTCTGGAGCCAGGGGCCGGCGGTGCTGCAGCAGCTTGCGATGCTCAAGGGCTTCGATCTCGATGGCGCCGATGCGACCAGCGCCGATTTCATCCACACGATCGTCGAGTGCTCGAAGCTCGCCTACGCCGACCGCGAGACCTTCTACGGCGATCCGGATTTCGTGAAAGTGCCGGGCGACGTGCTGCTGTCGGACGCCTACGCCGAGGCGCGGCGCAAGCTCGTCGGCAAGGAAGCGTCGATGGAGCAACGGCCGGGCAACATTCCCGGGCTTCGGCATGCGGCTCGAAATCCGCGTGCCCGGCGGCCAGCGCCTCGCCGCGCCCGGCGCCGGCGAGCCGACGGTCGGGCGGCAGACGTGGACGCACGATGACCTCAACCATCCGGACCTCGTCGCCGTCGGCGACGGCGGCAAGCTCGAACGCTCCGGCGTCATGCGCGGCGATACCGTGCATTTCGACATCATCGACCGCGACGGCAACATGGTCTCGTCGACGCCGTCCGGCGGCTGGCTGCAATCCTCGCCGACGATTCCCGAGCTCGGCTTCTGTCTCGGCAGCCGCGCCCAGCAGTTCTGGCTCGACGAGGGGCACCCGAATGCGATCGGCCCCGGCAAGCGTCCGCGCATCACGCTGTCGCCCACCATGGCGCTGCGCGACGGCGATCCTTATCTCGCCTGGGGTTCGCCGGGCGGCGACCAGCAGGACCAGTGGGTGCTGCAGATGTTCCTGCGCCATGTCCATTGCGGCATGAACCTGCAGGAGTCGATCGATACGCCGGCCTGGCATTCGGAGCACTTCCCGTCGTCGTTCTGGCCGCGCGAGGCGCGGCCGGGCGTGCTGGTGGTCGAAAGACCGACTGCCGCAGGAGACGATCAAGGAGCTGAGCCGCCGCGGTCATGTCGTCGAGGTCGGTCCGGGCTGGTCGGAAGGCCGGCTCACCGCCGCGTCGCGCGAAGGCAAGCGGCGCAAGGCCGCCGCCAATCCGCGCGGCATGCAGGGCTACGCCGCGGGGCGCTAGCGTCAAGCACGCCGGTACGGTGGTGAGGCAGCGCGCCGTGGTGCTGCCTCAACTGTTCTCTAAGTCGTCGCCACCATGGATGCGATTGCAACACGCCGCCCGCCCGGTCCGAAGGGGCTGCCGCTCCTCGGCAACATGCGCGAATTCCGTCGCGACGTTCTGCGCTACTACCTCGAATGGTCGCGCGACTACGGCGACATCGTTTCCCTGAATTTGGCCGGCTGGCCGGTCGTGCTCCTCAACAATTCCGACTATGCCGAATACGTCCTGGTCAGGAACCCTCGCAACTTCATCAAGTTTCGATTGTTCTTCCGGAAGGTGGAGGCGATCTTCGGCCGGGGCCTGCTGACCAGCGAAGGCGAGTTCTGGCACCGTCAGCGGCGTCTGGCGGCGCCGGCCTTTCATGCGCAACGGGTGGCGGGTTACGGCGACGCGATGGTCCGGGACACGGAGCGCATGCTCGCGACCTGGCGGCCGGGCGAGCGGCGCGATGTCCATACCGACATGATGGCGGTGACACTGCGGATCGCCGCCAAGACGCTGTTCAACGCCGAGGTGGACGAAGACGTCGCCGATATCGGGCAGGCCTTTGACGCCATCGCGGACGAGATTGCACGGCGGGTCCGCCGGCCTGTCAGCATTCCCGATGCGATCCCGTTGCCCGGCAACATCCGCTATCTGCGCGGCGTGCGCCGGATCGATCGGCTGGTGAACGCCATCATCAAGCAACGCCAGGCGGACGGCGGCGACCACGGCGACCTGCTCTCGATGCTGATGCTGGCGCGTGACGACGAGGGCAATCCGATGACCGCGCAGCAGCTTCGCGACGAGGTGATCACGCTGCTGCTGGCGGGGCATGAAACGACGGCGCTGGCGCTGTCCTGGACCTGGTATCTGCTGGCGCAGCATCCGGAGGCCGATGCCAAGCTTGCGGCCGAGCTGCGCGAGGTTCTCGGCGGGCGCGCCCCGACGGCGAGCGACCTGCCGCGCCTGCGCTATGCCGAGCAGGTGGTGACCGAGGCCATGCGGCTCTATCCGCCGGCCTGGGGTTTCGGCCGCGAAGCGCTCGCCGATTGCGAAATCGGCGGCTACACGATTCCCGCCGGAACCACGGTCGTCATCAGCCCCTGGGTGTCGCACCGCGATCCGCGCTACTTCGAAGCTCCGACCGCGTTCCGTCCCGAACGATGGGATGGCGACTTCGCCGCGACGCTGCCGCGCTTCACCTATATCCCGTTCGGCGGCGGGCCGCGCATCTGCATCGGCAACCGCTTTGCCATGATGGAGGCGGTTCTGATCCTCGCCACGGTCGCGCAGCGCTTCCGGATGGAGCTGGCGAGCGATCGGCCGATTGTGCCGTTGCCGTCGATCACGCTCCGCCCGAAAGGTGGCGTATGGATCAAGCCGGCACCGCGGGGTAGCAGGAGCGATCATTCCGCCTTCCACGGGATCACCTTGCGCTCCAGCTCCTGGAACAGCGCCGAAGTGATCAGGCCGAGAATCCCGATGGTCACGATGCCGCAGAACATCGTGGTCACTTCGAGCAGCTCCCACGAATTCCAGATCAGGTAGCCGAGCCCGCTCTTGGTGGCGACGAACTCCGCCGCCACCAGCACGATGAACGACACCGCCAGTGCGATGCGCAGCCCGGCGAAGATCGTCGGCAGCGCGCCGAAGAACACGATGCGGGTGAACAGCACGGTCTGGCTGGCGCCGTAATTCCTGGCGACGTCCCAGTAGATCTTCTCGATATTGGCGGCGCCGACATAGGTGTTCACGATCACCGGGAAGAACACCGCGATCGCGACCAGTGCGATCTTCGACGCGTCGCCGAAGCCGAACGCCAGCAGCAAGAGCGGCATCAGCGCGATCTTCGGGATCGGGAACAGCGAGGCGATCAGCGGATCAATGAAGATCCGCATCGGCTTGTACATCGCCATCAGGAGGCCGAGCGCGATCGCCGGGATGACGCCGATGAAGAAGCCAGCGAGCACGCGCATCAGCGTCACGCCGGTGTGGTAGGCAAGCTCGCCGTTGACGACGAGCTGCCAGTAGCGGGTCGCGATGTCGCTCGGCGCCGGGATGAAGCGGCGGTCGCCGAAGCCGGCCGCCAGCAGCAATTCCCATAGCAGCAGCAGCCCGATCGGCGAGATCAGGTAAAGCAGCCGGTCGCGGGTCTTGGCGGAGAGGCCGCTCATGCGTCGATCTCCGCCCGCGCGCGCATGACCTCATCCTCGAGCACACGCCAGATGTCGAGCTTGAGCTTGCCGAAGTCGGGAGCCGCCGAGAGCGCGATGAGATCGCGCGGGTGCGGGAACGGCACGTTGATGATTTGCTTGATGCGGCCCGGCTGCGCCGTCATCAGCACGCAGCGGTCGCCGAGGAGCAGCGCCTCCTCGATCGAATGCGTGACGTAGATGACGGTCTTGCCGGTCTGCTCCCAGAGCCGCACCAACTCGGCCTGCAGCAGCACGCGGTTCTGCGCATCGAGCGCGGCGAACGGCTCGTCCATCAAGAGCATCGCGGGATTGGTGACGAAGGCGCGGGCAATCGCGCTTCTTTGGCGCATGCCGCCGGAGAGCTGATGCGGATAGTGCCGCCGGAACTTGGTGAGGCCGACGAGCTTGAGCGCGGCGTCGATCCGCTCCGCGGTTTCCGCAGCGGGAACGCCGCGCGTCATCAGCCCGAAACCGACATTGGTCTCGACGTTCATCCAGGGGAACAGACCGCTCTCCTGGAACACCATCGCGTTCTCGACCGCCCAGCCTTCGGCATGGACGGTGATGGTGCCGCCGGTCTGGTGATCGAGGCCGGCGAGGATGCGCAGCAGCGTCGACTTTCCGCAGCCCGACGGCCCCACGATGCAGATGAACTCGCCCGCCGCGATCTTGAGGTCGATGTCGTCCAGCGCGAGCACGCGCCCGGCGGCGCTGACATATTCCTTGCGCACACCCGCGATGTCGATCGCCGCGCCGCGGCGCTGGACGGTCATGAGGCCGCTCCCCTCAACCCAGCCGTCACCGGCATCCCGGGAGCTTGCTGTCCTTGTTCTCCACCACGAACGGCGGAAGTTTTGCCGCGGCTTCTCGCGCGTAGCTCGTATCGATGATGCGCTCCAGCGGCAGGCTGGCCGTGGTCATCTTGCTCTCGGCGTACCACTTCTGCATGTCCATGACGCTCGCGGTGTTGATCGCGCCGTTCGGGCTGCGCGCCGGCCACGGATATTTGTGCAGCAGCGGCTCCCGCGTCTCGGTCTTGGTCTTGATCAGGAGATCGATCATCGCGGCGCGCGTCGAGCCGCCGTGATAGGCTTGGCAGTAGTCGCGCACCGCGCGCAGATAGGCGGCGTAGTAGTTCCGCGCCGCGCGGTCGTTCGCCTTCGCCCATTCGGTGTTGATCATGCTGACCGCGATCGAGAGCGGGTGCGGTTTCACCAGGTCGTCGGGGTCCTTGAACAGCACGGCGAAGCCGCCGTCGATGAGCTGCGCGGTGAACGGCGGGATCACGATGGCGGCGTCGATCGCCTTGTTGCGGAAAGCGACCGACATCTGCGGAAACGGAAGCACCTTGACGTCGACGTCGGCGATGGTGATGCCGTCGGTCTCCAGCATACGCCCGACCTCGTAGGTCGAGACCGCGCCGTGGCCGTTGGTAGCGATGACCTTGCCCTTTAGCTGGCTGAGCCGCGTGATCTGGTCCTTGAGATCGGGCCGCAGCATCAGGTTGTGGCCGAGCGGGCTCGATACCCGGTCCATCACGATGGTGATCGGGAGATTCTTCTGCAGCCCGTTGAAATAGCCGGCCGAGACGCCGCCCTCGATGATCTGCAGCCGGTTCTGCGCCAGCATCGCCAGCACGTTGGCCGAGGTGTCGAGCTCCTCGACCTTGAGGTTGATGCCGGCTTCCTTGAAGTAGCCTCGCTCGACGCCCCAGAGATTGGCGCCATTGGAGATCGAGCGCACCAGCCCGATACTGATCGTCGTCTCCTGAGCGGATGCTGCGGCAAGGCTGGTAACAAGGCCTGCCACGAGCGCGATCGAAGCGGCGGCGATGCGCGTCATTAGTTCCTCCCCGAACACGTTGCGGCGAGACTACATCATCCCGCCGCCCCATGTTCCCAGCGCGTTGTCGCTACGATTTTGCCGTTCAACACGGCCGCCAACTCCCATATTGCATTGCAGCAATTTTCGGCACTTGCGCAAATGATGGACGTGACGGCGGCCCGCGCCGGGCACGCCCATCGCTCAAGGCCGCGAAATATCGGCACTAACCGGCATGGCATGAATTCTGCGTAGCGAAGGGCGCCACGATCAAAAGGAGCTCCGCCGCGATGGTGCCACCACCGCCGAAGCTGCGCCTTGAGAATCTGTCCAAGACATTCTCCGGCGACAACGGCGACTTCGTCGCTCTTGCAGCCACCAATCTCGATATTCCCGCCGGCCGCTTCGTCAGCCTGATCGGGCCGTCGGGGTGCGGCAAGACCACGATCTTCAACATCGTCGCCGGATTGCTGCCGCCGACCACCGGCCGCGTGCTGATCGACGGCGAGGATGCGACCGGGTTCATCGGCCAGGTCGGCTACATGCTGCAGAAGGATCTGCTGCTGCCCTGGCGGACGGTGCTCGACAACGTCGCGCTCGGCATGGAGATCAAGGGCGTCCCCATGAAGGAAGCGCGCGAGCGCGCCTTGCCGCTGATCCAGCGTTACGGCCTGGGCGGCTTCGAGCATCAGCATCCCTCCGCATTGTCGGGTGGAATGCGCCAGCGCGCGGCGCTGCTGCGGACGCTGTTGATCGACATGGACATCGTCCTGCTCGACGAGCCGTTCGGCGCGCTCGACGCCCAGACCAAATCGAAGATGCAGGAATGGCTGCTCGGCCTGTTCGCCGATTTTGGCCGCACCGTCGTCTTCGTCACCCACGACGTCGAAGAGGCGATCTTCCTGTCCGACGAGATCCACGTGATGGGGACCAAGCCGGGGCGGATCATCGAGGCGCTGCCGATCGATCTGCCGCGGCCGCGCCATCGCTCGGTGGTCACGACGCCGCGTTTCATGGCGATGAAGAAGTACTGCCTCGATCTGCTGCACGACCAGGACCCGCCGCGGAGCGCGGCGGCGTGAAACTCCCAATGGTTCGCAGGCGGCCATGTATTTCACAGGGAACGGCATCATGAGCCTCGCTTTTCCAACGAGCCTCGTCCCGCGCGGCGCGGAGACGGCACAGCGGACGGCCGACGCCGTCCCGCCACGCGCGGCAAGAGCGCGCGCCGGCGGCTGCCGGTCACGCGGCAGTGGCCGACCAGCATGATCATGCTGGTTCAGATGGTCATCCTGGTCGCCTTCATTGCGCTGTGGGAGATCGGCGCCGCCTACAAGGTGATCGATCCGTTCTTCTGGTCGCGACCGAGCGCGATCTGGACAACGCTGCTGATCTTCTTCGCGCAGGGTGATGCCTTCGTCGATATCGGCTTCACCTTCCGCTCGACCATCATCGGATTCGTGCTGGGAACGCTCGCCGGTTCGCTGCTCGGCCTGTCGATGTGGTGGTCGCGCAATTACGCTTCGATCCTGCAGCCCTACATCATCTGCCTGGAATCGATCCCGAAGCTCGCGTTGGCGCCGCTCATCATCCTGGTGTTCGGCATGGGGCTGGCGTCGAAAGTCGCGATCGCGACGGCGCTGACGCTCGTGGTCTCGGCGCTGACCGCCTATTCGGGCGTGCAGTCGGTCGACAAGGATCAGGAGCGGCTGTTCTATTCGCTCGGCGCGACGCGCTGGCAGGTCTTCACCAAGCTGGTGGCGCCGACCTGCGTGCCGTGGATCATCTCGATCCTGCGCGTGAACATCGGCCTCGCCTTGACCGGCTCGATCGTCGGAGAGTTCGTCGCCTCGCAGCACGGTCTCGGCCGCACCATCCTCTATGCCGGCACCACCTACGACATCGCCCTGGTCTGGGTCGCCGTGCTCGTCCTCTCGATCCTCTCGATCATCATGTACGCCAGCGTGTCGTGGCTCGAAAGCGTGCTGAAGCGGAACATGGCGTACTAGGTCAACAAGAGTAGGAGACGGATATGATCTCTCGTCTGTTCAGCGGTGCGCTGCTGGCCGCGCTCGCGCTATTGCAGGTGCCGCCGGCGCACGCGCAGAAAACGCTGCTCGTCGCCGAGCCGCAGCACGGCATCGGATATCTTCCGCTCTATGTCGCCATCCGCAACGGCTACTTCGCGAAGCATGGCCTCGACGTGAAGGCGATGACCGTCGATGGCGGCTCGACCCACACCAATGCGGTTTTGACCGGTCAGGCGTTCGCCTTCATCGGCGGCCCCGAGCATAATGCCTACGCCAAGCTCAAGGGCGGCGAGCTGCGCGCCGTGGTCAACGTCGTCGATCGTGGCAACGTCTACTTTACTGCGCGCAAGGGCAGCGAGCCGAAGCCCGGCCAGTCACTGACGGACTACTTTAAGGGTAAGTCGTTCGCGACGGGGCTCTATGGCGGCACGCCCAACGCGATCACGCGATATATGGTCAAGGAGGCGAAGCTCGATCTCAGGAAGGATGTCACGCTGATCGAGATGACCACCAGCGCCGTTCTGGCCGCCATGAAAGGCGGGCGAGCGGAGATCGCGGTCACCAGCGAGCCTTCGCTTACGCGGGGCATTATGGCGGGGCTTTGGAACGAGCCGTTCATCAATATCCCGAAGCTGCTCGGCCCCTACGCTTACTCGACCCTCAACGTACGGCTTGAGACGATCCTGAAGGAGCCGGAGCTGGTCGAGAAATTCGTCCGTGGCGTGGTCCAAGGCATCAAGTTCACCCACGCCAATCCGGAGGGCGCGGCTGCGATCGCCAAGGCGGAGTTCCCCACCATGCCGCTCGAAGACCTCAAGGCGACGCTCGACCGCTCATTCGCTGACGGGCTCTGGACCCTCGACGGGATGGTCGCCCCGGAAGCCTGGACCACCGGCGAGGCGGTGACGCTTGCGGCCGGCACGCTGCAGAAGCCGGTTCCGTATGACGACATCATCGACATGCGATTCGTGCGATCCGCCAACGCCGCCAGCAATTGACCCGGACGACAAAACGCAAAGACTGGAGAGCATCATGACCGACGAACCGATCTGGAATCAATTTCTCACCGAGCGCGACAAGGCCGTCTTCGCGGCGTCGGGCTACGGCACCCGCGCCGGGTTCGGCAAGCGGCCGGCGCTGCTCGTCATCGACGTCAACTACGCGTTCTGCGGCGACAAGCCCGAGCCGATCCTCGAATCGATCAAGAAATGGCGCAATTCCTGCGGCGAGGAGAGCTGGCCGGCCGTTGCCGCCATCAAGTCGCTGGTTGAGAAGGCGCGCGCCAAGGGCATCCCGGTCATCTACACCACCGGCGTGCGCCGCGAGGACAACTGGGATTCCGGCTCGTGGAGCTGGAAGAACACCCGCAACGGCGAGGTGGTGCGCACCAAGACCAACGTGGATGGCAACCAGATCGTCGACGAGATCGCGCCCGGCCCGCAGGACATCGTGATCCTGAAACAGAAACCGTCCGGCTTCTTCGGCACCAACATGTGCGAGCTACCTCACGCTGCTTGGGCTGCGACAGCGTGATCGTCACCGGCACCACCACGTCGGGCTGCGTGCGGGCGACGGTGCTCGATGCCTTCAGCAACAATTATCGGGTGGCGCTGGCCGAGGAAGGCTGCTTCGACCGCTCGCAGGCAAGCCACGCCATCAACCTCTGCGACATGAACGCGAAATACGCCGACGTCGTGAAGTGCGCCGAGGTGCTGGCGTTCTTCGACGAGCTGCCAGCCGGCATGTACGACCTGCCGAGGGGCTCGCAGCAGCCGGCGCCGCGGCTGGTGAAGACCGCCGCCGCGTAGCCGAATAGGTCGTCATGGCCGGGCTTGCCCCGGCCATCCACGTCCTGCTTGTTGCGCGACAGTAAGACGTGGATGCCTGGCACAAGGCCGGGCATGACGGTGGCCATTCGCTAACCAAACGATCGAACGGCCGCATGTGTGGCGGAACCACCCGCTGCGCCGTTGGTTCCTCGGATTGGGGCCAACAGCGAGGCCGTGCCATGAAATCGATCGCCGCTGCCGTCGCCATTGCCGCGCTCTGTGCAACGCCGCAAGTCGCCGCCGCCCAGACCGGCACCGCGCCGTTCTGCCTCCAGACGCAGGGTGGGACCCGGTGCATGTTCGGAACAATGGCAGAGTGTGAGGCCGCCAAGGGACGGACCACCTGGCCCGAGCAATGCATGACGCGCACCGATGCGCATGGAACGACCGGGCTTGGCGAGCGTCCGCGTCCTTCCGGTCCGCCGTCCTATCCCGATCTGCCGCCCGTGAAGCCGGAGGATCTCGGCCGCTAGCGTCGACGGTTATTTGACCTTGAGGAAATAGCGCCCTTCGCTGTCGCGCTCGACCGTGGCTTTCGCCCTCAAATCTTCCAGCGCGCGCACCACCTCGCGTCCGTCGCGGCTGCCGCCGGCGCTCATCAGGTCCTCGAAGAATTTCGGCCCGTCGGCGAGCGCGGCCTCGATCGACGGGAAGCGCTTGCCCTTGAACGTCGGCGGCGCCGGCACTTGGAACTCAAGCTTCGTTGCGGCGCCGGGCGGCCAGGTGAGATCGAAGCCGGCCTTGGCGCCGGTGCGGTTTCCCATCAGCGACGGATCGATCGGCACCGCGCGCATGTTGGTCATCACCATCAGGTCGCGGTCGGCCTGGAAGCGCGTTGCGAACGCCCAATCCATCTCCTCGTCGGAGAAGATGTCGATGTCGGGATCGACGACGAACACATGCTTCACGTTGGTGAGCGCGCCGAAGCAGGCGGCGATGGCGTTGCGCGCCTCGCCGGGCACGCGCGCCCGGATCGCGACCCGCAGCGTGTACATGCCGCCGCTCGACGTGGTGGCGTAGACGCCGACCGGCTCGCGCACGGCGGTCTCCAGCGCGCGCCAGACCATCGCCTCGGTGCGCACGCCGTTGAGCTGCGCGGTGTCGGTGCGGGACAGCGACTTGCCGCCGATCGTCGAGGTCTGGAACAGCGCATCGCGGCGCCGCGTGATCGCAGTCAGGTGGAACACCGGATTGCGTTTCACCGCGCCGTAATAGCCGAGGAATTCGCCATAGGGCCCTTCCGGCTCCACATGGCCGCGCGCGTCGATTATGCCTTCCAGCACCCATTCGGCGTCGGCCGGCACGCGCACGTCGTTGCTCACGCATTTCACCACCGGCAGCGGCGCGCCGCGCAGTGACGACATCAGCGCCAGATCGTCGCTCGGCAGCCGCATCACGGCGGCAAGATGGTCGATCGGATGCGAGCCGACCACGAACGCGACCGGCACCGGCTTGCCGGCGGCGGCGCTCGCTTCGTAGATCGCGCGCAGGTCGCTCGGCGAATTCAGGTCGACGCCGGCCTCGGTGCGGCCGCGCAGCATCAGGCGGCGGATGCCCACGTTTGTGAAGCCGGTCTTCGGATCGACGACGAAGTCGGTGGACGACGAGATATAGGGCGCGCCGTCGGCGCCGTGCTGGAGATGCACGGGCAGCGCGGTGAGGTCGGCATCGGCGCCGGTGAGCACGACCTGCTGTGCCGGCGCCTCGGTGCGCGAGACCTCGACGATCTCTGGCTTGTTGCGCATGCGGCGCTGGATTTCGCGCAACAGCTCGTTCGGCGCGACGCCGAAGGCGCGCGCAATGCGCGAGCGGCTGCCGGTGACGCTGCCGACCAGTTGCTGGCGCTCGGGTCCGGCCGCCTCGAACAGCACCGCGCGCGGATTTCCCTCCAGCGCCTGCGCCACGTCGGCGAGGTCGGTCGCGCCGCTGCGGACTTCCAGCTCGTCCGCGGGAAGCTCTTCGATGAACCGGCGCAGGCGAAAGCGATCGAGATCGCCGCCGGCCGTTGCATTGATCGCGTTGCTCTTGTCGACAATGTTCACGAATGGCTCTCCTGAAGCGCGGGACTATAGCGTAATCCGGGCGACCGGCCACCTGGCCCGCTGGCCCGGTTAACACCGTGTCACAGCGGTCTGCCGCAATTCGCCCACCCGTCGTGGGCGCGTATTGTGAGCCGGCGCTCCTGCGGGCTAGTATCCGATGGGAAATCCGGCGGACGTTCCGGGGCGCGGACGCGGCCGGATTTTTCTTGAAGCCGAGGGGAGGGGTGGGTGGTCCCTGTCCTCGCTCGAACAGGGAAATCATTGATGAATTGTATCGTTCGACTTGGCCTCGCGCTCGCACTGACCGTGCCGCTCGGCGCAGCATCCCTCAACGCCCAGCCGACATTCGGCCCATCGAAGCCCGGTGGCGGCGCCGACACCGGCGCCCCCGGCAAGGTGTTCCGCCCATCCGGAACCGAGACCACGCCACCGGCGGCGCCTGCCGCGCCTGCCGCTGCGGATTGGGGCAACTCCCAGGTCGAGGTGGCCTACGTCGAGCCGCAGGATCCGCAGTTCCGCCCGATCCGCGACCGGCTGATGCGCCGGCAGGTGCTCGAACAGCTTCGCCTGTTCCTGTCGCCGCTGAAGCTGCCGCGCAAGCTTCTGGTGCAGATCGACCAGTGCAATGCCGAGCGGCGGCCGTATCAGGCCGGCGGCCCGGTGACCATCTGTTACGAATATATCGCCAAGGTCGATCGGACCGCGCCGCGCAATCAGCCTGCGGACGGTCTCCCACGCGAGATGATGATCGCGGGCGCGTTCGTGCAGGCGGTGCTCCACGAAGTCGCGATCGCGACGTTCGACATCCTTGAGATTCCGGTCTGGGGTCGTGAAACGGATGCCGCCGACAAGCTCGCCGGCTTCATCATGGTGCAGTTCGGCAAGGACGTCGCGCTGAAGGTCATGGTCGGCGCCGCCTGGTTCTTCGACGCGTCCGAGCGGCAATGGAATGAATCCGACATGGCCAGCGAGCAATCGCCGGAAGCGCAGCGCTTCTTCAACTATCTCTGCATCGCCTTCGGCGCCGATCCGGCGTCTTTCAAGTTCCTGATCGACCAGAACCTGCTGCCGATCAACCGCGCGCGGCGCTGCACCAATGAGTTCTATGCGCTGCGCTTTGCTTTCGCCAAGGAGATCCTGCCGCATGTGGACCAGCAGTTGATGAAGCGGGTCCAGTCGGCGACTTGGCTGATGCTGGATGAGCCGAAATGAGCGGGGCCGCGAACATGGAAACGACTCCGCTCAATCCGTTTGGCCGAATGACATCGAGGATCACGATGCGTTGCTTGAAGATTGCCGCGGTGCTGGCCATCGCGGCCGCCGGTGTGATGGTTCAGGGGCCGGAGAGCGCGGCGCAGCCGCGGCAGGAGCTCGCGGCCAACAGCCGGGTCATCATCGACTACATCGACCCGCGTTTGCAGAAGTCGCAGGCGACCGTGGACCGGCTGCGCAAGCGGGAGGTGCTGGAAGAGCTGAGCATGTTCCTGTCGCCGCTGCGCCTGCCGCGGCTGCTGCGGGTGCGGACCAAGTCCTGCGGCCAGGTGAACGCCTTCTACGTGCCCGCGGAATGGGCGATCAACCTCTGCTACGAGTACTACGAGAATCTCGAGGCGATCGCACCGCAGACGGTATCGCCGCAAGGCTATACCCGCGACGAGGTGATCGTCGGCGGATTCATCGACGCGATCTTCCACGAATTGGGCCACGCGCTGTTCGACATGCTGAACATCCCCGTGTTCGGGCGTGAGGAGGATGCCGCCGACCAGTTGTCGGCCTTCCTCATGCTGCAGTTCGGCAAGGACGTGGCGCGCGTCACCATCAAGGGAGCGGCGTTCACCTATCTGGCGTCGAAGAATCCGCGCACGCGGACGGAGTTCGCCGACGAGCACGGCGCGCCGGCACAGCGGTTCTTCAACTATATGTGCCTCGCCTATGGCGGCGAGCCGGCCGCATTCCAGGAATATGTCGATCGCGGCGTGCTGCCGAAGGCCCGCGCCGAGCAATGTCCGCGCGAATATGGGCTGGTCCGCCGGGCCTTCGCCAAGACGCTCCTGCCGCATATCGACGTGGAGATGATGAAGAAGGTGCAGTCGATCCAGTGGCTGCGGCCGACCGACGGGCGCGTCAACAAATAGGTTGCTTGGTCATTCCGGGGCCGGCCGAAGGCCGGAGCCCGGAATCCATCGAGCGAGCCGAGCAGTCGCCGAGCCTTCCGGACTGAGTCGGCTTCCGGAATGACGACGGAGAGATTTCGGTAGACGCTCAGTCGAGCTTGGCGCCGGATTCGCGCACGATACGTTCCCACTTCACCGCGTCGGACTTCACCAGTGCGGCGAATTCGCCCTGCGTGAGCGGAAGCGGATCGACGAAAGTTGCCACGAGGCGGCGGCTGATCTCCGCATCCTCCTGAACGCCGCGGGTGTAGCCGTTGAGCTGGTCGAGAATCTCCTTCGGCGTGCCACGCGGCGCAAACAGCGCAAACCAGGTCTGCGCCGTGAAATCCGGAAAACCTTGCTCGGAGAACGTAGGGACATCCGGCACATAGGGCATGCGTTTGGGCGTCGCCGCGGCGAGCACGCGCAGCACGCCCTTGCGCACGAGCTCGATGTGCGGACCCATCGACACGAAGGTGACCTGCACGTCGCCGACGATGACGGCCTGGGTCGCCGGGCCGGTGCCGCGATGCGGGACAACCACGAGCTTGAGCCCGGAGCGGCGGGCGAATTCACTTTGCGCCAGGTCGGGCGTCGTTCCTGCGCCCGCGCCGGCATAGCTGACCTTGTCGATATTGGCCTTCGCATAGGCGATGAATTCCTGCAGCGTCTTCGCCGGAACGCGGTTCGCGTTCACGGTCAGGAACAGCGGTACGGTTCCCACCGGGCCGATCGGCACCAGGTCGTTGAGCGGATCGTAGTTCAGCTTGCTGAACAGATACGGATTGATGGTGATGTTGCCGGTGTTGGCGAAGCCCAACGTGTAGCCGTCGGGCGCCGCGCGCGACACCTCGCTCATGGCGATGTTGCCGGAGCCGCCGGCGCGGTTGTCGATGACGACGGGCTGCCCGGTCTTGGCGGTGATATGGGCGCCGAGGAAGCGCGCCAGGATGTCGGTGATGCCGCCGGGCGTCGTTGAAACGACGATCTTGATCGGCTTTGCGGGATAGGGTTGTGCCAGCGCTGCACTTGCGACGGTGATCAGCGCGAATGCGAACGAAACAACCCGTGCAATGTTCAACATGTTTCCTCCGGGGATGACGGTCAAGCCGTCATCCTTTGGCGGCAGCCCGCGCCGCCTTCAAATCCTTCAGGTAGTCCTCGAACGCGGACTGTATCGTGAAGCGCGGCTCCCAGCCGAGATGCTGTTTTGCCGCGGAGATGTCGAGCGGCGCGATCTTGGAATGCGGCGGCTCGCCGGCCTCGACCTCGTAGCGCACGTTCGGGCACAAGGCCTTCACCGCCGTGAGCACCTCGTCGAACGAGGAGACATAGCCATTGCCGATGTTGAAGTGGATCTGCGGCGGCTGCTTGGCGGTGGCGGCGGCGTCGACGGCGCGGCCGACGTCCTTGGCGTAGATGTATTCGTTCGCCATCGTCTCGGAGGAGGGGATGCGCGCGGTGCCGCCGTCGAGCCCGGCCTCGATCAGCCGCTGCATCTTCTGGCCGCCGCTCGATCCCGACCAGAAATGGCCGAGCCCGAACACGTTGGCCGGCCGCAGCATGATCACCTCGAACTTGTAGGCCGCGGCGTAGGCTTCGAGGATCAGCTCCTTCGCCGCCTTGAACGCGCCGTAGGCACGGGAACCACCGCGCGTGAAGTCCTCCGCGACCGGCGCGTTGCCTTCCTCGCGCCGGCGGTCGTAGACGCCGAAGGTCGAGATGTGGACGAGGCGGCGCACGCCGGTGAGCCGTACCGCCTCCGCGACGTTGCGGGTTCCGCCGAGATTGATGTCGAAGCCGGCGCTCAGCGACTGCTGCACGCGATTTCCGATCAGTCCGGCGGTGTGCACGACGGTGTCGGCGCTATGCTGCTGGATGGTCGCGATCAGGTTGGGCAGGTCGCGCACGTCGAAACGCGCCAGCGCATAGCCCTTGTCGCCCAGCTTGAGCTTGAGGAAGTCGGCGCGCGGCTCCGGGTCGACGAACACGACCTTCTCGCCGCGGGCGATGGCGTTCTGGGCATAGGCGGTGCCGATCAGCCCCGCGCCGGTGACGACTGTGGTCATGCGTATTCCCCGTTTGGCCGGAGGACGGCCGTTTCGGCGGGCATCTTAGTCCTTGGACATCGGGATGCCAGAAGCCCGACCGGCCGGAAACGCGCCGAATAGCCGCCATTTGAAAATCGAAGGGGCGAGCCCTGAAATTCGATGCTATAGAACCGTTCAAAAGGAGCCCAAAGGAGCGTTCCGCATGGCCGAGTGTTTTGTTGCCAAGGCGTCCGACCTCAAGGACGGAGACCGCCGCATCGTCGTCTCCGGCCAGCACGAGGTCGGCGTGTTCTTCAAGGATGGGTCGTATTACGCCTATTCGAACTACTGCGTGCATGCCGGCGGGCCGGCCTGCGAGGGCATCCTGGTCAACAACGTGGTCGACATCCTCAATGCGGACAAGACCTACGAGGGGCAGACCTTCGGCGAGAACGTGCATTTCGCCTGCCCCTGGCACGGCTACGAATACGATCTCAAGACCGGCGAGTGCATCGGCGACCGCAAGCTCAAGCTCCGGAAGTACAAGGTGGTCACGCGCGGCGACGAAATTTTCGTCGTGATCTGAAGAACAAGACGAGGACAACGCTCATGGACATGGTGCGAAACGAAGTCCGCCAGCTCAATCCCGAGCAGTACACGGAAACCAAGGCGCTCGAGCACGCCAGCCAGCAGGCGCGGCAGCGCAACTACCAGGACTTCCTGATCGTCGACGTGGACGCGCACCACTACGAGAGCGAGTCCTACAAGGACGTGTTCAGCTACATCGAGAACCCCGTCATCAAGATGGAGGCCATGGACTCGATGTCGCGCGCCGGCCGTTCCGGCTTCCTCAACAACCAGGTCGGCTACCAGAGCCTCGGCGGCCGCATGACCCGCCACAAGAACCGCGCCTACTTCAAGGGCCGCGGCGAGCGGCATCGCGACATCGACTGGACGCTCGACTGGATGGACGCCATGGGCGTCGACTACTCCTGCATGTTCCCGACCCCGATGCTGTTCCTCGGCCTGCATCCGCAGACCGAGATCGAGGTCGCGCTCTGCCGCGCCTATAACGCCTGGCTGTGCGAGCGCATCCTGGCGCAGGAGCCGCGCATCGTCTCGATGCTGTACCTGCCGTTCAACGATCCGGAATGGGCGTACCGCACGGTCCGCGATTTCGGCGACAAGAAGGGCGTGGTCGGCTTCATGGTGACGTCGCCGCGCTACAAGCCGGTGCACGACAACGCCTACATGAAGACCTATCGCGCTGCTCGAGGAGATGGGCAAGCCGATCTCGTTCCACGCCGCCTATAGCTGGGACGACCGCGCGCTCGCGACCACCAACCGCTTCATCTCGGTGCATTCGCTCGGCTTCATGTGGTTCAACATGATCCACATGACCAACTGGGTCATCAACGGCATCCCCGAGCGTTTCCCCAAGCTCAAGACCATGTGGATCGAGTCGGGGCTCACCTGGGCCTATTGCCTGATGCAGCGGCTCGACCACTCCTACATGATGCGCACCTCGGACTGCCCGCAGCTCAAGCGCAAGCCGAGCGAATACATGCAGGAGATGTTCTACTCGTCGCAGCCGATGGAGGTGCCGGACGATCTCTCGATCCTGGAGGCGACCTTCAAGATGATCAAGGCCGAGACCCAGCTGGTCTGGTCGTCGGACTACCCGCACTGGGATTTCGACCTGCCGAGCTGCATCTACGACCTGCCGTTCCTCAAGGAGACGGCCAAGCGCAACATCCTCGGCGCCAACGCCGCGCGGCTGTTCAATCTCGACCTGAAGCCGGTGAAGAAGATTCCGTAGCCTCCTTCTCGTTGTATTCTTCACGCAATGCCCGGGCTTGGCCCGGGCATTGTTTTTGTTAAAAGAGCCGCCATGGGCGTTGATCGCGAGAGTATCCCGTCAGTCGTCGAGCGCGTGCGGCCGGTGCAGGCCGACGCGCCGGTCGTCGGCCTGCATTTCCTGAAGGAGACCGCGCTCTTCGTGCTCGGCGAGGAGGCGCTCCTGCTGGCGGCGCGCGACGGCGAGCCGCAGCGGGTTGCCGTCCACGGCGGCGCGATCCTGTCGTCGGCGAGCGATGGCGGGCGCGTGGTCACCGGCGGCGACGACGGCAAGGTCGTGTCGACCGATGCCAAAGGCGAGAGCGACACCGTCGCGACCGATGCCAAGCGCCGCTGGATCGACCATGTGGCGGTCGGCCCCTCCAATGCCGTCGCCTGGTCGGCCGGCAAGCAGGCCTTCGCCCATACCGGCAAGGGCGCCGAAAAATCGCTCGAGGTGGTCTCGACCGTCGGCGGGCTTGCGTTCGCGCCGAAGGGGCTTCGGCTCGCCATCGCGCACTACAACGGCGCGACGCTCTGGTTTCCCAATGCCAAGGCCGATCCCGACACGCTGGAGTGGAAGGGCTCGCATCTCGGCGTGAAATTCAGTCCGGACGGCCGCTTCGTGGTGACCTCGATGCAGGAGCCGATGCTGCACGGCTGGCGGCTCGACGACCGCAAGGACATGCGCATGTCCGGTTATACGTCGCGGGTGCGCTCGCTGGCCTGGACCGCCGATGGCAAATGGCTCGCGACCTCGGGCTCGACCCAGATCGTGATCTGGCCGTTCGGCGGCAAGGACGGCCCGATGGGCAAGCAGCCGCAGCTCCGCGCGCCGTCCGAACATCAAGCCGAAGTTGTCGCCTGCCATCCCAAGCAGGGCGTGCTGGCGGTGGGCTTTGCCGACGGCACCGTGCTGGTGGTGCGCACCGACGACGGCGCGGAAATCCTGCGCCAAACCGCCGGGCGACGCGCCGGTGACGGCGCTGGCCTGGAGCGCGAGCGGCAAGCTGCTCGCCTTCGGGACCGAGAGCGGCGAGGCCGGCATACTCGATCTGAGCTAAGGGGCACTTCCATGTTCGTGAAGCTGACCGCCGATCGCCGCGTCGTGCTGGAGGACCGCGACAACTTCCGCGCCTTCAAGCTCGTGGTCGAGGGTCGCCGGGAGGATTTGGACACCGTCCGCCGCGCACTTCAGGGCACCGCCGAGCTCGTCGACGCCGACACCGCCTGGATATTGGAAGCTGCGCTCCGCCGCTGGCCGGAGGTCGCGCAGGATGCGGCCTGGCAGCAATCCCTCGGCACCATGATCGAGAAGGCCCGGCCGCACGGCTGGATCGACGACGCGCGGGCGGCGATCAAGGCGCATGTGGAATGGGTGGGGTGATTGTTGCCGTCACTCCGGGGCCGGAGCGCAGCGGCGCCGCGAATGACGGTCGCCAAAACAAAGCGGGCGGCTCCCGGCCGCCCGCAGTCAGAGGTTCAAACGCTCTCGTCAGATCACGTATTGCCGCAGCGGCGGAAAGCCGTTGAAGCCGACCGACGAATACATCGCGGTATAGGCGCCGGCGGCCTCGATCAGCACCTTGTCGCCGATCGCGAGCGACACCGGCAGCGGATAGGGGTTCTTCTCGTAGAGCACGTCGACCGAGTTGCAGGTCGGCCCGGCGACGACGCAGGGCGCCATCTCGTCGCGGTCCTTCGGGGTCTTGATCGGATAGCGGATCGACTCGTCGATGGTCTCGGCCAGCCCGTGGAACTTGCCGAGGTCGAGATAGACCCAGCGCAGCTCGTCCTCGGGATTGCGGCGGGCAATCAGCACGACCTCGGCCTCGATCACGCCGGCGTTGCCGACCAGGCCGCGGCCGGGCTCGATGATGGTGTTCGGGATGGCGTTGCCGAAGTGCTTGCGCAGCGAGCGGAAGATCGCCTTGCCGTAGGATTCAAGCTTCGGGGTCTTGCGGATGTACTTGGCCGGGAAGCCGCCGCCCAGGTTGACCATCGACAGGTTGATGCCGCGCTCGGCGCAGGTGCGGAAGATCGCCGCGGTCGAGGCCAGCGCGCGGTCCCAGGCCTCGACGTTGTTCTGCTGGGAGCCGACATGGAAGGAGATGCCGTGGGCCACGAGGCCCTGCCGGTGGGCGAATTCCAGGATGTCGGCGGCATAGGCCGGCTCGCAGCCGAACTTGCGCGACAGCGGCCAGTCGGCCCCGGCGTTGTCGCAGTGGATGCGGCAGATCACCCGTGAGCCGGGCGCGGCGCGGGCGATCTTCTCGGCCTCGGCCTCGCAGTCGATGGCGAAGAGCGTGACGCCGAGCCGGAAGGCGGCGGCGATGTCGCTCTCTTTCTTGATCGGGTTGCCGTAGGAGATGCGGTCGGCGGTGGCGCCGGCGGCGAGCACCGCCTCGGTTTCGCCCAGGGAGGCGACGTCGAAGTTGGCGCCCATTTCGACCAGGAGCTTCAGGATCTCCGGCGCCGGGTTGGCCTTGATGGCGTAGTAGACTTTGCTGTCGGGTAGCGCCTTGGCGAAGGAATTGTAGTTGTCGCGGACGACGTCGAGGTCGACCACGAGGCAGGGTCCTTCATCGGTGCGGCGCTTGAGAAATTCGCGAATGCGTGCGGTCATCTCGACCTAGCTCCCCTCGATTCCGTCGGCGGCGCAGCCGCCCTAAGGTGAACCTCCTGTGATGCACGCGGCTCGCGGAATGCGTGCCTGCATCACGTCGATGGTTGCCTTGGTCCGGATGAGGGAAGAACCCGTTCCGCACTGCTGGCAAAGAAGGACAAGCCTTTTTAGTCAGTCCGGCATTCGCGCCGGCGTTACCAAAAAAGCCCGTTCCGTCGTTGCTTTAAGCCGCGTCCCCCGTTGAGCGCGGGGTGCGCCGGTTTCGCCTCCGGCTGTCGATCACGTCGGCGTCCCAGCGGACACCTAGCAAGGAAGAGAAGCTCTCTTCCGTAGGCGGCTGTCCGGCCTCTTGTCCGGACCCCACCGATCGACACGCGGCCACAGGCACGTGCGAAATTGGGCAACTCAACGCAATAGTCGAATCAATCTCGCTGTCAACCTTTTTTGACAATCGGACGTTGCCGATCGGGCGACGCGCAGCGTTCACGAATTCGAAAGGAATGTTTCGTCGCGCCGACAAGCGCGAGCGGCGGACGTTCGCGCGCGTCACTGCTGCTCCCAAAAATCAAGCGGCGGACGCTTGCGCGCCCGCCGCTCTGCCCAAGTCTCACCGCATTAAATTTCGTTGGGCACTCGTCAGACCACCAGCACGTTCTTGAACTGCCAGGGATCGCTCGTGTCGATGTCCTCCGGGAACAGTCCGCCGCGGTCGGTGAGCGGCGTCCAGTCGGTGTAGTGGCCGGTGACGGGACCGAGATAGGGCCGCTGGATCTCGAGGCAGCGGCGGAAGTCCATCTCGTCGGCCTCTACCAGACCGCGGTCCGGGTTCTCCAGCATCCAGACGATGCCGGCCAGCACCGCCGAGGTAACCTGCAGGCCGGTCGCGTTCTGGTAGGGCGCGAGCTTGCGGGTCTCCTCGATCGAGAGCTGCGAGCCGTACCAGTAGGCGTTCTTGGCGTGGCCGTAGAGCAGGACGCCGAGCTCGTCGATGCCGTCGACGATCTCGTGCTCGTCGAGGATCTTCCACTCCGGCTGCCGCTTCCAGGCCGCGCCTGCCATCTCGTGCAGCGACAGCACGGCGTCGTCGCACGGGTGGTAGGCGTAGTGGCAGGTCGGCCGGTGAACCACCTTGCCGCCCTCGCGCAGCGTGAAGTAGTCGGCGATCGAGATCGCCTCGTTGTGGGTGACCAGGAAGCCGTGCTGGGCCTGCGCCGTCGGCGTCCAGGAGCGCACGCGCGTGCCGGCGCCCGGCCGGGTCAGGTAGATCGCGGCGTCGCAGCCGAAGTCGTGCCGGTGCCCGTTAGCCGGCATGTGCTTCTCGTGGGTGCCCCAGCCGAGCTCGGAGGGCTGCAGGCCTTCGGAGCAGAAACCCTCGACCGACCAGGTGTTGATGAACATGCCGCGCGGCTTCGGCTCGCGCGCACGCTGGGTGTCGCGCTCGGCGATGTGGATGCCCTTGACGCCGGCGCGCTGCATCAGCCGCGCCCACTCCTCGCGGGTCTTCGGCTCGGTGAAGGTCACGCCGGTATCCTTGGCGACGTCGAGCAAGGCCTGCTTGGCCATCCAGGACACCATGCCGGGATTGGCGCCGCAGCAGCTCACGGCGGTCACTCCGCCGGGGCGGCGGCGGCGGACGTCGAGCACGCCCTCGCGCAGCGCATAGTTCGAGCGCTGGGAGATCGAGGCCTTGGTGTCGAAATAGAGGCCGGGCCAGGGCTCGCAGACGGTGTCGATGTAGAAGGCGTCGATGTCCTTGCACAAGTCGATCAGGTCGGCCGACGACGTGTCGACCGACAGGTTGATGATCATGCCGCGGCCGGGACCGCCGGTGAGCAGGGGAGTCAGCACCTGGCGGTAATTGTCCCGGGTGATCGCGACCTGCTCGAAGCGGAGCTTGCGCTCGTCGAGCAATGCGCGGTCGGTATCGACCGGGTCGATGACCACGAATTTCGAGCGGTCGAATCCGATGTGGCGCTCAAGCAGCGGCAGGACGCCGCGGCCGATGGAACCGAAGCCGATCATGACGATCGGCCCGGTAAACTGCGCGTGCAGCAGATGGTTGTCGTTCATGCGGGTCAATGCATTCATATCGGGTACTCCCAGGCAAGAGGGGTCAGGCCGCGCGTGCGGATTCGCTGTGGGTTATGCGGGCAACCAGCGCGGAGAGCGCCGGCTTGGGTGCCAGCCGCCCGGTCGCGCTGACGAGGCCGCGCGCACCGAAAAGCGCGCCGGGCGCGAACTCGCGCGCCAGGAAACGGCTGGCGTCGTAGCGCCCGGGCAGCCACAGGCTACCGGTCGCCTCGGCTGAGAAGCCGAAGCGCTCGTAATACGGTGCGTCGCCGACCAGCATCACCGCCCGGTGGCCGAGCCGCTTGGCCTCGTCCAGCGAATGCTCGATCAGCGCGCCGCCGATGCCGCGGCAGCGGTGGTCCGGGTGCACGGCGACCGGCCCGAGCAGCAGCGCGGGCCGTGACGGGCCGGCGGAGACGTTCCACAGCCGCACGGTGCCGACGACGCGGCCACGGTCGGACGCCACGAAGGCGAGGCCATGCGCCGGCAGACGGCCCTCGCGCAGGCGCTCGGCCGCCTTCTGGAAGCGGGCGTCGCCGAAGCAGCGGTCGAGCAGCGCCTCGCGCGCCTCGACGTCGCGATGAAACTCTTTCCGGATCGTGATCGTGTTCATGCTCGTGTCCTCCCGTGGCGCGGAGCGCCCGTGGAATTGCAGGGGACATGGGAGCCGGCTTTCGGCCGACTCCCGGCGATCTCAGATGTGGAAGGTCTGCAACGGTGCGAAGCCGTTGAAGGCCACCGCGGAGTAGGTCGCGGTGTAAGCGCCGGTGCCTTCGATCAGCAGCTTGTCGCCGATCTCCAGGCTGACCGGGAGCGGGTAGGGCTGCTTCTCGTACAGCACGTCCGCCGAGTCGCAGGTCGGGCCCGCCAGCACGCAAGGCGCTAGCGTGTCGCCGTCCCGCGGGGTGCGGATCGGGTAGCGGATCGACTCGTCCATCGTCTCGGCGAGGCCGCCGAACTTGCCGATGTCGAGGTAGACCCAGCGCACGTCGTCGTCCTCGCTCTTCTTCGAGATGAGTACGACCTCGGACTCGATCACGCCGGCGTTGCCGACCATGCCGCGGCCGGGCTCGATGATGGTCTCCGGGATGCGGTTGCCGAAGTGGCGCCGCAAGGCACGGAAGATCGCCGAGCCGTAGGATTTCACCGTCGGCACGTTCTTCAGGTACTTGGTCGGGAACCCGCCGCCGAGATTGACCATGGCGAGGTTGATGCCGCGCTCGCCGCATTCGCGGAAAACGGCGGCGGCCTGCGCCAAAGCGCGGTCCCAGGCATTGGTGTTGCGCTGCTGCGAGCCGACGTGGAACGACACGCCGTGCGCCTCGAGCCCGAGCTTGTGGGCGTGCTCCAGCACGTCCGCGGCCATCGAGGGCTCGCAGCCGAACTTGCGCGACAGCGGCCACTCCGCCCCGACGCAGTCGGAGAGGATGCGGCAGAACACCTTCGAGCCGGGCGCCGAGCGGGCGATCTTCTCGACCTCGGCCTTGCAGTCCACCGCGAACAGGCGGATGCCGAGTTCGTAGGCGCGCGCGACGTCACGCTCCTTCTTGATGGTGTTGCCATAGGAGATACGGTCCGGCGTTGCGCCAGCGGCGAGCGCCATCTCGATCTCGGGGATCGAGGCGGTGTCGAAGCACGAGCCGAGCGAGGCCAAGAGCGACAGCACCTCCGGCGCCGGGTTCGCCTTCACGGCGTAGAACACGCGCGTGTCGGGGAGCGTCTTCGCGAAGGTCAGGTAGTTGTCGCGCACGACCTCGAGGTCGACGACAAGGCACGGGCCTTCGTCGCGGCCGAGGTCGCGGCGGTTGCGCAGGAAGTTACGGATGCGCTGGGTCATGTGCGCTCTCCTCACCAAAGCCGGGCCTCTTGGGCCCAGGTTAAAGTTCAGGCGTGCGAGCACGCCCGGCGTCAGCGGGTGAGGTCGGCTTGCCTGCCGTGCGATGGAGACACGGTTCGGCGCGCCGGGTTCTTCACCCGAGATGCTGCCTTGGTTTGGAGCGGGAGATCCCGTCCGCACGGCCGGCAAGATGGACAAGCCTCTTCGGTGTCGACCTTTGGAGGGCCGACGAGACCAGAGAAGCCCGCTCCGTCGTTGCTTTAAGCCGCGTCCCCCGCTGAGGACGGGGTGCGCCGGTTTCGCCTCCGGCTGCTGGTCGCATGGTAAGGAAGCCAGATCGCTTCCTTGGCGGCTGTCCGGCCTCTTGTCCGGATGCCCACCGACCAGCACGCGGCCACAGGCACGTGCGAAATAGGGCGACGGCGCAAATAATGATTTACGCTGTCATAATCAAGAAGAATCGTACGTGTGGTGAAAATTTCCTGAGCGTAACGCGCCGGCAGCGTGCGTGCGCGCGTCGCGGCGACGCTACTGACGGGACGTGAACGGCTCGACGCGCGACGCCTGGCGGATGAACGAGATCATCACCGCGAGGCCGACGACGAAGAACACGATGCGCAGGCTGAGGACGCCGATGTCGCCGAGGCCGAGCAGCATCGCGACCGCCCAGCCGCCGGCATAGGCGGCGCCAAACACCTCGGCGCCGATCAGGATCGCGGCGCTCAGCACGGTGTTGACGTTGAGCCAATTGATCTTGCGGCGCTGGCCGAGTTCCGGGGCATTGGTCATCGTCGAGGTCCTGTTGGCGGGCGCAATGTCCACAATATGGGTGGCGGGATCAAGCCCGGAAGGCCACTGGCTCAGGCGGCGTCGCGGGCCTTTTCGCGGCCCTTCGCACCGAGCAGCCCGGCCTCGACCAGCGCCGCACGGATGCGCTCGATCTCGGCGGCGCCGAGCTTGACCAGCGGCGGGCGCACGACCGCGCGCGGCAGGCGGCCGAGCAGCACCAGCGCCTCCTTCATGCGGTTGTGCATGTCGACGAAGGGGTCGGCGTAGAACACCCGCGCGGTCGGATAGATGCGGTCGTTGAGCGCCTTTGCCGCCGCGAGGTCGTTGCGCTGCACCGCGCGGTAGAGCTGCGCCTGCAGGTCGGCGATGACGCTGCCGGAGCCGGACAGGAGGCCGTTGCAGCCGAGCACCAGCGACGAGAACAGCCACGCCGAGTGGGTGGTGAGCACGTTCACCGGCCGCGACAGGCTCTGCAGCGTCCGGATCTGCATCTCGTGCTGGGGCACGTTGCCGGCCCAGTCCTTGATGGCGCGGATCGAGGGCACCTGCTCGCACATCTTAAGCAGCGTGTCGCGCGGGTAGCCCTGGCCGGTCGCCAGCGGATACTGGAACACGATGATCGGCAGGTCGGTGGCGTCGGCGATGCGCTTGAAGTGGGCGAGCGCCATCTCCGGCGACTGCTGCAGCGTGAACGGCGCCGGCGGGAACACCAGCAACACCGAGGCGCCGCCGTCGGCCGCCATCTTGGCGATGCGCGCAGCCTCCAGGCTGCCGTCGGCCCAGATGCCGTTGACGATCGGCAGTCGGCCGCCGATCTCGTCCTGCGCGATATCAAGCACGCGGCGCTGCTCATCGAAGGTGCAGGAGGCCACCTCGGTCGAGTGCGCGTTGATGGTGATCGCCGAAATCCCCTCGGTCGCCGCCACGTCGCGCAGGTGACTGCGGAAGCTCGCCTCGTCGATGGACAGGTCGTCGTGGAACGGCAGCAGCACGGCCGGAATGACGCCGTGGGGGACATAGCTGGCGTGACGGGGCATGGTCTTCTCCGGGTTCGGCACCGGGCCGGGCATTAACTTTGGCTTGCCCTGCGCGGGACAGGCCCACCATATATCAGGTCATGACCCAGCAGAACCAGCCGACCACCCCCGCCACCGAGCCCAATCCCTTCTTCGAAACCTGGACCGGGGCGTTCGAAATGCCGCCGTTCGGCTGCATTGTGCCCGAGCACTTCATGCCGGCCTTCGAGCGCGCCTTCGCCGAGCACGACGCCGACGTCGCGGCGGTCGTGGCGCAGGCCGAGGCGCCGACCTTCGGCAATACCATCGAGCGGTTGGAACGCAGCGGGAGGCTGCTCGACCGCGTCGCCGGCGTGTTCTTCAATCTGGCGAGCGCCGACACCAACGACGCGTTGCTCAAGATCGAGCGCGAGATCGGGCCGAAGCTCGCTGCCCACCACCAGCGTATCCTGCAGAACGAGGCCCTGTTCCAGCGCATCGACGCGCTCTATCGCGCGCGCGACGCCCAAGACCTTAACCCCGAGCAGCGGCGGGTGCTGGATCGCTACCACACCATGTACAAGCGAGCCGGCGCCGGCCTCGACGCCACCACCAAGAAGCGGCTGGCCGAGATCGCCGAGCGGTCGGCGGTGCTAGGCACGACCTTCAGCCAGAACGTGCTCGCGGACGAGCAGGACTACACCCTGACGCTCGAGAGCGAGGAGGACCTCGCCGGCCTGCCGGACTTCGTGCGTGCGGCGGCGCGGTCGGCGGCGGCCGAGCGCGGCATGACCGGCAAGCACGTCATCACGCTCTCGCGGTCGAGCGTCGAGCCGTTCCTGCAATTCTCCGCGCGCCGTGATCTCCGCGAAAAAGCGTTCCGCGCCTGGATCGCGCGCGGCGACCAGGGCGGCGCCACCGACAACAAGGCCGTCATCGCCGAGACCGTGGCGCTGCGCGCCGAGCGCGCCAAGCTCCTCGGCTACGAGACGTTTGCCCACTATCGGCTCGACGACGCCATGGCGAAGACGCCGGCCGCCGTGCGCGACCTGCTCGATCGGGTCTGGGCGCCGGCGCGCGCCGGCGCGCTCGCCGACCGCGACGCCATGCAGGAGCTGGTGCGGCAGGAGGGCGGGAACTTTCAGATCGCGCCATGGGACTGGCGCTACTACGCCGAGAAGCTGCGCAAGGTCCGTTGCGACATCGACGAAGCGACGGTAAATCAGTACTTCCAGCTCCACCACATCATCGACGCGGCGTTCTACACCGCTTTCAAGCTGTTCGGCCTCACCTTCGAGCGCCGCAAGGACGTCGAAGCCTGGCACCCCGACGTGATGGCATGGGAGGTGCTCGGGCCGGACGGCCGCCACCTCGGGCTGTTCCTCGGCGACTACTTCGCGCGGCCGTCCAAGCGCTCGGGCGCCTGGATGACGACGCTGCGCGACCAGGAGAAGCTGACGGGGCCCGATATCCGCCCGCTGGTCATCAACATCATGAACTTCAACAAGGGCGGCGACGGGCAGCCGACGCTGCTCTCGTTCGACGATGCGCGCACGCTGTTCCACGAGTTCGGCCACGCGCTGCACGGGCTTCTATCGGACGTCACCTATCCGATGGTCGCCGGCACCAGCGTGCTCACCGACTGGGTCGAGCTGCCGTCGCAGCTCTATGAGCACTGGCTGGAGCAGCCCGATATCCTGCGCCGGTTTGCGATCCATGCCCGCACCGGCCGCGCGATCCCCGACGACCTGCTCAAGCGCCTGCTCGACGCCCGCAACTTCAACCGTGGCTTCGCCACGGTCGAGTTCGTCTCGTCCGCGCTGTTCGATCTCGACGCGCATCTGCTCAAGGACGCGAAGGGCTTCGACGTCGGGCGCTTCGAGGACGCGGCGCTCGCCAAGATGGGCATGCCGGCCGAGATCGTGATGCGGCACCGGCCGACGCACTTTGCCCATGTGTTCTCGGGTGGCGGCTACGCCTCCGCCTATTACAGCTACATGTGGTCGGAGGTGCTCGACGCCGACGCCTTCGCGGCGTTCCAGGAAACCGGCGACATCTTCGATCCGGCGACCGCGAAGAAGCTTTACGACCACGTCTACTCCGCCGGCGGCAAGAGCGATCCGGAAGCGCTCTACACCGCGTTCCGCGGCCGGTTGCCGACGCCCGATGCGCTGCTCAAGCAGCGAGGATTTGCGCCAGCGACCAGCACCACCTAGCAATGAGTCATGGCCGGGCATAGCCCGTCGCAGACGGGCGTGAACGCCCTTTCGCCCGGCCATCCACGTCTTTAACTTGCCGCGTCGAAGACGTGGATGCCTGCGACAAGCGCGGGCATGACGGAGAGAGACATTGGACCTCCATACCGCCGGACATCGCCGCGGCGTCGTCTGCGCGCCGCATAGCGCGGCGGCGGACACCGGCCGCGCCGTGCTCGCCGAGGGCGGCAATGCGCTCGAGGCGATGGTCGCGATGGCGGCGTCGATCGCGGTCGTCTATCCGCACATGAACGGCATCGGCGGCGACGGCTTCTGGGTGGTGCGGGAGCCGTCGGGGCGCGTGCGCGCACTGATGGCGGCGGGCCGGGCCGGTGAGCACGCGCGGCCGGAGCTCTACCGCGACTACGACGCGATCCCGTCGCGCGGGCCGCTCGCGGCGCTCACGGTGCCGGGCGCGATTGCCGGCTGGATGCTGGCGCTGGAGATGGCGAAGGCCCAGGGCGGCGCGCTGCCGCTCGACGTGCTGCTCGGCCACGCCATCCGCCAGGCCGGCGAGGGCACGCCCACGGCGCGCAGCCTCGCCGACCTCACGGCCGCCGTCGCGGGCGAGCTGAAGCTCGTTCCCGGATTCGCGCAGGCCTTCCTGGTCGACGGCAAGGCGCCGGCGGCCGGCCACCTGCTGCGCCAGGATGCGCTCGCCACGACGCTCGAACAGCTCGCCCATGCCGGGCTTGCCGATTTCTATCGCGGCGACGTCTCGCGCGAGGTCGCCGCCGATCTCGACCGCGTGGGCTCGCCGGTGACGCGCGCCGACCTCGAACGCACCAAGGCGACGCTGGCCGAGCCGTTGTCGGTCATGATCGAGGCCGGCACGCTCTACAACACGCCGCCGCCAACGCAGGGGCTCGCTTCGCTGATGATCCTCGCGCTGTTCGACCGGCTCGGCGTCAAGGAGGCGGAGAGCTTCGAGCATGTGCACGGGCTGATCGAGGCGGCGAAGCGCGCGCTACGCGTCCGCGACCGCGCCATCACCGATCCCGACCGGCTGCAGCATCCGCCCGAGCGCTTCCTCGCCGATGCTTTCCTCGACGCCGAAGCCGCCGCGATCAACCGCGGCAAGGCCGGCTCGGTGTCGGCGTCGCAAGGGCAGGGCGACACGATCTGGATGGGCGCGGCCGACGCCTCCGGTCTGGTCGTGTCCTACATCCAGTCGCTCTACTGGGAGTTCGGTTCCGGCGTGGTGCTGCCGCGCACCGGCGTGCTGATGCAGAACCGCGGCACAAGCTTCTCGCTCGACCCCCGCGCTCTCAACGCGCTGGAGCCGGGGCGATTGCCGCTGCACACGCTCAATCCCGCGCTGGCGGTACTCCGCGACGGACGGATCATGGCCTACGGCACCATGGGCGGCGACGCGCAGCCGCAGATCCAGGCGGCGTTGTTCACGCGGCACGTCTCGTTCCGCCAGCCGCTCGAGCAGGCGCTCGACCGGCCGCGCTGGTTCGTCGGCCGCACCTGGGGCTCGGCCCACGGCAGCGTCGTGCTGGAAGGGCGCTTCGACGGCAACCTGATCGACCGCCTGATCTCCGCCGGTCATGACGTGGATGTGATGCCGCAGCCTTACGCCGGGACGATGGGCCATGCCGGCGCGGTGGTCCTGCATCCGAACGGAACACTCGAAGGCGCGCACGATCCGCGCGCCGACGGCGGCGCAACCGGGATATAAAATTCGCGCTACGGGGGTGGGACGCGGGGCGCCACAAGGGCCTCCATTCCGCCGCACTCCGTGCTATCTTCCCCCCATGATCAGACAGCTTTCATGCGTTGCCGCGGCAGTGCTCGCCAGCCTTGTCGCGACCATCCTTCCGGCCTCGGCCCATCCGCATGTCTGGGTGACGATGCGGAGCGAGCTGGTCTACGGCCCCGACGGGAGCATTACCGGCATCCGCCATGCCTGGACCTTCGACGACATGTTCTCGGCGTTCGCGACTCAGGGTATCGACAGCAAGATGCGCGGCGTGTTCACCCGCGAGGAACTGGAGCCGCTCGCCAAGACCAATGTCGAGTCGCTCAAGGACTTCGAATATTTCACGATGGCCAGGGTGAACGGCAAGAAGGCCGATTTCGTCGATCCGCCGCCCGGCTACTATCTGGATTACAAGGACCAGATCCTGACGCTGCACTTCATGCTGCCGTTCAAGACGCCGCTCAAGGCGCAGGAGCTCCAGATCGAGATCTACGATCCGTCCTACTTCGTCGACTTCTCCTTCGAAAAGGAGAACGCGGTCGGGCTCGTCGGCGCGCCGGCGGGTTGCAAGATGGTCGTGGCGCGCCCGGAGGAGATGGATCGCGGGGACGGCCGCCAAGCTGTTCCAGATGGCGCCCGACCAGAAGCTCGATCCCGCGCAATTCCTCGGGGCACAGTTCGCCAACCGAATCCTGGTCAAATGTTCCTGACCCGCCGGGGGGAGTGACATGGGACTCACCACGGGGCGTACAAAGCGAACACTTCTGATCGCCGGTGTTGCGATCGCCGCCCTCGTTGTGGCTGCCGGTGTCGTCGATGTTGCTCTGGCGCAGGGTTCGCCGTTCGGCGTCGGCGCCCCGAAGAGCGCGCCGCCGGCGACGCCCTATAGCGGCCTTGTCGGCTGGATCATGGTCAAGCAGGCCGAGTTCTACAAAGGCCTCTCCGGCGCGATCCGCGCCGCAAAAACCGACAACTCCGCGCTGTGGGTGCTGTTCGGCCTGTCGTTCGCCTATGGCGTCTTCCATGCCGCCGGTCCCGGCCACGGCAAGGCGGTGATCTCGTCCTACGTGGTGGCCAACCGGGAAACCTGGTGGCGCGGCGTCGTCCTCTCCTTCGCGTCGGCGATGGTGCAGGCCACGGTTGCGGTCGCGTTGGTGGGGATCGCCGCCGTTCTCCTGAACGCCACCGCGGCGACCATGAAAACCACCGTGTACTGGATCGAGATCATCAGCTACCTGCTCATCATCGCGATCGGACTGCGGCTGGTCTGGGCCAAGGGCCGCGCCGCCTTCGCGACGTGGCGCGACATTCACAAGCCGAAGACCGTCGGCGCCGCCGCCACGCCCGCCCACCTGCACGACCACCACGATCATGCGCATCACGGTCACGCGCACCATGACCACGCACACGATCACGCCCACGGGCATGATCACGCCCATGGGCACGATCAGGGCACCACGATCACGCCGCGCATGCGCATAACGACCATGCCCATCATGACCATGGTCACGCGCATGACCATCATGACCACGCGCATTGCGATCATGATCACGGATCGGCGTGGAGCCATGCGCACGCGCCGGAGCCGAGCGAGCTCGCCGGACCCGGCGGCTGGAAGCGCGGCCTGATGGCAACCTTTGCGGTCGGCTTGCGGCCGTGCTCGGGCGCGATCCTGGTGCTGGTGTTCACGCTGGCGCAGGGATTGTTCTGGGCCGGCGTCGTCGCGACCTTCGTGATGGGGCTTGGCACCGCCATCATGGTGGCGACGATCGCCGTCATCTCCGTCATCGCGACGAAATGGGCCGACCGCTTCGCTTCGACCCGCGGCGGCTACGGCATGCTGTTCATGCGCGGCATCGAGGTCGCGGCCGCGCTCTTGATCACCGCCTTCGGCACATTGCTGCTCATGGGCTATATGGCGAGCGAGCGGCTGCTGGCCTGACAATCGGCCGCCCGGCGATGGCCGCAAGCACATCGCGCTTGCCGCCCTCGCGCCTGTGCGGGTCATCCGACATCACCCGGTACATCATGTGCTCCCCGTCGGGCTTCATCAGGTCTTCGTCGAGCAGGCCGTGGATCGCCAACAGGCCGCGGGCCGCGTGATGGCGCACGAGTGCCGTGGGATCGTCGAGCGCCTTCACCAGCGCTCCCACCGCCTCGGGGTCGCAAAAGACGGAAAGCGCCTCGGCGGCATTCATCCGCTGCATGTCATTATCGGCGGATGCAAGCACCTCCGTGACGGCCGCGAGCCAGCGCGGGTCGGGGCGGATTTGCCAGAGCGCCTTCGCCAGATAGACGACCTGCAACTCGCGTTGCACCACGTCGTCGAGTAGCTGCGCCAGCCGGCGCTCGGCCTTGCGCGAGCCCAGCACGCCCAAGCCGATGACGCCGCGCGTGTCGGGCAGATACTGGAGGAGCATCTCTTCCGCGCGCGTCCGCTCGTCGCCCTTAAGCTCCGCAAGGGCCACGGTGTCGAGCCCGTCACGCGCGGAGTAGGCATCCTCGAAGAAGCTGAACCGGAACCGCTCGAATGCGGGAGATGCCATGGCCGCTGCTCTGGAAATTCGTATCGCCCGCGAGTGCGCGCTAGCGGAAATCCTCAGGCTTCAGCTCGATCGGCTGGCCGTGCGGCGTGCGGTCGGCGGCGTGGTCCCAGGCTTCGCGATAGACCGACAGCGTCTTGGCGTCGGTCGCGCCCTTTTCGGTGACGAGGCGCTCCAGCGTATTGAGCCAGTGCCGGTAGTAGGTCTCGCCGGTATCGGGATCGCCCGCCGCCTGGGCGCGCTTGATCTCGTCCGACAGCGTCGCCGCCCATTCGCTCCAGGTGAACAGCCCGTGCTCGTGCAGCGCGAGCGCCATCGCAAACGCCTGCGCCTCCCACGGCTCGCGGAACACCGGCCCTTCGGCGTCGCAGGGAATGCTCGGCACCGCTTGCGCGGCACGCCGCGCGGCAGCGGGATCGATGGCGTCACGCGGGCTCAAGATACGGGTCCCATGCTTCAATCGAGACTTTCAGCTTCGGATCGGCGGCTTCGCCCCACAGTTCGGCGGCGTCGAACAGCACCGTGTAGAGCCATTGCGGGTTCTCGCCCGCCCCGATCGCGACCGAGTCCGGGAACACGTGGAAGCCGCGCACGCATTCGACGACGCCGACCTTGTCGCGGGCGTAGCGCGGCAGCCTTGTGTGCGTATGCGGATGGATGTTCCTGGTGCGCACCCGGTCGCCGGCCTTGAAGCGCGCAGGCCCCGTCGGCTCGCGCGAATAGCTGCCGCGCGACAGCGCCTTGTTCACGTCGGCGGCGGGCAGGAAGCGCGGCACCGGCTTGCCCGGGCGCAGCGAGTGTCCGGCCTTCACCTCGTCTTCGCCGATATAGCCGTATTCGATCAGAAGCTGCTCCAGCCGCTGCGCCCACTTTTGGTAATAGGTCTTGGTGAGATACTCGTGCGGCGGCATCTCCTCGATCTTCGCGCGCGACTTGTCGATGTTCCAGATCTTCGCGTAGCCGAGCGCGCGGTTCATCGCCAGCGCGCGGCCTTCCCACTTGGAATGGAACGGTGGTTCGTTCGGCTCCGGCTCCACCGGGCCGAATCCTTCCATGCCGCCCATGTCGTGGATGCCGTTCATTGCGCAGCCTCGTGATGATGCGGATCGTCGGCGGTCTCGCCGTGACGCTCATGCGCGGCGAGCCAGGCGTCGAGCGACGGCGCGGTTTCCTGCTGGGCCTTGAGCTGCCGCAGCGTCACGCGGATGTTGGTGCGCGCGAAGCGCTGGTCGGTCACCGCGATGGCGGAGGGGTCCGCGCCGGTGGCGACGGCGTTGGTCACCTGCTGCTTCAGCGCCAGGAATTTCGGATCGCCGTAGTTGCGCAGGATCGCCTGGAACGCCTCGTGCCGCGCGCGGTCGAACGGCCGGCCATGGCCCATGCCGTCCTTGGCCGGATGCGGCGGATAGACATGCGCGCATGGCACCAGCCCCTCGGGGATCGGCTCGGTCGCGGCATGGGTGCGGCGGTGACGCAGCAGCCCCGGCAGCACGTGGGTGTGCGGACCGTCCGGGCTCTTGCCGTCGGGCGGCGGGATCGGCTGGAACACCTCGATGCGGCCGAGCCGGCTCAGGAACACGCGATGCGGATTGGTCGCCAGGATGATGCCCATCGCCGAGCTGGAGAACACGGGCTGCCCGCAATGCGCCCGCAGTTGCGCGGCGATCTCCGGATCGGCGATCCGCACGCAGCAATCGACTTGCAGCGCGCCGAGGCCGAGGTCGAACAGCACGGCGTCGCGGTCGCGTTCGCGGAGCGCCGCGCTGTCGGCACCCAGGTCGGTGAGCGCGGTGCGCGCGTTCATCGCGCAGGCGTCCTCGGGCAGGCAGAGCGCGATGCGGTGGTTCCAGCTGTCTTTCGTCGTGGTCTCGAAGGCGAACGGCCGTATCTCGGGGCGGAGCTCGATGCGGATGCCGCCGCGCTCCGTCACCGCCGCCAGCGATGCCGTGTCGCGCGCGAGCGCGACCGGCTCGCCGGCGTCACGCGCAAACTCCGCGATGGCGCCGAAGGTGCCGAGGCTCCACTGCGTCTCGGCATCCGCCATCTGTGCGTCAAGAAATCCGGCAACGCTGTCCGTCATGACGCCGCGCCGGGCGCCTTCGGCAGTCCGGTCCCGATCATGGAGTCGCGGGTGACCAGTTCGGCGAGCTTGTCCTCGCTCCAGCCCTCGGTGCCGGCCGGCCGCATCGGCAGCACGATGAAGCGTGTCTCGGCGGTCGAATCCCAGACCCGGATTTCAGTTTCCGCCGGCAGCGTCACGCCGAAATCCTTCAGCACGCCGCGCGGATCGATCACCGTGCGCGAGCGGTAGGGCGCGGACTTGTACCAGGTCGGCGGCAGGCCCAGCACCTCCCACGGATAGCAGGAGCACAGCGTGCACACGATCATGTTGTGGAGCTTCGGCGTGTTCTCGACCGCGACCAGATGATCGCCGACGCGGCTGGCGAAACCGAGCGAGCCGACCGCCTTGGTGGCGTCGGCGAGCAGCGCCCGCTTGTAGGCCGGTTCGGCCCAGGCTTTTGCCACCGCCATCGCACCGTTATGCGGCCCGATCCGGGTCTCATAGGCCTCGATGATGGCATCGAGCGCCTTCGGGTCGACATAGCCCTTCTCGGTCAGGATGGTCTCGAGCGCGCGCACGCGGAGCTGGGTTTCGGAGAGTTCCGAGCCGTGCTCGTGGTCATGGTCGTGATGATGGTGGTGATCGTGGTCGTGATCGTGTCCGGCCATGGCTATTGAACTCGCTGTGGCTTGTTATTGTGGCATTATCCTCCGCAGGTTACGAGGTGTCGAGGGTGACCGTGAGCGCAGCAAAATTGTTCGATCTGACCGGCCAGGTTGCGCTCGTCACCGGCGCGTCGAGCGGGCTTGGCGTCCGCTTCGCGGAGGTGCTGGCGGAAGCCGGCGCCTCGGTGGCGCTGGTCGCGCGCCGCGCCGACCGGCTCGCCGCCGTCAAGGACAGGATCGAGAAGGGCGGCGGGCGCGCCGTGGCGATTGCCGCCGACGTCACCGACCGCGCCGCCATGACCCGCGCCTTCGACGCCGCCGAGCAGGCGTTCGGGACCGTCGGCGTGCTCATCAACAATGCCGGCGTGGTGACGTCGGGCCGGGCCGTCGAGCTCAACGAGGAGGATTGGCGGCGGGTGATCGGCACCAATCTCGATGCGGTGTTCTATTGGTCGCAGGAGGCGGCGCGCCGCATGCTCGCCGCCAACAGAGGTGGCGCGATCGTCAACATCGCCTCCATGCTCGGGATCGCCGTCACGAAGGGCGTCGCGCCTTACGCGGTGTCGAAGGCGGGCGTGATCCAGCTCACCAAGGCGCTGGCGGTCGAGCTCGCGTCCAAGGGCATCCGCGTCAACGCCATCGCGCCGGGCTGGATCGTCACCGATCTCAACCGCGACTATCTCGCGAGCGATCGCGGCACCGCGATCAAGCAGGAGATTCCAACCGGCCGCTTCGGCGAGGCGCGCGATCTCGACGGCGCGCTGCTGCTGCTCGCCTGCGACGCCGGCCGCTTCATCACCGGCGCGACGATTGTTGTCGACGGCGGGCAGGTGGTGGCGGTGCGGGGGTGACTTCAATGCAAGCGGTCGACAAAGCCCCGCAACAGCGCGACCAGCGCCGGCTGGCTGCGTGCACCGGTCTTTTCGAAGACGTGCCTGAGATGCTCGCGGACCGTGCCCCGGCCAAGAGCGAGCCGCGTTGCAATCATGTCGCGGCTGACTCCATCTGCCAGCAAAACGGCAATTTCGCTTTCACGTCGGGTAAGCCCAAACGTCTCGGCGATTGTCGTCCGATCGATCGAAAGCGGCGCGTCCGGCTCGGTGATGAAGACAGCCACGCGCGCGGAGCCGGCGCCCGGCACCGTCGCATCAAGTCGCCAGATCGGGAACACGGTCAGCAGCAGCGGAAGCCTGCGCGAAGGCCGGTCAAGTCGAATGCGCTGTGGTCCGACGGCCGTGTCGCGGCTCATTGCGGCGATCGCCTCGTGCAACCGTTGCGTTGCCGCCGGTGTTGATGCCACCAGTCCGGCGGTGTCGACGGTCAATCCATCGGCTTCGGCGACAATCCGCGTGGCCCGATTATTGAGCATCTTTGGGAGCGCTGACCCATCGGTCAGTATGACGCCGCTGTCCAAGCGATCGAGCAAGCGCGCGAGTCCGGCGTGGCCGTGCCTGGCGGACTGCAAGCGGCGTTGCAACTCAAACGCTGCCTCCAAATGCGGCGCGAGCATCTGCAACGCGGCGACGTCGGCTTTGGCAAAATTGTCATCACGCAACGGCCGGCAGACGTTGAAAAAAACGCTGACGACCCCTGTCTGCCGGAGGTGCATGCCATGGAAGCCATTCATCGGCCGGATCAGGTCGTTGTAGGCTGCGGTACGTGCGAAGTCCGCGTCCGAGATGAATTCCGTGCGAGGCGCTACGCCGACCGGGACCATGTTGAACAACGGAGCCATGGTACGCACCCCGTCTGCCGAGAAAAAGTGCGCAAGGCTGGACGCTTCGACCCGGGCACTGGCGATGAACGGGTCGTTGGCGCCGTCGTCCTCCTGCACCATGAGAATCGCATGATCGCCGTGCAGCAGATCGGCGACGGCCTCAAGCGCCAGCGGCCATCGCTCCGGCTCCGCAACGGCGGCATAGAGTTGTTCACTGACGCGCAGAATGTCGGCCGTGCGGTCCATATGTGGCGTTCTCCGCGAACCTAGTGCAGTGCAATCTTGTGGAGCTTTCCTGCCGCCGTCAATCGAGTTGCATTTGCGCAACATCCGATTGAAAAACGTGTGTCTTCCGACACCAATCAGGCCCGCCCCTGACATCTGTGAGGGGACGGTGCGCATCCCTCGCTCCTATCGTCGCCCCGACGCATAGCGAGAACTTGTGGGGGACATCAGATGGTCAGGCCGGTTCGGCTTTCGACAGTGGTTGTGGTCACCGGGCTCTTGGCGACGCCTGCCTTTGCGGCCGACATGCCGATGAAGGCACCCTACAGGGCTCCGCCTCCAGTCGCGGCTTTCAGTTGGACCGGGTGCTACGTCGGCGGCAACGTTGGCGGCCTGTGGGCGAAAGGGGATTGGTCGAACACCGCTGGCGTACCATTGGGCAGCCACGATGCGGACGGATGGCTGGGCGGCGTCCAGGCTGGATGTAACTACCAGGTTGGCGGGTGGGTGTTCGGTATCCAGGGCGACTACGATTGGAGCAATGCCAAGGGCAGCAGTCCGGATGCCATCATCGCTGGCGACTCGGATGAAACGAAGATCAAGTCGCTGGCATCGGTCACCGGACGTGTCGGCTACGCCTGGGATCGGTTGCTGATCTATGTGAAGGGCGGCGGCGCTTGGGAGCGTAACGACTACAGGGTGTTCGTCACCGCCACCGGCGCGACCGTATTCACGGGCCGCGAGACGCGCAGCGGCTGGACGGTCGGCGGCGGCGCAGAATATGCCTTCAACAACTGGCTCTCGGGCTTTGCCGAGTACAACTACTACGACTTCGGCACCCGTGGGGTTGGCTTCTTCGATCTGAACGGCGGATTTTTCGGCACGGCCAACATTCGCGAGCACAAGCACGTGGCCAAGGTGGGCTTGAACCTCCGCTGGGGCCCGGGCCCGGTTGTGGCCAGGTACTGATTGTCTGGCAGAGCCTCACGCGAGCGAAAGATTTACTTCATCCGTCCGCGCCGGCCGGCGCGCCGCTCGGTACAGCGGCACTTCGCGTACTACGCATCGTGCGCGACGATGCCCGCCGCCATCGCGACGCAGCCACGATGAGCGGTGGCGACAGCGTCGCCAGATTTCCAGCGCGGGCCCTGGCAAAGCCCAACCTACCGAAAGAAGAACGGGCTGTTCTGCCGCGGCTCGTTCCGGCCGCCGCCCTTGCCGGATTGCGGGCCGCCGCCCTGGCGGAACAGGCCGCCGAAGAAGCCGCCGTCGCTACCGCCGCCGCCCGCAAAGAGGGTTTCGGGCGGCGTGCGCGGGCGTGTGATCAGCCCGCCCTGCGGCTGGTTGTTCAGCGCAACAACGAACTCCGTGCGATAGTTGGTCTCGCGGTGCAGCGGCTCATCCGAGATGATGATCGAAGATCGCGCCAACGCCGTCGGCCCAAACCGGTCGATCACCTCCTGCGGGATGGTGATGCGGTCGAGCGCACCCTTGGCGTCGCCCGCGCCGTCGACAGTGACCGCTGTCCAGCGCAGGCCCCCCTCGGTGCTCGCCACCGCCGTGATCACATGCGTGCCGATCGGCTGGCCGGGATTGCGGATGGTGACCGGAACCTCGGTCGCGTCGAACAACTCGCCCGCGTCCGGCAGCCGCTCTTGCGTGTTGCGCCGGACGTAAAGCTTCTGCGTCGCGCGGCTGATGAACACCGAGACCGGGACGAGCGCGAGCCTGGCCTCGCGCGCTGCTTTGGCAGCGTCGAGCTGCGCGCGCAGCTCCGCGGCCCTTGCGGCGGCTTTCTGCTGCTGGTCCTCGGCCCGGGCCTTGGCCTGGTCTGTCTTGGCGGTGGCGAGGCGTTTCTCGGCGGCCTTGAGCTCGGCCTGGGCCCGGGTGTTCGCCTGTTCCAGCTTGCTCAGCGACGCCGTCTGGCTCTTCGCCGCGGCCTTCTTCGTCTGTTTGGCCATCTTGGCGGCTTCGTCCGCCTCGCGGGCGAGTTTTTCGGCGCGCGCCCGCGCAGCCGCGATGGCCTCCGGATTCGGCACGAACAAAGCCGGATGGGAAAACTCCACCGGCTCCGCGTCGTTCGGCGAGATGATGACACGCGTGTTCATGCGGATCTTGTCGAACAGCTTTTCGGCGAAGCTAAAGGGCATGCGCACACAGCCGTGCGAGGCCGGATATCCGGGCAGCGGGCCGCCGTGCAGCGCGATGCCGTTCCAGGTGATGCGCAGCATGTTCGGCATCCAGGCGTCGTCATACATATTCGAGCGGTGGTCCTTGTTCTTCTCCACCACTGCGAAGACGCCGGCCGGCGTTTCACGTCCTTTGGTCCCGGTCGACACCGGTGCGCTGAGGATCCAGCCGTCGGCGTCGTAGATGGTCACCTTCTGGCTCTTGATCGATACGATCGCCATGATCGCCTCGCCGGCCTGGCGCGGGGCGGTCGCCTCGGTGGGTTGCGCCGGACGTGCCTTTTGGGCCGCCGCGGCATCGGCGGGCGGCGCCGCGGTCAGCGCCCACAGCGCGGCCACGGCCGCGAGCCTCACCGTGGCGGGAAGCCACAATCGCCGGATCGCCCCGGTCGATTCTGCCGTCGTGAACCGATCTATCATGCCATTCCCGCCTTTTGAGTGCGTCCGCCGCCCCTGCAAGGGAGAATTGCGACGCAATAGCTCTGAACCGGTAAACAGTTTCCATTTTCCGAGCAACCGTCAACACATCCGTTCGCAGGGCTTGGCCGGGGATTGGGCGGAACTCGATAACCGACATCGCCGCGGTGATCGCGATCACGGTTCGAAATTGCCGAGAAGCGTGTGCTGGAGGGCAGCTTCAAAGTTTCGGCCATCGCGCGCCGAACACGAAGTGGTTGCGGTCGCCTTCACGGCAGTAACTCATCCAGTCGGAGCAGCGCCGGATCAGCGGCAAGCCTAGGCCGCCGAGCTGCGCTTCGGCCAGCGTTTTGGCCGGGGTGTGCTCCGGCGCGCCGGTCGGGTCGAACGGGATGCCGGCGTCACTTACCTTGACGTGCGCCTCGCCGGTCGTGGCCTTCTCGCGGACTTCGATGCGGATGCGGATCGGATCGGCGCGCGCCGTGCTTCCGCCGTGGGCAAGCACGTTCGCCAGCACTTCATGGAGAGCCAACTCAAGGCACTCGACCTGTGGGTCCGGCACGTCGCGCTGCCGGAGCACGGTGGTGAGCCACTCGCAAGCGCGCCGTATCTCGTCCCCGCTCGCGGCGATAGCGAGCGTTTCGGCCTGCTTGTCGGTGTGAACCCCGTTATGCACCGCTCAGGCGACGGCGGCCCGCTCGGCCTCGGCGTCGCTCTTGAACATCGGGATCAGGTCGTTGACGCCGGTGGCCTCGAGGCTCATCACGACCGACGAGTTAGTGCCGACGACCAGCACCATCCTCCCGCCGCGCTCCTTCACGGCCTTGGCGCTTTTGAACAGCGCGCGGATCCCGATCGACGCCAGGAACCTGAGGCTAGACAAATCGACGACGATGCCTTTCTTCGGCGCGGCGGCGAGCTTTTCGAGTTCGCCAGCGACCGATTCGGTGCCCGGGATGTCGAGGCGGCCCAAGATGACGATCTTGCGCAGGTTGTCGCCGACGTCGGTATGACTGATAAACATGATACGAATCCGGATTTTTCAGATGAACGCCAACTGGGTGGATTTTTGCGCTTTTCCCGCCCTCTGACAAGCTGGACTGACGGCACGAATCACTGCCGTCACTGGTGTCGCAGGGTTCGCGCCGACGAGATTCAATTAACGATTTGTAACTGGTGGCCGTCCACGGGGCGTCCTACGTAAATGGGGTCGGCGAGCATCCCCCATCCTCCCGATAGCTCGTCGATAATGCTCAGCCCCGGCGGTCCCCCCACCGTCGGGGCTTTAATCTTTATGAGTACACGCGCTAACCGTCCGCGCCGGCCAGTGCGCCGCTCGTCGGTGCCGCCGGCCGTTTGGCGTACCACGCATCGTGCGCGACGATACCCGCCGCCATCGCGACGCAGAACACGATGAGCGGCGGCGACAGCGTCGCCAGATTTTCCAGCGCCGGGCCCGGGCAAAGCCCGACCAGCCCCCAGCCGATGCCGAACAGCGCGGAGCCCGCAATCAAAGGCGTGTCGATCACGGTCTTGGTCGGGATGTCGAATTTGGGCGCGAGCACCGGCTGCGGGCGCTGTTGCGCGAGGATCATACCGAGGCCTGCGACGGCAAGCGCTGCCGCCATCACCACCGCGAGGCTTGGATCCCAAGCGCCGGTTCGAATGCCGAGGATATCGAGGAAGGCGAGGACCTTGGACGGCTGCATCATGCCGGAGATCAGGAGGCCGAGGCCGAAGATGAATCCGCAAATGAGCGAGGCAACGACAAGCATGATCAGCCTCCAATTACATGGCGCATCAGCGCGACGGTGATTACCGCCGTGCCCATGAACACCAGCGTTGCGATGATCGAGCGTTTGGAGATTCGCGCCATGCCGCAGATGCCGTGCCCGGAGGTGCAGCCGCCGCCGAGCCGCGCGCCGAAACCGACCAGGAAGCCGGCGGTGATCACCACGAACCAGCTCGCGGGCATCGCCGGCACCGGCACGGCATAGCCCGCGAGCATCGCGGCCACCGGCGCGAGGATGAGTCCCACGACGAAGGCGATGCGCCAGCCTCGGTCGATGGTTCCGATGCCGAGGATGCCCGCCGCGATGCCTGAGATGCCGGCGACGCGGCCGGCGAGCAGCATCAGCATCACGGCGGCAAGCCCGATCAGCGCGCCGCCGATGGCGGCGGAGAGCGGCGTGAAGTTGGCCATGGTCGCCTCCAATTTCTTTTGGTCATTCCGGGCCGGCCGCCAGGCCGGAGCCCGGAATGACAGACGAAAAGTCTCAGGCCTTGCTGTCCGGCAGGTCGGTCCGCAGCGGCCGTTGCTCGATCATAACAACTGCGATGAAGGAAATCGAAAGGCAAACCGCGACCGTGAAGAAAACCCGCCGGAACGCTTCGACCGCCTCGGCGCTGCCCGGCGGCAGCGCGCCGGTGAGCTCGCCGCCGGCGCCCGGCCCGAACGAGGACGTTGCCGCCAATACCAGGGCGCCGAGGATCGCAATGAGAATGGTGCTGAACAGGTTGCGCGAGAAATTCATGGTGCCGACCGAGATCCCGAAGTGATGACGCTCGACCACGTTCTGCACCACCACTGATGACATCGACGGCGTCGGTCCGAAGCCCGCGCCGATCAGCAGCAGCAACACCTGGAACGACACCGGCGTCAGCCTGTCGGCCCACAGCGCCAGCACGATCACCCCGCCGATCGCAATCACCAGGCCGATGATCGGCATCGCTTTGTAGTGCGTCACCCGGCACAGCACCTGGCCGCCGATGCCGGCACTGATGTTGAGGCTGACCATCAGCACAACGAGGCTCAATCCGGCCTCGATCGGCGACAGTCCGACGACGCTCTGAAGGTAGATCGGCAGGAAGATGTTGAGGCCGACGATGGCGCTCCAGCCGCAGCCATTGGCGATGGTCGCGTAGCGCACGATCGGGTCGCGCAGGACCGCGAGCGGAATCAGAGGCTCGGGCGCGGTCAGCAGTCGCCACACGAACAGACCGAAGCCGGCGAGCGCGGTGCAAAACAATGCCAGGATCGGGGCAGAGGCCCATTCATAGCGCACGCCCGCGAGGTTGAGGCCGAGCATGAACGACACGCTCGCCGCCACGATCAGCATCGCGCCGATCAAGTCGAGCCGGTGGGGGCGCTCATAGCGGGGCAGTCGGCGTAGCGTCGTCCAGATGACCACAAAGGCGATGAGGTCCAGCGGCACGTTGAGCCAGAAGATCGCCGACCAATGCAGCACTTCGGACAGGAACCCGCCGAGGGCGGGGCCGCAGGCGCCGGCGGTGGTATAGACGATGGCAAAATACGCCGAGTACTTCCCGCGCTCCTTTGGCGCCGCGACGTCGCCCAGCACGACGATCGGAATTGAGACGAGGCCGGCGGCACCGATGCCCTGCACGACACGGCCGAAGATCAGCACCGCCATCGACGGCGCCAGCGCGCAGACCAGCGAGCCGACGAGGTGGATCGCGAGCGCTACGCAGAGCGTGAGGCGGCGGCCGTGGATGTCGGCGATCTTGCCGTAGAGCGGCATGCAGGCCGTGGACGCGAGCAGGAAGATCGTGATCAGCCAGGGCAGATTGCGAATGTCGTTGAGGTCGCGGCCGATGGTCGGCAGCGCGGTCGCCAGGATGGTGTTGTCCATCGCGCCGATGAACACCGGCAGCATGGCGCCGATGACGAACAGCCGGAGGTCCTTGTGGGTGAGCGGCTTGGGGGCGGGCGGCGGCTTGGCCGCGGTCGGGGCGTCCATGCGGCCTTACTTCGTTTCCGCCGCGGCGCCCGACTGCAGTGGCTTCTCCTCGATGAGGATGATGGAGATCAACGCCACCGTCATGGTCGCCGCGGTCGCGAAGAACACGCGCCGATAGGCTTCCGCCGCCATCGCCGCGTCCTGCGCCAGCGCGCCGCCGAGTTCGCCGGTGCCGGACGCCTTGATCGCAAAACCCGCGACGATCGCGCCGAACATCGCGACCATGAAGGTCGCCAGCAGATTGCGGGTGAACGTCATGGTGCCGACCGAAATGCCGAGCTCGTGCCGCTCGACCGAATTCTGCACCACCACTTGCGTGAGGCCGGGCATGGCGCCGAAGCCGAGACCGATGATGACCAGCAGCACCTCGAACCAGATCAGGCTGACGCGATCGACGTTCCAGGCTAGCACGAGGATGGCGCAGATCGCCACGCTGAGCCCCGCCATCGGCAGCAGCTTGTAGTGCACCACGCGGCCGAGCACGTAGCCCGACGTGCCGGCGCTGATGTTGAGCGCGATCATGAAGATGACGAGGGTGAGGCCCGCGCCGGTCGGCGTCAGGCCGATGACGTTCTGCAGATACTGCGGCATGAAGATGTTGAGGCTGACGATCGAGGCCCAGCCGAAGGCGTGCCCGCCGGTGGCGAAACGGACCTGGCGGTTCTTCAGGATCGCGATCGGGATCAGCGGCTCGGGCGCGGTCAGCAGGCGACGGACGAACAGCAGTCCGACCGCGGCGGCAACGGCGAACAACACCAGGACCGGCGGTGACGTCCAGGGATAGCGCACGCCGCCGAGATTGACCGCCAGCATGAAGGAGATGCTCGCCATGACGATCAGCGCCGCGCCGATCACGTCGAGGTTGTGCGGCCGCTCATGCCGGGGCAGGCGGCGCAGCAGAATGCCGGTCACGATCAGCGCGGTCGCGCCGAGCAGGATGTTGAACCAGAAGATCGCCGACCAGTGCAGATGGTCGGAGAAGAATCCACCGAGCGCCGGCCCGAGTGCGCCGGCGGTGGTGTAGACCACGGCGAAATAAGCGTAGTAGCGGCCGCGCTCCTTGGGCGCGACCACGTCGCCGAGCACGATCGCGCCCATGGTCGAGAGCCCGCCGCCGCCGAGGCCGTGCAGCGCGCGCCCGAAGATGAGCGTGAGCATGTCCGGCGCCAGCGCGCACACCAGCGACCCCGCCATATAGATGATGATGGCGATGCGCAGCGTGAACTGGCGCCCGTAGATGTCGGCGAACTTGCCGTAGAGCGGCACCACCGCCGTGGCGGCGAGCAGGTAGGCGGTGATCAGCCAGGGCAGCAGGTTGGGATCACCGAGGTCGCGGCCGATGGTCGGCAACGCGGTGGCAAGATTGGTGTTGTCGAGCGAGCCCATGAACACCGGAAACATCATGCCCATGACGATCACCCGCGCTTCCTTGTGGGAGAGCGAGGTCACCGGGGCAGGAGTGGTGCGGGCGTCCACGGGAGCTTGCGGCCTTCCTTGCTGGCTGATGGATTTGAGGAGAGGGTAGCCGCGAGCGTCTTAGAGCAGCAACCCACATTCGACCAGCGGCGAACGGAGATTTATGCAATGCCGCCCATGCATGCATGCGGCAACGCAACAAGGGCAGCGGTCTTGACGCGGATCGCTGCAATGACCGATGTGTGATCGCTGATAACGCACAATGACAGGGAGTGCGCCATGAATCGTCGTCGCGCCGTCGTCTTGTTTGGCATCGCGGCCGCGAGCCTTGCCGGCGTGACCGCGCTGGCGCAGGACGCCAGCCAGTTCCCGAGCCGGAACGTCTTCATCGTTGTTCCCAACGCGGCGGGCGGCGGGCTCGACTTCTTCGCGCGTCTCATCGGGGCGAAGCTGTCTGACCGTCTCGGCCGGCCGGTGGTGGTCGAGAACCGCCCGGGCGCCAACGGCAATCTCGCCGCCGCGCAGGTCACCAAGTCGCCGCCGGACGGACACACGCTGCTGCTCGGCTCGATCGGGATGCTGACGGTCAATCCGGCCGTGGTCGCGAACCTCACCTACGATTCGCAGCGCGACTTCGCGCCGATCGCACGGATCGCAAAATTTCCGCTGATCCTGACGGTGAACGCCAAGGCGCCGGTGCGGACGGTGCAGGAGCTGGTCGCGTATGCGAAGGCGAACCCCGACAAGGCCAATGCGGCGGCGACCGGACCGATCTTCCAGGTCGTGCAAAAAATGTTCGAGCAGCGCACCGGCACCAATTTCACGTACATCGCCTTCCGTGCCAATTCGGAAGCGATGATGGCGCTGATGCGCGGCGACGCGCTGATGTCGCTGTCGGACGTCGGGCCGGCGACCGGCCCGTTGCAGGACGGCCGCGTGCGCGCGCTCGCGGTCACGTCACCGCAGCGGCTGCCCTCGCATCCCGACGTGCCGACCATGGCGGAAGCCGGCTTCAAGGATATGGAGGTCGAGTTTTGGACCGGGCTGCTTGCGCCCGCCAAGACGCCGCCCGCGATCATCAAGAGATTGCAGGACGAGGTCATCGCGATCGTAAAGATGCCGGACGTGGTCGAGAAGCTCGCGTCGCACCAGACTTATCCGGCCGGCGACACGTCTGAGGAATTCGCCAGGATCATCGCGCGCGAGCTCGCGCAATGGGCCGAGGTCGCGAAGAAGGGCAACATCAAGATCGAGTAACGCTTGTTGTGCTGCGGAGTCTGTGCAGCGCACTCCGTCACCCTCCCCCTCCAGGGGAGGGTGGACTTGCGGCACCGCCTCGTTGCTTAACGGCAGTTCGATATTCGTGGCGTGCTAGGCTTGGTCTATCCCCCCCCACCGCTTCACCGCCACCGTTTCCCCAATCTCAAAGCTCATCAAATCCTCGCCGATCACCAGCGGCCCGTCATAGGTCGTGCGTGTCTCTGCGATCACGTCGTCGAGTGTCGGCGGCGGGATGGTGTCGGTCCGCGGCAGCACCAGGTGCGTATAGACCGCGAGCTTCGGCTTCGCCGCCGTGAACACCTGTCCGGCCTCGCGCGGCGTGGTGTGGTGGCCGACGATGCGCTGGATGTGCGCTTCCTTCATCAGCTCCGGCCGCGCCGCCGCGACCTCGTGGATCAGCAGGTCGGCGCCGGTGCCGTGCTTGATGACGTTCTTGTTGTAGCGCGTGTCGCTGGAAAGCACTGCGGCGCGCCCGCCGTATTCGAAGCGGTAGCCATAGGCCGGCTTGATCACGTCGCCGTGGTCGACCTCGAAGGCGATGACCTTCAGCCCGCCGTTCTCATAGACGATGCCGTCGCAGTCGTATTCTGCGACCGTGACCTTGACCCCGTCGGGCGGCAGCTTCTCGTCCACCAGCCGGATCCTGATGTCGGCGGCATAGGCGCGCTGCAGGTTGTCCATCAACTCCTGAGCGCCGGTCGGCCCGATGACGCGGAACGGCGATGTGCGCCGCGCATAGTGCGAGCCAAGCCAGCCGGTGAGCCACACATCGGGAATGCCATTGGTGTGGTCGGAGTGATAGTGCGTCATCAAGAGCGCATCGATGCTGCCGATCGGGATGCCAAGCTGATAGAGCCGGATGGTGGCGCCGCGGCCGGCGTCGATGAGGAGCCGCTGGCCGCCAGCCTCGACGAGAGTCGACGGGCCGAACCGGTCCGGGCGCGGAATCGGCGTGCCGGTGCCGAGCAGCGTGACGCGGAAATCGCTCGCCATTTATCCGAGCTCCACGATCTGCTGCGGGAACGCGTGCAGCCGCTCGGCGCCGTTCTCCGTGATCAGGAAGTTGTCGCAGATCCAGGTGTAGGTGTCCTTGGAGTGGTACATCGGGTGCACCGCGATGTTCATGCCGGCGGCGAGCGGCATCTTCTCGTCGAAGCGCACCAGCGGCCGCTCGACCAGGTGATAGCCCTGGCCGTGGCAATAGAGCCGGTTCTCCTTCGGCCGGCCGTTCTTCGCCATGAAATCGTTGTAGCCGTTCCACACGTCGGCGCATGACGCGCCCGGCTTCAGCATCTTCGCCGTGAAGTTCTGCGCCTCAGTCGCGAAGGCGAACTCGTCCTTCATGCTCTGCGTCGCCTTGCCGAGCACGCAGGTGCGGCCGATCTCGCAGAAGAAGCCGCCGCGGCCGGTGGTCTCGACCAGCAGCACGAACTGGTCGCCCGCTTTGACGACGCGGTTCTGCAGATGCCGCGGCTGGATCATCACCGATTGTCCGATCGGCGACGACGCACCCATCAGCAGCCCGTATTCCGCCCCGGCGTTGCGGGTGTAGGTCTCGGCGACCTGCGTGACCTCGATGTCGCGCATGCCAGGCTTGATGGCGTCGAAGGCGGCGCGCATGGCGCGGTCCTGCAGATGCGCGGTGGCGCGAATGAGCGCGATCTCCTCGTCGCTCTTGATGACCATGATCCGGTCGACCAATTCGGTCGCGTCCACGAAGCGCGCATTGCCAAGCTTGCCGTGCTTCAGGTGCTCGCCGAGCGCGTGGCCCATCGAGCCCTGCGCGACGAGCCCGATGGTGGCGCCGGAATATTCCGCCATCGCCTTGTCGATGTTCTCCAGATCGAGCGCGGTGGTGAACGACGCGCCCATGAAATTCGGCGACGCCAGGAACCGCTTGACGCCGCGCCGCACCGGATCGCCTGGCGGCGGCGCGACGTCGATGCCGAACGGCCCGGGCGCGACCACGGTCATCAGGTCGTCCTTGGGAAAGATCACCGTCGTCATGGTGCCGTTGCCGGACGGCATGTCGGTGAACCATTTGACATAGCCGCCGGAGAACTCGTTGGAGTTCTGCATCACCAGCACGTCGATCTTCTGCGCCGCCATCGCCGCGCGCACCGCCGCCCACCGCCGCTCCAGCTCGGCGGTCGAGATCGGGCTGATCAGGCGTTCGGCCATATCGGACATGTCGGTTCTCCGTTTCGCGCACGATAACGAAATCGGTCGCGTTGACAATCGCGGGCGATCATGTGGAATGCGGACGGTTGCGTGCGTGCGAAAGAAGGGCGGCCATGTTCTACGGGCGTTTCAAGGAGCAGAGCGATCACGACTTCTTCCGTGGCGCGCTGGAGCGGTTCGCCAAGCTGTTCGGCAACGTGTTCGCGGCCGACAACGTGATCCTGTTCGAACGCAACCTCGCGATCCTCAATGACAAGAAATTCTCCGAAGCCTGCGAGAAGAACGCCAGCAACGACCAGGAGCGCTCGCTGGTGCTGCGGCTCAATACGCTCACCTGGGCGGCGTCGGAGGCGTTGCGCCTGCCCGGCGATTTCGTCGAGTGCGGCGTGTGGCGCGGCTACTGCTCCGCGGTCATCGCCGACTATCTCGATTTTGATCGCGTGCCGAAGCAGTTCTATCTCTACGATACCTTCGATGGCATTCCCGCGGCGTACAACTCGGAGGGCCACGACGCGCCCGCGTTCCACGAGGCCGGCCTCTACAATTCGGTCGTCGGGCGGTTCGCGCGTTTCCCGAACGTGCAGGTCGTGCGCGGCATCGTGCCCGACAGCTTCGCGCAGGCGGTGCCGGACCAGATCTCGTTCCTGCATCTCGACTTGAACTCGTCGAAGGGGGAGATCGCGGCGCTCGAAGGGTTGTTCGACCGGGTGACCCCGGGCGGCATCGTCATTTTCGACGACTACGGCTGGTGCGGCTACACGGTTCAGCAGGTCGCCGAGGACGAATTCATGCGCCAGCGCGGCCATCGCATCCTGGAACTGCCGACCGGGCAGGGGCTGCTGATCAAGCACTGAGGGCGCTGCCAGCGGCGGGCGGCGCAATTAAGGGATCGGAAACTGCCAGCGCCCACTATGCCGCCGCATATCCGTGGCCGCCCGGGCTGTTTCATGCGCTTGCCGGATTTCCTGTCCCCTGATCGGCGGCCGCCGCTGTGCCGCGCCGCGGATACGCCGCCGATACCGATCAACGCCGAACTGATACGCAAGGTCGCCTGGACCTGGGTGGTGCTGACCGGCGCGTTTTTCGTGTTCGATCTCTTCCGCAAGGTCAGCGTCGGCCTCACCAACGGTGACGGCCGTCCGATCGGCGACGACTTCATCAACTACTGGTCGGGGTCGTTCCTCGCGCTGCATCAGCGCGCGGCGGAGATCTACAACTGGCCGGCCTATCATGCGTTCCAGGAGCAGCTGGTCGGCGCCGCGGTCAGTCCGAACTACAATTACAGCTATCCGCCGATCATGCTGGTGCTCGCGATGCCGTTCGCGCTGCTGCCGTACGTTCCCGCGCTGGCGGCGTGGCTGATCGCGGGCTGGGTCAGTTTCTATCAGGCGCTCCGCCTCGCGATGCCGGGAAGGGACGCGCTGCTGCTCGCGCTCGCCGCGCCGGCCGTGTTCATCAACGTCTATTGCGGACAGAACGGCTTCTGGACCGCGGCGCTCCTGGGTGGCGGGCTGTGCCTGCTGGAGCGCAGGCCGGTGATCGCGGGCGTCCTGTTCGGGCTGCAGGCCTACAAGCCGCACCTCGCGTTGATGATTCCGATCGCCTTGCTGGCGGGACGGCAATGGCGCGCCTTCGTCGCGGCCGGCGTCACCTCTGTCGCACTACTGTTCGCGAGCGTGGCGCTGGTCGGCTGGGACACCTGGCGCGCGTTCCTCGATCTGGTCCCCCTGCTGCGCCGGGTCGCATTCGAGGAAGCCGCGGCGCACTGGCATCGCAACGCGTCGGTCTTCATGGTGTTCAACCGGCTGGGCACGGGCGTGACGGCGGCTTACGCCGCGCAGGCGATCGCGGCGCTGATGGCCGCCGCGCTGGTCGCGCTGGCGTGGTTCAAACAGGCGCCGGCGCCCGCGCGCAACGCCGCTGTCGTGATCGGTACGCTGTTCGCCACGCCCTATCTGCAGGACTACGATCTCGTGCTCTGCGTGTTCGCGGTCGCCTGGCTCGCCAGCCCGGAGATGGTGGCAAGGCTTGGCGCGCGGCCGCTGTGGATCGCGTCCGCCGCGCTTCTGCTCATGCCGTTGCTGGTGAGCGCGTTGGGCAAGCTCACGGGATTGGCGTTTGGTCCGTTGTTTGCGGTCCCGGCGTTCGTCCTGTTGGTCAAGGTCGTCGCCGCCCATATGGGCGAACCGAGGCCCCGGATCGAGGGCGCGGGCCACGCGGCGCGCGCGCAGCAACCTTAAGGGACTTCACCCGCGCGTCGCATCGATCCTCGGGTCGAGGCGGTGCGGCTCATTCGACGCCAGCGCAAGCGTCGATTTCGGACGCGTCGTCGGCATAGCCGACAAGTCGCATTTCATCCCGGCTTAACTTGGTAAGGCCGCGCATCCGCAAGCAAGCCTCCGCAACGAGCTCCTTCGTCGACATGGTCCCGATCCGGGCATCCCAGATGCGTGCGGTCTTGTCCTCCGACGCCACGACGATGCGCGAGCCGTCGGGGCTGAAAGCGGCGAACCTCACGTAGCTTCCGTGTCCGCGCAGCATTGCGATCGTGCGAGCCGTTGCGACGTCCCAGATATGCGCTGCATTTTCTTTTGACGCCGTGACGATACGCCTGCCGTCGGGGCTGAAGACGGCGGAGAACACGGGCTGACGGTGGCCGAGGACCGCAAGCTGCCGACCGCTCGCGGCGTCCCAGATGCGTGCGGTCTCGTCATCCGATGCTGTAACGATGCGCGAGCCGTCGGGGCTGAAGGCAGCAAACTTCAGGTGGTACGTGTGCTCGCCCAGGACCGCGAGCTCGCGGCCGGTCGCGGCGTCCCAGACGCGCGCGGTCCTATCGACCGACGATGTGACGATGCGCGATCCATCCGGGCTGAAGGCGCCCGACATCAGCATGTCCTTGTGGCCTTTGAGGACCGCAATGGCCGCGCCGCTCGCGGCGTCCCAGATGCGTGCGGTGCCATCGATTGCCGCGGTGAGGATACGCGAGCCGTCCGGGCTGAAGACGGCGGTCTTCACGTCCATCTCATGCCCGCGCAGCACTGCGATCTGCTGGCCGGTCGTGGCGTCCCAGACGCGCGCGGTCTTGTCCGCCGCCGCGGTGGCGACGTTTCGGCCGTCGGCGCTGAAGGTTGCGGAGGTCACGAGGCCTTCATGCCCGCGCAAGACCGTGGTCTCGCGGCCGGTTGCCGCGTCCCAGATGCGCGCAGTTTTGTCGCGGGACGCGGTGGCAATACGAGATCCGTCGGGGCTGAAGGAGGCGGAATACAGGATCTCCTCATGCCCGCGCATGATCGCGATCTGGCGGGGCGCTATGGCGTCCCAGACGCGGGCGGTCCTGTCCTCCGAGGCCACGAGGATTCGCGAGCCGTCAGGACTGAAGATGGCGGATCGCAAGTAACTCCCGTGCCCTTGAAAGATCTTGATCTGGCGGCCGGTCGTGGCATCCCAGATGCGAGCAGTCTTGTCCGTTGATGCGGTCACGATGCGCGCGCCGTCGGGGCTGAAGGCGGCGGCATTCAGCGCGGACGCGTGTCCGCGCAGGACGGCGATCTCCTTGCCCGTCGCGGTTTCGAAGACGCGCGCGGTCCCGTCGGACAACCCTCCGGACGACGTCACGATGCGGGTTCCGTCAGGGCTGAAGGTCGCCGAGGTGAAGAGCGCCTTGGGCACGCGTATGACCGCGACCTCGCGGGCCGTTTCAGCATCCCAGACGCGCGCGGTGCCGTTATGCGCTGCTGTGACGATCAGCGCACCGTCGCCGCTGTAGGCCGCGGACGCGATCGTGCCGCAGCAGTAGCCGCCGAACTCTCTCTTCTCACCCAGGATGGCGAGCTGTTCGCCGGTGGTAGCGTCCCAGATGCGCCCGGTGTTATCGCTTGACGCGGTGACGACGCGCGATCCGTTGGGGCTGAAGGCTGCGGACTCCACCGAGAAAGTGTGCCCGCGCAGCACCGCGGTCTCCTTGGCGGTGGCGGCGTCCCAGATACGTGCGGTCTGGTCGACTGACGCCGTCACAATGCGAGAGCCGTCGCGGCTGAAGGCGGCGGATTTCACGGCCTTAGCGTGCCCGCGCAACACCGCGATCTCCTTGCCGGTGGCGGCGTCCCAGACGCGCGCCGTGTTGTCGGCCGACGCCGTCACGATACGCAACCCGTCGGGGCTGAACGCGGCGTGGTTCAGGAGGTGTTCATGCCCGGCGAGCGAAAGCCGCAAGTCCGATTGCCCGACCGCGGCTGCGAGTGCTGATTGCGGCAGCGAGCCGCTGGCGGCGCCATCGCTCAAGCGGAACTCGGCCCGTGCCGCATGGACCGCAAGCCGCAACCCGGCGTCGAGGTTGCCGGTAAGTCGTTGGCTCGTTGCGAGCTCGGCCAGCAGATTGACCTGCCCGCGATCAAGCTGCGCCTGGCGCGCAAGATTGATCCGATATTGCCAGGCACCAGCCCCGAGGCCGAGCACCACCACGGCGGCCATCGCGGCCAGTGTCCAGCGCGCCCGCCGCTGCATGTGAGCGGTCCGCGACTGGGCCGCGGCGATCTCGGCAAGCCGTGCCTGCTCACGCGCAAGCGCTGCCTCTTTCTCTTCGCGTTCTGCCGCCTCGCGCGCCTGGCAGGCGGCAAGATAGCCTTGCGCAGGAGCGATCTCGCGTTCCCAGTCCGGCCCGCGCGCGGCGAGCGCATACGCCTCGGCCAGCCGCGATCCGCGATGGGCGAGAAAGTCCGGTTTGTGTGCCGCCTCGGCCTTGTCCCAGTCGGCGGCGGCGAGCAGCACGCCATCGAGCAGCAGCAGCGCGTCGCGATCCTCCGCCAGCAGCTCGGCAAGTGTCGGCCACCGGCGCAGCAGCGCCTCATGGGCGACCTCGAGCGTCGCCGTCTCTGCCGCCATCGCGCCTTCCGCCTGGGCGGCGAGCTTCACGACCAGCAGCCGGCGCTGCGTGAGCGACCGGGCCAGCGCCAGGAGTTCGGCCGGCAATTCGCCATGTCGTGCGCTGCGCCGCTGCGGCGCCTTGCTCTCGCGGTCGATGCGCGCGAGGCGCGGAATGAACAGCCGCCGCAGCGCCTCCCGCCGCGCCGCGCGATCGGGCATCGCCCCGGCATCGGCCAGCGCCGCCTCCGCCTCCAATTCGATGGCAGCCGCCACGCCACCGGTCTGAGCGAGCTCATCGAGGCCGATCGTGCCGGCGTGCGCGTGCTCCCGCATCAGACGCTGCAGCACGAAGGCGAGCAGCGGGAGGGCGTCGGTTTCGCCCTCGATTTCGGCTTGCAGGCGTTCCACGACGGCGGCATCGAAGACCGGCGCCGATGGACCTGCTTTCCGGCGCAGGATCTCACTTGGCTCGCGGATCACCCGCGCGACTTCGCCCTGCGGGACCGGACCAAGGCTGATTGGCACCTGATCGACGCCTGCAAGCGTCGGTGCATTCTGCATCAGCCCGTAGGAGTCCGAACGGATCGTGACCAGCAGCAGAGCTTCGTCGCTGTCGATTGCGGCCCGGGCGAGCTCGAGGACCTTCTCGCTTTCCCGGCCGGCATCGGCTGCGAACAGCTCTTCGCCTTGGTCAAGGCACAGCACCGGGAGCGGATAGGGAGGCTCGGATACGAGCGCGCGCCGGGCCGCGGCCTGGCGCAACTCCCGCAGAAGTTCAACGAAGCGTTCGGGCGTCGTCAGGCGCTGGCGGAGCTCGGCGCGGGTGGCGCGAAGCGCGAACCGGCGATGGACCGCCTCGAGCGCCGATAGCAGTCCCTCACTGCCTTCGATGGCGCCGCCGCGACCGGCGCGGATCGCCGGCAGCGGGAGCCATTGGCCGTCGTCACGGAGCAGCCGCGGCCAAAGTCCGGCGCGCAGGAACGATGATTTGCCCGTGCCCGAGGCGCCGAGAATAACAAGCAGGCGCGGCACCCGGCGTGACGCGAGCCCGCGCAGCGCATCGATACTGCGAGCGATATCGGCGCTGCGCCCGAAAAACACGGCGGCATCCTCCGGCTCGAGCGCCTCGAGCCCCCGATAGGGAGCGCGCCAGCCGAACGGTCCGTTCGGTTCTGGCTGCAGCTCGAAGGTTTCGGCGCCGATGCCCACCTTCTCGAGACCGCGCTTGAGGCTCTTGAGGCCCGCTTCGGCGATCCAGACGGGAGATTGATGCTGCGTACGCGGATGGACTGTGAGGAACCGCTCGGCCGGCTCGCCCGTCAGACGCACCACCTGCCATTGCGTGCTGAACCCGCCCGGGAGGCGGTCGAGCGCAACATCCTCGATCAGCAGCGCGAACAGTTTCTTGTTGAGCTTGTTTGCGAGCTGACATTCGTCGGCGCACCATTTCGACGCAAGCCAGTGCTCCGAGACGAGGAACAGGACCGCCTCACAGCGTGTGGCGGCCTCCTCGAGCGCCCGCGCCCAGCGCTCACCGCCGGCGATCCCGCGGTCGGGGTCGAAATCGAGGAAGATGTCGTCCTTTCCGCTCCAGCCTTCGCGAATCATCCATTCCTGCAACGCAATCGCCCAGTCGTCATTCTTGCTCGAATGACTGATGAACAAGCGGGACAAAGGCGGATACTCCTCGGGGCGACATGCGGAAAGAGCAGAAGGGCACCGAGCAGGAGGATGTCACCATCGCGCACGACTGCGACGTTTTCGCGTCTGCGAGCTGGCTCTTGTCGGGACAGACCAAGACGGAAGGAGCCCGAACGGCGGTAAAATCCCCCCGTTGACGTGCGATGTCCTGCTGCGTTGCGCCAAAATGCGTCGCGCGCCCTCGCGCCGACATTTCGTTGCCGCGCGCCGGTCGTCCACGAAATGTCCAGTCTGCTCAAACCGTTAGCATTGCCGTTCGGCGGGGCGCCGACTATGTGTGGGGAAGCCGGCCAACCCCTTGTCCGCATTCGCGCCGCGAGGGCACACTGCCGGTGGAGGCCGCGCGCGATGGCGCTCAATCACGTCACGCTCGACGACAAATACGACCTGGAGAAGAGCCGGATCTTCGTGACCGGCTTCCAGGCGCTGGTGCGGCTCTGCCTGATGCAGAAGGAGCGCGACCGCCGCGCCGGCCTCAACACCGCGGGCTACGTCACCGGCTATCGCGGCTCGCCGCTCGGGGGCCTCGACCAGCAGTTCCAGCGCGCCAAGAAATGGCTGCAGCAATCCGACGTCGTGTTCCAGGCCGGCATCAATGAGGAACTCGCCGCCACCGCGGTGTGGGGCACGCAGCAGGCCGAGCTACGCGGCGAAGGCAAATACGACGGCGTGTTCGGCATGTGGTACGGCAAGGGCCCCGGCGTTGACCGCTGCGGCGACGTGTTCCGCCACGCCAATTTCGCCGGCACCTCGAAGCACGGCGGCGTGCTGGCGCTGATGGGCGACGACCACACCGCGGAGTCGTCCACCACCGCGCATCAGTCCGAGTTCCATTTCGTCGACCTGATGATCCCGATCCTCAATCCGGCGGGCATTCAGGAGATCATCGACTACGGCCTCTACGGCTGGGCGATGTCGCGCTTCACCGGCGCCTGGACCGCCCTCAAATGCATGCACGAGACGGTCGAGACCACCGCGGTGGTCGACGGCAGCCTCGACCGTGTGAAGATCATCATGCCCGAGGACTTCGCGATGCCGGAAGGCGGGCTCAACATCCGCCTCGGCGACACCATCCTCGGCATGGAGGCGCGGCTCACCGACTACAAGCGCGACGCCATGATCGCCTTCGTGCGCGCCAACAAGCTCAACAAGGTCATCACCTCGGGCGGCCGCAATCCGAAGATCGGCGTCATCACGCTCGGTAAATCTTATCTCGACGTGCGCCAGGCGCTCGACGAGCTCGAGATCGACGAGGTGCGGGCGAACGACCTCGGGCTCCGCATCTACAAGGTCGCGTGCCCCTATCCGCTGTCCCAGCGCGAGCTTGCGGAGTTCGCGCAGGGGCTCGAGCTGATCATCGTGGTCGAGGAGAAGCGATCGCTGGTCGAAGTGCAGGTCCGCGAAGAGCTCTACGGCACCCTCAACCAGCCCACTTGCATTGGCAAGCGCGACGAGCGCGGCAACTGGCTGTTCCCGCAGAAGGGCGCGCTCGATCCCAACGACATCGCGATCTGTATCGGCGAGCGGTTGCTGGCACGCAGCCCGAACGAGCAGCTTGCCGGCCATGTTGCACGCTTGAAGGAGGCGCAGAGGGTCCTCGCCGAGACCACCGACATCGCCACCCGCATTCCCTATTTCTGCTCGGGCTGCCCGCACAATTCCTCGACCGTGGTGCCGAAGGGCATGCGCGCCTATGCCGGCATCGGCTGCCACTACATGGTGCAGTGGATGGACCGCGACACGTCGGGCTTCACGCAGATGGGCGGCGAGGGCGCCAACTGGATCGGCGAGGCGCCGTTCTCCACGCGCCCGCATGTGTTCCAGAACCTCGGCGACGGCACCTACAACCATTCCGGCTACATGGCGATCCGCGCTGCGATCGCGGCCGGCACCAACATCACCTACAAAATCCTGTTCAACGACGCCGTCGCCATGACCGGCGGGCAGATGAACGACGGCGGCCTCACGGTGCCGCAGGTCGCGCGTCAGGTGGCCGCCGAGGGCGCCAAGAAAGTCGTCATCGTCAGCGACGAGCCGGAGAAATATCCCGCCGGCACCCACTGGCCCGACGGCGTGACCATCCATCACCGCGATGAACTCGATCCGGTGCAGCGCGAGCTGGCCACGATCCCGGGCTGCACGGTGATGATCTACGACCAGACCTGCGCCGCCGAGAAGCGCCGCCGCCGCAAGCGCGGCATGTTTCCCGATCCCGACAAGCGCGTGATCATCAACGAGCTGGTCTGCGAGGGTTGCGGCGACTGCGGCGTGAAGTCGAACTGCGTGTCGGTGCAGCCGCTCGAGACCGAATGGGGCCGCAAGCGCACCATCGACCAGTCGAGCTGCAACAAGGATTTCTCCTGCCTGCGGGGCTTCTGTCCCTCGTTCGTCACCGTCAGCGGCGCGACGCCGAAAAAGGCGGCGCAGGCGCAGTTGCCTGAGGACATGCCGGCGCTGCCGGAACCGGCGATGCCGAAGCCCGCGATGGGACTGACCTACGACGTCATCATCACGGGCGTTGGCGGCACCGGCGTCGTCACCGTCGGCGCGCTCATCGGCATGGCGGCGCATCTCGAAGGCAAGGGTGTCGGCGTGCTCGACATGGCCGGCCTCGCGCAGAAGGGCGGTGCGGTGCAGAGCCATGTGCGCATCGCCGAGCGCCCGGAGGATATCCATGCCATCCGCGTCGCCGCGCGCGCCGCCGATCTCGTGCTCGGCGGCGACATCGTGGTGGCTGGCAACAAGAAGGTGCTGGCGGCGATGACGCCCGGCAGCACCCGGGTGGTCGTCAACGTCGCCGAGGTGCTGCCCGGCGACTTCACCCGCAATGCCGACTATTCGCTGCCGACGGAGCGGCTCAAGCGCACGATCGCGGCCGCCGCCGGCGAGGGGAACCACTACTTCTTCGACGCGGGGCGCATCGCCAATGCGGTCGCCGGACAGTCGATCGCCGCCAACATGGTGATGCTCGGCTACGCCTATCAGGTCGGCGCGTTGCCGCTCTCGGCGGCATCGATCGAGCGTGCGATCGCGCTCAACGGCGAGGCGGTGGCGATGAACACGACCGCGTTCCGCTGGGGCCGCCGCATCGCCGCCGATCCGAAGGCGATCGAGACGCTGAACATTCCGGAGCCGGGCGAGGCGACCGACGCGCGGCGGCTGTCGCAGGATTTCGACGAGACGGTCACGCGCCGCGTCGCCTTCCTCACCGACTACCAGGACGCCGCCTATGCCGCGCGTTACCGTGAACGGGTGGAGCAGGCGAGGGCGGCCGAAGCGTCAAAGGCATCCGGCAAATGCGGGCTCGCCGAAGCGGTCGCGCGCAACCTGTTCAAGCTGATGGCCTACAAGGACGAATACGAGGTCGCGCGGCTCTATAGCGACGGCGCGTTCCTGCGCCAGGCCGCGGCCGAGTTCGACGGCAAGCTCCGCTTCACCTTCCACCTCGCGCCGCCGCTGCTCGCGAAACGTGATCCCGCGACTGGCGAGCCGAAGAAGATGACGTTCGGCCCGTGGATGATGCGCGGGTTTGGCTGGCTGGCGAAGCTGAAGTTCCTGCGCGGCACTGCCTTCGATCCGTTCGGCCGCAGCGAGGAGCGCCGCAGCGAGCGCCGGCTCGTCGCCGAATACGAGGCGATGCTCGACGAGGTGCTGGGCAAGCTCACTCCCGAGAACCATCACCTCGCGGTCGGCCTCGCCGCCATCCCGGAAAAAATCCGCGGCTTCGGCCACGTCAAGGCGCGCCATCTCGCCGCCGCCAAGGCCGACGAAGCGGCGCTGTTCGACCAGTTCCGCGCGGGCCCGCCGCATTTGTTGAAGGCGGCGGAGTAGGCGGCTGCTTGTTGGTTATTGAGAATGTGCGATGGATCGTCTGAGTGAATACCTCGGCCGTTTTTTCGACCATCAGCGTGCGCGAGCGCTTGAAGCTCAAGCGATCATAGAGCACGCGCCGACGTACAAGGTAGTGTTGCTATACTCGTCGCCAATCTTTGCAGTCATTGCAACCGCGATTATCCTTCAGCTTCTCAAGATACCGCGGCCGCCGTTGCTTTCAATATTGACCTGGGCGAATTGGACGAGATCGGCCGATCAAGCTGACCTGGAAACGAAAAAATATTGGCGAGCGTTTAGTCTAACTTTTCCCTGCTTGATGCTTGTGACATTCGTACTTGTTGCGCTTTTGGCGCCGCTGGAACGCCCAGCGAGGATAGGGCCCTGATCTCGGCAGACGTCGCCTCCGCTTCGGGATCGCCGCCGGCGGACTGCCGCACCGTCGTTCGTGGATTTGACCGCCCCGGTGGTCGTCTTTTCTTTCGGCTGTGACTTGGTGGCATGGCTCTTCGTTTTGGCTCGCGGCGTATCTAAATCATGATCAGCGCGGTGAGGCTGCCCACAAAAAGGAGAGCGGCGTATGGACATCAAACGAAGCGGGTCGCAGCCGTCCGGCAAGGGACCGGAGGACTATTTCACCGGCGGGGTCCGCGTGGACCCACTGTTCCAGGCGCCCGATCCGGCACGCGTTGTTGGCGCCAGCGTCAAATTCGAGCCGGGCGCCCGTACCGCCTGGCATACGCACCCGCTGGGTCAGACCTTGATCGTCACGTATGGCCTCGGATGGGCGCAGCGCGAGGGCGGGCCGGTTGAGGAAATCCGGCCGGGCGATGTTGTCTGGTTTCCGCCCGGTGAGAAACACTGGCACGGGGCGACGCCGACGACGGCGATGACACATATCGCCATTCAGGAAGCGCTGAACGGCAAGACCGTCGACTGGATGGAGAAGGTCAGCGACGAGCAATACGTCAAATTGTAAGTACGCCAAGCCTAGTTACCGCTTCGGCACCGATGCCGGCGGGCGCACCCGTGGATCCTCGCTGATCGTGCCAGTCGGTAGTCTCGTCTCCACGTTCTTCTCCGCATTCTTCGGCTGTGTCTTGCCCGCCGCCGACTTGCTCTTTGCCTTGTCCGCGGTGCCCTTCGCCTTCCCCTTGGGCGGCGTATCGAGCGATTGCAGATAGGCCGTGAGGACCGACGCGGAGGCGCCGCTGCTCGTGTAGTGCTGGCGCAGATAATACGACAGCGTGAAGCTGATCCGTCCCTTGGCGAGGCCGCGCGCGCTCTTGTGACATTCCTGGCACGTCGCCGCGAACAGCTTGGCGCCGGACTTGTCGCGATCGAGGTTCTCTTGCGACGTTGCGGACGTCACCGTGACGAACACGATGAGCAGTGCCAGTGCGTGCGCGATGGCCGACATGACGCCCCCGAGTGTCCGCACCGGCTTCTTGCGCGCGAGGCTGTTCGCGTCGGAACCGTGATGCGTGACGTTAGAACTATAGCGTCATTGCTGGTCGAATTGGGGCAAACTTTACCGCTTGCGCCAGCCGTCAGGGTGGGCAGCGCCGGCCGCTTTTGCTAAGGTGGTGGTACCCCATTGTTCCGGATGGAGTTCGTCGTTGCGTAAGGACTTCTACAACTCCCTCGAGGTCGACAATCCCGATCTCCGCGAAGGCGGCTTGTTCGGCCGGCTGCCCAATCTCCTCGCGCTGGCCTTGAGCGGCGAGGGCTGGGCGCGCCAGCTCGGCAGCATCGATCCCAACAGCGTGACCTCGCGCGAGGCGCTTGCCGCCATCCCGGTGCTGCGGACCGGCGACTGGCCGGCGTTGCGCGGCGGCGATCTGCCATTCGGCGGCCTGGTCATTTCGCAGCGCGGCCGGACGCGGCGTCTGCTGATGACGCCGGGCCCGGTGTTCCATCCCGATATGGACGCCAAGGACTGGTGGGGCGCGGCGCGCGCCTTGTTCGCGGCCGGCATGCGGCCGGGCGACGTCGTGCTCAACTGCTTCTCCTATCATCTCAGCCCGTTCGGGTTCCTGATGGATTCCGGCGCGCAGGCGCTCGGCTGCACGGTCATCGCCGCCGGATCGGACGACGCCCTTGCGGTCGCCGACGTGATGCGCACGCTCAAGCCGCGCGCCTTTGTCGGTGCGGCCGAATTCCTCAAGCGCCTGATCGATGTGTCGGGCGGCTGCGACGGAGCGGCGATGGTCAAGCGCGCGCTCGTCGCAGGCGATCCGCTCACGGCCGAGCTGCGCCGCGACTTCGCGTCATCGGGCATTGCGGTGCAGGAATGCCTCGTGCATCCCGACGTCGGCATCATCGCCTATGAGAGCGATGCGCTCGACGGCATGATCGTGAACGAAGGGCTGATCGTCGAGATCGTCGAGCCGGGATCGGGCGAGCCCGTGCCCGACGGCGAGGTCGGCGAGCTTGTCGTCACCGCGTTCAATCCCGACTATCCGATGATCCGGCTGGCGACCGGCCAGCTCTCGGCGATCCTGCGCGGCCGCTCACCCTGCGGGCGGACCAACATGCGGATCAAGGGATTGCTCGGGCCGGTGTGACGCGCTCCGCGTAGTCTGTGCAGCGGGCTCGGTGCCCACCCTCCCCCTCCAGGGGAGGGTGACGGCGTGTGTTGCATAGTTTCCCAACCAATCGACGATTGTTACTTCAGCACAATCCTGCCCTCGACGCCGGTCTTCACCGTGCCGATGTTGCGGACGTAGACCATCACATCATTGGCCAGCAGCGGCGCATCGACGTCGGGCAGCAGCCGTGGGGCGTCGGCGAACACCGTGTATCCATCGCTGCCGCGCGCCAGGAAATCGTTGGTCGCGACCCGATAGATTTTCTTCTGGTCGAGCAGTTGGCCGCCGACGCGGATCGACGTCACGCGACTGCCGGGCGGCCGGCGGATGTTGGCTTCGACGGTCAAGCCTGACACCTGCGGAAAGCGCCCGCCGGCGTTGGGCAGTTGCGAGAGCCCGTTCTCGACCGCGGCCTTGAGTTCGGCGCCCGTGATCTCGACCACCACCAGGCGATTGTCGAACGGCAATTCCGCCAGCACATCGCGCCGGGTGATCTCTGAGCCAGGTGGAAAGACTTTGCCTGAACGAATGCCGCCGCCGTTCATGATCGCGACGTCGGTCTTGGTCGATGCGCGCATGGCGTCGGCGATCAGGTTGCCGATCGCGGCCTCGCGCGTGCGGACGGTGGCGTTGCGGCTGTCGAGCTCGACCGCGGTCTTCCCGAGCGGCACGTCCAGCTCGCGCGAAAGCTCGGCCTCGAATTTTGCGACCACCGCCGCGACCTCGGGGTCCGGCGTCACGTTGGAGGTGTCGATCACGCGGAATTCCGGCCGCCACGTCGCCGCGCGCTTGCCGTCTTGTTCCTTGACCGAAATGGTCACGTCGATCGCCGTCACGTAATGCGCGTCGTAGCTCGAACTCCACCATGGCGTCACGCTCGTCGTAGTTGATGAAGAGGTCGTGGTCGTGCCCGGTCAGGATCAGGTCGATGGCGTGGGTCGCGTACATCTCGTAGTCCTGCTTGCGCTCGGCATGCGTCACGGCGACGATGAAATCGGCGCCTTCCTTGCGCAGCAGCTCGGCTTGGTCGACGGTGCTGGAAACGGTCGGCAGGAATCGCAGATCGCCGGGGCTCGACATGCGCGGGGTGCCGTCGAAGGTCGTGCCGGTCAGCCCGACACGCACGCCATCGAACGTCAGGATCGAGCGGTCCTGGAAATTCGGCAGTGGCTTGCCGTCGGCGGCACGCAGGTTGGCCGCGTAGAGCGGAAATTTCGCTTCCGCCATCCGTTTGAAGAAAATCTCCTTGCCGAAATCGAACTCGTGATTGCCCGGCGCGAAGATGTCAGGCCGGATCATGTTGGTGAGCGTGATGATGTGCGCGCCGCGGTCGAGCCCCGACATCAGCGAGGGCGATAGCGTGTCGCCGGCATGCGCAAAGACGACGTGGCCGCCCGAGGTGCCCGCCCGCTCGCGCTCGGCCTTGACCACGGCCGCGAGCCGGGCGAAGCCGCCGCGCCGCTGGCCGTCCGGCATGGCCTTGTCGCCCATGATGTAGATGTCATTGACCAGGACGAACGTGATCTTGGTGGCCTGCGTCGTGACGGTCTCGGCACGGCCGATGCCGGGCGCGTAGAACGCGGCGAGCAGGCCGGCGAGCCGATGAAACAGGGACCGGCGTGTCAGGGGGCGAAACAGAGTCATGAGGGCTCTTGCTGCTGCAGGCGGCTGGCGGGGCGTCTTACCATGCATGCAATGGGCGCCGCTATCGCGTATGCTCGGGGGTATGAATGAAGTCTTGCCCATCGATCCCGCGGCCGCCACCGAGCTGACGCCTGCGGCGTCCGCCGGAGTGCCCGGAATCGGGGTGCTGCTGGTCAATCTCGGCACCCCGGACGCCGCGGACGCGCCGGCGGTGCGGCGCTATCTCAAGGAATTCCTGTCCGATCCGCGGGTGATCGAGAACCAGGGCGTGATCTGGCAGCTCGTGCTCAACGGCGTCATCCTGCCGATCCGGCCGCGCATCAAAGCCAAGGACTACCAGAAGATCTGGAACGTCGAGCGCAACGAATCCCCGCTCAAGACCATCACGCGCGCGCAGGCCGAGAAGCTTGCCGCCGCGCTCAAGTCGGATGGCCGGCTCGTCGTCGACTGGGCGATGCGCTACGGCAACCCGTCGATCGCGTCGCGGCTCGCCAATCTCATCGCGCGCGGCTGCGAACGCATTCTGATCATTCCGCTCTATCCGCAATATTCCGCCGCCACCACCGCGACGGTGTGCGACGAGGTGTTCCGCGTGCTGACGGGGCTGCGCCGGCAGCCGGCGGTGCGGATCGCCGCGCCCTACTATGACGACAAGGTCTATATCGACGCGCTCGCGTCCTCGATGCGCGGCGAGCTCGGGAAGCTGTCGTTTGAGCCCGAGGTCATCCTCGCGTCGTATCATGGCATGCCGGAGGAATACGTCCGCAAGGGCGATCCATACGAGAAGCACTGCATCGAGACCACGCGGCTTTTGCGCGATCGGCTCGGCATGGACGAGAACAAACTGATGCTCACGTTCCAGTCGCGCTTCGGCCGCGCCAAGTGGCTCGAACCCGCGACCGACGAGACCGTCAAGGCGCTCGCTAAGCGCGGCGTCAAATCGCTCGCCGTGGTCACGCCCGGCTTCTCCGCCGATTGCCTGGAGACGCTCGAAGAGATCGCGGTCGAGAATGCGCATATCTTCAAGAAGCATGGCGGCGAGAATTTCGCCGCGCTACCGTGTCTCAACGACAGCGCGCCGGGTATGCTGCTGCTGGAAGACATGGCGCTGCGGGAGTTGAAGGGCTGGGTTTGAGTTTTCAACAAAACGAAGAGTGTAAGGGAGGGAGTTATGCTGAGCTCGTCACTGAGAGTGCTGGCGGGGTGCGCCGTCGCGGCCGCGATCGCGACCGCGGCCAATGCGCAAGGGAGCTGGTCGAAGAAGGCGCCGATGGCGGCCGCGCTCAATGAAGTGTCGCTGGCGGCGGTCGGCGGCAAGATTCACGTGATCGGCGGCAGCGTGCTCGGCGTCGCCGGCCCCTATCATCAGGAATACGACATCGGGAAGGACACCTGGCGTCCGCGCGCGATGCTGCCCAGAGGTCTCGATCACATCGGCGTCGCCGTGCTCAACGGCAAGATCTACACCGTCGGCGGTTTCATCGCGTCGGTGCATCGCGACGGCCAGAACGCGGTCTACGAATACGATCCCGGAAGTGACACCTGGCGCATCCTGCCGCTGATGAAGGCCGGCCGCGGCTCGGTCGGCGTCGCTGCGCTCGGCGGCAAGATCTACGCCGTCGGCGGACGCAATCCGGACGGACAGGTGGTCGCCACCCACGAGGTGTACGATCCCGCGACCAATAGCTGGAAGGAGCTCGCGCCGCTGCCGCGCGCGCGCGACCACACCGCGACGGTGGCGGCCGACAGCAAGCTGCACGTCATCGGCGGGCGCACCGGCGGCTCGACGGAGAAGACCGACCAGCACGACGTCTACGATCCGGCTAGCAACACCTGGTCGTCCGGGCCGCCGCTGCCGACGCCGCGCTCGGGCCTCGCCGCCACGCTCTACAAGGACATGATCCTGGTGATCGGCGGCGAGCTGCCGCCCAATACGTTCGCGCAGAACGAAGGCTACAACCCCAAGACCAAGAGCTGGCAGGCGCTGGCGCCGATGCCGGCGGGACGCCACGGCACCGGCGCCGCCATGAGCGGCGGCAACGTCTATGTCGCGGCCGGCTCGCTGAAGCCGGGCTCCGGCGGTGTCACAAATGAGTTGATCGTATTTACCTGGCCGTAAAGGCGGTTACGCGCCGCCGGCGGCAAAATGAACCTGCCAGCGGCGGCGCGCGACTAATATCGAATGGGGTGCGCCGCGCGCAGCACAAACAACGGTGTGCACGGCGGCGCGGGCCTTGCGTGCGCTGGTTACGCGCTCCACATTTCAGCCGGCACGCTCTGAGGGAAGGAACACCTATGTTCGGCTTCGACATCTTCGCGATCGTCTTCGTCGCGCTCGTCATCCTGACGCTGTTCGCCGGCGTCAAGACCGTCGGCCAAGGCTACAATTGGACGGTCGAGCGGTTCGGGCGCTACATGCGCACGCTGTCGCCCGGCCTGAACATCATCGTCCCGTTCATCGATCGCATCGGCCGCAAGATAAACATGATGGAGCAGGTGATCGATATCCCGCAGCAGGAGGTCATCACCAAGGACAACGCGACCGTCACCGTCGACGGTGTCGCCTTCTTCCAGATCTTCGATGCCGCCAAGGCGAGCTACGAGGTGTCGAACCTGCATCAGGCGATCGTCACGCTCAACATGACCAATATCCGGTCGGTCATGGGCTCGATGGACCTCGACCAGGTGCTGTCGCATCGCGACGAGATCAACGAGAAGCTGTTGCGGGTGGTCGACGCCGCGGTATCGCCGTGGGGCGTCAAGGTCAACCGCATCGAGATCAGGGACATCGTGCCGCCGGCCGACCTGGTGGCCGCGATGGGACGTCAGATGAAGGCCGAGCGCGAGAAGCGCGCGGTGGTGCTCGAAGCCGAGGGCCAACGCCAGTCGGCGATCCTGAAGGCGGAAGGCCAGAAGCAGTCGCAGATCCTCGAAGCCGAAGGCCGCAAGGAAGCCGCGTTCCGCGACGCCGAGGCGCGCGAGCGGACCGCCACCGCCGAGGCCAAGGCGACCGAGGTGGTCAGCGCGGCCGTTGCCTCCGGCGATATCGCGGCGCTGAACTACTTCATCGCGGAAAAATATTTGCATGCGTTCTCGCTGCTCGCCGAATCGCCCAACATGAAAACGCTGATCCTGCCGATGGAGGCGACCAGCGTGCTCAGCTCGCTCGCCGGTATCGGCGAGATCGCCAAGGCGACGTTCGGCGGCGATCCGCGCGGTGGCGACGGCAAGGCGCCGCCGCCGGCACGGCGCCCGACCGGACCGGTTCCGGGCATTCCGACCTGACGGGAGACTGACGATGAATGGCGTCGTGTGGTCCTGGATAACCGCGATGGGCGGCTGGATCTGGTTCGTGGTGGCGGCGGTGTTCCTGCTGCTCGAGCTGATGTCGCCCGGCGTCTTCATGCTGTGGCTCGGGCTGGCCGCGATCCTGATCGGGATCATTTCGCTCGCGACGGTGCTGTCGTGGCAGGCGCAGCTCATCGGCTTCGCGGTGCTCGCGATCGCCTGCATCCCGGCCTGGCGTTATTTCGCGCGCAAGGTCGAGCGGCCGGTCGACCGCCCATTCCTCAACCGCCGCGCCGAAGGTTATGTCGGGCGGGTGTTCACGCTCGAGAAGCCGATCGTTGACGGCGTCGGCACCATCCGTATCGAGGACACGGTGTGGCGCGTGAGCGGGCCGAGCCTGCCGGCCGGCAGCCGCGTGAAGGTCGCGCGCGCCGACGGGGCGGACCTGGAGGTTGAAGCGGCGTAGCATATTCCGATCTCGCGCTCGGGTTCAGGGGGAACGCGATGAGCAAGGCATTTGTCGACGTCGGCCTGTCGCTCGACGGCTATCTCGCCGGGCCCAACCGCGGACCCGGCAATCCGCTGGGTGACGGTGCTCCCGCCATTCACAACTGGCTGCTCGAGACCGCGACATTCCGCGACATGTTGGGCCTGCCCGCGCCGGCGCGGCAGTCGCCCGACGACGCTCTCGTCCGCGACGTGTTCAAGCGCGCGGGCGCCTATGTGATGGGCCGGCGGATGTTCGACGAGGGCGAGCTCAGCTGGCCCGAGAACCCGCCGTTCCGCGCGCCGGTCTTTGTCCTGACCCATGACGCGCGCGATCCCTGGCCGCGGCTCGGCGGCACGACGTTCCATTTCGTGACCGACGGCATCGCCAGCGCGCTCGGACAGGCGAAGGCGGCCGCGAACGGCAAGGACGTCCGGATCTCGGGCGGCGCCGACACGATCCGGCAATACCTGCAGGCCGCTCTCATCGACGAGATGACGCTGCACGTCGCGCCGATGCTGCTGGGTGACGGGCTGCGGCTGTTCGACAGCCTGAAGCCCGCGGATCTCAAGCTCGAGCAGCAGACCGCAACTTCGTCCGCGCTGACGACGCATATCAGTTATCGGGTCAAGCGCTAGCGTGGCGGCGGGCACGGCCGCGCCGCTGAATTGTCCCTAAAGGAGACGCCGATGGAAATCGTTCTGTACTACGCTCCCAACGCCTGTTCGCTGGTTCCCTACGTCACGCTCACCGAAGCGGGCGCGGCGTTCGAGGTGCGGCCGCTCAATTTCCGCAAAGGGCAGCAGAATACGCCGGACTACCTGAGGCTCAATCCCAAGCACAAGGTGCCGCTGCTGCTGGTCGACGGCAAGCCGCTCACCGAGAATGTCGCGATCCAGACTTTGATCGCCCGGACCTTTCCGCAGGCGAAACTGCTGCCCGGCGATCCGTGGCAGGAGCTGCAGGCGATCTCGATCATGTCATGGTGCGCGTCCGGGATGCATCCGTTCCTGTCGCGCATCAATTCGCCGGCCAAGGTCTGCGATCTGCCGGGCGCCGAGCCGAGCGTGCGCAAGTTCGCAACCGAGCTGTTGTATGAAAGCTTCAATATCGCCGAGGGGATGCTCACCGGCCGCGATTGGTTCTTCGACCACTTCACCGCCGCCGACGCGCATTTCTTCTGGGCGTTCCGCCGCGCCGCGCAATTGGAGGTCGATCTCGGCGCCTTCGCGAATTGTCTCGCGCATGCCGAACGCATGAAGAGCCGCGCGAGCGTGCAGAAGGTGCTGGCCTACGAGACGTCGGTGCTGGCCGAGTTCGCCAAGGCGGCCTAGCGCGAAACCGCGCTATGCCACGCCGGCGCGCAGCAGATCGTGCACATGCACGACCCCGACGGGCTTGCCCTGCTCGGCGACGATGAGCTGCGTCTTCTTGCTCGAATTGAGGATTTCGAGCGCCTCGCTCGCGAGTTGATCGGGCCGCACCGTCTTCGGCTCGCGCGTCATGATCTCCTCGACCGGCAGGTCGACGAGCCTGGCGCTCATGTGCCGCCGCAGGTCGCCGTCGGTGATGATGCCGGTCAGCCGCCCGTCGACGCCGACGATCACGACGCAGCCGAGGCTCTTCGCCGTCATCACCACCAGCGCGTCCGACATGCGCGTGCCGGCGCGCACCAGCGGCACGTCGTCGCCCGAGCGCATGATGTCGCGCACGAATTTCAGCATCGCGCCGAGCTTTCCGCCCGGATGCAGCTCGGCGAACTTCACCGCCGTGAAGCCGCGGCTTTCCAACAGCGCGATCGCGAGCGCGTCGCCGAGCGCCTGCTGCATCAGCGTCGAGGTCGTCGGCGCCAGATTGTGCGGGCAAGCTTCGCGCGCCAGCGGCAAGGACAGCACGATGTCGGCCGCGCCCGCGAGCGTCGAGTTCGGCATTGGAGGTCACCGCGATCAGTCCGATCTTGAAGCGGCGCGAATAGTCGGTGAGGTCCTTGAGCTCGGCGGTCTCGCCCGACCAGGAGATCGCCATGATCACGTCGTCGGCGGTGATCATGCCGAGGTCGCCGTGGCTGGCCTCGCCCGGGTGCACGAAATAGGCCGGCGTGCCGGTAGAGGCGAAGGTCGCCGCGATCTTGCGCCCGACATGGCCGGACTTGCCCATGCCGGTGACGATCAGCCGCCCGCGCACGCCGCGGATCAGCTCGACCGCGGCGACGAAGGCGTTGCCGAGCCCGTCATGGATCGCCGCCGACAGCGCGCTCACCCCCGAGGCCTCGGCGTCGAGGGTGCGGACCGCCGAGGCGATCAGCTTGCGGGCGGTGTCGCTTTGCGGTGCGGCGGCAGTGAGGGGCGTGGGCTTGGCCATGAACGGCTGCGCGCTCCGAGGTTAGCAAGGGGGCGGATAGTAGGGGCTTCGGCGAGCCGGGACTAGCGGAAGTCCCCACCGCTCAACGTCTCATTAACCATATCCGTTTTAACTCCGTTAACCAAAGCTCTCGCGACCTCCGGACAGGGCGTCCGGGCGGGTCGGCGAGGGCTGTGGATATCTTCGGAACGGGTTGATCCGAAACACATTTCTCGACGCGTACGGGCGGGCATCAGGCGGGACGCGCGCGTGGGTCGGGACACGGGGTAACGGGGTGCCGCGCCTTCGCCTTTCGCCTCTGGCTCTCGCGCTCCGTGTCGGGGCGCTGCTGGCGTGCGTGACGGCGTTCCTCGCCGCTCCACTCGCCGGCGCCCTGGCGGAAAGCAACTCCTCGCTGCTGCGTCCCGAGCTTTACGGCGATCCGAAAAGCCCGACGCGCTTCCAGCGCGGCAAGGACGCGCGCGCCGAGGCGCAATCGATATCCACCTTCCAGCCGGCATCCGGCGCCGGCACCACCGGCTTCGACTCCTCCGGCAAGCGCAAGGCCAAGGGCAAGGATAAATCCGGCAAAGACAAAACCGGCGAGAAGGCGAAGGCGCCGGCGGTGCCGTCGCGCTACGGATCGCCGACCGCCAATCCGCTGGCGCCGGTGCGGCTCGCGGTTCCGCGTCCGGCGAGCGGCGTCGCGCGCAGGGGCGCGTCGCCCTATTACACCGCGCCGGAGACCAGCGAGCCGCCGCAGCGCCGCCGTCCGACGCCGGAGGAAACGCCGTTCGATCCGATCGGCGTCCAGGTCGGCGCGTTCAACTTCAAGCCCGCGATCGAGGTCACCGGCGGCTACGACAACAATCCGGCGCGCACGTCGAACCCCACGCCGTCGTTGTACACGCTGGTCGCGCCCGAGCTGAAGTTCAATTCGAACTGGGCGCGCCACGAATTCACCGGCGACCTGCGCGGCAGCTACATCGCCTATCGCGAGCTGCCGACGGAGAACCGGCCCAATGTCGACTCCAAGCTCACCGGCCGCGTCGACGTCACGCGCGACACGCGCATCGATCTCGAAACCAAATTCCTGGTCGGCACCGACAATCCGGGCAGCCCGAACATCCAGGCCGGGCTCGCGAAGCTGCCGATCTTCACCACCTGGGGCGGCACGGCCGGCCTCGGGCACCGCTTCAACCGCTTCGACCTTTCATGGAAGAACGGCGCCGAGCGCACGGTCTATCAGGACTCGACCTTCACCGACGGCACCACGTCGAGCAACGAGGACCGCAACTACAACCGCTACTTCACGCTGCTGCGCGGCAGCTACGAGCTGACGCCGGGCATGAAGCCGTTCCTCGAGGTCGGCGCCGACAGGCGCGTGCACGATCTCGAGGTCGACTTTTCCGGCGAAGAGCGCAATTCCATCGGCCGCACCATCAAGGGCGGCACCACTTTCGAGTTCACGCGCATCCTGACCGGCGAGCTCGCGGTCGGCTGGCTCACGCGCAAATACGAGGACCCGACGCTGCTCAAGGTCGCCGGGCTGACGCTCGACGGCTCGCTCACCTGGGTCGCGAGCGCGCTCACCACCGCCAAGCTCACCGCCGTCACGCGCACCGACGAATCCCGCGTCGTCGGCGTGTCGGGCGTGTTCACGCGCGAGGTCGCGCTGCAGGTCGATCACGCCTTCCGGCGCTGGCTGATCGCGACCGCGAAGGTGCTCTACGGAAACGACGACTATGTCGGCTCGCCGCGCGACGACAACCGCTATTCGGCGTCGGCGGCGCTCACCTACAAGCTCACCCGCGAGCTGTGGCTGAAGTCCGAGTATCGCCACGACTGGCTGCGCTCCTCGGTCTCCGGCGCGAATTACGACGCCGACGTCATCCTGCTCACGCTGCGCGCGCAGCGATGAGGGGACGACCGCCAGGCTATTTTATGATCTGCCGGTACTCGGCTTCAGGCGCGCCGTAAAAACCGCCGGCCATTTTTTCGAGCCCCTTGCGATTGAGCACGACGATTTCCCCGCGCGCCGCCGCGATGTGCCCTTTGGCTTCGAGCTCGTTGACCGCTTCGGTCACGCCGGCGCGACGCACTGCCAGCATCAGCGACAAAAATTCATGCGTGAGCGCCAGGCGATTGCCTGGAACCCGATCGTCCGCCATCAGGATCCAGCGTGCCAGCCGCGCGGGCAGCTTGCCGCGGGCGTTCGCGATCGCGGTATGGGCGGTTTGCGTCATGAAGACCTGAACGTATTTCAGGAACAGGCCGTGCAGCGACCGGCTTTGGTCCATTGTCTCGCGAAGCTTCGCTGCGGACATCTGGCGGCCGTCTCCCGCAACCTGGATGTAGGTCGCATGTGACGAAGATTGATTGCCGAGAATGATTGCTGCCCCCGTCATTCCTTCGCATCCGATGAGTTCGATTTCGACCTCGACGCCGTCCTGTACGGCGACGACCGATGCAATGCCGACATCGGGAAAGAGAATGGTCTGGATCGGCTTGTTCGGATTCTCGAAGCGGTCGCGGAGCTTCAGGCTGACGGCGACAAGATGCGGCTCCAGCAGTGCGAGGTCTCCCGGCGAGAGCAACTGAAGGAGACGATTGCCTTTTGTAAAACGAGAGGGGGCTGCGGCCATGCTCATTACCCGGTGGGGCAAGAGCACATCACTGTCTCTCAACCGTCGGCGCCCTGGTTTCACGGCTGACGGTAGCGTGGGGGTACGCCTATTTAGCTGGTTTACCTAACGAATATATCGGTAAGTGTACGGAACGGTACAGACCTGGGCACGTTGCTCCTACAAGCGCGGCCTCCAGGAATGAGCTTCCGCGCGATCTGCGGCAAAATGGCGTTCTAACTCGTCGAGCCTTCGCTCGATCAGGTCTCATGTGGTCGTCAGTGCAGTCAGTAACCGTTCATAGTTTGTGCGACCACTGCCGCAGCTTTCTCGACAACTGCCGCATCATTGCCGGCGGCCCGCAGGACCGCAGACAGTTCTGCTCCGTGGTTTGCTACGATCGCTGGCGCGCAGCCGAATGGAGGCAGGGCCCGCTGTCCTCCCGTGGCCGTCGAGAAGATCGGCCGACGAGCCGCCTGCGGTCCGGGCCGCAACGGGACGTTACGGATTGAGCGCCTTGATCGTCAGGTCGTGCAACTGCTGACGGTCGCGCATCCCTTGATGCCCGAGATCGATGACGATCCTGGCGACGGCCTCGGTCAGAAACCACGCACCTGCGGGACCGGGTGCTCAGGGAGTGGTTGGCCGTGGAACGGCCGCGTTGACCGCCGAGCCTCCCAGCGTGCTGGTCGCCGAAGGCCGCGTCGCCAGACAGCGTCAGCAAGTTGCGCTCTTGGAGGCGCGTGGCAAAGACGCGACGGAGGCGAGGTCCGTGCTCAGCGCCATGGTGTATTCGCTGCGCGTTCTCAGGCGGCAACAGCGCCGCGATAGGGAGCTGCCCCGTAACTAGCGTCTCCGTTAGCGCGCTTCGCTGAGCCGCCCTGCGGCGCTATGATGGTTTGACCCATCGTTGCAGGGAGGTTTCAAGATGATTGCGACGCTCGTGCAGTTTGAAATGTCGCCGCCCATCTCTCTTGAAGATGCGACTCGCCGGTTCGAAAGCAGCGCGCCGAAATACCAGAACCTGCCGGGCCTGATCCGGAAATATTACGTTCGTTCGGAAGACGGCCGCGCGGCTGGCGGCATTTATCTTTGGGAATCCCGGCAGGCTGCCGAGAAGGTCTACAACGGCGAATGGCGGGAACGCGTCGAGAAGCTCTACGGCGCCAAGCCGGTGATCACCTGGTTCGACAGTCCGGTGATCGTCGACAATCTGATGGGCGGAAAAATCACAACGGATGCAGCGGCGTTGCCGTAGCGGCTTCGTGCCTTCGCTAGCGTCCCACGATTTTCGGCCGCGAGACCGATGGCGGCACGTCCGGCGGATTGTCCGAAGGCATATCCGTGAAAGTCAGCCTGCATCGGAGGCGAAGGAAGGTGGCGTCGTTTCCCCAGCGGGGGCACCGTCCGTTCATCAGGAGATACAGCAGATTGTCGAGCGCGATGTCGGCGCCGAAGTGTTCGGCCAGGCGCGCGAGTCGATAGGCTTTCCGATATCCGCACTCACAGCTCACTCTCACTTTCACGTACGGGTAAACCAAGAGGTTCTCGGGCTTGAGCATCCACTCGCTCGATCTTGACGAACCAGCAGCGCCAGCACGTGAAGGCGCGCCAGGTAGATGAATGTCGCCATGGGACCATTTCCGAACGGCAATGCGGGCAGGTGACTTCGTCCATGCGCGATGAGAACAAAACAAGAACTAAGAGTCAATGAATTCCCGTGGGTTGTGGTAAATCGGACACACACGCGATGGTTTGCGTCCGTGTAGGCTGCACTTGCCGCAACCTGCGCGACAGTGGGGCCGGCGACGAAACAGGGGATTTGCACATCAAGGGGGCGATCATGACGCTTCGGCTCATTGCACTGGCGACGGCAATGCTCGGCAGCATCGGGGTAGCGCAATCGGCAGACCTGCCGGCGCGCGCGCCGGCTCCGTCCCACCGCCGGTGGTGGCTGCCGACAATTGGAGCAGATTTCCATCGCGCGAACGCGGATAGGATGGGCCGGAGCACCGGCGAAGCGTGGCCGTAAGCGTCGAAAACCGCGACCTCGGGACGCCGCGGCGGTAGACAGGTACAATTGCAATCGGGAATGTTCGCTCCAGCGTCGAAGTCGAGATGGGCAGTGGGCCTCCATCAAGGAAAGCTCAAGGTGGTCGGGCTGACTCACCGGGAGGTCGACTACTGCTCACCGGCGCTGCCGGATTTGGCCGCGGCCACAACATTCTGCTGGGCGGTATCGTTGGCATGGGCGTCGATGCCGTGAGCGGCGCCCCATTGGATCACAAGCCAAATCCCGTCATCGAGACATTGCGACCGATCAGACCGGCCCAGCCATTGGGACGAAGTGCACCGAAGCGTGGTCGTCCGACGTCGTAGCTTCGCTGTGTTCCCCAGTGTAGTCCTGTCCGGGTAAAGGCCCCGTATGCCAGCTCGGGGGCCGCCGCAGCAGCCGTCGCGGAAGGCGGCGCTCAACCAAGTTCGCCGCTTGCGCCTTCTTTGGTTTACAATCCTGCCTTTCGCACAGCCGGCCGGCCACGCTTGGCGGCATATTCCTTGCCATCGATCGGCGTAACATGCGGGGGATCTCGATCGAGATACGGGCGCCCGATCCCAAACTCCTTCTCGTGCGCATCGATCCACTTCCACAACTCTTCGCTTGAGGCGAACCTCTGCATGCGGGTCTCGCCCTTGACGCTCACGAGATCGACGGCAAGCCCGTGGCCGTAGCCGCCGCGTCGGCTCCCGCCATGATATGAGCTGTCGCTCGCTGCCTTGTTGCCGGTTGCGATGGATTGCCGGTAATCGTCGCGGAATGCGCTGGTTATGCCCGGCATGAGCCCGGCGTCGTCGGCTGCGCGAAGCGCCCAAAAGAGCTTCAGCTTGAACCTGCGATCCATTCCTCCGATCACATAGTCCTTGAGCGACATGCCAACTCTCTGTGCCGCGATCGGATCCTTCCAAGTGAAATCGCCGACGACATATTTCGTGATGGTTTTGGTGACAGTCCGCGTCTTGCCTTTCGCCTTGATCGTCGTCTTGATTCGCTCTGTCACTTTGTTCGTATCGACTTTGGGCGTCCGTTCGTACAGCGACCAGAGGTACTCGTCGATGCAGATTTCGAACACCAGGCATTCGTCGAGAGTTTCAACCCGAGGCGCGACCGGCGGTAGGTACTCCGTCCCCGGATCGGACGTGAACAGGGACACGAGCCGCGCGCGTGTTTCGGGCGGCGGCGTCGGACGAGAGTCGGGCAAAGCGGCGTCGACGACGGGCGCGTCGGCGGCGGAAACGCCAGCGAGCACGAAGGCAGTTTCGCCGGGGGCTGGATCGACCGTCGCCGATCCGGCGGCAGGCACGGCGCGCGACGACGAACTCGGATAACACGGCGTCGGCTGCCGCTTCGTCTCCGGGAGGCGCGTGGAAGGATGTGAGATCGGATGTGGCCACAGCGGCCACGGAGACCATTGCGGGCGCCGGCGGCGCGTCGGCGGCACCGAGATCAGCGCTCGAAGTCGTTGCGGCGTGTGTCGCCCCGCGGTTCCAGATCGGCGTGACGGCATTCTCGATGCCGGACCACTCCAAGCCGCCCGGCCTTGCAGCGCACCAAACGGCGAAGGCGACTGTTCCGAACAACAGCACCAGCGCAAGCTGTCGCGGTCTGACCATTCGGCTCCCCCAACCCCGTCTGCCGAAATCTGCAATGTTTTTAACCAATGCAATGTTTCCAGACAATGAAAAGTTGTCGTAACGATTGAAGTTGTCGCCTGTTTGCAACAAGCAAGCGCCGCTTCGAGGTATTTAAGTAGGTGTTCACTTCAGCGGGATAGCTGCCCGCTTCCGGAGGATTTCGGCAAGATGATCGCCGACGAAACCGCGAAGTGGGGGCAAGGCGGTCAAGTCCGCCAACGTCAGCGAGGATTGATCGGCCGGTTAGGCGAAGCCGTAACTGGCTGTTTCCTTCTGTCGCCGTGGAGATTGGAATGAAAACCTTTCTTCGGCAGACCGTCGGCTTGGCGTTTGTCGCCGCCTGCTGCTTCTCGACGGCGCTGCGGGCCGAACCCGTCGGCTTCGATCCGGAGGGCGACCCGATCCTTGAATATCAGGGGCCGTCCTTCTTCGGGTTCGTCAAGGACACCAACGGGGCGTCCGTGCCCAACGCGACGGTGAAGCTTACCGCGAAAGGTCGCGAGGCGGCGGTCGCGCGCACCAATTCAATCGGCGTTTATCGCGCCAGCCTCGGTAAGGAGGTGGATGCGCACGACGTCGTGATCTCGTGTGAGAAGGCCGGGTTCAAGCAGGTGCGCGTCGTCCGGCGCACCGAGCGAGACGCGAACCCGCAAACGCCGATCGAGATCGAATGCACACTGATGCCCGAGGCCGCTCGCTAGGCGGTTTTCCGTCCACAGATTGGTGACGACGAATAGTACCAGCACGATGAACCATGAGCGACTCCTCGCCCTCAGGCTCCAACATGCAGAAGCGTATCGCATCGCAATGCAACGACGCTGCCTGGGCACTGATCGAAAAAGCCAGATCTTGCCGCGGGCGAATGTTTTGCTCTCGTGCGTCTCGCAGGAACGGCATCCTATCACTGGGGTGCGATTGGTACTGCGGGCAATATCGCTCTTGCTGACTTGTTGTTTTCGTGGGCGCTCGCGCGCGTCGGGGCGGCGGCACCTGCAGTCGATGCAGCGGGTCGCGCGTTGAGATATTTCACCGAGCACCAGTCCGAAGACTGGGAAAGAGCTTTCGCGCATGCTGCGATGGCGACATCGCTTCACTGTGCCGGCGACCGGGAAGGGCATCGCCGGCATTACAATGAGGCGCAACAGCTTGAGAGCAAGCTGGCGCCGGGTGATCTGAAGCTTTTCCAGGCGGCATTTCGAAACGTGCCGCGACCGTGAATTGCTGCGGTGGTTTCAGCACGTAGCCCGGACAAGCGAAGTGACATCCGGGACCGGCGCCCGCGCCTGCAATTCTTGCGCTCGCGCGGGCTGCTCTGTCGCATCATTGATTGATCCCCAACATGCGCAGCGTAACGATGATCGTGACAGCCAGCATGAAGACAGCGAACGAACCCCCGAGTCCGACGCCAACGATCATCAAGCCGAGCTTGACCGCGGTCTCTCCATATTCGAGATAGCGTTCGGTTGATGGCAGGCGCTTCGACGTATCGTCTTTTTTCTTGTCAGGCTCGGCCACGGCTTTCTCTCCAAGATCAAACGGTTTTAAACGGTTGCCGCACATATTTGCGTGCCTGCCGTCCATCGCAACCGATAAATAGCAGGCAGCGCCGAGCAAGAAGCAAGCGCCCGTCGGCTGTTCATAACACCAGAATTCTGTCGATGGCGCGCAGGGCGGGAAAGCCCGCGTGCTACCGGCGTTGCTCGCGCGTGCGATGCGCGCGACGCACTCTTCTATGCACCGCGTATCAACAATCTGAGCATCGTTCGCATTGACCGGACGCTTTTCTGTGTCACCGTCGCGCCGTCCCGTTCACCGAGGGCGTCTCCGGAGACGAGCCAGAGTCGGAACGGGATGCGGCGTCCCGCGCGCGTGGTTCGTAACCACGTTCCCGGGAGGCTCCGGAACCCGAGCCCTCCGCCACTACGAGCGGAAGCCATAAGCGCGTTCACGCGCGTCTTCGACGCGCTATGGAATTCGCAGGTGATGGAGCCCGATTGCTTCATCCCGCGCCGGACCGGAGTCACAAACCCCGCGGCGGAGCGCCGGAAGGCGGGCATCCCGCGTGGACGTTTGCGCAGACTGCGTAAACTTGTCTGCGGTGGGATGCGCCGCGCCCGTGCGCGGACTTGGCTGGACGCGTCCCGGCGCTCCGCCCCCTCGCTTTGCGCGAGCGGGAAACAGCAAACCTCGGAGGAGCCGATGCCTCGCGAGAAGGAAGAAGCACGCGCAGAATTCACTCCGCCGTCATTCCGGGGCGCCGCGAAGCGGCGAGCCCGGAATTTACAATCCCGGCTGCGGAGTATGGATTCCGGGCTCGCGGGCGCACGCCCGCGCCCCGGAATGACGATCGTGAGATCAGCCTTGGCCCATCAGCCGCTTGATCTCCGCGCGCAGCGCGGGCGCGATGTCGGGACGGTCCAGCGCATAGGCGACATTGGCGGCGAGGAAACCGACCTTCGATCCGCAGTCGTAACTCGCGCCCGCGAATTTCAATCCGTAGAAGGCTTGCGTCTTCGCCAGCGCGATCATGGCGTCGGTGAGCTGGATCTCGCCGCCGGCGCCGCGGCTCTGCGTGGCGAGGATGTTGAAGATCTCCGGCTGCAGGATGTAGCGTCCGGTGATGATGAGGTTCGACGGCGCCTTCTCGCGCGGCGGCTTCTCCACCATGTCGGTGACCTTGAACATCTTGCCTTTGGTCTCGCCGACGCCGACCACGCCGTAACTGGAGATGCGCTCCATCGGCACTTCCTCGACCGCGATCACGTTGGCGCGGTCGAGCCCTTGCGCGGCGTCGATCATCTGCGCGAGGCAACTGCGCTCGTGCTTCACCAGCACGTCAGGCAGCAGCAGCGCGAACGGCTCGTTGCCCACCAGCTCGCGCGCACACCACACCGCGTGGCCGAGCCCGAGCGGATCCTGCTGGCGCGTGAAGCTTGCGGCGCCGGCGGCGGGCAAGTCCTGCGACAACTGGTCGAGATCGGCGGTCTTCTTGCGCTCGCGCAAGGTGGCGTCCAGCTCGAACTGGCGGTCGAAGTGGTCTTCGATCACGCCCTTGTTGCGCCCGGTCACGAAGATGAAGTGCTCGATGCCGGCCTGGCGCGCCTCGTCGACGACGTGCTGGATCAGCGGCCGGTCGACGACCGGCAGCATCTCCTTCGGCATGGCTTTGGTGGCCGGCAGGAAGCGCGTGCCAAGACCGGCGACGGGGAATACGGCTTTGCGAATCGGTTTCATGATGCGGTGGGTTTTACTCCAGAAGATGTGAGCGGTGCGTGAAGGCGGATTGCGCCTTAATCGCTCCGCAACCATATAGCATGGCTGGGCGAGTGTTGGACGCGATACAAGGCCGTAGAGGGGCCGGATGACGCGCATGATTCGACCGCGAACACTGCTAGGCGGCGCGGCCGTGATGCTGACCGTGGCGCTCGCCGCGGGCACCGGGCCCGCTGTCGCGCAGGGTTTCGACATCCGCTCCTGGTTCTCGTCGCCGGGCACCGCGACTGCGACGCCGCCCGCCCAGACGCCGCCCTCAGATGCGCCACGCGAATGGACCGGCGAAGACGGCGCGTCCGGCCATCCGCTGATGCAGTCCGGCGCGATCCGCGCCGCCGCGGCGAATTTCCGCCAATGCCTCGAAGAGGTCTGGCCGCTGGCGCAGCGCCGCAACGTGCCGCGCCCGGTGTTCGACCAGTTGCTGTCGGGCGTCACGCCGGACCTGCGGATCATGGACCTTCTGGATTCGCAGCCCGAGTTCACCCGGGCGCCGTGGGAATATCTCGACGGCCTGGTCAGCGACACGCGCATTGCCGACGGCCGCGCGATCCTCGCCCGGCACAAGGCGCAGTTCGACGCCATGGAAAAAACCTACGGCGTCGACCGCCACGTCATCGCGGCGATCTGGGGCATCGAATCGAACTACGGCACGATGATCGGCGATCGTTCGGTGATCCGCTCGGCCGCGACGCTTGCCTGCATCGGCCGCCGGCAGGAATTCTTCCGCGAGGAATTGCTGGCGGCGCTGGAGATCGTCGCGCGCGGCGACGTGCGGCCGGAGCATCTGCGCGGCTCATGGGCGGGCGCGTTCGGGCCGACGCAATTCATGCCGACGACCTACCGGCGTTTCGCGGTCGATGCCGACGGCGACGGACGGCGCGACGTCGTCGAGTCGGTGCCGGATCTCCTCGCCTCGACGGCGAACCATCTCAAGCGCGAAGGCTGGCAGAGCGGACAGAGCTGGGGCTACGAGGTCGTGGTTCCGAAGGGCTTCGATTTCATGCTCGCCGACCGTACGCAGATGAAGACGATGCGGGAATGGGAAAAGGCCGGCATCCGCCGCGCCGGCGGCAAGCCGTTTCCGCGCGCGAGCGACCGCGCCTTCCTGATGGTGCCGGCGGGCGCGCAGGGGCCGGGCTTCCTGATGCTGCAGAACTTCCGCGCGATCATGAAATACAACCCGTCGGAAGCTTATGCGCTCGCGATCGGCCATCTCGCCGACCGGCTGCGCGGCGGCGAGCCGTTCATCCAGGCGTGGCCGCGGCACGAGCGCGTGCTGACGCGGGCGGAGCGGCTCGAATTGCAGCAGCATCTGGCGCGCGGCGGCTACGACGTCGGCGAGCCCGACGGGCGCTTCGGTCCGCGGACCCGCAACGCCTTGCGGGCGTTCCAGGTGGCGGTGGGTACCACGCCGGATGGCTTCGCCACCGCCTCCCTCTTGGAGCGGCTGCGCAGCCGGTAATGCACGGTCAAAAAGCCGGGGACAACGGAACCCATGCGACGCCGAAAATACCTGTCAATTCCGGCCCTTAGGAGTAACCAGCCGCTTATCTTCCAATTGACATTATTATCGTAGTATTGGCCCATAACCGTGCGCTTCGAGGTGAGCCTGGTGCACCTGACGAGTTTCCGATCCCGCAAGACCATCCGCGCGCTCGCCAAGGCGTCGGCGGTGGCGTTGATCAGCGCCGTGCTGCTCGCGCCGGCCGCGGCGCAATTCTGGAATCCGTTCGGCGGCCAGCGCGGCTTTCCGCAGCGCGCGCCACAACCTCAACAGCAATACAATCCGTTCGGCGGCTTCTTCGGCGGTCCTCAGGAACAGAAGAAGGCGGCGCCGAAGGCGGACTATTCGTCGGCACCACCGGCGCCGCGCCGCGCAGCGGAATCCGCCGCGGCGATCACGTCGCCGATTCTGGTGCTGGGCGACGCGATGGCCGACTGGCTCGCCTACGGCCTGGAAGATGCGTTCTCCGAAAAGCCCGAGTTCGGCATCGTGCGCAAGCACCGCACCTATGCGGGTCTCGTCCGTTACGATCCGCGGCGCGATGTGGAATGGCCGCAGATCGTGCGCGAGGCGATCGCGGCGGATAAGCCCAAATTCATCGTGATGATGGTCGGCTTCCACGACCGGCAGGCGATCCGCGATCGTGCGCCGGCGGCGGCCGGGCGCAACCCGTCGCAGCCGTCGCCGCAGGACGATCCGGAGCTGCAGGATCCGGATTCGCCGGAGAGCCGCGCGAAGGCCAGCGCAGCCAAGCAGAACGCCGAAATGCAGAAGGCGGCCGAGCAGAAAAAGGGACAGGCGCCGGCCGCCACGCCCGAGCAGAAGAAGGCGCAGCCGCCGGCCGGACCGATCGAGTTCCAGAGCGAAGCCTGGCAGGCCGCCTACGTGCAGCGCATCGACGCGACCATCGCCGCGCTCAAGAGCGCCAACGTGCCGGTGTTCTGGGTCGGCCTGCCGCCGCAGCGCGACACCCGCCAGTCGGCCGCCGCGGTCTATCTCAACGAGCTCTATCGCACCCGCGCCGAGCGCGCGGGCATCGTCTATGTCGACATCTGGGACGGCTTCGTCGACGAGGCCGGCCGCTACGTGCTGCAGGGTCCGGACTTCGAGGGCCAGATCCGCCGCCTGCGGTCCGGCGACGGGCTCTTTTTCACGCGCGCCGGCGCGCGCAAGCTCGCGCACTATGTCGAGCGCGAAATCCTGCGCAGCCTGCTGGCGACCCAGACGCCGGTCGCGTTGCCGGCGCCGGAGCCGGCGGTGATCCAGCCCGGACGCGGCGCGCGACCGCTCGCGGGCCCGGTGGTTCCGCTCACGGCCTCGATCGGCGGCGGCAACGAGCTCCTCGGCGGCGGCCCGGCGCGCCCGTCGGGAAGCGATCCGCTGGCGACGCGCGTGCTGGTGCGCGGCGAGCCGGTGACCGCGCCGGTCGGCCGCGCCGACAATTTCGTCTGGCCGCGCAGCGGCGTCGACACCATCCGCGAGGGCGAGCCCGAGGATTTGCACGCGGCGCCGCAACCGCCGGCGACGCCGCAGCCGGCATCGCAGCCGCCGGCGGCGCAGCAACCACCAGCGCCGCAACGGCCCGCGGCGCGCCCGCCGGTGGCCCAGCAGCCGCCCGGCCAGCAACCGGGACAGCAGGGGCCGGCCGCGACCGCCGCGCCGAAGCAGCAGCCGGCGCAGCCTAAACCGAAGCAGCAGCCACGCGCCAACAATGACGGCGTGCCGCGACCGCCGCTGGGGATCGGCGGACTCTTCCGTTAGCGAGACGCCGCGTCAGCGCGGCAGCGTCGTCGAGCCCATCAGGAATTTGTCGACGGAATGCGCGGCCTGGCGGCCTTCGCGGATCGCCCACACGACCAGCGATTGGCCGCGCCGCATGTCGCCGCAGGCGAACACCTTCGGGTTCGAGCTGCGGTAGGAGACGGTGTCGGCCTTGACGTTGCCGCGCGGATCGAGCTCGAGGCCGAGCGCCTTGATCATGCCCTCATGCACCGGCGACACGAAGCCCATCGCCAGCAGCACGAGGTCGGCCTTCACGTCGAACTCGGTGCCGGGCACCGGCTGAAATTTGTTGTCGACCCGCGCGCACTTCAGCGTGGTGACCTGGCCGCCTTCGCCCGAGAACGCGATCGTGCCCACCGCGAAATCGCGCTCGGCGCCTTCCTCGTGGCTCGACGAGGTGCGCAGCTTCCACGGCCAGTCCGGCCAGGTCAGGAGCTTGTTCTCCTTCTCCGGCGGCTGCGGCATGATCTCGAAATTGGTCACCGACAGCGCACCTTGCCGGAACGAGGTGCCGATGCAGTCGGAGCCGGTGTCGCCGCCGCCGATGACGACGACGTGCTTGCCGGTCGCGAGGATCGGCTCGGCGCCCGGCACCTGCGGCTCGCCCGAGACGCGGCGGTTCTGCTGCGGCAGGAAATCCATCGCGAAGTGGATGCCCTTGAGGTCGCGGCCGGGGATCGGCAGGTCGCGGCCCTTTTCGGCGCCGCCCGACGAGCACGACCGCGTCGTATTCGGCGACGAGTTTTTCCGCATCGACATTCACGCCGACATGGGCGCCGTAGTGGAAGGTCACGCCTTCCGCCTGCATCTGCTCGACGCGGCGCTCGACGTGGTGCTTCTCCATCTTGAAGTCGGGGATGCCGTAGCGCATCAGCCCGCCGGCCTTGGCGAATTTCTCGAACAGATGCACGTCGTGCCCCGCGCGCGCGAGCTGCTGCGCGCAGGCCATGCCGGCGGGGCCTGAGCCGATGACGGCGACCTTCTTGCCGGTCTTCTCAGATGGCGGCTCGGGCTTGAGACCTTGAGAAACGGCGCGGTCGGCGATCGCGCATTCGATGGTCTTGATGGTGACCGGGTTGTCGTCGATGTTGAGCGTGCACGACGCTTCGCACGGCGCCGGACAGACGCGGCCGGTCACTTCCGGGAAATTGTTGGTGGAGTGCAGATTGCGCGCAGCCTCTTCCCAGTCGCCGCGATAGACGAGGTCGTTCCAGTCCGGAATCTGGTTGTTCACCGGGCAGCCGGTCGGCGCGCCGGTGACGATGTTGGTGCCGTGGCAGTAAGGCACGCCGCAGTCCATGCAGCGCGCGGCCTGCGTCTTGTTCTCGTCCTCGGACAACGGCAGCACGAACTCGCGCCAATGCTTGACGCGTTCCTCGACCGGCTCGTAGTCGCGGTCGTTGCGTTCGTACTCCAGAAAACCGGTGATCTTGCCCATCGGCTACTCGGCAGCCTGCATGGTGCGCGCCTTCTCCAGCTCGGCCAGCGCGCGGCGGTATTCGACCGGCATCACCTTGCGGAACTTCTGGCAGTATTCCGGCCAGTCGGCGAGAATTTGCTCGGCGCGCTTCGAGCCGGTGAGCCGCGCATGCCGCGTGACCAGCAGGTGCAACCGCTCGACGTCGTAGCGTGTCATGTCGCTCAGCACCTCGACCCAGCCGGAGGTCTCGAGGTCCTGGGCGTGATGATAAATCTTCGCCGAAGCCTCTTCCTCCGCCGGCAGCGGCTCGAGATCGACCATCGTCATGTTGCAGCGGCGCTCGAAGGTGCCGTCCTCGTCCAGCACATAGGCGATGCCGCCCGACATGCCGGCCGCGAAGTTTCGCCCGGTCTTGCCGAGCACGACCACGATGCCGCCGGTCATGTATTCGCAGCAGTGATCGCCCGCGCCCTCGATGACCGCGATGGCGCCGGAATTGCGCACCGCGAAGCGCTCGCCGGCGACGCCGCGGAAGTAGCACTCGCCCGCGATCGCGCCGTACAGCACCGTGTTGCCGACGATGATGGACTCCTCCGGCACGATTGCCGCATCGGCAGTCGGCCGGATGACGATGCGCCCGCCCGACAGGCCCTTGCCGACATAGTCGTTGGCGTCGCCTTCGAGCTCGAAGCTCACCCCGCGCGCGAGAAAGGCGCCAAAGCTCTGCCCGGCGGTGCCGGTGAACTTCACTTGGATCGTGTTGTCGGGCAGGCCCTCGTGGCCATAACGCTTGGCGACCTCGCCGGACAGCATCGCGCCGGCGGTGCGGTCGGTGTTCTTGATCGCAGAGGCAATGCGCACGGGCGTACCGCGATCGAGCGCCGCCTGCGATTCCGCGATCAGACGGCGGTCGAGGACCTTGTCGATCTTGTGGTCCTGCGCTTCGTTCCTGAAGATGCCGACGCCCTTGCCGGCCACCGGCTTGTGGAACAGCTTGGAGAAGTCGAGGCCCTTGGCCTTCCAGTGCTCGACCACCTGGCGCTTGTCGAGCATCTGCATCTGCCCGACCATGTCGCTGAACTTGCGATAGCCCATCGCCGCCATGATCTCGCGCACTTCTTCGGCGACGAAGAAGAAGAAATTGATGACGTGCTCGGGCTTGCCGACGAAACGCGCGCGCAGCACCGGGTCCTGCGTCGCGACGCCGACCGGGCAAGTGTTCAGGTGACACTTGCGCATCATGATGCACCCGGCCGCGATCAGCGGCGCGGTCGAGAAGCCGAATTCGTCGGCGCCCAGCAGCGCGCCCACCACGACGTCACGGCCGGTGCGGATGCCGCCGTCGACTTGCACCGAAATGCGGCTGCGCAGCCGGTTGATGACCAGCGTCTGGTGGGTCTCGGCGAGGCCGATTTCCCACGGCGAACCGGCGTGCTTGAGCGAGGTGAGGGGGCTTGCGCCGGTGCCGCCCTCGAATCCGGAGATGGTGACGTGGTCGGCGCGCGCCTTCGACACGCCGGCGGCGACCGTGCCGACGCCGACCTCCGAGACGAGCTTCACCGATACCTGACCGGCGGGATTGACGTTCTTCAGGTCGAAGATGAGCTGCGCCAAATCCTCGATCGAATAGATGTCGTGATGCGGCGGCGGCGAGATCAGTCCGACGCCGGGCGTCGAATGGCGCACCTTGGCGATGGTCTTGTCGACCTTGTGCCCGGGCAACTGGCCGCCTTCGCCGGGCTTGGCGCCCTGCGCCATCTTGATCTGCATCATGTCCGAGTTGACGAGATACTCGGCGGTGACGCCGAAGCGGCCGGATGCTACCTGCTTGATCGCCGAACGCATGGAGTCGCCGTTCGGCAGCGGCTTGAAGCGGTCGGCTTCCTCGCCGCCCTCGCCGGTGTTCGACTTGCCGCCGATGCGGTTCATGGCGATCGCAAGCGTGGTGTGGGCTTCGCGCGAAATCGACCCGAACGACATCGCGCCGGTGGCGAAGCGCTTCACGATCTCTTTCGCCGGTTCGACCTCGTCGAGCGGCACCGGCTTGCGGCCTTCGTCTTCTGCGCTCTTGAGCTGGAACAGGCCGCGGATGGTCAGCAGCCGCTCGGTCTGCTCGTTCGAGACCTTGGCATAGGCGCGGTATTGCTCGGGCAGGTTCGCGCGCACCGCATGCTGAAGCGCGGACACCGTGCCGGCGGTCCAGACATGGTCTTCGCCGCGCACGCGGAACTGATACTCGCCGCCGACGTCGAGCGCGTTGCGATAGATCGGCGCGTCGCCGAAGGCGTCGCGGTGACGACGGACCGTTTCCTCGGCAATCTGCGCGAGGCCGACGCCTTCGATGCGGGTGGCGGTGCCGGCGAAGAATTCCGCGACGAAATCCGACTTGAGGCCGACCGCGTCGAAAATCTGCGCGCCGCAGTATGATTGGTAAGTCGAGATGCCCATCTTGGACATCACCTTGAGGATGCCCTTGTCGACCGCCTTGATGTAGCGCTTGACGATCTCTTTCGGCTCGATCTTCTGCGGCAGCTTGTCCGCCATCGCGACCAGCGTTTCGAACGCGAGATAGGGATTGATCGCCTCCGCGCCGTAGCCCGCGAGGCAGCAAAAATGGTGCACCTCGCGCGGCTCGCCGGATTCCACGACCAGGCCGACCGACGTCCGCAGTCCCTGCCGGATCAGATGATGGTGCACGGCCGCGCAGGCGAGCAGCGACGGCATCGGAATGCGTTCGGCGCCGGCGCGGCGGTCGGTCAGGATGATGATGTTGATGCCTTCGCGCACCGCTGCTTCGGCGCGTGCGCACAGCCGGTCGATCTTGTCGCGCAATCCGTCGGCGCCATGTTCGGCCGGCCAAGTGGTGTCGAGGAAACGCGACTTGAAGTGCCCGTCGCCGACCTCCGAGATCGTGCGGATCTTTTCGAGGTCCTCGTTGGTGAGGATCGGCTGGCGCGTCTCCAGGCGCTTGAGGTGTGACGAGCCTTCGAGATCGAACAGGTTCGGCCGCGGTCCGATGATCGAGACCAGGCTCATCACCAGCTCCTCGCGGATCGGGTCGATCGGCGGGTTGGTGACCTGCGCGAAGTTCTGCTTGAAATACGTGAACAGGAGCTTGGCCTTGTCCGACAGCGCCGAGATCGGCGTATCGGTGCCCATGGAGCCGACGGCTTCCTCGCCCTGGATCGCCATCGGCGTCATCAGCAGCTTCAGGTCTTCCTGGGTGTAACCGAAGGCCTGCTGCCGATCGAGCAGCGACAGGTTGGACAGGCCAGCCTTGCCGGCCGCCACCGGCAGGTCCTCCAGAACGATCTGCGTCTTCTCAAGCCATTCCCGATAAGGATGGCTGTTCGCGAGCGTGGCCTTGAGCTCCTCGTCCGGAATGAGCCGGCCTTCGTCGAGATCGACCAGCAGCATCTTGCCGGGCTGCAGCCGCCACTTGGTGACGATGTCCTTCTCGGGGATGGGCAGCACGCCCATCTCGGACGCCATGATGATGCGGTCGTCGCGGGTGACGAAATAGCGTGCGGGGCGCAGGCCGTTGCGGTCGAGGGTGGCGCCGATCTGCCGGCCGTTGGTGAAGGCGATCGCGGCCGGGCCGTCCCACGGCTCCATCAGTGCGGCGTTGTATTCGTAGAAGGAGCGCCGCTCCTCATCCATGAGCGGATTGCCCGCCCAGGCCTCGGGAATCATCATCATCATCGCATGCGCGAGCGGGTAGCCGCCCTGCACCAGGAATTCGAGCGCGTTGTCGAAGCAGGCGGTGTCCGACTGGCCTTCGTAGGAAATCGGCCAGAGCTTGCTGATGTCGTCGCCGAACAGCGGTGACGAGACCGAAGCCTGCCGCGCCGCCATCCAGTTGTTGTTGCCGCGGAGCGTGTTGATTTCGCCGTTGTGGGCGATCATCCGGTAGGGATGCGCGAGCGACCAGGCCGGGAACGTGTTGGTGGAGAAGCGCTGGTGCACCAGCGCGAGCGCGCTCTCGAAATCCTTGTCGTGCAGGTCCGGATAGTAGGTGCCGAGCTGGTCGGCCAGGAACATGCCCTTGTAGACGACCGTGCGGCAGGAGATCGACACCGGATAATAGTTCGACAGCCGGCGCTCGCGCCGCGCATAGATTTGGCTCGAGATCGCCTTGCGCAGGATGTACAGCCGGCGCTCGAAATCGGCTTCGTCCTTGATCTTATTGCCGCGCCCGATGAACACCTGCTGGTGCACCGGCTCGGTCGGCTTCACGCTCTCGCCGAGCGTCGAATTGTCGGTCGGCACCTCGCGCCAGCCGAGCAGTTGCAAGCCCTCGCGCCTGATCGTCTGGGCATAGATGTCGCGAATGATCCGCCGCCAGTCCGGATCGGTCGGCATGAACAACTGGCCGATCGCATATTCGCCGAGAGGCGGCAGCTGGAAGCCGATCTTCGCGGCCTCCTTATGGAAGAAGGGATGCGGGATCTGAACGAGAATGCCGGCGCCGTCACCGGCGCGCGGATCGGCGCCGACCGCGCCGCGGTGCTCGAGATTGCAGAGGATCGCGATCGCGTCTTCAACCAGCTTGTGCGACTTGCGGCCCTTGATGTCGGCGATGAAGCCGACGCCGCAGGAGTCCTTGTCGAGCCGCGGATCGTAGAGGCCTTGCGCCGGCGGCAGTCCGGGATCGGCGGTATCGCCGAGCGGCGGATTCGAAAGAAAATGGGACGAAAACGCTTTGCGCACGGCGGGCTTCATGCCGCGCCGCCGGCTCGTCTCGCGCTTTGATGTCGCCCTCGTACGCATCCTCGTTAAGTCTTCCGTTGGTCCGACGACTTTGCGTCCTGCCAGACCGGTGGCGTGAGGTCCGCAGCGCCAATCTGCGCTGCGGCCGAAGATGCCGCCGTTCTGGGTCGCTTGACGGCTTCTCGCTGCCGCGAGCGGTCAGCGGCTGGCCGTTCCTGCCTCGCGTTTGCCCCGAGCTCAGCCGATCCCTGATCAGCCAAATGCATAAGGCATGCCGCCAAAGTGGGACAGCAATGCTGTCCTAACTCACCATGACAAATTTTAGCCACGGATACAAGGGTTCGCCTAATTCTAAATTCCAAATTCGCACGGTTGGTTCGGTTCGATCCGCCGTCGGGGACCTAATTCCCGCATGGCGGCCGGCCCGGGTCGAAAAAAATCACGATGGGGCACGCCGCGGGCCATTCCCGCTTATAATCCCCCAGATCGGGGAGCAATCAGATGGCGACTTCAAGCTCCGACATCCTGCGCGATCCGGAGCCACGCTCCTCGTCGCTGATCGCGACCGCGATCGACAAGCTGGTCGCACTCTGCGGCGTGGTGCCGTACGCGCTGGTCGCGCTGGGGCTGCGCTTGATCATCGCGCGTGTGTTCTTTCTGGCAGGCCAGGCGAAAATCGCCGGCCCGGCGATCCCGATCGCCCTGTTCAACCGCGACGGCGACTTCACGATTACCCTTCCGGCCGAGATCAAGCCGTCGACCTTCGAGCTGTTTCAGACGCAATACGCCGCGCTGCCGCTACCGTCGACGGTTGCCGCCTATCTTTTCACCTATGCCGAGTTCGTGCTGCCGGTTTGCCTGGTGCTTGGCTTCGCGACGCGGCTGTCGGCGCTGGCGCTCCTGGTCATGACCGTGCTGGTCCAGGTCTATGTCACAGCGGACGCGTTCTGGACCTCGCCGGTGTATATCGTTGCGATCCTGATGGTGCTGATGTCGGTCGGCCCGGGCGCGATCTCGCTCGATGCGCTGATCCGCACCGTCTACCGGAAATAGCTGGAAACCCTTTGAAAACGGCGGCCTTTGTGGCGGCGCTGTGACTTCCTTGCCCGAATTTCGGCATCTGACCCGCCTAGGCTCGTCCCATAACAAGACAAGGGAGAGTGTCTTGAATCACAGGATCGCACTCTGTGCGGGGTTGAGTGCGCTTGCCGTTGTCGTTGCGACGTCGGCGCAGGCGCAGGTTTATGTCGAGCCGCCCCGCGGCTACGTCGAGCCACCGCCGCAAATGATCCAAGGGGGTATGCCGCCAACCGAAGTGCTGGCGGCCGTCCGCGCATCGGGTTTGCGGCCGTTGACTCAGCCGGCGCGCCGCGGCGGGCAATATGTGCTGCTCGCCTCCGATAATATGGGCGGTCAGCTGCGCGTCGCGGTAAGCGCGTACAACGGACGGATTTTGCACGCCGAGCCCGCCCACGATCCGCGCTTTGCGTATGGGCCGGCGCGCCCGCGCGGACTCGTGCCGATGGGGCCTCCGCAGCATGCGGCAGTGCCGCCGCCTCCACACTACGCAGCGCCGCCCGCTGATCTGAGGACTCCGTCGTCTCCACCGCCGCCCCCGCGCACCGCGCGCACGACGCCGGCGCCGCAGGCACCGGCCGCGGGCGCGCCTCAGAACCATGGTCTTGCAGGCGCTCCGGATGCCGCGACCGCGGCGCCAACACCTCCGGTACGCACGCCACTGCCGCGCCCGCGTCCCGCGGTTGCAGCGGCCGAAACGGCAGCAACGCCCGAAGCGGCGCCGTCAACGCCTGCGGCAGCCGCCGCTCCGGCCCAGCCCGCGGCTCCGCCGGCGGCCGCGCCGAGCGCGGCACCCGCGAAGCCCGCTACTGAAACGCAAATGGTCCCGGTCGCGCCGCTCGATTAGGAGCGCCGTCGATCCATCGCCAAAAAATGAAAGCGCCCCGGCATTGCCGGGGCGCTTCTGTTATTCGGTGCCGATCGGCTGCTTACGCAGCCTTCTGCTCGACAACCTTGGGCTGACCGTTGGCGTTGCCAATCTTGATCTGGCGCGGCTTCTTGGCCTCGGGGACTTCGCGCACGAGGTCGACGTGCAGGAGACCGTTCTCCAGCGTCGCGCCCTTCACCTGGACGAAGTCGGCAAGCTGGAAGACCCGCTCAAACGCGCGCGCGGCGATGCCCTGATAGAGCGTCTCGCCCTTGTGCTCGTCGGCACGGGCCTGCTTTTCGCCGCGGATCGTCAGCGTGTTCTCTTTCGCCTCGATCGAAAGGTCGGCATCCGAGAAACCGGCCACGGCTACCGAGACGCGGTAGTCGTTCTCACCGGTGCGCTCGATATTGTAGGGCGGGTAGCCCGGTGCGCCGTCATGTCCGGCGGTTTGATCGAAGAGATTGAACAGCCGGTCGAAACCGACGGTCGAACGATAAAGGGGAGCAAGATCGAAAGTTCGCATGGCATATCCTCCATAAAGCGACATGCAGAGGTCCGCCCCGCAGGGCCAGACCGGGTGATGTGCATCCACAACGGGCCTGCACAGCCTCCATATGGGAGCGCTTCGGAGCCCTTCAAGAGGCCGTAAGCTATTGAATTAATGAAATTTAATCGACTTGCGCGGCGAGCAGCCGGGTTCCTTCCGATTGAACCCGAGTTTCATTGAGCCGCTGCTGCGGGCTGCTATAACGCGAAGCGTCCCCGCGCCGGTTCGATTCTCCAGCCATGAACCTCGTCTCGATTCCCGCCAATCCGGTGCCCGAGGATGTCGTCACCGGCATGCTGAAAACGTCCGACGGCGTGTCGCTGCGCTTCGCGCGCTGGGCGCCGCCGCCGGGACGCAAAGGAACCGTGTGCCTGTTTCCCGGCCGCGCGGAATTCATCGAGAAGTATTTCGAGACCGTCCGCGATCTGCGCGCCCGCGGCTTCGCGGTGGCGGCGCTCGATTGGCGCGGGCAGGGCGGCTCGCAGCGGCAGTTGCGCAATCCGCGCAAAGGTTATGTGCGCCGGTTCGCCGACTACGACGTCGATCTTGCGACCTTCATGCATGAGGTCGTGCTGCCGGATTGTCCGCCGCCGGTGTTCGGGCTTGCGCATTCGATGGGCGCCACGGTGCTCATCCGCGCCGCGCAGCAGGGGCATCGCTGGTTCGATCGCATGGTGCTTCTGGCGCCGTTGATTGGCTTGCCCGGCTTGCGCCGTTCGATCGCGACGCGCGTCGCGGTGCGCGCGATGCGGATGATCGGCCTCGGCGGCGCCTATGTGCCCGGCGGCGATGCATCGGTGATGCAGCAGCGCCCGTTCATCGGCAATCTCTTGACGTCGGATCCCGTTCGCTATGCGCGCAACGTGGCGGTGCTGGAGTCGGAGCCTTCGCTGGCGATCGGCTGGCCGACGGTGGCGTGGGCCGATTCCGCGTTCAAGATGATCAAGACCCTGGCCGAGCCCGGCTATCCCACCAAGATCCGCCAGCCGATGCTGGTGATCGCCGCGGGCCACGACCAGATCGTATCGACGGAAGCGATCGATGAATTCGCCGCTCGCCTGCGCGCGGGCTCGCATCTCATCGTGCCGGGCGCGCGCCACGAACTGCTGATGGAGCAGGATCGTTTTCGCGGCCAGGTACTGGCGGCGTTCGACGCCTTCGTGCCCGGCACGCCGATTTTCGCGTGAGGTTCAGCTCGCGCCCTTCAGCAATTCCAGCGCGGCCGCATGCACGCGCTTGTCGCTGGCGGCGACGATGCGGCCGCCGGTTACCGGCGAGCCGTTGTCCCAGGTGGTGACGATGCCGCCGGCGCCGGTGATGATCGGCACCAGCGCGACGATGTCGTAGGGCTTGAGCCCGGTCTCGATGACGAGATCGACATGGCCCGCGGCCAGCATGCAGTAGGCGTAGCAATCGCCGCCGTAACGCGACAGCCGCACCGCCGCCTCGACCTTGCCGAAGGCCTTGCGGTCGGCCTCGTTCATCAACAGCGGGCTGGTCGTGAACATGACCGCCTCGGCCAGGGTCTCGCAGGCGCGCACGCGCAGGCCGCGATCGCCGGCCGGGCCTTTGTAGCTGGCCGCCATGCCGTCGCCGCTGAAGCGCTCGCGGATGAAGGGCTGGTTCATCATGCCGAACACCGGCTCGCCGAATCGCGTCAGCGCGATCAGGGTGCCCCAGGCCGGCATGCCCGCCATGAAGGACTTGGTGCCGTCGATCGGGTCGAGCACCCAGACATATTCGGCGTCGGGCCGGTCCGACCCGAATTCCTCGCCGATGACGCCGTGCTCGGGAAAGTTCGTACGAATCAGCGCCCGCATGGCGTTCTCCGCCGCGTGGTCGGCGGCGGTCACGGGGTCAAACTGGCCGTTTCCTTTGTCGGTGACGCTCAGCGCGGTGCGGAAGAACGGCAGAATGGTTTCGCCGGACACCGCGGCCAGCTCGTTCACAAAGGCGAGAAGTCGATCGCCGTCATGGTTGCCTCGTTACTGCGACCGTTCGCCGCCAGCTTTGATACGCGTTGTAAATGGCCCGCGCCGTCCGGCAAGGGGCGTGTGTAAAGGTTTGTTTTCAAAACGAAATTCCAAAATCGTTAATCGGTTACAGATGAAACCGACCTGTTGCAGAGGAAGCACAGCCTTGCATTAACGCATGGATGAATAGGTCAGCATCACTTGCTTTTCTGGATCGGAACAGCCATTGTTTTGCGGTGCGGTAGTGCTTCGGCGCTACCGTCGCCCTCCTTGGGCGTTTCCTCCCTAGACTTGGGCCGCTTGCTAACGCAGGCGGCCCTTTTTCTTATTGCCTACAAGGGCTTCCAGCCAACGTTACCAGGGAGTCAAATCCGGCCTTGCATTTGGTGCATTGCGGTGTATCTTTTTGCGGTGCGGTAGCGCCTGCGCTACCGCTGCCCTCCTTGGGCGTTTCCTCCCTAGACTTGGGCCGCGGGAAACCGCGGCCCTTTTTTCTTTTCAGCGTCAGCGGCCGCTTCCCTGCCGCTCCAGCAGGCGCGCTTCTTATTTGAGCGCTACTCCGCCGCCGCCCGATAGGGCCGCAACTCCTGCACCGGGATATCGGCCAGCCGGTCCGCCAGCGTCTCCAGGTCCGCCGCCAAAGTGGCGAAGGAGGCGGTGCGCTCGTAGCGCCGCTCGTCCATGTAGAGCGCCCGGTTGAACTCGAGCTGGATGGCGTGCAGGCCGACGGTCGGGTTGCCGTAGTGCTCGGTGATGAAGCCGCCGGCATAGGGCTTGTTGCGGCTGACTACGTAGCCAAGCTCCCGGAACGTCGATTCGATGGTCTCGGCCACGGCCGGGACGCAGCTCGTGCCGTAGCGGTCGCCCAGCACGACGTCGGCGCGCGGGCGCTCGTCCTTGGCGCCGGCGGTCGACGGCATGGAATGGCAGTCGACCAGGACCGCGGCGCCGAAATCGCGATGGACGCGGGTGAACAGCCGGCGCAGCGCGCGGTGATAGGGTTTGTAAAGGCTTTCGATCCGGCGGATCGCGTCGTCGATCGGAATCCGCTGGCTGTAGATTTCCTGGGCGTCGCCGACTACCCGGGCGATGGTGCCGAGCCCGCCCGGCGACCCGCATCGAGCGGGTATTGGCGAAGGACGGCAGGCGGCCGTCGAACATCCGCGGGTCGAGCTCGTAGGGCTCGCGATTGACGTCGACATAGCAGCGCGGGAAGTGCGCCCGCATCATCGGGTGGCCGCGGCGCAGCACGCCGAGGACCAGCTCGTCGACGAATGAATCCTCCGACCGGCGCAGCGTCGCCACGTCGAGCCGCGACGCCGCCAGGAATTCCCGCGGGTAGACGCAGCCTGAGTGCGGGGAGTTGAATACGACCGGGCCGCGCCACTCTGCCGGTTCGAGAATCTCGAAAGGGGGGTCCAGTTCGTCTTTGGTCACGCGCATGGAACGTGTGTGCCTCGATGCGGCGGAAGGCCCCCCGGTCAACCTTCCTTAAGGCCACCACTATGCCTCGAAACCGGCACTTGTCCATGGCCGCCGCGCCGCGGCCGATATATAGTCGGGTTCACTCGATATTTACCCGCTATCCGGCTTATGGGTCTTTGGGACAAGTCACGGGGACGCCGGCCTTCATGAGTAAAGAGATGTCGAAGATTCTCTTGGCGGAAGACGATACCGACATGCGCCGATTCCTGGTCAAGGCGCTCCAGAACGCCGGCTATGAGGTGATCTCGTACGACAACGGGCTGTCGGCCTATCAGCGGCTGCGCGAGGAGCCGTTCGAGCTTCTGCTCACCGACATCGTGATGCCGGAGATGGACGGCATCGAGCTGGCGCGGCGCGCCTCCGAGCTCGATCCGGACATCAAGATCATGTTCATCACCGGCTTCGCGGCGGTGGCGCTGAACTCGGATTCGGCGGCGCCCAAGAACGCCAAGGTGCTGTCGAAGCCGGTCCACCTGCGCGACCTGGTCAACGAAGTCCAGAAGATGCTGGCGGCCTGATTCCGCCAAGATGCCGGCCGGCCGGCGGCTTGCCTCGCCCGGGGGGAGCCGATAAGAGGTTGCCGATTAAGGGCGCGTAGCTCAGCGGAAGAGCACTACCTTGACATGGTAGGGGTCACAGGTTCGATCCCTGTCGCGCCCACCATTTCCTTCCTGAAAAATCAGGACATTTTCGCCGACTTAGGTAGTGCTCGCTGGTTCATTGAACCTAGGTCGTCGAATTCGAGCGCGGCCGCGGCGTCGCGCAGATACTTCGGGCTGAAAACGCGCATAGATTTTTCGCGTCGTTTCGATGTTGCTGTGACCAAGGAACTGCTGAAATCTTTTCCATGCTCACGTCGTCTTCCGCCATGTGCACGGCGGCACTGTGCCGGAGCACGTGGGGCGATACCGTCTTCGCGATGCCAGCCGCCCGGGCAGCGCTCTTGATGCCTTTCTTGAGCGAGCCAACGCGCTCGCCCGCCCATTCGACGACCAGCTCATAAGGACTATTGCAAGCACCAAGTATCAATCCGGCAATTGCACCCTCATCAAGCGAGCACGTTCGCACAGCGGTCCCGCTGTGCATCCGCGCGGCTACCAAGCGGACTTTCTTGAGCGTTTACTGTTCGGACGGCGAGGCCGGCACACCCATTCACCAAACTGTTATTGCGACCTATTGCGTTCTTGGCCTCCCTCAACTGGGAAATTGGTCGCGACCGCGCTAAATTCATGCGGCCCGCGCCTGTGCTGCCCTATCGGCGCAGCGACTGCACGTCGCCAGGAGGAACTGACATGACCATCGTCGTACTCAACCGCCGCAACCTCCTTGCCGCTGGCGCCTCCGTCCTAGCAACCGGGGTTTCCGGACTCCTGTTGCCCGCCCACGCGCAAGGCCTTGCACCGACCCGATCGATGTCGGGCGGGTCAAATAACTACCGCAAGGGCGCGGCGATCGTGGATCGGATCGGCAAGGGTGGCTTCTGGATGAGTGGCACCGTACGCCGCGCAGGGGACGGGGCTCCGCTTTCCGGGCAGCGCATCCAAATCTGGGCGCACACGACCGAAGGGCAGGAGCACGAGCCCCAGAGTCATGGAGCCACGCTCACCGACAAGGACGGTAAGTTCCGTCTCGAGATGCCGCAGATTATTCCCATCTTTGGCCAACCGCATGGTCACCTCGCCTATGACAGCGGTGAATTCAAAACCGTCTTTCTCCGTCCGGTGATGCGCAGCGCAAAAGACAAGAGTCTGGAGGCGCACTTCGTCCTTCAGCCGGTCTGACTGAGTCGGGGACACAGGAATGAGATTGGCCCGGGTGACCCTGATCTGGGCACTCCTCGCAGCTGCCATTTTCGTGCCGATCGCCGCTGCCGCGGCGAGCCCGCTGCTCGAATGGCGCGGTCCGGTCTACATCGTGGCCGGGTTCGCGGGGATTATCGCACTCGGCCTCATGCTCGTTCAGCCTTTGCTCATTGGCGGATACCTACCGGGACTGCAGGCATATCGTGGACGGCGCGCACATCGCTGGATCGGAGGCGCGCTGGTCGTGGCGGTGGTGATCCACGTCGGGGGCCTTTGGATCACCAGTCCGCCGGACATGATTGACGCTCTTCTCTTCGTATCGCCGACCCCGTTCTCCCCCTTCGGTGTGATTGCCATGTGGGCAATCTTCGCCGTGGCGCTTTTGGCCGCATTTCGCCGGCGATTGGGACTGCGAATGTGGCGCATGGTTCATATGTCCCTCGCGGTGGTCATCGTCGCAGGGAGCGTGGTCCACGGCATTCTGATCGAGGGGACGATGGAGACGATGTCCAAGGCGGCCATTTGCGTGCTGGTCCTCGCCGCGGCCATAAAAGTCGTGGCTGACTTGCGGGTGTGGAGAAAGCGAGCGACGTCGCGCGATGAGAGCCTTGGGCGACAGTAAACTAAGCGGGATAGATAGCGATAAGGATCTTCGGAACGTCGGCTTTACCCTCGCAAACGAAGATTCCTGCGCGTCATGGGGTACTCGCCCTAGAGCACACTAAATAGGAAGAGCCGACGCGCGGCGAAGCATCCAATCGCAACGCGCGCGCCGCAATCAGTCCTTCGGCGCGGTCGGAACGAGCATTCGGATGGTGCCATCCTGTCTCGACGTGATGAGCAGCTCGCCGTCGCGGGTCTGGCTGATGAAGAGATCGGCGCGGGCGATCTTGGAGCCCATTTTCCGATTGATGAGCTCCTGCAGCGATACATTCACCCGGTTGCCGTTGGCGTCTCGCTCGTACAGTTGCACTTCCTCGATCGGCGCCATGGTGTTGGGGATACCATCGTCGGCCTTCTTCAACGCGGCGAGGTTGGCCGCAAAGACACGGCCGTTATTGATGTCGCCAAAGACATACTTGCCGCGCAGCGCGGCGATCCGGCCGTGATACGCGAAGCCGCCGGTTATCGCCCGACCTTCGTCATGGTCGTACATCGCGACTGGATACATGAAGCCGTCCTTCTGGCGTCCGTCCAGGACTTCCGCGGGCAGCGGGTGGAGTTCGCCCAGCGCGCCGAGTTCGCCCAGTGCGCCGCCGCGCCAGCGGCCATTTTCCCAGTACCCTTCAAGCCTCATCCAGCCATAGTTCCCGCCGTTGCGGACGATATTGATCTCCTCGACGTGGTTCATCCCGATGTCGTTGGCGAACATGGTTCCGTCGACGTCCCAGGACACCCGGTGGGCGTTGCGGAATCCGTAGGCGTAGATCTCGCCCAGCACGGGCGGGCCGAGCGCGGCAAGCTTGTTCGCCGTCGGGATCGTATAATCGCCCAACCCCTTCCGACCGTTCGTCACTGACGGACTGCGCGGATCGATGCGCAGGATGGCGGTGATGATCGAATCGAGACGCTGCGTCTGGGTCGGATTGCTTGAGTTCGGGCCGCCGCCATTGCTGAATCCATGATCGCTGCCGCTGATGTAGAGCAGGCCATAGTCCTCGCTCCCGGGCTTGGCCGTCGGGTTGAACTCGACCGCGCTCAGGGGATGCGTCAGGTTGGCAACCACGTGGGCCGTGCGCAGGAGCTCACGTCTGCTGCCCGCAAACACGTTGGCGGCTGGATCCTTCGCGTGCCATTCCGTGACGATGTTGTGGTGGGTCACATCCTTCAAGCCGTACCCGGGCGGGATGAAGTCGGGCTTCGCCGGATTGCCGGGTCCATGCTCCGCATGCACGGTATAGAACTGGCCGTTTCGCGCGAACTCCGGATGAAAGACGAACGCGATGAATCCACTCGAGAGCCGGTTGTAGACGCTCAATGGAAACGTCTCCGCCAGGTTCGCGTACACCTGCGGCTGATTGTTTGAATCGATCCGATACAGGAACCCGCGTGAGTCGTTGGCAAAACGACGGCCGTCGGGAAGGTCCCGCACATAGTTGATCCGAGCCCAGCCCGCCGGCTTCACGTCCTGGTCGGCGGGGCGAATCCCGCGGGTGTCAGGCAGGCGCGCCTGTTCCACGATTTCGACCGCCAGGCCGCGTTTCTCGACCGGGGCCGGAATTGGGTTGCTGGTGATCTGCGCCGCTACCGGGCCTGCGGCCACGATTGCCAGCAGCGACATGATGATTTGCAGCTGTCGTCTACGCATGGAACCTCCCTGATACTCAGATGGGAATGGCAGGCCGGGGAATACAATCAGTCCTTCGGCGCGGTCGGAACGAGCATTCGGATGGTGCCATCCTGTCTCGACGTGATGAGCAGCTCGCCGTCGCGGGTCTGGCTGATGAAGAGATCGGCGCGGGCGATCTTGGAGCCCATTTTCCGATTGATGAGCTCCTGCAGCGACACGTTCACCCGGTTGCCGCCGGCGTCCCGCTCGAAGAGCTGCACTTCCTCGATCGGCGCCACGGTGTTGGGGATACCATCGTCGGCTTTCTTGAGCGCGGCGAGGTCGGCCGCAAAGATGCGACCGCGCTGAATGTCGCCGAAGACATACTTGCCGCGCAGCGCGGCGATCTTGCCGTGATACGCAAAGCCGCTGGTTATTGCCTGCCCTTCGTCGTGGTCGTAGATCGCGACGGGATACCTGAAGCCGTCCTTGACGCGCCCGTCCAGGATTTCCGCGGGCAGGGGGTAGAGTTCGGCCAGCGCGCCGAGGTCGCCCAGCGCGCCACCGCGCCAGCGGCCGTTTTCCCAGTAGCCTTCACGCCTCATCCAGCCGTAATTCCCGCCGTTGTGGACGATATTGATCTCCTCGATGTGGTTCATGCCGATGTCGTTGGCGAACATGGTGCCGTCGGTGTCCCATGACAGCCGGTGGGCGTTGCGGAATCCGTGAGCGTAGATCTCGCCCAGCACGGGCGGGCCCGCCGCGGCAAGCTTGTTCGCCGTCGGGATCGTATAATCGCCCAACCCCTTCCGACCGTTCGTCACCGACGGGCTGCGCGGATCGATGCGCAACATTGCCGTTACGATCGAATCGAGACGCTGCGTCTGGGTCGGATTGCTCGCGTTCGGGCCGTAGCCATTGCTGAAGCCGAAATCGCTGCCGCTGGTGTAGAGCAGGCCATAGTCCTCGCTTCCGGGCTTTGCCGTCGGGTTGAATTCGAGCGCTCCCAGCGGATGAACCAGGCGTTCCACCACGTGGGCGGTGCGCAAGAGCTCACGTCGGGTGCCCGCAAACACGTTGGCGGCCGGATCGGTTGCGCGCCACTCCGTGAGGACGTTGTGGTAGGTCACGTCCTTCAAGCCGTACCCGGGCGGGATGAAGTTGAGCGCCCCTGGATTGCCGGCCGCATGCTCGTTATGCGTGGTGTAGAACAGGCCGTTCCGCGCGAACTCCGGATGGAAGACAAACGCGACGAATCCGGCGCTCAGCCGGTTGTAGACGCCAAGCGGAAACGTCTCCGCCAGGTTCGCGTACACCAGCGGCTGACTCTTGGAGTCGATGAGATACAGTAAACCGCGCGAGTCATTGGCGAAACGGCGGCCGTCGGGAAGGTCCCGCACGTAGTTGATCCGAGCCCAGCCGGCCGGCTTCACGTCCTGGTCGGCGGGGCAAATCCCGCGGCTGTCAGGCAGGCGTGCCTGTTCCACGATTTCGACCGCCAGGCCGCGTTTCTCGACTGGGGCTGGAATCGGGTTGCTGGTGATCTGCGCCGCTACCGGGCCTGCGGCCACGATTGCCAGCAGCGACACGATGATTTGCAGCTGTCTGCTACGCATGGAACCTCCCTGATCCTCAGATGGGAAACCGCGTCTGCGACGGTCATTGACGTCCGAGATCGGCGTCATCCTACATCAATTTTCGAATTAGGAAGTGCCCCTACCGGCAGGGGGAACCGATAAGAGGTTGCTGATCAAAGGGCGCGTAGCTCAGCGGAAAGGGCAATGATGTCAGTCGCGCCGGAGAGCGGCGGCGATCACTTCAGTAGACAATGTTGGGGCACTTTCGTCGGCCGCGCTAACGGAAACGTATATCCATTTGTTGCTGAAGGTGTCTTGTCGATACAAGAACGCTCCTTTTCGTTTTCCAAATCCGCCGGCCGCTTTCATGGCCGCATAGTATCGTTGCGCCAGTGCTGTAGCTGGGAAATCATATAGGGCATAGACCACGGCCGCATTCCATTTGACCGTCGTGCCACCTTGCGCCCGCTCAATACGATTTATCTTCCTTACAATCAGGCCCGTAGTCTCCGGCAGGCATGGCACGTTTGCCGTCGGATTCAAATTCGCCTTGTTGAAATCGTCGCGCAATTGGACAGTAAGTATATTTTCTATGAGATTGCCTTGCGACTTTACCGTAACGACTCCGATGTCTTGAAGTGCAAGTGCGCTTCGAGCCATTGCGCGCTCTGCGTCGTTCATCAGCGGTGGTGGCGATGTCCTGTACACCCCGACGGGGATAACAATGCAATATTGCTTTCCAAATTCCTCCAGGAGCCGGGTTGCTTCTCTTTCCGTCAGGACCGATTGATCGGCGCTACAACCAGGAAATATCGCAACAAGCCCAAGCAGAACCGCTACCAAGCCAACGCGGCCCATAATTGCCTCCCCACAAATAAATAAGAAAATCGAATTGGAGATTAGTGCAATGAAGCTGCGAACAACAGGGCAATTCCCTCATCTCTAGTTGGCGATCTACAGGAAAACGCAGCCCCCTTGTCTTCGCTGTGCGGGCGAACTGAATGAACATAAAAGCCGCGGCCGCGACGGATGTCGCGGCCACGTGATGCTTGGTGAGCGAACGCCTCAGCGGCCTTCGCGCAGCGCGGCGAGCGCCGCCTGGCACGGCGGCGACAGGTTGGCCGCGTTGTAGTGCAGACATGATGCGACCCGGCCGGCGCCGAAACGAAGCCCACGACAGAATTGGACGTAGTCGCGACGGCAGGACGTGCGCAGGATGAACATTTCCTCGCGCGGCGAAACGAGCAGCGGCGGCGGCTCGGCTGGCGCAGGTGCGGCAGCGGGGGCTGCGGCGGGCGCCGCCGCTGGTGCAGCCGCGGGCGCCGCCGCCAATTTTGACTTCGCGGCGGCGACGCCGGCGAGCGCGTGCTGGCACGCCGGCGACAACGTCGCCGCGTTGCGCTTCAGACAGTCGGCCGCCGCGCCAGTGCCGGGGCGAATGCCGTGGCAATGCGTGCGGTAGTCGGCGCCGCAAGCGCGGCCCACGGCGGCAAGCTGTGCCTTCTTCGACTGCGCCGCCGCCGGCTTCGCGGTCGTGGCAGGCGCTGCGGGCGCGGCCGTTTCGGCTGGAGCGGCCGCCGTCTGTGCCTTTACGGGCGGCGCTTTGGCCTTGGCGGTGGCGGCCGGAGCCGGCGCCTTGATCGCACTCACCGCCTGCTGGCAGGGCGCTGAAAGGCTCGACGCGTGCTGCTGCAAGCAGCCGAGTGCCGCCGGGCCGCCGGGGGTGACGCTCGAGCAATGCGCCATGTAGTCGTTACGGCACGATTGGCGGATGGCGTTGACCTGGGCTTGGCTCGGTTGCTGAGCCAGCGCTTCGCTGGCCGCGCCGACGGCCGCGACGATCAGCAACATGGTCCGTGTCGTATGCAGGAATGGGATGCGGGAAATCATGACGAGTGAACTCCTCTCGCTACGCCGAGCGGTTGCATGTTTGGACAGCGAAGTTGGTTTGGGATTCCGGCGCGTCTTCATGGGATGCGGCCGGGCAGGAAGGAAGTGAGACGTCGCACGCGTGCTAGATCGTTAGCGCCGTCGCGGCGTTCTGTCGAGCTACGTCAGATGCTCGACCATCATGCCCTTCGGAAAAATGTCGTCGACCTTGGCGTGGCGGTGCGCAATGCCCTGTTCGTGGGTGTAGCGCATGAACTGCTCCAGCGTCGGCCGGTTCTCGTCGATGCCGTAGGGGAAAGGATCGCCGTTAAACTTGTCGCGCATCGTCCGTGCATAGGTCGTGAGCCACGGCAGCGGATAGCGTGATACGGTCACGTCGGCGAGCCGGCCGATGCTGCGCTCCTTGGATTCCACGAAGGCGTTGTAGAGACTGCCCGCGACCCAGGGATCGCGATCGAGGATCGATTTCTTGATCGCGATCACATGCATGATCGGCCAGACTTTCGTGCGCGCGTAATACTGCTCTTCCATTTCGAGATAGTTCGGGAACAGCCGCTCGACGTCGGGATGACCTTTCATGAAGCAGTCGGGCGGCCGCGCCACCAGCGCGCAGTCGATCTCGCCTTTCGCCAGCATGTCGGACAGCGACTTGTCCTCGACGCGGGTGAGCTTCACGCCCTTTGGGATCGAGAGCTCGACCTTCTCGGCGCGGCCGGCCTGGTTCAAGCCGGCCTGATACCAGTGCACGTCTTTCAGTTTCACGCCGCATTCGTCGCCGAGCCAGCCGCGCATATAGACCGCAGCGGTGTGCGCCCATTCCGGCGAACCGATCTTCTTGCCTTTCAAATCCTTCGCGCTCTTGATCTTGCTCTTCTTGTTGACGAAGAACGCCGAGAACCGGAAGTGCCGCGAGCAGACCACCGGCAGCGCGAGAATGTCGGGGTTCTTGCGCGTCACCTGTGCCGCGAACTTCGCGAACGAGAGTTCGCTCACGTCCCATTCGCGGTTGGCGGTGAAGCGCGCGAAGATCTCGTGCAGCTCCGGCATCAGCCAGGTGTGCTCGATGCCTTCGGCGCGGACTTCGCCGGTACGGAAATCGCGGAAGTGGTCGTAGTCTTGGGTGGCGATGGTCAGATGGTTTTTTTTCATTTCTTGCGCTCGGTGGTGTCTCTGGGCTCCATCGCGGCCTTCGCCTTGACGACGATGTTCGCGGGCGTGTTCATGAAATCGGTGACGATGGTCTGGATCGCGGCGCCGGCGACCGGCGAGATGTCGATACCGGCTTTCTTGGCGTCGTCGCGGAACGCCGGGTCCTTCAGCAGGCGGTCGAACGCCTGACGCAGGATCGCGACGCGCTCCGCCGGCACGCCCCGCGCGGTGACGAACGGACGTCCGATCACGACGTCGGTCGAGAAGAAACGCAGGATCGCCCGGTCCTCGTCGGTCTTGGCGAATTCGGTGATGAGCGGCACGTTCGGGAAATCGGGATCACGTTCCAATCCCACTTGCGCAAGGAGATTGATCTTGCCGGTCTTGAGCCACTCGCCGTGTTCCGACGTCAGGCTGTTGAAATTGTTGCCGGCGCGGCCCTGCACCTCACCGCGTTCCATCGCGATCGCGATCTCGGTCGTGCTCGGGTAACCGGTGACGAGCTTGAACTTGGTGCCGACCACGCTGTTCAGCACCGTCGGGTAGATGACGTTATAGGAGCCGACGCCGGTGCCGCCCATGAGCACTTGGCGTTGCATCGCGTCTTCCAGTGTCTTCACGCCGGTGGTGTGCCAGACATAGACCGTCGAATTGCTGGACGAGGTCGACACCAGCCACTGGAAGTTCGCGGGGTTGAACTGGATGCTCTTGCTGCGTTCCAGCACCTGCGCCATCACGAAGATCGGGATGAAGGTGCCGATGGTGGTGCCGTCCTTGGGCGCCTGGCTGTACACGTAATTCGCCGCGCGGATGTGGCCGGCGCCCGGCATGTTCTTGGATACGACCGTCGGATTGCCCGGGATGTGATTGCCGAGGTGGCGCGCGACAATTCGTCCATTGGTGTCGAGGCCGCCGCCCACGCCGGTCGAGATGATGACCTCGACGGTCTTGCCCTTGTAGAAATCGGGTTGGCCCGCCGCGGGCGCTTGCGCGGCCGCCGGCATCGCCCACGCCACGGCCGCAAGCCCGAACAAGGCAGGCGCGACAATGCCGGGCCGGCGGGCGTGCATGCGTTTCTCTCCCTGGATGCGCGGGCGACGTTGCCAACCGCGCCTGCGAGCGTCAAGTAAGGCTGGCATTCCAGGCGCGCATCCGCAGGGCTTGTCTTGATCGCGCGTCCGGCCGACTATCCGCCCGACTGACAGCGGCGCCATTGCTGCCGCCACCGAAAACCCCAGGAGCACCGACATGCTCACCTCCGTAAAGCCGGCTGCATCGTCCATTCCGTTCGACACCACGCGGCTCGACAGCCTCATGGAAGAGGCCGGTATCGACGTGCTGCTCGCAAGCTCGAAGCACAACGTGCAGTACCTGCTCGGCGGCCATCGTGCGTTCTTCTTCGACTACATGGACGCGATGGGGCTGAGCCGCTATCTGCCGATCGTGGTGTATCCGAAGGGCGCGCCCGAGAAGGCCGCCTTCTTCGGCCACCGGCTCGAAAACTTTCAGCGCGAGGTGAAGCCGTTTTGGACGCCGGAGGCGAATTGCTCGTCGTCGGGCTCGGTCGACGTAATGAAAAAGGCGGTCGAGCACGTCAAGAAAATCGGCAGTGTGCGCCGGGTCGGCGTCGAGATGGCCTTCCTGCCGATGGATGCCGCCGCGGCACTGAAGAGCAATCTGCCGGAAGCGGAGATCGCCGATGCGCTGTTCGTGCTGGAGCGGCTGCGCGCGCGCAAGTCGCCGGCGGAGCTCGAAATGGTGAAGATCGCGTCCGAGCGCGTCATCGATTCCATGGAGGCGGTGATCGCGAAGCATGGGCCGGGATCGACCAAACAGGAGATCGCGGATGCGCTCAAGGTCGAGGAGACCAATCGCGGGCTGACGTTCGAGTACTGTCTGATCGCCGCCGGCGCGAGCCACAACCGCGCGCCGTCGGAGCAGCGCTGGGAGCAGGGCGACGTGCTCTCTGTCAACTCCGGCGGAAACTTCCACGGCTATATCGGCGATCTCGCCCGCATGGCGATCCTGGGTGAGCCCGACGCCGAGCTCGTGGATCTGCTGGCGGAGATCGAGGCCATCCAGCGCGCCTCGATGAAGCCGGTGAAGGCGGGCGTCATGGGCGGCGAGATCTACGCGGCGGCCGATGCGCTGGTCGCCAAGTCGAAGCACCACAACCACATGCACTTCCTGGGGCACGGCATGGGCCTCGTCAGCCACGAAGCGCCGCGGCTGACCGCGACCGGTCCGGTGCCCTACGACGCCTATGACGCGACGCGGCCGTTGGAGACCGGCATGGTGGTCTCGGTGGAGACGACGCTGATGCATCCCAAGCGCGGCTTCATCAAGCTCGAGGACACCATCGCGGTGACCGACACGGGATACGACATCTACGGCGAAGGCGCGCGCGGCTGGAACCGCGGCGGCGTCGCGCCCGGGCGGTGACGGCATTGCAATGTTAAAAGTATCGTTGAGCTGCAAACTCGCCGTCGGCGCGCTGGCCGCCATTGCATTCACGCAGCATGCGCGTGGCGAGGGCGCGGAAGACTTCTTCAAGGGCAAGCAGATGTCGCTGATCGTCGGATACAATCCCGGCGGCAGTTACGACGTCTATTCCCGCCTCGCGGCGCAGCTGCTGCCGAAATATCTTCCGGGCAGCCCGATCATCGCGGTCAAGCATATGCCCGGCGTCGGCAGCGTGAAGGCGGCGAACTACCTGTTCGCGCAGGCGCCCAAGGATGGGCTTACCCTCGGCATGGTCGGCCAGCAGCTTGCGCTGACGCAGGCGCTGCGCGATCCGGCGGTGTCCTACGAGATGCGCAAGTTCGGCTGGCTCGGGCGCTTCACGCCGATCATCGAAGTGTCGCTGACCTGGCAAACCTCGCCGACCAAGACCATCAACGACGCCATGCAGCGCGAGACCGTGATGGCCGCGACCAGCGCCGGCGCCACCACGGAAATCATGCCGAGCATGATGAACAAGCTCGCCGGCACCCGGTTCAAGATGGTGAAGGGCTACCCCGGCACCACCGGGACGATCCTGGCGATGGAGCGCGGCGAGACCGAAGGCGCGCACGCGACGCTCGAGAACCTTCTGTTCGGCAAACCGCAGTGGCTGAAAGAGAAGACCGTCAATGTCCTGGTGCAATATGCGCAGCGTCGGCATCCGCTGTTCGCGGACGTTCCGTCGATGGTGGAGTTCGGGAAGACCGAAGAGGACAAGCAGGTCCTCAGCCTGTTCGGCAGCACCGCCGAAGTCGGCCGTGCGCTGATGACACCGCCGGATGTTCCCGCCGACCGGCTTGCGGTGCTGCGCCGCGCGGTCGCGGCGATGCTCGCCGATCCCGCCTTCAAGGCGGAGATGGACAAGCGCAATCTCGAATTCGGACCGATGTCGGGCGACGAGCTGCAAAAGCTGATCGGACAGACGCTCGACGTTTCGCCGGCGGTCATCGAGCGATCCATCGCATTGGCGAGGCCGTGACCATGTTCGCGAAGATCAACCACATGGCGATGATCAGCCCGATCTACCCGATGCTCGCCAATTTCTACGAGGCCTTTTTCGGGCTCAAGCGTTCCGGCAAGACCAGCCGGCCGCTCAACGCCGTCACCGTCGGCGACGGCTATGTCGGACTCAACATCAATCCGTTGCGCGACGGCTATGTCGGCGGGCTCGATCATTTCGGCCTGGTGGTCGACGACATCGACACCGTGCTGCAGCGCGCGCGCGAAAAATTTCCGCAGGCCAATATCGTCAAGCGGCCCTCGACCCGGCCGTTCGCGAACTACAGCGCGCACGATCCAGACGGCAACGTTTTCGATCTCGCCCAGAAGGACGAGGGCGACAAGCTGGTCGGCGTCTACGCGGAGCAATCGGCGGCCGGCTGGAGCCAGGACCGCTACCTTGCGAAGTTCGCGATCCGCACCATGAATCCGGAGAAGTGCGCGGACTTCTATCAATATGTGTTCGAGCTCAAGCCGGTGAACCGGAAGGGCGGCGCCTCCGGCCATCACCTGACCGACGGCCGGATCACGCTGTCGATCCTGCCGTGGTCGATCGCGATCTTCGAAAACATGTCGATCAAGCGCCCCGGCCCCGATCACATCGGCTTCAAGGTCGAGAACATCGAGGCGTTCAAGCAGCACGTCGAGACGACCTCGGGCATGAATCCCTATGTCGCGCCGATGCGGCTTGGCGGCAGCAAGGAATCGGACGCACGCAAGGCGTTCTTCGCCAAGGAAGCCGGCGGCAAATTCCAGATGGCCGATCCCGGCGGCGTGTGGATCGACGTGACCGACGAATGATGCAGTTCGGCGTTTTCGACCATCTCGACCGCAACGATCTGTCGCTCGCCGACTATTACGAGTCGCGGCTGAAGATCATCGAGTCCTACGATCGCGCTGGCTTCTACGCCTATCACGTCGCCGAGCATCACTCGACGCCGATCGGCCTGGCGCCAAGCCCGAGCGTGTTCCTGTCGGCGGTCGCGCAGCGCACACAACGGCTGCGTTTCGGTCCGATGGTCTATGCGCTGCCGCTCTATCATCCGATCCGCATGATCGAGGAAATCTGCATGCTCGATCAGATGAGCCACGGCCGGCTCGAAATGGGATTCGGGCGCGGATCGGTCGGCATCGAGCTTGCGTACTATGGCGAGGACCCGAAGCTCGCGCAGGAGGTCTACGCCGAGGCGCTCGAGCTGGTGCTGAAGGGGCTGACGGAGCCCGCGCTCACCTTCCACGGCAAGTTTTTCAACTTCGACAACGTGCCGATGGAGTTGGTGCCGCTGCAGAAGCCGTATCCGCCGGTGTGGTACGGGCTGCACGCGCCGGAAAGCGCCAAGCGCGCCGCGCGCAAGGGCTTGCGGGTGATCAGCCTCAATTCCGTTCCCGCGACGCGCGCCTCGTTCGACGTCTTCCGCGACGCCTGGCGCGAGGCGTGGAACGACACGCCGTTGCCGCTGATGGGTCTCGGCCGTTTCATCGTGGTGGCCGAAACCGATGCCGAGGCGCTGGCGCTTGCGCGGCGCGCCTATCCGCGCTGGCATGACAGCTTCACTTACCTGCACCGGCTGCACAAATATTCGGCCCAGCATCCGCGGCCGCCCGAATTCGACGGCATCGTGGAGGTGGGGCAGGGTGTCGCGGGCTCGCCGCGCACGGTGGTTGCGTTCCTGCGCGAGCAGCTTGCCGCGACCGGCAGCAATTATTGCGTCGGGCAGTTCGCCTTTGGCGATCTGTCGCTGGCGGAAACGCAACGCTCGATCGCGCTGTTTGCGCGCGAGGTGATGCCGGAATTGCAGTCCGTTGCGCCGGTGGCCGCGGTTTGATCTCGGCCGGATCGTCTTTATAATCGGCCGCAATAAAGACTTGCCGCCTGACGGCGAGATCCTTCGGAGGGGCGTATGGTGTTGAATCGCAGGACGACCGCCGCATTGGTGGCGGCGGCAATGCTCGCGAGCGGTCCCGCGCTGGCGCAGGACAAGCTCCGCATCGGCAAGTCCGTTCCCAATTCCTGGGCCTTCGCCGCGACCGACGTCGGCGTGCAGGCCGGCATCTTCAAGCAGGAAGGCATCGATCTCGCGATTTCGAGCTTCAAGGGCGACGCGCAGATGCAGACCGGCCTCACCGCCGGTGCGGTCGACGTCGCGCTCGGCTCCGGTCCGGGCCTCGGCTTCCGCGCCAAGGGCGTGCCCGCGATCGGGGTGGCGGCGATGTACGGCGCGCCGTCGAACCTCGCGGTGGTGGTGCTCGCCAAGTCACCGATCAAGACGGTCGCGGACCTCAAGGGCAAACGCATCGGCGTTACCACCGGCGGCTCGCTGACCGACTGGCTGAGCCGCGAGTTGGCGCGCCAGCAGGGCTGGGGCTCGGACGGCATGCAGGTGATGCCGCTCGGCTCGATGCAGGCGCGGCTCGCCGCCATGGAGCGCGGCGACCTCGACGCCATGGTGGTCGAGTCCGCCTCGGGCTTCGAGCTCGAGGAGCTGAACAAGGGCCGCATCCTGCTCGACTTCGGCGAGATCGAGAAGAATTTCTACACCCACGTCATCTTCGCGACCGACGCCATGATCGCGAAGCGCACCGACGCGCTGCGGCGCTTCCTGCGCGGCTGGTTCAAGACCATCGCCTACATCCACGCCAACAAGGACGCCACCGTGAAGATCACCGCCAAGGCGATCGACGTCCGGGAAAGCGTGGTGTCGAGAATCTACGATGCGCAGGTCAACGGCTTCTCACGCGACGGCGCATGGAATCCCGCCGCTATCGAAGTGATCCGCAAATCGCTCAAGGACCTCGGCATCCTCAACTCGCTGCCGGACGCGCGGACGATCTACAACGACCAGTTCGTGCCGGTGAAGTTCTGACGTGACGGACGGGGGCAGCGCAGGCGGGGGAACGGCCGCATCGGCACGGGCAACCGGGGTGCAGGCCCCGGCGATCGTCGTCGACCATGTGTCGATGGAGTTTCCGGGCGGCGATCCGAGCCAGCGTGTGCTCGCGCTCGATGACGTTTCGGTCGATATCCGCAAAGGCGAATTCGTCTGCCTGCTCGGTCCGTCCGGCTGCGGCAAGAGCACGCTGCTCAACATCATCGGCGGCATGCTCACGCAGACCTCGGGAACGGTGACCGTCAACGGAACGCCGGTGTCGAGCCCGCGCCCCAACGAGATCGCCTATGTGTTCCAGGAGAGCACGCTGTTCCCGTGGTTCACGGTGCTTGAGAATTTCCGCTTGGCGCTGAAATTCCGCGGCATCGAAGAGGCGAACTGGCGCGACCGCGCCATGCAGTCCTTGTCCGCGGTCGGCATGGAGCAGTTCGCCAATCACTATCCCAAGCAGCTCTCCGTCGGCATGAAGCAGCGCATCAATCTCGCGCGCGGGCTCTGCGTCGGCTCGGAGGTGCTGCTGCTCGACGAGCCGTTCGCCGCGCTCGACGAGCAGACCCGCATGGTGCTGGGCGAGGACCTCTCGATCCTCCTTGCGCGGCGGGGCAAAACGATCGTGTTCGTCACGCATTCGCTCGCCGAAGCGGTGTTCCTCGCGGACCGGATCATCGTCATGACCGCGCGGCCGGGGAAGGTGAAGGCGAGCATCCAGGTGCCGGAGCCGCATCCGCGCTCGCCCGACTTCATGCTGACCGATGCGTTCCAGGACATCCGCAAGGAGCTCTACGGCCTTCTGCGCGACGAGATCCGGCAGACCGTGGCCGCGATGCGCGTCGCGCGCGACGCGCAGGCGTGACCGCGATGATCGCGAACGACAAGCTCGTCATCCGCACCATCCAGATCGGTATGTTTGTCGCTTTGTTCGGCGCCTGGTTCCTCGCGACCCGCTCCGGTGCCACGCCACTCAAGCTGTTCCTGCCGGCGCCGGAGCTGGTCTGGCGTGAGATGGGCGTGCTGCTTCGCTCCGGCCAATTGTGGTCGTCGCTCTATGTGACGCTCACCTCCATCGCCAAGGCCTATGTGATCGCGGTCGTCGCCGGGATTGCGGTCGGCTTCGCGGTGGCGCGGTCGCGGACGCTGGTGCAGATGTTCGAGCCCGTGCTGTCCGGCATGTTCGCGGTGCCGCTGACGATGTTCTTTCCGCTGTTCGTGCTGTTCTTCGGAATCGGCCCGGACTCGAAGGTCGCCTATGGCGCGACCTATGCCTTCTTCCCGATCGCGCTCAACACCATCGCGGCCTTCTCCAACGTCGACGAGCTTTATCTCAAGGCATCGCGCTCGATGGGCGCGTCCGGCTGGCAGCAGTTCCGCTATGTCTACATGCCGGCGGCGCTGCCGATCACGCTCACCGGGCTCCGCATCGGCTTCTTCATCTGCATCGCGTCGGTGCTGGGCGGCGAGACGCTCGCCGCCACCGCCGGCGTCGGCCGCGCCACCGCGCTCGCGGCCGAGCTGATGGAGACCGCCAAGCTCTACGCCTGGATTTCCTTCGTGGTCTGCATGTCGGTGATGCTCAACCTGCTCGCGCTCGCCGTCGAGACGCGCAGCGAGCGGGAGTGACCGGCATGTCACCGAACAGGATCCGTCTGGTGCGGCTGCTGTTGATCCTCGGCGTTCTCGCGCTCTGGGAGATCTATGCGCGGGCGTTTGCGACCTCCTCACTCTCGGCCGCGCCGAGCGAGGTGCTGGCGCAGCTCTGGCCGAAGGTGCTGGGTGAGCCGCGCGTGCTCGCCGCCATCGGCGTCACGCTGATCGAGTTGATCGTGGCGTTCCTGATGTCGGTGGTGTTCGGCATGCTGATCGGCGTGCTGGTCGGCATGACCGACCTCGGGCGGCGAAGCTTTTACCCGATCGTGCTGCTGCTCTACGGCATCCCGCAGGCAATTCTGCTGCCGCTGTTCGTGCTGGTGTTCGGCCTCGGCCCCGCCAGCAAGATCGCCTTCGGCTTCAGCCACGGTGTGTTCCCGGTCATCGTCAATACCATTGCGGGCATGCGCAACGTCAATCCGCTCTTGATGCGCGGCGCCGCCGCCATGGGCGCGACGCCGTTCGAGCAATTGCGCTATGTCATGTTCCCGCACATGGTGACCGCGGTGTTCACCGGCCTGCGGCTGGCGATGACCATGACGCTGCTCGGCGTGCTGCTGGCGGAATTGTTCGTCTCGCAAGGCGGCATCGGTTTCTTTACGCTGCTCTATGCCGAGACCTTCAACCCGGCGGCGCTGATCGCGCTGATCCTGACGCTCGCTTTGCTCGCGATCATCCTCAACGAGGTGGTGCGCATGGTCGAGGCCCGCTTCTCGCGCTGGAAGGAATGACGGACGTGACGGTGTCCACAGACCGCAGGGCGCGGCTCCTGCAGGAAATGGCGGGCGAGGGGATCGACGTCCTCTTGCTCTACGGCAACGCCTGGCAGAACGACTATCTCCGCTACGCCACTGACTTCGGCATCCTCGAAGGCCAGGCGCTGGCCGTGGTGCGCGAGGACGGCGTGACGCTTTATCTCGACAGCGCGATCGAGGCCGACCGCGCGGCGCTGGAATGTTCCGGCATCGAGGTCGTGCATGCCGCGGATTTGCTCGCGCAAGTCGACCAGGCGCTGAGCCGCCTGAACAACCGCCGCATCGGCACCGCGCCGGCGCGGCTGATCCCGCGCCGCATTGCTGCCCGTTCCAAGGACCTCAATCTCGGCGACCGCACGTCGTTTCTGGACCGCCTGCTGATGGGGAAGCTTGCGTCCGAGGTCGACGCCATCCGCCGCGCCTGCAAGGTCGCCGACGAAGGCTATGCGGTGTTCCGCGACGCGGCGCGGCCCGGCCGCGCCGACTACGAGCTGATCGCCGAGGCCGAAGCGTTCTTCCGCTCGAAAGGAGTCGACGACAATTTCCAGATCATCGGCGTGGGCGGACCGGAGGTGCGCGGCATGGCGCCCCCGAGCGGCAAGAAGCTCAAGGCCGGCGACATGGTCACCACCGAGTTGACCCCCTGCGTCGAGGGCTACTACGCGCAGATCTGCCGTACGCTGGTGGTCGGCGAGGCCAATGCCGAGCAGAAAAAAGCCTTCGCGCTCTATCGCGAGGCGATGGAGGCGGGCATCGCTGCGGTGCGTGATGGAGTCACCGCCGCCGACATCGCGCGCGCGGAGAACGAGGTGTTCCGCCGTGAAGGGCTTGGCGACTACGTCACCGACCAATACACCCGCGTACGCGGGCACGGCGTCGGGCTGTTCGCTGACACCAAGCCGCATATCCTGGAAGACGTGACGACGCGGATCGACGCCGGGATGACGCTGATCGTCCATCCCAACACCTATCATCCGGTGGTCGGCTATCTGGTGCTGGGCGACGTCGTTGCGGTGACCAAAGAAGGCTGCGAGGTGTTCACCGGCACCGCGCGCGAACTCTTCAGCATGCCGGCGTGAGGTCAGAGCGATGCGCCGCGGCTTGATGGGATGGAATCCAGCGGAATTACCAAACTCCGCGCTTGGCGCGCGAATTTCGCGGCTGCGCGCCGCGATAAAGAGCAACAGTTTCGATGCCGCGTTGTTTTACACCAATCTGGTGCAGCCGAGCGCGGTGACCTGGCTCACCGGCTTCACGCCCTATTGGTCGGACGGCTTGGTGCTGCTGTTGCCGCAGGGCGCACCGGTGTTCGCGACGGCCTTGTCGAAGCGCGTCGCCAACTGGATCCGCACGACTGATACCCAGAGTTCGATCATCAATTCGCCAAAGCCGGGCATCGAGGTTGGCCGTGTGATCGCGGGGACAGGCTGCAAGCGGGTCGGCGTGTTGGACTACGACGCCTTGCCAGCGGGCCTCTACGACGAGATCGTCACGGCCGCCCCCGGCGTCGAGCTGGCTGACATGGGGAGCGTATTCGCAGACGTGCGCCGTCGCATCGACGATGCGGAACGCGGCCTCATCGGCCGCGCCGAACAATTGGCGAGCAGCGCGCTCGCTCTGATCGACGCAGCCAACGCCACCGATGCGGGCAAGGTCGCCGGCGTGGTCGAGAAGCACGCGCGGCTCGGCGGTGCTGAGGAAGCCTATATCGCGGTCGCGCCCGATCTCGATGCGGAAACGCGCATGATCCGCGTTGCGGGAACGCGGCCGCTCGCCGGGCGTTTCGCGGTGCGCGCATCCGTGGCCTACAAGGGCTCCTGGGTGCGGCGGACGAAGAGTTTCGCCCGCGACGAGGCCGCGCGTGGTCCCTATGCCGCCGCCGATGCGTGGCTGGCGCGCGTCACGTCGGCGATCGAGCCGGGCAAGCCACTCGACCATCAGGTTGCCGAGCACCTGAAGGCATTGCCCGGCGCTGCGTTGGGTGCGTGGGCAGCGGAAAGTTGTATCGGCAGCTACCCACTGGAAGTCGTCGCCGGTTCTAACGTCCCTGGCGGCTTTCGCCCGCCCCCGGAAGGCTTTCTCGTGCTCACCGTCGAGCTTTCGCTTGGCGGCATCCCCTGGCTCGGCGCTGCCCCGGCGTTCGTCCGCTAGTTCCTCACCGTCGCGAAGAAGCGCACGCTGCGGCCTGGCATCAGCACCTCGTCCTTGCGGTAAGAAACGCTGTTGCGGATGTCGTCATTGAGCAGGTTGTTGCCGGCGATACCGACCGTGAGGAAACGCGCGCCGAAGTCGTTCGGCCGCAGCGGCGTGGTGTAGGTCAACTCGGCCTTGAGCAGGTTGTAGCCGTCGGTCGGCGTCTCGCCCGCCGCCGCAATATCGTTCTGGCCGAACGCGTGCAGAAGGTTGACACGCGCCAGCCAATTTGCATCGCGCCAGAACACGCCGCCGCCGACGCGCACCGGCGGGATACGCGGAACATTGGTGCCGTCGGTGAAGGTGGCGCGCACCACGTCGAATTGATTCTCGATCCCGAACATTCCGTTCCAGAGCGGTGCCACATCGAGCTGGCTCTGGAATTCGCCGCCGCGGAAAATCGCGTCGCGCTGCGAATAGATCGCCTGGTTGAGATCGCCGCCGGCGCCGAAGAACGGCGCACCGGTGCAGGTATCGACGGTGCCGTCGCAGGTCTCGCCGGTCAGGTTGCGGAAGATGAACCCGGAATAACGGGTGTAGTAGGCGGTCGCCTCGAACCGGAATTGCCCGCGCGGTCGCCGGATGCCGGCCTCGACGGTCTTCGCCGCTTCGATCTTGAGGTTCGGGTTGCCGATATCGAAAGTTTCGGTGGCCTCGTGCACGCCGCGCGACAGCAGCTCCGGCGCGCGCGGCGCGCGCTCCACGTATTGCGCGGTGACGCTGCCGACGAGGTCCCACGGCAGGTCCTTGAGGAATCCGATGGCGGCGCTCTTCGGTGTGAAGCGGCGGTCGCGCTCGATGTTGAGAAGCGGATCGACCAGGAGGTCGGGCACCGAGCCGCGTACATGCGCCTCTTCGATGCGGCCGGCGACCTGCGCCCGCAAGGTCTCGGTGAAGCGGAACTCGTTGAACAGGAATCCCGCGACGCTGGTGGTGCGGTTGGGATCGAACAGGCCGCCCTCCGCGCCCGGCGCGTTCAGCCGCTGGTGCATGCCCTGCACGCCGAGCGCCGAGGTAAGCGTCGCGAAGCGCAGATCGAACGGCATGAGCTGGACTTCGATGCGTCCTTCCTGCTCCTTGTTGGTGAAGGTCTGCTGCACGCCGTCGAATCCGCCTTCGTTGGCAAGTTCGTTGTGTTTGTAGTCGGTGTGCCCGAGCCAAAAGCGTATCGCCTCGATGCCACCGGCCTGCACGCGGTATTCGCCGCGGCTCGCGAGCTTGGTCTGGTTCATATCGATGCGGGTATTGGTCTCCGTCGATTCCAGTCCCGGCACGCGATAGAAGCTCGCGTAGCGCGACACCGAGATGCCGACGAAGCCTTGATCGAAGATGTAGGAGCCGCCGACCGATTGCCCGTCGGATTGCATCGCCGAATTCGGCTGCCGCCCGTTGAACGGCAACGACTGATCTCGCGGCGGCAGATAGGGATAACGCGGAATGCGGTAATCGTCGCCGCGCCGACCCGACGCGTCGGCGTGGAACGCGAAGTTGCCCGCGCCGGCGTCGAGGATGACGGAGCCGTCGAGGCCGTTGTCGACCGTGGTGCCGGCGCCGCGCGTCTCGAAATTCACGCACGACGCCGGCGCCACGCCGGGGGCAACAGCCTTGGTGGGGAATCCGTAGCCGGTCGTCGGCGCGTAGGCCCGGCACGGGATCGCATCGGGGATCCGGTTGTTGGTGGCGTTGACCACGCCGCCGATCGCCTGCGAGCCGAAGCGCAGCGTCGCGGGGCCGCGTACCACCTCGACCCGATCGGCGGCCAAAGGATCAAGCGGCACGGCGTGGTCTTCGCCGAGCTCCGACACGCCGCTTGAGCCGATGCCGTTCTCCTGGATGCGGACGCGATAGGTATCGAGCCCGCGCACGATCGGGCGGCTCGCGGCGCCGGGCGCGAAGCTCGAACCGGTGATGCCGGGCTTGGCGAACAGGACATCGCCGAGCGTGCCGCCGGGTGTGCGCTGGAGCTCCTCGCGGGTCACCACGGTGACCGTGGCGAACTGGTCGGCGACGATCGGGAGCCAGCCGGGCGGCGGCTCGGTGGGGGCGGGAGGTGTTTCGGGCGCGGGCGCCGTCACCACCGGGATAACGGGGGCGGGGCGGGGCCTTCGTGCCCGGACGATCGGGCTCGGGGCATTGACCACGATCTCCGGCAATTCGGTCGGGGTCTGCGCCGCCGCCGGCCGCTCGCCAGCGCTGACAACCATCGAAACCGCAACGCCGCCGAGAACGATACCCCGGCCCCACCCGTCCACCATGATATCCCCAAATGCGATATGTTATAATGTTACATTTCGTTATAACATTGCGCAGGTGGGAGAGGCTGTCAATCGAGAATCGACGGGGGCGCGCTTCGGTTTTCCGATGGGAGGCGGGCCTCGGGAAGGGGCGAGGAATCCCGCAATTGACGCGGCCGCACGGCCCTCTTAAGTAACGCCCACATCAAACAAACCCGAGCCCCCGCCGCGCGGGGTCAACCGGAGCAAGTCATGAAAGTCCGTAATTCCCTGAAGTCGCTGCGCGGCCGTCACCGCAACAACCGGCTCGTGCGCCGCAAGGGCCGGGTCTACGTGATCAACAAGACCAACCGGCGCTTCAAGGCCCGGCAGGGCTGACCTGCGGCCGCCTGTGGGCGGAGCGTTTTGCCGTCACGCTGCCTTGATCCGAGGCTTTGCTGAGTCCGGGCGAAACGATAAACTCCGTCTTATGAGCCACCGATTCCGCGCGCTTCTCACCTTCGCGTTCATGGCTCTGGCCGTGACGCTGGCTGTGCCGTCGCAGGCGCAGACGCCTGAGATCGCGCCGCCCGGCCCTGGCGCCGAGCCGCCGCAACCGGTCGAGCCGCCGCGCGACACGCCGCGGGCGCAGCGTGGCGACCCCGCGAAGAACCTCGACCGCCTGTTCGCAGCGCTGCGGGTCGCGCCGTCGCAGGAGAGCGCGAAATTCGTCGAGGGCAACATCTGGGCGGTGTGGGCCGCGCAAGGCGGCGATACCGCCACGCTGCTGATGACGCGGGTGCGGACCGCAACCGAAGGCAAGGACTACGATCTGGCGATCAAGCTCCTGACCGCCATCATCGACATCAAGCCGGACTACGTCGAAGCCTGGAACCGGCGCGCGACATTGTACTTCCATAAGCGTGAGTACACGCCGGCGATGGCCGATCTGCGGGAGGTGCTCGCTCGCGAGCCCCGGCACTTCGGCGCTTGGGCCGGCCTCGGCATGATCCTCAATGACATCGGTGACGAACGCCGTGCGCTCGCGGCGTTCCGCCGCGCGGTCGAATTGTATCCGCGCATGGAGCGGATTCCCGACCTGATCAAGCGCCTGACCGATACCGTCGACGGCCGCGATATCTGAAACTGATCTGATCCTTGTAGATCGCCGCTACTGCGCGCGATTCGCTTCGGCGCCGACGAAGGCAATCCGCAGCATATTGGTGGCGCCCGGCGTGCCAAGCGGTACGCCGGCCACGACGATCACGCGCTGTCCCGCCCGCGCGAATCCGTCCTTGAATGCGAGCCGGCAAGCGCGCTCCACCATGTCGTCCTGATCGTGGGCGTCCTCCGCCACGATGCAGTGCACGCCCCAGGCGACCGACAGCCGCCGCGCCGTTGCGACATTGGGCGAGATCGCGACCACGGGCGGGCGCGGCCGCTCGCGCGAGACGCGCAACGCGGTCGAGCCGGAAAACGTCCAGCAGATGATGGCGGCGAGTTCGAGCGTCTCGGCGATCTGGCGCGCGGCTGCCGAGATCGCGTCGGCGCCGGTTGGCTCCGGATCGGTGCGCTGCGCATGCATGATTTGCTGGTGGAGCTGGTCCTTCTCCACTTCCTCGGCGATGCGGTTCATGGTCGCCACCGCCTCGATCGGATATTTGCCGGCCGCCAATTCAGCCGACAGCATCACCGCGTCGGCGCCTTCGAAAATCGCAGTGGCGACGTCCGAGACTTCGGCGCGCGTCGGCACCGGGGCGTTGATCATCGATTCGAGCATTTGCGTTGCGACGACGACCGGCTTGCCGGCGCGGCGTGCGCTACGCGTCATGAATTTCTGGATTCCGGGCACCCGCTCGAGTGGCATCTCGACGCCGAGATCGCCGCGCGCGACCATCAGCGCGTCGGCGACATCGAGGATTTCTTCGAGCCGGTTCACCGCCTGCGGCTTCTCGATCTTGGCCATCACCAGCGCGCGGCCGCGCGTGATCTTCTTGGCTTCGGCGATGTCTTCCGGCCGCTGGATGAAGGAGAGCGCCACCCAGTCGATGCCAGTATCGAGCGCGGCCTCGAGATCGGAGCGATCCTTCTGCGCCAGCGCCGAGAATGGGATCGTGGTGTCCGGGAGGCTCACGCCCTTGCGGTCGGACAGATTGCCGCCGACCTCGACCCGCGTGACGATCCTTCCTTCGGCGACCTCGGTCGCCGTCAGGCGCACCTTGCCGTCGTCGAGCAACAAGGTGTGGCCGGGCTCGATCGCGGAAAAGATTTCGGGATGCGGCAGGTGCACGCGCGCCACGCTGCCCGGCGCCGTATCGGTGTCGAAGACGAACGTCGCGCCCTTGGCCAGAGCCACCGGACCGGATGCGAATTGTCCGACTCGGAGCTTTGGGCCCTGCAGGTCGACCAGGATTCCGATCGGCCGTTCGAATTCGGCCTCGATCGACCGGATGGTGGTCACCAGCTCGCGCATGCGCTCATGCGACGTGTGGCTCATGTTGATGCGGAAAACGTCGGTGCCGGCGTGGAATAGCGCGGCGATGACGGAACGCTCGGAAGACGATGGACCGAGGGTGGCGACGATCTTGGTGCGGCGCAGACGTCGCATCAGTTCTTGCGGGCAGGAAATTGCGGCACCGGATTCTTGCCGCCGGTTGTGGACGGGATCGGCGATAGCGGCACGCGCGATTGCAGCGGTTGCTGCGGCGCCTGATCCGCCGATTCGGTGAGCTGCACCGTCCACGATGGCTGCTCGCCGGTATCGACTTCGAAGAAGCCGGTGCGGTCGTAGCCGCGCGCCAGGCAATCCTCGGTCCCGCGGATCGTGAATTCCTTTTCACGCGTGCACATGTAGGCCCTCCCGCCCCATTCGCCGCCGCGATCATAGTCGACCGCGAAGACGTAATAATAACGGGCGGCAAGGGTTCCGCGCATCAGCGTCTCGCAGGTGCGCGCGGAGAGGTTCCACCAGCCCTCGGTGGTCCAGTGCTCGCTGTCCTTGTAGCCGAGCGCGACGCCGACCCGGCTGCCGGTATTGTTGCAAATCCGGAAGTCCGCGGCCGCGATGTCGGCCTGCAACACCGCCGCGCCGACGACCACGATGCCAAGAATGCCGGTGCGGACGCCAAGGAAGCGTCGTCGCGGCCGGTCAAGGCTCGTGCACGCAACGGTTGGTCTCTCGGTCATTACACCCGTAACTCCCCAATATCGGGGATATCGCGTGAAGATTTAGGGGCTGTCAACGAGGATAGACCGGAAGTCGCTCACGTTGGTGCAGGTCGGGCCTGGTTTCAGCAGATCGCCAAGCTTTTCAAAGAATTCCGTCGAATTATTGGCGTCAAGAAAGGCGGCAGGATCGAGACCGAGCGCCCGCGCCCGGGCAAGGGTCGTCGAATTCGACGAAGGCCCCGGCGGGGTCCTGCTCCTGTCCGCCGCCGCCGTCGATGCCATCGGTGTCGCCGGCCAGGGCGACGATCCCGGCGGCGCCGTCGAGCGCCATCGCCAGGGCCAGCATGTATTCCTGATTCGGCCCGCCGCGGCCCTTGCCGCGCACCATCACCGTCAACTCGCCGCCGGAGAGGAAGACGACGCGGCGCCGTTGGGCCTTTGCTTCGCGTGCAAGCCGTGCGTGCTCAGTGGCGATCTCGCTCGCCTCGCCTTCGATTGCAGTTCCGAGCTGAATGCAATCGTAGCCGGCCGCGCGCGCGGCGGCTTCGGCCTTTGCGAATACCTCGGACGGGCGCGCCGCCAGCGCGAACGAGGAATGCGCGAACACAGGAGATCCAGGCTTCGGCGTTTCGTTGGCGGGCTCGGCGAGCGCCCTGGCCACTGCCTGCGAGACGTCGAGGCGATAGCGCGCGATGGTCGCCCGAGCGTCGGCGAGTGTGGTGGGATCGGCGACTGTCGGTCCCGATCCGATAACGGCCGGATCGTCGCCGGGGACGTCGGAGATTGCGACGGTGACCACCCGTGCGGGACTGATCCGCTCGGCGAGGCGGCCGCCTTTGATGCGGGAGAGATGCTTGCGCACTGCGTTGATTTCAGAAATCGAAGCGCCCGATGCGAGCAAGGCGCGAGTCAATGCCTGCTTCTCTGCGAGCGAGAGGCCGGCCGTTGGTGCGATCCAATTGGCGGACGCGCCGCCGGACATCAGCACGACGACAAGATCGTCCGGACCGGCCGAATTGGCGAGCGACAAGGTTTCGAAAGTCGCGGCCAATCCCGCTGCATCGGGGACGGGGTGGCCGGCTTCGATCACCTTCACATGCCGGGTTGGGCGGGCATATCCGTGCCGGGTGACCGCAAGCCCGCCGAGCCGGCTCGCGGGCAAGCCGCCATCGAGATAGTGCCGTTCCGCGATTTCGGCCATCGCGCCGGCGGCCTTGCCGGCGGCCAGGATGATCAGCCGTCCGGACTGGGGCGGTGCGGGCAAATGCGGCGGCAGGCAATTGCTTGGGTGGGCGGCGGCCACCGCGGCGTTGAACAAGCCTTCCAGAAATGCGCGGCCTGACTCTGCCAAGGTAAGGACGTCCTGCCGTTTTGACTTTGCACACTCTCCACACGGCACGCGATTTTGCCATCACTTTTTGGCGTTGCCGCAAAGCCAATATTGGCCTGTGTGGATTGCCACAAACGTAAGGGGAGAGGAACCGGGTCTGCTCCACAACCGCGGACGCCTGGGTGCATTGTTCTGGCCTGGAATGTAAAATACACTTTTTCCAAGAATCCGGAACGGATCGCAAACCCAGGGAGGAGTTCGATGGCGGCAATCGCATTCGTTATCAATGGCCGGAAGGCCACTGTCGACGTGGCGCTCGACACGCCGCTGCTGTGGATCGTGCGCGAGCACCTCAAGCTCGCCGGCACCAAATTCGGATGCGGCACCGGCCTGTGCGGCGCCTGTATCGTTCATGTGGACGGCCGCGCGGCGCCTTCCTGCCAGGTCACCGCATCGCAGGTCGCGGGCAAGCGCGTGACGACCATCGAAGGACTTTCGCCCGACGCCAATCATCCGCTGCAGCGCGCCTGGATCGCGGAGCAGGTGCCGCAATGCGGCTACTGCCAATCCGGCCAGATCATGCAGGCGGCGGATCTGCTCGCGCGCAACAAGAAGCCGACGCGCGAGCAGATCGTCGAGCACATGGACGGCAATCTCTGCCGCTGCGGCACCTATCCGCGCATTGTCCGCGCCATCCAACGCGCCGCCGGAGGAGCGTGACATGACCAGCAAGCGCAACAAGTCAGCGCTCAGCCGCCGCGAGATGCTCGCCGGCTCGGCCGGCCTGTCGTTTGCCTTCGCGCTCGGCGCGCCGTCGCTGTTCGGCGAGAGCGATGCGCTCGCGCAAGACGCAGGACGGCTCAACGCTTATGTGTCGATCGCCAAGGACGGCACCATCACGATTATGTCGCCGGCGCTCGAAATGGGGCAGGGGGTCAACACTTCGCTGCCGCTGATCATCGCGGAAGAGCTCGATGCCGACTGGGCGAAGGTGAAAGTGCAGCAGGCGCCGATCAATCCGGTCTACAACCATCCGATCCTGCAGCAGCAGCTGGTGGTGGGAAGCCTGACCACGCGCGGCTACTGGATTCCATGCCGCACGGCGGCAGCGCAGGCACGCCGCGTGCTGCTCGATGCGGCGGCGGAGCGCTGGAACGTGCCGGTGACGGAGTTGACGACCGAGCCGAGCACGGTGGTGCACGCGGCGTCCAAGCGCCGGATGAGCTACGGCGAGGTCGCGAGCTTCGCCAAGGTCCCGGAGAAGATGCCGGAGATCAAACCCGACCAGCTCAAGCCGGCGAAGGAATTCCGGCTGATCGGCAAGGACGTGCCGCGGCCCGACGTGGTCGACAAGTCGACCGGCAAGCCGATCTACGCCATGGACGTGCAGGTGCCGGGCATGGTCTACGCCACACTGGCGCGTGCGCCGGTTCGCGGCTCGGGCCCGACCTCGTTCAACCGCGACGAGCTCAAGAAGCAGCCCGGTATCATCGATGCGGTGGCGCTCGACAACGGCGTCGGCATCATCGGCAGCACGGTCGAGGCGGTGTTCGCCGCGCGCGGCAAGCTCAAGGCCGAATGGCGACAGGCGCCAGGCTCGAATGTCGATTCCGAAGCGAACCTGCACGAGTATGTCGCGCACGTGCGCGATCCCAGCCGCAAGGGCGTGGTGGGCCGCTCCACGGGTGATGCGAATGCGGCGATCGCGGGGGCGGCCAAGGTGCACGGCAGCGACTTCACCTGCGACTACGTCTATCACGCGCAGATGGAGCCGCATGTCTGCGTCGCCTCCGTCGCGCCGGACCGCGTCGAGGTGTGGACCGGCACGCAATGGCCGACCAAGGCCGTTGCCGAAGCGGCGAAGGCCGCGGGCGTTACGCCGGACAAGGTGACGCTGCATCAGATGCAGATGGGCGGCTCGTTCGGCCGCAACATCTTTGTCGAATACGTGATCGACGCGGTGAACCTGTCGAAGGCGGCGGGTAAGCCGGTGAAGATGATCCAGAGCCGCAGCGACGACGTCGTGCATGGCCGCTTCCGGCCGATGTATGCCCAACGCATCGAGGTCGGCCTCGATGCCGGCGGAAAGGTCGTCGGCTGGCGGCACCGGATCGCCGCCGACACGGTGGTGCCCTACATCTACGACCAGAAGCGGATGGAGGCGCAGAAGGGCGTCGACCACATCGTCTTCGCCGGCGCCGACGTTCCGCACTACGACGTGCCGGCGCATGTCGCGGACCACATCTACGAGGAACGCGGCGTGCGGACGGGAGCCTGGCGCGGTATCGGCGCGGGCGCGACCAACTTTGCGATCGAGGTCGTGATCGACGAGCTGGCACAGCTCGCTGGACAGAGCCCGCTCGAATACCGGCTGGCGCTCCTGAAAGATCCGCGTGCAAAACGCGTGGTCGAGACCGCGGCGAAGATGGCCGAGTGGAGCCGCAAGCGCGACGGCACGGCGCTCGGGATATCGTTCGGCAAGCTCGGGCTGCCGCCGATCGGCTTCGCGCTGGTCGGGACGGTGGCGGAGGTGTCGCTCGACCGTACCAGCGGCAAGCTCCGCTGCCACAATCTGTGGTGCGCGGCCGACGTCGGTCTGCCGGTGCAGCCCGGCAACGTGGTGGCGCAGCTCGAGGGCTCGCTGATCTTCGCGCTCGGCAGCGCGCTCAAGGAACGCATCACGATCAAGGACGGCTTGGTGCAGCAGTCGAACTTCCACGACTACGAGATCCTTCGGCAGTCCGAGGTCCCGCAAATCAGTGTGGAGGTCATCCGCTCGGGCGATATCCCGCTGCCGGTCGGCGAGCTCGGCATGCCGGGTGTCGTGCCGGCCGTCAGCAATGCGGTGTTCGCATTGACCGGCCGGCGGCTGCGCAACGCGCCGTTCACGCCGAACCGTGTCAAGACGGCGCTGGCCTGAGGCCCTCGCCGATACGCTGTCGCATTGTCCCAAGGAGAAGCCATGAACTCGCGCCGGAAATTTCTGAAGCTGTCCGCTCTCTCGCTCGCCGCGCCGGCGCTCGCCGGCATCGGCAAGGCGGCGGCGCAGGCCTATCCCAACCGGCCGGTGCGCTGGATCCTGGGGTTTGCTCCGGGCGGTCCAACCGACATCGTGGCGCGGCTGGTCGGCCAATACCTGTCCGAGAAGCTCGGCCAGCAATTCGTCATCGAGAACCGGCCCGGCGCGGGCGGCAATCTTGCGACCCAGGCGGTCGTGAGCGCGGCTCCCGACGGCTACACCATTCTCGCCATCGCGCATGCGCACGCGATCAATGCGACGCTCTATCAAAATCTGACGTTCAATTTCATCCGCGACATCGCGCCGGTGGCGGGGATGGTGCAGATGCCGAACGTGCTCGAAGTGCACCCGTCGGTCCCGGTGAAGACGGTGCCGGAGTTCATCGCCTACGCCAAGGCCAATGCGGGCAAGCTCAGTTACGCCTCGTCGGGCAACGGCACCTCGGCGCATCTTGCGGCCGAACTGTTCAAGGCGATGACGGGCATCCCGCTCCAGCACGTTCCGTATCGCGGTTCGGGACCCGCCTTGATCGATCTGGTGTCCGGGCAGGTGCAGGTGATGTTCGACACCGTCTCGTCCTCGATCGAATACATCCGGACCGGCAAGCTGCGCGCGCTGGGCGTGACGAGCGCCGGGCAAATCGATGCCCTGCCTGGCACTCCGACGATCGCCGCCTCCGTGCCGGGCTACGAGGTCACCGCCTGGTTCGGCGTGGGCGTTCCAAAGGCGACACCGGTCGAGATCGTCAACCTGCTCAATCGCGAGGTCAACGCCGCGATCAACGATCCCAAGATCAAGGCGCGGTTCGCCGACCTGGGCGCGGTGCCGTTCGTCGCCACGCCGGCGCAGATGGTGGCGCATGTGGCCACCGAGACCGAGCGGTGGGGCCGGGCGGTGAAATTCTCCGGCGCCAAGGTGGACTAGCGAACGGCACATCGCGCGCGAACGTCATCGTTCTCGCGAGGCATAGGCTCCTCCGAGGTTTGCTTTTTGCCCTCGCGCAACGCGAGGGGGCGGAGCGCCGAGAGGCGTCCAACCAATTCCGCGCCGGGGCGCGGCGCATCCCTGGCGCCGCAGACAAGTTCACGCAGTCTGCGCAAACGTCCACGAGGGATGCCCGCCTTCCGGCGCCCCACCGCGGCGATTGTTGGCCCGGTCCCGCGCGGGACGAAGCAAGTGAGGCTTCACCGTCTGCGAGCTTCTCGCGTCCGCTCTTAATGACGGAGGGCGGGTTTCCGGAGCCTCCCGGGTGCTGCTTGCAAGGCAGCAGCGCAGGACGCCGCATCCCGTTCTGCCATCGCAATGCCTCGCGAAAGCACCCTGACGCGAACGGGACACGAGGACGTTACGCGTGGACAAGGACCAGTCAAACGAAAGCGGCACTTATGCAAAGCGCGCTGTTGGCAAGCTGTTGATGCGCGCGGCGCGAACGATGCAAAAACGACGCAGCGAGCGCGGTGGAATCGGCACAACTCGCATCCACAGAAATGTGATCCAGCCGCTCGTCGTCATGAGGATTGAGCGCTCCGCGCTAGGCGTACCTGTCGTCAACTCGTCGATCGGCTTTGAATTCCACTTTGCGCTAGAAGCCGTCCTTGCGGCCGCCGTCCGGACACGTCCATCCAGGCGGCGCGATGACTGCCTTGTAGCGCCTGACAGGCGGACTAAGATTGTACCGCGCGAATAGTTGCCACGTCGGGGGTAAAACCATGCGGACACGGAGAGAGGCGGTCTCGATCGCATTAACGGCGTTTGCCATCGCCGGGACTTATGCAAAAGCGCTGGCGCAGCCACAGCAAGGCGGCGGTGCTGGTCCCGATGCCGCGCGGATCGATCGCTTCAAGGCCCAGCTAGTCGCTGGTGTCGAATCGCGGCACAAGCTCGCCCAGGTGATCAACGACACTGTCTTCAGCTTCGGCGAGCTTGGCTACCAGGAAGTCGAGACATCGAACTATCTGACCGGCGTGCTCGAGAAGGCCGGCTTCCGTGTCGACCGCGGGGTTGCAGGAATGCCGACCGCCTGGGTCGCGCGCTGGGGTTCCGGCAAGCCGGTGATAGCGCTCGGCAGCGATCTCGACTGCATTCCCAATTCGTCACAGAAGCCCGGTGTCGCCTATCGCGATGAGCTGGTTGAGGGCGCGCCCGGCCACGGCGAGGGCCACAATTCTGGGCAGGCCGTCAACATCGTGGCCGCGCTCGCGCTGAAAGACCTGATGGAACGCGAGCGGCTCCCCGGCACGCTGGTGGTATGGCCGGGGATTGCCGAGGAGCTACTCGCTGGAAAATCCTACCTTGTGCGCGCCGGCGTGTTTCGGGATGTCGACGCCGTGCTGTTCACCCACGTCGGCAATGATTTCAGTACCGCCTGGGGCCACCCGAGCGGAAGCAGCGGCATGATCTCGGTCGAATACACATTCAAGGGTGAATCGGCGCATGCTGCCGCGGCGCCCTGGCGCGGGCGCAACGCATTGCGCGCCGTCCAGCTCATGAACATCGGCTGGGACTTCCGGCGCGAGCATCTGCGCCCCGTGCAGCGCTCGCACTACACCATTTCCTACGGCGGCGATCAGCCCAATGTCGTGCCGCCGCTGGCGAAGGTCTGGTATTTCATCCGCGAAATGGATTTCGAGAACATCAAGCGCAATTACCAGATCGCGAACACCATTGCACAAGCGGCCGCGGCGATGACCGAAACCACGGTTACTCATCAAGTGATCGGAGCGGCGGCGCCTCGTCATTTCAACCGCACCCTCGCCGAGACGCTGCAGGCGAATATTGACCGAGTCGGTCTACCGAAGTGGTCACCCGAAGATCAGGCCTTCGCCAAGGCGGTGCAGAAGGCGGTGGGCGGGCGCGAAGAAGGTCTCGCGAACGAGCCGCGCAAGCTTTGGCCGCCGGTGGCAAACCCGGATAGCGGCCCCTCCGACGACATCGGGGAGGTGTCCTGGGTCGTGCCCACCGCAACGCTGCGCTATCCCGCCAACATTCCCAACCTGCCCGGTCACCACTGGTCGAACGCGATGGCCATGGCGACGCCGATCGCCCACAAGGGCATCATCGCAGGCTCCAAGGTGATGGCGATGACGGTGCTCGATCTCATTCTGCGGCCGGAGTTGATCGCGCAGGCGAGCGACTACTTCCACAACGTTCAGCTCAAGAACAATCGCTACGAGCCGCTCCTGCCGGACTCCGCACAGCCGCAAATCCATATGAATCGAGAGATGATGGCGCGCTACCGTCCGCAGATGAGCAAGTTCTACTACGACGCCTCACGTTACGACACCTATCTGGAGCAACTGGGCGTCAAGTACCCGCAGCTCGTGAAGCCATGAAGGCGCTGTCCGGGCAGCGCGCCATGCTGGTGCGGTCGAGACAGAAGGATGCTCTCATGCACCGCGAAGCCATTCGATTGACGATCGTCGTCGGGGCAGCGCTGTTGGTCGGCGCGGCGCTCGCGGCCGATCCCGAGGCCTTCCTTGCCGGCACCACGCGGAACTGCATCGAGTGTGATTTCGGCGGGCGCGACCTCAAGGAGCGGGATTTCAAGCGCGCCAAACTCGATCGTGCCCGTTTCAAGAATGCGGACCTTGCGGGCGCTAGCCTGTTCCGAGCTTCCCTTGTGCGCGCCGATCTCTCCGGCGCCCAGCTCACGGGCGCCAATCTCAATCTGGTCGATGCCAAATGGGCCGACTTCTCCGGCGCCGACCTGAGCGAAGCGCTGTTGTATGAAGCGGATCTCGGCGGCGCCCAGCTTGTGCGGGCCAAGCTGCAGAAAGCGCGGCTGGCGCGGGCCCGCCTCAACCAGGCCAACCTCGAAGGCGCCACGCTCATGGGAGCCGATCTGCGCGGAGCACGACTGGCCGGGGCAAAATTCACCGGAGCGGACCTGCGTGGGGCCAAGCTCGACGGGCAGAATCTGCGCGGGATGGATCTGCGCGGCATCGACTTTACGTTGGGCGACATGATCGAGGCCGACTTTACCGGTGCCGATCTGCGCAGCGCCAGGTTTGCCGGTGTCGATCTATTCGGTGCCAAGTTCAATGGGGCGGATCTGCGCGGCGCCAATTTTGAGGGCGCCAACCTGACCAATGCGATCCTGACCGATGCCCAGCTCGATGGCGCCAAATTTGATGGCGCCATCATGCCCAACGGCAAGCGAGCCGAGTAAGCGCGCCCTACGGCTTCCGATATTTCGGATCGAAAATCTCGAACCGTGTCCAGCTTTCGAACTGACCCGGCTTGTATTCGCCGGTGATGGGATCATTGTCGGCCTGGCCGGGTTTGCGCAGCAAGCGCGTTTCAACCAGCAGATGCCGCTCGGGCGCCGCCTTCTCGCAACGCAGCTTGACGAAAATGCCGCCGACCGGAGTTTCGCCGACGGCTGGTGGAAGGTCAGTGCACGCCCATCCTTCCGGATCGTAGCGCTCGAAGATCGCCAGCCGGAGCATGTGCGCCATGCGCCGCTCGTGGGTGGCGGCGCGCGCGTCGGTGACGAAGCGCAGGCCGCGCAGTACCCCGTCGCCGTCGAACAGCGCCGACAGGATCACGGGGTGTCCGGCAACCCTGGTCCCGATCCTGCCGCGCGCGTAGCGGGGCTCCTCGATGGCCTTGCCGACATACTCGTCCTCGTCATCGAAGCGGGCATAGACTTCATACAAGCCGTCCCCCTCGGGCCGGCACTTGCGGAAATCCGACCACTCCTCGAGTTTCTGCCGCGGCGGACCACCATTGCTCCCGCATGCAAGGTCACCGAACCCCCGAAGCGTCATGGACTGCGCCGCGAGCCCGAGTTTCAAACCGCGGATTTCGCCGGGATCGCGCTTCTGCTGTGACTGCGCGGGCCCGTTCACCAGCACTGCCGCAAGGATGCCGGTGGCGACCCAGGTGCGCACGCGCCAGCGCATTATTTTTTCATGGGTTCGCACTGCCGTGTGTCCTGGCCCCAGAATTCGACGCACTCCTCAAAGGTTGACGCTCCGCGTCCCACGGCCTTGGTGAAGAGATATTTCACCACCGCTGCAATATCGCGCCGCTGTAGCGGCTCGCCGATCGGCGGCATGTGCTTGCCGAGGTCTGCGCTGGTCACGCCATAGCAGCGCTTGTCAGTGTAAGCGAATTGGTCGTGATAGGGCATGCCGGTGCCGGGCCGGCCGCATCTGACGACTTCGGCAAATTGCTCTTCGTTCAGGAAGGTCTTGCGCAGCGACGACGCATTGCCGCCATAGCCCTGGTCGCCGGATGCATCCCATTTGTGGCAGAACTGGCAATTGGCCCTGACCTTGTAGATGTCCTTGCCTCGCTCGATTTCGCGGACGTCTTCCGGCGATAGCGGGGCCTGTGCCGATGCTGCATCTGCTGCGAGCGCCGCGAGGGCGATGATGATTGCAATCGTGAGCGTCTTCATGCTGGCAGAGCAAGAGTCTTCTTTTTGCTGGGGGAGATTGCCGGCGCGAGCATCGCCGCGCCGGCGTAGTGAGCGAGGATTACAGGCCGAACACGTACAGCATGGACGCTGTCGACGTATGCCTGAGTTCGGGCGCGTAATTCCAGACGTTTTGCGGCTGGCGCGAGCCCACCAGCACGGCAACGTACTGCTTGCCGTCGACCGAATACGTGATCGGAGGCGCATTGATGCCGGTGCCCACGTTGAAGCTCCAGACCTCCTGCAGGGTCTTGGCGTCGTGGGCCGAGAACGTGCCATCGTACTGGCCGAGGAACACCAGATTGCCTGCCGTGGCGAGCACGCCGCTGTAGTTCGGGTAGTCGAGCTTCACGCGGCCCTTGGTTTCGCCGGTGGACGGATCGAGCGCCTTGAGGCTTCCGTAAAGCCGCTCGGTTGGCCTGCCGGCGCCGCCGGCGAACCGGTCGCGCCACTTGACCGTCCCGCCCTGGTGCACGAAGTCCTTCTGCTCTACGGTCTCGACCTCGTTGCAGCCTTCGATCGAAGCGACGAAGAGCAGATTTAGCTCCGGATTGTAGGCTCCAGGCTGCCAGTTCTTGCCGCCGTAGTGTGACGGACACAGCCGATCGCTCTTTGGCTTGGCGCGCGAGCCGTGACTACCGGGCCTATATTCCTGGACGTCGGTATTTGGGTTGTAATTGAGCGGCCGACCGGTCTCCGGATCGAGGCCGGTGGTCCAGTTCAGCTCGTCGACATACTGCTTGCCGACAATGAACTCGCCGCTATTGCGATCGAGCGCATAGTAGAAGCCGTTGCGCGCGATGTGAACGACGAGCTTGCGATTCTCACCGGCTATCCGGGCGTCGATGATCGGGTGCTCGGAGACCTCGTCGTAATCGTAGGGGTCGTTCGGCGTATACTGGTAGCCCCATTTGATCTTGCCGGTGGCGGGGTCGAGCGCGAGCACGCTCGCCGCCCATTTGTTGTCGCCGGGCCGGTATTCCGGATCCCAGTCCGGGCCGGCATTGCCGATGCCCTGGTAGAACGTGTCGGTTTCAGGGTCGTAGGTCGCCGTCACCCAGACCGAGCCGCCGCCGTGCTTGTAGCGCTCCTTGCCATCCTTCCAGGTCTCGTGGCCCGGTTCGCCCGGCCCCGGGATCGTGTAGGTCCGCCAGACCTGTTTGCCGGTGTTGAGGTCGGTGCCGTCGATCCATCCGCGTACGCCATACTCTCCGCCTGCGACGCCCACGATTGCGATGTCACGGACAACGAGCGGCGCGAGCGTGAGCGTCTCGGCGACTGCCGGATCCGCCACCTTGCGTTCCCACACCATCTCGCCGGTCGCCTTGTTGAGAGAGAACATCCGGCCGTCGAGGGAGATCGAGATCACCTTGTCCTTCCACAGCGCCACACCGCGATTGTTGACGCCGCAGCAGGCCACGTCGCCGGCCCAGGCGCGGTCCGTGCCCGGGTCGAACTTCCACTTGATGCTCGCCTTCTTGCCGTTTGATACGTCGATCGCATAGACCGAGCCCCAGCCGTCGGTGACATACATCATCCCGTTCTCGACGATGGGCGTGGCCTGCAGATTGCCGTGCTTATATCGGCCGCCGCTCTCGTAGCCGCCGAGTGCGACCGTGAATACCGGCTTGAGGTTCTTGATCGTGTCGGTGTTGATGTCCTTGAGGCTGGAAAACCGCCAGCCTTGATAGTTTCCGTGATGAAGCAGCCAGTTGTGCGGCTCCTTGGTGACGCTGAGCGCGCGCTCATGGGTCATGTCGTCGGCGCCGACCGGCGTGAGCGCGGTCGCTACCAGCAACGAACTCAGCACTACCGCGGATATCGTCCTCATGACGCGCACCTCCCTGTTGGCCGCCGCCTGATATGGTGGAGGCCTTATGATTGATTTATTCCGGATCGTTCTTGTTGCTTTCGATCCTGGCGCTTCCTTCCGGTGACAAGCGTAGTCCGCCGCACACGTGCCGGCAATATGCTTGGCGTCAGTTGCTGTCATGTGCGCTCGGCAATGGTAGTCCGATGCTGACGCGGGCAGCTGCCCAACATCGCTACTGCGTGCAGTCCGTAGGCTCGCGCTTCTCGATCGAGAAGATGTCGCCCGCCAATCCGATTTATCGGCACACGCGCCAATTGGTGTCCGTTACCGCAATAGCCGCAATAGGCTGTTGCAGGCTTGGTGCCCGATGCGCGATGAACGATGAGCCGGCGTGCATCTCGCTGACGGAGCCGCCATGACATCGCGTCGCACGTTTCTTTGTCTGTCCGCTGCCTGGGTTGCCGCAGCGGCCCTCCTGCATGCCGGGAGCGCTCCAGCGCAGGACTACCCCAGCCGGCCGGTGCGCTGGCTGATCGGCTTCGCGCCCGGTGGCCCGAACGACATCCTGGCGCGCATCATCGGCCAGCATCTGTCGGAGAAGCTCGGCCAGCCATTCGTGATCGAGACCCGGCCGGGCGCCGGCGGCAATCTCGCGACGCGCGAAGTGGCGGGCGCTGCGCCCGACGGCCACACGCTGCTCGGCATCGGCCACTTCAACGCGATCAACGCGACGCTTTACCAGAAGCTGCCGTTCGATTTCGTGCGCGACATCGTGCCGGTCGCCGCGGTGGCGCAGGCGCCGAACATCCTGATGATCCACCCGTCGGTGCCGGCGAAGACCGTGACGGAATTCATCGCCTATCTGAAGGCCAACCCGGGGAAGCTCAGCTATGCCTCGTCGGGCAACGGCACGTCGTCACATCTGGCGGCCGAGCTGTTCAAGGCGATGACCGGCACCTCCATGCAACACGTGCCATATCGCGGGACCGGAGCGGTCTGGCCCGACCTGCTCACCGGGGAGGTGCAGGTGTACTTCACGTCGCCGGTGGGATCGCTGCAATACGTGCAGGACGGCAAGCTGCGAGCGCTGGCGGTGACGACGGCGCAGCCTTCCGACGTGCTGCCGAACGTTCCCGCGGTCGCCGCCACCGTGCCGGGCTACGAGGTCACCACCTGGTTCGGCATCGGTGCGCCGAAGGCGACGGCGCCTGCGATCGTCGAACGGCTCAATCGCGAGAACAATGCGGCCCTCAACGATCCGAAGATCAAGGCGCGGCTCGCCGACCTCGGCGGCGCGCCGTTCGCCGCGACGCCGGCCGAGATGGCCGCGTTCCTGGCGGCCGAGGTCGACCGGTGGGGCCGGGCGGTGAAGTTTTCAGGCGCCAAGGTGGATTGACGCCCCCTGCTCGCGGCGCGCCGAGCTCCTTGTTTGAGCATGATCTTTTCCGAAAACCGGTGTCCACTTTTCGGGATCATGCTCCGCCAGCCCTTCAATCCGGCCGCCGCAATGTCTATCTTCGCGAAGAACACATGCGCGAGGAATTGGCCATGGACGACAAGACCCGCACCGAACTCGAAGCCGCCGCCTTCCGGCGCCTGCTCGATCATCTGCGCACGCGCACCGACGTGCAGAACATCGACATGATGAATCTCGCCGGCTTCTGCCGCAATTGCCTTTCCAACTGGATGAAGGAGGCCGCCGACGCCAAGGGCGTGCCGATGAGCAAGGACCAGAGCCGCGAGGCGATCTACGGCATGCCGTTCGAGGAATGGAAGGCGAAGTTCCAGAAGGAAGCCTCGGCCGAGCAAAAGGCCGCATTTGAAAAGGCAAGTCACAAGCACTGATTGTCCAACGCTATTGTCCCGTGTTGTGGATGGCCGGGTGGATGAAATCGTCCGGCCTTGACCCGAGAGCCCGACTCCCCGTCCTTAGTTAGGCAATGTCGCGCATGTTGCGTGAAGGAGGGAGTTATCGATGTCGACCGCCGCCGCTGAACAAGAACAGGAACAGCCCGCGACCCGGTTCGCGAAGGACCATCTCAAGGCCTTCGTGGAGCGGATCGAGCGGCTGGAAGAGGAAAAGAAGGCGCTCGCCGACGACATCAAGGATGTCTACGGCGAAGCCAAGTCCAGCGGCTTCGACGTCAAGGCGCTGCGCACGATCATCAAGATGCGCAAGGAGGACACCGACGAGCGCAAGGAACACGAGGCGATCCTCGAGACCTACATGCACGCGCTCGGCATGCTGAATTGACGATTGGATTTCGGCTGGAAGCACGAACAAGCCCGCGCTTGCCGCGGGCTTGTTTCATTTTGGCGAAGCGCAAACAAAAAGACCGGGCTCGGCCCGGCCTTGCGATCGGCTCTGATGGGATCGATCAGCGCAGCGCGGCGGTGCGCTGACGGAACGTCACGGTCGCGACGAACACCACCGCGTTGCCCCGGAACTGCTCGGACGACATTCCGAGATACGGATCGTCGGAGAAGGTCATCATCACGGTGGCGACGGGCTTCGCAAGGTGCGGCCGGAGCGAGGCGGTGTCGGGCGCGCCATAGAGCGACGTGCTCATGAAATCGAGGGCGCTCGGCGACACGATCATCGCGCGCATCCACGGATTGTTGAAGCGCTCGCCGACCTTGACGCTGGCGGTCGTGGGCCGGGCTGCCTGCTTGGGCGCGGGCGGCGTGGTGAGCTTCGAGACGACGCGGGCCTTCGCCGCTGCCGACGGACGATCGTCGACGGCCTGGTGGGGCGGGGCGTAGGCCATGGCATCGCGCGCCTGCCGATCCGGCATCGGCCAGGGCGCCAGGCTGCCGCGCGCGACGCTGCCGGTGATCGGCGCTTCCGCGGCCGCGGTGCGCGGCGCCTCGGGAATATCTGCCGGCGGCACCGGGCGCTCGGCCGTGTCGGTCAGGCCCTGCCAGTAGCCGCGCTCGTTGATGATGTCGTTCGCAGAGATCGTCGCCGCCTGCGGGACGAGGCTCGCGGCCTGCGCCGGGCGCGGCGCGGAGGGCACGATCCGTGAATTCGCGGAGGCGAGGTTGATGCCGCCGGACGGCGGGATGGTCTCAGGCTCCTGCGCCTGACGCGACTCTTGACGTGAGGGAACGGCGCGCACCGGGTGGGAGGAGGCGGAGGCGAGATCGAAACCGGACGGCGCCGGCTCTGGCGTCGCCCCGGGCCGCGACTTCGGCATCGGGACGGCCGCCACGATCGCGCCGCCGTCTCCTGGCTGGCGGCGCCGGAGCCACCGACGCGGTCACGCGTGCGCGCGACGCGGGCCGGGCGACGACCTCGGCATCCTCGTCCTCATCGCGGACGTTACGCGACGCGACGACGGCGGCCTTGGCCTTCTGCTTCTGCGCGGACGGGCTGTTGTTGGATGCCAAGCGCGTCGTCGGCTTGGTCGACAAGATGCGCGCGAGCTGCGCTTCCGGCACCCGCGGCCAGTGGCGCACGCTGCCGACGTCCATGTGGATGAAGGGCGCGCCCGACGAGGGATAGAAACCGACGCCGCCGCGCTGGAGGCGCAGGCCGGCGTCGCGGATCGATTCAAGCTCAACGTCGGGAATGTAGAAGTCGATCGCCTTGCCGAGCATGTGCTGGCTGAACTTGGCGACGCCGCTCGACCGGCGGCGGAGCATGGCGTTGGTGGCCGGCGAACGGTAGCCGCCAATGACGTGGATCGGCTCCTTGGCGCCGGTCTCCCGATAGACCTCCCAGAGGGCGTCGATCAGGTGGGGGTCCATATTGGTGGGATTGCCGGTGCGCCAGTCCCGGAGCGCGTGGTTGACCTTCTGAAGGGCGGCCTGGTCGTATTTGCCATTCACCTTGAAGGTGATGGTCGTGTCTTCCTTCAGGTGGATGTGGTGGAAGGTGATGGTGCGGGTGTCGCCGTTGGCGGTCGCGTTCTGCAGTGATTCGGCGCCGAACAGCACGACGAGAGCGGCTACGCCGCCGCAGAGCCCGGCCCGAACGGCCTTCAATAGCGTAGAATCTGTGCGCGCGTGACCGACCGGCACTAGCATCTCGCCCAAAAGTTGCACACATCGCTGCTCGCCACGGCGGATTGCCGCGACGAACATGGTGAACGCAGACTTAATGGGGATGGGTTAATGCGCGGTAACTGCTGCGCGAAGACCCCCGTCCCCCCCGATGGCTTATAGCTATCGGGGGACTGTGGCGAAAAGTGGCCGGGGTAATCCTAATGCCGGTCCGACAGTTAACCAGATACTAGTGTGGCGGTTCAGACGTCCGCATCATACCTCGCGGCGAGTCCGAAATGCGGACTTCTGAACCAAAGCCACACTAGATTCAAAGAGTTGCTAGCGTCCTTCGATTCCGAAGTTCGCTATGAGCGCGCCGCAAGGTGGTGCGAACTTTGGAATCGGGACGCTAGCCCTGTGGAAAACGGCGGCCCTGACAGGGCCGCCGGAACCCAGCTGTTAGCGGACCCGCGCGGTCGGGCGCGGTGGCGCGGCGTTGCCGCCACCGCCGAACAGCGACTCGAAGAAGCCGACCGTGCGCGGCTGCTGACCGTCCTTCGGACGCGCCCGCTTGACCTGCGTGCTGGCAACCGCCGGGCCGCGTTCCTGGGCCGGCTCGACCACGCCGCGCTCGCTGCGGATCAGGTTCCGGGTCTTGGTGTCGATGTTGTAGATGTCCGGGCGCACCTGGAGCTTGCCAGCATCGTCGACGAAGGCGGTCTGGTAGGTGATGTGCACCGGTATCGGCGTCGGGAAGTTGACGTTGTGCTCGGCCGGCCCGTAGAGCGAGCGGATGCGCTGCTGGGTGTAACCGCCGTTCGGCAGCGCGATCGAGAGCAGCACCTCGGCGTATTTCACCGGATCCTGGACCCGCATGCAGCCGTGGCTGTACGCGCGCCGGTCATGCGCGAACATGTGCTTGTCCGGCGTATCGTGCTGATAAACCAGGAAGCGGTTCGGGAAGTTGAAGCGGATGCGCCCAAGCGCGTTGTTGTCGCCGGGCGGCTGGTAGATGTGCACGCTGCCGTCGCGGTTGCTGACGACCTTGAGGCCCATGCGCGCGAGCACGCCCGGGTCCTGCGCCAGCGCCGGCAGGTACTCGTTATTCACGATCGACGGCGGCACGTTCCAGGTCGGGTTGATGGTGATGAACTTCATCGTCTCGGTGAGGATCGGCGTTGCGGTGTTCGGCTTGCCGACGACGACGCGGGTCTCCCAGACCTGCTGGCCGCTGCGCATCACGCGCAGCACGTAGTTCGGAATATTCAGCGATACGTGGACGTTGCCGAAATCGCGCGGATACCAGCGCCAACGCTCCATATTGGCAATGACGGTGTCGATCACGTCGCTGCGGGCCGGGGCCGCCACTGCATTGAGGCTGCGCACGGTCGACGCGCCGATCATGCCGTCGGCGTTCATGCGGTTGGATTTCTGGTAGGCCTTGACCGCGGTGGCGAGCGCTTCGTCGTAGCGCAGGTTGGTCTCGTCGCCGGCCACGTTGAGCCGCTGGCGCAGCAGCGGCACGCGCGCGTCTTCGGCGCCGGGCCGCAGCGTCGGACCTTCCGGAATGCGCACGACCTTGGTGTCTTCGGCGGTCGAGCCGCGCAACTCGGCGAGCTTGGCCTTGAGCGCGCGATATCCGGGCTGCGGCGGGCTGAAGGTTTCGATCGCGGCGGCCATGTCGGTCGCCTCGGCGAGCGTCGTGAGCGCGTCCGCCACGTCCGGGGGCGTCTGCGGCATCAGGATTTCGCCGCCCATGCGGGCGTACGGAAAGCGGCCGGCCTGCAGGTGACGGGCGAAGGTGACCAGCGCTGCGGTGAGCCGCAGCTCGGCGTCCGCCTGCGCGTCAGGCGAGGCGGCGTTCATGTCCGGAATCTTGTATTCGGCCGGGATCAGGCCGTCGGCCGCCGATGCATGAATACGGGCGATCGCGGCGTTGGTGCGCGCGCTGAGCGCACCGCGCTCGAACCAGACCGGCGCATAGTTGCGCTTCTGGTAGAACGCCTCGACCGCAAGGCGTTCCCTGCGGCTGGAATAGGTGCGGTCGGCCTTCGGCAGCATGTCGCGGATCCGCTCGGCGATCGGGCGGTCGGCCGGATCGAGCGACGCCAGCGGGTCGGGCGGCGGTGATGCTTCGGCCGGGGTCACGGTCGCCGTCGTGTCGGCGGGCGTGGTGGCGGCGGGTTCGGCGGGTGTCGCGGTCTCGGCCGGAGCCGTTGCGGCGGGCGACGTTTCCGAGGAACTGCCGATTCCTTGGGTCCCGGACGGGGTCGCCGTATCGGCCGCGGTGGGCGGAGCGAGCGTGGCGGTTTCCGGCATCGGGACGGCGGATTCGATGGCCGCCGGGGTCTGGGTGTTGGCTTGAGCGTTGGAAGCAGGGATTGCCAGCACAACCGTCAGTGGCAAGGCGAGCGCCGCACCACTCAGGAGGCGGTCAAAGCGAAGGCCGCGCATTGCAGAAGTCTCCCCGATGTCTCCCGGAATCGCCGACCGAGCGGCTCCTCCGCTGTCAAAATCCACCCATGCGATCAGTCCGACCAGACTCGATTTTTTCCGATCATGCAACACGAAGCGGCATGACATCACACGGAATTGGGTCGATTTTATTGCGCGTGTTACCCGGCAACCACGGGGTCCGTATCGTTTTCGGTCAGGCGCTGCGAAAGCCCCAGCGCGTCGAGCTTGCGGTAGAGCGTGGAGCGGCCGATTTGGAGCCGCCGGGCGACCTCCGACATCTGCCCGCGGTAGTGCGAAATCGCGAAGCGGATGATCTCGGCTTCAAGCTCCTCGAGCGGCCGCACCTCGCTTTGGGCGTCCAGGAGCGGGAGCGTGACGCCCGACTCGGATTGCTGCGGTGCAATGCTACCAACCGGCGCGTGGATGTCCTGCACCAGCGGGGGCGCGATCGATTCCAGCGCTTCGATCGGAAGCGGCGCGATGGCCGGCGCCACCACCGGCTGGCGCTGCGCGAGCGCGGCGATCTGCGGGAAGTCGGCGACGCCAACCTCGTCGCTCTCGGCGAGCACCACGGCGCGGAACACCGCGTTCTCGAGCTGGCGCACATTGCCGGGCCATCGATAGCCGGACAGCAGGGCCAGCGCGTCGCCATCGATTCTGCGGATGCGCTTGCCCTCCTCGGCGGCGAAGCGCGCGAGGAAATGGCGTGCGAGCTCGGGGATATCCTCGGGCCGTTCGGCCAGTGACGGTACGCCGATAGGGAAGACATGCAGCCGGTAGAACAGGTCTTCGCGGAAGCGGCCGTCCCGTACGTCGGCAATGAGGTCGCGGTTGGTGGCGGAGATCAGCCGCACGTCGACCTTCACCGGTTTGCGCGCGCCGACCGGCTCCACTTCGCCTTCCTGGATCGCGCGCAAGAGCTTGACCTGCGCGGCCGGCGGAAGCTCGCCGACCTCGTCGAGGAACAGCGTGCCGCCGTGCGCCTCGACGAACTTGCCGGTATGGCGGTCGGTCGCGCCGGTGAAGGCGCCCTTCTCGTGCCCGAACAGAATTGATTCGACGAGATTGTCGGGGATCGCCCCGCAATTGACGGCGACGAAGGGCTTGGTCCGCCGTTCGCCGCTGCCGTGGATGGCGCGCGCGATCAGCTCCTTGCCGACGCCCGAGCGGCCTTCGATCAGCACCGGAATCGCCGACCCGGCCGCCTTCTCGGCCTGGCGCAGCACCGCATGCATGCGCTGGCTGCGGGTCACGATGTCCTTGAAGGTCAGGGTGCCGGCATGCGTGCGCTTGATCCGTTGAATTTCGCTTTCCAGCGCCTTGGTGGCGAGCGCATTGCGCAGGCTCACTTCCAGACGCTCCGCGCCAACGGGCTTGACCACGAAGTCGGTGGCGCCCGCGCGCATCGCCGATACGACATTGTCGATGCCGCCGTGCGCGGTCTGCACGATCACCGGCGTCGTCAAGCCGGCTTCGCGAATGCGCGCCAGCACGCCGAGGCCGTCGAGATCCGGCATCACCAGATCGAGCACCACGGCGTCGAACTCGGCGCGTTGGCGCCGGTCAGCATCGCCGCCGCCGCGTCGCCGCCTTCGGCGATGGCGACGTCGTAGCCGCTGCGCGCAAGCATGCTTTGAAGGAGACGACGCTGCACCGGATCGTCGTCGACGATGAGAACACGCTCAACCATGACGCACCCCACGCATGTACCGATTTGGGGCACTGTGCCGGAGCAGACTTAAGGGGGTGTTAAGTCTGCTGCGGGTTTTCGAGGTAAAGCGTCAGCCGCCAGCCGCGGAACGTCCAGGCGCGCCAGCTCCTGGTTTCTCTCGCGTGCCGCGCTGCCAGCCAGTCGCGATGCCGCCGGAAGTAACCCGGATTCATGTGAGGATTGGCAGCGAGATACCGGTCGAGGGCGGGGATCGCCTGCGGACCAAGCGCAGTAACATAGGTGAGGTCGATCGGGTGGCCGGCCGTCGCCGAGCCGCCGGCATGCGCGACGTTGTAGCTCGCGACCAGATTGGCGAAATTCACGAAGCTGCAGACGTAGATCGTCAGCACCAGCACGACGGCGTTGGCCGACATCAGCCACGCATTGGATCGGAAGGTCACGATCCGCACCACGATCAGGACCAGGCCAGCGGCGACGATCAGCATCCAGATGAAAGCCGCGACCCGCCAATAGGTCAGCAGGTAAGTAGCGACATAGAGATCGAGGCGCAGCATCGCGGATACGACCAGCAGCACGTTCTGGCCGACCCACAGGAACACCAGCGCCCGCATCAGCGGCGAGCGTTCGGCATTGCTGCCCGGGCGCATCGCGACGATGACGAAAGCGGCTGCCAGCAACGCGGTGGCGATCAGCGGATAGGCGCCGCGGTGCGCATAGGTCGCGTAGGTCATGCCGTCGGGCAGCGCCGCGCCGGCCCACAGATAGTTGATGTCCATGACGGACTGCACGGCAAACAAGAGATTGAACAGCACCAGCGAGCGCATCACGGCGGCGTCGTTGAAGATCGGGCCTGAAGACGTGACCTTGGGAATGTCGCTCGCGCTCAAACCTGTATCGGGGAGCGCGAAACGACCGCAGACGCGCACGAACGCCCAGACGGCGATGATCGTGCCGATCCAGAACGTCAGTCGCTGCATGTCGAGCTGATTGAGCGACGGCGCCAAACTCCATTGCGCAAACCAATCGGCGATCAGCGGATTGGCCGCCGCGAACAGCGCTACGAACACAGTGCCGAAGGCGAGGGGGACGATCCAGCCTTGCGCGGCGGTCAGATCGACTGGAGCGCCGCGCTGGCTCGCCCATTGCTTGAGCAGCGGGAGATCGCGCGCCAATTGGAACGGCCCGCTGAGCAGGAACCAGCCGACGGTGCTGACTCGTTCGATCAGGCCGCCCTTGAGGGCCGCGGTCACGCCAAGCGCAAAACAGGCAATGCCGAGCACGGCAATGAGCGCGGACATCGCGTTGAAATCTTCGAAGCTTGGCAGAAGCGCGGCGACCAGGATGACGCCGTAGAGTCGCAATACGCGGCGGTGCGCGTCGATCCGGTTCGCGAGCACCACGCCGGCGGCGACCGCGAGCACGAACAGCGTCAGCGACACGCCGATCGCCTGACGGAAGAACAGCCAGTCGGCGAGCGCGGTGAGCATCACCACAAGCACGATCCGCCACGGCCAGCTTTCGCGGATCGGAACGACGGGACTGGTGGCGACGGCGTTGCCACTGTCGGTCATGAGTGTCTCCATGAAAAAAGGTGTTTGGGGGATGATCAGCGTGCAGCGGCGGCGATCGGCGATGCCGAATTGCCGAGCCCGCCGAAGCGGCGCTCGCGGCAGTGGAATTCGCCGACCGCGCGCCTCAGGTCGTCGACGCTGAATTCAGGCCACATCCGGTCGGTGAACCAGAGCTCGGCGTAGGCGCTTTCCCACAACAGGAAATCCGACAGCCGCTTTTCCCCGCCGGTGCGGATCAGCAGATCGACCTCCGGCGCGCTGTCGTCATCCTCGCTCGACTGGGTGACGACGCGGCCGAAGGTGCCGGGCGACGCTGCGGCGGCGCCGAGCACGCTCGCGGCGTGGATGATGGCCTGGCGCGCGGAGTAGTCGAGCGCGATCCGGAGCCGGAGTTTCTGTCCCGCGGCGGTGGCGGCTTCGGCGGCGGCGATATTGTCGGCGAGCTGCGCCGGCAATCGATCGCGGCGTCCGATGACCGTGAGCCGGATGTCGTTTTCGACCAGCCGTTCGATCTCGGCCGCAAGGTAGGTCTGTAGCAGCCTCATCAGGCCGCCGACTTCGTCGCGCGGTCGGCGCCAGTTGTCGGCGGAAAACGCAAACAGCGTCATCTTGGTGATGCCGAGTCCGGGTGCGGCTTCGGCGACGCGGCGAACGGTTTCGACGCCGGCGCGATGACCGGCGATGCGCGGAAGGCCGCGCCGGGTGGCCCAGCGGCCGTTGCCGTCCATGATGATGGCGACGTGGAAGTCGGTCTGGCGTCTGGCTTTCCGATCACGAGTACTTTGCATTGTAAAGTCTCCAGGCAAAAAATTTTGAGGGGTGGGACGCGTGTTCGATGTCAGGCCGGGGCGAGTTTCTGCAGATGCGGACTGGACAATTCCTGCCCCACCGCACCGGCGGCGTCGCGCACGACCTGTTCGAGCACGGCGAGATATTCGAGATAGCGGGCGCGGCCTTGTTTGGTGAGACGGCAGACGGTCTGCGGCCGGTTGCGGTCGAAGCCTTTCGACACTTCCACCAGGCGCGCGTCCTGCAGCACCTGGAGGTGGCGGCTGAGATTGCCGTCGGTCAGGCCGCAGAGCTGCTTGAGGTCGCCGAACACTAGGCCCTTTGGATGCGCGACCAGCGAGGTCAGCACGCTGAGCCGCGCTTTCTCGTGGATCACACGGTCGAGGCCGTCATAGGCGAACCGTCCGGTGGTCTTGGCGCTACGCTTCGCCATCGCCGCCTCCAAAACTTTGCTTCAACACGAACGCCGCGAGCATCTGTCCGACCAGGAACGGCACGCCCATCGCCCATGGCGACAGCGCATGCGCGCCGCTTGCAAAAGCGAGACAGGCGAGACCAGTGGCGAGGTACCAGACCGCGATGGCGATCATTGGCCGCGGCAGCGAGCGGCACGACGCGAACACGCCAAGGCTGAACATGATCTGCCAGAGGCCGGGCAGCATCCACAGCGGCGCGTCATCGGTTCGGATGAGCACGAGCGTCAACAGCACGCCGGCGATCGCTGCCGGAAGAAATTGCTCGGCGGCGCCACGCAGCATGTCGTCGGCGAGCCCGTCATGCTCGCGCCGCGAGCGGCGGATCGCTTCGCTGCCGACGATCAGGATCGCGAGAGCCGCGGTCGCGACCCACAAGGCAAGGTAGGCCGTGATGTCGCGCAGCGGATCGTCGATCCATTGCGATTGCACGACCGCCGCAAGCAGCGCCAGCAATCCGGTGGCGGCGAGCGCCGCCGGTCCATAGCCGCGAAACACGGTGCCCCGGGCCATCTGGTCCCGGATCGCCGATATGTCCGCCAATGCCCGATGCAGATCCTGCATGCCATCCCGCTTACTTTGCAATGTAAAGTATACTGGAATGCAAAGGCAAAGCAAGCGCGATTTTTGCGGCCAGACAGCGGCGGTGAGTGATGGACGGGGGGGCCGCTAATCTGGTTAGGTCGCCTACGAAACGAGCGCCAGCGGTTCGCGTCGACCGTGCCGGGAACGCTCGATACGGCAGGGGAAACGTATGCATCGGTCTTTGACGAGTTCTTGCTTCGCCGCGACTGTCGCCGTCGCGCTTTTGATTCCGCTTTCGGTCTTGGCGCCGTCCGCGTCGGCGCAGCCGTCGGCCCAATCTTGGCCGCAACGGCCGGTCCGCCTGGTCCTGCCGTTCGGTGCGGGCACTGCGACCGACGTCGCCGCCCGGTTGATGTCGGAGAAACTCTCGACGCAATGGGGCCGGCCGATCGTGATCGAGAATCGTCCCGGCGCCGACGGTTTGCTCGCGATCAACGCCTTCATCTCCGCCAACGACGACCACGTCCTGCTCTACGCATCGACGGCGTCATTCATGGCGCATCCCTATACGCTCGATAAGATGCCTTACAACCTCGAGCGCGACTTCGCGCCGATCGCGCGCGTGACCGACACGATCCTGTCGGCCGCCGTGCCGTCATCGCTGAAGGTGGATTCGCTCAAGGACTTCGTCGCGCTCGCGAAGGCGCAGCCGGGCAAGCTCAACGCCGCCGGCGCGGCCGGCGTGCCCGATTTCACGCTCGGCTATTTCCTGAAGGTCGAGAATCTCGACGTGACGCGCGTGCCGTACAAGGACGTGGTGCAGGCGGCGACCGACCTCAGCGCCGGCCAGATCCAGTTTCTGCTGTCGTCCTACGCGGTGGTGCGCGCGGCGTCGGAGGGCGGGCGGGTGAAGGTGCTCGCCGTCGGCGGCCGCTCGCGCGCATCGCTTGCAGCCGACGTTCCGACCGTCCACGAGGCCGGATACCCGTCGCTCAACACGGAAACCACCGCCGGCTTCTACGGTCCGCGCGGCATGGCGCCGGAGCTGCGCGCGCGCATCGCCAAGGATGTGATCGCTGTCGTGAACGATCCCGAGATCACAAAGCGCCTGGTCGCGACCGGGCAGGCGGTGCGCACCGGCGGTCCGGATGAATTGGCGCAGACGCTGAAGGAGCAGGCTACTCAGGCTGCGACGGTCGCGAAGACGCTCGGCCTCAAGGGCGCGAAGTAGAGCATGATCCCGAAAAGTGGAAACCGGTTTTCGGAAAAGATCATGCTCAAGCGCAAGATCGCGCCACGCGGTCGAGGAAGATTTCGAGCGCATCGACCGGAGACCGGTCGCGATAGAGCCGGTGCTTGTTGGCGGCGATCTGTTCCTTGATGGACGTCCGCCAGGCTGGGTCGCGCGCCAGCCGCACCGCGATGGCGACGTAGTCGTCGATCGACGCCGCGATGGTCTCGGTCGCGCCGATCATTTCGAGGATCGCCGTGGTGTGTCGCCCGCGCATCAATTCGCCGGGCATGGTCACGATCGGCATGTCGGCGTGCAAGGTCTCGATCGTCGAATTGCAGCCTGACCAGCCGATGCTGTCGAGCACGACGTCGCTCGCGCCGATCGACGCTAGGAAGCGGGGCGCTTCCATGATCGGCAACATCACGCAACGTCCGGCGGCATCGAGGCCGAGCGCCGCGAACGCGCGCGTCAGCCGTTCCAGGAACACCGCGTTGATCTGCGCGTCGGCGGAGTCGATGAAAACGAACTGGCAGCCGGGCACGTCGCGTGCGATGCGGGCAAAGACCTGATCATACTGCGGCAGGTATTTGATCAGCGCCTGACCGCACCAGTAGACGACCGCGTCCGCGCGCAGTCCGAAGTCCGTGCGCGTCAGTGCGGCCGGTTCGACGGCGAGCGGCTCGTAGTAGATCGACAGGTTCGGCAGCCGCACAAGTTCTTCAGTGTAATGCTCGTCCGCCCCGGACGGCTCCATCGCGTCGCTGGAGAGGAAGTAGTCGAGCGTCGGGAAGCCGCTGGTGATGGGATGCCCCCAGGATGTGCATTGCACCGGTGCAAGCCGCTGTGCCGCAAGCCGTGCGGACAGCGGGTCCATTCCAATCTCGGGGTAGATCAGGACATGCGGCGCGTCGGCGAGGATCGTTTCGCGCCAACGATCGGTCGACAGTTGGTCCTGGACGAAGCGCTCGCATAGCGCGGCCGCGACCGCCGTCTCGGAGTCGCGGCGCGTGCCGGTGTGATAGCCGAACAGGCGGAAGCGTTGCCGGTCGAGCTGGCTGAGCCAGCCTTTGATCGGGATTTTCCAGTTCGAATGCGCCCAGAAAAATGCGCTGACGATTCCGACTTTCACCGGTTCACCGGGCGCGGGCGGCGACGGCATCGGCGCGGGCGGATAGCGCTCCGCCATGATGCGCCCCATGAGCGAGCCGTAGAGTCGTTGCAGGTCGCGATCGTTCCTGCCCTGATAAGGCAGGGCGAACGGCTGATGCAGTCCGACCATCGGCGCCAGCGCGGCCAGCGACGGCCGTTGCGCGCACTCGTCCGCGAGCGCGCGCAGCCGGCGCTCATAGGCGGCGCGCTGCACGCCGACCTCCGGCTCGTCCATGTAAACGGCCGGCAATTCCGCCTTGCAGATAGCGAACTTCGCCTCGTCGTAGTCGGGCTTGAGCGCCAGCGCGCGCTCGAAGCTCGCGACGGCGTCGCGGTTGCGATTGAGCAGTTGCAGCGCGCCGCCGCGGCTGTACCAGGCCTCCGCATAGTCGGGCCTGATCGCGATCGCCTTGTCGAGGCTCGCGCAGGCCTCGGCTCCGCGATGCAGCGTCACCAGTGCAAGCCCGTGATTGCGCAGGATCGTCGGCTCATTCGGCGCGAGCGTGAGCGCTCGCGCATAGCAGGCGAGGGCGTCGGCCGCGCGCTCCATCTCCAGCAGCAGGTTGCCGCGGTTCACGATCGCTTCGACATGGTTCGGCACCATCGCCAAGACCTTGTCGAACGCCGCGAGCGCCTCGGCGTGGCGCTGCAGTCCCTTGAGCGCGATGCCGCGATTGCCGAGCGCCAGAATATGGTCCGGCTTGGTGGCGAGCGCGCGCTCGAAGGCGGCAAGCGCGTCCTGGTGCCGGTTGAGCGCCAGCAGCACGTTGCCGCGATTGTTCAAGAGATCGGGCTCGCCCGGGAATCGCGCCAGCAGACCGTCAAAGATGGCGAGCGCCTCGTCGTAGCGGCCGTTGCGCGCGAGCGCGGCGCCGAGATTGAGCGCCGCCGGTGTGAAGTCCGCGCGTAGCGCCAAAGCCTTGCGGAAGCTGTCGATCGCGTCCGCGCCGCGGCCGAGATTTTGTAGCGCGACCCCGCGCTGCAGGAGGGCGTCTGGGGATAGTGGGGAGATCGCGAGGATTCTGTCACATGTCGCAACAACGTCGTCGAAGCGCCGCATGTGGAGCAGGACGGCGGCGTAATTGGCGAGCACATCAAGCGCATCCGGCCGCGCCTTCACCGCCGCGGACAGCAGTGCGACCGCATCGTCGCCGCGGCCGGACTGGAACGAGAGCACGCCAAGTCCGTACAGTGCGTCGAAATGCGTGGGATCGCGCGCCAGAATCGCGCGATAGTGTTGCTCGGCCTCGGCGAGGCGGCCCTGACGGTGCAGCAGCGACGCTTGTGACAAATCGGTGTTCGTCAAGGAGTACCTGCTCGCGCCGGAACGGCTTCACGCCGGGCACGATGCACACCCGGCGCGCTTGCATCAAGTCGTGCAGCCGCCGGGAGTTGATCGCGGCGTGCTGTGCCACTATCTCTTTGCTTTGGCCGAAATACCGAGGTCCCAGATCATCATGGCCCGCGCCTCCCGCTCAGCCCGCAAGACAACCAAAGCAACCCCCGCGCAGCGGAGCCTCGGCCGGCTGCCGGAATGGAATCTCACCGATCTCTACGCCGGGATCGACGATCCGGCGGTGAAGCGCGATCTCGAACGCGCCGAACGCTACAGCATCGCCTTCGAGGAAGACTTCAAAGGCAAGCTCGCCGCGCTGGCGAACGGTCCCGATGCCGGCCGCAAGATTTGCGAAGCGGTCAAGCGGTTCGAGCAGCTCGACGATCTGCTCGGCCGGCTCGCCTCCTATGCCGGTCTGGTGCACGCGCAGAACACGGTCGATCCCGCCCGCGCCAAATTCTACGGCGACGTGCAGGAGCGCCTCACCGGCGCGTCGACGCATCTTCTGTTCTTCGTGCTCGAATTGAATCGTCTCGACGACGCCAAGCTTGAGGCGGCGATGGCCGATCCCGCGCTCGGCTACTATCGCCCGTGGCTCGAGGACATCCGCACGGACAAGCCCTATCAGCTCGAGGATCGGGTCGAGCAGCTCTTCCACGAAAAATCGGTGACCGCCTATTCGGCCTGGAACCGGCTGTTCGACGAGACCATTGCGCGGCTGCGCTTCAAGGTCGGCACCAAGTCGCTCGCGATCGAGCCCACCCTCAACATGCTGCAGGACCCGCGCGAAGAGAAGCGCAAGGCGGCGGCACAGGCGATCGCGGTGACGTTCAAGGACAATCTCCGCCAGTTCACGCACATCACCAACACGCTCGCCAAGGACAAGGAGATCTCCGATCGCTGGCGCGGCTTCGCCGACGTGGCGGATTCGCGCCACCTCTCGAACCGCGTCGAGCCCGAGGTGGTCGACGCGCTGGTGACGGCGGTGCGCGCCGCCTATCCGCGGCTCTCGCATCGCTACTATGCGCTCAAGGCGCGCTGGTTCGGCAAGAAACGACTGGCGCATTGGGACCGTAACGCGCCGCTGCCGAGGGTCGCGAGCCGCACCATCACCTGGACTGAGGCGCAATCGACGGTGCTCACTGCCTATGGCGCGTTCTCGACCGACATGGCGGCGATCGCGGAGAAATTCTTCAAGAATGGCTGGATCGACGCGCCGGTGCGGCCCGGCAAGTCGCCCGGCGCCTTCGCGCATCCGACCGTGCCGTCGGCGCATCCCTATGTGCTGCTCAACTATCAGGGCAAGCCGCGCGACGTGATGACGCTCGCGCACGAGCTCGGCCACGGCGTGCATCAGGTGCTGGCGGCGCCGAACGGTCCGCTGATGGCGCCGACGCCGCTCACGCTGGCGGAGACCGCAAGCGTGTTCGGCGAGATGCTCACCTTCCGCAAGCTCCTCGCCGGCATCACCGACCGCAAGCAGCGCAAGTCGATGCTCGCCGCCAAGGTCGAGGACATGATCAACACCGTGGTGCGACAGATCGCGTTCTACACCTTCGAGCACCAGCTCCACACCGAACGCCGCAAGGGCGAGCTGACCTCCGAGCGGATCAACGAGCTCTGGATGGAGGTGCAGCGCGAGAGCCTCGGTCCCGCGATCGATCTGCGCCCCGGCTACGAGACGTTCTGGGCCTACATCCCGCACTTCGTGCATTCGCCGTTCTACGTCTACGCCTATGCATTCGGCGACTGCCTCGTGAACTCGCTCTATTCGGTCTACGAACGTTCGAACCAGGGCTTTGCCGAGCGCTATCTCCAGATGCTCGCGGCCGGCGGCACCAAACACTATTCCGAGCTGCTCGCCCCGTTCGGCCTCGATGCCCGCGACCCGGCGTTCTGGCAGGGCGGATTGGGCGTGATCGACCGGATGATCACGGAGCTGGAAGCGATCAATTCACAAAGGGCGTGAGGCTGGCGAGCCGATAGCGGGCAGAGTGCTTGCAGCGTCACGGCCCCGGGACGATCCGCCATTTCATGTTGATCGTGGCGCGGAACGGGATGGTGGCCGGCGGCGAGAGCTGAACGTTGGGTGTCGCCGCGCGCAGCGCAGCCTCGGATCCCATGTTCTGCGCGACGCCGTCGAAGATTTCCAGAATCTCGCCGAGCTTGACGCCGGCCGCGTCGGCATAGACCTCGGCCTGGCGGCGCGCGCTCTTCACCGCCGCGCGCCGCGCATCGTCGATGGCGCGCTCTTCGTCCTTGATGCCGTAGCGGATGGTTCTCACCTCGAACAGGTTGGCGCCGGCGATGGATGAGACCGCGTCGTTGAGCGTGTCGAGCTTGTTGACCTTGACCGCAAAGCTGGTGACGGCGCGATATTCGGATGGGGTTTGCTTCTGTCCGGCCGGGCGCTGCGTCGCGGGACGGCCTTCCAGCCGAAACGACGAGCGCTCGACGCTGACGCCGAGCTTTGCCATGCCGCGCAGCGCTGCGACCGCCTTGGCGGCGCGGTCGGTATGCTGCCGCGTTGCGGCTTCGAGGGTTTCCGCGCGGGTGACGACGTCGGCGAAGAACTCGGCAAATTCCGGGGCGACGTTCACGTGGCCTTCGCCGGAGACGGTGATGAAGGCCTCACGCGACGCGGTCTGGGCGTTCGCAACCGCGGCCATCAATGTAATCATCAGGGCAACCGCGATCCGCATGGCCCGATCTCCTGCCGAACGCCGGATCATCTTGTCGCGGCGCGGCGGTTCTATGACGGGCGGCCTCGCTTTGGCCGCGCCGCCGCACTATCTCTGACGCATGACCGATACCGAACGCAACCGCCTTTCCGCCCGTGCCGCTCGCTACGCGCGGGTCGGCGCCAATGTCGGCGGCGTCGCCGCGCGCATGGCCGGTGCGCGGTTCTTCGGCCTGACCCTCGACCGCGGCCGTAACGCGATGGAGCTCGCGGCCGCGCTCGGCGGCCTCAAAGGGCCGATCATGAAGGTGGCGCAACTCATGGCCACCGTGCCGGACGCGCTGCCGCCGGAATACGTCGCGGAGCTGAGCAAGCTGCAGAGCGAAGCGCCGCCGATGGGCTGGGCGTTCGTCAAGCGGCGCATGATCGCCGAGCTCGGGCCGGACTGGCTTGGGAAGTTTGCGGACTTCGAACACCATCCGGCGGCGGCCGCGTCGCTCGGGCAAGTACACAAAGCGCGGGCGCACGACGGCTCCGCGCTGGCGTGCAAGCTGCAATATCCCGACATGCAGTCGGCGGTCGAAGCCGATCTCAAGCAGCTCAACCTGATCTTCGCCATTCACCGGCGCATGGATCCGGCGATCGACACCACCGAAATCGCCAAGGAGATCGGCGCGCGCATCCGCGAGGAGCTCGACTATCACCGCGAGGCGAAGCACGTCGCGCTCTATCGCGCGATGCTTAAGGACATCGACCTCATCCGCGTGCCGCGTCCCTGGCCGGAACTGTCGACCGGGCGGCTGCTGACGCTCGACTGGCTCGAGGGCGACGGGATGCTGGCGCACAAGGACGACGCGCTCGAGACCCGCAACCGGCTCGCGCAGGCGATGTTCACCGCCTGGTGGTTTCCGTTCAGCCGCGTCGGCGTGATCCACGGCGATCCGCATCTCGGCAATTATTCGGTGTTCGCACGCGACGGCGGCGAGCCCGGCGGGATCAACCTCCTCGACTACGGCTGCATCCGCATCTTTCCGCCGTCATTCGTCGGCGCGGTGATGGACCTTTATAACGGTCTGATGACGGGCGACGACGCGCGGATCGTCCACGCCTACGAGACCTGGGGATTCAAGCGGCTCAGCCGCGACCTGATCGAAACGCTCAATATCTGGGCACGTTTCATCTACGGGCCGCTGATGGACGACCGGGTGCGCAGCGTCGCCGACGGGGTCAAGCCGTCAGAATACGGCCGCCGCCAGGCCTTTCAGGTCCATAAGGCGCTCAGGGAGAAGGGGCCGGTCACGGTGCCGCGGGAGTTCGTGTTGATGGACCGCGCGGCGATCGGGCTCGGGTCGGTATTCCTGCATCTGCGCGCGGAACTCAATTTCTACCGGCTGTTCAACGAGGCGATCGAGGACTTCTCGGTCGAGCGGGTGGCCGCGCAGCAGGCGAGGGCGCTGACGGCCGCCGGTCTCGACCTCGCTCCCGCATAATAGGCCTGCAATTCCGGGGTAAATCCGCGCCTGACCGTTGCTCTTGCGCCCCATTTGCGCTAATCCCCGCGCGCCGGACCTACAATCGGAGGGCGCGATGGCTGACCATGGCCAGGTCGAATACGCGACTGCGACGGGCAACGATCTGCCCGCGCACGAGTCGACCTACAAGAATTTCATTCTGCTGGCCTATGTCGGCTCCTGCCACGTCGCGAGCATCGTGATCGGGCTGGCGATCGTCGGCACCACGACCCACTGGCTCATGGCCGTCGGCCTGATGATCCTGGCGAGCATCGTGGCTATCCACGGTCTCGCCACCGGGGCCAAGGCGCCCAGCGCCGTCATGGTTCTGGTTTCGCTCGTCGGCCTTGCACTCGCCGCCGCCGGTTGACGCTTCACCTGTCGTTGCGTTCGCCGTCAAACTAAAAGGAGGCGGGGAGTATGCGCATCGCCGTCGCGCGTGAGTCCGATCCGGCCGAGGATCGGGTTGCTGCAACACCTGATACCGTCAAGAAATTGAAGAGCCTGGGCGCCGACGTCGTGGTCGAGCCCGGCGCCGGGTTCAAGTCCGGCATTCTCGATGGCGACTTCACCGCCGCCGGCGCGACGCTCGTGGCCGACGCCGTGAAGAACGCCGACGTCGTGCTCAAGGTGCGCCGCCCCAACGCGATCGAGCTCGCGCAGTACAACAAGGGCACGGTCGTCATCGCCATCATGGACCCTTACGGCAACGAGACCGCGCTCAAGGCGATGGCCGACGCCGGCGTCACCGCCTTTGCCATGGAGCTGATGCCGCGCATCACCCGCGCGCAGTCGATGGACGTGCTGTCGAGCCAGGCCAACCTCGCCGGCTATCGCGCCGTCATCGATGCGTCTGCGGAATACGGTCGCGCGCTGCCGATGATGATGACGGCGGCCGGCACCGTGCCCGCCGCCAAGGTGTTCGTGATGGGCGTCGGCGTCGCCGGCTTGCAGGCGATCGCGACCGCGCGCCGGCTCGGCGCCGTGGTCACCGCGACCGACGTGCGGCCGGCGGTGAAGGAGCAGGTGCAGAGCCTGGGCGCGAAGTTCATCGCGGTTGAGGACGACGAGTTCAAGCAGGCCGAAACCGCCGGCGGCTACGCCAAGGAAATGTCGAAGGAGTACCAGGCGAAGCAGGCCGCGCTCGTTGCCGATCACATCAAGAAGCAGGACATCGTCATCACCACCGCGCTGATCCCGGGCCGTCCGGCGCCGCGGCTGGTCAGCAAGGACATGGTGGCGTCGATGCGGGCGGGCTCGGTCATCGTCGATCTCGCGGTTGAGCGCGGCGGCAATGTCGAAGGCGCGAAGCCGGGCGAGGTCGCCGCAGTCGACGGCGTGAAGATCGTCGGCCACCTGAACGTGGCGGGACGTCTCGCCGCCACGGCGTCCGCGCTTTACGCCAAGAACCTGCTGACGTTCCTCGACCTGATGATCGACAAGACCGCGAACTCGCTCGCGGTGCCGTGGGACGACGAGATCGTCAAGGCGACCGTGCTTACGCGCGACGGCGCCGTCGTGCATCCGAATTTTGCGCCCAAAAGCGCGGCCTGAGGAGCTCCGTCATGGCAATGATCGCACCCGCCGGCCTCGCAAAAGCGGCAGCCGGCGACGCCGTATTCGCACAGCTCGATATCATCAAGGTCGCGACCGGCGGCGCCATGCAGGCGGTTCCGGACGCGGCCGCCATCGACCCGTTCGTGTTCCAGTTCTCGATCTTCGTGATGGCGGTGTTCGTCGGCTACTACGTGGTGTGGTCGGTGACGCCGGCGCTGCACACGCCGCTGATGTCGGTCACCAACGCGATCTCCTCGGTCATCGTGGTCGGCGCGCTGCTCGCGGTCGGCGTGACGCTCACCGTCAATGAAGGCTATCCGATGTTCGCGCGGATCCTCGGTTTCCTCGCGCTGATCATGGCCTCGATCAACATCTTTGGCGGGTTCCTGGTGACGCAGCGCATGCTCGCCATGTACCAGAAGAAGAAATAGGGACGCACCGATGACCGCCAACATCTCTGCGCTGCTCTATCTCGTCTCCGGTGTCCTGTTCGTCCTGGCGCTGCGCGGGCTGTCGAGCCCGGCGACCAGCCGCCAGGGCAACATGTTCGGCATGATCGGCATGGCGATCGCGATCGGCACCACGCTCGCGGCACATCCACCGGCCGGCACCGGCGCGTGGATCCTGGTCGCACTCGGTATGGGCATCGGCGGCGGCATCGGCGCGGTGATCGCGCGCCGCGTGCCGATGACGTCGATGCCGGAGCTGGTCGCGGCGTTCCATTCGCTGGTCGGCATGGCGGCGGTGCTGGTCGCGGCCGGCGCGCTCTATGCGCCCGCCGCCTTCGGCATCGGCGCGGTCGGCCATATCCACACCGCGAGCTTGGTCGAGATGTCGCTCGGCACCGCCATCGGCGCCGTCACCTTTACCGGCTCGGTGATCGCGTTCCTGAAGCTCTCCGGCCGCATGAGCGGCGCGCCGATCATCCTTCCGTTCCGCCACCTCATCAATATCGGCCTTGCGGTCGCGATCGTGCTGCTGGTCTGGTGGTTCGCGCGCACCGAGAGCTATTTCGCATTCTGGCTGCTGGCGCTCGCGTCGTTCGCGTTCGGCGTTCTGATCATCGTCCCGATCGGCGGCGCCGACATGCCGGTCGTGATCTCGATGCTCAATTCGTATTCGGGCTGGGCGGCGGCCGGCATCGGCTTCACGCTCGGCAACTCGGCGCTGATCATCACCGGCGCGCTGGTCGGCTCGTCCGGCGCGATCCTCAGCTACATCATGTGCAAGGGCATGAACCGGAGCTTCATCTCGGTCATCCTCGGCGGCTTCGGCGGCGAGGTGGCCGCGGCCGCCGGCGGCGCCGAGCAGCGCCCGGTCAAGATCGGCTCGGCGGAGGACGCCGCCTACATCATGAAGAATGCGTCGAAGGTGATCGTCGTGCCCGGCTACGGCATGGCGGTGGCGCAGGCGCAGCATGCTCTTCGTGAAATGGCCGACCACCTCAAAAAGGAAGGTGTCGAGGTCAAATACGCCATCCATCCGGTGGCGGGCCGCATGCCCGGCCACATGAACGTGCTGCTGGCCGAGGCCAACGTGCCCTACGACGAGGTGTTCGAGCTCGAGGACATCAATTCCGAATTCGCGCAGGCCGACATCGCCTTCGTCATCGGCGCCAATGACGTGACCAACCCCGCCGCCGAAGAGGACAAGTCTTCGCCGATCTACGGCATGCCGGTGCTGCAGGTGTGGAAGGCGGGCACCGTGATGTTCATCAAGCGCTCGCTGGCGTCCGGCTATGCCGGCATCGACAATCCGCTGTTCTATCGCGACAACACCATGATGCTGCTCGGCGACGCCAAGAAGATGTCGGAGAGCATCGTCAAGGCGATGTAAGCCGCGCGGCTGCATTCGTTACGCCCGGGTTCAACACGGGCGAACGTCAGGGGAGTGCGCTCAATGACCTCCGTTCGGATATCCGCCCTCATTGCGCTCGCCACGTTCGCATCGAACGCGCACGCGCAAACCTATCCAACCCGCCCCGTCACCATCATCACGCCGTTCGCGGCCGGCAGCGTCACCGACGCGACCGCGCGCGCGATCGCGGCCCATCTGCAGGAAGCGCTCGGCCAGACCTTCATCGTGGAGAACCGCGCCGGCGCGGGCGGCATGCCGGCGGCGAGCGCGGTGGCGAAGGCGGCGCCCGATGGCCACACGCTGTTCATCACCACCAACACGACGCATTCGGCCGCGCCCGGCCTGTTCAAGAGCGTGCCCTACGATCCGATCAAGGATTTCACGCCGGTGGCGCGCATCGGCAGCTTCCCGTCGTTGATCGCGGCCAACCCGAACCTGCCGATCAAGTCGATGCAGGAACTGGTCGCGTTCGCAAAGGCCAATCCGGGAAAACTCTCGATCGCGCACGGCAACAGCACCGGCCACATCACGATCGAAGCGTTCAAGCAGCGCACCAAGATCGACATCGCGCGCGTGCCTTATCGCAGCAATCCGGCGGCGATGACCGATCTGATCGCAGGCCACATTCCGCTGATGGTGCCGGACTTCGGCACTGCGCTGCCGCAGCTCAAGGTGCAGAAGATCCGCCCGCTCGCGGTGCTCACCAAGGAGCGCAGCACGACGTTGCCGGACGTGCCGACGCTGCATGAGACGGTGATGCCGGAGTACGATCTCTTGGCGTGGGCGGGGATGTTCGGACCCGCCGGGCTGCCGGCGCCGATCGCGGAGCGCATTTCCAACGAGTTGCAGAAGATGCTCTCGAAGCCCGAGGTGAAGGAGCGGCTGCTCAACCAGGGCGTCGAGGTGTTCTACACCGGGCCGAAGGAATTCGACGCCTATGTCAAATCCGAGCTCACGAAGTGGACCGGCCTGATCAAGGAGGCCGGCATTCAGCCGGAGTGAGACGCCTTTCTCAGTACGCCGCGCAGCAGCAACGCCACTGTCACGCCGGTTACCGCGACGCCCGCAAACAGCAGCGGCGCGCCACCCCAACCGAGCGACTGCACTGTGAACGCCATCGCAGCCGGTCCTGAGAGATTGCCGATATTGCTGAGCTGGTTGATCAGGCCCAATGCAATCGCGAGCATCGCCGACGTCGGCGCGATGCGCGGCGCGGCCGCATAGATCGATCCCGGGATCAGGCCGGTGAGCCCGAGGCTCGCGGCCGCCAGCACCGTGACCAGCGCCACCGGCGCCGCGTCCGAGAAAATGCCGAGCGTCGCCAATCCGACGAAGGCAAAGGCAGTCGCCATGATGCTCCAGAGCGGCACGCCGAGCCGCACCAACGCGCCGGCCGACATGTTGCCAAAGGCGTTGGCCGCAACCGCGATCGCGCTCACCGTTCCGGCTGCTGCGATCGAAAGTCCCATGCGGTCGACCAGTAGCGCCGGCAACAGGCCCGCTAGCGCCAGGTACTGGAACGTGTAGGTGCCGAACGCGAGCGCCAGCAGAACCGGTCCCGGCGTGCCGAATACCGCGCCGACATTGCTCAGCACCGACGGTGCGGCATGCGCGACCGGCGGCTCTTCGCACCGCACCCGAGCGATCAGCACCGCGTAGCCGAGCACGATCGCGCCGTTGAGAAGCCAAAGTCCCTGCCATCCGAACCAAATTGCGTGCGGGCCCAAAAGCATCATGACCACCGAACCGAACGGCAGGTGTGCGGCGAACATCGCCAGCACCGGCGGCAGGTCTTTCGGCGCGGTGACGGCGCGCAGCAGCCGCGGGATCGCAAGCGAGGCGGCGAGCGAGCCGCAGCCTTCCAGCACGCGTGTCGCGATCAGGACCGCGCCGCTCTCGGCGAACGCGCCGCCTACGCTTCCGACGCCCGCGACCGCAAGGCCCGCGATCAAGGTGGCACGCGCGCTCAGCATCGAGGAAAGGATGCCGGCCGGCAGTCCGGCGATGGCGCCAAGCAAGCCATAGGCGCCGACGATCCAGGATGCTGCCACCAGCGTGAGCGCCAGCTCGCGTTGCAGGATGGGAACTGCGATTGCGGCCTTGCCGATCTGCAGCGCCGAGACCACGCCGGCGAGGATCAGGACGAACACCACGCCCCAGCGGGTTTTCACCGGCATCGTTGCGTCAATCGCCGGTCGGCGAAATGCGGAATTCGATCACTTGCGGCAGCTTGCGCAGATACTGCGACAGGCTTTCGGCGCTCTTGGGATCGCGGCTGCGCAGCACCATGCGGTATTCGAATTGTTTGCCGCCGTCCGTGAGGCGTGACGACAAGTTGGCGATCGAGAAGCCATGCGCCGCAAGTGTCTTGCGCATCTCGTCCTCGGCCATGACGCTGTCGCGCGCAAACGCCAGCATATGGTGCGCGTAGAATTCGGACGGCACCTTGCCCTCGACGTAGCGGAACACCGAGAGGATCAGCAGTGTCGCGATCGCCCCCAGGATCGCGGCGAGGTAGAAGCCGACGCCGACCAGGATGCCGATCGCCGACGTCACCCAGATCGACGCCGCGGTGGTGAGGCCGCGGACGGTGAGCCCTTCCTTGAAGATCACACCGGCGCCCAGGAACCCGATGCCGGTCATGATGCCTTGCGCCATGCGGGTGGGATCGGTCTGGATGTTGCCGATCTCGACCACGTGCATCCATTGGCCCTGGTAGACGGTGACGATCATCAGCAGCGCGGAGGCGACGCAGACCAGCGCATGGGTGCGGAACCCGGCCGGGCGGCCGTGGAACGTGCGCTCCATGCCGATCATGCCGCCGATCAGAACGGCGCCGAACACGCGCAAGGTGATGACGATTTCGTCGTGGCCGAACATCATTCGGCAACCCTACCCAATTGTGGCGGGCACGCAATCTTGCAACCGTCCAAAATGTGATGGAGATCACAGCTTGCCGGGAAGGGCGGGCATAGACGGATGGGTGACAGTCGTCCTGCGGCAGTTGCCCGGTTGAACCAAATCCTGCCGGGGGAAACTAACGCGGGTGCGGATTGTCGGATGACCTGAACCCCTTGATCCCCGGAGGATAGAAATGCGCGTGATTCTTGCCAGCCTGGCCGCAGCGATCGCGATCCTGACGGTCTCGGTCAGTGCCCAGACTGCCAGTGCCCAGCCTGGAAACCCGACGCGGCCCTACTGCCTGCGTGACGGCATCAACGGTGCCGGCATGTGGGACTGCTCGTACTACTCGATGCAGCAGTGCCTCGCGACCCAGCACGGCAACGGCGGCTCCTGCCAGCCGAACCCGTGGTACACCGGTCCGGTGCGGCGCTAAGCGCCGGTTCGCCACGACCAAGGATGTCTTGCAACGCCGTGGTCATGATCCGCAAGGATCGGGCCACGGCGCAATCGTTTGCATTGCTGAAGGCGTCTAACGCGCGCGGCTGCGCACATAGGCCCATAGCTGATCGAGCTCTTCCGCGCTCACGATGCCCTGCCATGCCGGCATCTGGCCGCGACCCTCCAGTACCATCTTGTCGAACTTCGCCCGGTCGTTGGCGCCGAACTCGCGCAGGTCGGGAATCGCACCGGCGCTCCTGAGCTTTTCGCCGTGGCAGGATTGGCAGTGCTGCTCGTAGACCTCTTCGCCGATCGCCGCCTGATCCTGCGCTGCGGCATGCGTGCTCATCGCAATGCAAGCATAGCGGCGATGAGCCGTGCACACAGTCTTCGTGTCCGGCATTGCCGATGCATCCCCGTCTGCGGCTATTAGTGCGCAAAGAAGTCGAATGCCGCAAGTCGGCCATGCGGTGCGGCCGCACGCGACGTCCTTGTCAGCACGTTTGGCATTTGGTCTAGTTCTTCATCCGGCATGCGGCACCACCGTGGCGCCGCCGGAACAACAGAACACAATGGGGAGGAGTTCATGGCCAGAGTCACGACGTGCCTTGCTGCGGCATTGCTGAGCGCCGTCACATCATACGCATTCGCGCAGACCACCGGTTTCAAGCCGGTCACCGACGAGATGCTGGCCAACCCGGATCCTGCCGACTGGCTGATGATCAGCCGGACCTTCGACCAGCATCGCTTCAGCCCGCTCAATCAGATCAACAAGGACAATGTCGGCCAGTTGCGCATGGCGTGGACGCGCGGCCTGCCGGCGGGCACGCAGGAAGCCACGCCGATCGTCTATCGCGGCGTCATGTACATGAATGTGCCGGGCGGCAACGTCCAGGCGATCAACGCCACCAACGGCGATCTGATCTGGGAATATGCGCGCGACTATCCGAAGGAGATCAATCCGCGCGCGTCGCGGCACAAGAACCTCGGCATCTTCGAGGACATGGTCTACTTCGCCGCGCCGGACGGCGTCCTGGTCGCGCTCGACGCGCAGACCGGCAAGGTGCGCTGGGAGACCAAGACCGATACCGGCGGTATCACCGCCGGCGGCATCCTGGTTGCGGACGGCAAGGTCCTGACCAACCGGATGTGCATGCACATGACGCGCGACTTCTGCTTCATCTCCGCGCATGACGCGCGCACCGGCAAGGAGCTGTGGAAGTTCCATACCACGGCGGCGGCCGGTGAGCCGGGCGGCGACACCTGGGCGGACATGCCGACCGAAAAACGCGCCGCCAGTCCCTGGGGCTTGCCCGGCTCCTACGATCCGAAGCGCCGGATCACCTATTGGGGCATCGCCAATCCGGATCCTTACACCCGGCTGTCGCGCCACGGCAGCCACGATGCGATCTCGCATTCGGCGCCGTCAAATCTCTACAGCAACTCCACGGTTGCGCTCGACATCGCGACCGGCAAGCTGGTCTGGCACTACCAGGAACTGCCGGGCGACGATTGGGACGCCGACCACAACCAGGAGCGCATCCTCCTGCGCACGATGGTCAACCCCGACGCCCGCCATGTGAAGTGGCGCTCGTCCGACCTGCCGCGCAATCAGGAACGCGAGGTGGTGGTGACGGTGGGCGAGGGCGGTGGCCTGTTCATGGTCGAGCGCGACAAAGGAAAATTCCTCTGGGCGCATCCGTTCCCCTATGACAATCCCGATCTCAACATGAACGAGATCAATCCGGAGACCGGGCAGACCCACGTCAATGTCGACAAGCTGTTCAAGAAGGACGGCGACAAGATCCTCGGCTGCTTCCACAACACGCGCGGGCTGTGGTCGATCGCCTACCATCCCAAGAAGAACGCGCTCTACGTTCCGTTCCAGGACCAGTGCCTGTCGATGACCGCTAACATGAAGGCCAAGCTCGGCTGGGGCCCGCGCGTGGGCGTCATGCGTCCGGGCATCGATCCGAACAAGTTCATGAACCTGGCGAAGATCGACCTCTCGACCGGCGAGATGAAGATCCTCTACTCGCAGCCGCAGCCGAGCCAGGGGTCCGCCCTCCTGACCGACGGCGACCTCGTGTTCTGGGGTGACGCGAACCGGCGTTTCCGGGCGTTCGATGCCGACAGCGGCAAGGTGCTCTGGGAGACGGTCGTCGGCGGCATCGTGATGACGTCGACGATCACTTATGCCGTTGACGGCAAGCAATACGTCGCGATCGTCACCGGCGACGGGCAGTCGGTCACGGCCGGTCCGTTCAGCATCACCAGGCAGTCGATGGCAGCGCCGGTGCGCGGCCACAACTCGATCGTGGTGTTCGCGCTGCCGTAGCGCCGGCACATCACCATCAAACGTTAGAAAGGGCCCGCGCCACAACGCGGGCCCTTTGCCTACCAGGCTCTAACCGCGCGGCTGTACGGCCCCAGTTCCTTCACCGCGCGCTCCACGAACGACGTATCGAGGATGCGCTCGACCGTCATCGCCTGATCCTGGATCAGCTTCTGCTCCTTGAAGAAGGCGAGGTCGTTGCGCAGGCCCGCGAGGTTCATGCGGCCGTCGGGATCGATCGCCGCCGGCGTGATCGAGCGGTGAATTTTCGCGTCCTTGATGAAGGTGTATTCGGTCAGTACCGAAACCACCTCGTCGGCATTGGGCCCGGCGATGCGGCCGTTCGCCAGCGCGTCGTTGTATTCGCGCACGGCACGGACATAGGCGCGCATGAATTTCAGCGCGTGCTCCGGCCGCGTGCGGCCGAAGATTTCCGAATAGAGCACGACCGCGGTCTGCTGCGCCGGATAGATCTCGTCGTTGCCGGCGATGCGGACCGCGAGCCCGTTCTGCACGGCGCTGGTTGAGGTCGGCTCGTTGGTCATGCTCGCGTCGATTGCCTTGTTCTGGTAGCCGACGATGTGCTGCGGAAAGGCGAGCGCGACGATCGACGCCGCGTCGGACCACTTGAGGCCCCCCTTCTTGAGCGCCTCGTTCATGGCCGAGGAATTGGCGCTGCCGAAGGTGCCGACCGCAAGCTTCATGCCCTTGAGGTCGGCGTAGGACTTGAAGCGCCCGGACTTCGACCAGGTCCTTGCGCACCATGAGGCCGGAGAAGCCGTAGCCCGGCCGCATCGAGCCTTTGTCGGCGACCGCGCGGATCGCGATGTTCTGCGCCACTGCATTGTAGAGGCTCGCCGCGACCGTGCCGGCGCCGACGTCGAGCTGGCCCATGCCGAGCGGCCCGATCATCGCCGGCGCATTCGCCATCTGCGCGAGCTCGATATTGAGGCCCTCCGCGCGGAAGTAGCCCTTCTTGAGGGCGAGGAAAAAGCCGATGTCGCTGGCGATCCCGGCCGAGGCCACCTTCACGGTCGCCAGGCTCTGCGCGACGGCGGGCATGGTCCCGCGCATGGCCGCGAGCGTTGCCGCCGATCCCGAGCCGATCAGCAATGCCCGGCGGCCGATGCGAGCCATGATACCTCCGTCTCCATCACCAACGGACGCGCACATTGCCACGTTGTGATATGGTCAGTGATGCGTCAATGCGTACCATGAGTGGATGAGCAAGAGACCCAAAGCATGCTGAACCCGGACGCCACCCAAACCCGGCCTCTTTCGAACGAGCGGCTCGCCCGACGTGCGCGACATCGTCGACTATGCCGACCGCATCGGTCAGCTCGCCCGCATCGACGGCGCCGACTGGAATATCGAGATCGGTGTGCTCGCGGAAATCTTCGCGCATTCCAATCCCGGGCGCTCGCCGGCGGTGTTGTTCGACCGGATCAAGGACTATCCGCCGGGCATGCGCATCGTCTCCGGCCTGCACAATTCCTGCCGCCGCGTCGCCTTCTCGTTCGGCTTCCCCGACAGCGACGATCCGACCACGATCGTGAAGGCCTATCGCGACCGGATGAAAAACAATTTCCAGTTGATCCCGCCGGTCGCGGTGAACGAGCGGGCCGATCCTCGAAAACGTCGACCGCGACGATGCCGTCGATCTGTTCAAGTTTCCGGTGCCGATGATTCACGAGAAGGACGGCGGCCGCTACATCGGCACCTATTGCGTCGTGATCATGCAGGACCCCGACACCGGCTGGGTCAATCTCGGCACCTATCGCACGGTGGCGCATGACCAGCAGAACGCCGGCATCTGGATTTCGCCCGGCAAGCACGGCCGGCTGATCCGCGAGAAAGTATTTCAAGCAGGGCAAGCCGTGCCCGGTGCTGATCTGCTGCGGCCTCGATCCCGTGCTGTTCCTCGCCGGCAGTCACGAGATCAAGCACGGCACCACCGAATACGCCTATGCCGGCGGCCACCGCGGCCGCCCCTACGAGACGATCGCGAGCGAGCTGCTACGGACTGCCGATGCCGGCGAACGCCGAGATCGTGCTCGAAGGCGAGTTCCGCCACGACGAGACGCGCGCCGAAGGCCCGTTCGGCGAGTTCACCGGCTATTACGCCAGCCATGTGCGCGACGAGCCGGTCGTGCGGGTGCGGCGCGTCTATCACCGCAACGATCCGATCCTCACCATGGCGTCGCCGATGCGGCCGCCGACCGACGTGTCGTTCGCCAAGTGCATCGTGCAGTCCGGCATGATCTGGGACGAGATCGAGAGCGCGGGGCTCTCCGGCGTGAAGGGTGTGTGGTGCCACGAGGCCGGCGCCATCCGCATGTTCACGGTGGTCTCGATCGAGCAGATGCATCCCGGTCACGCCCAGCAGGCCGGCATGCTGGTCGGGAGCTGCCACTCCGGCAACTACGCCGGGCGCTGGGTGGTCGTGGTCGACAGCGACATCGACCCGACCAATCTCGACGACGTGATCTGGGCGATGTCGACGCGCTGCGATCCCGTGGTCGACATCGAATACGTCAAGCGCGCGTGGTCGACGCCGCTCGACCCGATGCTGCGCGAGCCGCCGTGGGAGAACACCCGCGCCATCGTCAACGCCTGCCGGCCGTGGGCATGGCGGAACGAATTTCCGGAGGTCGCATCCGCAAGTCCCGAGCGCCGCAAGGCGGCCGAGGAGAAATGGGCGGACGAGATCGCGAAGGCGACCGGGCGGCGGTAGCTTTGGGCGGATTGCTTATCAACATGCGGATTGGAGTTCGTTTCCGGCGGCAAACCGGAAGGCGTTTGCTCACTTCAATACTTTCCGCTTTTGACATAGCGCACATCCCGGTATGCGCGCCTAGCGCAGCGTGGGCCGACTATTTGGCCGAAGCGCTGCCTACGCTCGTAGGCCGGTGCGTGGAGGCAAGTGCAGGAATGAGACAGTTGACCCCGACATTCAGCATCGTTCGCAGCATGTTGGCGACCGGCTCGATAACAATCATGAGCGGGACGGCAAGTTCATAAGACAGGCCGAACGGCCGCAGCACGGTTGCAACAGGTGCTAACGCCGCCACGCCGCTTGTCCCTAGCGTGGCAAACGACGCCAAAATCGACAACGCTGCGATCAAGATAAGGTCGCCAATGTCAAAGCCGCGGCCGAGCAGCATGCCCATGAACAAGGTAGTGATCGAAAAATACAGAATGCTTCCGAATCGCATCGTGGCGAAGCCAAGTGGGATGTACAGGTCGCACAATTGACGATCTATGCGGAATTTTTCCTTCATGGTGTCCAAGGCAAGTGGAATGCAGATCAACGTGTTGCTGGTCGCGGCGGCAAGCAACAGCGGTCCGAGGATATTGGCGGTGGCGGTCAGCGGACCGACCCTCAAAGTGAGGCAAATGAGCCCGATGATGGCCGCGAATATCAGCAAGCTCGTTGCCAGCAGGGCAACGGCAAAAACCGCAAGCACTGCATAGACATCGGGTCCGAGCCTCGCGACCTGCGGAGCGATAAGCGCAACGATGCCGACCGGAACGAGGAGATTGAACCAATCGAAAATAAGGATGCACACCTCTTGGATGTGGCGCAACGCGCCGAAAACCGAGTGACCAGAACTCCGTTCCGTCGCAACCATGCCGGCGCCGAAGATTGCGGCGAACACCAGCACCCTGACACTGTCGTTTCCAGCAAGAGAGGCAAATATGTTGGTGGGGACCAAGGCGGCCACTCCGGACGGCCGATCGGCAACGGTGCCGGCCGCACGTGAAAGGTCTAGCGCAAATTCGACATCCACGCGGGTCGCCGAGCTTCCCACGAGCGCTCCAATCCTTGCGATCGTTTGTTCATCGATTTGGACAAAATGGAAAAAGAAACTCGGTACCGTTATGCCAATCAATGCAACAGCTATGATCGTGCCCAGAAGGCAGATCGCCAGTGTGAGCACCAGCGAGCCTCCGCTTCCGCTTGTCATTGCAGATCGTACGGCCAGCGGAATTGTTGCCAACAGAAACGGAAGTACGCACATCTGTAGCAGGGCCACGTAGAAATCACCGAGCGGGCGTAGAAATTGCAAATAAGGGTGTTTGGTGGCTCCAAGCGCTAGCGCGATTGCGACCGCGGCCAACACCACCGGAGGACGATTGACCGATCGAGATAGCGCGGTGATCGAGATCCTGTTCATCGAGGCCAATTGTCCCGTTCTGGTCGTCATTCGGAGCTGAGCAGCCGCTCCAATGTGAAGGCGCCGCGGGTTTGGGTCAGATGATAGTTGATGAATTCCTGTAGCTTGGAACACGAATTGCAAATCGCAATGGAAAGAAAGGCGAACTGGTCAGTCAGTATGGCTGCGCCAAATTTGATGTTGAGCGCGGGATTGCTCTTTAGCAACAGCTTGATCTCGAATTCATCGCGATAAATGGCATCGATCCGGCCCGCCTTGAGGGCATCAACGACGTCAGTCCAATTGGCGAGTTCGACCAAGCGAGCGGCCGAAAAGTTTCGGCGAGCAAAGTCCGCATACGCGCTCCCCCCGATCACTCCAATGCTGCCCCGGAAATTGCGAAGCACTTCCTCGGGAGGGCCACCAGCGGCAGCCTGGGCAATCCTCGCTCGGTCAAACAACAGGCCGTGGCGCAAGGTGAGGTAGGGTTGCGAAAATCGAACGATCATGAGCCGATAGTAGGTTTGCGACAACTTGCTGATGCCGATATCGGCTCGGCCGTCCGCAACGCCTTCGACCACCGCATCAAAGGATGGTGGATCGTCAACAAGAACCATGTTCACCTGAAGTGCGCTGGCAATTTGCTTCGCGAGATCAATTTCCGGTCCAACGGTCGATTTGTCGATACGGCGATAATGAAATGCCGGAAGGTCAAACCGAGTGATGGCGACCCGTAACGTACCGTCGGCGCGGATCGAATGGATATCACGGTCTTGCTTGTCGATTGCTCGTTGAGCGGCGCCATCGGAAATCCATCCGCACACAAGAGCCGCGACTAATCCAACAGCCCACACGCGCAGCCGACACACTCCGCCAGAACGTCGAATGGATTTCGAACATCGCCCCGGGTGAGAATCGGCCATGGTAACGCGGACACTCAAATCCGCATCGTTCTCATCCGTCACGGTCCAACTCCGGGCTTGCTGCAATGTTGCGCGGGCAAATCGGGCTGAGAAAACAAGGTGCGTCGCTGCCCAGCGCCCGCAGAGATCGAGCGTGGCTCAGGGTGCCCGCCGTCCTGACAAGTGCAGCTGAACCGCAGATGCTCGTCGGCGTTCCGGTCGCCTCGGAGTTTTGAGCCTATTATTGATCACAAAAGACTGGTCCTGATATTGCCCTTTCGGACAACGAAGCTATCCAAAGGTTTTAGTGACGCTATTGACCTCCGGTTCTGGCTCGAAGCGGACGTTCCCGATGCTGCGCGAGCCGCCGTGGGAGAACACCCGCGCCATCGTCAACGCCTGCCGGCCGTGGGCATGGCGGAACGAATTTCCGGAGGTCGCATCCGCAAGTCCCGAGCGCCGCAAGGCGGCCGAGGAGAAATGGGCGGACGAAATCGCGAAGGCGACCGGGCGGCGGTAGCGTCATCCGGCCTGTTCACAAGCGGCTTCCAAACCTTGCGTCAGTCTTGCAGGCGAATAGGATGCCGTGAAAATTGCGACGCCACGACAGCGCGTTGCGCGAGATCGAACAGAGGGGAACAACACCATGGATCGCACGGGCGAACCGAAGCTGATATTTCCGGGCTTGGCGGGATTCTACGCGGCGGTTTCCGATCTCTGGTATCCGATGATCCGCATCGCGATCGGTGCGATCCTTTTCATGCACGGCTACGCGAAGATAGCGAACCTCGGCATGGCCAAGGTGGCCGCCAATTTCGGCACTAACTACGGCTTGCCGATGCCGACTTTTCTTGCCTATTCGGCAGTGTTCCTGGAAACGGTCGGCGCCATCTGCATCGCCATCGGTCTCTTCACGCGGTTCTTCGCGGCAGCGATCGCCATCGAGCTGTTGATCGCGATGTTCGCCGCGCACTGGGTCAGAGGCTTCTCGGTCAGCGCCGGTGGCTATGAATATGTGCTGTTCCTCGGCATCGTGATGTTCGCCATCGCGCTGCGCGGCGGCGGCCCCTATTCGGTCGACCGTTTGATCGGCAAGGAACTCTAAGCAACGGAATGGTGCGTGCGGGCGCCTGAGAGGCGCTAAGCCTTCGCCTCACATTCGGCCGCGCGCTTGAGCAGCAAGGCGCGTTCGCGCTCGTTGCGGGTCAGCGAGGCCGCGCGCTCGAACTCGCCGCGCGCTTCCGCGTGGCGGCCGAGCTTCACCAGCAGATCTCCGCGCACGCCGGGCAGCAGGTGATAGTTCCTGAGCGCCGGCTCGGCGCCGAGCGCATCGACCAGCGACAGTCCGGCCTCCGGACCGAACGCGAACGAGAGCGCCACCGCGCGATTGAGGTCGACGACCGGGGAGGGGGTTAGCTCGGACAATGCGCCATAGAGCCCGACGATCCGCATCCAGTCGGTCTCGCCGGGTGCGCGGGCCCGTGCATGGCAGGCGGCGATCGCGGCCTGCAGGGCATAGCTTCCGGGCTGCTGTCCCGTATCGCGCGCTTTCACCTCAGCCTGATCGAGCGCGGCAAGGCCGCGGCGAATGAGCAGTTGATCCCATCGCGCGCGGTTCTGGTCGAGCAGCAGCACCGGTTCGCCGGACGCATCCGTTCGTGCCGCGAAACGCGAGGCCTGGATCTCCATCAGCGCGACCAGGCCGTGCACCTCGGGCTCCTCGTGTGCCAGACCGGCGAGGATGCGGCCGAGCCGCATCGCCTCCTGGCAGAGCTGCGGCCGCATCCAGTCGTCGCCGGCGGTCGCGGTGTAGCCCTCGTTGAACACGAGGTAGAGCACTTCGAGCACCGACGAGAGCCGCTCGGCGCGGTCGGCGCCGCGCGGGACCTCGAACGGGATGCGCTGCTCGGTCAGCGTGCGCTTGGCGCGGACCAAGCGCTGCGCCACGGTCGCCTCCGGCACCAGGAACGCGCGCGCGATCTCGTCGGTGGTGAGGCCGCCGATCAGGCGCAGCGTGAGCGCGACGCGCGCTTCGGTCGAGAGCACCGGATGGCACGCGGTGAACATGAGGCGCAGCAGGTCGTCGCCGATATCGTCGTCGATTGTCTCGTCGATCTTCTCCAGCGCCGTTTCCTGCTCGGCATCAAGATCGCGTCCGATCTCCTCGTGCTTGCGTTCCGCGAGCTTGTGCCGGCGCAGCCGGTCGATCGCGCGATGCTTGGCGGTGGCCATCAGCCATGCGCCCGGCTTGTCCGGAATACCCGACTTCGGCCACTGCTCGAGTGCGGCAACCAGCGCGTCCTGCGCCAGTTCCTCGGCAAGGCCGACGTCGCGCACCATCCGAGCCAGCGCCGCAATCAGCTTGGCCTGCTCGATCCGCCAGACCGCATCGATCGCGCGATGGATATCGGCCGCGGGTTGATTGGCCGTGGGTGTATCGGTCGCCATGGTGGCTACCGATACACCATCGTCGAGGCGCGGGCACGGCGGCGGCTACCGCTGCGTCAGCTTCTTGTCCATGTCCTGGCGCCATTCCGCTTCGCGTGCCGCCTGTTCCGGCGGAAACACGCCGGGCGCGAAATCCTCGGGATCGAAGATCGGGCGCAACTCGCACTCGCCTTGGCCCAGCACCTCGAGGAAGCGCGTCGTCCACATGACCGCTTCGTCCATCGTCTTCACCTGGAACAGTGCATAGGAGGCCACCAGCTCCTTCAACTCGGTGAAGGGACCGTCGATCACCGTAACCTTCCCGTTCGCGATCTTCACGCGCTTGCCCTTCGCGCTCGGATGCAGCCCGTCGGTTGCGAGCAGCACGCCCGCCTGCATGACTTCCTCCATGAAAACGCCCATCCGCTCCATGAGCTCCTGGCTTGGCGGCGCGCCGGCTTCGGACGAAGCGTCGGCTTTGAGCAATCCCAGAACTCGCATGTCATCTCTCCTGATGGTTTCGGTTGCAGAGCCAGGCTTGCGCGTCCATGTCGGCGGCAAGCCTGGCTCTGCCGTCTCGTCGAACGGCGGTCGCTTGAATCGACTCGCTGCGTGATTTTTTGTCGGGCTATTTCTTCTTCACTCCGATGTCGATATCGCGAAAGCGATCGATCAATTCGCCGGGCGTGAAATCTTCCAGCTCGAACATCTGGCGCACTTCGATCTCGC
>CAWAWR010000035.1:0-19317 GCA_963785745.1 uncultured Alphaproteobacteria bacterium
GCGCGCCGATGCCGGCGGGCGCCGATACCGTGTTCATGCAGGAGGATACCCGCGTCGAAGGCGACACGGTGGTGGTGCCGCCGGGCCTGAAGCGCGGCGCCAACAGCCGTGCCGCCGGCGAGGATCTGCGCGCGAAGTCGGTCATGCTGCCCTCCGGCCGGCGGCTCACCGAGACGCATGTCGCGCTCGCCGCCGCCGTCGGGCTTACCGAATTGCTGGTGCGCCGCCGCGTGCGGATCGCGGTGTTCTCGACCGGCGACGAGATCGTCGAACCCGGTCAGCCGCTGCCGCCGGCCGCGCTGTTCGACGCCAACCGCTTCCTGCTCGCCGGCTTGATCGAGCGGATGGGCGCGAGCTTCACCGACCTCGGCATCCTGCCCGACGACAAGGCGCGGCTGGCGCGGGCCATTTCGGATGCCGCCGCCAACCACGACCTCGTGCTCACCTCCGGCGGCGTCTCCACCGGGGAGGCCGATCACGTCCGCGCGGCGGTCGAGAGCATCGGCAAGCTGGTGTTCTGGCGGGTCGGCATCAAGCCCGGCCGGCCGGTGGCGATGGGCGTGATCGCGGGCGCGCGAGCGGGCGAGGGCGCCGCCTTCGTCGGTCTGCCCGGCAATCCGGTTGCGGTGTTCGTGACGTTTGCGCGGGTGGTGCGGCCGTTGCTGCTGCGGCTCGCCGGCGCCGAGGTGCTGCCGCTCATTCCGTTGCCGGTGCGCGCGGGCTTTCCCTACAAGAAGCGCAGCGGCCGGCGCGAATACGTGCGGGTGCGGCTGGTGCGCAATGCCGACGGCACGGTCGACGCCTTCAAGCACGCGCAGGACGGCGCCGGCGTCATCACCTCGCTGACCGAAACCGACGGATTGATCGAATTGCCGGAAGACGTGACGACGGTCGCCCCCGGCGCCACCGTCGGGTTTCTGTCCTACGCCGCGCTGGCGGAATAGCGACGACCTCTATCGGCCTCATGCCGAGGAGCGCCGCAGGCGCGTCTCGAAGCATGGCCGCCCATCCTTCGAGACGGCGCTAGCGCGCCTCCTCAGGATGAGGGCGGTGAACCTACGATGAGCTAGATCCGCACGCCCGTCGGCGAGCTGAAGGCGGTATCGACCGGCTTCTGGAAGTGGTTCAGCACCACCACCGCGCCGACCGCGATCACGACAATCGCCGCGCACGACATCAGAAAGCTGCGCATGCCTAATCCTCCCAGATATAGCGACAAGCTGTGGGTATTTAGGGGCGCGTCATCGGCAAGATCAAGTGGCTTAAGGTCTAAGTGGCTCTTTGGCGCATGATCTTATCCGAAAACCGGTCCCACTTTTCGGGACCATGCGTTAGCGCTCTTGCGCCGCAACACGCTCCGCCGCGGCCACGTCCTCGGGCGTGTTGACGTTGAAGAAGGGGTCGACCGGCGTTGGCGGCCAGTCGGCAATGGCCACGCCGTGGCGCGCGGTCCAGATCTCGATCTTGTGCAGGCCCTCGACCATGAGCGCGTGACGCAAATCCTCGCGCAGCGCCACCGGCCATAGGCCCACCACCGGATGCCGCCAGTCGCCTGACCGCGCACAGGCGAGCGGCGTCTTGGCCTGCGCCCGCGCCGCCGCGAGCCGCGCCACCAGGTCGGACGGCAGGAACGGGCAGTCGCCCGGCACGCTCGCGATGTCGGCGATGTCGGGCGCATGTGCCGCCGCCCAGTCGAGCCCGGCAAGGATGCCGGCGAGCGGGCCCGCGAAATCGGGGATGCTGTCGGCGACGACGGGCAGCCTGGTGTCGGCGTAGCGCGCGGGATCGCCGTTGGCATTGATGATCAGGCTTGCGCATTGCGGTGTCATGGTCGCGAGCACGCGATCAAGGATGGTGCGGCCGCCGATCCTGATGCGCGCCTTGTCGCCGCCGCCCATGCGGCGCGCGAGCCCGCCGGCGAGGATGAGGCCGAGAGGACGAGAAGGCTCAGCCACGGTTACTCATCACCCACCGCCGCCTTGCGCCGGTGCTTCGCGCTCTCTTCCTCGACGTAGCGCAGGTCCTGGTCGAACACGATGCGGTCTTCGCCGGCGAGCGCGACAAAGCGTTTTCCGCGCGCGCGGCCGACCAGCGTCAGGTTCGCGTTGCGGGCGAGCTCGACGCCCCAGGCGGTGAAGCCCGAGCGTGAGATCAGGATCGGAATGCCCATGCGCACGGTCTTGATCACCATCTCGGACGTCAACCGCCCGGTGGTGTAGAAGATCTTGTCGTCGGGGCGCACGCGATGCTTGAACATCCAGCCCGCGATCTTGTCGACCGCGTTGTGGCGTCCGACGTCCTCCATATACACCAGCGGACGGTCGCCGACCGCCAATACGCAGCCATGGATCGCGCCGGCTTCGAGATAGAGCGAGGGCGTGGTGTTGATCTTGTTGGTCAGCGCATAGAGCCACGACGTGCGAAGCTCCGCGTCCGGCAGCTTCACGCCTTCCAGCGCCTCCATCAGATCGCCGAACACGGTGCCCTGCGCGCAGCCTGAGGTCTGCACCTTCTTCTTGAGCTTCTTCTCGTAATTGGTCTTGCGCTTCGTGCGCACCACGACGGCCGCGAGCTCCTCGTCGTAGTCGACGCTGGTCACGACGTCGTCCACCTTGAGCATGTTCTGGTTGAGCAGATAGCCGATCGCGAGATAGTCGGGGTAATCGCCGATCGTCATCGCGGTGACGATCTCCTGCGAATTGAGGAAGATCGTCAGCGCCCGCTCGACCGTCACGCGGGTCTCGACCGGCTGCCCGGTCTGATCGACGCCGGTGACGCGCTCGGTCAGCCTCGGATCGTGCGGGTCCGGCTGAATCAGAAAACGCTCGGCGGGGATGCTCACCGGCTTCTTCGCCGTGGCGTTCGCCGACTTCCTGGCCGCGGACTTGACCGCGGTTTTGGCCGGTTTCTTGGCCATGATCGAAATGCCTTTCCGGTGTCGGGGCGGACTTATACCAGAAAAGCGAAGCCTTAAGAAAAGCGAAAGCCCGGCCTGGGCCGGGCTCCACGGGCGAAACCGTCGCCGCGCGTAAATCGCTTTCTTAGTTAAGGCCGCCGAACAGCCAGATAACCAAAATGATCGGAATCGGAATGCCGATCAGCCAAAGCAAAAGTCCCTTACCCATTTTGTTCCTCCAACGCTGTGCGCGACTTCGGCAAGGAAATGCCGGAACCCGAAAATGGTTCCACCAGGTTTCTTGCCAATCCCAGAAACATTCGCGCCGGCCGCACGTTGACTATGGGTCAACGCGAAGGAGAGATGCATGAGAAAACTTGCTATCGGCATTATCGCCGCGGGGACATTGGTGGCAGCGGCGCCTGCTGCGATGTCGCAGGTCGCGATTGAGGGGCCGGGTGTCGGCATTCATGTCGGCCCGCAGCCCTACTACCGGGATCATCACCGGTGGGATCGCGGTTATCACGACGGCTATCAGAGCTACGCGTGGCGTGAGCGCGGCTGTCGCACGGTAACGGTGCGCGAGCGGATGCCGGACGGCCGGATCGTGGTTCGTACGCGCGAACGCTGCTAGCGAAAAGCAGATTGTGAGGACGTGAATGGCCCTGCTTCGGCGGGGCCATTTGCGTGTTTAGCTCGCGCCGATCGCCCGCTTTCGGCGTCTATTGCTGTTGCATGCCGGCGGCGTCGCGCACTTTGCTCCACCTGGCGAATTCACTCGCCATGTGCTTGGCGAACTCTTCGGGCGTTGAACCATGCACGGCCGCGCCGGCTTTGGTCAGGCGCTCGCGCACGGCGGGCTCCGCGAGGATTTCGTTGAGTGTCCGGTTGAGTTTGGCGATGACAGCGGGCGGCAGACCGCGTGGGCCGAAAAAGCCGTACCAGGTGGTGACGTCGTACCCCGGAACCACTCCCAACTCGATGGCGGCCGGTACGTTCGGCACCGCCGGAGAACGAACATTGCCGGTCACGGCAATCGCCTTGAGCTGGCCGGATTGAACCTGCCCCAGCACCGCCGGCACCGTATCCAGCAGCATGTCCACTTGCTTGCCGAGCAGCGCGCCAATCGCTTCGGGCGATGTACGGAACGGTACGTTCAGCAGGTCGATGCCGGCGGTTTGACTGAACAATGCGGAGGCCATGTGCTGGGTGGCGCCGAAACCGGGAGCGGCCATGGACAGCTTGCCGGGGTTGGCTTTCGCGGCGGCGATCAGATCCTTGACGTTGTCGGCTGGGAAATCCGAACGCGCCACGATGATAAACCCGGCGGCAGCAACTTGCCCGACCAAATCGAACGCCGTCAGCGGGTCATACGGCATCGACTTCCGCATCACCGCCGCGATGGTCTGGCCTGCGGTCATGACGCCGAGCGTGTAACCGTCCTTGGCGGCGCGCGCGACCGCGTCATTGCCCAGAATGCCGCCCGCACCCGGCCGGTTTTCGACCACGACCGATTGGCCGAGCTTTTCCTGCATCCGTTGCGCGACAATGCGGCCGATAATGTCGCTACCGCCGCCGGGCCCGAATGGGATGATGACGCGGATCGTGCCTTGCGGCCATTCCTGGCTCTGAACCGGCGCAGCAAGCCCCACCACCGCAACAAGCGCGGCGGCAATTGTCAGCAGTTTTCTCTTCACGACGTTTCCCCCTGGATGATGTTTTTTGTTGATGGCTGTCATACCACGGCCCGCCATCATAAGAACACGGGTTTCGGCCGCTAACCCGGCAAGAATGCGCTTGCCCCGGTGCTTGCATCGACCAGCCGCTCGATCGGTGCGCGGTAGAGCTCCTGCAATTGGTCGATCGTGAGCACGCGTTTGACCTCGCCTTCGGCGACACAGGCGCCGTCGCGCAACAGATAGGCGCGATCGGCGGCACGCAGCGCGTGGTTCGGGTCGTGGGTGGTGAACAGCACGCCAAGGCCGGACGCCGCGAGCGCCCTGATCTCCCGCATCACCTTGCCCTGGTTGCCGAAGTCGAGGCTCGCGGTCGGCTCATCCAGCACGATGAACTGCGGCTCCTGCGCCAGAGCTCTTGCCAACAGGACGAGTTGCCGCTCGCCACCGGAGATCATGGTGTAGGCGCGCTCCTTGAGATGCGCGATGCCGAACTCGTTCAGCGCGCGGTCGGCGACCTCGCGGTCTCGCATCGACGGCCGGCTGAACAGACCGCCATGGGCGGTGCGGCCCATCAGCACCACGGTCTCGACGGTGAAGGCGAAGGTCGGGTTGTGGACCTGCGGCACATAGGCGACGCGCCGCGCCCGGTCGCGAATGGAAAGCGCTTCGAGCGAGCGCCCGTCGATCTGCGCTTCGCCGGCGAGCGGCTTGAGAATGCCGAGCAGCGTCTTGAGCAGCGTGGTCTTGCCGCCGCCGTTCGGGCCGAGCAAGGCAAGCACCTCGCCCTGCTTGAGCGCGACGTCGAGACCGCGCCCGACCACCCGGTCGCTGTAGCCGATGGTGAGGTTGCGGCCGGAGAGCGTCACGACCAGTTCCTCTGCATGCCGGCGAGCAGCCAGATGAAGAACGGCGTGCCGATCACCGCCGTGAGGATGCCGAGCGGAATTTCGATCGGCGCCATGGTCCGCGCCAGCGTGTCGATGAACAGCAGATATCCGCCGCCGAGCAGCGCGCAGGTCGGCAGCAGCTTTGGGAAATCCGGGCCGACCAAAGCGCGCGCCAAATGCGGCACCACCAGGCCGACCCAGCCGATGACTCCGGACGCCGCAACGCTCGCGGAGGTCACCAGCGTCGCCGCCACCACGATCGCGATCCGCATCGGCCCGGTCGGCACGCCGAGTGCGCGCGCCTCCTCCTCCGGTAACGACATCACATTCATGCGCCAGCGTAGCGCCACCAGCACGACGGTGCCGAGCGCGACCGGACCCGCGAGCGGAATGAGGTCGCCGGCATTGGTCGACGCCAGACTGCCGAGCAGCCAGAAGGTCATCGCGGGAAGCTGGTTGTAGGGATCGGCGAGGTATTTCACGAGCCCGACGCCCGCTCCGAGCAACGCGCCGACCACCACGCCCGTCAGCACCAGCACCAGGATCGGGTCGCGCGATTGCAGCGCCGAGCCGATGCCATAGACCGCGGCGACGGCGAGAAGCCCGCCGCCGAAGGCCAGGATCTCGATCCCGATCACACCGAGCGAGAAGAAGATGCCGAGCACGGCGCCGAGCGCCGCTCCTGACGATGCGCCGAGGATGTCCGGCGACACCAGCGGATTGCGAAACAGGCCCTGGAACGCCGCGCCGGCCACCGCGAGCGCGGCGCCGACCAGCACCGCCGCGATCACGCGCGGCCCGCGCACCAGGAGGATGACATTCTCGGTTGCCTCGGAGGCACTCGGCGCCCGGCCGGTTGCGCGCGACCACAGCACGTCGAACAATTCGCCAAGCCCGACCGGGTAGCGCCCCACCGCGAAGGCGACGACCAGTCCCGCCACAAGTACGGCGGTGGCGATCAGCAGGCCCGGGATAAAGCGCTGGGTCATGCGTTGGGTCTGAGTCAATCCCGCCCCGCCAGCACGCGGTCGATCTGCGCGTCACTCAGCGGAACGTGATAGAAGCGCTGGTAGAACTCGCGCGTCAGCGCGCGGAGGTTTTCCGGATACAGCTCCGGATAGAGAATCTTCGCCAGCCACCACAGTCCGATCAGCCGGTTCACTGACGGCGGGAAATCGACCCAGCCGAACGGCAGCTTCGGCGACAGGTGAACGCGTTTTGCGCGTACCGCTGCAACGGGCCGCCAGATCGGCAGGCTGTAGACGTTCTCCGCGAAATCCTTGTCGATGGTCACGATCACGTCGGGATTCCACACCAGCGCGTCCTCGATCGACACGGCGGCAAGGCCGCCGCGCGTGCCGCCCGCCACATTGCGCGCGAGCAGCTCGATGGTCTCCACATTGATCGAGCCGCCGAGTCCGGTTTCGAGCCCACGTGGCCCGCGCGCGTAGTAGACGCGCGGCCGTTTCTCAGGCGGCGGAAGGCGGCTCGTGATCGTCTTCACGGTTTCGTCGGCATAGCGCGCCGCGGCCTCGCCGGCATCGCGGCGTCCGGTGAGTGCGCCGATCGTGCGGTAGGTGCCGGCGATGCCGTCGAAACGCCCGTCGAGCAGCGCGTATGGAATACCGGTCTGCTGCTGCACGCGATCGGCGAGCGAGATGTACGTATTGTTGACGATGCCGATGTCGAGGATCAGGTCGGGCTTTAGCGCCAGCACCACTTCGAGATTGGCGGTATTGCCGCGTCCGGTGATGCGGCCGACTTCCGGTCGCGCGCCGATCTTGGGGTCAAGGAACTCGAGTTCGTCGGCGCGGTTGGCGCGCGGCCAGCCGAGCAGGAGATCGGGCGCCATTGTGTAGAGCGTGATGGCGGCGGGCGGGCCGGCTGGAAAGACGCGCGTCACTTGTGCGGGCACCGGCACTGTGCGGCCGGCACTGTCGGTGACGCTTTGAGCGCGCGCGTCCGTCGGCGTAACCAACGCCGCGGATAGGCCAGTCAAGAATAGCCGGCGATCGATGTGCATGGCGCGCGTTGCTGCAAATACGATGGGCGCGCGAGCCTATATCAGGTTACGGGAGGAAGCGCGGCCCGTTCGTGCGCGCTTCCTCTGTCCACAGCGGAGCCGTATCACCCCAGCCCCAGGCGGCGGGGTCCGCGGGCCATTGGCGAAGTAACGGAGAATAACTTTTATATAAATATGATTTATTATCTAGATGTAAAACACATGGTTCGAGGCGTTTGGGCCTGGGCCCATCGTGCCGAATAGGGCGTTACGGTATATTTATTCTTTGGTTCGCATAAATTTATATCGCGATGGTATGATCTAAACGCTGAGGTGCCGACTGATGCGATCAATACATTGATATAACAAGTATTTTCATGTGTTGCATGTTGGCAACTGATATAAAGAATCCATAATCAACGCATAAATATCGCATTGCCCCTGCCGGTTCCGAAGCTACTCTGCGCGCGTCCGGAGGGGCATCCCATGCTGTTAGGCCATCGTGGGATGACAGGGGGCTCTCAACGGTGCGAGGCACCTGCGGAGATCGTGACCCTCCAGTAACTCAACTTGGAGGATCAATAATGAAGATGGTCAAAAGTCTTCTCCTCGGTTCTGCGGCGGGTGTGGTCGCAGTTGCCGGGGCGCAGGCTGCCGATCTTCCCGTCAAGGCCAAACCGGTCCAGTACGTGAAGATCTGTACGCTCTACGGAGACGGTTTCTACTACATCCCGGGTTCCGACACTTGCATCCGGTTCTCGGGCTACATCCGGGCTGACTACGGTTACAACGTCACCGGCGCCCGCACCGCGCAATACTCAGGTGCGGCCGGTGCCAGGGACCGCACCGTCAGCAACTACTCGACCCGGCATCGTGGCAGCTTCTCGGTCGACACGCGGACGCAGACTGCCTACGGCACGCTGCGGACGTTCTCGACCTTCCACCTGCAAAACGAGAACACGACTGAGTCGACCAACCTGTCCCGCGGGTTCATCCAGTGGGGCGGCTTCACCTTCGGCCGGACGGTGTCGTTCACCGACCACGAAGGCAGCATGGGCGACTCCGGCATGCGCTCTCTGCACCAGACGCAGAACCAGAGCGACACCGGCGCCAACGGCACCAACCAGATCGCCTACACCTGGCAGCTCGGCAACGGCGTCACTCTGAACATCGGCGCCGACGAACGTCGCGTGAAGTCGATCGCGGACCTGTCGCGCGCCGGCTACGGTGTCGGCGGGCACCGAGCCGGTCTCGGCTCGTGCCGGCAGCAACCACCCCAATCCTTGGGTGTCGTTGCGCGTCAACCAGGCCTGGGGCCGTGCGAGCGTCGCGGTCATCGCCAACCACAACGAAGCGGCCTACTTCACGGGTCCGTTCGCTGGCACCTCTGCGCGGGCGGCAACACCGCCACCACCTACTGCGGCACTCCGGGCGACGATTGGGGCTGGGCGGTCATCTCCGGCACCGAAATCAAGCTCGACTTCCTGAGCCCGGGCAGCCGGTTCGGTGCCTACTTCAACTACGGCGTCGGCGCCACGGCGTACTCCGGCGGCAGCAACCTCGTGAGCCCCGGCCTCTATGGCAGCGGCAATCAGATTGCATTCGGCGTGATGAGCGACGGCGTCTATGTCAACGGCCAGGGCATCCAGCAGACCACGGCGTGGACGGTTGGTGCCGGGTTCGAATACTTCTGGACGCGCAACTTCTCGAGCACGATCTACGGCAACTACACCGAGGTCAGCTACAACAGCACCGTGGTCGATGGCCGCTGGTTCTGCGGTGGCGGCGGTGCGGTTGCGCAGCCGCTCAGCACTGCGGCGGCGACGTGCGACCCAGGCTTCAAGTTCTGGACGGTGGGTACCCATCACGACTGGTTCCCGCTGCCCGGACTGCGGTTCGCGGTCGACGTGATGTACACCGGCATCGAGTCGGCGATGGATGGCCAGACGGTCTCCATTGCGACCAAGCAGGGCAATCGTCCGTCCGGCGTCTACAGCGCCAAGAACCTGGGCATCACTTCGGTGATCTTCCGCGCCCAGCGCTCCTGGGGCGCCAACTGATCCCACAAGCATAAGGCTCGCGACGTAAGAACCTCCGTCGCGAGCCCCTCTGCATCCGGGATGCCCCCCGCGCTGCAGACACCTAACCCCGGCCCACCGCCGGGGTTTTTTGACGTCAACGCACCAAACCCCGGCTCATCCGCCGGTTTTTTTGCGCCGGTGCTCCTGCCGGCAACTTGGAAAGCTGATATCGTCGCGGCTGATCCGGAATGATCGCGGGAAACGCTGCGTGACGATCAGGGCATATCTATTGGCATTGGCGCTCGCCGGCGGCATGGCGTCGGGTGTTGGCGCCCAGCCGGCGGCGGACTTCTACAAGAACCGGCAGATGCGTCTCATCACCGGCCATGCGGTCGGCAACGACTACGACATCGGCGCGCGGCTGCTTGCCAAATATCTCCAGAAGCACATCCCGGGTCAGCCGACAATCGTTGTGCAGAACATGACCGCGGCGCAGAGCGTCGTCGCCGCCAACTACGTCTATGCACAGGCGCCGCGCGACGGCAGCGTGATCGGCACGTTCTCGCGCAACCTGCCCAACCAGGCGCTGATGGGCCAATCCAACATCGAGGCCGACCTGCGGCGCTTCAGTTGGCTCGGCGCGACGTCGCTACCGGGGCGCATCTGCGCCGCCTGGCACGCGGCGCCGGTCACCAGCGTTGCCGCCCTGTTCAAGCAGGAACTGATCGTCGGCAGTTCCGGCGCCGGCACGTCGAACTCGATCCTGCCGACGGTGGCCAACCACGTGCTCGGCACGAAGTTTCGCATCATCGAAGGATACCGCGGCTCGCAAGACGTGATCCTTGCCGTCGAGCGCGGCGAAGTGCAGGGCGTGTGCGCGACCACCGGTCAGTTTCGCGGCGCCGAGCGGCTGTTCAAGGAGGGCAAACTGCGGACGCTGTTTCGGTCGGAGGAAGCTCCGCTGCCCGATTTTCCAGACGCGCCTTCAATCTTTGATCATGTGAAGGCCGACGAACAGCGACAGTTCATGCGCTTTGTCTTCGCCAGCGTCGAGTTCGGACGGCCCTATGTCTTTCCGCCGGACGTACCGAAGGATCGGGTCGATCTGATGCGCCGGGCTCTGGCCGCTGCCGCGCACGATCCCGATCTGATCGCCGAAGCCGCCAAGATCAGGCTCGACATGAGCTACCGGGAGCCCGATCGCCTGGAACAGTTGCTCGCCGATCTTCACGCGACGCCCCCGGGCGTGATCGAGGCGGTGAAGAAGCTCATCCCGAATTTGCAGTGACGATTATCAGGGTGCTTGCGACCCGACTGAAGGCCGGACGACGTAGAGGTCGTTCGGCGGCACCACCATCACCAGCGCGAAACGAATTCCGACCGCGAGGATCAGAATTCCCAGGAGTAGCCGCAACCGCTCGGCCCGCATCATCTGGCCGGCCTGGGCGCCGAACTGCGCGCCGATGCTGCCTCCCACCATGAGGATCAGCGCCAGCACCGCGTCCACCTGATGGTTGGTCGCGGCGTGCAACACCGTCGCTGAGATCATCGTCACCAGCGTGAGGACCGTGGAGGTGCCGATCACGGTCGCGGTCGGCACCCGCAACACGTAGACCAGCATCGGCACCAGCAGGAATCCGCCGCCGATGCCCATCACCGAGCCGATGAAGCCCATCACCAATCCGATGACCCAGACCGGGATGACGGAAACGAAGATGCGCGAGCGTTTGAAGCGCAGCTTGAATGGCAAGCGGTGAAGCCAGGTGTGGCTGCCCGGGCGGCGCAATTCGACCGGCTTGCCCTGACGCTCGCGGATAATGGCGCGCAAGCTCTCCGCCGCCAGCATTGTGCCGACCGCCGTCAGCAGCACCACGTAAGAGAGGCCGATCGTGACGTCGAGCTGTCCGAGCCTGCGCAGCAGTGTGAACAGCGCCACCCCGGCAATCGTTCCGAGCACGCCGCCTACCAGCAGCATGAGCGCCAGCGGCAGGTCGATCGCGTTTCGCCGCCAATAGCTGATGGCGCTGGAAAACGACGAGGCCGCGATGTGGCTCGGAACGGTGGCCACCGCGACCGACGGCGATATGCCGAGGAAGATCAGGAGCGGCGTCATCAGGAAGCCGCCGCCGATACCGAACATGCCGGAAATGAATCCGATCGCGACTCCAAGCCCGAGGATGACAAGGATATTGACCGGCAGGTCTGCGATCGGGAGATAGAGCTGCACGGGCGGGCCGTCGGTTGGCAGGATGAGGGGGACGGTGGGTGTCCCTCAATACGCCATTTTAGGCGGTTGCGCCCGCGACGATCTGCGCCCCCTGGCGCGCCTCTATTGCGGCAAACCCGGCGCCGCGAACCCGTGCTTGGCCAGAATCTTTTGGCCCGCCGGCGACAGAATGAACATCGCGAACCGATAGGCGGCCGGCGGTGCGTCGGCCATCACGGTCATGCCGTAGTCAGCGCCGACCGCGAGCGCATCGGGAAGCTGCACGAGTTGCTGGCCGGGTGCTTCGGCCTGCGCGGCCATCGCGTTGGTGCAATAGGTCAGGAAGATATCGGCACGGCCTTCGGCGATGTGCCAGGCGTAGGCGACACGGCCTTTTGGCGGCACGGCGCTCGATGGTGCGCCGATGAGCTGCAACGCGCGCTGCTCGAGGGTCGCGAACGATCCCGGTTTGAGCTTCTCCGCCTTGCGGAACACCTCCCAGGCATAGTCGCCGGACGGGTCCGCCTTCGGCGTCGAGGTCGCGAGCTTCACCGCCGGGTCGAGCATGCGGTCGAGCAGCGTCGCCGGCGTGACGGCCAGCCCGGGACGTACCAGCGCGCACAGCCGGTTGCGCGCGAACAGCACGACCGGTCCGCTCTTCTTGGCGTCCGCCAACGCCTGTGGGTGTTCCATATTGGCGGACGTAAACACCTGCGCGCGCTCGCCTTTGGCGATGGCGTCCTTGAGCGTGCCGGAGGCGCCGAACGTCGGCCTGCACCGTGACTCCCGCCGTGGGCTCATGTGCGGCGATCACCTCGGTCAGCGCGAGGCGGAGGCTGCCGGCGGAGTGGAGCAGGACGGGATCTGCGGCGTTGGCCGGCATGGTCATGGTCGTGATCGCTGCAAGCAGGATTGCGACACCGCCAAGCGCGGCGCTCTGCCGGTGACGTACGTATCATACTTATGCTCCCGGCGAATTTGCGTTCGGGAAAAACAGTTGTAGCCCGTTGATCTTGTAGTCCGCGATGGTCTTCTGACCTTCGGGCGAGACCAGCCAGTCGATGAAGGCCTGGCCCAGCTCTTTCTTCACATGCTTATGTTTTTCGGGATTTACCAGTATAACGCCGTACTGGTTGAACAGCCGGTTGTCGCCTTCGACCGCGATGACGAGATCCCCCCGGTTCTTGAACGACAGCCAGGTGCCGCGGTCGGTGAGCACATAGCCGTTGGAGGCGGACGCGGTGTTGAGCGCCGCGCCCATGCCTTGGCCGATCTCCTTGTACCAGGTGCCGCGATCCTTCGCGATGTCGATCCCGGCGTCCTTCCAGAGCGCGAGCTCGGCGGCATGGGTGCCGGACTTGTCGCCGCGGGAGATGAAGGCCACGCTCTTTCCTTTGATCGCCTTGAGCGCGGCGACGATATCCTTGGTGCCGTTGATGCCGGCGGAATTGCTCTTCGGCCCGACCAGGATGAAGTCGTTGTACATCACCGGATAGCGCCGCACGCCGAACCCGTCGGCAACGAACTTTTCTTCCTGCGGCCGCGCGTGCACGAACACGACGTCGGCGTCGCCGCGGCGGCCGGTGTCGAGCGCCTGCCCGGTGCCCTGCGAGATGACGCGCACGTCGATGCCCGACTTCTTCTTGAACGCCGGCAGGATGTGTCCGAACAGTCCGGAGTCCTGGGTCGACGTGGTCGAAGCGACGACGATCGATTTGTCCTGCGCGAAGGCTGCGGACGCAGCGATCAGCGAGACGGCTGCGCCAAATGCGATGAACGAACGGCGTGTCGGCATGTCGAACTCTCCCGTGATCAGACCAGAAGCTCACCGGCCACAAACCGGGCGGCTTCGGGGGTCTTTGGACTGCTGAAAAAGATCGTGGCGTCGCTCGCTTCGACGATGCGGCCGCGATGCATCAGGACGACGTCGCCGGCGAGCCGTCGCGCCTCGCCAAGGTCATGCGTCGACATCACCACCTTGATGCCGCGCGCGGCGACGTCTTGGATCAAGTCCTCGACCGACTTGGTCGCCGCCGGATCGAGGCTCGCGGTCGGCTCGTCGAGGAACAGAACCTGCGGGTCCTTGGCGAGCGCGCGCGCGAGCGCGAGCCGCTGTTGCTCGCCGCCGGAAAGCTTGCGCGCCGGCCGGTCGCCGAGGTTCGCAAGGCCGACCAGCGCCAGCAGCTCGCGCACGCGCGCGGCGTGTTCGGCGCTGGGGACATTGGCGGCCTCCAGCGCATAGCGCAGGTTCGCCTCGGTGCTGCGCCGAAGCATGACCGGGCGCTGAAACACGATGGCGCGCCGATCGGGCGATGCGTCCGCTCGTCCGCCCCAGGTCGCGCGCCCGGCAGTGGGCTGGATGAGGCCCATGGCGAGCCGCAGCAGCGTGGTCTTGCCGGCGCCGTTCGGCCCGACGACGACGGTCGGCGCTCCGGCGGTGAACGCAAGCGTAATCCGATCGAGGATCGTCACGTCGCGCACAACGAACGAAACCTCTTCGAACACGATCGGCAGGTTGGTGACCGGAGCGCGCATGATCATCCCGCCATCCGTTCGCCGAAGCGGCGCGTCCCCCACGCCGCCGCGTTGATCGCGATCACGATGACGATCAGGACCATTCCCAAGCCGATCGCGAGCGGCAGGTCGCCCTTGGAAGTCTCCAGCGCGATCGCCGTGGTCATGGTGCGGGTGAAGCCGTCGATATTGCCGCCGACGATGATCACGGCGCCGACTTCCGCGGCGGCGCGGCCGAACCCTGCAAGCAATGCGGTGAGCAGGCTGAAACGGCCGTCCCAGAGCAGCGTCGCGACGCTGCCGAGCGTGCCGACATTCATGGCTTCGAGCTCGTCGCGATATTCGAGCCAGAGATCTTCGATGGTCTGCCGCGCCAGCGCGGCGATGATCGGAGCGATCAGGATCGTCTGTGCGATGACCATCGCTTGCGGCGTGAACAGGATGCCCCACGATCCCAGCGGCCCCGATCGCGACAGCAGCAGATACACCATGAGCCCCACGACGACCGGCGGGAGGCCCATCAGCGCATTGAGAACGACGATGCAGCTCTCGCGGCCGCGGAAGCGCGTCAGCGCGAGCCAGGCGCCAAGCGGCAGCCCGATCAGCGCCGCGAGCAGGACGGCCGAGAGGCTGACGATCAGCGAGAGCCGGACGATCGCGAACAGCGCGGGATCGCCGGCAAGAACAAGCTGCAAGGCGGACACGTTTTCCGGCATAGTGTCTCCCCGCAAACACTTGCATCTCAGCCGGATTTGGTCAATTTACGTGCTATATTCATAATTATTCAGGTATATTCATGACTGAATTGATGACCACCGAGGAAGCCGCGACCTACCTCCGGTTGTCCGAGCGCAAGCTTTATGAGCTCGTTGCGAACGGCGCCGTGCCCTGCACCAAGGTGACGGGCAAGTGGTTGTTTCCGAAAGCCGCGCTCGACCGCTGGCTGGCCGCCGGATACGCCGGACCTCCGGCGTTCGCGCATGCGCCGGCGCCCGCGATCGTCGGCGGCAGTCACGATCCTCTGCTGGAATGGGCGTTGCGCGAGAGTGCGTCGCGCCTCGCGAGCCTGCCGGAAGGAAGCGAAGCTGGATTACAGCGGCTTGCGCGCCGTGAGGTCAGTGCGGCCGCAATTCATCTGCATCGGCTCGATGGCGACGACGACGCGGCGAACGTTGAGGCCGTCGCCGCTGCGCCCGGCCTGCACGACGCGGTGCTGATCGCATTCGCGCGGCGCGAACAGGGGTTCATCGTCGCGGCCGGCAATCCGCTTGGACTGAACGATATCGCCAGCGTCGCCCTGAAACGCGCGCGACTGGCGCTGCGCCCGCAAGGCGCCGGCGCGCAACTCCTTTTGCTTTCGCTGCTCGCGCATGCCGGGCTCGCACTCGACGCGTTTGCGACCGTCAAGCCGGTGTGTCCGACCGGGCCGGACATTGCCCAGGCGGTGCGCGCCGGCCGCGCAGATTGTGGCGTCGCGACACGATCGGTCGCGCAGACGGCAGGACTCGGATTCGTCTCGCTGACCTGGGAGCGATTCGACCTCGTTCTGCGCCAGCGCGACTACTTCCTTCCGAGCTTGCAGGCGCTGTTCAAGTTCCTGCGGACGGAGGCGTTTCACGCCCGCGGGCGGGAACTGACGGGATACGATACCGCCGAGGCCGGCGACGTCCGCCAAGTCAATTGACCCAACAAGTCAATTGAGCCAGGCAATTGGGGCGGGCGCGCGGGTTGCCTTGCCCCCGACGCCGACTATATTGCGCCGCACTTCCAGGCGATTTCGCGCGTCTTTACGTCAGGACCCGTGCGCCTTAAGGAAGGTCTGCAGGAGAGGTGGCCGAGTGGCTTAAGGCGCTCGCTTGGAAAGCGTGTATACGGGAAACCGTATCGTGGGTTCGAATCCCACCCTCTCCGCCATACGGCACTGAAACACTTACAGAAATCGGTTAATCCGTCGTGCTGACCCGCGGTTTAGCCCCCGCAGCTGATTCTCGCGCGGCTACCCGCCGAGGTGAATAGATGCGCATCGTCGGCTGGAATACGGCTTTTGGCGCGGGCTGGCTGCGGCTAAAAAAGCGCGTTCGCGTCGGTCAAAGTAGCGCGACGGGGCGGCCGAGGTGCGTTAGAATATCAGCCCATAGTCACAGGGAGCGGAAAACGCTGTGGCGAAGGCAAGGAAGAAGCCGCCCTTCGATGTCGAGGTGTTCCTCCACACCGTGGATGGCGGGAGGAGCGTGTCGAGCTACCGGAAGAATCAGAAGGTCTTCTCCCAAGGAGACCCGGGCGATGCCGTCTTCTACATCCAGGAAGGCAAGGTCAAGGTCTGCGTTGTCTCCGAGCTTGGGAAGGAGGCGGTCGTCGCGCTCCACGGGAACGGGGACTTCTTTGGAGAGAGCTGCCTAAACGGACATCCCCTGCGCATGGCGACCGTCGTGACGATGACGGAATGCGTCATCATGCGGCTCGAAAAGGCGGCCATCGTGCGCGTGCTTCACGACGAGCCAAAGTTCTCCGAGATGTTCATGTCTTACCTGTTGGCTCGGACCTCCCGTGTTGAGGAGGACTTGGTCGACCAGCTCTTCAATTCGAGCGAGAAGCGTCTGGCAAGAGTGCTCCTCTTGATGGCGAACTTTGGGAAGGAGGGAAAGCCAGAGCCGGTCATAGCGAAGATAAGTCAAGAAACGCTCGCAGAGATGGTTGGCACCACGAGGTCACGCGTGAGCTTGTTTATGAACAAGTTTCGCAAGCTCGGGTTCATCGAGTACAACGGAACCCTGGAGGTCCACAATTCCTTGTTGAACGTGGTGTTACACGACAATCCTCACCTCAGGAGGCGTGCCGAAAAGGAAAAATGGATCCTGTGTATGTGGTCAGTAATGACCAGTCCGGTCCCCTGCCGCGTGCCTAAGCTTCATCACTGGTTCTCCAACAGGGAGACGTGTGATGTTGCATTTAGTTCAACTTGACCGCTCCTACAGCCCCGCGACCATCTCCGTCATGACGGCTGCGTTCGACACGGTCTGCAAATCCGTCTCGAAGCGGATGAACGGCAGCGACGATGTCAAGAAGACGCTGGCGCTGATAATTCTCCGACACGTCGACCGAGGCGAGTATAACGCCGAGCGACTTGCGGAGATTGCCTTTCGCGAATGGACAGGCACTGACCGTTCAGCAATCGGAGACAGTTGGGCAATCGGGTGACTGTCCGCTCAGCGACACGACTTTCGTCCCACTGGCTTCGGCGCCGGACCAGCGTGCGGGAGCCTATGCGAATGCCCCACTGAACCGGATGTCCGCTTTGGGTCAGAAGCAGACGTGACGTCTTGATTTTGGATGTCTGCTTTACCCCCGCAACGGATCATCCCTGGGCGTTATCAATACACGCCCTAATGGACGTTCCTGGGGAACTCACGGGATTATGCTCTGACCCAGATAATGCATTGAATATTTTGAACGAAAATGATTTACCGTGCTCGGAGGTGGTCATGCGATTTGATTTGAGCGACGACGAATGGGCACTTCAGAGCCGCTGATGCCAAAGCCGAAAGAGTGCCCGCGCTGACGATCGAAAGATCATGAACGCTATATTTTACGTGGCACCGGCATGCCGTGGCGTGATTGCCGGAGCGCTACGGACCATACACGACAGCATACAATCGCTTCAATCGCTGGTCTCGGCGCGGCATCTGGAAGCGGATCTTCGACGCGCTGGCATCAAAATCGCGCGACAGTCTGTATCTGATCGACAGCACAATCGCGAAAGCTCATCGCGCGGTAAGGGAGCTAAAGGGGGGAGCAAAATCAGGCGATTGGGATTAGCGGCGGGGCCGCTCCACGAAAATCCATGCCATCGTCGACAGCAACAGTCGCCCGCCGACTTTAGAGTGACGGGCGGGCAGGTCCACGACAGTCAGGTCGTTGGCGACGTGCTCGAACTCCCAGACCGCCCCTGGCCGTCACCGCCGACAAAGCCTACGACAGTCACAAAGTGCGCCAGCAGATCAAGGACGAAGGAGCTTTGCCCGTTATCTCCAGTCGCGGCAACGCCACCAAGAAAGCCTACTGTCCCAAGCGCTTCTATCGACGGCGGCACAAAATCGAAAACTATTTCTGCCGCATCAAAGATTGGCGACTTATCGCCACACGCTACGACAAACTCGCCCGAAACTTCCTGGCCGGCGCGGTCCTGGTCGGCGCACTCGACCGGATCAAGTTGTGGATCCAGACCCTAATACAAGGCTTGCGCCCGCTCTCTCAGGTAGTGGGCGGGACTTCTGCTCCCGCCCACCGTCTTCCCTACGAAGGAGTAGGTTAGCCTACGTTTCCTCCAATGGCACCCCCGAGAAAGGAGAAGTCGACAACCTCGCGATGCGCTGCGGCGGTTGTTACGGACACTCACCGCTTGTCCGCCCGATCAGTGAGCCTGGAGGACCGGGGACCGCATCGCGCGGGAAAGGCGACCCGCGCAGTGAACCTCAACCCTGCTCTGGGCGAATACCGTACTTGGCGACCACGCGCTGTCCGGCCACCGACGGCGGGCAGCCTCGCGCAATTTCCTGAGCGACCAACGCGTCAAAATCACGTGCTGATTTCTGCATTGGCTCTGCGGTGTAGCTCGCGTAGGCGGCGGGATGTTCAGCACGCGCCCGGCGCATAGCCGCAACCTCATTGAAAGAGCGCCCATCTCCAGAGGACCGTCCCCATATGCTCTATTCGGGCTTCGTCGATATCCGCGCGTGGCGTATGCATTCATCGAGTGCCCGCCGAGCTCGGAATGCCGCAGGCAGCAATGGGGTTGCCGGCCCCACATCTCACCAAAGCAGGCGGCTGATGAGTACGATCTGCCCTCTGGTGATCTACCGCGCCGCCTTCGGTTACTGGCCGGAAGCCACTGAGGCGCTTCAGAAGATGAACCATGATCAAGTCACCGAACGATACTGAATTCAATCGCCATACGTGGCGATCGCAAATAAACAGGCCGAGATCATGATCAAGATTGCATCAGAATTCGGGTTCACGCCGGCAAGCCGCGGGCGTCGCTGGATGATGGTAAAAAGCACAAATTCAGAGCGCTAGAACTCGAGGCTATGGGGTTGGCGGGATGGTGAGGTTGGC
>CAWAWR010000036.1:0-23328 GCA_963785745.1 uncultured Alphaproteobacteria bacterium
TGATTATCGCTGCCCCTCTTCACACGGTGGAACGCGCAGGACGTTCCCCGTCACAACGTGCAGTCGCACTATTTCGGCGCAGATCTTCGCGATGTCATAGGCGCAGCAATCGCACGATTGATTTTTTTGCGCGCACATGCACGACACCCACTCCGTCCGCGTCATTTTCTCATGCCAAGTTCGACGAGATGAAAGCAATACCTCGTTTGTTCGAAATCCGGCTTCGCGTTCGAGTTTCGCAACATGGAATTGCGCGGCACAGAACTGAGGCCCGAAGAAGTTCGCTCCGGCGGACACTGAAGCGGTCAGGAGCATCGTTACGGCAAGGATGGCCGCCTTCATCGGTCCACCTCCCCGAACACGATGTCGAGCGAGCCGAGGATGGCGGAAACATCCGCGAGCATGTGGCCCTTGCAGAGGAAATCCATCGCCGAGAGATGAGGGAAGCCTGGTGCGCGGATCTTGCACTTGTAGGGTTTGTTGGTGCCGTCGGCGATCAGATAGACGCCGAACTCGCCCTTGGGCGCCTCGACCGCGGCATAGACCTCGCCGGCCGGCACGTGGAAGCCTTCGGTGTAGAGCTTGAAGTGATGGATCAGCGCTTCCATCGAGCGCTTCATCTCGCCGCGTTTCGGCGGCGCGATCTTGTTGTCGTCGACCACCACGCGCCCCTGCCCTTCGGGCTCGCGGAGCTTCGCGATGCACTGCTTCATGATGCGGACCGACTGCCGCATCTCTTCCATGCGAATACAGTAGCGGTCGTAGCAATCGCCGTTCTTGCCGATCGGGATGTCGAAATCCATCTCGGCATAGCACTCGTAGGGCTGCGCCTTGCGCAGATCCCAGGCCGCGCCCGAGCCGCGCACCATCACGCCGGAGAAGCCCCACTTCCAGGCGTCATCGAGCGACACCACCGCGATGTCGACATTGCGCTGCTTGAAGATGCGGTTGCCGGTGAGCAGCCATTCGAGGTCGTCGCAGACCTTCAGGAACGGATCGCAGAACGCGTCGATGTCGTCGATCAGCTTGGTCGGCAGGTCCTGGTGCACGCCGCCGACGCGGAAATACGCCGCATGCATGCGCGAGCCCGACGCGCGCTCGTAGAACACCATCAGCTTTTCGCGCTCTTCAAAACCCCACAGCGGCGGGGTGAGCGCGCCGACGTCCATCGCCTGCGTGGTGACGTTAAGAAGATGAGAAAGAAGCCGTCCGATCTCGCAGAACAGCACGCGGATGAGCTGCGCGCGCCGCGGCACCGTGAGGCCAAGAAGCTTCTCCGCGGCGAGGCAGAACGCGTGCTCCTGATTCATCGGCGCGACGTAGTCGAGCCGGTCGAAATAGGGGATCGCCTGCAGATAGGTCTTCGCCTCGATCAGCTTCTCGGTGCCGCGATGCAGGAGGCCGATATGCGGATCGACCCGCTCCACTACTTCGCCGTCGAGCTCGACCACCAGCCGCAAAACCCCATGCGCCGCAGGGTGTTGCGGCCCGAAATTCAAGGTGAAATTGCGGAGGTTTTCGGCCATCGCCCGCGCTACCCTTTGGTCTGATCTGCGGGCGGCGCAAAGGCCGCGAACACCTCGGCGCCGGTCATGTTGTGGGTCTGGTTGGCGAAGTCGTAGTAGGCCGGCTTCTCGTCGATGAAGATCTGGCTCTTGAACGCATAGCCGTCACGATCGTCGAACGCTTCCGCCGACACGAAGTGCAGGTTCTGAGCGACCAGCCGGTAGAACAGCGGCGTTCCGCACTGCTTGCAGAAGCACCGCTCCGCCCATTCCGACGAACGATAGACGCCGAGGTTTTTGGCATCGTCGACTTTCAATGTCGTTCCGCAATCCAACACAAGCAGCGGACCGGCCGACCATTTCCGGCACATGCTGCAATGGCACGCGCCGACATCGCGCGTCGCCGGCGCCGCGGTGAAGCGCACCGCACCACAGAGGCAACCACCATTCATTGTTGTTGCGCTCATGCGGTTCCTCAATTCGCTTTCTCGTCGCCGGGCAGCTTGTAGTCGGGGCCTTCCCACGGCGAGAGGAAATCGAAATTGCGGAATTCCTGCGCGAGCCGCACCTTGTCGTAGACCACGCGCTTCTGCTGGTCGTCGTAACGCACCTCGACAAAGCCGGTGAGCGGGAAATCCTTGCGCAGCGGATGCCCCTCGAAGCCGTAGTCGGTGAGGATGCGCCGCATGTCGGGATGGCCGACGAAGGGAATGCCGTAGAGATCGTAGGTCTCGCGCTCGAACCAGTCGGCGCCCGGGAAGATGCCGATAATCGACGCCACGGTTTCGTCCTCGCCGACCTCGGCCTTCACGCGGACGCGCTGGTTCTTGTAGGGCGAGAGCAGATGATAGACCACGTCGAAGCGGCGCTCGCGGCCGGGCCAGTCCACCGCCGTCACGTCGATGAAGCTCACGAACTGCTGTTCGTCGCGCAGATAGCGGATGACATTGACGATCTCGGACACCTTCACCGTCACCGTCAGCTCGCCATAGGCGACGCTGTGCCCGGTCACGGCGCCAGGCAAGGCCGCCGCGAGCGTTTCGCCGAAAGCTTGGAGGGCTTCGCTCATGCGTCAGCGCTCGATCGTTCCGGTACGGCGGATCTTCTTCTGTAGCAGCAGCACGCCGTAGAGCAGCGCCTCCGCAGTCGGCGGGCAGCCCGGCACGTAGATGTCGACCGGGACGATGCGGTCGCAGCCGCGCACCACCGAATAGGAATAGTGGTAGTAGCCGCCGCCGTTGGCGCAGGAGCCCATCGAGATGACGTAGCGCGGCTCCGGCATCTGGTCGTAGACCTTGCGCAGCGCCGGCGCCATTTTGTTGGTGAGCGTGCCGGCGACGATCATGACGTCGGACTGCCGCGGCGAGGCGCGCGGCGCAAAGCCGAAGCGCTCGGCGTCGTAGCGCGGCATCGACATCTGCATCATCTCGACCGCGCAGCAGGCGAGGCCGAACGTCATCCACATGAGCGAGCCGGTGCGCGCCCAGGTGATCAGGTCGTCCGTGGCGGTGACCAGGAAGCCTTTGTCCGCGAGCTCGTCGTTGAGGCCGACGAAGAAGGCATCGTCGGAGCCAACCGGCCTGCCGGTGCGAGGGTCGAGGATGCCGGTGGCGGCCGGTGCGAGGATCGCGGAGCGCTGTGGCGTCAATCCCATTCGAGCGCTCCTTTCCGCCACTCATATATGAAGCCGATCGTGAGTACGCCAAGGAACACCATCATCGACCAGAAGCCGAACAGCCCGAGCTCCCCGAAGGCGATTGCCCACGGGAACAGGAAGCTCACTTCCAGGTCGAAAATGATGAACAGGATGGCGACCAGATAGAAGCGCACGTCGAACTTCATGCGCGCGTCGTCGAAGGCGTTGAAGCCGCATTCGTAGGCGGACAGTTTTTCGGGGTCCGGCTGCTTGAAGGCGACGAGGAATGGAACCACCAGCAGGGCGACGCCGATGACCATCGCGACGGCGATGAAGATGACCAAGGGCAGGTAATCAAGTAGCAGCTCGCTCATCGCGACCCTCACCTCCCGAAGCCTCGCCCCGATCGGAAGCCCCGCCCTCAAACCCCGGCCGCCGGTGTGGCGCCGCAGGCCGAAATCGCCCCTGAAACAGTTCGGATTCGTTCCAAGAACGGGATTTAAGTTGGCTTAGCGCAGCGCACAATGTGAGGCAAGCCGGGCGGAACTTCGCCTGTGGTTGATCATCATACGGGTGCCCAACTGTGGCTTGCGGGCAAGCCTTGGCTGGGGTTCCATGTGCCCGTTGCCTTTCTCTCGGGGGAGTATGACGGCCATGCAACGCAAGGTGATCATTTCGTGCGCGGTGACCGGATCGGCCAACTCACCCGGGAAGAACCCGGCGGTGCCGGTGACGCCGGAGCAGATCGCGCAGTCCTGCGTCGACGCCGCCAAGGCCGGCGCCGCGGTCGTCCATATCCATGTGCGGAACCCGAAGACCACCAAGCCGAGCATGGACGGCGCGCTCTATCGTGAGGTGGTCGAGCGCATCCGTTCGAGCGGCACCGACGTCCTGATCAACCTGACCACCGGCCCGGGCGCACGCTTCGAGCACGACCCGGACGACCCCTCCAAGGCCGGTCCCGCCAGCACCATGCGGGGCCCCGAGGAACGCGTGCGTCATATCCAGGAGCTGCGCCCCGATATCTGCAGCCTCGACATGGGCAGCCTGAACATGGGCAACCGGGTGTTCATCAACACGCCCGCCCACTTGCAGTCGATGGCGGTTGCGATCCGCGAGGCGGGCGTGCTGCCCGAACTCGAAGTGTTCGAGACCGGGCACCTGCTATTGGCCAAGAAGTTCCTCGAGGCCGGATACGTCAAGGGGCCGGGCATGTTCCAGATCTGCCTCGGCATCGCCTGGGGCCAGCCGGCGACGCCCGAGGCGATGATGTATATGCGCGACCTCCTGCCCGCCGGCTCGCCGTGGTTCGCCTTCGGCATCTCGCTGCATCAATTCCCGATGGTCGCGCAGACCGTCCTGCTCGGCGGCCATGTGCGGGTCGGGCTCGAGGACAATCTCTATCTGGGCAAAGGCCAGCTCGCGCCGAGCAACGCGGCGCTGGTCGAGAAGGCCGGCCGGATCATCGAGGAGCTTGGCGATCACGTCGCAACGCCAGACGAGGCGCGGGAGATCTTGGGACTGTCGGCGGCGCGGAATTGAGCCATTCAACAATGGAGGCGTCATGCCCGCGCTTGTCGCGGGCATCCACGTCTTACAACAGCTAGCTCATAAGACGTGGATGGCCGGGACAAGCCCGGCCATGACGACGTCAGGAGCGAGCGCAATCGAGATTCACTCCGGCGCGAACGCCACGATGCAGCCGCCGCAGGGGCCGCCCTTGGCGGTGGTGGCGACATAGACCTTGTTGGTCGCGAGATTGACGCCGAGCGACCGCACACCGTTCCAGGTCGGGACCTTCTGCACGAGCTGCCGGGTCTTGATGTCGACCACCACCAGCGCGCCATTGGTCGTGGCGTGATAGTACTGCCCGCGCGCGGGATTGACGGTCGAGCCGCCATTGCCGCCCCAGCCCGCGCCATAAGTCTCGATCTTGCCGCTTGCGATGTCGAACACCGCCATGTCGCCGCCGGGCTTGCGGTCGGGGCCGTGCGACGCGCTGCAACCGAGGAAGATCGTGGTGTCGGAGACGATCGACAGGCTGTGCGGGTGGCAACGCTCGAGCTCGTGGAGCTTGACGATGGTCCCGCTCTTCGGATCGGTCTGCGCCAGCAGGCCCTTGCTCTTATCGGCGCTGAACACCGGGATCGCGGTATAGAACGTGCCGCTCGGCGCGTGCCATGCGGAACGTTCCAGGTTCTCGGCCGACTGCGGCACCGGCAGTTTCGCGACGACCCTGTGCTTCTGCTTGGGATCGATCGAGATCAGGCTGAAGAACGGCACCTCATCATTGGAATTGGCGACAATGACGACCTGGTTCTTCGGATCGAAGGCCATGGCATTGGCGCGGCTCGTCCCACCGGTATGGATCGTCGCGGCGATTTTGCCGCTCTGAAGGTCGATGACCTTGACGGTGCTGTCGCCGTCGCTCACCCACAGCTCGGGCGGCGAGTAGATGTTCGGGCCGCTGTTGACGACGGCAAGCCCATTCGGACCCGACGTATTGCCGTTGCCCGTCATGCCGACAAAGCCGCCGATGCGCGTGACGTATTTGTCGGTCCTGGTGTCGAACACGACGACCGCCTTGTTGTCCTTGTCGGCGAGATAGCCGAGGCCGGTCGCCTGATCGATCGTCATCACGCCGTAGTTCTCGATCGGCGTGCCTGGGATTTCGATGCGCGCGACCTGCTTGAAGGTCTGGGCATCAGCCGAGCCGGCGCATGCCAAGGCCACCGCCGTCGCAACCAACCGTTTCATCGACGACCTCCCTCACCTCGCAGCAACTGACGTAGCCCCAAGACGCGCATGGCCGGCACAAAGGCCGGCCATGCGATCTTCCCGTGCGATCTCCGCTAGTCCAGCGGCTCGACCTTGACGATCGATCCGCCGTGGTTGCTGCCGATCCACAGATGGCCGGGGTTGCTCCGGTCGTCCACGTAGACGCGGCGGATGTTGGTCGGCCGCGGCAGCGTGTACTCGGTATACTGCCCGGTCTCGACGTCGAGACGCGCGACGCGGTCGGTCACCATCGAGCCGGTCCAGGCGTGGCCGTGACGGCTGAAGATCGCGTCATAGGGCGCGCTCCACTCCGTCGGCACCTTCCACTCGACGATCTGCGCGGTCTTCGGGTCGAGCATGCCGATGCGGTCGGCCCGGTACTCCGCGAACCACACGCGGCCTTCGGAGTCGACCCGTCCACGGCGCGGCGTCGAGTTCGGCGACGGCGTCAGATAGACCGTGGTCTCCTTGGTCTTGGCGTCGATCTTGACGATGTTGCCGGCCGCGAAATCGAGCAGATAGGCGTCGTTGGTGGCGGTGTCGGCGTGGATGCCGTAGGTGCCGATGCGCCGCTTGGTGCGCGGATCGCTCGGCGCGCCGAGGTCTTCCCACTTCTCGGTGGCGAGATCGAGCCGGTAGATCTTGGTGCCGTCGGAGTTCTTCACCCAGACCTTGCCGTCGACATGCGTGCCGTTCACCGCCAGATGGCCGAACTGCGCGCCTTCCGAATCCCATTCCTTCGGGATCGAATACATCTTGAAGGTCTCGGTCTTCTGGTCGAAGCGCGCGATCGAGGCCTGGTACATCATGCCGAGCCAGACATTGTCGTCGCGATCGATCTCGAGATCGAGCGAGCCGAGCGGCCAGCCCGGCTTGGTGACCGGAATCGGATACTGGGTCACCTTGCCGGTGACCGCGTCCATCTTGCCAAGGAACATCTGGCCGAAGTCCGAGTACCAGACGTTGCCCTTGCTATCCATGATCACGTCGTGCGGCTGGATATGGGCTTCCGGCAGGTCGTATTCGGTGAAGATGACCTGCGTCGATTTTCCGGTCGGCCGCGGCAGGATCTTGAGCGGGAATTGCCAGGTGTCCTGCTGGCTCAGGTTGATGGTGGAGAGCCAATCCGCGATCGGCTTCACGTTGCCGCGATCGCGCATGCGCTGGAAATTGCCGGCCAGACGCTGCGGACGCAGCGGCGTCGTGCCGGGATAGTAGGTCGCCATCCGGTTGATGACGTCGATGAAGCCTTCGGCGTCATAGGACGACTTCATGATGCGTTCGAGCGTGTGGCAGCCGATGCAGTTGAGCAGGAACTTCTTTTGCGGGTCGGTGCCGGGCATGCTGTGCAGCCATTCGGCATTGGTGAGATGCGCCGAGAGGCTGCGAAGCTTGGTAAGCTTGAGGTCGGATTTCGCTTCCTGGCCGGCGGCAACATTCGCCGTGGGCGCGCCGGGAAGCTGGAAGCCGCTGGCGCGGGCGCGCAGCGTATACTTGCCGGGTTCGAGCCTTGCCGCCGGGAACGCGAAGCGGCCCTTGGCATCGGTAACGACGCTGATGGTGATGGTCGAACCGTCGCGCTTGGCGCTGACGACCACGCCTTCCATCGCGCCTTCCTCGGCGGAGGTGACCTGCCCGCTCAAGGCAGCGGCGGATTGCGCCCTCACCTCACCGGGATCGAGCGCGAAAGCCGCAAGGGCTGTGAACGCGACAAGCAGCGTCGCTTTGATGCGCATGGACATTTCTCCCAAAAAGTTAGTCGAGCAGCGTTAGTCAAGCGGTTCGAGTTTGATGATCGAGGCGCCGTGGTTAGAGCCCACCCAGAACGTCACCGGGGTGGTGGTGTTGTCGACGTAGACGCGACGGATGTTGGTGGTGCGCGGCAGCAGGTACTCTACCATCTCGTCGGTCTTGGTGTTGAGCCGCGTGACCTGGTCGGTGATCATCGAGCCGGTCCACAGTTCCTCGTTGCGGTCGAGCACGACGTCATAAGGCGACGCCCACTTGGTCGGCATCAGCCATTCCTTGAACGTCTCGGTCCGGGTGTTGAACATGCCGACCCGGTCGGCCCGATACATGCCGAACCACAGCCGATCCTGCTCGTCCATGTAGCCGCGGCGCGGCGCCGAGCGCGGGGTCAACGCCGTGTAGATCTTGACCTCGCCGGTCTTGGCGTCGATCCGGCCGATGTGGAAGTTGCGGAAGTCGGTGTAGTAGACGTTGTTCTGCGAGTCCGGGATGACGTCGTAGATGTTGTGCGGGATCTTCGACGTCTTGTACGGCTCGAAGGTCTCGATCTTGCCGGTCGACGAGGTCGAGCCGGTGAACGGCGGCAAAACCGTTGTTCTGCGACCAGACCTTGCCGTCGACGTGCGAGCTTTCCGGCCGCACCATGTTCACCTGCGACGCGTCGATGTTGTACTCCGGCGGCATCGGCCAGGCCGTGAATTGCTCGGTCTTCGGATCGAACTTCACGATGGCGGCCTGATACATGTTGCCGAGCCACCAATTGCCCTCCCGGTCGGCGCGCAGCCCGAGCGAGCCCCTTCGGGAAGTCCGGCTTGTGCAGCGGCATCGGATATTCCTTGACCGCGCCGGTCTTGGGATCGAGCCGGCCGAAGAACTGCTCGCCGAAGCTCGAGTACCAGGCGATGCCGTCCTTATCGAGCACCACGTCATGCGGCGAGATGGTCTCGCGCGGCAGGTCGTATTCGGTGTAGATCACCTGGGTTGCGCGGCCCTTGGGGCGCGGCAGCATCTTCAGGTCGAAATTCCACTGCCCGTTGCTGCTGAGATTGATCGGTGCCGAGATATTCGGCGGCGTTGCGGAAGATCTGGACGCGCTGGTCGCCGCGCTCCTCCATCAGCCGCTCGCCGCGCCGCATTTGCGGGTTCTGCGGGATGCTCTGGTTGACGTAGCCCTGCATGCGCGGCAGCGTGACTTCATCAAGCGTGTCGGCGTCGTGCTACGAGCGCATGAAGCGCTCGAGCGTGTGGCAGCCGACGCAGCCCAGCAGCGATGCCCTTCTGCTGGTCGGTGCCGGGGATGCTGTGCATCCACTCGCCGTTCGACATCTGCGCGGCGAGGTCCTCGGTCTTCTTGAGCGTCAAATTGTGGGTGGTGGTCCGCGGCCCGACCTCGACGGTCTTGGAATTGTCGAGGTCGTAGCCGATCGCGCGGATGCTCAGCGAATACTGCCCGGGCGCCAGCTTGCTGGCGGGGAAGCTGTAGCGGCCCTGCTCATCGCTCACGACCGTGATGGTGATGGTGCCCTTCTTGGCGTTGACCAGAACGCCTTCCATCGCGCCTTCGACGGCCGAGGTGACCTGGCCGGTCAGCGCGACGGCGTTCTGGGCGTTTGCGGTGTGAAGGGGGAATAGAGATGCAGTGACGAAAAGGACAGCAACACGCAGTGCGGCTGCGATGCGCATGGACATTTCTCCCACATGTCTTGACCCGCACGTCGATCAGCGGCGAGTCTTTTTCTTTATTGTACAAGCCTAGACCTGCGACACACCGGCTTCAAGCGCAGAACAGCATTGCGCAAATTTTGAGCGCGCGAAGCCTCGTCTTATGATCCGGCCCGTGTGGACGGCGGCCATATTGGCCGTTGACGGAGACAATCATGGCGCGTGCACGCCGATATTTGAGCGCAGCGACGCTGGTCCTGGCGCTCGGTATTTGGTTGCCACAGGCAACAGCTCAGGAACCCTTTTACAAGGGCAAGACCATCGCACTGATCATCGGCTCGAACGCCTCGGGCGGCTACGACGGCTACGGCCGCCTGCTCTCGCGGCACATGGGCAAGTACATCCCGGGCAATCCCGCTTTCGTGGTGCAGAACATGCCGGGCGCGAACGGCGTGCGCGCCGCGAGCCACGTCTACAGCGTGGCGGCGCAGGACGGCACGGTGATGGGTATCTTCGACCAGGCGATGTTCCTGCGCCAGGTGCTGGGCGCGCCCGGCCTCAAGGGCGACGTTGCGAAGTTCAACTGGATCGGGCGGCTGGTCAGCAACAGCGCGGTGCTGTTCTCCTGGCACACCGCCAAGGTGCAGAAGATCGATGACGTGTTCACGCACGAACTGATCGTCGCGGCCTCCGGCGCCGCGTCACGGCTCAATTGGTCGGCGCTCAACGCGCTCGCGGGCACGAAATTCCGGCTGGTCACCGGCTACGAGGGTCCCGCCTCCGCCAAGATCGCCATGATGCGCGGCGAGGTGGAGGCGCTCAGCCTGCCCTGGTCGGCGCTGCGGGCCGAGAACCCGGAATGGCTGCGCGACCGGCAGGTCAATCTTCTGCTCCAGACCGGCGACAAGAACGCCGGCCTCGAGCACCTGCCGCGCATGGTCGACCTCGCAAAGACCGACGACGCCCGCACGATGCTGGAGATCTTCGCCTCTCCATCGGTGGTCGGCCGCGCCTTTGTCGCCCCGCCTGATGTGCCGCGCGATCGGGTGGAGGTGCTACGCACGGCGTTCATGGCGATGTTGAAGGACGAGGCCTTCCTCGCCGACGCCAACAAGATCAATTTCGACATCGAGCCGATGGCGGGCGCCGAGCTGCAGTCGCATTTCACCGGCGCGTCCTACTCGCCGGAGCTGGTCGAGCGCGCCAAGGCGATCGCCAAGCAGGCGGGTTATTAGCCGGCAACCATGACAGGGAATTTAGGCTGCCGGGCCTTGCATTTGCCCGAAAGGACGGCGACTTTCTGCCCTTCGAACCCATGGATTCCCTCCCATGACGTTGCAAAAAGCCCTGCTGACCCTCGGCCTCGCCTTCGTGATCGCGGCTCCGGCCTATGCGCAGACAACGCAGACAGAAGCACCCGCTTCCGGCGTGGTCGTGCAAGGCAGCTCGGACGTGCAATCGGGCGGGCTTCCGGCGGCGCGCGTCGGCGATGCGACCACCACCCCGGATGGCGGCGTCGCGGAAGGTTCGAGCGACGTCTTCATCAATGGCAAGCCGGCGGCGCGCGTCGGCGATCGCACCAATTGCGGCGTGATCGTGCGCGGTTCCAGCAACGTGTTCATCAACGGCAAGCCGATGGCGCGCACCGGGGACAACACGGCCGGCTGCTGATCGCCTGGCCATCCCCTCCTCCTGGGAGACTCTCGCCTTGAAGCGCCGCAGGCCGATTGTCGCGATGGTCCTGGCGATCGCGGCGGTCACGATCCTGAGCACGCCGTCTGCGTCGGCCCAGACCGGTCCAAGCCTCGCCGGCAGAACCGTGCAGGTGATCGTCGGCTTTGGACCGGGCGGCGGGTTCGATCTCTGGGGCCGGTTGGTGGCCCGCCATATCGGCAGGCATCTGCCCGGCAACCCCACCGTCGTCGTGCAGAACATGCCGGGCGCCGGCGGCTTCATCGCCGCCAACAACATCTACAATGTCGCCCCCAAGGACGGCACCGCGATGGCGCTGGTCGCGAGCAGCACGCCGCTTGGACCGATCTTCGGCGCGGCCGGTGCGCGTTTCGATTCCACCAGGTTCACGTGGCTCGGCACCCCCACGATCGACACCAACACCTGCGTCGCGTTCAACGGCCCGCAGGTGAAGGTCAGGACGCTCAACGACCTCTACGAGACCGAGCTGGTCGTCGGCGGGACCGGCCCCGGCGCCGGCACCTATGCCTGGCCCAAGGGCCTAAGCGGTCTGCTTGGGATGAAGTTCAAGGTCATTGGCGGCTTTCCCTCCGCGTCCAACGTCCTGCTGGCGATGGAGCGGGGCGAGATCGAAGGCGTCTGCGTCACGGGTCTCGTCAACCTGCGTCCCGACTGGATTTCGAACAAGACTGTCAACGTGCTGTTCCAGGGCGGCGCCGCGTCCAGTACCGCGCTGAAGGGCGTGCCCTTTGTCGCCGATCTCGCGAAAACGCCGGAGCAGCGGGCGGCAATCGAATTCCTCTACGCCGGTGAGAATATCGGCCGCCCGTTCTTCGCTCCGCCCGACATGCCGGCGGACCGCGCAAAGATGCTGCAGGACGCCTTCATGGCGACGATGCGGGACCCGGAGTTCCTGGCCGACGCGAAAAAGCAGAAGCTCGACGTGGAGCCCAGGGACGGCGCCCATATCGCCGAGGTGGTCCGCAAGGCCTTCGCCACGCCGAAGTCGATCGTCGACCAGGTCGCCACGCTGACGAAATAGCGCGCGTCTACTTCGCGATGGTGTCGAGGAACTTCAGCGTGCCTTTCCATTTTCGAGCCACCTCCGCCGCATAAGCGGGATCGACGGCGTTCACCTTCGGGAACTGGTCCTTCCAGGCGAACGGGCGCACGGCATAGATGATGATGCGGCTGTTGGTGAGGTCGCCGCGCTCGCGCCGCTCCGGCAGCAGCATCGGGTCGATCCAGCCGGTCCACACACCGTCGATGATGTCGGTCGCGGTTTTGGGGTCCCAGCGCGTGCCCACCGCCCACATCACCTCGGTCGGGTTGGTGATGTCGATATCGTCGTCGACGATGATGATGACGCGCCCGAGATAGGTCGACGAGCCGCAGCCGGCCGCAACCAGCCCGGCCATCTTGGCGTGGCCGGCGTGCTGCTGGTCGATCGCGATGACATTGATGAAGCGCGCTCCCCCGCCCGGCATCTTCCAGACGCCCTTGATGCCCGGCACCCCGGCCGCTTCGAGGTCGTCCCACAGCGCCGCGGCGCGGATCAGCCCCGATCCGGCGGTACCGAACAAGCTGCCGGGGTAGATCGGCCGCACCGGCGGTGTCGCGCACTGGATCGGGTCGTCGCGGTGGTAGATCGCCTTGACCTGCAGCACCGGCTCCGGCCCCGACGAGGTGTAGTAGCCCGGCCACTCACCGAACGGCCCTTCGGTCATGGTCAGTTCCTGCGGCGAGGGCATGAAGCCTTCGTAGACAAGCTCGGCGTCGTTCGGGAACGGCACGCCGGTGACGCGGCCTTTCACCAGCTTGATCGGCCGGCCGATGCGCCCGCCCGCCACGTCGAACTCGCAGACGTTTTCCGGAGAGAAACCGGCCGCGGCCGCGCCCAGCGCCGGCGCCTGCCCGACCGTCACCACCATCGGGCAATGCTCGCCCCGCGCCCACCATTTCTTGCGGATGGCATCGGCGTGCTTGCCGGGCTCGATGAACAGCGACAGCGTTTTCTTGTCCCGGATGGACACGCGGTAGGTGCCGGCATTGACCCAGCCCGAGTCCGGGTCCTGCGCGATCACCATGCATTCGGTGCCGATATAGTGAGCCGCCGTCGCCCGCGTGCCATTTCGGCGCCGGAAAGGCCAGCACATCGACCTGATTGTCCATCAGCACGTTCTCGAACACGGGGCCGTCGGCGACGTGCTCGGACGGGATCGGCTCCGCGCTCTTGCGCCGGTGCTTGCGATAGTTCTGCACCAGTTCAAGACCCACCCCGTCAGTTGAACACGCGGGAGGAGCGCACATTGACCACGACGCGGTGGTTGTCCGGGATAGCCCTTGATCTTGCGGAACAACAGCACCGGCGGCACCGGCTTCTGCAGCGACAGCTCGTAGAGCGCGCCCATTTCCAGATGGGGGTCGGCGCCTTCGACGACCTCCAGCTCGCCGATCTCCTCGGCGATGGTCAGGCACCTGCGCAGGTCGGAGAGCGCGGCGAGGCGCTGCTCCTGATCGACGGATTTGCTCACTGGATTGCAGCCGCTGGATGCGTTGGATTGTCGCGTCGCGATAGTAGGACGCCGCCGCCAACGCGCGCAATCCAAATTCCATCTACAGCGCATGGCCCGACAAACCGCCGGTTTTGCAGGCGAACAGGCGCAGGCCGAGCCGATAAAAAGTTCCCGCCCATTGGGCAATAAACCGTTGCTTCCAAATTGAATTGAGTTTGTCGCGATTTCTCGATCGGGCTGGCAACGGAGACTTCAGCCAGAATTGCGAAGCTCCGCCGTGCGTGGACGCCGACGGCTAGGATGCATTGGGCCGCGCGACAATGCGCACGAGCGCAATAAGGGCTGGAGCGTCTCCATGCAGCGTACCATCAGCATGCTTGTCGCTGACAATTCTCATTTCATCCAGCAACTCCTGACCGACGCAGCCCGAACCACCAAACTTCCTCTTCGCGTGAGCGCAACGGACAACGGTCGCGACTGCCTGACCTTGCTCAATGGCGGCAATGTCGATCTGGCGTTCATCGACGTCCACATGCCCGAGCTCTTGGGCACCGAGGCGTTCTGGGCGGCCAGGAAGCAAGGGATCCAGACCTTCGTGACTTTGATGTCGAACCCGCCATCGACCGAAGCGGTCGAGATGGCCCGCAGGCTCAAAGCGTACGAGTTCCTGTTCAAGCCGTTCGCGCCCGCCGACGTGGTGGCGATCCTGACCACCTTCGACCGCATCACGTCACCCACGAAGGTGCTGATCGTGGACAACTCCCTGACCGTGCGTCAGCTCGTCCAGAAGGTCGTCAAGGGCAGCATGTTCAATTGCAATATTGCCGAAGCCGCCGACGGCGAGACCGCCTTGGCGCTTTGCAGGTGTTCGGAATTCGACGTTGTCTTCCTCGACTGCAACATGCCGGGCCTGAGCGGTGTGGCCACCATGAAGCGGCTCATGATGATGCAGTCCTCGCCGAAGGTGGTGATGATCTCCAGCGAGCGCAATCCAGCGACGGAACGTGAAGCACTGGATTGCGGCGCACGCGCCTTCCTCCACAAGCCGTTCAATTCGGCGGACGTGGATCGGGTCCTGCATGCACTCTATGGCTTGCGATGTCCGACCTTGAAGGTGAAGAGCGACGAGCCGGATTTCGACGTGGCGATCGAGGGCAGCACCATCCGCCTCGCGCACAAGGGGACCGGCCACATCTTCGAATATCTGTGGTTCGAGCGCCCGCCGCACCTGCGAAATGCCATTGTCCGGCCCGCGAGCGCCTGCAATGTCGCGCCGACGCATTTCGCCCCCGTCGCCGAGCGCGCGGCGCTCCTACAACTGAACGAGAACAGGCTGCTCGCCGCCTGAGCCGGCACCTGAAGTCACATCTGCCGATAGGTGTAGGTGTACTCCGCATCGCCCTGGAGCGCCGTCAAAGCGGTAAGGCGGGCGCGATCCGGCGCCAGATGGCAGACCGGGTCGGTCGCGGCGGCGTCGCCGGTGATCGCAAATGCCTGACAACGGCAGCCGCCATAGTCCACGTCACGGCGCGGGCAATTCACGCAGGGCTCTTTCATCCACGCGTTGCCGCGGAATGCGTTGAACGCCGGCGACCGCTCCCAGATATCGGCGAGCGAATGATCGCGCACCGACCAGAACTCAAGGTTCGGGATGCTCTCCGCCGCGTGACACGGCAAGACCTTCCCGGAAGGCGTCACGTTGAGCGAGCGCCGGCCCCAGCCGCCGACGCATGGCTTCGGATATCTGGCGTAGTAGTCCGGCAAGGCCGCGTCGATGACAATCCGGCCGTGATGACGGGTGCGCAGTTCGTCCAGCAACGCCAATGCGCGATCGACCTGCTCGCGCGTGGGCAGCAGGCTGGCCCGGTTCGTGAGTGCCCAGCCGTAATATTGCACATGAGCGATCTCGACCCGTCCGGCACCCAATGTGAGCGCCAGTTCCACCATGTCGCTGATCCGTTCGATATTCGCGCGATGAATGACCGCGTTGACGGTCAGCAGCAGTTTCCGTTCCACCACGTCCCTCGCCATCGCCAGCTTGCGAGCGAACGCCCCCTCGTAGCCAGCAATATTGTCAGCCGAGGACGGGATGCTGTCCTGGATCGAGACCTGAACGTGGTCGAGCCCTGCCTCTTTTAGCTGGTCGAGCTTGACGGCGGTCACGCCCACGCCCGACGTGATGAGGTTGGTGTAGAGCCCGGCCGCGTAGGCTGCGGCTGCGATCTCGACCAGGTCGCGCCGCGCGGCGGGCTCACCTCCTGAAAGGTGAATCTGCAACACGCCCATCGCCGAGGCTTCCTTGAAGACCCGCGCCCAGGTCGCCGTGTCGAGCTCATCCTCGCGCCGGTCAAGCGCGAGCGGATTGGAGCAATAAGGGCATCGTAGCGGACAGCGGTGGGTCAATTCCGCCAGCAGGCCGAGCGGCTTGGGCAGCGGCGTGGGGTCCCCGCTCGCCACGTCACAGCTCCAGGAGCCGTTTGTCTGCCAGTCCGCGCAGCATGGCGGTCACGTCGGCCAGGATGCGCTCACGCGGGGCTGCAAACGCCGCCGCGAGATCGTCGACAATCTCCGTCAAGGTCGCCTCGCCGGTACAGCGCTTGATGATTTCGACCGCGACCGGATCGGCCTTGATGACGCGCTCGGGCCCCAGCAACGTCCAGCCATGGGCCTCGTTCTCTACGAGACGCACCCCGCGCGGCAGCCTTGGGCGGGCATCGGGCGCGATAGGTGCGGTGTTGTCGTTCATGCGCGGACCTCAGTCTTTCGGCACGAAAGCACCCGGCGGAACGTGCCGGGGTTCGACATAGGCGTGATGCAGCGCATCGAGCATGGCCCACAATACATCGCACTTGAATTCAAGCGCTTTGAGGACGGACCGCTGGTCCTCGGGCGTCTTGGCATGCTGTTTGACATAGGCCAGCGCAAAGTCGGAGTCCTTCTCAGCCTGCGGCGGCCGCTTGATGAAATAGGCCAGCGTCTCGGAACTGACGAAGTCGTAGTTTTGCAACATGCCCTCAACGCGCTCGTTGATGATATCGGGCGAGAACAGTTCCGTGAGGCACGACGCCACCGCCTCGAGCAAGGACTTCTCGCGGGCGAAATGTACATAGGCATCGACCGCAAACCGCGTCGCCGGCAGAAGGCCGCGCTCCGAGACGACATAGTCGCGATCGAGCCCCAGCCCGTCGGTCAAACGCAGCCAGCGCTCGATACCGCCCTCTTGGTCGCCACCCTCGCCGTCATGGTCGACAAGACGGCTCCGCCAATTGCGCCGCAGATCCCGATCGTTGCAGCGCGCGATCAGGTTGGCGTCTTTGAGGGGGATCATGGCCTGATAGTAGTAACGATTCAGCGCCCAGGCCTGCACCTGCCCCTTGTTGCACTGCCCGCCATGCAGCATGTGGTGGAATGGATGCAGGCGGTGGTAGCGGCGCTTCCCGATGTCCCGCAGTTGCGCCTCGAGTTCATCCTCGGTCAGCAACGCCGTCATAGCGATAACTCCAACCCGTCTTCGGCAATTTCCCATCCCTTGCTGAGCACATGCATGCGCTCCGGTGATCCGTCGACCAGAATGGGATTGGTGTTGTTGATATGGATATAGATTCGCCGCGCCTTCACGTCCTTGAGCGCGTCGAGCGATCCGTCCTGCCCATCGATTGACATGTGACCCATGCGCCGGCCGGTCTTGGTTCCCGTGTTCGTCGCGATCATCTCGTTATCGCGATAGAGCGTGCCGTCAAAGAATACGGCGTCCGCCCGCGCGAGGCGCTCCCGCATGGCCGGCGTGACGGCGGCCGCGCCCGGGATGTAGAGCATCCGTGCGCCCTGAGCCGTAATTTCCACCCCGACGGTGCCGGCACTTTCGCTCATTGTGTCGGGATCGTCACCTTCCAGATAGAGCGGAACCTTGCCGGGAACAGCGAACAGCTCGGCCTCGAGCCCACCGGGCATGACGCAAGGATGGCCGAGAGGTGTCACCCGCCGCTGCACGACATCTGACGCGAGGACGCCGAACACGCTGTTGTGTTCAAGAACCTCCAGCGCCGATGCCGATGCGTACAGTCCAAAAGCCTCGCGCTCCCGCAAGCTCAGGAGGCCGGCCACTTGATCGATTTCGGCGCCGGTCAGCAGGACGGCTTTGATGGGGCTGCCGCGCGTGCCGCTACGCGGATGCAAAGCAGGCGAGCGGCGAAGCTGCTCGGGCAGGTCGGGTGATGCATTGATAAGCAGCCAATCCTCGCCGTTTGCAGAAACGGCGAGGCTGGCTTGCGTGCGCGACTTTACCCGCCGGTCGCCCGCCCATGCCAATTGGCATACCGGGCACCGGCAGTTCCATTGTGGGAAACCTCCGCCTGCCGCCGACCCAAGTACGATGGCGGTGAGGCGCCGCATCCCGGCGAAAGACTAGAACTCAGGCTGCTGGTAGCCGTTGATTTCGAGTCCCACGCAGATTTCAACGAGGATTGGTGTCGACCACGTCATGATTGTTTCCTCTCGCTGCGTCCCTGACGGCGCATTGCGACAACATGCTATACGCATACGGGTTCCGGGACAAGCAAGCGCGACCAAAGCTGCCGGCTTGCCCCTCGCGGATGTGGCTTAAGGCTTTGATATTCCGGCGATCTGCAGGCTGAGCTTCTGCGCGCGCTCCAGCACCGCCGGCGGGACGGCGAAGGTCCCGGCGACCACCTTCTGAAGCTCCTCGCCCGCCAGCGGCTCGACGTCGGCCTGCGCCTTCCCGGCTTCGGCGAGGAACGCCGGATCGCGCATCGCGGCATCGAAGGCGCGGCGGAGCGCCGTCGCCGTCGTATCCGGCAGGCCGGGCGGCGCCAGCAGTGCGGTGCCGAGCGGGCTCCCGCCCGCGAACAGGCTCAGGATCTGCCGCTGCTCGTCGTCCCTGGCGAGATCGACGATGGCCGGCACGTCCTGCAATTCGCGATGACGCGCCTGCGTGAACTGGACGAGCAAATGAATCTTCTTGTCGCGCAACCACTCCGGCGTGCCGCTCTTGATGCTCGACCAGGGCTTCACGATGGCGTCGACCTCGCCGCGCTCGAAGGCGAGCTGCGCCGAGGTCGGGCCCTGGAACCCCGTCACGATCTTGTACTTGGTACCTACAAGCTCGTTCATCAGCCGGCGCATCACCACCGACGACGAGGTCGGTCCGGTGCCGGCGGCGATCGTCTCACGCGCCATCACGTCCTGGATGTTTCGCACGCCCGATGCGTGCCAGGCGTGATCGACCTCGACATTGGCGTTCACGCGACCGATCCAGGTGTATTTCGGCGCGTCGTACTGGATTCCGGGCGTGGTGCCGAGCACCTGGCCGACGGCGACCGTTTGCGAGACGACGCCCATCACGGTGCCGTCCTTGGCCGCAACGTTATAGAGGTAGTTGGCGCCACGCAGGCCGCCGGCCCCCGGCATGTTCTGCACGATCACATTGGGCTTGCCCGGCAGATACGCGCCGAGGTGGCGCGCGACCAGCCGCGCATAGAAATCATACGGCCCGCCGGCCTCGAAGCTCGCGATGATCGTGACCGTGCGGCCGGAGAAATCCGGCGCTGGTTGAGCCTGCATCGGAGAGACGCATGCAACCAGCGCGACGAGCCCGGCCGCCAAGCGCACAGACGCGGCGAGTATGGACATCAGGCGTTTGCCCCGGCTGCGTTTTCGGCGATCGTCCCGCTGACACGATCGTGGTTGAAATTGTTGCAGGGCCCTATGCCGGTTGTCGACCGCGCAAGAGCAAACGCGCCGCTGCCATGGGCAGCGCGCCTTCGCCGTGCGCTGAATACAGGGGCAAGGTGCGCGCGCAGAAGCAGCCGAACAGCCGCTCCTACGACCGCCCCCGCGTGGCGACCAATTCAAGTCCAGGTCAGATCGTGGAGGCGGAACGGCGTCGAACGGATACGCTTGCCGGTCGCATAGTAGATCGCGTTGGCGACAGCCGGAGGCGCGGGTGGGCCGGCGGGCTCGCCGAGGCCGCCCCATTTCTTGCCGCCGGAAGACGCGAAGATCGTCTCGACATGCGGGTTCTGGTCGATGCGCAGCAGGTTGTAGGTGTCGAAGTTGGTGTTGACGAAGCGACCGCCTTCCAACTCCAACCCGCCGGTCCAGGCATGGGAGAGCTCCCAGCAGACCGAGCCTTCGCACTGCTCTGTGGCGGCATTCGGATTGATGACCCGGCCCGCGTCCAGCACCACGAGGAGCTTCTCGATGTTGAGCCGGCCGCGGCGGCTGACCGTCACGGTGGCGCAGGCCGCTGCAATGGTGCCGTGCGATTCGACCACCGCCACACCCATGCCCTCGCCCTTCGGGAGGTCGGTCCGGAAACTTGCATGCTGCTTGAGCGTCTTCAGCACGAGCTGCCAGTCGTCCAGCCCTTCCGTCAACTTGATGCGCCATTCGAGCGGATCCCATCCGCCCGCGATCGCCATCTCGTCCACGAAGCTCTCGGCCATGAAGCCGAGCTGGTTTGCGCCGGGGGCACGATGCGTCGAGCTCGGGATGTGGGTCTTCAGGTCATGCCGCTCATGGTGACGATGCGGGATCTTGTACGGCACGTTGTAGATGCCGTAGTCGGCGGTAGCGCTCCCGACCCGCGCATTGCCGTCCTGAATGAACCACGCCGCGCGGGTGAACAGCGCCGTGGGCAAGCCGTCGTCGCCGATGGCGGCACGCAGCTTGGCGACCGCGAGCGGACGCTGCTTGTCCTGCGCCAAGTCTTCCTCGCGGGACCAGATCACCTTCACCGGCTTGCCAACCTGCTTGGAGATTTCGGCGGCCTGACGGGTGACGCCCGTCCCGCCGCCGCCGTTGCCGCCGAAGCCGCCACCCAGGAACATGGTGTGGGCAAAGACGATCCTCGGATCGACCTTGAGCTGGTCGGCGACCAGCAGGATCGCCACTGACTGATCCTGCGTCGGCGACCAGACATCGACGCGATCGGGCTGCACGTGCACGGTCGCGTTGATCGGCTCCATGCGGGCATGGGTTTCGAACGGGCGCTCGTATGACGCGGTCACGACCTTGTTGGAAGCCGCGATGATCTCTGCCGCCTTAGGGTCTGGCTTTTCGGTGACGCGGCCCGTCTGCTCCAAGACCCTGTGGCCTTCCGCGTAGTAGCTGGCGGTGCTGGCCTTCACGCTGTCACCGGCGTCCCACTCGATGGGAAGCAGGTCGAGCGCTGTCTTGGCGCGATACCAGGTGTCCGCGACCACCGCGACCGCATCCTGCAGGTCGGGCTGGCCGCGCTTGCCGGGAACGGCCTTGAGCGGAACCGCCGCGATCACGCCGGGCGGCCCTTGATGGCATCGAAATTGTAGCTCTTCAGCGTTCCCCACGGGACCGGGCTCGCCTTCACCGCGGCATAGACCATGCCGGGGACGCGCGTATCGATGGCGTATTGTGCGCTGCCGTTGACCTTGTTCGGAATGTCGACACGCTGCTTCGACTTGCCGAGCAGCCACCACTTGGCGGGATCAATGTTGATCTCCGGCTCCTTGTCGAGCTTCACCTTCGCCGCGGCTTCAGCAAACTCGCCGTAGGTGCCGCTGCGATTGCCCGCCGTGAGCATGCCGAGCCTGGCTTCAACAGCAGAACGCTCGACGCCCCACGCTTCGGCGGCGGCCTGCTTGAGGCGCTCGCGCGCGGACGCGCCGGCGCCCATCAGATGAGGATGCTGCAGCCGCACGAGCTGCGAGCCGTGCGTGCTCATCACCTTGTATTCATTCTTGTTGCGCAGGTGCCGGTTGGCGTCGGCGAACTCGGTCTTGATCTTCGCCCAGTCGACGTTCAGTTCCTCGGCGATCAGCATCGCAACCGATGTAATGCCGCCCTGGCCCTGCTCCGTGTGCGGGATGCGCAGCGTGACCGTGCCGTCCTTGTCGATCACGATCCAGGCGTTGATCTCGGTGCCGACCGCGGTCGTCGTCGACTGCGTGCGCGGACCGATGCTCGCGGCCAACGCAACCGGCATGTGGAAGCCCAGCATCAGGCCGCCGCCGGCAGCGACGGAGGTGGAGATGAATGAGCGACGTGAAAGGATCTGCTTCGTCATGTCAGCTCCTTATGCCTGTGAAAATTCGGAGGCGCGACAAATCGCCTGGACGATCCGTTGATACGTGCCACAACGGCAAAGATGTCGGCCATCGCGGTCTCAATCTCGGTAAGGCTTCGATTTTGCGCCGGGCGAGCAAGGCGGCGGCCGACATGATCTGGCCGCTCTGGCGATAGCCGCACTGCGGAACACCAATCTCGACCCAGGCTTGTGGACCGGATGCGAGCTGTTCGGGGATCAGCCCCTCAATGGTCGTCATCTGCTTGCCGATTGCCGCCGATGCCGGCGGTTGGCAGGCCTCATCGGTTGGCCGTCGACGTCGATGGTGCAGGCGCCGCGGCGTCGCGATTCCGCAGCCATATTTGGTACCGGTGAGCCGATATTGTCGCGCAAAACCAGAGCAGCGGGGTCTGCGGTTCGACATCCACCGCCTCGGGTTTGCCGTTGACGTTCAGGGTGGCGCGCCTTGGCGTTTCCGTTCGCCAGCGGCGCAGGTTGCTTGTCACTCACGCGGCACCTTGCCAGGTGCCTTTCGACGCATCAGGGACTGGTACTCGCAGGCGGATAACGCCAATACTTGGGCGGCCGGATCCGAGTTCCTGAGCCGGTCAGGCCGGAACCCAGCGGCCGACGACGGGGGGATCGATGAGAAGCCGTCGGATTGCTTCAGCGGACACTGATCGGTGTGGCTGTCATCAGGGCCGCCGGCTTTGCCTTCGTCGCCTACGAGAGCGAAGTCGCCGCCGATCGCGCGGCCGGAGCCGCTTGATTCGACAAGGCACTGGTCGAGCACGGGCGCGTGCTGGCCGACTATGGTGACTCCGCGGCCTACCACACACGTCCGGACGGACCGGCCTTTGCCGCCAACGTCCGCTCAAAACTCCGTCGGAACCATCTACACGACCAACATCACGCCGGATCCGGAAACCGGCATCGGGACATGGTCCAGGAGGCCTTCCGCCCGCCATGAAAAGCGGCGTGATCGCCAGGGCCATCACCCTATCCGGTCTTCCCCTATGACGATTTCACCAAGGTCAAGGATGACGATATTGACGCGATCTATGCGTCCCTGATCGCAGCGGTCGCGCCGGTGCGCGAGACAACGCGCGTAATGATTTTGCCTTCCCCTATAGTCCCGGCTCGCTGGCGTTGTGGAAGCTGCTGTCCTCGAGAGACCTCATTCCGTCCCGATCGGTGCAAGGACGCGGAATGGAACGAGGGCGCGTATCTCGTCGAGGGCTCGGCCATTGCAGCGCCTGCCCCGGCCCGCGCAATTTCTCGGTGCTCGAACGCGCCGGCCTATGGCGGCGGCAGCCCCAAAGGGCGTTATCCCCGTCGCTCGACAAGGACAATATCTCGCAGCAGCCGTGGAGGAAGTTCGAACTCGTCGTCTAGCTGATGGATGGTTGGCACTCGAAGAACGGCATGGCGAGGGTCGATGACGCCGTCGTCGACGCTTGCACAAGCAGAGCGACATCGACGTCTTCGCGATCGCCGCAGCCTGGCACTGCGTGCGGGCGAAAAACCGGTCGACGCCGACGCCGTCAGGACCGCGGCCCTCAAGCTGGAATCGGGCCATTCGGAAGCACCACCGGTACAGAAGGAATCAGTGCGGGCACCAAGGTGCTTGAAGCGCGCTGCGCCCAATGCCACCGCAGCGATGGCGACGGTCCACTGGCGCTGCAAACCTCGGTCCACGACCGGTGCCGACAGCGTAGTGCAGGCGAT
>CAWAWR010000037.1:0-24652 GCA_963785745.1 uncultured Alphaproteobacteria bacterium
AAACACACGTCCGCTGACCGGTTAATCCTTAAGAGTTACCACTAATGCGGGCCTTCCCTCCCTTCGCCGCAACGTCGACTATTATAACCCGCGCGATATTTGTTGATTTGTCAGTGGGTGCAGAGTGACCGTTCTGCTCTATATATCTGCGGCTCTGCTTATGATCGTGGTGCCGATCCTAGTCGCGGCAACCGTCTTCTTCATGAGACTGCCGCGCTGGATCGACCGGCTCCTGAAGTCCGATCCGAGTACGCACGAGCGGCTCAAGCTCGAGGTGTCCGAGGAGAGCATCGGCTGGGTCGTCGCTTCGGACTCCACGGTCGGCCAACGTCTGCCCTACGGTCCCCTCGCCTATGCCACGTTCGCCGCGCTGGTTGTGACAGCCGTCGAGACGTTCGCATTTTCGCTCAACAGCGCCGTGCCGCGGCTCTGGCAGGTCGCCGGCCTCATCGTCGCGGCAACCCTGATCGTCCTGACGATTACCATTGTCTGGATTCTCAAGCGTCCGTTCCGCCGGTTCGTCGACCACCAGCTTGCGCAATATGCCGATGACCGGTTCTCTTTCGCGGCCCAGACCATTTTCGAGACCTGGTGGATTTCCCGGCAGATCGAAAGGACCTACGCGAGGATCGGCCTGCAGGCGCGGACCGATGTGCTGGCGCAAAGCCGGCGCGCTTTGCTCACCTACGCACGGCTCGGACGCGACTCCGCATTGGCAGAGGTTATCGGCGTCAAGAACAAGGCGGACCACGACTTTCACAGTCTCGAGAGTTCTGGCCCGTTTGTTCATGAGCGCGTTGACCGTTCTGGAACAAGCCAAGCCCGACCTTCACGAGATGGAGGAATTGCAGGGGGCGATCGCGGAAATCGAGCAGCGGCTTCGTTCGCGCGAATTGGCGGACACGCTCGAGGAAGCGCGATGGCTGGACGCGCACGCCCTGCTCGAAAAGATCGGCTCCGACCTGGGCCGTGTGGTGGACCTTGGAAAATACAATGCCGAGATGCCGGAGTTGGTGCAGGATGCGTGTCGCGTCTTGAACGTGGGCGACGAAACGCCGATCGAGAACATCAAGGCGGTCGTGAATGCTTTCCGGCGGGTGTGGCATCCGGACTTGGCGCGCGATGAGGTCGAGCGTCAGCAAAACAATCTGAGAATGCAGCGGATCAACGTTGCGTGGCGCATCATTCAGACCACGCGCGCGCAATAGCCAAGCGCGCTCGGTTCACCGCTCCCGCGGCACTCTGTGCATGGTCGGCGTACCGCCAATCCGGTTGACCGTCACGACGGTGAAGCCGGGATCATCCTGCACGGCAGTCGGCTGAGGATTGACCGGCTCAGGAGCCCTTGCGACCGGCGCGGGGGCACTTGTGACTGGATCGGGGATGCTCGCGACCGGCGCGGGGATGCTGGTGATTGGCTCGTGAGCGCTTGCGGCCGCCGCGGCGACGCTAGTAGCCGGCGCGGGAGCGCTTGTGACCGCCTCGGGGATGCTTGCCTGGTTCACGTCCGCCGGAGCACGACGGTCACTGGGCCGGTGTAGAACGAGGGACAGTCTTCCAGAGTGGGACGCGAGCAACAAATTCTGCGCGGTGTCGGCGTCGACGTCGAACGTCACCGCGTGCACCGCCGATGGCTCGCCGCGTTCGCTGTCGGCGATGGCGGGCTCGATTGTCAGGACCTTCACGTTTTCCAGCACGACCTCGCTGAACGCCGCGCTGGTTCCGGGCTTATGGGTGAGGATGACATCGACCCAACGGTCGGAGGCCTCGATGACGGCAATGCTCTCGGCATTGCTGACGTGGATGGCATTGGCTTGTTCGCTTTTTGCCAGGACGGCGGGCGACGGCGCCTGCGGTTCTGAAACCGGAGACTTGTGCGCGCGCACCGGCTCGCTGGTCGCGGATGCAAAAGCAGACTTCGTCGTTTGCCGCAGCGTTCAATCTGTTCAAGACAGACGACGACTCCGTGTCCATCATGTAAAGTTCGGCGTATCGGTTGAGCAGCACCTGTGCGTTGAGCAACAAGACCAGGCCACAGAAGACTGCGACCCCAACCAGCATGAGGACGCCGACGCGCAAAAGGTAACGGACCGCTCTCACGGCAAACTCCACTTCCAAAAACGCCGGGCTGTCCTCCTCCCTTTCTTCGACGAGAACTGCCCTGTTATACGGGCTTGGCGATCGTGGACCCGGCGTTACTTCACTCAAAAGACCGTCTGGCCGCGCAATTTCTAGACCAATGATGTCCGCAGGATTGGGGTCTCAAAGTGGCCATTTCGAGGATGGATTGCCACATAGGTTGATGCGGGGCGGCACAACCCTCCCAGGACACCGTCCGGGGGCGAAAATGGGCGGCCAGAAGCCGCGGCGTCCCTCACCCCGTCTTGGAACCCTGGGTCATTTGCCAGATGCGCGTCGGCGTCAGCGGCAGTTCGCGCAGGTCCGGCTTGAACGATTGCAGCGCGTTCGCGACCGCATTGGCGATCACGCCGCCGGCGCCGACCATGCCACCCTCGCCCGCGCCTTTGGCGCCCAACGGATTGATGGGCGACGGATGCTCGTCCATCACGAAGGCCCGCAGGTTCGGAAAATCCGAGGCGGTCGGCAGCAGATAATCGGCCAGCGAGCCGGTCAACAACTGTCCCTGCTCGTCGTAGACGAGATGTTCGAGGAACGCGCCGCCCAGCCCCTGCACCAGCGAGCCGATCACCTGCCCGCGCAAGGTCAAAGGATTGATGATCCGGCCGGCATCCTGCACCACCACGTAGTCAATGAGTTGGACATGGCCGATCTTGGCGTCGACCGCGACGTGCGCCGCCTGTGCGCCGTAGCTGTAGGTGTGCTTCTTGTTGAGGAACGCGCCTTCTTGCGAAAGGCCGGCAAAGTCGGATAGCGGCAGCGACTTGCCGCCGGGCCCGCTCACCTTGTCTTCGCCAAGCCTGATCTCCGACGCGTCGCAACCGAGCCGCTTCGCCGCCGCCTCGCTCAGCGCCGCCTTGAAATTGTTGGCGGCGTCGAGCAGCGCCGAGCCGCCCATCACGATCGAGCGCGAGTGGTAGGCGCCGTAGCCGTCGCTCACATAGGCGGTCGAGCCGTGATGCACCCAGCGGATGCGGTCCATCGGAATCTCGAGCGCGTCGGCGGCGATCTGCGCGAACACGGTCTCGACGCCCTGCCCCACCGCGGACGAACCCATGAACACCGAGATCGAGCCGTCGTCGTTCACTTCAAGCCGCGCCATCTCCTTCGGACCGGCCGCACCCCCCTCGATGAAGCAGCCGATCGCGAGGCCGTGATAGCGGCCGTCGACAAGCGCGCCCATGAGCTTCGTCTTCTCGGTCCAGCGCATTTCCTTCAGGCAGCGGTCGAGCGTCTGTTGATAGTCGCCGCTGTCGTACTCGTCCTTGTGCTCGTAAGGCGAGATGGTCGAGATCGGATACGGCATTTCCGAATGCGCAATAAGGTTCTTGCGGCGGAACTCGACCCGGTCGATCCCGAGATCCTGCGCGACCATATCGAGCAGCCGCTCGCGGAAGAAATCGGTCTCGAAGCGTCCAGGTCCGCGATAGGTGCCGACCGGAGTCTTGTTGGTCATCCACAGCGACACGTCGAGCTTGACGTTGGGGACGCGGTACGGCCCCGCCATGAATTGCGCGATGTTGCGCGCCCCGACCGCGCCGTTGGTGCGCATATAGGCGCCCATATCGGTGTGGGCGTGGCCGCGCAGCGCCAGGATGGTGCCGTCGCGCTCGCAGGCGATCTCGACGTCGACCTCGGCCTCGCGCGCGTGGTTCATCGCCATAAGATTTTCGCGGCGATCTTCGATCCACTTGACGGGACGGTTGACGTGACGCGCCGCGAACGGGATCAGGAAATCTTCCGGGTAGAACTCGCCGCGCGCGCCGAAGCCGCCGCCGACGTCGTTCTCGATCATCTCGATCGCGTCTTCCGCCAGGCCGATCTGCTTGGCGAGGATGCGGCGGTTGAAGAACGGCACCTTGGCCGCGCCAGAAACGGTCAGCCGGCCCTTCGCCGCGTCCCATTCGGCCATGACGCCGCGCGGCTCCATGGTGAGACCGTAGTGGCGGCCGGTGCGCAGCGTCTCACGCCGGGTGTAAGGAGCCTTGGCGAACGCCGCGTCGGCGTCGCCACGCACGGCGTTGAACGTCAGCGAGCGGTTGGTGCCTGGCGCTTCGAACAGCAGGCTCTTGTCACGGGCAGCAACATGCCAATCGGCGACCGCGCCCAGGGATTCGATCACGACCTCGATCGCTTCCAGCGCGTCCTCGCCGATCGCGACGCTGTCGGCGATCACCACCGCCATCGGCTCGCCGACATAGCGCACCTTGTCGTGGGCGATGACCGGCTGCTCGAACGGCTTGAACTCGGGCAGCGGCTGCAGCCGCATCGGCACGATCGGCGGTGCGGGCGGCATATCCTTGGCGGTGATGACGGCGTGAACGCCCGGAATTTTCAGGGCCGCCGACGCGTCGATCGAGACGATGCGGCCGTGCGCGACCGAGCTGCGCAGGATCACCGCGTAGAGGAGCCCGTCCGGCCGGAGATCGTCGACATATTCGCCGCGGCCGCGCAGGAAGCGAAGGTCTTCCCGCCGCTCGATGGCGCTGCCGATGAAGGCGTTCTTCATGGCTTCTTGTAGGCCGAACGCGCGTCCAGCACCGCCTCGACGATCGAGACATAGCCGGTGCAGCGGCACAGATTGCCGGAGAGCACCTCGCGCACGCGGTCGGCGTCGCAGTCCGGCTCCTCGCTCAGCAGCGCATGCGCGGTGGTGATCATGCCCGGCGTGCAGAAGCCGCACTGCAGCGCGTGATGCTTGCGGAACGAAGCCTGCAACGGCGTGAGCGCCTCGTCGTTCGACAGTCCCTCGACCGTCACCACCTTGCTGCCCTCCGCTTGCGCGGTCAGCATCAGGCAGGAACGCACGGCATAGCCGTCGACGATGACCGTGCAGGCGCCACAGACGCCGTGCTCGCAGCCGACATGGGTGCCGGTGAGCCGCAGATGATGCCGCAGGCAGTCGACCAGCGTCGTGCGCGGCTCGACATTGACGCTGACCGGCTTGCCGTTGACTTCGAAGTTGGTGGGCATGATCTCCTGACGCGAACTAGGCGGCGGCGCTTCGCAACGCGCGCTCGACCATGGTGCCGGCGAGCGACCGGCGATAGGCGGCGCTGGCGTGGATGTCCTCTTGCGCGTCGACGGTCGCCGACGTGACTTCGGCCGCGCGCTCCATCGTTGCTTCGTCGATGGCGCGGCCGTTGAGCACCGCCTCAACCTCGGGAAGACGGCGCGGACGATCGCCGAGACCGATGATGCCGACATGAGCGTTGGCCGCTTTGCCGCCGGCGTCCTGGTCGTAGAACAGCGCGGCCGCCGCCATGGCGAAATCGCCGCGGCGGCGCGCAAATTCGCGGAAGCCCCAGCGGCGCTTCGCCGGCCAGGCGGGCAGCTTGATCTCGGTGATGATCTCGTCGTGCTCGAGCGACGTCGTCAGCGCCCCGACAAAGAAATCGTCGGCGCGGATCACGCGCGAACCTTTGGAGCCGGTGACCGCGATTTCGGCGTCGCAGGTGACGGCGATACCCGGCATCTCGGCGGCCGGATCGGCATGCGCGATGCTGCCGCCCACGGTGCCGCGATTGCGGATCTGGTAGTGCGCGACATGCTCGACCGCGGCCTTCAGCAACGGATGCGCGGTCGCCAGGCGCGCGTCGTCCTCGATGTCGCGCCAGCGCACCATGGCGCCGAGCCGCACACCGTCGGCGGAAATCCTGATCTCCTTCAGCTCGGGCAGCTTGCGCAGGTCGACGAGCAGCGCCGGCGCGACGACGCGAAAGGCCAGCATCGGCATCAGGCTCTGTCCGCCGGCAATCGCCCGCGCCTCCCCGCCATGGGCGGCGAGCAACGCGACGGCCTCGGAGAGCGTGGCGGGACAGGCGTATTCGAGCGGGGGCAGCTTCATGGACCGGCCTGTTACTGGCTCGAATTGCGCTGTCAAAGCGAGCTTTTGTTAACTACATCGCGCCGCCACCTCGGTCAACGCCACGGCTCCTGCGTGTCGCTCATCGGTCGCCTCACCGGCGATGGTCGCGGGGGCTTGTGCGTCGAGCGCTACCTTAATGCGGTATTATCCAAAGTGCGCAGATTTCTCGACAATTTATGAGAAACTCAATCCGCCTCCGCGAGGATGCCGCAGAGCAAGACGAGCATCCCGCGCACATGAAACTGCATCTCGCGCAGCTCCCGAAGCTTATCGCCGAGCGCCGCAGCACGGCGATTTTCGGCGTTGTGATCATCGCCATGCTGTGGGGCGGCATCAGCCTCAAATATGTTCAGGACATCCGCAACGACGAACGCGAAGCGGAGCGCACCAATCGAAATTTCGCGATGGTGTTCGAAGAGAACGTGCTGCGCTCGATCGGCGAGATCGACAAATCGCTCTTGTATCTGCGGCGCACCATCGAGATGCGGCAGGATACGACCGACTTCCACACCATCGTGAACACGGCCGACCTCTTGAGCGAGATCATCGTTCAGGTCGGCATCATCGACGCCAAGGGCATCATGCGGGCGTCCAATGCCGGCCCGCAGCTCGCGCCTGCGGTCGACCTCAGCGACCGCGAACATTTTCGCGTCCACCTCAACAGCGCGGAGGACCGGCTGTTCATCAGCACGCCGGTGATCGGCCGCGTCAGCCGGCAATGGTCGGTGCAGTTCACGCGCCGCTTCCTCAACGGCGAAGGAAAGTTCGGCGGCGTCGTCGTCACCTCGCTCAGCCCGGCGCACCTGACCGACTTCTACAACCGGATCGACTTCGGGTCGTCGACGTCCATCGCGCTGATCGGTCAGGACGGCCTGGTTCGATCGGCCGGCGGCGGCAGCAGCAGTGGAGGCTTCGAGCTCGGGCAGGACCTCAGCAAGACCACCGATGTTCCAGCGCGCGCAGTCGGCCGCCAACGCGACCGTCGAGGACGTCGATCCCGCCGACCGGCCAGACCCGGCTCGTCACGTTCCGCCAAGTCCGCGGTCATCCGCTTTTCGTCGCCGTCAGCCTCGACCGCAACGAGATCTTCCGCGGCTCCCGCGCCGAATTCCGGCTCAACTGCCTGGTCGGCCTGATCCTCACGCTGATCATGCTTGCGGCGATGGAGCGCATCCTCGCGTCCGAGGCCAGGGCGCGCCAGAAGGCCGAGCAGCTCCAGCTCACGCTCGAGAATATGAGCCAGGGCATCATGCTGGTCACCAACGACCTGCAGATCCCGGTGATCAACTCACGCTGCGCGGAACTGCTCGATCTGCCGCCGGACTTGATCAAGAACCCGCCGCGCTTCGACCGCCTTGCGGAATACCAAGGCACCGGCGGCGCTTCCTACAATACGGCGGATCAAACGTCGAAGCCGGCCAAGCCGGAGCAGCCGTCGGCGCAAATCGCTGTCTCCGAACGCACGATGCCGAATGGCAACGTGGTCGAGATCCGCAGCGGCCGACTACCGGACGGCAGCTTCGTTCAGACCTTCACCGACATCACCCAGCGGCGCGAGGCGGAAGCCCACGTGGCGCGGCTCGCGTCCGAAGACCCGCTCACCGGCCTGCCTAACCGGCGCGTGTTGCGCACGACGCTTGACGATCTGTGCCGGCGGCACCGGCATCGATGGGCGGGCGCCGACCGCGCCGCTTTTGCCATCCTGTTCCTCGACGTCGACCGCTTCAAGATCGTCAACGACACGCTCGGACACCGGGTCGGCGACATGCTGCTTCAGGAAGTCGCCAAGCGGTTGGAATCCACGCTGCCGGCGTCGAACATCCTGGCCCGCCTGGGCGGCGACGAATTCGCGGTGATCGTGCCCGACATGACGTCGCTGCCGGATCTCGAGGCGATGGCAAAGACCATCGTCGAGGCTGTCGTCCGATCCTACGAGATCGGCGGATACCAGATCCGCTCCGGCGTTAGCATCGGCATCGCCGTCGGACCGCGCGACGGCGACGACGTCGACGAGCTGCTGATGGCGGCGGATCTCGCGCTCTACGCCGTCAAGGCCGACGGCCGCGGCGCCTACAAGTTCTACAATCGCGCGATGAATTCGGATCTCAACGACCGGCGCGAGCTCGAAATGAATCTGCGCGACGCGATCGAGCGCAACGAGCTCGAACTGCACTACCAGCCGGTCATCGACCTGAACCGCAACGTCATCACCGGCTTCGAGGCGCTGGCGCGGTGGAGCCATCCGGTCAAGGGCATGGTGCCGCCCGCCGTGTTCATCCCGGTGGCGGAAGACTCCGGCCTGATCATCCCGATGGGCGAATGGGCGCTGCGCGAGGCATGCCGGCAGGCGGCGCAATGGCCGAACGATCTGCGCATCGCCGTCAACCTGTCGCCGGTGCAGATCCTGTCGCCGAACCTGCCGGAGATCGTGCAGCGGGCGCTCTCCGAGTCCGGACTGGCGGCCAATCGCCTGGAGATCGAGATCACCGAACGCATCATCATGGAGGATACCGAGCGCACCCTGTCGAATCTCCGCAAGCTGAAAGAGATCGGCGTGCGCATCGCCATGGACGATTTCGGCACCGGCTACTCGTCGCTCAGCTATCTCCGGCGCTTCCCGTTCGACAAGATCAAGGTCGATCGCACCTTCGTTTCGGACCTCGCCGAGGGCACCGAGCACATCGTCATCGTGCAGGCGGTCGTCAGCATCGCCCGGGCGCTCGGATTGACCACCACCGCGGAAGGCGTCGAGATCGGCTTCCAGCGCGAATATCTCACGGCGCTCGGCTACGACGAGGCGCAGGGCTACCTGTTCTCGCCGGCGGTCCCGATCAGCAAGGTCCCCGAGCTCATTGCGCAATGGAACGGCGAGGCCTCGATCGCAGCGTAGCGCCGCGCGGCTCGCCAAGCGCGATGTCAGAAGACGCCGGGAAAGGCGCCGCCGTCGATCGTGATGTTCTGGCCAGTGATGAAGCCGGCTTGCGCCGAGCACAGGAACGCGCAGGCCGCGCCGAACCCTTCGAGGTCGCCGAGGCGCCTGGCCGGAATGCTGGCGATGCGTTCGGCGCGCGCGTCCTCGTAGCTCTTGCCCTGACGCTTGGCGGCCGCGCCCAGCACGGTCTTGAGCCGGTCGGTCTCAAACGCGCCCGGCAGCAGGTGGTTGATGGTCACGTTGTTGGCGGCCACCGAACGCGCGACGCCGGCGAGAAAGATGGTCAAACCGCCGCGCGCGGCCGACGACAGGTCGAGGCCCGCCTGCGGCAGCTTCACCGTTCCGGACGTGATGTTGACGATGCGGCCGAACTTTTTCGCCGTCATCGGGCCGATCGCCTTCTGCACCAGCTCGATCGCGATCACCATGTTGGCGACGACGCCGTCGAGCATCTGCTGGCGCGTGAGCTCGCGGAAGTCGCGCGGCGGCGGGCCGGCATTGTTGTTGACCAGGATGTCGGGCTCAGGCGCCGCCGCGAACAGCGCCGCCTGCCCTTCTGGGGTCCCGACGTCCGCCGCCACCGCCGTCACCTTGGCGCCGGTCTTCGCCTTGATCTCGTCGGCGGTCGCTTGCACGACCTTGGCGTCGCGCCCGTTGACGATGACGTGGCAGCCGGCCTCGGCCAGCGCGGTGGCACAGGCGCGCCCGAGCCCGCGGCTTGATGCGCAAACGATGGCAGTCCGTCCGGCGATACCCAGGTCCATGCCTTGCCTCTTATTGCGTTGATCGCAGGCGATCTATCGCAATTGCGACGGACTGGCAAATCGGCGGCGTGAGCTAGGGTGTGACGAACCGGGCCTGAAGATTGTGGCCGTCGAACACGCTCGAAAACACCACGCGCGCCTTCGGGCCCAGCGGGGCCGCGAGCTTTCCGACGAACCGGTTCGGCTCCGCCGGCGACAGCGCGATCGTCATGGTCTTGCCGCCGACCTGCACCACCGCCCTCGCCTTCAGCCCTTTGGTCGACATCGGCTTGCCGTCATGATCGCCGAGGTAGAACACGATCTCCTGATCGCTGAGCACGAATTCGATCGGGTGGTCGTCCACCTTCAGCACGATGCCGCCGTTCGGTCCTTTGCTTTGCGCGCCGGCGCTCGCGACCAAGGTCAAACTGACTGCCGCGATCATCAGGGTTCGGAAGATCATCTCACCATTCTCCTTCTCGTGCGGGTTTCAACCAGGTTCAGTAAGCTTCAGCCGTCGTCGCACCATCGGCCCTGGCCTTTTCCATCAGGCGTTCGAGGGGTTTGCGGCCGAAGGTCAGGAACAGGAGCGGCGTCAGCAGGGTATCGAGCGCAGTCGCGCTGAGCAGACCGCCGAAGATCGTCACCGCGACCGGGTGCAGGATCTCGCGGCCGGCTTCGTCGGCGCCGAACAGCAACGGCGTCAGCGCGAGACCTGCCGACAGCGCCGTCATCAGCACCGGCGTCAGCCGCTCCAGCGAGCCGCGCACCACCAGCGCGCGGCCGAACTCCTCGCCTTCGTGCAGCACCAGATTGATGTAGTGCGAGATCTTGAGAATGCCGTTGCGCGCCGAGATGCCGGCCAGTGTGATGAAGCCGATCATCGACGCGATCGACAGCGGCTGACCGGCAATATAGAGCGCGATCACGCTGCCGATCAGGGCAAGCGGTATGTTCGCCATGATGATCATGACCAGCGCGGTCGAATTGTAGCGGCTGTAGAGGACGATGAAGACCAGCGCGAGCGAGAGCAGCGAGAGCAGGCCGATCCGCACCGACGCTTCTTCCTGCGCCTGGAACGTGCCCTCGAGCCGCGTGGTGTAGCCCTGCGGCCAATTCGTTTCGGCCACGACGCGCCGGATGTCGGCGATGATGGCGGTCATGTCGCGGCGGCCATCGCCGTTGCCGAACACGGCGATCCGCCGCTGCGCATTTTCCCTTTGGATCTGATTGGGACCGTCGCCTTCCTCGATCTCCGCCAGCAGGCGGAGCGGCACATGGCCCGAGGGCGTCGCGATCATCAGATCGCCGAGGCCGGTGGTGGAGCGATCCTGGTCGGCGAGACGCATGACCACGTCGAAACGGCGGTTGCCCTCGACGATCTGCGACACCCGGCGGCCGTTCGACATCGCTTCGAGCGCCTGGCCGACCGCGGCCGGCGTCATGCCGTAGAGTGCCGCGCGCTCATAGTCCAAGTGGATGCGGACCTGCGGGATGAGGACTTGCTTCTCCACCTGCAGATCGACCAGCCCCGCGACGCCGGCGAGACGATCGCGCAGCAATTCCGCCAGCCGCCGCAGCGTGTCCAGGTCTTCGCCGTAGATCTTCAGCGCGATTTGCGCCCGCACGCCCGACAGCATGTGATCGAGGCGATGCGCGATCGGCTGCCCGATGTTGATCGCCACCGGCAGCACGGACAGCCGCGCGCGGATATCGGCGTGGACTTCTTCCTTGCTGCGGGCGGAGCGGGCGAGGTCGACGTCGATTTCGCTGTTGTGCACGCCTTCGGCATGCTCGTCGAGCTCGGCGCGGCCGGTGCGGCGGCCGACCGAGCGCACCTCCGGCACCTGCGTGACGATCTTCTCGGCGATGAACCCGAGCCGATGCGATTCCGCCAGCGAGATGCCGGGATTGTATTGGATGGTGACCAGCAGCGTGCCTTCATTGAACGGCGGCAGGAAGCTGCGCGGCATCAGGAAGGCGGCAATGCCCGCCACGACGACCGCGGCTCCAACCGATGCGAACACCGCGGATCGATGCGCGAACGCCCATTGCAGCAGCGCGGCATTGCCGCGCTTCAAATGCCGCACCACAAAGCCGTCGCCGGCATGGGCGATGGCCGCTGCCCGACAGCAGGTAATAGGCCAGCACCGGCGTGACGGTGATCGACGTCACCAGCGACGCGAAGATCGAAACGATGTAGGCGATGCCGAGCGGCGCAAACAAGCGGCCCTCGATTCCCGACAGCGCGAACAGCGGCACGAACACCAGCACGATGATCATGGTGGCGTAGATGATGCCGGAGCGGACCTCCTGGCTCGCCTTGGCGACGATCTCGATCACCGGCCGCGGATTCGGCAAGGCGCTGTTCTGCCGCAGCCGCCGCAGGATGTTCTCGACGCCAACCACGGCGTCATCGACCAGCTCGCCGATCGCGATTGCCAGCCCGCCGAGCGTCATGGTGTTGATCGTGAGGTCGAAAGCGCGGAACACGAGCACCGTGATCAGGATCGAGATCGGGATCGCGGCGAGCGAGATCGCGGTGGCGCGGACGTTCATTAGGAAGACGAAAAGGACGATCGCGACCACAATGGCGGCCTCGACCAGCACGCGCTGGACGTTGCCGATCGACGTCTCGATGAACGTCGCCTGCCGGAACTGGATGTTGGTCGCCGTGACGCCCGGCGGCAGGGTCTTCTGAATCTCATTCAGCGCCGCTTCGACCTTTCGGGTCAGCGAGACGGTGTCCGCATTGGGCTGCTTCTGGATGCCGATGATGACGGCGGGCTCCTCCTGATAGCCAGCATCGCCGCGCTTGACGCGCGCCGCGAACTCGACGGTCGCGACCTGCTTGAGCAGGATCGCCTGGTTGTTGCGGTGGATCACGACCGTGTTGGCGAGGTCCTCGAGCCGCTTGGTCAGGCCGACATTGCGGATGAGGAATTCGCGGCCACTCTGGTCGACGAAGCCGCCACCGGTGTTGGTGCCGAAGCGCGTGATCGCCTGCTCGATCTGCTCATGGGTGACGTCGAGCGCCTGCATGGTGGCGACGTTCGGCGTCACCCGATACTGGCGCACTTCGCCGCCGATCGGGATCACCTGCGCGACGCCGCTGAGCGCCAGGAGTTGCGGACGCAGCACGAAATCGGCGGTCTCGCGCACCTCCATCGCCGAGGCGCGGCCGTCGCTGGTCAGCGCGACCAGCATGATCTCGCCCATGATCGAGGTGACCGGCCCCATCTGCGGATTGAGGCCGCGCGGAAGCTGTTCGCGGATCAGAGCGAGCCGTTCGGAGACAAGCTGGCGCGCACGATAAATGTCGGTGCCCCAGTCGAATTCGACATAAACGACCGACAGGCTGACGCCGGACACCGACCGCACCCGGATCACGCCGGGCATGCCGTTCATCGAGGTCTCGATCGGATAGGTGACGAGTTGCTCGACCTCCTGCGGCGCCAGGCCTTCCGCCTCGGTCAGCAGCGTGACCGTCGGGCGGTTGAGATCGGGAAATACGTCGATCGGAATGCGCGGCAGGACAAAGGCGCCGTAGCCAACCAGGATCAGCGCCGCCGCCAGGACGAGCAGCCGGTTGCGCAGGCTCGCCGAGACCAGGATGTTGAACATGCTCCCGCTCTCCTAGCGCACCTGGTTCACGAGATCGGACGCGCGGATCACCACGCGGTCGCCCTTGGACACGCCGGCGGCGACGATCACGCGCGTCGCATCGAACGGCGTGACGCGCACGGGCCGCGGCTCGAAAAGTTCCGCTTCCTCGTGCATCCAGACGATCGCTTCACCGTTGCCGCTGCGCACGACCGCGTCCTTCGGCACGATCAACGCCGTCACCGGCTCGCCGCTCGCCGCGATGACATTGACCGGAAGGCCGATGCTCAGATTGGCCGGCGGGTTCTCGACCACGAACTGCACGACCGTGGCATGCTGCTGAAGCGCGTGGCTGAAACCCTGGAAACGAAGTTTCAGCGGCGGCCGGCCGGGCGCCGACGCGGTGGCCTCGCCGAGCGAGGCGGGATCGATCTCGCCGTAGACCAGCGCCTCGACCCAGAGCGCGCCCGGGTCGACGATCTGGAACAGCACGTCCTGCGCCTGCACCACCTGCCCCGCCACCACGCGCGCCGATGCGATGACGCCTGAAGTCGGCGCCCGCAAGGCTTCCGGCTCGACCCGGATTTCGAGCAGCACCTGCCGCCGCTTGCGCAGGCCTTCGAGCTCCGCTTCGGCGTCGATGAGCTGGCTCTGCGCGACCACCAATTTTTCGACGAGGACGCGGGTGCGGCGCAGCCGCGCTTCCGCGACCGCAATCAGTTGCTCGACCTCGCCGAGCTTCTCCATGATCGTGGTGCGATCCGCCTGCGGCAGGGTCGGCTCGATCCGCGCCAGCAGATCGCCTTTCTTGACCGCCTGTCCGATACGCGGGAGGCCGGCGTCCGGCGCCATCACGCGGCCGCCATTGATGCTCTGCACCAGGCTGGTGCTGTTCGGGTCCGCGATCACGCGCCCGATCAGGCTGACGGCGCGCTGCGCCGATTGCGGAGCCAGTTGCTCGGTGCGCACGTCGAGCAATCTCTGGGTGGGCTTCGGCACGAAGACGTGCCCGTCCGGCAGACGGCGCGGCGAATCGACAGCGTATGTATTCGTTGATGCGGCGGTGCGTGCGTTGCCGTCGCCGCCGTGGCCGCGCGCGGTCTCGAACAGCATTCCAAGTCCGGCGACCGCGAGCAGCGCCGTCGCCGCGGCCTGCACGAAATAGCGCCGGAGCAGGAAGTAACCGCCGCAGAGCGCCATTGCCGCCGAGGCCACCGCCAGCAACACCATCTGCCAGAGCGGCGAGAGCAGCGACGTCAGCCAGGTCCGCAGCGTGCCGATGGTGGAAACGCCCACCGTCGCCGCGTCCTGCGGCACGGCCAGCGTCCCCGCCAGCAGGTCTTCACCGGCGTCGCCGGTGATCGAAAACACCAGCTCAAGCGGCCCCGCATTCTTGAACGATGGGGACGTCAGGGCGTAGGTGCCCGCGGCGGCCCACTCCGCGTTCACCGCTTCGGTCGCATCGCCGATCGTCACCGCGATGTCGGCCGTGGTGACGGGCTCATTGGTGCCGAAGCGATCGAGATAGATGATCAGCCGCTCGCCGCGAAGGACGCCGACGAGCTCAAAGACCTCGGAACGCGCGGAGACGCGCGGCGCGACCGGGCCCGCGATGCTCTCCGCCGCGCCGTGGTCGTGACCTTCGTGCGCCTTGACGGCAAGCGTGAGCGGCGCCAAAAGCGGCACGACAATGCAGAGCGCTACGCCGAGAGCGCCGAAACGTGAGCCGGCAAAGGCTCGATGGAATCCAAATGGAAACATTGGCAACCCCAAGTGCTGCGACCCGCGTCGCAGCATCGGAGCTGCGCGCGGTCAGGTGATCGCGATGGATCTTGGGGGTCTTCGGAGGCCGTCAGGCACCACGCCGTCGCCGTGGCGCTGGTTGACGGTGGCCATGGTGCGCAACAACACGAACGGGGCCGCCTGAGCATTCAGGCTGGGCAATACAATGCCGGCGTTACAGGCGCAGAAGCAGCAGTCCGCGTCCGCACCGGACGTCGGCGCCAAGCCATCATGCGCGGCAGCGAGATCGGCGCTGTCCGCAACCTCGCCGTTGGCGAGCTGTTGATCGGACGCACCGGCATGGCTGTGAGCGTGCGCATGATAGTGCCCGCCGCTCGCCGGCGCCGCGCCCACGTGATGGTCGGCGCCCAGCGCACCGTCCGCCACGAAGGCAAGCGCCGCCACGACCGCCAAACAGGTCGCGAAGCGTCTGCCGAGCAAATGGATGAATTCGAATCATCCGCGCACCGATTCACGTTACGTTAGCGAAATTCTATTCGCCGACCATATGACAGTCCAGAGTGGACAACGTTACAAAAGCACGCGAACTGCGCAGATTTAGTGGCATTCGGTAAAATAACCGGTAGCGAATGCCTGAAGCGGCAGCCTTCCTGCGCAACGGAAACGACACCCTCCGGCGTTGAACATCCCGAAATATGGCCTAAATCAAGCTCTTGCCGCATAACATGGTGCGGCATTAACGAATTGATGCTGAACGCCCCTTATGACCCTGCCCAACCTTCGCGATTCCGACCGCATCGCCCTGTTTCTGGATTTCGACGGCACCCTGGTCGCGATCGCCGATCGTCCGGACGACGTGCGATTGGACCTCTCGACGCGTCAGGCCCTAATGCATCTGGACACACTACTCGGCGGCGCGGTCGCCATCATCACCGGTCGCGAGATTGCAGCGGTCGATCGGTTTCTCGATCCGCTTCGTCTGTCGATCGCGGGCGTGCACGGCCTGACGCGGCGAGACGCGGCAGGGCACATGCATAGGCCGCCCGTAGACGGCGGTTTTGCTGCCGCGATCGAGAAGGCAGTGCACCCGTTGCTACAGAAATACTCTGCCCTGTTCCTGGAATACAAATACGGCGCCGTCGCCCTGCACTACCGGTCCCATCCCGAGCTCGAGCAGGAGTGCATTGTGCTGATGGAAGCGGCGGTCGACGAGTTGCAGGGCGTTGAACTCAAACGCGGTAAAATGGTTGTCGAAGCAAAGGCCGTTGGTGGCAACAAAGGGGCAGCCATTGCCGACTATCTCAACGAGAAGCCGTTCGTCGGCCGGCGCGCGGTTTTTGCGGGAGACGACGTGACCGACGAAGACGCATTTATTCTGGTCAACGCCCGGGACGGGATTTCGATCAAGGTCGGACCGGGCGAGACCCAAGCAACCTACCGCGCGGCCGGGACCGAAGAATTCCTGGCATGGCTCCGGCAACTGCCGGCCGATCTGAAGGATGATTGACGTTGCAGAGTCTTGATCTTGGGCTGATTGGAAATTGCAGCATCAGCGCGCTGATCGATCGCGAGGCGCGGATCGTCTGGTCTTGCCTGCCGCGGTTCGACGGCGATCCGATTTTCCACGCCTTGCTCGGCCACTCCACGGCCGCGCCGGAGCAGGGCATCTTTTCGATCGAGATCGAGAATCAATCCGGCGCGGTCCAGTCCTACATCCCCAATACCGCGGTCCTGAAGACGACGCTGCGCGGCGACACCGGCAGTGTCGAGATCACCGATTTCTGCCCGCGCTTCTACAGCCGCCACCGCACGTTCCGGCCGCAAATGCTGATCCGCACGATTGTGCCGATCGAAGGCAACCCGCGGGTGAAGATCCGGCTGCGCCCCCGCTTCGACTACGGCGCCAAGGCGCCGACCATCACCTACGGCTCCAATCACATCCGCTTTGTCGGCGACCGGCTCACCGTGCGGCTGTCGACCGATGCGCCGATCGACTATTTGCTCGAAGAGATCGCCTTCAAGGTGACCGAGCCTATTCACCTGATCCTCGGGCCCGATGAAACGCTGGCGGAGTCGCCGGCGGAAGTCGCGGAGTCGTTTCTCAAGAACACGACCAACTATTGGCGCTCCTGGACGCACCGCCTCGCGGTGCCGGTTGAATGGCAAGAGGCGGTGATCCGCTCCGCCATCACGCTCAAGATGTGCAGCTACGAGCCGACCGGCGCGATCGTCGCCGCGATGACGACCAGCATCCCGGAAGCGCCGAACAGCGCGCGTAACTGGGACTACCGCTATTGCTGGGTGCGCGACGCGTTCTTTGTCGTGCGGGCGCTCAACAGCCTCGCCGCCGTGCGCACGCTGGAAAACTATTTCCGCTGGATCATGAACATCGTCGACGACGTCAATGCCGGTCACATCCAGCCCGTGTTCGGCATCACGCTCGAACGCAAGCTCACCGAGCGCACCATCGATCACCTTCCGGGCTATCGAGGCATGGGGCCGGTACGCGTCGGCAACCAGGCCTATGAGCATTTCCAGCACGACACCTACGGCAATCTCATTCTGGCGGCGGCGCCCGCCTTCTTCGATACGCGCCTGTTCATGACCCCCGGCGCCGCGGATTTTGCCAAGCTCGAAGTGATCGGCGAGCGCGCCTTCCAGCTCTACGACAAGCCCGACGCCGGCATCTGGGAGCTGCGCTCGCGCGCCCGCATCCACACGTCGTCGAGCCTGATGTGCTGGGCGGCCTGCGACCGGCTGGCGAAGATCGCGAACCGGCTCGGCGAAACGCAGCGCGCACAGTTCTGGGCCGGACGCGCCGTCACGATCCGCGAGGCCATCCTGACCCAGGCCTGGTCGAGCGAGCGCAAGGCGTTCGTCGAAAGCTTCGGCGGCTCCAAGCTCGATGCCAGCGTCCTGCTGATGAGCGAAGTAGGCTTTATCGCCCCCGACGATGCGCGCTTTGTGGCGACGGTCGAGCGGGTCCAGGAGGTATTGGGAACCGGCCCGCACCTGATGCGTTACGAAGATGCCGACGATTTCGGCAAACCTGAGACTGCTTTTAATGTTTGCGCCTTCTGGCACGTCGACGCATTGGCTAGAATTGGCCGACGTGATGAAGCCCGGGAGAAATTTGAAGAATTGCTGCGCGCTCGCAATCACCTCGGTCTGATGTCCGAAGACACCGATCCACGCAGCGGTGAAGCTTGGGGCAATTTCCCCCAGACCTACTCCATGGTTGGTATTGTGAACGGCGCAATGCGGTTGTCGCGTCCCTGGGAGACGGTCGTATGAGCAGGCTCATCGTCGTTTCGAACCGAGTGGCCGATCTTGAGGCCGGCGCCCAGTCGGGAGGGCTGGCGGTCGCCGTCAGCTCGATGCTCGAAGAGACCGGCGGCCTCTGGTTCGGATGGGACGGCAATATCGTCGACGACGACGCCGATCGGACGCCGAACATTGTCCGCCATGATCGCGCGACCGTCGCCACCATTCCGCTCAGCCGCAATGAATACGACACCTACTATCTCGGATATTCCAACAAGGTGCTTTGGCCGTCGTTTCACTATCGTCTCGGCTTCCTTGAATACGAGTCGTCATTCATCGAAGGCTACCGCCGCGTCAACGCCATGATCGCCGACCACTTGGCGAAAATGATCACCCCGTCGGACCTGGTGTGGATCCACGACTATCATCTGATCCCGCTCGCCTCGGAGCTGCGCAGCCGCGGCGTCAACGCCCGCATCGGTTTCTTCCTGCATATCCCCTTCCCGCCGCCGGACGTGGTGGTCGCGGTTCCCGACCACGCCTGGCTGATCGAGACGCTGTTCGCCTACGACGTGGTCGGATTCCAGACGTCCTCGGACGTGACCAACTTCCAGCGCTACGTGCTGGAGCAAGGCGGCGGCGTGCTGAAGGCCGGCGGGCAGATATCCGCGTTCGGCCGCACCATCGTCGCCCGCAGTTTTCCGATCGGCATCGACGTCGATGCCATCAAGAACATGGCGCACACGCCGAAGGCTGATGCCAGCATCCAGCTGCTCGCCACGCGCACGCTCAATCGCGCGCAGATCATTGGCGTCGACCGGCTGGACTACACCAAGGGCCTGCCGGATCGATTCCGTGCATTCCGCCGCCTGCTCGAGCTCTACCCCGAGCATCTCAAGCGCGTCATCCTGATGCAGATTGCTCCTCCCACGCGCGAGGAGGTCGCCGCCTATGTCGATATCCGCGAAGAGCTTGAGGGTCTGTCCGGCAACATCAACGGCGAATTCGGCGACTTCGACTGGACGCCGGTGCGATACATCCATCGCTCGATCGAGCGCGACATCCTGGCGGCATTGTTCCGGGGCAGCAAAGCCGGCCTTGTGACGCCGTTGCGTGACGGAATGAATTTGGTCGCGAAGGAATACGTCGCGGCGCAGGACGACGACGACCCCGGCGTGCTCATCCTCTCGCGGTTTGCGGGCGCCGCCGAGGACCTCGAGGAAGCCCTGATCGTCAATCCCTACGACATGGACGACGTGGCCACCGCCATGCAGCGCGCGCTGAAAATGCCGCTCGCCGAACGCATGGAGCGTCACCGCGCATTGATGGGCCGCGTCCGCGCACGCGACGTTACGCACTGGCGCCAGCAGTTCCTGACAGCGCTGAGCAATTCTCAGCAGCGGTACGCGGCATGAGTGCGCGGCGGCTGGTGGCCGACGCAGGCGGCACCAATGTCCGCTTCGCGATCGCCGACGAGAGCGGCCGCCTTGAAAGGGTGGAGAGCTTTCAGGCCGCGGACTTCCCGGCATTCAAGGACGCGCTGTCCGCCTATGGTTCCGGCGCAGGCGGATTGCAGGAGATCGGCGCCTGTGCGATTGCGGCCGCCGGCCCGGTCGATGACGGCGTCGTCAAGCTGACCAACAATGATTGGACGATCGACAGCGCCGAAATCTCGGCCGCGCTCGCCGGCGTGCCCGTCGCCGTGGTGAACGATCTCGAAGCCGTCGCTGCCTCGCTTCCGCACCTTGCATCCGGGGATTTGACGCCGATCGGCGCACCGGCGCCGGCGCATCCGGAACGGCGCACGATGCTTGCGGTCAATGTCGGCACCGGCTTCGGCGCCGCCGGCGTCATCCTGCGCGACGGGCGGTGGTACACGTGCCCGAGCGAGTCCGGACACATGACACTCGGCCCGCTGGCGGCGGTGCCTGCCCTGCCCGCGGACGCAAGCGTCGAAAGCGTCCTGTCCGGTAGCGGCCTGGCCAAGCTCTATGGGCGTCTCACCGGCGGCCGTCACGTTGCCGCCCAACAGGCCGCCGACGTGCTGGCGATGTCCGGCCGCGACGCCGCCGCCGCCCGCACGGTCGAGGTGTTCACGGACGTCCTGGGACGCATCGCCGGCGACCTTGCGCTCGCCACCTGCGCGTGGGGCGGGGTCTATCTTTGCGGCAGCGTCGCGACGGCCTGGGCCGCGACCGCGGATGCCGGGCGATTCCGGACCGCATTCACCCGCAAGGGTTCGATGCACCTGCGCATGCTACAGGTGCCGACGGCGGTCATCCGGCGGGACAATGCCGCTTTGTTCGGGCTCGCCATGATGCCGCTTTCGCGCTGATCTCGGAGCCGAACCGGGAACGCGTCCGTGCGTTGACGATGGTAGCAAGGCGCTGGGAACCCGGGCTGGTTGGCGGCATTGTTGCGTCTCGTTGGTAACGAAATCGATTTACGTCCATAGGTTGCTCCATGAAAAGTCTCACGATCGGCGGCGCCACCATCGATACGATCGCGATCATCGCCAGCGACCGTATCGAGCGCATGAGCATGCTCAATGCGGATTCCGCCTTCCTCCTGCTCAAGGAGGGCAGCAAGACCGAGGCCGCCGAGGTTTCGACCCACACCGGCGGCGGCGCGGTGAATTCCGCCGTCGGCATGGCCCGGCTCGAACTCGACGTGAGCGCCCTGGTGAAGCTCGGAAAGGATACGCGCGCCGAGACGGTGCTCGCCCGGCTCCTGTCGGAAGGCATCTCGACCCGCTGGGTGGTGCGCGACGGCCGCGCGCCGACCGGGGCCTCGGTGATGGTGTCGTCGCATGAACGCAACGCCGCGGTATTCACGTTCCGCGGCGCCAATACGCTGCTCGAATCCGCGGACCTCAAGGACGAAGCCTTCGCCGTCGATCTCGTCCATGTGGCAACGCTGTCGAACGAGTCAGCCGAGCGCTTTCCGGAAATCGTCGGCAAGGCGAAGGCCGCCGGCGCGCTCGTCACCGCCAATCCGGGGCCGCGCCAGCTTGCCGCCCGCGGGCGTGCGTTCGAGGACTGCCTGGGCAAGATCGACATCCTCTCGATCAACCGCTCGGAAGCCGAAGTCATGCTGCCGTCACTGATCGCCCGCTTCGGTGAAGGCGGCGCCAAGATCGAAGGCGCCGATTTGCCCCGGCTTGCCGAACGCGGGCTCAATGGCGGCGGCTTCCGCATGACGCTGGCCGCCTTCATGGCCGCCGTCTGCTCGATGGGTCCGCGCTATCTCCTGCTGACCGACGGCATCGAGGGCGCCTATCTCGGGACCAAGGACGAGCTGATGTTCTGCCCGGCGCTCAAGGTGCAGGTCGCGGGGACCGCCGGCGCCGGCGACGCCTTCACCTCGACCTTTGCAACGTTCATCGCATTCGGCAGCAAGCCGGATCAGGCGTTGCAGGCGGCGACCGTCAACGCCGCCGGCGTGGTCAGCTATGTCGACACGCAGACCGGGCTGCTGCCGCGCGCGGAAGTCGAGAAGCGCGTGGCGGCGCGATCGGCCGAAATGCCGGTGCAGCGCTGGCGGCTGTCGGAGAAAAAGCCGCAGCGCGTGGCGGTGCGTTGACCCAAGCAGGCGCTCAAAAAGATTTGGGCGGCGAGCCGGTTTCCCGGTCGCCGCCCAATCTCAATGATCAGCGATATCGTCTACTGAGCCGCGGCGGCGCGACGCTGCGGTTGCACCAGCAACACGCGGTTGGTCGCCGACTGGTGGATCAGGATGTTGCCTTCCCGGGTCGCGCGCATGTTGCGCAGGATGCCGGAATAGATGCCGCCGGACGGGATCGGCCAGCTCTGGAACGTCTCGCTCACGGGATCGAAGCGCACCAGCGGATCGGGCCGCATGCCCAACTCGTTGTACCAGTAGGCGCCGTCCAGCCACAGCGCGCCGTAAGGATGCGAGCTGCCGCCCGACGGCGACTGCCATTCCTTGAACTCGCCGGTCTTCGGGTTGTAACGGCCGATGCCGCCGCGGTTCGAATTGTTGAACCAGATCATCCCGTCGGGCGAGATGTCGAAGCGCCGGGTCGAGCCGCCGATCGGGAACGGAATCTCGGTGACTTCCATCGTCACCGGGTCGACCTTGAGCAGGCAGCCCCGCGCGTTGCACGACACCCAAACCGTGCCGTCTGCAGCGACCTTGACGTCATAGGGCTGCGACTTCGGGTTCGGCGCATTGACGACCTTGAGCTCGCCGGTCTTCGGATTGAGCCGGCCGATCAGGTTCGACGCCTGGAAGCTGAAGAACAGGATGCCGTCCTTGTTGAAGGCCAAGGTGTGCGGGTCCGACTTCGGGTCCGGCATCTTGAAGACGGTGGCTTCGCCGGTCACCGGATCGATCTTGCCGACGGTGCCGTTCTTGTTGCCCGAGAACCAGGGGATGCCGTCGTTGTCGAGCTGCACGGTGTGCGGCATCGAATTGGCCGGCAACTTGTATTCCTTCGCCTGGCCGGTGCGCGGATCGAGCCGTCCGATCAGGTTGCCGTACTGGCCGGCATACCAGATCGATCCGTCAGTGTGCTGCATCGGATCGCGCGTGCGCTGGCCGAGCTGCGGCATCACCCATTCGGTGAACTTCACGTCGTAATTGCCCGACACCAGCGTGGGCTTGCGGCGCTCGTTCGGCGGGAAATTGGTCGACAGATAGTCGAGGATCGCGTTCTGCGTGTCCGCAGCCGGCGACAGATCGATCATGGTGGCGATCAACTGCTTCCAGTGATCGCGCGTGTAGCCGGAGCTGGCGTTGATCAGACCGGTGATATGGCAACCGGTGCAGATCGCCTCGACTTCGGTCTTACCCTTGCCTTCGGGAAGTCCGGGCGGCCCCTTGGCCTGGCCCTGCGCCTGAGCGGACAGCGGAACGAACGCGAATACGGCGGCAGCGATCAAAGAAGCGGTGAAAGATCGAGGCATTTTCCCACCTTTCAAGCGGCTTGTTGCAATTGGCCCATGCTTCGTCTTGGGCCTCTCGGGTGTCAAGTAATATAGCATGGTTGTGAAGCGCTTAAGTCCCCAACAGACCGCACGTTGCCGCGCCCGAAGGACCGCCAGTTATCCAGCAATCCCAATGACTTGGATGGACCGGTTCAAGACCCTGCTGACCTCAGCCCCGGGCGCAACCTCCGTCAGAACGGATTGATGTAGTTGAGAATCGCGATCTGCCGCAGTACCACCTTTCGGATCACATGCGCCGCCTTCACGTGCTCGGTGTAGATCGCCGCGGTGCCGGTCGCGCCCGCCGGCAGCCGGTTGGCGAAGTCGGTGTCATCAAGCTTCACGCGCACCACGAACGGCGCCGACTGGACTGCCGTCGGCGTCACCGCGGTGCCGGAGCGCTGCAACTGCCCGCTGGAGATTGCTTGCAGCACGGCGTCGACCTTGCCCGTGTAGACCGTGCCCGGCATGAACTTGAACGTGACCTCGACCGGCTGGCCGGGCTCGACATAGCGCGCGGCGATTTGCTCGATCTCCACACCGATATGGTTTCCGACGTGTCGATGAACGCCATGACTGGCGCGAGCGGAATGTTGGTGGCGCGCGCGCCCTTGCGCAGGGTGACGTTGGTGACATAGCCGTCGGCCGGCGCACGCACGACGGTCTTGTCCAGGTTCCACTGCGCGCCGGTGACTTGCGCCTTGAGCTGATCGACCTCGGCCTGGCGCTGCTCGACGTCGAACGCGCGACCGCTGCCCGTGCTCGCGAGTTGCTCCATCTGCTCCAGGCGCAGCTCGTGGAACTTGAGTTGGGCGGTGAGTGCGCGCAACTGCGCCTCGTACGGCACCGGATCGATCCGGAACAGCACATCGCCGGCCTTGAGCGCCTGGTTCGGTTCGACCGGAACCTCCAGCACCTCGCCCGCGACGTCCGGCACGATCGACACCGAATAGCGCACCACCAGCGCGTTGCCCTGCGGCGCGCCCCAGTTCATCGGGATGAACAGCCCGACCAAGAGCAGCAGTAGCACGATGACCGGCGAGACCTTCCAGAACAGGTTGAACGGAACGAACTTGAAATGCACCAGCAGGAACAGGATGACGAGATAGACATTGAGCAGAACGACAATCATCACGCCGCCTCCCCTGCCCGCCTTGCCGGAAAGTCGACATAGGCCCAGATCAGCGTGACCGGCCAGAGCGCGAAGCCGAGCAACAGCGTGACCCAGCCGGCCACGGTGACCGCCTGCGCCCAGGGATGGTTGCGCTTCTTCGCAATCATCCCCGGCAGCATGGCGAGGAACACGACGACGGCGACGGTGCTGGCGACAAGCACCAGCAATACGATCCAGGCGAAGATATCGAGGAGCGACATGGCAGGCTCCGATTGAGGTTCAATTCACCGGCTGCGG